>CAWFNO010000001.1:0-259280 GCA_963817155.1 uncultured Pseudomonadota bacterium
TTCCCAAGCAAGGCGACGACTGGCTCGCCGCCACGATCCGCGAGGTCAAGGCGGTGCGCGAGCGTGTCGGCTTCTGCGACGTATCGACGCTGGGCAAGATCGATCTGCAGGGGTCGGACGGCGGAATTTTCCTTGACCGGCTGTACTGCAACACGATGTCGACCCTAGCGGTCGGCAAGGTGCGTTATGGCCTGATGCTGCGCGAAGACGGCCTGGTGATGGACGACGGCACGGTGGCGCGGCTGACGAATGACCGCTGGCTCATCACCACCACGACGGCCAATGCCGTGCGGGTGATGCAGCACATGGACTTTTGCGCGCAGGTGCTGTGGCGCGATTTGGACGTGCAGTTCGTTTCGGTCACCGAGCAGTGGGCGCAGGTTTCGGTGGCGGGGCCGCGCTCGAGAGACGTCATGCGCAAGCTGGTCGATCCCGCATGCGACATATCCAATACGGCGTTTCCTTACATGGCGGCCGCGGCGGTCATGGTGTGCGGCGGCGTAAAGGGGCGATTGTTCCGCATCTCGTTCTCCGGTGAATTGGCCTACGAAATTGCGGTGCCTGCACGCTATGGCGACGCGCTGATGCGGGCGCTGATGATTGCCGGCGCCGAATTCGGCATCGCGCCCTACGGTACCGAGGCTCTGTCGATCATGCGGATAGAAAAGGGTCACGCCGCCGGCGGCGAGCTCAACGGCCAGACCACGGCGCGCGATTTGTCTTTCGCCAAAATGCTGTCGACCAAGAAGGACTATATCGGTCGTATGCTGGCGCAACGGTCGGCGTTTCTGGAGCCGAACCGGCCGGCATTGGTGGGGTTCAAGCCGATTGACCGCAGCCAATGGCTGTCCGCCGGCGCTCACTTCATCGCTCCGGGCGCGGCGCCCGTCACGGCAAATGATCTTGGCCATATGACCTCGGTGGCGGCGTGGTCGAGTCTCGGGTATTCGCTCGGCCTTGGCCTGTTGGCCGGGGGCGTCGCCCGCATCGGCACCTCGGTCATCGCGCACGATCCGGTGCGCGGCCGTGACGTCCCGGTCGAGGTCTGCAATCTGGTGTTTTACGATCCGGCGGGGGAGAGATTGCGTGCCTGAGCTGCAGCTTCGCCCCCGATCGCCGTTGCGCGACGACTTGTTGCCGCGCGGAAGCCGTGACGGCAGAGCCAGCCTCACGGTAACGGAGCTGGCTGGGCTCTCGCTCGCCCTCATCACGACGCGCCGAGCGATGCGTGACGCGTGCATCGACAAACTGCGAACGTCATATGGCGTTGCTGCTCCCACAACTGCGAAGATCGAGCAGGGCAGCAGATTGTCACTGTCTTGGGCCGGTCCTGAGAGTTGGCTGGCGATTGCCGGTGACTGGCCGAATTCTAGAACCGGACCTCAAGGCTGTGCTTGGAAATGCGGCGTCGGTGGTCGATCTCTCCGATGCCCACGTCATGCTGCGGATTAAAGGAGCGATGGCCTCGGCTTTGCTCGCTAAGGGCTTATCTATCGATCTCCATCCCCGAGTGTTCAAACCCGACGATACGGCGATCACTCCTCTCGCGCATATTGTCATCCAACTCTGGCAAGTCGACGAAAGTCCGATTTTTGATCTAAGAGTTCCACGCGCCACAATCCATGACTTTGTTCACTGGTTGAGCGCCGCTGGTGGAGAATTCGGTCTTATGTGACGGCGTGACCGCAACCGGATGAACGACCTGGCTTTTTTGGACCAAGTGTTGTGAGAGAGCGGCCCGAAAAAAGAGCGCTAATAAAATTCCCTGTTCACCCCGGGGGTGCAGTCCAGAGCTCCCTGTTTCGCGAAAATAATTCCCTGTTCCAGTGAGTAGGGAATTCGCATCAAAAGCCCTGACACGCCGCCATTATTTATAGCGTCTGACGCTCGTAAAGCCCCAATTATGCAAAATTCCCTGTTCTTTTCACTGTTAGCAGGGAATTTGAGATTGGAGACAGGTTCGGTAGGGACTGCACCCACCGCCAGCCGATCATTTCACCCCCGCCGCCGCGCGCGCCTTGTCGAGATGGTCGTAGGAGCGCACCGGCGCACACATCAGGAAGCGATAGCCCTCCTTGATGATGCGCCCGCAGTTGTTGGCCTCGACATGCGGATGGCCGACGACGACGTTGTGCGCCTTGCAGGTATCGACGACGCGCCCCATCCACTTGAGTAGTTCCGGATGTTCGTATTGGCGCGGGACGCCGAGCTCCTGAGAGAGGTCGCCTTCGCCGATGAGGATGGCGCCAATGCCCGGCACTTTCTTCAGGATGTCGGGCAATGCCTCGATGCCCTTGGTGTCCTCCATCATCAGGATGACGAAGATTTCGCCTTGCGGATCATAGGGCCAGACGTCGGCGCGCGAGTAGTATTCCTGCTGCGTCACGCCCCAATAGCGGATCGCCTGCGTCGGCCCGTCGCCGCGCACGCCGGCCGGTTCGTATCGCGGCGCGCTCTTCAGCCGCGGGAAGCGGCAGGCGGAGACGGCGTTATAGGCCTCATCGACGCCCGAAATGTGCGGCCAGATGATGCCGTAGGCGCCGAGATCGAAGGCCTGCTTGGCGTGCCACTGCGCCTTCTCCATGCCGTTCGGCGGAATGCGCACGATCGGCGTCACCGCCGGCGCGACAGAGCCGGACTTGGCAATCTGCCCGCGGTTGAGCAAATATTGCAGTGAGTCGCGCAACGCGCGGATGTCATAGGCGTTGTGCTCCATCTCGAACGCGACGCCGTCGTATTTGCTGGTCGCGAGCGCGATCGCGGACTCAGCGTCCGGCGGCGAAAAGCACGTGAAAGCCGGCCGCCCCTGTTCGAGCGCGCGAATTATGCCGTTGAGGCGCGGGAGTTCAGCCATGGTTTTCCCCGTGATGTCTAGTCGAGGCCGCGTTGCTTGAGCACGGCGTTGAGGCGGCCATAGACCTTGCGCGCATTGTCTTCGAAAATCTTCTTGCGGTTCTCGGCGCTGAGCGCCGCGAGTTGGTCGATATAGCGCTTGGTATCGTCGAAATATTGTCCGGTCTCCGGATCGATGCCCTTGACGGCGCCGACCATTTCCGAAGCAAACAGGATGTTGTCGACAGAGATGACCTTGGTGAGCAGTTCGATGCCCGGATAGTGGTAGACGCAGGTGTCGAAGAACACGTTCTTCATCAGGTGCTCGGCGAGCGGCGGCCGCTTCATGTCCTGCGCCAGGCCACGATAGCGGCCCCAGTGATAAGGCACCGCGCCGCCGCCGTGCGGGATGATGAATTTCAGCATCGGGAAGTCCTTGAACAGATCGGCGGCGATGAATTGCATGAAGGCGGTGGTGTCGCCGTTGATGTAATGCGCGCCGGTGAAGTGGACCGCCGGATTGCACGAGGACGAGACATGCACCATTGCCGGCACGTCGAGATCGACCATCTTCTCGTAGATCGGGTACCAGTATTTGTCCGTGAGCGGCGGGTCCTTCCAATAGCCGCCGGACGGATCGGGATTGAGATTGCAGCCGATGAAGCCGAGTTCCGTGACGCAGCGCTCCAGCTCGACAACGCAATTTTTCGGCGGCACGCCCGGCACCTGCGGCAACTGGCAGACGCCGACGAAATTCTGCGGATAAAGCCCGCAAACTCGCGCAATAAGGTCGTTGCACACGCGCGCCCACTGCGAGCCGATTTCTTCGTCGCCGATGTGGTGAGCCATGCCGGCCGCGCGCGGCGAAAAGATCGTCAAATCGGTGCCGCGCTCGCGCTGCAATTTGAGCTGCGCGCCTTCGAGGCTGGCGCGGATTTCATCGTCGGTGATGCCCAAGTCGATGGACTTCGGCCGTAGCGATTTGTCTTTCAACCCCGCAATCTGCTGGTCGCGGAAGGTTGCAAGCTGCTGGGGCACCGTCGTGTAATGGCCGTGACAATCGATGATCATGGATCGAACCCTCGTGAGCTGGCAGGCGATTATGGCAGGGATGCAGTGATGTCGCGTTGCTATCCTTCCAGGATGCCGGACATGATCGCCATCCGCACCAGGTCGGACAGGCTATTGGCCGCCATCTTGGTCATTACGTTGGCGCGATAAATCTCGACCGTTCGCGGGCTTATGCCGAGGTCGAAGGCGATGGTCTTGTTAGCCTTGCCGGCGACCAGGCCTTCAAGCACCTGCCGTTCCCGGTTCGAAAGCACGGCCAGTTTGTCATGAATTTCAGCACGTTCGGCCCTGTGCTTGTCGGCGCCATCGGTAGGCTTCAGCGCCGAGCGGATCGCGGCCAACAACAGATCGTCATCGAAGGGTTTCTCCAGAAAATCGGCGGCGCCGATCTTCATCGCTTCCACCGCGAGCGAAATGTCGCCGTGACCGGTAATCACGATCACCGGGATATCGAGTTTGAGTTCCTTGACCCGGCGCAGCAGGTCAATGCCGGTGACGTCCGGCATGCGCACGTCGGTGATAATGCAGCCGGACCTTATCTGCGGCAGGACGTCCAGGAACGCCTTGGCCGACTCGAAGCTGCGCACCGAGTTGCCGGTCGTTTTGAGCAGGAACTCAAGCGATTGCCGAACGGCGTCATCATCATCGATCACGTAGATGATCGGCTCATGCGGCATCGTCGGTCCCCCCTTCATTAACGGCGGCAAGCGTAAAATTGAAAATCGTCCCGCCGGCAGGATTTGCTTCCACCCAGATCCGCCCGCCATGTGCCTCGACGATAGCCAGTGATATCGATAGCCCGACACCCATGCCTTGCCGCTTGGTCGTAACGAAAGGCTGGAACAATTGATCGGCGATTTCCGGGGCGATGCCAGATCCGCTGTCGGTCACGCTGATTTTGACGCTGCTCGCATCGACTGGCTCAACGGCAATGGTAAGGTCGCGCGTCGGCGAAGTTTCCATGGCGTCCATCGCATTGCGGATCAGGTTGAGCAGCACCTGCTGAACTTGCACGCGGTCGGCAAGCACGAGGTCGACCGACGGATCGAACTTGTAGTGCACGCGTATGCCGCGATCCTTCACACCGACCAGCGACAGGGCGCTCGCTTCCTCGATAAGTTTGGTCACGCTTTCCGCGCGCCGTTCGCTTTCGCCGCGTGCGACAAAATCGCGCAGGCGCCGGATGATTTGTCCCGCGCGCATTGCCTGGTCGGCGGCTTTGCCCAGGGCCTCGCGCATAGTCGTCGATCGTTCGTCACTGGTGCCATCCAGCATTCGCATCGATCCCTTGAGGTAGTTGGAGATCGCCGACAGCGGCTGGTTGAGTTCGTGCGCCAGCGTCGAGGCCATTTCGCCCATGGCCGTCAGCCGCGAGATATGAACGAGCTCGGACTGCAGTTCCTGCAGCCGGGCTTCCGTCATCTGCCGCTCGGTCAAGTCGCGAATGAAGCCGGTGAAAAAGCGACGGTCGCCGGATTTCATTTCGCCGACGGCGAGTTCCATAGGGAAGGTCGATCCGTCGTTGCGCTGGCCGACGACGACCCGGCCGACGCCGATAATGCGGCGCTCGCCGGTGTTTAGATAGCGGGCAAGGTAACTGTCGTGTTCTCCGCGATAAGGCTCTGGCATCAGGATCCTGACATTGCGCCCGACCGCCTCGGCGGCTTGAAGGCCGAAGAGCCTTTCAGCCGCGGAGCTGAACGATTGCATGATGCCACGCTCGTCGATGACGATCATCGCCTCCGGCACGGTGTCGAGAATCGACTGCAGGTGCGCTTCACGCGCGCGCGCGTCGCGCGTCATCAAGGTTGCGCGTCGCCGGCTGCGGTGCAGCAGCTCGCCGCCCCAGGACACGCCACCGCCGATGATCACAAAGGCGATCCCGCTGACGACGGCTGAATTCGACGTCGCGGCGGCGTGATTGAGAATGAACAGCGCGCTGACGGCGCTCAGCGCCGTCGCCAGCAGCCCCGGTCCCAGACCGCCGGTGCCGGCTGAAAGCAAAACGGCCGGCACGAAATAAAGAAAAGCAATCTCGTCGTGCAGATAAGGCTGCAGCAAGGCCCGCGCCGCCAATGACAGCAGGACAGCTGTCGGCGCCACGCCGTAGCGGAGGATCGCGCCGCGCTCCTGTCTCCCAGAAACGGTTGTGTTTTCAATAGCTTCCAGCATATCCGCCCGGCCTGAGCAACCCCGCCCGCCGCCGCGGCGCGTCTCTCAACGCCTCCGGTGCAGCCCTTATGGAGATTATCTGAATTTCCGGCTCTCGGCTCCAGAGCTATCGATGAGCATCCGATGAATTGATGGAGGGACGCCATGCTCGCGCAAACCAGGATCAACCGCCAGTCGCCGCAGCAGACGGTTCGCGCCGCATGGCCGGCCGCGCAAGTGGGTTCCCGCGTTACCGGCAATTCAATCGAAATGATGGGCGCGCCGATGCCGTTCGCCCGCAACACCGAAATCTACGGCCAGAACGAGCCGGCCGAGTATCTCTACAAAGTCATCAGCGGCACAGTGCGAACCTACAAAGTGCTCAACGATGGCCGCCGCCAGATCGGCGCCTTCTACCTGCCCGGCGACATTTTCGGCCTCGAAGTCGGTGACGAACACACGTTTTCCGCCGAGGCAATCGTCGACTTCAAAAGTGCTGGTGATCAAGCGCAGCAGCGTGATGGCGATGGCCCAGCGCGACAACGACGTCGCCCGCGAGCTGTGGACGACGACCGCCGACGAACTGCAGCGGGTGCAGGATCATATCATGCTGCTAATCAAGACCGCGCAGGAGCGGGTGGCCGGGTTCCTGCTGGAAATGTCCGCTCGTGCCCACGTCGCCAACGAGTTCGATCTGCCGATGTCGCGCCAGGACATCGCCGACTATCTCGGCCTGACCATCGAGACGGTTTCCCGCACGCTGACACAGCTCGAGAATTCGGCCGCCATCGCGGTGCCGAGCGCACGACGCATTGTGCTGCGCAACCGCGGCGCGCTCAGCCGCATGAATGCCTAGCGGCGGGTACTAAGACCAACGCCAAACACTATCGTCCCCGATCTTGTTTGGCGACTTTGCCCCGGTCATGCCGGGGCAAACTTTCCTTTGTTGTCAGTAACAGGCCTGAAAGTCGATTGACCTGCGTCAACGCCATCCGGGAGCCCGCGTGCTCTCATTATTAAATTAATGGAGGGGGCAATGAAAGCCGAAGACGTGATGACCCGTAACGTGATCTCGATCGATCCCGGTGCGACGGTATTGCAGGCTGCGCGGATCATGCTCCAGCACCACATTAGCGGCCTGCCGGTGATCGACAAAGGCGGTAATCTGGTCGGCGTTATATCGGAAGGCGACTTTCTCCGCCGTCGCGAGACCAACACCGCGCGCCGGCGTTCGCGCTGGCTCGAATTTTTGATGGGTCCGGGGCGTATTGCCTCCGATTACAGCCACTCGCACGGCAGCAAGGTTTCCGAAGTGATGACCACCGACGTGCAGACAGTCGAAGAGTACACGCCGCTTGAAGAAATTGTCGAAGTCATGGAGCGGCGGCGCATCAAACGCGTTCCGGTCTTATGTGGCGGGCATGTCGTCGGGATCGTCACCCGCTCCAACATTATGCACGGCATGGTTAGCCTGGTGCACACGGCGCCGCCCGTCGCCAAGGACGACGCATCCATCCGCACGCAATTGCTCGACGAGATGAAAAAAGAGCAATGGGCACCGGCAGCGACAACCAACGTGGTCGTGCACGGCGGCGTGGTCGAGCTATGGGGCGTGATTACCGACGAGCGGCAGCGCGAGGCGCTCAAAGTCGCGGCCGAGAATATTGCCGGTGTAAAGGCGGTCAAAGACCACCTTGCCTTGATCGAGCCCATGTCCGGCGTCGCGATAAATCCGCCCGGCGAGGAGCTTGCAAGCTGACGGCTGAATTATCGCCGTGGGCCTGCAAACCCTCACTTATTTGACGTGCATCAAGGACGAAGCCGTGGCCCGAGACGAGATTGACACTGAGGCTACTGCGTTTTCAGCGCAGCCAATCATCGGGATTATAGAATGGTGAACATCGTCGTTCCTCGGAAATCCATGACTCTCGGTGAAGGAGGCTTGGCGCTGACCATGACGGCTTTGGCGCTGGTCTCGCTGCTGGTGGCAGCCAACGCCTATACGCCGGAATTCGCATTCCACGCCTATCTGTTCACCGCGGCCAGTGTCGCCGCGGTCTTCGCCATCATCAACCGCTATTACGAGCGCCCGGCCGAGCCCGCGCCGCTGACGATCGACGGCAAGCCCAACTACAACATGGGCCCGGTGAAATTCGCCACCGTCGCTGCGGTCTTCTGGGGCATCGCCGGCTTCACCGTCGGGCTCTATATCGCCTGCGAATTGGCGTTTCCATTTCTCAATCTTGATCTGCCCTGGATCACCTTCGGCCGGCTGCGGCCGCTGCACACCTCGGCGGTGATCTTCGCCTTCGGCGGCAACGTGCTGATCGCCACCTCGTTCTATGTCGTGCAGCGCACCTGCCGCGCGCGGCTCGCCGGCGATCTGGCGCCGTGGTTTGTTGTGCTCGGCTACAATTTTTTCATCCTCATTGCGGGCACCGGCTATCTGCTCGGCATCACGCAATCAAAGGAATATGCTGAGCCCGAATGGTACGCCGATCTCTGGCTGACCGTTGTCTGGGTCACATACTTCCTCATCTATCTCGGTACCATCATGCGGCGCACTGAGCCGCACATCTACGTTGCCAACTGGTTCTACCTTGCCTTCATTCTGACGATCGCCGTGCTGCATCTCGGCAACAACCCGGCGGTGCCGGTGTCGATGTTCTCGTCGAAATCCTACATCGTCTGGTCGGGCGTGCAGGACGCCATGGTGCAGTGGTGGTACGGCCACAACGCTGTCGGCTTCTTCCTCACCGCCGGCTTCCTCGCCATCATGTATTATTTCATCCCCAAGCGGGCGAACCGGCCGATCTATTCCTACCGACTGTCGATCATCCACTTCTGGGCGCTGATCTTCCTCTACATCTGGGCCGGCCCGCATCATCTGCACTACACGGCGTTACCGGATTGGGCGCAGACGCTCGGCATGACCTTCTCCATCATGCTGTGGATGCCGTCATGGGGCGGCATGATCAATGGAATCATGACCCTGTCGGGCGCCTGGGACAAACTGCGCACCGATCCGGTGCTGCGCATGATGGTGGTGTCGGTCGCCTTCTACGGCATGTCGACGTTTGAAGGTCCGATGATGTCGGTGAAGATCGTCAATTCTCTCAGCCATTACACCGACTGGACCATCGGCCACGTGCATTCCGGCGCGCTCGGCTGGGTCGCCTATATTTCCTTCGGCGCCATCTATTGCCTGGTGCCGTGGCTGTGGAATCGCAAACTCTACTCGCTCAAGCTGGTCAACTGGCACTTCTGGATCTCGACCATCGGCATCGTGCTCTACATCACCTCGATGTGGGTGTCGGGCATCCTGCAAGGCCTGATGTGGCGCGCCTACACCAATCTCGGCTTCCTCGAATATTCCTTCGTCGAGACGGTCGAGGCGATGCATCCCTTCTATGTCATCCGCGCGCTTGGCGGCTTCCTCTTCCTCTGCGGCGCGCTGATCATGGTGTGGAACCTCTGGAAAACCGTGAACTCGGCGGAGCCGGTTGAATCGGCTGACCTCGCTTTGGCGCCGGCGGAATAGGGAGTGCCTCATGTCACTCTGGCAGAAACACGCGATCTTCGAGAAGAACTCGATCGTTCTGGTGATCGGCATTCTAGTCGCCATCGCCATCGGCGGCCTGGTCGAAATCGTGCCGCTGTTTTATCTGAAGAACACGATCGAAAAGGTCGACGGCGTGCGCCCCTATACGCCGCTCGAACTCGCCGGCCGCAACATCTATGTGCGCGAGGGCTGCTATCTCTGCCACTCGCAGATGATCCGGCCCTTGCGCGACGAGGTCGAGCGTTACGGCCATTATTCGCTTGCCGCCGAGAGCATGTACGACCGCCCGTTCCAATGGGGTTCGAAGCGTACCGGACCCGACCTTGCTCGCGTCGGCGGCAAGTATTCCGACGACTGGCACCGCGATCATTTGCGCGATCCGCGCTCGGTGGTGCCCGGCTCGGTCATGCCGGACTACTCGTGGCTGGCGCGCACCGAACTCGACTATTCCCACATCGACCGGGATTTGTCGGTGCAAGCACTGCTCGGCGTGCCCTATACGCCTGACATGATCGCGCATGCGCAGCAGGACGTCGTAACGCAGGACACAAACGACAGCCCCGATGCCGCAGATCTCGCCAAGCGCTATCCGAAGGTGAATATGCGCGATTTCGGCGGCGTTGCCGGCCGCGTCACCGAGGCCGACGCGCTGATCGCCTATCTGCAGATGCTCGGCACGCAGGTGGACTTCAAGCTCTACGACGACAAAGCCGACATCCGGTGACCGCGATGGACCCAACCTACAAAGCCGTGTCCGAATTCGCCCAGACCTGGGGCCTCATCTATTTCGCCGCGATCTTCTTGGTGGTGCTCGCCTACGCGCTGTGGCCCTCGCGCCAGAAGCAATTCGATGACGACGCGCACATTCCGCTACGGGAGGACTGAGCGTGGCCCAGGATCTTAAAGAACAAGACCACAAAGAAATCGACGCGCTCACCGGCACAGCCACCACAGGTCACGAGTGGGACGGGATCCATGAACTCAACACTCCGCTGCCGCGCTGGTGGCTGTGGCTGTTCTATATCACCATCGTCTGGTCGGTCGGTTATTGGGTGGTCTATCCGGCCTGGCCACTGCTGACGAATTCAACGCAAGGTGCCTTCGGCTGGCACGCGCGCAGCGCCGTCGTCACAGATCTCAACGAGCTCAAGCTACTGCGCGGGCCGATGATGGACAAACTCGCCGGTGCGTCGGTCACCCAAATCGCCGCCGATCCGCAACTTTCCGATTTCGCCCGGGCGCTCGGCCGCACCGCCTTCGCCGACAATTGCGCGCCCTGTCACGGCGCCGGCGGCGGCGGCGGCAAAGGCTATCCCAACCTCAACGACGACGACTGGCTGTGGGGCGGCAAGCTCACCGACATCGAGAATACCATCCGCCACGGCGCCCGCTCCGGCGACGACAATGGTCACCAGGGCAACATGCCGCCTTTTGTCGGCGTCCTCAAAGCGAACGAGATTTCGGCGGTGGCCGACTTCGTTCGCTCACTGTCCGGGCTCGCGACCGACAAGGGCGCCGATCTCGCGCTCGGCAAGAAAGTGTTCGCAGATAATTGTGCGGTCTGTCACGGGCTCGAAGGCAAGGGTAATCACGAATTGGGCTCGGCCAACCTGACTGACAAGATCTGGCTCTATGGCTCGGACAAGGAAACAATCGTGCAGGGGATTGAGAACGGTCACGGCGGCGTGATGCCGACATGGCAGGGGCGGCTGCCCGAGTCGACCATCAAGGCGCTCGCCGTTTACGTCTACAGCTTCGGCGGTGGAGAAAAATGAGTGGACCGGCCGTTCCCGCCATCGCGTTTGATCGGGCGCCCGGGGCGCCGGATTTAACGCGACTGGTCGCTGCGGCTGAGGTCGACGGAACGCCGCCGGACGACGACATTCCGCTCTATGCGCCGCGCCGCAAGATTTATCCGCAAAGCGTGCACGGCACCTTTCGCCGCATCAAATGGGCGGTGCTGCTTGTCACGCTCGGCATCTATTACATCACGCCCTTCATCCGCTGGGACCGCGGCATCAACGCGCCGAGCCAGGCGGTGCTGATCGATTTCCCCAGCCGGCGCTTCTACTTCTTTTTCATCGAGATATGGCCGCAGGAAATCTACTACCTCACCGGGCTGTTGATTCTCGCGGCGCTTGGCCTGTTTCTGATGAACGCGATCGCCGGCCGCATCTGGTGCGGCTATCTCTGTCCGCAGACGGTGTGGACCGACCTGTTCTTCGCCATCGAGAGGTTTTTCGAAGGCGATCGCCGCGAGCACATGCAGCGCGACGCCCGCAGATGGACACTCGAGACCTGGGCGCGCAAGGGCGCCAAGCATTTTGTCTGGTTGCTGGTCGCCTGGTGGACCGGCGGCGCCTGGGTGCTCTATTTTGCCGACGCGCCGACGCTGGTGCACGACCTCGCCACCGGGCAGGCGCCATTCCTGGCCTATGCATTCATCGGCATTCTCACGGTCACCACCTACTCGCTCGCCGGCCACATGCGCGAGCAGGTCTGCCTCTATATGTGCCCGTGGCCGCGCATCCAGGCGGCGCTGACCGACGAATACGCGCTCAACGTCACCTATCGCTATGATCGCGGCGAGCCGCGCTGCTCGGCGAAGAAAGCCGAGCAATTGCGCGTCCACGGAGCGCCGGCCGGCGACTGCGTCGATTGCCTGCAATGCGTGCATGTCTGTCCAACCGGCGTCGATATCCGCGGCGGCGCCGATCTCGGCTGCATCCAGTGCGGGTTATGCATCGACGCCTGCGACGTCATCATGGCGAAGCTCGGCCGCGCCACCGGATTGATCGCCTACGACACCGACATCAACATCAAGCAGCGCATGGAGGGCAAACCCGCCTTCTTCAAGATTGTACGCATGCGCACGATACTCTATGCCGCCATCATCGCCATTGCCGGCGGCATCATGATCTATACACTGGCGACGCGCGACAGCGAAGGCATCGCCGTCATCCACGACCGCAATCCGATGTATGTGCGCCTGTCGGACGGGAGCTTGCGCAACGGCTACACCATCCGCATCGTCAACAAGCAGCTCAGGTCGCGTGAGTTCATGGTCGGCGTCGTGGGCCTGCCGTCTTCGCACGTAGAATTCGTCGCCCTTGCCCCACGCACCGACGGTCGCCAGCTCGTATCGGTTGGCCCCGACCAGACGCGCGAGGTGCGCGTGCTGGTGACCGATGACAGCGCCACGCCGCCGCCGCCGTCGACCTCCGTCCTGTTCAGGCTGGTCGACCTCGTGTCCGGCGATGTCGCCGAAATGCGCGACCATTTCTTCGGCCCCTGAAGGGAGCATGGTGATGAGCGATTCTCGACCGAAGGCGCGCGAAATGACCGGCCGCATGGTGCTGCTGTGGCTGGTCGTGTTCTTCGGCGTCGTCTTTGCGGTCAATGCCGTGCTGGTTGACGCCGCGATTTCGACCTTCGGCGGCGTCGAGACCACAAGCTCCTACAAGGCCGGGCTGCAATTCGAGCACGATGTCGTCACCGCACAGCGCCAGGATGCGTTGCGCTGGCAGGTGAGCGGCAAGCTTACCCGCGACAGCGCCAATCAAGCGGTGCTCGATGTCGAGGCGCGCGACGCCAGTGGTGCGCCGCTGACGGGGCTGACCGCCGATGCGCGACTTGCCCATCCCGCCAACGAGCGTCTCGATCATGTCATTGCGATCGAGTTAGCTGGCACCGGCCGCTTCCACGGCAAGGCGATCGCGCCGCCGGGGCAATGGGAATTGATCGTCGATCTTTATCGCGGCGACACGCGGCTATTCCGCTCGCGCAGCCGCGTGACACTCAAATAAGCCAATGGCGGTTGCGCTCGACCTCTCGCATTACGCTAAGCCGGTCGCCGACGGCAGGCTCGGCATGGATCTGGCGGTCGAGGGGGTAACCTGCGGCGCCTGCATCGCCAGGATCGAAAGCGCAGTCAAAAGACTGCCCGGCGTGACCGAGGCGCGGCTCAATTTTACCAATCGCAGGCTGCACGTCTCCTGGGACGACAGACTGATTGAGCCGGCGCAGATCCTCTCGACGCTGGAAACCATCGGCTATCACGGCTATCCCTTCGTACCGCTGCGCGCTGAGCAGGACGAAGCGGTCGAAGCGCGCCGGCTCACGCGCTGTCTCGCGGTGGCGGGCTTTGCCGCCATGAACATCATGCTGCTGTCCGTCGCGGTGTGGTCCGGCAATGTCACCGACATCACTCCGGAGACGCGCGATTTCTTCCATTGGGCCTCGGCGCTGATCGCGCTGCCGGCGGCGGCCTACGCAGGGCGGCCGTTTTTTGGCAGCGCATGGCGGGCGCTGCGGGCACGTTCGCTCAACATGAATGTGCCGATCTCGTTCGGCGTCATTCTCGCGCTTGGCCTGTCGCTGATCGAGACGGCCAATCACGCGCGCGAAACCTATTACAACTCCGCCATCATGCTGCTGTTCTTCCTGCTGGTCGGGCGCGCGCTGGAACACGCCATGCGCCGCAAGACGCGGGCGGTCGCCGGCAATCTTGCGGCATTGAAAGGTGAAACCGCGCACCGCTTTGCCGGCGACGAACTGGTCAGCGTGCCGGTTGCCGCGCTCAAGACGGGCGACCGGGTATTGCTGCGTCCGGGCGAGCGGGCTCCCGCCGACGGCGTGGTGCTGTCCGGTCATTCGGAAATCGACGAGAGCATCATTACCGGCGAGACGGTGCGTCGCGGCGTTGCGGCCAGCGCGGCCGTCTATGCCGGCAGCATCAATTATGCCGGCACATTGACGCTTAAAGTGACCACCGCAGGCGGCGCTGCGCTGATCGACGAGATCGAAAAGCTGCTGGATAAAGCTGCGAGCGCGAAGTCACGCGCCATGCGGCTTGCCGACCGCGCTTCGCGCATCTATGCACCGATGGTGCATGCCACCGCGGCGCTGACGTTCGCCGGCTGGCTCATTGCCGGGGCGAGCATCCACGACGCAGTGGTCGCGGCGATCACCGTGCTAATCATCACTTGTCCCTGCGCGCTGGCGCTGGCAATTCCTGCTGTGCAGGTGGTGGCCTCGGGCGCGATGTTCCGCGCCGGGATCATTCTCAATTCCGGCGACGCCGTTGAGCGGCTGGCCGAAGCCGACACCGTCATCTTCGACAAGACCGGCACGCTCACGCTGCCGGAGCCGCGCGTCGTCAACGCCGCCGATATCGACCACGATCTGCTGCAAAAGGCCGCGCGCCTCGCGTTGTCGAGCCGGCATCCGCTAGCTGTTGCGCTTGGGCGCGAAGCCATTATCCGCGCGCAGTTCGACGGCGCGATGGAAGAACCGGGGCAGGGCGTGCGCGCGACCATCGGCGGCGCTGAGGCGCGGCTCGGCAGCGCCGAATTTTGCGGACTGGCCGACACGCCGGCGCCGGCGCCGGGCATGTCGAGCGTCCACTTCGCCTATGCCGGCCAGTCCGCGGTCGTCGCCATTAGCCAGAAATTGCGGCCTGATGCGGCGGCGACTGTGCAAGCGCTCGTCCGTCTCGGACTCGACGTGCACATTCTCTCCGGCGACCGCAACGGCGCGGTGCGACCCGTCGCGCAGGCGCTCGGCGTCGCCAATTGGACGGGCGAATTGAAGCCGGCGGAAAAGATCGCCTTTATCGATGGGCTTAAGGCGGACGGCGGCCGCATCTTGATGGTGGGCGACGGCTTGAACGACGCGCCGGCGCTCGCCGCCGCGCACGTCTCGCTATCGCCGATTGCCGCCGCCGATTTGACGCAGGCGCAGGCCGACGCCGTATTCCTCGGCGAGCGGCTTGGCCCCGTGCGCGACGCCATTGTCATTGCCCGCCGCGCGCGCCGGCTGATGACGCAAAACCTCTGTTTTGCCGCGGTCTACAACGCCATTGCCGTGCCGGTCGCCATCGCCGGCCTGGTGACGCCGCTGATCGCCGCGCTGGCCATGTCCGGTTCGTCGGTCTCGGTCACGCTCAACGCGCTGCGCGCCAGCCGGGGTGGGCGGTCATGAACGTGCTGGTCTATCTCGTTCCGGCGGCGCTGGGTCTCGGCCTCATTGGCCTGTTCGCCTTCCTCTGGGCCCTGCGCAGCGGTCAATACAGCGACGTCGAAGGCGCCGCTTTGCGCGTGCTGTCCGACGATGACATTGAGCACGAGCGGGGCGACCCCTAACCGATCGCCTCCAGATGGCGGATCGGCAGGCCGCTGACCAAGTTCTGCGGCTTCATGCGGATCAGCTTGTCCGGCGTCATTGCCAGGAGCAGATAGACCGGCTCGCCCTTGACCTTGTCGAGCACCAGCGAGGGATCGCGGAAGGTCAGGCGGAACAATCCAATCACCCGCGACATAGTGGCGTCGTCGACCTCCTCGCCGTTCCACAGCATGTCGCCGATCCTGGTGCCGTTGGCGTCGAGCCCGACATACCAGGCGAGATTGACCTCGTGCATTTCCTTGAGTGGCTCGATCGTCACATCGACGCCGAGAACATGGCCGATCCAGCGCCGCATCGCCTCGGCGAGCGCGGCGAGCCCGGCGCGGCCCGCGGTCAAGTCGATCGCCATGTCGAACTGATCGCTGCGCTCCCAATAGCCCGCGGCGGTCTCCTCGTTGATGACGTGGATATGAGCCTCCGCCGGAATGCCCAGCATTGACACCAAAGGCGACACCGATTCCGGATTTGCACCGCCGATTTTCTCCTCGTCGGCGGCAATCAGTGAGCCCTCATGCACGGTGATGCGCTGCGGACGAAAGAATAGCTCGGCGGCGCGCACGACTTGCGCGTCCGTAACGCCGTTGAGCGCGTTGCGCAGGATCACATGCACCAGCTGGTTGACGAACAGCGGCGGCGTATTGCCCAGGCCCCGCCGCACCAGATCGACATAGGCCGCTTCCAGCGTCTTGTGGCGCAGCAGGTGATCGCGAAAGGCGACCAGCATCTGCCAGTTCTCGCGCGCGTCGGCGTCGGCGATTGCCGCAATATCGGAGGCTGAAACTGGCATACGCGGATCGGCAAGCCGCGCCGCGTAGAGCGTGCGCTCGACTGCGCAGGCCTCCGGCGGCGGGATCAGCTCCGGCCGCGCCAGATAGACCTTGAGGAAATCGTCGGTGACAATGAGGCCGCCGCCGTCGTCGCGGTCGAGCAGATGATGGCCGCAGGAGATCCAGAAGTCGTTCATTTACGCTCCCGGTCGGCCATGGAAATCAGGTCGACGAAGTCGTCAGGCTGCTCGTCGTCCTCGCCTTCCACTTCGAGGAAGGAAAAGGCGCGCGCTGGCTTCGGCCCCTCGCGCGGTTCGAGCGTGCTGAAGGTTTCGTGCACGGCGCCATTTTCATAAGTGCGCCGCACGGAAATCAGCGTGGCCTGCGGCTCGTTGCACAGGTTTTCGACGAAGGCGACTTCATCCTCTGCCGCTGTCTGCGCTGCTTCCATGTCGGGCGCGCCGAAATCGTCGGTCAGCCGCTGCGCCAGCGCCTCTACCAGCCGGGCGCGGTCGGCCTGGCTCGCTTCGACGATCTGCACCAGCGTCGACCAGCCGAGCGTTGAAACGCCGAGAAATCCGCCGCGGAAGGCCTGGCGCGCCTTGCCTTCCAGATTGGTCGGATCGCTGCCCCAGAAGGCCAAGGCGCTGGACACCGCCCTTTCGCCGGGCTCGGCCGCTTTCTCGAACACGAACGTGTCCGACTGATCGAGCTGGATGGTGCGCAGCAATTTCATCACGTCGTTCCAATTTTCCTGTTTAATCGCCTATATTTAGCCCGCTGAAGGCCGCGAGGCCAGTGGCGCGGCCGGCTGACACAAAGGTGAGAATTTCACGATGGCGAGCCTCAAACGCATTCAAACGGCAACACTGGACATCGTCTACGAGGACAGCGGGCCGGCGGACGGCGCGGCGGTCATGCTGATGCACGGCTGGCCCTACGATCCGCGCGTCTATGACGCGGTGGTGCCGCCGCTCGTCGCCAAAGGATGCCGCTGCATCGTGCCTTATCTGCGCGGCTTCGGGCCGACGATATTTCTGAAGCGCGAAACGCCGCGCTCCGGCCAGCAGGCCGCGCTTGGCAACGATCTCAAGGACATCATGGATTTGCTCGACATCAAAAAAGCGGCGCTCGTCGGGTACGACTGGGGCGGCCGCGCCGCCTGCATCGTCGCCGCGCTCTGGCCGGAGCGCGCGCGTTGCCTGGTGACCGGCAACGGCTACAACATCCAGGACATCCCCAACGCCAACGTGCCGGCATCGCCGGAGCAGGAGTTGCGCTACTGGTACCAGTATTATTTTCACACCGAGCGCGGCCGCGCCGGTCTGACGAAAAATCGCCGCGCCTTCATCAAGCTGATGTGGCGCCTGTGGTCGCCGAACTGGGCCTTCGACGATGCCACCTTCGCGCGCTCGGCGCCGTCCTGGGACAATCCCGACTTCGTCGACGTGACGATCCAGTCCTACCGTCATCGTTACGGCAATGCGCCCGGCGATCCGTCGCTGCAAGCTATCGAAAAGCAGCTCGCCGCGCAGCCGCCGATCCCGGTGCCGACCGTTGTGCTGCAGGGCGACGCCAACGGCGTGGCGCCGGAAATGTGGAGTAAATATCGGGACAAATTCACCGGACCGGCCGAAGAACGGAGATTTCCCGGCGTCGGCCACAACGTCCCGGCGGAAGCGCCCGACGCGGCGGTGCAAGCCACGCTCGATTTGCTCGGCGCTACTTGACCGTCACCTTGCCGAGAAATTCCACCAGCTTCTTGCGGTCGGCGGCCGAGCCGATGGTCTGCTCCGGCATCTTGGTGCCGGGCGTATAATGCGCCGGGCCGATCTCGAACAGTTTCGACACGGTTTCCGGCGACCAGACAATGTTGAGTTTTTTCAGCGCCGGCGAAAAATTGTAGCCGGGCAGCGTGGCGATGCGCCGGCCGAAAAGCCGGTGCAACGTCGGCCCCGCCTTGTTGCCTTCGTCCGGCGACAGCGTGTGGCAGGCAACGCAGGCGCGGAACACGTGCGCCCCGGGATCTCCGGCGTATTGCGCCAACGGATCGGACGGCGCGCCGACCACGACCGCGTCAACCGGTTCACCGCTCACCGCGTCCCAGCGGCGGATCATGCGGTCGGTGCCGCCGGTCAACAGCGTGCGGTTGTTGGGAAAGAACGCAACCGACCAGACCGGCAAGCCGGGTCCAACCAGCGTGCGTTCGAGTAGCCTCGCCTTGCGGTCGATCACCGCCACCGAGCCGCGGATGCCGGCGGCGGCGACCAGCCTGCCGTCTTGCGAAATCGCGAGTTTGATGATTGGCGTTTGCGAGGCTTCGACATCGGCGCGCGTTTCGCCCTGCGGCGAAAGGAAATAGATCTTGCCGTCCGCGCCGGCGGTGACGATCTCCCCGTCGGGCGCCACCGCGACGGTGTTCAGCGGCGTCGGCAAATTGTGCACGATTGAGCCGCCGCCGTGGAGTTTCCAGATGCGCAGCGTGGCGTCGTAGCTGGCGCTCACCAGGTCGCGGCCGTCCGGCGAGAAGGCGACGCCGTTGACGTTCATGGTATTGCCTTCGAACACGCGCGGCGCGCCGCCGGCAAGCGGCCACAGCCGCACGCTATGATCCCATGACGCCGAGGCGAGCAGCTTGCCGTCCGGCGACACCGCGAGCGCAGCGATCGGAGCAGTATGGCCGTCGAGCACCTTGTCCGGCTGCGGCTTGCCCTGCGTCCAGACGGCGATATGTGCGTCGGCGCCGGCGGTAACGATGCGGCCGTCTTTAAGCCAGGCGACCGCGTTTACCGCGTCGTCGTGGAAGCGCATCACCTGTTCGGCGACATTGCGTTGAAGCGACCAGCGGATTGCCGAGGTGTCGAAACTGCCGGAAATGGCGTGGCTGCCGTCGGGCGAGATCGCCAGCGCCCGCACCGGCCCGCCATGCCCGCGCAACTGCGCGTGTGCGACGCCTGCGCCGAGTGTCAGGAACAGAAGCAGGCCGAGGCCAAGGTTTTTGATCCAACCGATCATTACGCTTTACGCCGTGTTGCACTCACCACAATAGCAATGGCCGTGCAGCCGCGCCAACCAGGCAAATATGGAACTTGGCCGGCGGGCCTAGCGCGTCGCCTTGTCCGCAGTGGCGAAAAAGGCAGCGACGTCGCTGCTGAAGGCTTTGCGCGACCGTGCGTCGAGGTAGATCATGTGGCCGCCGCGATAGAGCCTGAGCTGGGCGCGGTCGGACTGGTCGCTCATCGGCAGGTGATCGAGGATGTAGCGCGTCATCGCGAAGGGCGTGACCATGTCGGAATAGCCGTGCGCGATCAGCAAACGGAATGAGGGATCAAACGAAAACAGCAGGCGCAGATCGTCCTCGGCGCTGATCAGCGAGCGGCTTCCCTCCCAGTCCCATTGGCGGGCCGCATCCTGGGCGAGCAGCACATAGGTAATCTCAGTCTTGAACCCGAGCTCGTTGCGCGCGTAGGCGGCCATGGCGCCGCCATAGGCGCGCGAAATGCCATCGAGGATCGGATCGGCGCCGCGCGCCGAACGTATTTCAGGGTAGGGGTCGTCGACCGTAAAGGTCACGTCATAGGGGCTGACGATTTTTCTGTCGGATGCGCGCAAGTTCTTGACGTAGATGTTGGCGACGAAGCCGCGCGCCTGCGTCACTACGTCCGGCGCAATGCCGGTCAGATCCGCCACGCGTTGATAGAACGCGCGCGCCGCATCGCCCTTCGGCGGCGCGCCGGCCAGCGTCACCAGGTAGTCTGTCATGGCGAATTTTTCCGCCGCCGCCAGAGCGTCGCGGTTGAAGGCGTGTTTGCGCTCAAGCTCGGCGGCGACGAGCGAGGGCAGTTGCAGCGCCGCGCGCAAAGCGCTGCTGTTGTCGCCGAATGTCAATGTCCCTTCCAGGAGCGGCGACAACATGATGATGCCGGAAATCTGGACGCCCTGCTCGCGTCGCAGCGCGTGCGCCACCTTGGCGGCGCGGAAACCGCCATAGCTTTCGCCGAACAAATATTTCGGCGAAGCGGAGCGATTGTTGTGGTCGACATAAAGCGCGATGATCTTGGCCGTGGATTCAGCGTCGATTTGCACGCCCCAGAAATCTTTTGTGTCCGTGGGCTTGAGCGTGCGGCTCCAGCCGGTGCCGATCGGATCGACGAAAACCAGATCGGTAAATCTGAGCCAGGTGTCGGGATTGTCGCGCAGCTCGGCGCGCGCCGCGTCGCGGCCGCCGGGGCCGAGATCGAGCAGGCGTGGGCCGGCAATGCCGAGATGCAGGAACGCCGACGCCGCGCCCGGGCCGCCGTTGAACACAAAGGTCAGCGGCCGATTCTCGCCGGCACGCTTGGCCACGTAAGCGGTGTAGAAAATGCTCGCGATGCGCTTGCCGGACAGATTGTAGAATGGCAGCGTGCCGGCGGTCGCGGTATAGGCGAGCTTGCCACGGTCGGTGTTGATCGAATGCTGGGTGACGGAATCGCCTGGCAGCAGGCGCAATACGCTGCCTTCTATTTCTTGCCGTTCGCTGCTGGCGCCGGCATCGTTGTGACCGGCATCGCCGCCTTGCGCCGGAGCGGCCTCTTGCGCGGCGGCCGAGCCGACGACGCCGGCGAAGGCAAGAACCAGCGCAAGATGCAATAGCGATTTTGCCGTCATGGCACGTCCTTGGGTCGATGCCGTGAACCGGGTCGCATTTGGCGAATTAACGCCGGCGGAAATTGGGCCGCCGCTGCATCGGGGCCGGCATCGGTGCGTCGCCCTTGTGGCGGAAGCTGATGCGCCCGCGCTTCAAGTCGTAGGGCGACATTTCCACGATAACCCGGTCGCCGACGCCGGTGCGGATGCGGAACTTGCGCATCTTGCCGGCGGTATAGGCGAGCACCTCGTGCTCGTTATCGAGCTTCACGCGGAAATTGCCGTCCGGCAACACTTCCGTGACCGTCCCATCGAACTCCAGCAATTCTTCCTTCGCCATCCAGTCCTCTCCGGATTTACCGATGCCCGCGGTAGCCGGCATTGCGCTGCGGCTGCTTCGGACGCTGCATGAATGTAACATTTTCGATGCCGGCTGGCTGCCCTTGAGCAGCCTCGGCCTGGGGCGCCTGGGGCCGGCCGCCCTGGTGGCCGTTTTGATAGCCGCTATGCGGCCGGTGGCCGTTTTGGCCGTGACGGCTATTGCCGCCCTTGGCGCCGCGCTGCTGGTGATTGCCGCGGTTGTTTGGCCGCCCGTGATGCCTCCCTGCCGCATGTTGCTCCGCCGGGCGGTGCGCGGGGCGGGTGCCGGTGCGCCGGTCGGTTGCGGGGATCGACATGCGGATCAGCCGCTCGATGTCACGCAGGAACGGCGCCTCATCGTAATCGCAGAACGAGATCGCCACGCCCTCGGCGCCGGCACGCGCGGTGCGGCCGATGCGGTGGACGTAGGATTCAGGGATGTTCGGCAGGTCGTAGTTGACCACGTGACTGACGCCATCGACGTCGATGCCGCGCGCGGCAATGTCGGTGGCAATCAAGGTTCGCACGCGGCCGCTGCGGAAGGCGGCGAGCACGCGCTCGCGCTGGCCTTGCGACTTGTTGCCGTGAATGGCGTCGGCGGCGAGCCCCGCCTTTTGCAGCGAGCGCACGACCTTATCGGCGCCGTGCTTGGTACGGGTGAACACCAGCACGCGCTCGACTGGTTCGCTCTTGAGTAGTTCGGCGAGCAGCGCTGGCTTCGACGCTTTCTCGGTCAGGATGACGCGTTGCTCAACTCGCTCGGCCGTGGTCGCCTGCGGCGTGACCGCCACGCGCGCGGGGTCATGCAGCATTTGCGCGGAGAGCTTGGTGATTTCCTGCGGCATGGTCGCCGAAAAGAACAGCGTCTGCCGTTCTTTCGGCAGCATGGCAACGATGCGGCGGATGTCGGGGATAAAACCCATGTCAAGCATACGATCGGCTTCATCGAGCACCAGCACTTCGACCTGGTCGAGGCGCAAGGCACGCTGGTTCACCAAATCGAGAAGACGGCCCGGTGTCGCCACCAGCACTTCGACGCCGCGCGACAGCGAGCGCTTCTGCGGCACGATCGACACGCCGCCAATAGCGAGTGCGATGTCGAGCGGGCGGATATGCCGGCCATAGGCGCGGAAGCTGTCGGCGATCTGCCCGGACAGTTCGCGCGTCGGCGACAAGACCAGGACGCGGCAGGCTTTCTGCGCCGGGCGCAGACGCTTGACATTGAGATGGTTGATGATTGGTAGCGCGAAGGCTGCGGTCTTGCCGGTGCCGGTCTGCGCGATGCCGATGACGTCGCGCGCCTGCATGGCGAGGGGAATAGTCTGGGCTTGAATGGGAGTCGGGGTTTCGTATTTTTCCTCGCGCAGCGCGCGGAGGATCGGCTCTGCGAGGCCGAAATCGTTAAATGAAATCAAAGAGTCTCTTTTCTGTATGGCGACACGGCCGGATCGCTGAATGCGAAACGGCATGATCGCGGGGTTTCAAGACATCCCGCGTGGCCAGGGTTGTCGATCAGTTTGGAAACGGAGGAGCCGGGGCGAAAATCGTTTGATGGAGATTCGTGCACGCAGCCCGTAAACCCGAGTTCGGGTTCATTCATCCGTGCAGCTTATATGCACGTCCGCTGTGTTCATTTCAAGGCGGTAAAAGTGAATATCGGCCCGATTGATGAATAAAGTGCTCGTCTGCATCTCATTTGGCGCGATGGACAAGCCCCTATAGATCGGGGAATGTTTGCCGGAAAAGCTCGTTAAGGGCCGCAAAAGGCGCTAATTGGAGCCGTCACAATGCCAATTCCCCAAGCATCCAAGGCCCTTTCCCGCTTCACCGTGCTTGACCTCACCCGCGTGCGTGCCGGGCCGACCTGCGTGCGCCAGTTCGCCGATTGGGGCGCGAACGTCATCAAAATCGAGCAGCCGCCGCATCTGGAAAAAGGCGAGGCGGCGGGCGGGCCGCGCGACAATGCCGATTTCCAGAACCTGCACCGCAACAAGCGCAGCATGACGCTCGACCTCAAATCGAAAGAGGGCCGCGCCGCTTTCCTGCGCATGGTCGAGAAAGCCGATGTGATGGTCGAGAACTACCGGCCGGACGTGAAGGACCGGCTCGGCATCGCTTACGAGGATCTGCGCAAGATCAACAAGCGCATCGTCTATACGAGCATTTCCGGCTTCGGCCAGGACGGCCCCTATCGCGAACGGCCGGGCTTCGATCAGATCGCGCAAGGCATGGGCGGGCTGATGTCGATCACCGGCACGCCCGGCAAAGGGCCGATGCGCGTCGGTATTCCGGTCGCCGACTTGTCGGCCGGACTGTTCGCCGCGCTCGGCACACTGGTGGCGCTGCTCGAGCGCGAAGTCTCCGGCGAAGGGCAGTGGGTCGCGAGCTCGCTATTGCAGGCGCAGATCTTCATGCTCGATTTCCAGGCGGCGCGCTGGCTGCAAATGCACGAGGTGGCCAAGCAAGCCGGCAATAATCATCCGACCAGCATTCCGACTGGCGTGTTCAAGACCGGGGACGGTCACATCAATATCGCCGCCGCCGGGCAGGTGATGTGGCAGCGCGTCTGCGAGGCGATCGGCGCGCCGGAATTGGCCGATCGACCCGACTTCAAGAGCAACGACCTGCGCTCGAAAAACCGCGATGCGGTCAATGCCGAACTCGAGAAGCGCACTGTGAGCAAGACCAGTCAGGAATGGATCGACATCTTCAACAAGATCGGCGTGCCCTGCGGGCCGATCTATTCGATCGATCAGGTGTTTGCCGATCCGCAGGTGACGCATCTGGGCATCGCGCAAGATGGCACCAAGCCTAACGGCACTAAGCAGACTTTCGTCGGCCAGCCGGTGTCGCTGTCGCGCACGCCGAGCACGATTGCCGCGACGCCGCCGGGACAAGGGCAGCACACCGACGAGGTGCTCAAGGAATTCGGCTTCAGCGCCGGCGAGATCAAGGCGCTGCATGACGTCAAGGCAGTTTGAGGAGTTTGCCAATGACCGACAAGATGCTGTCGCGTAAGGAAGGGAAGGTCGGCTACCTGACCTTCAACAATCCGGAGCGGCACAACGCCGTCTCGCTGGACATGTGGGAGGCGGCCGAGGGCATTCTCGACGAATTCAGGAACGACAAGAATATCCGCGTCGTCGTCGTCACCGGCGCCGGCGGCAAGGCCTTCATCTCCGGCGCCGACATTTCCAAATTTGAAAAAGAGCGTTCGACCCAGGAAGGCTATGACCGCTACAACGCCGCTGTCGATCGCGCCAATAACGCCTTCTACAATTTTCCCAAACCGACCATCGCCATGATCCGCGGCTATTGCATCGGCGGCGGCGTGGGTCTCGCGCTCTGCTGCGACATGCGCATCTGTTCGGAAGGCTCGAAATTTGGCGTGCCGGCGGCCAAGCTCAGCATTGGCTATCGCTACGACGGCTTGAAGAAACTTGTGGATCTAGTCGGACCCTCGTTCGCCAAGGAAATTTTCTACACCGCGCGCCAGTTCACCGCCGCCGAGGCGCAGATGATGGGGCTGGTCAATCGCGTGCTGCCGGATGGGGACCTGGAGACTTACGTCAAGGATTGCGCCGACACCATCGCCGCCAATGCGCCGCTCACCATCGACGCCGTGAAATACGTCGTCGGTCAGGTGCTCACGGATGAAAGCCAGCGCGATCTGAAGAAAGCCGATGCCATGGTGCAGGCCTGCTTTGCGAGCCAAGACTACGTTGAAGGACGCAAGGCCTTCATGGAGAAACGCAAGCCGGTCTTCACCGGCTTATGAGGCGGGCGGGTGGCCGCGACGCTGCAAAAGTGCTACTGCAACGCTGAATTTTCAGTCCCCGGGTAACAGTGAGGTTGTCATGTACACCGATCTAGCGCTTTTCATCGACGGACAATGGCTCGACGGTAAAGGCCGCAAGGGCGAGGATGTCATCAATCCGGCGACCGGAAAGACGCTGGCGCACCTGCCGCACGCGAGCAAAGCCGATCTCGACGCAGCGCTGGCCGCCGCCGAAAAGGGCTTTGCGCTGTGGAAGGCGACCTCCGCCTATGACCGGTCCAAGATCATGCGCAAGGCGGCGGACCTCCTGCGCGAGCGCCACGATCACGTCGCCAAGGTGCAGACGCAGGAGCAGGGCAAGGTCTATATTGAATCGCGCGCCGAAGTGTTCACCTCTGCGGATATTATCGATTGGTACGCCGAAGAAGGCCGCCGCACCTACGGCCGTGTCGTGCCGGGGCGCGCCAAGGGCGTGCGCCAGCTCGTGCTGCAGGAGCCGGTCGGCATCGTCGCCGCCTTCACGCCGTGGAATTTCCCGACGCTGACGCCGGTGCGTAAGATCGCCGGCGCGCTTGCTGCCGGCTGCTCGATCATCCTCAAGGCCTCGGAAGAAACGCCGGGCGGCGCCATCGAGCTGGTCAAATGCTTCGCCGATGCCGGATTGCCGGCGGGCGTGCTCAATCTGGTGTTCGGCGTGCCGGCGGAAGTCTCCGAACACCTGATCCCGAAAAAGTCGGTGAAGAAGATTTCCTTCACCGGCTCGATTCCGGTCGGCAAGCACCTCGCCGGGCTCGCCGCCAAAGGCATGAAGCGCGCCACCATGGAGCTCGGCGGTCATTCGCCGGTCGTCGTGTTCGACGACGCCGATCCGGAAAAGGCTGCCGACACCATCGCCGCCTTCAAGTACCGCAACGCTGGGCAGGTCTGCATTTCGCCGACCCGCTTTTATGTGCAGGAAAAGGGCTACAACAAGTTTCTCGCCCGCTTCACCGAATATGCCAAGGGTCTCAAGATGGGCGATGGGCTTGAGAAGGGCATTACCTTGGGCCCGCTGGCTAATCCGCGCCGGCTCGACGCCATGGATAGTTTTGTCAAAGACGCCAAGGACCGCGGCGGCAAGGTGGTCACCGGCGGCGAGCGTCAAGGAAACCAGGGCTATTTCTTCCAGCCGACGGTCGTCACCGACGTGCCGGACGATTCAAAGATCATGACTGAGGAGCCGTTTGGGCCGGTGGCGCCGATCGTCAGCTTTAAGACCTTCGACGAGGTGGTCGAGCGCGCGAATTCCCTGCAATTCGGCCTCGCCGCCTACGCATTCACCTCGTCGGACAAGACCGCGGCTGCGATCGGCGATGCCATCCAGTCGGGCATGGTCGGCGTCAACAGCGTCGCCGTCTCGACGCCGGAGACGCCGTTTGGCGGCGTCAAGGAGTCAGGCTACGGCTCCGAGGGCGGCATCGAAGGTCTGCAAGCCTATCTGAACACCAAGTTCATCTCGCAGGGGTGAGGCACTGACTCGTGTCACGGGCGCAGCGCAGCACGAAGTGATGCGCTGCAGACACGGGACCGTTACAAGTTCGGAGTTTGCTTAGGTCCGGATCTGCGGTACACCGCCATAGCGCGTCGAAGACGAGCGTAAACGCGCTTATGGCGCTGCACCGCGTCCGGGACACGAGTCTCTACTTCCCCATCCCCTTCCGGCACGCGTCCCAAATCTTTGCCGGCGTCGCCGGCATATCCATGTGGGCAGCGGCGCCGTTCGGGACGGCGTCGGCGACCGCGTTCATCACCGCCGCAATCGAGGCGGTGGTGCCGGCTTCGCCGGTGCCCTTGACGCCGAGCGGATTGCTCTTCGCCGGCACCGGATGCACCGTCTCGCGAAAATCGACCGGCATGTCGTGCGCATGCGGCACGCCGTAGTCCATGAACGAGCCGGTCACCAGTTGACCGCCTGCGTCATAGACAACATTTTCCAGAAGCGCCTGGCCAAACCCCTGCGCGAGCGAGCCGTGCACCTGGCCCTCCACGATCATGGAATTGAGCACGTTGCCGCAATCGTCGATCGCTGTGTAGATAGCGAGGTCGAGATGGCCGGTGTCGGGGTCGATCTCGAC
This sequence comes from uncultured Pseudomonadota bacterium, assembly GCA_963817155.1. GTDB lineage: Bacteria > Pseudomonadota > Alphaproteobacteria > Rhizobiales > Xanthobacteraceae > Pseudolabrys. Next base: position 27,448 of record CAWFNO010000001.1, read on the forward strand.
TTCGGCGATGTGCACGCCGTTGGGAAAGGTGAGCGGCGTGTCGGCCTTGTCCTTGGTGTCGAGGCTCTCGCCGCCGGATTCCCTGGCGCGGCGCGCCGTCTCCAACAGCGAAATTTTGCGGTCGGTGCCGACCACTTCGAAATTGCCGTTGCGGTATTGAATATCGGCCACCGACGCTTCCAGCAGCGCCGCCGCCACTTTCTTTCCCTTCTCCAGCATGACATCGGCGGTGTGCACGATGGCGTTGCCGGCAGTCATCGCCGAGCGCGAGGCGACCGAGGCAAAGCCCTGAAGATCGAACGATGAATCGCCGTTCCGGTGCACAATCAGATGCGGATCGATACCGAGCTTTCCCGCCAGCAGGCGGGGGAACACGGTAGCGTGGCCCTGACCGGTCGACTGCACGTTGAGGCGCAAGATGAGCTTGCCGTCGCCGGGGAACAGGATCGCAGCGCTTTCGGTGGGCGAGGCGCCGGCGTGTTCGAGCATGCAGGAAATGCCGATGCCGCGCAGCTTCTTGCGCCGCGCCGCCTCGCGCCGACGCTTGTTGAAAGTCTTGAAGTCGCTCATCTCCATGGCTTGCGCGAACAACGCCGGAAAATCGCCGCTGTCGTAGGTGGTGCCGACCGCGGTCTTAAACGGCATCGCCGAGGGCGGAATGATGTTCTTCCTGCGCAGGCGCGCACGGTCGATGCCGGTGATGCGCGCGGCTTCCTCGACCACGCGCTCAAGCGCGTAGTTGGCTTCGGGGCGTCCGGCGCCGCGATAAGGACCGATCGGCGCCGTATTGGTGAAGACTAGCAGGCTGGTAAAATCGATTTTGGGGATGCGGTACATGCCGGGCAGGCAACGCGCCACGTTCATGGTGTTGATGTTGGCTCCGGCCGGGCTGATATAGGCGCCTTCCCCGCAGATGTGGCGCATGCGCAGCGCGAGAAACTTGCCGGAGTCGTCGAGCGCGAGCTCGGCTTCAGTCACCGCGTCGCGCCCCTGCGTGTCGGTCATGAAGGCTTCCGAGCGCGTCGATTGCCAGCGCACCGGGCGGCCGAGTTTTTTCGCCGCCACCAGTACGACCGGATATTCCGAATAGACCGGCGATTTCATGCCGAAGGCGCCGCCGACGTCGGCGGTGAGCACCCGCAGCTTCGCCGGCGGCAGGCCCATTACATTGGCGGTATTGTTGCGCAGGCCCCCGGCGCTCTGCGAGCAGGCATAAAGCGTGTAGCTGTCGTTTTGCCTGTCGTAGACGCCAGTTGCGCCGCGCGTCTCCATCGAGGCGACCATCAGGCGCTGGTGCACGACGGTCACCTTCCCGACATGCGCCGCGCCGGCGATGATCTTGTCCACCTCGCGCTCGTTGTCCGCGCTCGGCACCGGGCCGGGCCAGTCGAGCGCCAGATTTCCCGGCGCCTCGGGATGAACCTGTGGCGCGCCTTGCTTTAGCGCCGCGCGGGGATCGACCACGGCGGGCAATTCGTCATACTCGACGACAACCAGGTCGGCCGCATCCTGCGCCAGTGCGCGCGACTCCGCGACGACCGCGGCGACCGCTTCGCCGACATAGCAGACGCGGTCCTCGGCGAGCGCCGGGCGAAACGGCTGGATCAACTCCTTGCCGCCGCGGCCGGTCATCGGCGGGCTGCGCCCGGCGGTTTTCACGCCGGCTGCCTTCATGTCCGAGGCGGTGAGCACGGCCAGCACGCCGTTCGCCTTGCGCGCGTCGTCAGCCTTGACCGAAACGACGCGCGCATGCGCGTGCGGCGAGCGCACGAAAATGGCATGCGCCAGGTTCTCCAGCCGCGGGTCGTCCATGAAATTCCCGGCGCCGCGCACCAGGGCGTCGTCCTCAACGCGCGGTTCGTGGCTGCTGCGGGCGGTGCTGGTCGCGGTCATGGGCAGGGTGTCCGGCAGTTTTTGTGGTCGGAGCGCCTTTTATATCGGAAAGAACCACAGGCGACAGGGGCTTGCCTTGCACTTTGCGCGCCAACGCGCCACTGGGTTCGACGAGCTGAAATACATCCGCATGATGCGCCTGTGTAGCTCGCCAGCGAAAACTAGGCGTGACCGCCAAATCCCGCTCGTTCTGGCGCGAGCAGCGCTGCTATAAGTTCCGATCTGGTATATCCCGATCATCGGGGCGGGCGGCCACGACTTCATGAGGTGCTGATCTAGACGTCAATCGTTTTGGGGGCGCTGGGGAGGTTGTTACGATGGGGTCCGCACAGATACAGGGCGACCTTTGGGATGCCCGCGCCCGTGATTGGGCCGATCTGCAAGAAAAAAGTTTTCAGGGTCTATACGACGCCGCGTTTGACGCGACCCGCGTTGGCGCGGGTATGTCGCTGCTCGACGTCGGCTGCGGCGCCGGGCTGGCGCTGAAAACAGCGCAGGTCCGTGACGCCAAAGTGAGCGGGATCGACGCCGGGGCGAACCTTGTCGGCATCGCCAGAAACCGATGACCCGGAGCCGATGTTCGCGTCGGCGAGATCGAGGAGTTGCCCTTCGGCGACGCCGGCTTTGACGTCACTACCGGCTTCAATTCCTTTCAATACGCCGCCAACCCGGTAGGCGCGCTGACGCAGGCCAAGCGCGTTACCAAACCGAACGGCCACGTGGTCATCGCGGTCTGGGGCGCGCCGGAGAAATGCGAGCTCTTGGTCTATATCGCGGCACTCGGCAAGCTGTTACCGCCGCCGCCGCCCGGAGCTGCCGGACCTTTCGCCCTGTCCGCGCCCGGCGCGCTTGAAGCCCTCGTCGGCAAAGCGGGCCTGAAGCCCGAGGGAGCGAAGACGGTGACGACGACGATGACGTTTCGCGACCGAGCGACGGCGATCCGCGGCCTGCTTGCCTCGGGCTTTGCCGAACGCGCTATCCGCAATTCCGGTGAGGAGGCCGTAGCCAAGGGCATTGGCGAAGCGATTAAGGTCGCGCGCAAGAGCGACGGTTCGTATGGCTTCAGTAATGAATGGCGCTTCCTGGTGTCGCGGGCTTAAGCCGCCGCCATCACCTCGTTGGGATCGAGCGGCAGCTTCACCACCTGCTTGCGCTTGGCCGAAAGATCGAGCGCCTTGGTCAGCATCAGATTGCGGTGCGCTTCTTCCACCGTCGCCGCCGCGGTCGGCAAGCCGAGTGCCACGCGGTTGAGCCAGCTCACGGTTTCCTCCGCCATCGGCCCGCGCAGCTCGCCGAGGGCCATGTCGCCGGGCGGGTAACTGCCCATGAAATCGACCAGCCGCGTTGAGTCCGGGTTGTAGCCTTCGCTTTGCGGCTTCGACACGGCGAGCACGATATCGCGGTGGGTGTCGTCGATGGTGAGCACGCCGGTGGTGCCGACGATGCCGACCTCGAGCGAATAGACCGCGCCCGGCCAGGTCACCGGCAGCGCCCAGGAAATGTTGAGATGATAGACGGTGCCGTCGGAGAACATGATCATGCCGGCGGTGGCATCGATGCCGTGATAGAGCGGGCCCAGCACCTTGTCGATCGAGCGCGCGTAGCATTCGACCGGCGTCTTGCCGTCGAGGCACCACATGCAGATGTCGAGCGCGTGAGTGCCGGAAATCACCATGGGCGAGATGGAGGCCGGGTCGTCGGTGCGCTTGTAGTTGTCGATGGCGACGAGCCGGTTCATGAAAGCGCGGGATGTCACCAAAGTCACATCCCCGAGCGCGCCGGTGCGGCACTTTTCCTTCGCTGCAAGCCAGCGGCGGCGGAAGCGCTGCGTATAGCCGACGACCGCATCCAGTTTTGCGTCCTTAATGGCTTTGAGCACGCGCGCCGACTCGGCCAAGTTCGTCGCCAGCGGTTTCTCGATCAACATGGGCAGGCCGCGCTCGACCGCCGCTATGATCGGCGCAACATGCAGATGCTCGTCGGTGCAGATAAGCGCGGCGGTCACTTCCGGGCGCTTGAGCAGTTGGACGTGGCTTTGCGTGACGAAATCGGCATCGATTTTCGCCGCCACCTCGCCGGCGCGGTTGGGGCTTTTCTCGGCCAAGCCGATCCATTCGACTGCCGGATGCCGCGCCGCCACTTCGCCGCGGAACAGCCCGACGCGCCCGCCGCCGATAATGGCGAGACCCACTCCGTTAGCGGACTTCTTCACGAATTAACCCCGGCGCGGTTGCGCGCTTTCAGCTCGGCGATGCCGGAAATCGTTTCGTTAGTGAGCGGCAGATCGACCGGCTCGTTGCGGTCGGCCGACAAATCAGCGGCGCTGTAGGTTTCCATCACTCGGCGCGCCGACTCCGGCGTCACCATCACCGGCGTGTCGCGGATGCAGGCTTCGAGGAAATGAATTGTTTCCGGCCCCATGCCGCCGGCAAAGACTTCGCCGACCTGCTCGCCCGGCATGGTGGACATGGGGAACTGTTGGCCGTCCGCCACGGTGTTGAGCCAGTTGTCGCGCTGGGTGTCGTCGAGGATGAGCGCGCCCTCGGTTCCGGTGATCTCGATCCAGGTGGCGCAGTAGTTCGGATAGCTCGGTGGGAGGTTCCAGCCGCCGCCAATCATCACCGCCACGCCGTTGTCCATGGTGACGGTGGTGAACATCACGTCATGCGAGCCGTTGATCGGCTGCATGTAGCCGTAGGCGCCCTGGCTGTAGACGCGCACGGGCTTGGCCGGGTCCAGGAGCCAGAAGACGAAATCGAGATCGTGCGTGGATTCCATGACGACAGGGGAAAGCCGCACGCGGCTGGCGATCTTCTTGCCGAGGCTGCGCGACAGATGCCGACTGACCAGCACCGAGACCACCTTGCCCAGCGTGCCGTCGGTGATTTTCTTTTTGGCGTAGGCGATCTTCGGATTGAAGCGCTGCGAATAGCCGATGGTGAATTTAAGCCCGTTGCGTTTGGCGAGCTGGATCAGCTCGTCCGCCTCCCACAATTCGAGCGCGATCGGCTTTTCCAGCATCACGTTCTTGCCGTTCTTCAGACAGTCGCGGCAGATCGGATAGTGGTTCGATTCCGGCGTGGTAGAAATATAAACGACCGAGATCTTGTTGTTAGTGATGATATCGTTGTAGTCGAGCGTCGCTGTCGCCGGCTTGTACAGTTTCTTCACCTCGGCGAGGCGGTCGGGGCGGATTTCGCAAAGGTGAAGCTTGTCCACCAGCGCCGTGCGCGACAGCGTCTCCGCCCGCGTGCCGCCGACCCAGCCGACGCCGATCACCGCTGCTTCCACCGTTTTCACTCTCGTTTCCTCACGTTTGGTTTTGCCGCGCGAGCCTAGCTTAGGCGCAGGAGGCCCGGAAGGCCCGCGCCTTTCAGCCGGCGAAAGCGGAATGGCCGACGCCGAACACCTGGTCGGCGAACTGCGGATAGACCTCCGCCAGTTGCGGCGCCACGACGTCGCGCATGAGCTTGAGCGTCTCCGGCGAGGGCGCCGGCGTCTCCGGCACCGTGGCCGGCTTGTCGAAGTCGAAGCCGGTGTTCTCGACCACCTTCTCGACCGTATGACCTGGATGTACGCTGGCCAACGTGAAACGCCCGTCGGCGAAACCGAACAGGCAGCGGTTGGTCACCAGCGCGATCGGGCCGCCGTTGCGGAACACATTCGGCTCACTCGCGCCCGGTGCGCTGATAAAATCGACCTTGGGCACCAGCGTGCGGCGAGAATGTTCGGTGCGGAACAGGATCACCTTGGGCACCACATAATAAAGATAGGCCGACCCGAATGAGCCGGGGAAGCGCACCTGCGGATGGTCGTAGTCGCCCGTGCTCACCAGATTGATATTGCCGTGCCCGTCGATCTGCCCGCCGGAAAGAAAGAACACATCAATACGGCCTTGCCCGGCGCAGTCGAACAGTTCACGCGCGCCGTCGGTGAAGAAATTGTGCTTGCGGCTTTGCAGTAGCGACACGTATGGCCGTCCGTTGCCGTTTTGCTCGCGAGCGAGCAGGGCGGCGGTCGCCGGGATCGGCGAAGCATTGCCGACTGCGACATGGCGCACGTCGCCGATCAATCGCGCAATCACGTCGGCGAGCAGTTCCTCGTCGCGAAATTCACGCCGCGCGTTTGGCATAGACGTAGCGCTCAAGATACTCGGCAAAGCCCTCCGCCGTCGCCGCCATCTTGGCGTAGAGCGCCAGATGCTCGGCGTCGGCGGCGTAATGGTCCGGCAGCGGGAGTGGCCAGGCGCCGCGCTCGGCGACCGCGACAGCTTCGATGTAGAAGCCGGGCAGCGTGCCGGCGGCAAGCACGGGGTCGTCGAGAAGATTGCCGTCGACGATCTTTTCCACAGTGCAGACGGTCTTCTCGGCCGCGTGCGCCATGGTGGCGAGTTCACGTTGCCGTCCGATCCAGACATTGCCCTGCTTGTCGGCCATCGGCGCATGCAGCAGCGCCACGTCCGGCTTGATCGCCGGCAAGAGCACGATCGGATCGGCATTGCCGAGCGGGTTGTCGATGGTGATCCAGTCGGCTCGGTGCTTGAGCACATCGGAACCGATCAGCCCGCGCAGCGGCATGAACGGCACGCCTCTTTCCGATGCCTGCAAGGCCGCATGCAGCGCCGGGCAGGTGGCATCTTTCATCGTGATCGTGCCAGCAATGACAGCCGCAGTGAAACGCGGCGCCGGGCCGAACTCGCCGAGGCTCACCGCGCTGGTCTCCAGCGTCTCGACGCAGCCGGCGCCGATCAGAAGATCCGCCTGCAGGCTTGAGGTCGGTAGTGCGACGAGATGCAATTTTTTCACATGGCGGCGAATGAGCGCGCGCGTGGCCGCCATCGGCACGCCGGACACCTCGCGCGGCACCACCAGCAGGCAGCCATCAACGATGGCGGAAAGCGCCTCGTTCAGGGATTTCGCCAGCAATGCCATGTCCGGCCCGTATGGCTGCGCGGCTTTGCCGCCGCTGGCGGCATATTTCCCATTGTTCCGCTTGCAAGGTCCAATGGATTCTGCTGGTTGACCGCCATGAACCTGCAGGAAAAACTGCGCGCCAGGCGTTTTGTCATTACCGCCGAGGTGACGCCACCGGTTTCTGCTGACCGCGGCGAATTGCTGGCCAAGGCCGCCCCGTTCAAGGGCCTGGCCGACGCCGTCAACATCACCGATGGCGCCGGCGCGCGCCCCCATCTCGCCGCGCTGACGACGGCGGCCATGCTGGTCGAGGCTGGGTTAGAGCCGATCCTGCAGATCACCTGCCGCGACCGCAACCGCATCGCGCTCCAGAGCGACCTCATTGGCGCCGCCGCGTCCGGTATCCGCAATCTGCTGATGATCCGCGGCGACGACCCCAGGGCCGGCGACCAGCCAGACGCGAAGGCCGTGTTCGACATCGATCCGCGCGAACTCCTGGAAACCGCGCGGCGCCTACGCGATGCCGGCGAATTGCCATCGGGGCGCAAGGTCAGCGGGCGCGCGGATTTCTTCCTCGGCGCTGCCGACAATCCGATCGATCCGCCGCCCGGCTGGCAGCCGAAAGGGCTCGCTGTCAAGCTCGCCGCCGGCGCACAATTCGTGCAGACGCAGTTCTGTATGGATGCGGGCCTCGTCCGCCGCTACGTGGCGCGCCTTGCCGAGGCGGGCCTCACCGACAAATTGTCGTTGATCGTCGGCATCGTGCCGTTGCGCTCGGTGAAGTCGGCCCACTGGATTCGCGACAAATTATTCGGCGCCGTCATTCCCGACGCGGTGATCGCGCGGCTCGAGCGAGCGACCGATCAGGTCGCCGAAGGCCGGCGCATTTGCCTGGAAATGGTACAGCAGTTGTCGGAAATTCCGCACCTCGCCGGCGTGCACATCATGGCACCAGGCAACCACGCCGTGGTTCCGGACATCATCGCCGCCGCCCGCGAGGGCGTCTCTCGCCTCGCTGCGGTGTGACCTAAAAATCCATCTCCAGAATATACAAACCACCAGTGAAGCGATCGACGGTGTAGACGATTTGCCGCTCGTCCACGAACACGTCGTTCAACTGCACAGCGCCAGCCGGCGAGCCCTTTGGCGCCGGTGGAACGAACACACCGATCTCGTGCGGCGCGTAGGCGTTGGTGATGTCGTAGGCGCGCAGGCCGCCGTTAAAGAAGGTGCCGAGGATGATCTCCTCGGATCGCCATGCTGTCGGCAGCGGCACGTTTTCGTGGATGTTATGCGCGCCGAAACGGCCGCCGCGATGGGAGAATTCGTCGACCGGCGGCATCGGGCAGGTGGCGATTGAAATCGGATGGGCCTCGTCGCGGTTATCGAGAATCCAGATCAGCTTCGGCCAGTCCTTGCCGGCGTTCTCGGTCGACTTGTCGGTCACTACCAGTAGGTTGCGCGACAGCAGCGGCATCACGGTGTGCATGAAGCCGGTGTAAGGCGGCGAATTGGTCCAGTGGCAAATCGGCACTGGCTTCGACTTGTCGGCAATGTCGAGCACGAACATGCCGCCGTCGATATAGCCGAGATAGAGCCGATCGGGCTTCTGCGGATAGACGTTGGTGTTGTGCGCGCGATAGCCCTTGTCGAGCGCATGGCGCGGCGGCGGCGCGAGGTTGTCGCCCGCGCGCGTGCCCGGCATCCACCAGCGCCCGACCTCGACCGGCTTCGAAGGATTGCGCACGTCGATGCAGCGGTAGAACTGGTCGTCCATCGGGTTCGAGGCTTTGAAGTCGGCGGCGCCGGAGGCCATGTGCACGTATTCGCCGTCGCAGAACCACAATTGATGCACGCCGCGCGAATGTTCGCCGGAGGCGTCGAAAAACGAGATCGACCGCGGCGTTTCCGGCATCGACACGTCGAATAGTTCCATGCCGGCCGGCTTGAGGCCCACCTGCTTGGTCTGGTAGGCGACCGCCATGATGTCGCCGGTCAATTCCAGGGAATTCGAGCGCATATAGGGCTGCGGCAGGTCGGACTGCACCACCACTTTCGGATTGCGCGGGTCGGACACGTCGACCGCGGTGAAGTTCTTCGGCGCGCTCTCGTGCGCCAGCCAGATGATGCGGCGGCCGTCTTTGGCGATCTGCACCGACATGCCTTCGCCCATAGCGCCGAAACCACCCAGATCGTGCTGGGCGAGCAGCTTGAAATTCCACTCCATCGGCGCGACGGTCGGGGCCATTGCTGTCCTGCAACAACTTACAGCGGGCCATTGCCTATTGCCCGCGGCTCCTCAAAGATACACCAGCTTCGTCCGTTGTTCAGCCCGAGTTTTGACGCATGCGTTTGTTGGTCCTTCCGGGCGACGGCATCGGTCCCGAAATCACCGCTGCGGCGCTGCCGGTTTTGCGCGCGGCCTCCGAGCGGTTTCGTCTCGGTTTGCAGATCGACGAGGACGTGGTCGGCCACGAGAGCCTGCGCCGGCACGGCACCAGTGTGCGCCCTGAGGTGGCCGAGGCCGCGCGCGAGGCCGACGGGCTTGTCCTCGGCCCCACGGCGGCCTTCGAGTACAAAAATGCCATCAACCCGTCGATGTTCTTCCGTAAGAGCCTCGACCTGTTCGCCAATATCCGCCCCTCGCGCACTTATCCGGGCGTGGTGCAGCGCGTCGGTGCCTTCGATCTGATTGTCATGCGAGAAAACACCGAAGGCTTCTACGCCGACCGCAACATGGAATCCGGCGGCAGCGAGATGCTCGTCACCAAAGATATAGTGATCTCGCTGCGGCGCATCACGCGATTTTGCTGCGAGCGCATCGCCCGCGCCGGCTTCGAATTGGCCAAGCGCCGCCGCAAGCATGTGACGCTGGTGCACAAGGCCAATGTCTTGAAACTCGGCGACGGGCTGTTCCTCGAGGAATGCCGCAACGTGGCAAAAGACTTTCACGGCGTGGCGGTGGACGAGGTGATCGTCGACGCCATGATGGCGCGTGCGGTGCGTAACCCGCAGCGCTTCGACGTCATCGTCACCACCAATATGTTCGGCGACATTCTCTCCGATCTGACCGCCGAGCTCGCCGGCAGTCTCGGCCTGGCCTCCTCGCTCAACGCCGGCGCCGATCACGCCATGGCGCAGGCAACCCACGGCACCGCGCCGGATATCGCAGGCAAAAACATCGCAAACCCGTTCTCACTGGTGCTGTCGATTGCACTTCTGCTGGCCTGGCATGGCCGCCGCAAAAAACTGAAAGCCTTCGAGACGGCGGCGGTGGCGATCGAGCAGGCGGTGGAGCAGGCCGTCGCCGCGCAAGAGACGACCGCCGACATCGGCGGCAAGTTCGGCACGCGCGAGGCCGGCGCGGCGCTCTCCAAACGGCTGAAGGGATAGGCCATGCGCTGCGACAGCCATGTCCACATCATCGGTCCGCTGGCGCAGTATCCGCAGCACAAGGCGCGCGCCTATCTTGCTGGCGTCGCCACACTCGACACACTGCGCCGGCTCGGCAAGGCGCGCAATATCGAGCGCTATGTCATCGTGCAGCCGAGCTTCTACGGCAGCGACAATACGCTACTGCTCAAAGGCCTCGACGCACTGGGCAATCTCGGCCGCGGCGTCATTGTCGTCGATGCCGACCATTCGGACGAAGCCGTGCTCGCCGATTGGGCGCGGCGCGGCGTGCGCGGCTTGCGCGTCAATCTCTACAGCGCGCTGGGCACGCCCAAGCCCTTCGACAGCGAATTTGCCGCCATGGCCAGGATCGCGCGCACGATGAAATGGCACGTCGAGGTGATCGCGCCGATCCGCTTGCTGATCGATCAGGCGCAGCTCATTGCCGGCGCAGCCGTGCCGGTGGTGATCGACCATTACGGCGTCTACGGTGACTTAACGCCCATCAGCGCCGAGGGGCTGCAACTGCTGGCACTGCTCGAATTGCCGCATGTGTGGATGAAGCTGTCGGCGCCTTACCGTGTCGGCGCCAATCCGTTGCAAACGAAGCCCGATCCGAAATGGCTCAAGGCCATCCTCGACAGCGCCAAGGAGCGCTGCGTCTGGGGCAGCGACTGGCCGCACACGCCGCCGCATGAGGAGCAGAAGGGCGGCGACATCGAAGCGCCGTACCGCAAGATTTCCTACAACGCCTTGGTCGATCATTTCCTCGCCGCGCTGAATGATACGGCACTCGCGCACGCGATCATGGAGACCAACCCGGCGCGGCTTTACGGCTATCCGCCATGAGGCTGGCGGATTGGCGCCAGACCGGCTAAAGGCCCGCGTAACATTCGACTTAATCGGAGATATTCGTGATGGCAAAGAACGCGCTGAAGCTCGGCTGGATCGGCGTCGGCCGCATGGGCACGCCCATGGCGGAACGCCTGCTCAAGGCCGGCCACAACGTGTCGATCTGGAACCGCACCAGCGCCAAAGCGGAGCCGCTCGCCGCCTTAGGCGGCATGATCGTGGCCAAGCCGGCCGAACTTGGCACCTGCGACATCGTTTTCGCCATCGTCTCCACCGGCAAGGACGTCGAGCAGGTCCTGCTCGGCAAGGATGGGCTCGTTACGGGCGTTGCCAGGCCGAAGATGGTGGTCGATTGCTCGTCGATCTCCGTGCGGGAGAGCGCCGACATCCGCAAGAAGCTGGCGGAGAAGGGCGTCAGCCTGATCGCCGCGCCTGTGTCGGGCAATGCCAAGGTGATCAAGGCGGGCAAGCTATCGTCGGTGGTGTCAGGCCCTGAGGCCGACGCCAAGATCGCCATGCCGCTGATCGAGGTGTTCGCGCCGCAGGGCGTGTCTTACGTTGGTGACGGCGAGCTCGCGCGCATCTGCAAGATCGCGCACAACGTCATGCTCGGCGTCGTCACCGAGAACCTGATCGAGATCATGCTGCTCGCCAACAAGATGGGCGTGCCGCGCCACGCCTTCCTCGCCTTCATGAACAACGGCGTCATGGGCTCGATGTTTACCCGCTACAAGACTCCGGCGCTGGTCAATCTCGACTGGACCACGACGTTCACGCCGGAGCTGTTGCGCAAGGATCTCGACCTCGGCCTCGAGCTTGGCCGCGAGTGGGACGTGCCGATGCCGGTGACGGCGGCGACGCGCGAAGTGCTGCAGACGCATTTCGGCGCGGCGCAACTGCAGAAGAGCCCGGAAGAATATCTGCAGAAGGATTTCGCCGCGCTTGCCGAAACCATGGCGCTCGCCGCCGGCATGAAGCTCAAGCCGGAGAACAAGAACGTCGGCACGGGGCTGGAGTAGCGCACAAAAAAAGGGCCTCCAGAGGAGGCCCTGTGTGCATAGGTGGAGGATTCACGCCACCGCTTTGGCGAATGGGGATGTCAACGGCGGCCGCGCACGAAATCAGTGAACCGGCCGGGCGCGATCATCACAAGTAAAATGGCCATAAATATGCCATTGGATTTTTCGCGCATAAATATCGCATCATCGCGCACGCAATCGTGTGCGCCGGGGGACCTGCATGGCCTTCAAGCTCTATAACGCGCCGCAATCGACCTGCAGCCAGCGCGTGCGTTTCGTGCTCAACGCCAAGCAACTCGCCTTTGACGAGGTGAAGCTTAATCTGCTCGAAGGTGACCAGCTCAAGCCCGACTATCTCAAGCTCAATCCGAACGGCGTGGTGCCGACACTCGACCACGACGGCTCAATCGTCATCGATTCGACCGTCATCACCGAATATCTCGACGAGGTCTCGCCCGACAAAAGCTTCACGCCCGAGTCGCCGGTCGCACGCGCCCGCATGCGCGCGCTGATGCATTTCATCGACGAGATGCCGGCGGCGGCCGTGCGCGTGCCGACCTACAACCTCGCCTTTCTGCCGGGCTTCCAGAAGATGAGCCGCCGGGCTTTCGTCGAATTCGCCGAAAGCAAGCCGCTGCGCAAGGAATTCATGCTGGCCATGGGCCAGACCGGTTTTCCGCAAAAGGAAATGGACGCCGCGCTCGACCGCCTGCGCCGTACTTGGCTGCGCATGGACGCCGAGATTGAGAAAAGCGGCGGCCCCTGGCTGCTGGGAAAAGACATCTCGCTCGCCGACGTAGCGGTAATGCCGGCGCTGGTGCGCATGCACGATCTCGGCATGGCGCAGTGGCAGGATTTGCCGCGCGTCGTTGCCTGGTTCGACAATATCCGCGCGCAGCCGGCGTTCCAGCCGACCTATTATCCCGGCTCGCTGCTCTCCGAGCGTTTCCCGCATCTGCGCGAAAAACAGCCAGCCTGAGCCCCGCGCGACCCCAGCGGGGTCGCCGACACCGCGGCGGGATACTATCTATGGCTTGGGTGCCGGCGCGCGACACCGGCCGCCAGCAAACGATTTTCATTCGGGAGGCTACGCCATGAATCCCATCACTTTGCTTGTTGTCGTCGTATTCGCCGTGATCGGTGCGCTTGCCTGGATCGCCCATTTTCCGGCGGTCGGGATCGCTTTCGGCGTTCTTGCCGTTTTGACCGCGCTGGCGCTGAAAATGGCCAACAACTGGGAACGCTTCGTCATCCTGCGCGCCGGCAAATTGCAGAGCGTCAAGGGCCCCGGCCTGTTCCTCATCATCCCGATTGTCGATGCCATCACCGCCATCATCGACGAGCGCATCCAGACCACGCAGTTCAACGCCGAGCAGGCGCTGACCCGCGACACCGTCCCGGTCAATGTCGATGCCGTCATCTTCTGGCACGTCCACGACGCCCAGCGCGCCGCGCTCAACATCACGGACTACCGCTCGGCCATCGATCGGGTGGCGCAGACGAGCTTGCGCGAGATGATCGGCGCCTCGCATCTCTCGGCGCTGCTGTCCGAGCGCAAGGAGGCCGACGCCGTGCTGCGCGACGAAATCGCCCGCAAGACCGCCGACTGGGGCATTTCGGTCAACGCGGTAGAGATCCGCGACGTTGCCATTCCCGTCGCCTTGCAGGACGCCATGTCGCGCCAGGCGCAAGCCGAGCGCGAGAAGGAAGCGCGCGTGATCCTAGGTTCCGCGGAAGCGGCAATCGCACAGAAATTCGTCGACGCCGCCCGCACCTATGCCGGCGAGCCGGCGGCGCTGCATTTGCGCGCCATGAACATCATCTATGAGACCACCAAGGAGCGCGGCGCCACCATTCTCATTCCGACCTCGATGGTCGATTCCATGAGCGTGGCGCTTCCGGCGGCGATGCAGGCGGCGCAGGGCGGGGGAGGGCTGGCGGGTAAGAGCGGCTGATGACCTCAATATTTCGCGCTGATCGGCAACTCCTCCGCGGGGAACAGCGAAATCACGCGGCAGCCTTTGTCGGTGACCACCACCTCTTCCTCGATGCGCGCGGCCGAATAACCGTCGGTCGCCGGGCAATAGGTTTCGATCGCGAACACCATGCCTTCCTTGATCTCGGTCGGGTGATCCATCGACACCACGCGCGAGATGATCGGCCGCTCGTGCAGATTGAGCCCGAGGCCATGCGCGAATTGGAGGCCGAAGGCCGCCATCTCGTCGGGGAAGCCGAACTCGTTGGCTTTGGGGAACACCTCGCAGATATGCGCGGTCGAGGCACCGGGCTTGATGCGCTCGATGGCGCTGTCCAGCCACTCGCGCGCCATCCTGTAGGCGTCGTGCTGCGCCGGCGTTGCTCGCACCACGTTGAAGGTGCGGTAGTAGCAGGTCCGGTACCCCATGAAGGCTTGCAGGATGTCGAAGAAGGCCTGGTCGCCCGGGCGGATCATGCGGTCGGTGAAATTATGCGGATGCGGACTGCAGCGCTCGCCTGAGATGGCGTTCACCGCCTCCACGTCGTCTGAGCCGTGCGTGTAGAGGAATTTGTTGACCTCGGCGACGATGTCGTTCTCGCGGATGCCCGGCCGCAACATTTCGTTGACCAGGTCATAGGCGCCGTCGACCATGGCGGCGGCACGGTTGAGCAGCGCGATCTCGTCGGCCGATTTGATCTCGCGCGCGGAGAGCATCACCTGTTGCCCGTCCTTAATTTTGAGGCCGGCCTTTTCCAGTTCGAACATCATCGGCGGCTCAATGATGTCGACGCCGATCGGCATCTTGGCGACGCCGGCGGCCTTGAGGATCGACGCCATTTCCTCGGCGTGACGCTTCATCAGGCCGAAGGCCGGATCGACGGTGCCGCGCATGCCGACCAGACCGGCCTTGCAGTTTTCCGGCTTGAGCCACGGCGAATAGAGCTTGTGGTGGACGGCGGCGGAGCCGAAGTCCCACAGTATCGGCTCTTGGCCGCGCGCGAGCAACACAAAGCGCGACAGCTTGTCGCGCGCCCATTCGCCGATCTTGGTCGAGGTGACGTAACGGACATTGTTGTCGTCGAACAGCAGCAACGCACCGAGGTCGCTGGCCTCAAGCGCCGCCTGCGCGCGGGCAAGGCGGTAGCGGTGCAGGCGTCGGTAATCGACGCGTTCCTCGAAATCGACGCCCATGGTGCCGAGCACCGGCAGATGGCGACTCCAGTTGTAGCGTGGGTTGATATCCTCGGCGGTGATCTTCACCGGCTCGCGCGTTCTCTCGTCCATGGCGTCCTCCTGATTCTGCCTCGGCAGGCCGGCCTGAGGCCGTGCGGCGTGGCCGCATTATAGGCCGAGTGGCTGTGGCTAGGCTACGCCACCTTCTTTCCCCACAGCCGCCGCGAGGCGACGTCGGCGCCCTCGCGGATCGAGCGCAGTTTGAGCCACACGGCGGGCTCGATCACCCATTCGCGGTTGGTGAAAGTACCGAAGCCGCAATCGGTGCCGGCGATCACGCGCTCGCGCTCGCCGACCGCGCGGACGGCTTCCTCGATGCGGCGGGCGACGACTTCCGGATGCTCGACGAAATTGCTGGTGGTTTCGACCACGCCGGGAATGAGCAGCATGTCCACGGGCAGCGGATGCTGTTTCAGCGCCGCGTATTCATGCGCGTGACGCGGATTGGAAAACTCGATCGACAGCGCGCCGACTTTCGCCTGATAGAGCGCCGGCAGGATCGTCGCCAGCGGCACATCATGAATGTGTGGGCCTTCCCAGTTTCCGTAGCAGACGTGCAGGCGCACGCGGTCGCGCGGAATGCCCGCGATGCCCTCGTTGATCGCCTGCACGCCGCGCTCGACCGTCTTGACGAAGCCGGCGTCGTCGAGATCGCGAAACATCATGGTGCGGTCCATCGCCAGATCGGGCGCGTCGATCTGCAACAGCAGCCCGGCCTTGTGGATCGCCTGATACTCGTTCTTAATCTCGCGCGACAGCGCGCTGAGATATTTGTCCTGCGAGCCGTAAAACCCATCGAGCATCGTGCTCGAAATAATGCCAGGCGAGGGCGCGGTCATGAACTGCTCGGCGAATTTTCCAGCGGAGATTTTCTTGAAGCGGGCGATCTCGCTTTCGATCGGCTTCAAGTCGAGATATTTCAGTTCCGCCTGGCACTCCGGCGCGTTCTGCTGCTTGCTGACATGCGGGAAGCGCCGCTTGAGGCTTTCCACCAGCTCGGGGAATTCCTCGAATTCTCTGCCCCGCCGCCGCTTCGAAACGCCGGCAAAGCCGCTCATGCGCTGCGGCACATAGGTCTGAAAGCCGACGCGCTGCTGCTCGCCGTCGTTGCCGATATCGATGCCAGCGGAGGCCTGCTTCTCGACCACATGGGCGACAGCCTTGTCCATTTCCGCCACCATTTCCATGGTGTCAAGCTTCTCGCTCGCTTCCTGGCGCACCAGCAGGTCGGACAGCTTCTCGTTGCGCGGCAGGCTACCGACATGCGTGGTCAGAATACGGTCTCGGCTGAAGATCATCGCAAATGGCTCCCTAATCGCGGACTTCTGATTGCGGCCTTGGCGGCGAACTATGCTTCGCTTTGCAGGCTCTGGTTTTACGGGGCATAATACGCATCGTTCTGGGAGGAAAAACAATGGCCATCGCCGAAGCGCGCGTCGTCGCGCCGGGTGCGCATAGCTCCGTGGGCGTAATCCCACGAAATTACAACTTCGCTGCCGACGTACTGCAGACCAATCTCGCCGCCGGTCGCGCGAACAAGCCGGCCTATATCGACGCGCGCGGCACGCTCACCTATGGGCAGCTGGCGAACCGGGTCACGCGCTTCTGCGCCGCATTGCGCGGCCTCGGCATCAGGCGCGAAGAACGCGTGCTGCTCGTGCTCACCGACACCATCGATTGGCCGACGGCGTTTCTCGGCTGCCTCAAGGCCGGCATCGTCGCCGTGCCGTTGAACACGCTGCTCACCGAAGACGACTACCGCTTCATGCTCGCCGACAGCCGCGCCAGATGCCTGGTGGTGTCGGAAGGGCTGTTTCCGAAATTCGAAAAGCTCATCAAGGAAAACCCGGATCTCGAACATGTCATCGTCTCGGGCAGCAATCCGCACGGTTATCGACTGTTCGAGGACGTGATCGGCGCCGACGAACCGGAAGACTACACCGCGCCGACCACCGCCGACGACATCGCCTTCTGGCTCTACACCTCGGGTTCGACCGGCAAGCCGAAGGGCGCGGTGCACGTGCACGCCAGCCTGAAGCTGACCGCCGATCTTTACGGCACGCCGGTCGCCGGCATCAAGGAAAGCGACGTCTGCTATTCGGTGGCGAAGCTGTTCTTCGCCTACGGCCTCGGCAATGCCATGACTTTTCCGCTGTCGGCCGGCGCGACGACGGTGCTCAACGCCGAGCGGCCGACGACGGACGGCGTCGGCGCGCTCATCAAAAAACACCCGGTGACAGTCTTCTTCGCGGTGCCGACTTTCTATGCGGCGTTCCTTAACGGCACCAGCGCGCCCACCCGCGAGGAAGTCAAAATCCGCCGCTGCATTTCCGCCGGCGAAGCGCTGCCCGAGGAAATCGCGCGCAAATTTCAGGAACGCTACGGCGTCGAGATTTCGGACGGACTAGGCACCACCGAAATGCTGCATATTTTTCTCACCAATCGCCCCGGTGCGACCAAATACGGCACCACCGGCAAGCCGGTGCCCGGCTACGAGATTAAGCTGCTCGGTGAGGATGGTCAGCCGGTCAAGCGCGGCGAGATCGGCGAGATGTATTCGCGCGGGCCGACCAGCGCCATCATGTACTGGAACAACCGCGAGAAGTCGCGCTCGACCTTCCAGGGCGAGTGGACACGCTCAGGGGATAAATATATCGAGGACGAGGACGGCTATTACGTCTGCTGCGGCCGCGCCGACGACATGCTCAAGGTCTCCGGCATGTATGTCTCGCCCTTCGAAGTGGAGGCTGCGCTCGCCTCGCATCCGGACGTACTGGAGGCGGCCGTGGTCGGCTGGAACGACGAGCAGAAGCTCGTGAAACCGCGCGCCTTCGTCGTGCTCAAGGCTCCGGAAAAAGCTTCCGACACGCTCGCCCGCGCGCTGCAGGACCACTGCAAGGCCAAGCTCGCGCCTTACAAATATCCGCGCTGGGTCGAGTTCAGGAAAGACCTGCCGAAAACGGCGACCGGCAAAATCCAACGGTTCAAGCTGCGGGCCGAAGCGCAAAAGTAATGGCCGTCGCGAACTCCGGCTTCCGCATTATCGGCGACCAGCGTCTCGAATACCGCATGATCGGGCCGCGGCCGGACGCCGCGCCGACGCTGGTGCTCTTGCATGAAGGGCTCGGCTGCGTCGGCCTCTGGGGCAATTTTCCCGACACGCTCGCGGCGGCGACGGGCTGCGGCGTCTTCGTCTATTCGCGCGCCGGCTATGGGCAATCGAGCCCCGTGAAATTGCCGTGGCCGCTCAGCTACATGCATGATGAGGCGCGCGAGACGCTGCCAAAATTGCTCGATTCCATCGGCTTGCAGCGTGGCCTGCTTATCGGCCACAGCGACGGCGCGTCCATCGCCGCGATCTATGCCGGCAGCCATCAGGATCACCGTGTCGGCGGGCTGGCGCTGATCGCGCCGCATTTCTTCACCGAGAAGCCAGGCATCGTTTCCATTGCCGAGGCGAAGCAGGCTTACGAGAGCGGCGAACTGCGCCAGCGCCTTTCGCGCTGGCATGCCGACGTGGACAATGCCTTCAAGGGCTGGAACGGCGCCTGGCTCGATCCCGAATTCCGCAATTGGGACATCAGCGAATACCTCGCCTATATCCGCGTGCCGGTGCTGATCGTACAGGGCGAAGGCGATCAATACGGCACGGTGAAGCAGATCGAGATGGCCGAGCAGGAATGCTATTGCCCGGTCGAGGTCGCACTGTTGCCCGGCGCCAAACATTCACCGCAGCGCGAGGTGCCAGAGGTAACGCTAAAGACCATTGCCGATTTCGTCGCCCGCGTGCTGGCGGCGAACAAGTGGGTGAAGGCGGCGTAATTACTCCGCGGCTTGCTTCGCCGAGCGCCCATGCGCGGAGACGAGATAATCCATCGCCGCCTGCGCGCCGCCTTTCTTGTGCGGCACGCCGGCAAGAGCGAGCGTCATCTCGGTGGCTGACAGCGCGCCCATCAGCATGGTGTCGTTGATGTCACCGAGATGGCCGATGCGGAAATATTTGCCGGCCAGCGCGCCGAAGCTCGAGCCGAAGGAGATGTTGAAAGTATCGAGCGCCAGCGCCCGGAAGGCGTCGGCGTTATGGCCTTCGGGAAGGATCGCCGCCGTCAGCGTCGGCGAATAATATTTCGCATCGCGGCAAACGATGTCGAGGCCCCAGCCTTTCACCGCGCGGCGCGTGGCTTCGGCAAGCCGCGCGTGACGCGCGAACACGTTGTCGAGGCCTTCCTCGTGCAGCATCTCGATCGACACCGCGAGGCCCTGCAGCATCTGCGTCGCCGGCGTGTAGGGGAAGAAGCCGACCTTGTTCATGGTCAGCATGTCCTCCCATGACCAGAACGACTTCGGCAGCTTCGACTTTTTACTCGCCGCCAGCGCCTTGTCGCTCACCGCGTTGAACGACATGCCCGGCGGCAGCATCAGGCCCTTCTGCGCGCCGCCGACGGTGACATCGACACCCCATTCGTCGTGGCGGTAGTCGGTCGAGGCGAGCGAGGAAATCGTGTCGACCATCATCAGCGCAGGATGCTTGGCGTCGTCGATAGCCTTGCGCACTTCGGCGACCGGCGAGAGGCAACCGGTCGAGGTCTCGTTGTGTAGAAAGCAGACCGCCTTGATCTCGTGAGTCTTGTCTTCGCGCAGCCGCGCCTCGACTTTCGCAGCATCGACGCCGGTGCGCCAGTCGGTCGTGATGAATTCAGTCTTGAGGCCGAGGCTTTCCGCCATCTTCTTCCACAGCGTGCCAAACTGCCCCGTCTCCACCATCAGCACCCTGTCGCCGGGCGACAGCGTATTGACCAGCGCGCCTTCCCAGGCGCCGGTGCCGGTCGCGGTGTAGATGATCACCGGATTGCTGGTCTTGAAGATGGTCTTGATGCCTTCGAGGCATTTCTTAGCGAGCTTGGCGAATTCCGGGCCGCGGTGGTCGATGATCGGCGTGTCCATCGCGCGCAGCACGCGGTCCGGCAACGGGGTCGGTCCCGGAATATGCAGAAAGTGGCGCCCAACCGGACGCGAAGAATTTTGAGCCATTGCTATTTGCTCCTAAACCGCTCGTTCAATGAAATGTCGTGACAATGTCACGATCCGGCCCGGCTTTGGGTGCGGCGCTTGTGGGGTTGAACTATGAATGTAACATTGCGGTCAAGCGGATTCCCGCACGGCAAACAAGCGCTTCTCGCACAGGCCCGATTTGCGACAGACAGGAACAATGCCGTGGCGGTAGTCATGCCCGGCCTGGAACGGCGGCTCAAAGCCGATTTGAGCGGCGATGTCTGGTTCGACCGCTTTACGCGCGGCCGTTACGCGACCGACGCCTCGCATTATCAGGTAGAGCCGATCGGGGTCGTGGCGCCGCGCACGATAGAAGAAGCCGAACGGGCGATAGGCACAGCCCGCGCGGAAGGCGCAACCGTCTTGGCCCGAGGTGGCGGCACCTCGCAAGCCGGGCAGACGGTTGGCCCCTCGCTGGTGATCGACTGCTCAAAATATCTGACCCGCATTCTCGATCTCGACGTCAAGCGCGCGACCTGCACGGTGGAACCGGGCATCGTGCTCGACGATCTCAACCGCCTGCTCAAGCCGCATGGGCTTTGGTTTCCCGTGGATATCTCCACGTCATCGCGCGCGACGATCGGCGGCATGACCGGCAACAATTCCTGCGGAGGCCGTAGTTTGCGATTCGGCACTATGCGCGACAACGTCATCTCCATCGCGGCGATTCTGGCCGACGGCACGCTGGCTCATTTCGGACCCGTTGGCGGCAACGCCAATGACGTGGCTCCGATCCTGCGCCCGCTGGCCGAGGATCTCTTGGCGATCGGCGCGCGCGAGAAGGACGAGATCGAGGCGCGCTTTCCCAAGGTGCAGCGCCGTGTCGGCGGCTACAATCTCGACGCGCTGGTGCCGGGAAAAAACGACGTCAACCTCGCCCATATCCTGGTCGGCTCGGAAGGCACGCTCGGCTTTTCCACCCGCATCGAATTGAAACTGGCGCCGCTGCTCGGCCGCCGCGCCGTCGGTGCCGTGCATTTCGGCTCTTTCCGCGCTGCGATGGAGGCGACACGCAGCATCGTGCATCTGCTGCCGATCGGTGTCGAGCTTCTGGATCGCACGATGATCGAGCTTGCGCGCGAGATTCCTATTTTTCGGCCGACATTGGACAAGTTCGTGCGCGAGACGCCGGCGGCGATCCTGCTGGTCGAATTTGGCGAGCCGGACCACGAGGAAAACTCACGGCGTCTGCAAAAGCTCAAGCACCTAATCGGCGATCTCGGTTTTGCCTGGGACAAGCAAGGCGACAAGTGGGGCGGTGTCGTCGAGGTGCTGAGCCCCGAATTGCAGGCGGCCATCGCCGACGTGCGCACCTCCGGCCTCAACATCATGATGTCGATGAAGCAGGAGGGGAAACCCGTATCCTTCGTCGAGGATTGCGCGGTGCCGCTTGAGTATCTCGCCGATTATACCTCGCGCCTCACGACGATCTTCGAGAAGCACGGCACGCGCGGCACCTGGTACGCGCATGCCGGCTCTGGCTGTCTGCACGTGCGGCCGATCCTCAATCTGCGGCAGGACAAAGACGTCCATGCCATGCGCGAGATAGCCGAAGAGGCTTTCGCCATGGTGCGCGAATACAAGGGCTCGCATTCCGGCGAGCACGGTGACGGGCTGGTGCGCTCGGAATTCAACGAGCCGATGTTCGGCTTTCGTCTGGCGCGCGCCTTCGAGGAGGTAAAGGACCGCTTCGATCCGCAAGGCCTCTACAATCCCGGCAAGGTGGTGCGCCCGCCGAAATTCGACGACCGCTCTTTGTTCCGCTACGCGCCCGGCTATCACGGCGAAGAGATCAAGACGCGGCTCGACTGGTCGGCCTTTCCCGGCAGCGGCGGTGGTTTCCAGGGCGCGGTGGAGATGTGCAACAATAACGGCGCCTGCCGCAAATTGTTCGGCGGCGTGATGTGCCCGAGCTACCGCGTCACCCGCGACGAGCGCGACGTCACCCGCGGCCGCGCCAATACGCTGCGCCTTGCCATCACCGGCCAGCTCGGCAAGGACGCGCTGGCGTCAAAGGAGATGACGGAAACGCTGAAGCTATGCGTCTCCTGCAAGGCTTGCCGGCGCGAATGCCCGACCGGCGTCGACATGGCGCGCATGAAGATCGAGGTGCAGGCGGCGCGCGCGGCAAAGCGCGGGCTTTCGCTGCATGACCGGCTGGTCGGCTTTCTGCCGCGCTACGCGCCGAAAGCAGCGCAGCGTCCCTGGCTCGCAAACATGCGAGACCGCTCGCCCACCTTGCGCAACCTCTCGAGCCGTATCGCCGGCTTTTCGGCCAAACGCAGCCTGCCGCAATGGCGGGCAGACATTTACTACGACCGCTCCGACTGGTCCTACCGCGCGCCCAAGGGTGATGTGACGCGCGATGTGGTGCTGTTCGCCGACACCTTCAACCGCTATTTCGAACGAGAAAACCTCGAGGCGGCGGCCAGCGTGCTGGTCGCCGGCGGCTATCGCGTGCATGCCGTCGCGCCGGCGGACGGCGACGAGCGGCCGCTGTGCTGCGGCCGCACCTTCCTCGCAATCGGCCAAATCGATGAAGCCAAGCGCGAGATGGAGCGCACGCTCACCGCACTATCGCCCTATATCGCGCGTGGCATGCCGGTGATCGGGCTGGAGCCGAGCTGCCTGTTGGGCTTCCGCGACGAGATGCCGGCGCTGATCAAGAGCGACGGCGCCAAGGCGCTTGCGGAGCAGGCGCTGTTGCTCGAGGAATTCATCGCCCGCGAGCAGAAAGACGGCAGGCTCGATTTGCCGCTTGGCGCGTTGCCGAAAAAGGCGCTGCTGCACGGCCATTGCCATCAGAAAGCCTTCGACCTCATGGGCGCGGTGGAAAGCGTGCTCAGACTGGTGCCGGAGCTTAGCGTCGAGACGATCGAGTCGAGTTGCTGCGGCATGGCCGGCTCGTTCGGCTACGATGCCGACGCCATCGACGTTTCGATGAAGATGGGCGAACTGTCGCTGTTGCCGGCGGTGCGCAAGGCGCCGGCCGATACGCTGATCGTCGCCGACGGAACGTCCTGTCGGCACCAGATCCACGATGGCTCGGATCGCGACGCGCTGCATGTCGCGCGCGTGCTGGCGATGAGCGTTCAAGCGGCAGGGCCGCGTCCGCTCGATCAGGTTCCGTAGAACAAGTTCACCAGCGCCAGCGAGAACCATGGCACGTAGGTGCAGATCAGCAGCACGACCACCAGCGCCGCGATGAACGGCAGGTTGACCTTGGTGGTCTCCCAGATATCCGATTTGGCGATGGCGCAGGAGGCAATCAGCACGCTCGCCACCGGCGGCGTCTGCTGGCCGATGGCGAGATTGAGCGTCAGCACCAGCCCGAAATGAATCGGATCGATGTGCACGGCGGCGATCATCGGCATCACGATCGGCACGGTGAGAATGATCGCCGCCGCCGAATGAAGGAACATGCCGAGAATGAGAAAGAACACGTTCAGCAGCAACAGCACGACATAGGGGTTCTGGGTCACACCGGTGATGCTTTGCGCCAGCGCCTGCGGCAGTTTCGCTTCGGTGAGGAAGGTGCCGATCAGCGCCGAGCTTGCCACCAGCAGCATGACCACCGCCGTCTGCACGGCGCCGTCGATGCAGGCCTTCTTCAGGTCGCGCAATTTAATATCGTGGTAGATGACGCCGCCGATCAGCAGCGCCGCGACGACGGCAAGACCGGCGCCTTCGGTGGCGGTGACAAAGCCGCCGAAAATGCCGCCGAGAATGATGACGGGCAGCAGAAACGCCCAGGACGCTTCCTTCAGCGTGTGCCACACGCGGGCAAGCTGGAACTTCTCCTCGACCGGGAAATCGTAGCGCACCGCCTGGATATAGGCCGCGACCGCGAGACCTGCGGCGCCGAGGATGCCGGGAAGAATGCCGGCGACGAACAGCTTCACCACCGAGGTCTGCGCCATCACAGCGTAAATGATCATCGGAATCGACGGCGGGATGATAATGGCGAGGCTGGCCGAAGAGGAGGAGATGGCGGCGGCGAATTCCCTGGAATAGCCGCGCGAGCGCATCGCCGGGATCAGAATGGTGCCGAGCGCGGCGACGCCGGCGACCGCCGAGCCGGAAATCTCGGCGAAAAACATCGAGGCGCCGATCGTCACCATCGACAACCCGCCGCGCACGAAGCCGAAGCAGGCGGAGGTAAACGCGATCAGCCGGCGCGAGATGCTCGAGGCGTTCATGATGGCGCCGGCGAGGATGAACAGTGGAATGGCCAGCAGCGGGAAGCTCGAGGCACCGTCGAACATGACCAGCGCCATGTTCGGCATATTGTTGGGCCCCTGGATGATGAGAATCGCAGCGCTGGCGACGATGCCGAGCGCCACCGCGATCGGCACGTTGAGCAGCGCCAGCGTCAGCATGCCGATGAGCATGACCGCGATGGTCATTGCAGGCCTCCGGCTGATTTGTTCTGGCCGTCATGCTCGCCAAGCTCGAGCGCCTCCTTGATCTCCAGTTCGACAAAGCCCTTGGTGCGCGCGTCGCGCAATATTTCGGGAAGCCGCAGGGCCTCGGCGATCATGAACAGCACGGCGCCGACGGGGATCGCCGACTGAGTCGAGCTGCGTCGGCACTTCCGGCATGCTGACCAGATGCTCGCCTTGCAGGATGATCAGCACCTGCGCGCCGTAAATCGCGAGCACGCCGAAAAAGAGAAAGACCATGCTTTCGGCGAACAGGGTGGCGATCAGCCGCGCCTTCGGCGGCATGGCGTTGACTAGGCCGGGCACGCCGATATGCGCGCCGCGCAGTGCCGCCAGCGCCGCGCCGTAATAGGTGAGCCAGACGAGGCCGATCGAGGCGAGTTCGTCGTACCAGGAGAGGGCGTTGCCGATGTAGCGAAAGACGGCGCCGGCGACGATCAGAGCAGTCAACGCCACCATCAGCACGAGCACGATGAATTCGAGCAAGCGCTCGAAGGCTGCGCGTAGGCGAGACAGGCTCAAATAGAAATCCCCGAACTTTGGCGGCAGAAGCGATTGGGCCGGCCCGATCGGGCCGGCCCGCAACTGTTAACTTTGCGTCTAGGACGACTTGTGGCCGAGCGCCAGCGCCTTGTCGATCAGGTCCTTGCCGCCGGGGACTTCCTTGCCGAATTCCTCGTAGACGGCCTTACTGGCGGCGATGAACGCATCCTTGTCGACCTGGTTCACCTTGGTGCCCGCAGCCTTGATCTTGTCGAGCAGGCTATTGTCCAGATCGGCGCCTTGCTTCAGCGCGACCGGCTGCACTTCTTTCGCCGTGTCCTCCAGGATCTTGCGCACGTCAGCGGGCAGCCGCGCCCAGCTCGCGCCGGCGACGACATAAGTCGGCGAATAGACGTGGCCGCTCATCGACAGGTATTTCTGCACTTCCTGGAAGCGTCCGGTGAAGATCTGCGCCAGCGGGTTTTCCTGGCCGTCCATGGCACCGGTCTGCAGCGCGACGAAGACTTCCGAGAAGGCGAGCGGCGTCGGGTTGGCGCCATAGGCCTTGAACATCTTCACGCGCCAGACGCCTTTGGGCACGCGCAGCTTAATGCCCTGCAGGTCCTCGGGCTTGACGATCGGATGCTTGTTGTTGGTGATCTGGCGGAAGCCGTTCTCCCACACGCCGATGATGTGGTAGCCGACTTTTTCCGCCTCCGGCACCATAATCGGATAGACGATCTGGTCGCGGATGCGCGCCATGTGGTCGCGGTCTTTCACCAGATAGGGCATTTCGAACAAGCCGAAGCTCGGCACGTAGGACGACATCACCGTGGACGGCAAAGCGAGGTCCACGGTTCCGAGTTTCAGCTTCTTCATCAGTTCGGAATCGCTGCCGAGCTGGCTCGATCCGTAGACGACTACCTTGTACTTGTCGCCAAGCTTGGCATTGGCACGCTTGGCGAATTCCAGCGCGTTGAGCTCGAGCAGCGAGCCCGGCTCGCCGACATGGCCGAATTTGATCTCGGTCTGCGCCGCCGCGCTGCCGGCCGTGAGCAGGGTGGCGAACGCGATGGTGACCAACTGTCTTGCAAGCGGCATGGAGTCCTCCCTCGTTTATCGTTCCGCTTGCCGGTGCCGGCTGCGGCCCTTTATTGCGATTATCAATGCAAAACTGCGCCGCTTAGGCAAGCGGGCTATCGCCGGTGGCCAAAAAGCGACCCGCCCGGAGGGACGCGGCCGGGCGGGTCTTATCGATCAGCGCGCCGGAGACCGTGGTGGCGGGTGGGCGCCGATCGCGATTGCAAGAAGCGATCAATAGGGAACGGCGTCGCAGACCCTGACCGTGTGCGGATAGCCCCAGCGATCGTAGCGCCGGACGTATTGGCACTCGGTGTAGCTGTAGGTCGGCGCCGCATAGGCGCTGGAGGCAGCGACGGCGCCGATCAGCGCGCCGGCGGCAAAACCGAGCCCGGCACCGCGGCCCCAATGCGCGTGATGGGCCTGGGCTTCGCCGGCAAAGGCGGTGAATGTGGTGGCAAAGGTGAGCGCGGCAAGCGCCGCTGCGATGGTGTTCGATCTGGTCATGATGATCTCCATTCCTTGAATTATGGGCGGCCATTCCCGACCGCGTAAGCATGCGTCGCCCGGCACGATAAAAAGGTTCAAAGGCCGCCGCGCCGGCTTGCCGGAACCCGGCGGAGAATGACAAAGTGCGCAAATGACGAGAATTGCCGCGATTTTCCTGGCTTTGGGCTTAAGCGCAGTCTTGGGCCTCGCGCCGGCAAAGGCGCTCGACAAGGTCCGTTTCGGCACCAACTGGGTGGCGGAAGCCGAGCATGGCGGCTTCTACGAGGCGCTCGCCGACGGCACCTACGCCAAATACGGTCTCGACGTCACCATCGTGCCGGGCGGGCCGAATGTGAACAACCGCATCCTGCTTCCCGTCGGCAAGCTCGACTTCTTCATGAGCGCCAACACGCTGCAATCCTTTGACGCGGTCGAGCACAACATTCCTACGGTGGTCGTGGCGGCGAGCTTCCAGAAGGATCCGCAGGTCCTCATTGCGCATCCCGGCGTGGAGAAATTCGAGGACTTAAAGAAGCTGACGCTGTTCGTCTCCAAGGAGGGCATGGCCAGCTACTTCCAGTGGTTGAAGAAGGATTACGACTTCGATGAATCCAAGGTTAAGCCCTACACATTCAATCCGCAGCCGTTCCTCGCCGACAAGAATTCGGCGATGCAGGGGTACGTCACCTCGGAGCCTTACGCCATCGAGACGCAAGGCCACTTCAAGCCGAAGATTTTTCTGCTCGCCGATCACGGCTTCAACGCCTATTCGACGCTGATCGAGACGCGGCGCGATCTGGTGGAGAAGAAGCCAGATTTGGTGCAGCGCTTCGTCGATGCCTCGGCCATCGGCTGGTATCATTACATCTACGGTGATCCCCGGCCGGGCAACGAACTGATCAAGAAGCAGAACCCGGAGATGATCGACGCGTTGCTTGGCTTTTCGATCGCCAAGATGAAGGACTATGGCATCGTCGATTCCGGCGACACGCTCAGGCTCGGCATCGGCGCCATGACCGATGAGCGCATGAAAGATTTCTTCGACAAGATGGCGCGCGCCGGCGTGGTCAATCCCGGCATCGACTACAGGCGTGCGTTTACCCTGCAATTCGTCAACAAGGGCGTCGGCCTTAAACTGCGGCCGAAATGATTTCGCAACCGGCGATCGTTTCCCTGCGTAACGTCGGCAAGACGTTTGAGCGCGGCACCGTCGCGCTTGACCGTCTCGAACTCGATGTGCGCGACGGCGAATTCGTCTCGCTGCTCGGACCATCCGGCTGCGGGAAATCGACGGCGCTGCGCCTTATCGCCGGCTTGAGCGCGCCGTCCGCCGGCACGATCGAATGGCCCGCAGGCCGTGGCAAAATCGGCTTCGTCTTCCAGGAGCCGACGCTGATGCCCTGGGCCACGGTGGCTACGAACGTGCGGCTGCCGCTCACGCTCGCGCACGCAGACGCCGGCGCAAACGAAGCGGTGACACGCTGGCTCGATCGCGTCGGCCTTGGCGACTTCGCGCAGAATTTTCCGCGCGAACTGTCCGGCGGCATGAAGATGCGCAGCTCCATCGCCCGGGCGATGGTCACCGAGCCGCATTTGTTGCTGATGGACGAGCCCTTCGCCGCCCTCGACGAGATCACTCGCTTCAAGTTGAACAACGAGCTGGCGATGCTTTGGCACGAACTGCGCCGCACCGTGATCTTCGTCACTCATTCGGTGTTCGAGTCGGTTTATCTCGCGCAGCGCATCGTGGTGATGACGCCGCGGCCCGGTCGCGTCTTTGCCGACCTCAAGATCGACGCGCCATTCCCACGTGACGAGCGTTTCCGCACTTCGGCCGACTATGCCGGCTATTGCCGCGTGGTGTCGGAAGCGCTGGCCAAGGCGATGGGCGGCGCGACATGAGCGAGCGAGCGCTGCGCATCGGGCTTCCAATCGGCGTGTTCGTGCTGGTCGTTTTGCTTTGGCATTTCGTGGTGCGCCTGTTTGCCATTCCGCCTTATGTGCTGCCGGGGCCGGGATTGGTGCTGCACACCTTGATCGCCGACAGCGCCCTGCTGTGGCGTTCGCTGCTGGTGACGCTTATCACCACCTTCGAGGGCTTCGTGCTGGCGGCCATCGGCGGCATCGGGCTGGCGATCCTGTTCAGCCAGTCACGGCTGATTGAGTATTCGCTCTACCCTTACGCGGTGATCCTGCAGGTGACGCCGGTGGTCGCCATCGCGCCGCTGCTGCTCATCTATCTGCCGCAGCCGCTCGCCGTGCTCGCCTGCGCCTGGATCGTTGCCTTCTTCCCGGTGCTCGCCAACACCACGCTCGGCCTTGCCTCGGTCGACCACAATCTCATCGCCTTGTTCGAGCTGTACAAGGCCACGCGCTGGCAGATGCTGTGGCAACTCAAGCTGCCGGCGGCGCTGCCGCAGATGCTCGCCGGGTTGCGCATCGCCGGCGGATTGTCGCTGATCGGCGCGGTGGTTGCCGAAATCGCCGCGGGCTCGGCCGGCGCCGGCTCAGGGCTTGCCTATCGCATTGCCGAGTCAGGTTATCGGCTCAACATCCCGCGCATGTTCGCGGCACTGCTGCTGCTCTCCGCCGCCGGCGTCGCCATCTTCTTCGCGCTGTCGTTGCTGAACTATCTCTGCCTTCGCCGGTGGCACGAGAGTGCCGTGCGCCGCGAGCTCTAATACTGCGTCGCGATCCCTAGCAGCGCCATCACCACGACGACCTCGATAAGGCCGCGATGGAAACGGAAGGCCAGCACCGCCGCGGTGGTGGTGAGAATAGCCGCGTGCGTGTCGAGTGCGCTCGGATCGAAAGCGAACCAGCGCATCGGTCCGCAATGAATTTCGCTAACGCCGCCGAACAGCACGTGCAGCGTGAACCAGACCGACAGATTGAGAATGACGCCAACCACGGCGGCGGTGATGGCGGCGAGCGCGCCGGCCAGCCGCCTGTTGCCGCGCAGCTCCTCGATGAACGGCGCGCCGGCGAAAATCCACAGCATCGAGGGGACGAATGTCACCCACGTCGTCAGCGCCGCGCCAAGCAAGCCGGCCACGAACGGCGAAAACGGCGCGGCGTGGCGGAAGGCGACGATAAAGCCGACGAATTGCGTGACCAGAATGAGCGGGCCCGGCGTCGTCTCGGCGAGGCCGAGACCGTCGACCATTTCGCGCGCGGAGAGCCAGCCATGCGTTTCCACCGCCTGCTGCGCCATATAGGCAAGAACCGCATAGGCGCCGCCGAAGGTGACGACCGCGAGCTTGGAAAAAAACAGCCCGATCGCCACCAGCGCGTGATCGCCTCCAAGCAGCACGGCGGCGAGCGCCACCGGCGCCCACCACAGCGCCAGCCCGATGGCGAGGGCGATGCTGAATTGCCGCCAGCCTCCCTTGCGCGGTTCGGGCGCGGCCGGTGCAGTCGCGGCAAGCGCAAGTTGCTCGGGCGCGTGCTGCGCCACGAAATATCCGGTCAGCGCCGCGGCGACGACGATCAGCGGAAACGGCAGCGCAAAAAAATAAATGCCGATGAAGCCGAGGCCCGCAAGCGCGACCAGGAGCCGGCTTTTCAGCGAGCGTTTGCCGATGCGGATCAGCGCCTCGATCACGATCACCAGCACGGCGGCTTTGATGCCGAACAGCGCGCCGTCGACGGGTCCGGCACCGCGCCCGTAGGCATAGAGCAGGCTCAGGCCCAGCATGACGAAGGCGCCGGGCAGCACGAACAAGATGCCGGCGGCGAGTCCGCCACGCACACCGTGCAGCAGCCAGCCGGCGTAAGTGGCAAGCTCGGTCGCCTCCGGCCCCGGCAGCAGCATGCAGAAATTCAGCGCGTGCAAGAATTGCGCCTCCGGCAGCCACTTCTTCTCGTCGACGACGGTGCGGTGCATCAGCGCAATCTGGCCGGCCGGTCCGCCGAACGACAGGCAGCCGATCTTCGCCCAGGCCCTGAAGGCTTCGGCGAAGGTCGGCGCGGGGCTCGTGTCGGTCGCGGACATCGCTCGCTCAAATCATGGCCAGAAATTCCGGCACCACCAATGCCAGCCCGGACAGCAGCAGCAGCACCAGGATCACCCTGCGAAACGCTTCATCGTTGAGATGCCCATAAAGCTTGAATCCGAGCAACATGCCGGCGAGCAGCGCCGGCGCGCCGAGCAAGTAGAGCTTGGCGAATTCAACGGTCAGCGCGCCACCGGCAATCAACGAGAGCGCGGTGGCGACGAATGAGGCGAGGATCACCGGTTGATAGACGCCGCGCTGCGTGTCCTTCGACCAGCCGCGCATGCCGCACCAGATGGTCACGAAGACGCCGGCAAGCCCGGTCATGCCGCCGAGCAGGCCGTTGAGCAGGCCGACGCCGAGTTCGACCGGCACGTTCGCCGGCACGCCTTTCACGGTCGGCCGCAACAGCCCATAGGCTGCATAGGCGATGAGCAGAAGCCCGACGCCGAAGCGCAGGTCCGCCGGGTTCGTGTAATGCAAGAGCCATGCGCCGATCGGTGCGCCGACCACCACGCCGGTCACCAGCGGGATGACATGGCGCCAATTAAAGGCGTGGCGCAGCGCCCAGATGCCGTAAGCCTGCACGAAAACGCCATAGCCGACGATCAGGCTCGCCGTCTGCAGCGGGGTAATGATGTGCAGCCAGACGCCCGAGACCACCAGCCCGAAGGCAAAGCCGGCAAGGCCGGTGGCGACGCCGCCGGCAAATGTCGCGGCCAGGAATAGCGTGAGAACCGTGCCATCCATGGCTCGCTCATATCACGGTGTGACCGCGCCTGGACGGATGGCTGCTATCCCTCAGGAAGGCTGCTATTTCCCCGACAAAACATTTATACCATTCGGCGCGGCTAAGACATCCAAGCGGGGAAACAGATAATGGCCAATAAAATCGATCTCGGCGGTCGCAATGCGGTCGTCACCGGCGGCGCCCAGGGCATCGGCCGCGCCATCGTCGAACGGTTCCTCGAGTCCGGCGCAAGCGTCGCCATCTGGGACCGCGACGCCGCGCTGGCGAAAAAAACCGCTGCGGAACTCGGCAAGCGCGGCAAGGTCGTGACGGTCGCGGTGGACGTCACGAAATACGATGACGTCGAGCGCGCGCGCGACGAAACGCTGAAAGGCTTCGGCCGCATCGACATCCTGGTCAACAATGCCGGTATCGCCGGCTTGAACACGACGACCTGGGACTATCCGGTCGAGGAGTGGCGGCGCGTACTGTCGATCAATCTCGACAGTCAATTTTACTGCTGCAAGGCCATCGTGCCGGGAATGATTGCGCAGAATTACGGGCGCATCGTCAACATCGCCTCGATCGCCGGCAAGGAAGGCAATCCGAACGCGGTGGCCTATTCGGCGTCGAAAGCGGGCGTCATCGCGCTGACAAAATCGGTGGCCAAGGAAACCGCCGGCAAGGACATCTCTGTCAACTGCATCACGCCGGCGGCGGCGAAGACCGCGATCTTCGACCAGATGAAGCCGGAATTCATCGAGTTCATGCTGTCGAAAATTCCGCGCGGGCGTTTCGTCACAGTCGATGAGATCGCGGCGCTCGCAGCCTTTTGCGCCTCGGCCGATTGCTCGTTCACCACCGGCGCGGCTTTCGACATTTCCGGCGGGCGGGCGACCTATTGACCGATCCGCACGCTGCCCGCCGCACTCGTTTGACCGGCATCGCACTGATGTGCTGCGCGGTGGCGACGTTTTCGTGCATCGACGCGACGGGCAAATACCTCCTCCATCACATGGATACGGCGCAGGTGGTCTGGGCGCGCTACTTCTTCGCCTTCGTGTTGACATTGGTCTTCGCCAACCCGGTCAATCGCCCCGGGCTGATGCGGACGAGCCGGCCGTTTTTCCAGGTCGGCCGCTCGGCGCTGCTGCTGCTGTCCACCGTCCTCAATCTGATCGCGCTGCACTGGCTGCAACTCGACGAGGCGCTTTCGATTCTGTTCGCGACGCCGTTCCTCGTCGCGGCGCTGTGTGTGCCTCTGCTCGGCGAATGGGTGGGTTGGCGGCGTTGGACGGCGATTATTGTCGGCTTTTGTGGTGTGCTGGTGGTGGCCCGTCCCGGTATTGGCGGGCTGCACCCGGCTGCGTTGCTGACGCTGGGCTCCACCATCTGTTACGCATTCTATGTGATTGCGACGCGCATCCTGTCGCGCAGCGACTCGAGCGACACTACGCAATTCTACACCAGCCTGGTCGGCGCGGTGGCGATGAGCCTGGTGGTGCCGCTTTTCTGGACCAAGCCGGAAAGCTGGTGCATCGCCGGGCTGATGGTGCTGATCGGGGCGCTCGGCGGCGGCGGACATTATCTCCTGATCCGTGCGCACCGCCTCGCGCCAGCGTCGACGCTCGCGCCGTTTATCTACACGCAGATGGTGTGGACGGCGACGCTCGGCTTCCTGGTGTTTGGCGATGTGCCGCACCGCTGGACGATCGTCGGTGGCTTTATCGTGATTTCATCCGGCCTTTATTTGCTCCACCGCGAAACGGTGATGGGCAAGCCGGCGCCGTCCACGCCCGTTGCCTAAGGCTCGCGCGCGGCGCTAAGGTCCGCCCCACAAGAACGCCCAGGGAAAGCCATGGCCAAACTCGATGAGCAGCCCGCAGCGAGCGGCGCCGGCCTGAACGACGATATCGGCGAGCAAAAACGCCTTGCTTTGTACCGCTCGCAGGTTCGCCTGCGCGAGGCGGAGCAGCGCGCCTACGACCTGTTCCTGCAGAACCTGGTCAAGGGCACCAGCCACCTCTCGCTCGGGCAGGAGGCAATCGCAGCCGGCTTTGCCGAGGCGATGGTGAAGGGCGATCTCTCCTTTTGCACCTATCGCGGCCACGCCCACACACTGGCGCGTGGCGTGCCCGTCGAGAAGGTGCTGGGCGAGCTGATGCAGCGGAATAACGGGCTGATGCGCGGCAAGGGCGGTTCGATGCATCTGACCTCGGAGGACCACGGCGTGATGGGCTCCTACGCCATCATCGGCGCGCACCTTCCAATAGCGTGTGGCGCCGCCTGGCGCGCGCAGTACAAGGGTGCCAAGGACGTGTCGGTTTGCTTCTTCGGCGACGGCACAACCAATATCGGCGCCTTCCATGAGGCGCTCAATTTCGCCGCGGTGTGGAAGCTGCCGGTCATCTTCGTCTGCGAGAACAATCTCTACATGGAATACACGCCGATCGGCGATGTCACCGCGGTGCCGCATCCGGCCGCCGACCGCGCCGCATCCTACGGCCTCGAGAGCATCCTGATTGACGGCAACGACGCCGACATAGTCTACCGCACGGCGCAGAAGGCCTTCGCCGAGGCGCGCGCCGGCGGCGGCCCGTCGCTGATCGAATGCGTGACCTACCGGCACAGTGGCCATTCGCGCGCGGACCCTGCCAAGTATCGCCCCGAGGGCGAGCTGGAGAAATGGAAGCAGCACGACCCGATCAAGATCTATCGCGAGCGGCTCAAACAGTTTGGCGTCAGCGACGCCGCGGTTGAGGCGATCGATACCAGCGTGCGCAAGGAAGTCGATGAGGCGACCGAGAAGTGCAAAGCCGCGCCGCCGCCGCCGACTGATATCCTCTTTAGCGATGTTTATGCCGATGGAGGCTGGGCGTGGCGGAACTAACCTATCGCGACGCGGTGATCCGCGGCATCGCCCAGGAAATGAGCCGCGACCCTGACGTCGTCTTCCTCGGCGAGGACGTGGCGAAAGCCGGCGGCGTGTTCAAGGCGACGGTCGGTCTCTACGAGCAGTTCGGACCCTTGCGCGTGCGCGACACGCCGATCTCTGAGCAGGCGATCCTCGGCGCCGCCATGGGCGCGGCGATGACAGGTCTCAAGCCGATCGCGGAAATCATGTTCTCGGATTTCTTCGCCGTCTGCTTCGACTACATCGCCAACGAATTTCCCAAGAGCCGCTACATGTCCGACGGGCAGACCAAATGCCCGCTGGTCGTGCGCACCGGCAACGGTGCCGGCTCGCGCTTCGGCGCGCAGCATTCGCAGAGCGTCGAGAACTGGTGTATGATGATCCCCGGCTTGAAGGTCGTGGCGCCGTCTTCGCCGGTGGACGTTATCGGCTTGCTGGCCGCGGCGGTGCGCGATCCCGATCCGGTCATCTTCCTCGAGCACAAGTCGCTTTATCCGACCAAGGGCGAAGTTCCCGACGGCGAGATCGTCGACAAGCTCGGCACCGCTAAAATCGTGCGCCCCGGCAAGGACGCGACAATCCTGGCGCTGGCGCTGATGGTGCCGCGCGCGTTGGAGGCGGCCGAGAAACTCAAGGCGGAACACGGCATCAACGCCGAAGTTATCGATGTGCGCTCGCTGGTGCCGCTCGATACGCAGACCATTCTCAGCTCGCTGGCACGCACGCACCGGCTGTTCACGGTTGAGGAGAATCCCCGGCTGTGCGGATGGGGCGCGGAAATCATGTCGATCGCGGCGGACGAGGCCTTCTACGACCTCGATGGCCCGCCGGTGCGCATCACCACCCCGCATATCCCGCTGCCGGCCGCCGACATCTTGGAAGACATGGTGTTGCCAACGCCGCAGCGGATTGCGGAGACGGTGAACAAGGCGCTGAACAGTTGATGAGTTCTTGTCCCGGATGCGGTGCACCGCTGATCCGGGACCGTAACGGATTGAAAAGGTCCCGGCTCTGCAGCGCACCGCTACGCGCTGCGCTGCGCCCGGGACATGGGATACGGAGTTAGTCATGTACGAAAACCTTCTCGCCAATGTTCCGACGGACCTTTGGATCGGCGGCAAGTGGCGCCAGTCTTCCGATAACAGCCGTTTCGACGTGATCGATCCGGCGACCGAGCGCAAGATCGCGTCGGTGGCGAGCGCGACGGTGGACGACGCCAAGGCCGCGGTAGACGCGGCGCAGGACGCCTTCGAAGGCTGGGCCAAACGCAAGCCGCGCGAACGCGCCGAAATCCTGCGCAAGTGTTACGAATTGATCATGCGCGACGCCGAGCGCTTTGCCAAACTCATCACGCTGGAAAACGGCAAGGCGCTGCCCGATTCGCGCGGCGAGGTGGCTTATGCCGCCGAATTCTTCCGCTGGTACGCCGAGGAAGCCGTGCGCAACCTCGGCACCATCACGATGGGCCCCGCGTCCGGCGCCCGCATTGTCGCCCAGCACAAGCCCGCGGGTGTCGCCGTGCTGGTGACGCCGTGGAATTTCCCCGCTGCCATGGCCACGCGTAAGATCGGCCCGGCGCTTGCCGCCGGCTGTCCGGTGGTGCTCAAGCCTGCGTCCGACACGCCGCTCACCATGCTGGCGCTGATGCCGGTGCTGGAAGAGGCGGGCATTCCCGCCGGCGTCGTCAACGTATTGCCGTCGCGCCGCTCCGGCCCGGTGGTGAGCACCATGCTGCATGACGCGCGCGTGCGCGTCGTCTCCTTTACCGGCTCGACCGAAGTCGGCCGTAAGCTGCTGCATGAGGCCGCCGATCAGGTACTCAAGCCGTCGATGGAGCTCGGCGGCAACGCGCCGTTCATCGTCTTCGAGGATGCCGATATCGACGCGGCAATCGATGGCGCCATGGTCGCCAAGATGCGCAATATGGGCGAGGCCTGCACCGCGGCCAACCGCTTCTATGTGCACGAAAAGGTGCATGATGAATTCGCGAAAAAACTCACCGCCAAGATGGGCGGGCTGAAGATGGGCAACGGCCTCGACGAGGGCGTCAATCTCGGGCCGCTGGTCAACAAGGACGGCCGCGACAAGGTGATCGAATTGGTGGCCGACGCGGTGAAGAAGGGCGCCAAAGTCTTGACCGGCGGCAAACTGCCGGATGGGCCGGGGTTCTTTTATCCGGCGACCGTGCTCACCAACGTGGCCAACGATTCGAAGATGCTGAGCGAGGAAATCTTTGGGCCGGTCGCCTCAATACAAACTTTCAAGACCGAGGACGAGGCGATCAAGCGCGCTAACGATACCGAATATGGCTTGGTCGCCTATCTCTACACCAAGGACCTCACGCGCGGCATGCGCGTCTCCGAGAAGCTCGACTTCGGCATGATCGGCTTGAACCGCGGTCTGGTGTCTGATCCGGCGGCGCCGTTCGGCGGCGTCAAGCAGTCCGGCCTCGGCCGCGAGGGCGCGCAGGAAGGCATGAAGGAATTTCTCGAGACGCAATACGTGTCGGTGAGTTGGTAGGAAATTTACGTGGACGTCCTGATGCCGCAGCTCGGCGAGACCGTCGCCGAGGGCACGATCGTCAAGTGGTTCAAGTCGGCCGGCGACGCAGTCAAGCCGGGCGACAACCTGTTCGAGATCGAAACCGACAAGACCTCGATGGAAGTACCGGCGACTTTCGCCGGTACGCTCACCGACATCCGCTTCCGCGTCGGCGAGGTCGCCAAGGTCGGCGCCGTGGTGGCGGTGATCGCCGGGGCAAACGAACCAACTCAAGCGAAGCCAGCCACTGCTTTGCCGAGCGCACCGCAAGCTCTGTTCGCCCCCGCGAAAGCGGGGGGCCAGGGACCAAAGATCGAAGCCCCTAAAGAACTGAACTCCGCTTTCGCGGAGACGAGCGGATGGGTGCTGAACCCTCGCGAACGATACACTCCATTTGCGGCGCGTGATCCGTTCCGGGTCGTGATGACACCCGAACGCAATTTCGGGCCGGCGACACTCGCGGGCGGTGCCGTCACGACGCCACTGGCGCGAAGACTCGCCGGAGAGCGGGGCATCGATTTGTCGCGCATTTCGGGCTCCGGCCCGCATGGCCGCATCGTCGCCCGCGATGTTGAGGGCCCGGTGCCGCAAGCCGCCGTCGCAACCGGCGCCAGCGCGGCGCAGGTGAAAGCGCTCTATGCCGACACGCCCTACGAGGAAGTGCCGCTCGATGCGATGCGCGCGACCATCGCGAAGCGTCTGGTCGAGGCCAAGCAGGCCATCCCGCATTTCTATCTCACCGCCGACGTCGATATCGGTCGTCTCATCGCCATGCGCGAGGAGGCAAACGCGGCCGCGCCCAAAGGCAAGGATGGGCAACCCGCGTTCAAGCTGTCGCTCAACGACTTCATCATCAAATTCTGGGCCGCGGCCCTGCAGCGCATTACCGCCGCCAACGCGGTGTGGGCCGGCGACCGCATTTTACGCTTTGAGCGTTCGGACATCGGCGTTGCGGTGGCGCTCGACGGCGGGCTGATTACGCCGGTGATTCGCCGCGCCGAAGCCAAATCGCTCACCGCCATATCGGCCGAGATGCAGGATCTCGCCGCGCGCGCCCGCAATAAGAAGCTCATGCCGAACGAATATCAGGGCGGCGCGAGCGCCGTTTCCAATCTTGGAATGTATGGGGTGCGCGAATTTTCCGCCATCATCCGCCCGCCGCACGCGACCATCCTGGCGATCGGTGCGGCACGGCGCGCGCCAGTCGAAACGGCGGAGGGTGGGGTAAAATTTGTCAGCCAGATGGCGGTCACGCTATCCTGCGATCACCGGGTCGTTGACGGCGCGCTCGGCGCCGAGTTGCTTGCGGCCTTCCGGAATTTCGTCGAAAAGCCGGTCACTGCTTTGGTGTAAAGAAGGAGATGTGAAAATGGCTGGCGAAAAGCCGAATGTGCTGCTGATCGGAAGCCGGAAGCCGGTTCTTGTTAAAGGGCTGGAGCCGAAGGTGAATTTGCATTACCTGCTCGAAGCCAAGGACCAGGATGCTTTCATCAAATCGATCGGCGGCAAGATCGGCGCCATGGCACTGGCCTATACCCATAACAAGATTGACGGTGCATTCCTGTCGCGCTTCCCCAAGCTCGAACAAGTGTCGAGCTTCGGTGTCGGCTACGATCACATCGACGCCAAATGGGCCGGTGCGCACGGTATCATCGTCACGAACACACCGGATGTGCTCAACGAAGAAGTCGCCGACACCGCGCTTGGCCTGCTGTTGTGCACCGTGCGCGAATTTCCGCAGGCCGAGCGTTATGTGCGCGCCGGAAAATGGACGCAGGCGCAATTCCCGCTGACCAAAGCCACGCTGCGCAACCGCACGGTCGGCATGGTCGGCATGGGCCGCATCGGCAGGGCAATTGCGCGGCGGCTCGACGCCTTCGGCGTGCCGGTCGTCTATCATTCGCGCAACAAGCAGGACGTGTCGTACAAATATTATTCGAAACTCCTCGAGATGGCGCACGACGTTGACACACTGATGGTGATCGTGCCCGGCGGCGCCGCCACGCAGAACCTGATCAATGCCGAGGTGCTCAAGGCGCTCGGGCCGCGCGGCATCCTCGTCAACATGGCGCGCGGCTCGGTGGTGGATGAGCCGGCGCTGATCGAGGCGCTTAAAGATCGCACGATTTACTCCGCCGGCCTCGACGTGTTCGTCAAGGAACCGGACGTTCCCAAGGAACTGCTGGCGATGGACCATGTTGTGTTGTTCCCGCATCTCGGTTCCTCGACCGAGGTGACGCGGGCGGCGATGGACCAGCTTCTGGTCGACAATATTTTGGCCTGGGCCGCCGGCAAGCCGCCGCTCACGCCTGTTCAGGAAACGCCCTATCCGCCGAAACGCGCATGATGTTTCGCCCGACCTTGGTTGGTTTTGCCCTCGTCGTGGGCGGTGCGGCGTTTGCGCAAGGCCCGCCGACATTGAGCGATTCCGCCAAGGCAATCATCGGCACCTGGGAATTTTCCAATGCCGACCGCGATAAGATCTGCACCGCGACTTTCAAAAGCGATCCGACGTCCGTCGGCTTCAAGGTCGAGTTCGACAAGAACTGCGTCACCTTGTTTCCCATTATCGCCGACGTGGCGGGATGGGTTTTCCCCGACAACGATCTGCTGCGGCTCATCGACGCGCAGCGCAAGACACTGATCGAGTTCAGTGAGGTCGAGGACGACATTTACGAGGCGCCGACGCCGGGCTTGGGCGTCTTGTTCCTGCAGAACGCCGCCGCCGCCGGCCCGCCGCCGAAGCCACCGGGTGAAGTCGCCGGCAACTGGGCGATCATGCGCGCGAACGGCGCGACCTTGTGCCGGCTCACGCTCGCCACCACGCCGGCCGGCGACGCGCAGACGCTGATCGTGCAGCCCGGCTGCGACGCTTCGATCACGCGGCTCAATTTCGGCGCCTGGCGCATCGACCGCGACGAATTGATGCTGGTGCCAGCGCGCGGCAATCCCTGGCGCTTCGAGGCCCTCGACAATGCCAGCTGGCGCCGGCTGCCAGAAACCGCCGACCAGATGATGCTGGTGAGGCAGTAGTCAGATCAGCCGCAGCCCCCTGAAGCTCGCGTGGCCAACCTTCATATTCCTCAGTTAACTTTCCTACCTGGAGGGAAGGATCAAGGAAGAGATGAAGGGGTGATCTATCGACTTGAAAGGGCTGTCACTACCTTTCGAAGATCAGCGCTCGATCGCTCAAGCTCGCTCAGCTGCCGGAGAACGGCCAAATGGGTAGTGCCACGGATCTTTGGCCTTGCTGACTTGGCCCCCTCGTTTGAAGTACCCGTCTGACCGACAGCCTTCAGGCGCACGGTCGGCGCTCCCGTGATCGCTTCAGGTTCAACGCACTCATTGAGATAGATACGCATCAACAGATCGATCAGAAGGCGACGCTCGCTGTCGCTGAGAGTTCTGGTGAGCCTTCGGTCGACTTTTCTCACGCGGGGAAGAGTCCGGCTGTAAAAGGTTGCCCCCTTTGCCGTGAGACGCAGCGACACAGAACGACGGTCTGATTTCGACGGTTCGCGGCTGACCAGCTTCTTGCGAACGAGTGCATCTAGTGAAGCCGTGATGGTCGGCTTTTCTTGGCCTTGCGCCTTGCATATCTCGGTCGGCGTGATGCCGGGATTGCAGGCGATCAGGATCATAGTACCCAATTGCCCGATCGTAACGTCCAGTTCGGGAAGAGTTTTCTGAAGGTCCCGATACGAGGCTTGCATGATCCGACGACAGAGATAGCCCACTTGTTCAAACGCCGGCGCCTGCAAAATATTTGTTTTCTTTTGGGGAATCCGAATCGAACTCATGCTGGGATCCTTATCCGAATTTGAGAACCGCGGTGGCCTGGCGGTTGTACAGTTCCCGCCCTGCATTTGAAAGTTATAAATCCTAACTATGGGCGCCCAACGCTACCGCCCATCCAATCAGCCTTCCAGGGGCGCAATGATGCGCGGTTTAGGTTAGTTCGATGTCCTAACATATTTCGTGTGCTATATTGCTTATGGCCTATGGTCTTGCCATGCTGATCATGCTGGCGTCAAAAAATTGGAGGGAAGAACATGCGATATTTCCGCTATCCGCTTATCTCTGCACTGGCCTTCATCGCAATTGGGCAATCATCGGCCCAGTCGCAACCCATGGAAAAGGTGAAGGTCGCGACCACCTTCCTCGGTCTTTGGGACACATCGCAGCCAACCTTCTGCAAGGAGCGCGGCGAATTCGCTAAAGCCGGTCTCGACGTCGAGATTGTTTCCACACGAGGTGGTTCGGAAAACGTTCAAGCCGTCACGGCGGGCGGCATGGACATCGGATATTCGCCAGGCACAAACGCCGTTCTTGCGGCCTATACGCAGGGCGCCAAGATCAAGATCGTCAGCTCTGAGTTCATCGGGGGCAACGACACCTATTTTTATGTCAAAGCCGATAGCCCGCTGAATTCGATTGACGATCTGAAAGGCAAATCGGTTGCCTATCCACGGCCCGGCGGGGCCAGCGAAGGCGTTTTGCTCGGCCTGAAGGCCGAACGCAATATCGACTTCAAAGCCGTTGCGACCGGCGCCATGGACGCGACCTTAACGATGGTCATGACCAAGCAGATCGATGTCGGCTATTCGATCGTGCCGAACCAGCTTGACCTGGTGAATAAGGGCGAAATCCGTGTCTTATTCTCGGGCGATGACGTGAAGTCGCAAAAAGATATTTCTGGGCGTGTCATTATCGCCAGCGCCGATTTCGCTCAGAAGCGGGGCGCCGTTTTGGCCAAATTTATGCAAGTTCTTGATGGCTGCATCAATTGGGCCTACGCGCACACCGATGAGTCGTCCAAGGCCTATGCCGCTCTGAATAAGATCGATGCGGCGACGGCGGCCAAAGGACTAACCTTCTATAAGCGTTCAACTTTGGCCTTCGGTCCGCTGATTGGCTGGGCCGACGTCGTCAAGCAATCCATTGATGCAAAGTTCATTAGCGCGCCGCTGACGGCAGATCAGGTTAAGGACCTCATGGACATCGTCTATACGAGCGCTAAATAGTTGGCAGCGATTACTGCCCAAGCAATAAAGGGGCGCTGCTGAGGCGCCCCTTTTTCGTATAACGCATTGCCTTTGATTAAGCGGCGGCTTGGCCGATTGAGGCCGTTTTGCCACTGAGCTTTGGCATGCCGAGTTGCAAAATCTCCACTGTCTCCGAAGCCGAGACTTCGGTCGAACTCAGCTGCATCAAGATAGAAGGTGGTCATGGGGCGAAGTGGTTCGTTCCCTGCTTTGCCTTTGCCGGAGACCGTGTAATAGACGGCGCGACCACGGAGCACATGACGTGCGCCCGCGTCGAACTTGAGGGCGCGCGTCTCGGCGCCGCGTTCGGAGAACACCGCGAACAGCTTTTCGGACACGTTTGAAGCGCCTTCCACTTTGGTCCACTCATAGTTGCCCGGGTCCATGAAGGCCGGATTAACGATCCGAGGCTTCGGATAAACCATTGGGCGGCCGTTAATGTGCTCCCAGATCGCCTGCATCCCGTCGGTGTTTTTCTTTCCCTCTCCCGAGGTCCGGCGAAATACGCCTTTCTTGAATTCCCCGACCTTCTTGAGCTCCGCTTCCGCTGCGTCGACTTCAGGCTGCGTCAGGAAGCCGTTTCCGCTGGTGCCGCCGAACTGGAGGATCAGGGCGAGCGAGAATTTTTCCGGATCCTGCGATTGCGGACCGTACATCACGCCCTCGGGAAAATAACCGAGCATGCCTTTGGTCAACTTACCGTTCCGGTTGTAATTCAGTTCGCCATCCAGAACGAAACGAAATTGCTCGAAATTATGTCGATGGCGAGGGGAGAAGAAATCGCCCTCTGACCTCCAAATTCCGAGTGTAAAGTTTCCACGCGTGCCCGCATTGCCGTCTAACAGTTGCCGAAGATGCGTGGTTCCTGCGCGAAATTCCAGCGCGCGGACGACTGGACGTTCATCACCTTGTGAGATCTTCATGTCAAACTCCTCAGTAAGTTGATGCGTCTATACGGCTTATCGAAAAGCGTAGTATTCGACGCGGTTGCCGTCAAAGCTAAACTCCGAGTTTGCGACACACTAGATCGGCGGCCGCGATATCCTGGACTGCCATCCCCATCGATTTGAAGATTATGATGTCGTCGTCGGATTGCCTTCCAGGATGGGTGCCATTCAAAAGTTCGCCCAGTTCAGCCTGGACGTGGCCCGCCTTGATAACGTCGCCGGATTCCTTGAGAGCGGCCGCGCGCGAGTCCACGTAGATATGCATCTTCGCGCGTGTGATGGTTTCGTCGTCGAGTTCACGCATTGAGGGCCGAGGAGCCCCAACGGAACAGATCATTGCGCCTGCTGCCAGCCCTGAGCCTTCCAGCACCGGGGTCTGTGAATCGGTCGCTGTCAACACGATGTCTGCGCCTTCGATGGCCTGTCTGGCGGATGTCGCGAGAGTGATCCCATGTTTCTCAGCGAATTCCGGCCCACCTTTTTTACTGAAGACGCGCACGTCCTTAATGTTCCTTACGCGCTGGAAAGCAGGGAGATGGGTCTGTGCCAAGGCTCCCGCACCGATCATGGCTAAGGTCGATGCATTTTTACGTGCCAGCAAATTCACGGCCGACGCAGAAACGGCGGCTGTCCGGACCGAAGACAGGAGCGAACCTTCAAGTGTTGCGCGCAATTTTCCATTGCGCGGATCAAACATGATTACGCCGGTAAAGGGCCGGCTGTTTTCCTGGCTGTCGGGATAAAAGGTGATGATCTTGAGCCCGAGAGCACCGGCATAGCTGGGCGTAACGCCAAGAAAGCCGCCATGGTCCTTCACGGAGACCATCGTGCGCACCGGCTGATCAGCTTTGCCTTGAGAATAAAGCCGCAAAGCCTCGTCTACCGCGTTGCGCACTTCATCGAGTTCAAGCAACGGTCGAATTTGGTCTTCGGTGATCTCAACCGCCATCCGGGGGTCCTCTTAGTAAATTCCAGCCGCCTCGTTCTCGCACGCCGCACATCCACTGTAATACCTAGAGTGAGCAAGTTGGAGCGCTGACGACTTCGAGCTGCGTGCCACCGCGAGAATACCGGAGATCGCAATCAATCTTTGGCAACTGTTCAGGAGAGATTTCCAGAGGGTCATCGCCATTCGAATTCTCGCGACCTCAGTATGCACGATCGAGCGGCCAGGGTCAGCCAGATAGCCCCCAAAAGGACACGGATCACCGGGCGATGATGCATCTGAGCCAACCTAACCTCAAATTATAGTTCATGGTACGAACTAAATACCGCAAATTTGTTCGATGAGCAAACGGCTTTACGCTTGCATCCTAGAACGTCATAGTCTTACTATTTTACGGACTTCCCCACGATTTAGCCGTGGTCATTTTTGGTCCGTTTGTAGGCGCTCGCATGACTGGTCATAGTTTAAGCCTTGAGAAAGTCACCAAACGCTACGGCGCACTGACGGCGATCGACGGCATTTCGTTTGATGTGCGGCCGCGTGAATTCATCTCAGTGATTGGACCGAGCGGCTGTGGAAAGTCAACCTTGTT
Source organism: uncultured Pseudomonadota bacterium (assembly GCA_963817155.1). Classification (GTDB taxonomy): domain Bacteria; phylum Pseudomonadota; class Alphaproteobacteria; order Rhizobiales; family Xanthobacteraceae; genus Pseudolabrys. The sequence goes on from CAWFNO010000001.1 coordinate 71,985, forward strand.
CAACGTTATTGGCGGCTTCGTGGGCGGCTATGAAGGCACGCTCCTCTTGGACGGCCAAGCCAAGGTAGCGCGCCGCTCGATTGGCATGGTTTTTCAAGAGGAGTCGACCTTTCCCTGGCGCACCACGCTGCACAACGTGGCCTTTCCGCTCGAAGTGTCCGGACTGCCGAAGAATGAGCGTGAAGATCGTGCGCGTGAGTTGATCAGACTCGTTGGCCTGACTGGCTTCGAAAACAATTATCCCTCCGAGATGTCGGGCGGCATGCGTCAACGTATCGCGATCGCGCGCACCCTCGCTTGTGATCCGCAAATCCTTTTGATGGATGAACCCTTCGCCGGGCTGGACGAACAGACGCGTCTTCTGTTGGGAGACAAGGTGCTGCAAATTCATCAACAGCTCGAACAAACTGCGCTGCTCATTACGCACAACATCACCGAGGCGGTTCAGCTCAGCGATCGTGTGATCGTGATGACTTACCGGCCCGGTCGCGTGAAGCGCATCGTCGATATCGATCTGCCGCGGCCACGTACCTCCGAGATAGTCAGCAGCGCGCGTTTTGGCGAGTTGGTCGGCTTGATCTGGAACGATCTTCGCGAGGAGGCCAGCAGAGGCATGAGCGAGGCCGAGCGGCTCAAAGCCGGCTGAGCACTGAAGAGCAGGAGGACGTATGAAGCCGGATGCTGTGCAGCCGACCCAAAACACGTTCATGGGTTGGGGCAGTGACGTCGTGGCCGAGATGCTGCGGCGTCTCGGTATCAAGTACGTCTGCGTCAATCCGGGATCGAGCTTCCGCGGTCTGCACGACAGCCTCGTCAATTATCTCGGCAACGATAGTCCCAAGCTGATGTTGGCGCTGCACGAGCAGAGTGTCGTGGCCATCGCACATGGCTATGCCAAAGTGAACGGCGAGCCGATGGCCGTCGTTGTGCACAGCAATGTCGGGCTGATGTGCGGACTGATGTCGGTCTTCAACGCCTGGTGCGACCGGGCACCCATTCTGATGCTCGGCGCGACCGGCGCTGTGGATTCTGCGGTACGTCGGAACTGGATCGATTGGGCTCATACCTTCCGCGATCAGGGCGCGCTCGTCCGTCACTATGTCAAGTGGGACGAACAGCCCGCGTCACCGCAAGCTGCAGTGGATAGCATGCTGCGTGCTTATCAGGCCGCTTGTACCGCGCCCAATGGTCCCTCTTACGTAAACCTCGACCGCCGGCTCCAGGAAGACGCGCTCGAGAATGAAATCATGATTCCTGATGTGGCACGTTTCACACCGCCGTTGCCGGGCGCGCCATCTGAGGCCGCCTTGAGCCAGGCCGCGGCGTGGCTCCACACCGCCAAGCATCCGGTGATCATGCTGGGCCGCGTTTCGGCAAAGATGGCCGATTGGGATGCACGTATTCGCTTGGCCGAACTTTTGAACGCACGGGTACTAACCGATATGCGTTCCGGTGCTTCATTCCCGACTGCGCATCCTTTGCATGGCGGCCCGCACGATCTTTTCTTGTCTCCCGCCGATAAGAACATCCTTGCCGAATCGGATGTCGTGCTGAGCCTTGACTGGCCGGATCTGCAGGATTGCATGATCCAAGCACGCGGCAGGTCAGTCGCTGGCGTGAAAATCATTCAGGTTTCAGTCGATGCCCAAGTGCATAACGGCTACAGCGGAGATCACCAGCGTTTGGCAGCGGTCGATCTTAACATAGGTGTGCCGCCCGACGCGATTGTCGCGCCGCTCCTGGTACGGCTGGAAAGCGAGTATCGTCGTCAGGCAAAGCTTTCGCCGAAGCTGGTGGCGCCAAAAGCGCCAATGCCCAATTTCACCGATGAATTGCCGACGTTGACCGATATCGGTAACGCGTTTGCCTACCTTCGCAACGAGCACAAATTGTGCCTCACGCGGCTGCCACTGAACTGGCCAGCCGGCGCCTATCACCTTTATCAACCGTTGGATTATCTCGGTTATGACGGTGGCGGTGGCGTCGGCTCCGGTCCCGGCATGGCGGTGGGTGCGGCTCTTGCGTTGCAAGACGCCGGTAGCGACCGTCTCGCCGTCGGCATCATGGGCGATGGCGAGTTCATCGGCTCGGCGTCGGCCATGTGGACCGCCGCGCATTACCAAATTCCGGTCCTGATCGTGGTCGGGAACAACCGTTCGTATTTTACGGATGAAATTCAGCAGGAGTTGGTGGCGAAGGAACGCAAGCGGCCGGCTGCAAATCGCTGGATCGGCCAGCGCATCGACGATCCGCCGGTCGATCTCGCCGGTCTTGCGCGCGATTACGGCGCAGCGTCTGAAGGTCCTATCGAGAAAGCAAGCGATCTGCTCGCGGCCCTGGAGCGCGGCCTCAAGGCGGTGCGAAATGGAAAGCCGTATGTCGTTGACGTGTTGATCGACCCTACGCGGGGCGCCGCCTTCGACTGGCTTTCGGGTGCATAAGGGTCTCATGGCTTTCAACAGGGTTCAGGGAGTGGGGTTACCGCGAATTATTCCGCCGCAGGTGATGGGGCTGCTCGCACTCGTCGTGCTGCTGGCGCTAGTCGAGCTTTTTGTCCGCACGGACGTCATCTCGCGCTCCGTTGTGGCTCGCCCAAGCGACGCTTTCGCGGGATTGATCACGCTTCAGAACCGCGCCGATCTGATCGATGGCTTTCTCATTACCTTCGGTATGACCGCAGTCGCGATGATGCTCGAGCTGCTGGTTGCGTTTCCAATGGGTTATTTTCTGTTTCGGCGACGCGACTTTGCGCAAGCCTATTCCGGATGGCTCGCCGCGCTCGTCGCTGCGCCCATCTTCCTTCTCTATCCGCTATTCCTCGTTATTTTCGGGCGCAATGAGCTGACGTTAATCGTCATGGGGTTTCTGCCCGGCGTCATTCCGCTGATCATTCAAGTTGAGCTAGGTTTCCGGGGTGTGCCGCCGATCCTGGTCAATGTTGGACTTAGTGTTGGCGTCACGCCCTGGCAAAATTTCTGGAAGATCATGGTCCCGGCGGCCGCGCCGAGCATTTTCACCGGGTTTCGTCTGGCCTTGATCTACACGCTGATCAACATCATCGCCATCGAGTACCTTGTCGATGTCGGCGGTTTGGGCCGCATCGTGGCCGACCGTTATTTTCGCTTCGACATTTCTGGAACATACACTGCAATCATCGCCGTCGCGGCCATCAGCATCCTGTTTAACTGGCTAATCGGTCGGATCGAACGTTGGGTGCGTCCCACATGACATTCGCTCATCGTGTTTTCTGGATCAAAGTAATCACCGTTGTCGTACTGATGGGGCTCTGGGAAGGGCTCGCGCATTCGGGTTTGGTCTATAGCGGCGTGGTGCCTCCCATATTGGTGGTGTTTCAGGCATTGGTTGAACAGCTACTCGATAAAACTTTCTATTGGGACCTCGGCATCACAATGCTGGAGACCAGCGTCGGCTTCTTTGCGGGGGCCATCATCGCATTGCTCTTCGCATTGATGCTCGGGACCAATTCATATATCCGGCGGATGATCGAGCCTTACATCATCGCCATCGGCGGCACGCCAAAAATCATTTTTCTCCCAATTCTATTTTTGATTTTTGGGCTCGGCATCGAATCGAAGATGGCGAAAGCCGCGCTTTCAACCTTTTTTCCTGTCGTTCTGAGCGCCACGAGCGGCATCCTGCAGATTCCACCGGTGCTGGTGCGAGTCGGAAAGGGCTTCGACCTATCGCGCTGGCAGATGCTGACGAAGATCTACCTCCCTGCCGTGAGCAATCCGTTGCTTACCGGATTGCGGCTCGGCATTGCGATGGCGATCATTGGCGTATTGTCCGCCGAGATCATGTATTCCGATGCCGGGCTTGGCTATCGCCTCATCCATGACGCCGACAAATTCAAGATCCCCGCGGTGTACGCCGTCACGATCCTGATTTTCACAGTTTCGGCGACCATTAATTTTAGCCTTGTCAGGATACAGAATCGCTTGAACCGGCATGAGGCGCGCCGCCCGTCTGCTGCGATGCCCGAAAGCGTGCGCCGATCATTAAAATGGAGAGCAGGTAACCCATGACAATCGAACACAATAATCCGAAAGACCTAGGTCCACCTCCGGCCGGTGTTTACTCGCACGCGGTCTCCGCCGGCGGCAGGCAGCTTTTCATTTCTGGTCAGCTGCCGCGCGATAAGGCTGGAAAGTTGGTCGGTCCCAACGACATCGCCGCGCAATATCGACAGGCGTGGGGGAACATGCTGACGGTGTTACGCGCTTTAGGTCTCGGCCCCGAGCATCTGGTCAAGATCACCATGTTCGTCGTCGGCGAGAGCAATCTTGCTGGTATTCGCGCCGTGCGGCAGGAATTCTTACTTCCCAATCCACCGGCGATGACGTTGGTCTTTGTGTCGGCGCTCGCCCAGGCCGGAGCACTGATCGAAATCGAAGCCATCGCCGTTTATCCGGAATAGGCGTCTCAACCCGATGGTTCCTTGGCGATTCCGGCGGTGAATACTTAGCGAAAGCCGGACAAAACCAGTTTGGTGCACGTAACGACGACACAAGGGAGAATTCATGCCGAACGTAACGATCGAATGGGTCAAAGGTCGCGACAATAAGCTGAAGGCTGATGTGGCGAGAAAGATCGTGGAGGTCCTGGACCAGGTTGCTGGCGTGCCGCCCGCGTCGACGAATGTCTTATTTCATGACTACGGCGCGGAAGACTGGTTCATCGGCAACGAAAGCATCGCGGAGATCCGAAGTAAGCGAGAGAAAAAATAAGAGAAGGGTGAAACCGCAAGAGTGTGAGCTGCCTCTGCGATCTCGCAGACAAGAAACTGACTGAAGATCGCATAAGAGGCTATTCATCGGCTCTCGTGGCTTTCAACAAAAGGATGAAACGTCGTGACCAGCGGTGAATCGATTCTAATGCCGGACTTCAAGACGACACCTTATTGGTGGGAGGAAGCGCCGCGGCCGCCGGCCGAGCCCGCTCCCCTGCCGCCGCGCGTCGATGTGCTTGTGGTCGGCTCAGGCTATACCGGCTTGTCTGCATCCTTGACCCTGCTGCAAGCGGGACGCCAGGTGCTGGTTCTCGACGGGGAAACTCTCGGCTTTGGAGCGAGCTCGCGCAACGCCGGCGCAATGGGCCGCACCTTTCGGCACAACTTCTCCGAGCTCGAAAAAACGCGTGGCATTGATTTTGCCACATGCGTCTACCGCGAGGTCAATGACGCATTTAAATTCGCGTATAACCTAGTCGAAAGCCAAGGGATTAAATGCCATCTTGCGCGCCGCGGTCGCTTCACGGCGTTTATTGGTCCAACGCAATATGACGAGGCGGCGCGTGAGCTTGAGCTCCGGCAGAAATACGTCCCCGGCCAGGACTACATGGTGTCTCGCGAGGCCCAAGGGCAGGAGGTCGGCTTTGGAAATTACTTTGGAGGCACCGTCATCCCTGACGTCGCTTCGATTCACCCGGGGCTTTACCAACTCGGTCTGCTCTCGCGTGTGCGGGAAGCCGGCGGTACAGCTATCGGCGGCATGCCGGTCTTGAATATTTCCCGTGATGGTAACGAATTCAAGGTCGTCACGAAGCGCGGCACGGTCAAGGTGCGCGACGTGATCGTCGCTACTAATGGCTATACTGGGAGGCTCACACGCTATCTTCAGCGGCGTGTATTTCCGTTCCCGGCCTACATTATGGCGACAGAGCCTATCGGCGAAGAGCGCGTCCGCGAGTTGTTGCCGACCCTGCGCGGGTTCCAGGAAAAGGCTGAAAATCCGTTCTTTCTGCGTCCGTCGCCCGATCTGACGCGGCTCATCGTTGGTGGCAGGGCGGGGACGATCGTCACGAGCGTGCCGCGGTTTGCGAAAACGCTGCATCAACTCTTGACCGCACGCATTCCTTCTCTTGCATCGACGCGTATCTCTCACCTTTGGACTGGGAAAGGCGCGGGTACGTTCAAAATCTTTCCCGGCATAGGGGTCCATGACGGCGTGCATTACGCCATTGGCTATAGCTTCACCGGCATCTCGATGGGGACCTATCTCGGCCACAAGATCGGTTTGCGCGTCGCCGGCAAACCTGAAGCGTCGACAATATTCGACAGCATCAAACTGGAAACACGGTTCTGGCACCAGGGCTATCCGTGGTTTGTGCCGTTCGCCGCCGAGTGGATGCTTTTTCAAGATCGCAAAGTCAGCAAGGGAGTGCCGATCTGAGGCATCCCCAGTTCGCAGGCAGTTCGGGAAGATCTCGTCTGCTCTCAAGAAATAAAATGGTTAAGGAGCATATCCGATGAATAAGCACGCCGCGCCAAATAGCCTCGCCGCCACGAAGCTGAGCTTACCGAAACAGCGGGACATCTATTACGGGGGCGCGTGGCACCCGCCGCTCGCGAACCGCTATTTTGAGACGGTCAATCCAGCCACCGGCGAGAGTCTTGGTAAGGTTTCGGACGGCGGTGCCGAAGACGTCGACGCCGCAGTGAAGGCCGCTCATAAGGCTTTCAAGGAGTGGCGCCACGTATTGCCGCTCGATCGGGCTAAGCTGATGAAGAAGATAGCGCAAGTATTGCGTGACAATGCCTACGAGCTCGCGATGATCGATTCCGCGGATTGCGGAAATCCGGTCACCCCCATGGTTCGGGACGCGGAGTTCGCCGCTACGCAAATCGAATTTTTCGCTGGGCTCGTGACTGAGATGAAAGGGGCCTCGATTCCGATGGGTCCTGACCGACTGAATTTCTCGATCCGCGAGCCGCTTGGCGTCGTGGGACGCATCGTCCCCTTCAATCATCCCTTCATGTTCATTGCCGGCAAAATCGGTGCGCCACTCGCGGCCGGCAATACCGTCGTCATGAAGCCGCCGGAGCAGGCATCCATGTCGTCCTTGCGTCTGGCGGAATTGATCGGGGATATTCTGCCGCCTGGTGTCTTCAATCTTGTTCCAGGCGGGCGGGATGCCGGTGCTGCTTTGGCGGCGCATCCTCTGTGGCGAAGGTCGGGCTGGTCGGCAGCGTCCCGACCGGAAGAGCCGTGATGCGCGCCGCTGCGGACACGCTTAAGGGATTGCTGCTCGAACTTGGCGGCAAGAACGCCTTGATTGCCTATGGAGACGCCGATCCAGATGCTGTTGCCGCTGGTCTTGTCGATGGTATGAATTTCACCTGGTGCGGACAGTCTTGCGGCTCGACAAGCCGCGCCTTCATCCATGAGAGAATCTACGACGCGGTGCTGGAACGCGTGAAATCAAAAGTACAACGTTACAAGCCGGGCATCCCAACGGAGCCGGCCACCACGATGGGATCGATTATCAATAAGGCTCAGTACGACAAAGTACTAAGCTACATCCGGTCGGCCAAGGATGAAGGCGCGCGCCTAATCAATGGCGGCAGGCGCTCGGCCGAGCCGGAGTTGGAAAAAGGTCTCTTTGTCGAACCAACTATTTTTGCCGATGTCACGCCGGACATGAGAATTTTCCGCGAAGAAATTTTCGGTCCGGTGGTCGGCATTGTTAAGTGGAACGACGAAGCGTCGATGATCGAGCAGGTCAATTCAGTGGAATACGGCCTAACGGCGTCGATCTGGACTCAGGATCTTGTCACTGCGCATCGCGCGGCAATGGCCGTGGAGGCTGGCTACGTCTGGATCAACGACGTCAGCAAGCACTTCGTCGGAGCGCCGTTCGGCGGATACAAGCAGTCAGGCATTGGTCGAGAAGAGTGCATGGAAGAGCTACTCTGCTTCACGCAGGAAAAAAACATCAACATCAATTTGGCAAAGCAGAAGAGCTAATGCCTGCACCTGAGAGTCGGACTTGTCCTGTCCGATTGGGAACAGCTTCAGATCCGTTTTAGTTCGATATATCGCAGAAACAGAAAAATATAATTGATTTATTTGTTTGCAGTGATGGCTTTGGCATGAAGAATGACAGCGACGAAAGTAGGTAACTCGATGAAGCCACCGCCTTTCACGTACTTTTGCCCAGCGACTCTTGATGAGGCGGTAGCCATTCTCGCGCGGACCGAAAACGCGAAGATTTTGGCCGGCGGCCAATCTCTCATGGCGATGCTGAATCTGCGCTACGTGCTCCCAGATGCGTTGGTTGACATCAACCATCTGTTAGATCTGGCGGGCGTCGATATATCGCCGGACCGCATCCGGATCGGCGCGATGACGCGGCAGCGCTCTCTCGAACTTAACGACGACTTATTCGAAGCTCTACCGATTTTCCGGGCAGCCTTACGTTTGGTCGGCCATCGGCAAACACGTAATCGCGGGACGATTGGAGGGAGCCTGTGCCACCTCGATCCTGCATCCGAGCTGCCGCTGCTTGCTCTGTTACTTGACGCTACCGTCGAAGCCAGCGGCCCCAATGGCACAAGGCGGATCTCAGCCGATCAATTCGTCGCAGGCTTTATGACGCCCGGTATTGGACCTGACGAGATCGTTACTGCGGTGGAATTTCCGAGATGGCATGCAACCCATACCTTTGGATTTCATGAATTCGCGCGGCGTCATGGTGATTTCGCTATTGCTTCAGCAGCAGTGCAAATGGAGCGCGGCTCTCAAAGTGAAATCGAACGCGTTGCCATCGCAATTGGGGGCATTGGTTCGGTGCCTCAACGGTACACGGCCGGCGAAACATTGCTGATTGGGACCTCAGGCTCAGCGGACGCCGTCGAAGCGGTTATCGACGGGTGTAGTGGCCTCGAGCTTGTCGGCGACTTTCATGGTGGAACTGAATATCGACTGAGTGTGGCGCGAACGATGCTTCGACGCAGCCTTCACTCAGCTCTTGGACCACCTCTGGCTTGAGCGGTGCGCGCGCAATGCATGAGATAGAAATATTGATTAATGGTCGTGCCTATCATGGATCCTCGGAGGGTCGCACGACGCTTGCTGATTTCCTCAGGCAGACCTTGCGGCTGACCGGGACACATCTCGGCTGTGAGCATGGTGTCTGCGGGGCCTGTACGGTGTTGGTCGACGGCGCTAGCGTCCGAAGCTGCTTGATGCTGGCGGTTCAGGTGGACGGAGCAGTTGTCGAGACGGTGGAAGGTCTTGCCGCCGCGGACGGCTCCTTGCATCCACTTCAGCAGGCGTTTCGAGATGCGCATGGCTTGCAGTGCGGCTATTGCACGCCGGGCATGCTGATGACGATCGTCGAATTCCTGCGCGAGAATCCACGTCCGTCTGAAGCAGAAATCCGTGAAGCCATCTCTGGGAATATTTGTCGCTGCACGGGCTATCAAAGCATAGTGGAAGCGGTCTTGCGCCTCACCGGGTCGCCGGGGCTCGAGGGTGCGCCGCGATGACCGATCAGATAGTGAAAGAGCTACGCGCGGTCACAAGACCATCGATGGGACGTTCGATCCCGCGCCTGGAAGACCGAAAGCTTCTCTTAGGCCAGGGGCAGTATCTCGACGATATTCCTGTGGCCAACCTATTACATTGCGCATTTGTTCGTAGTCCAATCGCACATGCGCGTATCGAACATATCGTTGTTGAGGATGCTCGGCCGATACCCGGCGTTCATGCGATCTTAACACTCGAAGATCTGCTGCCAATGTTGACGTCTGGGCGCATGCCCCTCGGCGCCAGCCCGACCTCAGAGCAGAACAACAGCACTCCTTTCGTCTTGTCGAATAAGGAAGTTGCCTATGTTGGTGAACCGATTGCGCTCGTTGTCGCTGAATCACGTTATGTCGCTGAGGATGCGGCAAGTCAGGTACAGATCGACTTCACTCCATTGGCTGTCGTTCGCGACGCCCGCGACGCACTGTCGTCTGAATCGCCCGTCGTTCGTACCGAGCTCAAGACCAATTTGCTCAACTCCTTCAACGTAAGCTTTGGCGACGTGGCGGAGGCTTTCAGCAGGGCGCCCCACGCTTTCTCTGACCAACTCTGGCAACATCGCGGCTGCGGACATTCTATGGAGGGGCGTGGAAGTCCTCGCCGAAGTCCGTCCAGGATCTGAACTTTGCGTGTGGTCGTCGACCCAGATGCCGCATGATCTCTATTACATGCTGCAGACGATGCTCGGCCTTGATCAGAATCAGCTTCGAATTATCACTCCGGACGTCGGTGGCGGGTTTGGTCCTAAATATTGCCTATATCCGGAAGAAGTAGCCATTCCGGCGGCGGCACGCCTGCTCCAACGCAATCTCAAATGGGTCGAAGATCGGCGCGAGACCTTCATCTCATCCATTCAGGAACGCGATCAATATTGGACCGTCGAGGTCGCGGTTGATTCCGACGCGCGTTTGCTTGGCGTTCGCGGCAAGCTCGTACACGATCAGGGCGCGTATGCGCCAAAGCCGGTCAATCTGCCGTACAATTCTGCGACCGCGATGAGTGGACCCTACATCCTCCCGGCTTACAGCATGGATGTAGCGGTCGTTCATACGAATAAAGTGCCGGTTTCATCCGTGCGCGGCGCCGGCTATCCGCAAGCCGCGTTCGCGATGGAGCGGATCATGGACCTCATCGCGGTTAAGCTGGGACTCGACCGCGCGGAGGTTCGTCGACGGAATTTGATTCCGCCTGACAGAATGCCTTACACAAAAAAGCTTCAGGCCAGATCTGGCGCGGCTATGGTTTATGATAGCGGCGACTATCTGGCTTCGCAGGCAGAGGTCCTAGCGGCGGCAGGATGGGACGACTTTCCACTCCGGCAAAGACAGGCGCTGGAAGGAGGCCGCTACATCGGTATTGGCATGGCCAATGCCGTAAAGGGCACCGGGCGCGGCCCGTTTGAAAGTGGGGTTGTTCGCGTCGGCCCGGATGGCAAAGTTAGCGTCTACACCGGCGCGACGGAGATGGGTCAGGGGTTAGAAACGGCACTGGCCCAGATTTGCGCTGACAGCCTGTCGATCGCACCCGAAGACGTAACGGTCATCGCGGGGGACACGTCAAAGACACCTCTAGGGTTGGGAGGCTTCGCAAGCCGGCAACTGGTCACTGCAGGTTCGTCTGTGCATCTCGCTGCAAAGGCAGTGGCCGCCAAAGCGCTGGCTGCCGCGAGCGCCATTCTTGACGTGCCACCAGAGGAATTGGAGCTGAGAGACGCTCACGTGTGGGTTCGCAACGGCAACCGATCGATAAGCCTCGCCGAAATTTCGCGCACGCTTCGTGGTGCGCCAGGTTATGCATTTCCTGCCGGCACGGACCCCGGTCTTGAATTGACCATGAACTGGCGGACTGATGCTCTGGCCTACGCCAATGCCTGTCATGTCGCCGAAGTTGAGGTCATCCCAGAACTGGGGCAAGTCGAGTTGAAACGGTACGTAGCGCTTAATGACTCCGGACGAATGATCAATCCGATGATCGTCAAGGGTCAGGTGCAGGGAGGCATTGTTCATGGCGTCGGCAACGCGCTTTATGAATTGATGGGCTACGACGATGCGGCACAGCCGGTGACAACTACCTTTCAAGAATATCTGCTCGTGACCGCAACCGAGCTGCCAACCCTCGAAACGATTTTCCGTGAGACCCCATCACCTATAAACCCAATCGGCGTCAAAGGGGTTGGTGAAACCGGGACCATTCCTGTCGCGGCCGCAATTATCTCCGCCGTCGAGGATGCCCTTTCGCCGTTCGGCGTTCGTATTTCACAAACGCCGATTACTCCTGAAGCTCTTTTCAAGCTCGTGAATAGTGCGCGTCACTCTATCGACATCGAGAAATAGATGACAAAGAAACTAGAACTTACACTTGCGTGTGGTGATTACGAGATCATCCGCCCGCTCAAGGACGGCTCGGTTCAGCCGGATGGAATCGAACTAACGATATTGACGGGTGCAGATTCCGCAACTCGTCATTGGCGGTTTTTACGCAACAGCGAGTACGACGTTGCCGAATGCTCGTCGTCGTCTTACCTCGTTGCGCGCGACCGCGGTTTACCGTTCCGTGCTCTGCCCGTGTTTCTTCATCGCCGGTTCCGTCATGGCTTTATTTTTATCAATACCTCGAAGAAGATCACGAAGCCGGCCGACCTGATCGGAAAAAAGGTTGGCGTGAAGTTTTATCTCGTCTCGGCGATCCTTTGGTTGCGTGGCATTCTGGAGCACGAGTATGGAGTTCCGCACAAGTCGATCGAATGGTTCGCGGAACTGGACGAGGATGTTGCGTTCACGCCGCCGACTGATCTGAAGCTGACACGTCTTCCGGACAATAAATCGGTTGAGACAATGCTGGCGGAAGGAGAACTCGATGCAGTTCTTCATCCAGATATCATCGAACCGATCCTTCAAAAGGATCCGCGCGTGGGACGGCTGTTTAACAATTACAAAAAAGAAGAGGAAGCTTACTTCGCCAAGACGGGGATTTTCCCGATCATGCATGTTCTTGGACTAAAACAGGAGCTCGTAGACAGGCATCCATGGGTCGTTCCCAATCTCTATCAAGCATTCGATGAAGCCAAATCGATCGCAATGAAAAGAATGCGTAACCCGCGCCTCGTGCCCTTAGCTTGGTACCAAGAAGCGTGGGAAGAACAGGAACGTCTTCTCGGGGTTGATCCTTGGGAGTACGGCCTCGGCGAAAAGAATGCGCATAACCTACGGACACTGGTCGGATATTCGCACGAACAGGGTCTGATCAGCCGGGCCATCCCGCTCGATGAGCTTTTCCTTCCGGTCTCACAAGGCCGCAAGCGCGGCAAATTCCGGACTTAACAACATCAACATGTAAGACACCTGGATGCAGATACAAAACAGTTTTGAGATTCCACTTCCACCGGATAAAGCATGGGATGTCCTGATGGACATTCCGAAAATCGCGCCGTGTATGCCAGGAGCTGATTTGACTGGCAGCACTCCCGACGGGGGATATCAGGGTCTGGTGTCCGTTAAGCTCGGACCGGTTGCATTGTCTTTTAATGGCACTGCTCATTTCGCAGAGCGCGACGACGCCGAAAAGCGCGCGGTCGTTTCCGCGCAAGGAGCGGATCGAAAAGGTCGGGGTAATGCCAGCGCCGTAGTTGAGTTTCGCCTTTCTTCCAGCGGTGCTGGTTCGCGCGTTGATATCCGCACGGAAATGAACTTATCCGGACTGGTTGCGCAGTATGGGCGTGGCGCCGGGCTAATCCAGGCCGTCGCCGAGCAACTCGTTAGTCAGTTTGCGAAAAATCTGCGGACGATGATTGCGGGCCAGTCAGGACAGACGGCTCCCGTGACGGGCGGTGACCCGTCAGTCGCGAAGCCGATTGGGGGCGTATCTCTGATCTTCTCGGTAATTTGGCAGAGCATTCGTCGGCTTTGGTCGCGTTAGCTTGTCGGAATTTGCAAAAGCCAGATCTAGCTAGAGGATCTTCGATCCGTAGAGCCGTTCCGACGATTTGATCGTCGCCATTAAAATCTCAAGAATGCGCTGCGTGCTTGGGGAATGCGAGCGCAAGTGACGCGTTATAAGGCAAATCTCTCGGTAAAGTAGAGGTTTGTGAATTTCTCGAAATTTGAATTTTGTCAACTCGCCAGTGTGCGCCGCGAGTGAGGGGAGGACTGATATTTTTCCTCCCAATAGCAGCAATGCACGCAACGAGGTTGTACTCGAGGCGTAGTCGCGGATCTCGACCTGATCGAGCAGCCCTTTTTGTCGCGCCAGTAGGGCGCCAATGCCGGTATCTTCTGTCAGTCCGACGTAATCAAATCTGCGCAGATCGGCCCAAGTCAACTTTCCTTGTCTTTTCGCAATGGGATGATTGTGAGGAAAAACAACGCCGAAGGGGTCCGCAAGCACTGGCGTATAATCCAGATCGGTGAACCGATTAAGCGGGGTGGACAGCCCGAAATCCATTTCACCGTTAAGTACTGCGCGCTCGATCTTGTCTGAGCCTTGGTCATAAACGGAAACACTAATTTCCGGATAGAGTGTGCGAAACGATTTCAAGGTAGGAGCCAAAACGTGCGTCATCATCGACGGAGCGACGGCGATTTTTATATGACCTCGTTGGCTCTTCGAAACGCCCTGTAGATCTGAGAGTGCATTATCGAAGTCAAGCAGGACTCTCTCGGCGACTGTCTTGAACCAGATAGCGTCTTTCGTCAGTTCGACGCGACGCGTGGTGCGATCGAACAATTTCAGACCTGCGACCTCTTCGAGTTGCTTAATTGTCGCGGTGAGAGAGGACTGGGTCTGGAATAGGCGATTGGCCGCCAACGTAAATGAGCCCGCTTCCGCGACGGCCACAAAGCAACGGAGATGCCGAAGTTTTATGCTGGCGCCCATCGTACCCCGCGTATCTATCAATTCTGCCTCAGGTAAGCACCCGTGAATATATCGAATACGGTCATCAATCGAGAACATTTAATAATTTGCGCCACTAGGCTTTCGCCCTTATTTGGATTAAGGGACGCGCAAAGTCATTAAAAGTACGGGCGTGCTATGAATTCGACGATGAGAGCTGTTGTATTGCGAGCGCACGGCGGGATCGATCAGCTAAAGCTTGAAACTTGGGACACCCCCGCAGCTCAAGCCGGCCAGGCGCTCGTCGAGATCAAGGCGTGCGGCCTCAATTACATGGATGTGTTTGTGATGCACGGCATGCCGGACATGCCGACAACGATGCCCCGCATTCCTGGCGGCGACATAGCCGGCATCGTTCGCGCAGTCGGTGTCAATATGCTTAAGGAATGGGTTGGGAAATCAGTGGTGTTGTTCCCGCGGTTCCCGACCGGCGGCGTCCTGGGGGAAAATGGCAATGGCGGTCTATGTGAATATATCGCGGTCGATCAACGCCAGCTGATCGAAATTCCTCGAAACGTCAGCTTTGAAGACGCGGCAGCTTTGCCGATCGCTTATGGCACCTCGCACCGCATGTTGTTTACGCGCGGTAAGATCAAAGCCAACGAAAAAGTCCTCATCCTCGGCGCTAGCGGCGGCGTCGGCGTCTCGTGTCTTCAGTTTGCTAAATTAGCGGGCTGTGAAGTATTTGCCTGTACATCCAGCGCAGAAAAGGGCGCCAAGCTCAAAGCTCTCGGCGCCGACCACATCATAGATTACGTTGAACAGCCGGAGTTCTCGCGAGCGGTCTGGGGAGCAAGTGGAAAGAAAGGCGTTGACGTCGCCATCAATTTCACTGGCGGGGACAGTTGAATTCAGAACTCAGCGCTGCATGGCGACAGGCGGTCGCATCCTCACGTGCGGTTCGACGGCCGGCCATATGAGCACGATCGATGTGCGCTTTCTTTGGCATCGCGAGACGGAGATCATAGGAAGCCGCGCGTATATGCCGGACGATATTGTAGCCTGCCTCAATTTTGTCGCGAAGGGATCGCTGAAACCTGTCATCGAAACCCGCTTGCCGCTCAATCGGGCGGCGGAGGGTGTCGCGCTTCTTGAAACTCGCAAGATCTTCGGCAAGGTCATTGTTTCTCCGTGAGCGCCGTGATCCCAAATCTCGGCAACCTCGGCAGCAATTTCCGCGACGCGGGGCATCTCGCCGTTATCGACCTGCACGACCCGCAGTATCCACGCGAGGTTGACTATCCGACATATCACGCGGCTTGCGACGCGGTGGCACGGGGGTTGATCAGACGCGGGCTCAAACCGGGTAGCCGGGTCGGTGTCTTCTGTTCGAACAGGGTCGAATTTCTCGAAGTCTTCTACGGCGCGATGCGGGCCGGTATTGCCCCAGTTATGATGGGCATCTTGCAGCCGGCCGATACAATCGCCTGGATCTTGCGCGATTCAAACATCGAGCTAGTTTTCTCTGAGACGTCGTTGCGGGAAAAACTGCCGACTGGGACGCCGACAGTTTTCATCAACTCCAAAGGCGACGATGGGCTCGATACTTTCAAAGATTTCGGTCCTTTTGAGCCCTTCAAACCGGCTCACGACTCGCTTGCGTTCGTGCCCTATACCTCCGGGTCGACGGGACGTCCAAAAGAGGGCTCCTCTTGTCCCACCGTGCTCACAGCTGGGTCGCGCAGACGATATCGAGCGATCGCGACTTTTCACCGTGCGACCGCATGGTCGTTGCGGCACCGCTCTACCACAAGCACGGAATGAATTCGATGAAGTGCGTTCTTTACGGGGGCTCGACGGTCGTGTTGATGCCAAAATTTAACGTGCGGGCCTATATCGAGGCCATCAATCGATACCAAGTGACAGTCGTGTCGGGCGTCCCGACGATGTTTGCGATGATGCTGCAGCAGCGCGATCTCTTGGGGGGTCGCGAATATTCATTCGTGCGTCTTGCGACACTTGGTGGAGCACCGGCGTCGGATGAACTTCTCGATCAGGTTGCAAAAATATTCCCTAATGCAATGATCAATCTAATCTTCGGCATTACGGAGACGAGCGCCGCATTATTCGGCCGTCATCCGAGAGGCGCGACCCGGCCGCGCCACTCGGTCGGTTGGCCGATTGCCGGCAACGAATTTCGCCTTGTAGCTGGTGATACGCCAAACTTCGGTACGTTGCACGTTCGTGGGCCGGGCATGATGAGCGGCTACCAGAACAACCCCGAGCAAATGGCAAAGCGTGTCGACAACGAGGGGTGGTACAATACGGGCGATATCCTGCGACGTGACGAAGTAGGTTGGTATTATTTCGTTGGCCGTTCCGATGACATGTTTACGTCGAGTGGCCACAATATCTATCCTTCCGAAGTTGAGCTTATGCTGGAGCGTCACGGCGACATCGATCAGGCGGTCGTGGTCCCAGCGCCCGACACCATCAAATACACGGTTCCCTACGCATTCGTGGTTAAACGCGCTGGAGCACCACTTGATGAGGAAGAGGTGAAACAACATTCGCTAAAAAATGCTCCGCCGTATCAACATCCACGCCAAGTCATCTTCGTAGACGCGTTGCCGATGAATTCGGTTGGCAAAATTGATCGCCGCGCACTCGAGGCCGAAGCTAGGCGACTTAGCGGAAATCAACCTTCAAAAGGCCAAGCATGACGAGCGAGCAAGGGGGAAAGACTGCGGCGGACGTTCAGGCGATTGTTGATCGCAGTGCTTTCTTGTCGTGGATGGGCATCAAGGTCATCTCGCTCGGCGAGAAGACGATCGAAATAACGGCGGCTTGGCGTCCCGAATGGGTTGCGAATCCAACCCTCGGCCAAACGCAAGGTGGCATTCATGCCATGTTGATCGACTTTGCCGCAAACTTCGCATTGTTTAACAGTATTGGACGGCCGGTACTGACGATCGATTTGCGGGTGGATTATCACCGCATAGCGAAGGGTTGTAATCTCGCCGTGAAGGGTCGCGTCATTCGCTTCGGCCGCCAGGTTTCAACCAGCGAGGCAGAAGTTTTTGACGACGAGGGCAAGCTTTTGGCCAGCGGCCGCGGCAGTTTTCTGACGGCTCCCATAACCTAAGCACGCCTCCGATACTGATCGTTGCCCTGTCGTGAGCTTCACGGCCTGGTCGCGCGGCTGCGCTTTGCGCATTAAATGGCGAAGATAGGGCGGGGACTGCTCAGGCGGTCAAGTGATTATTTTGAAAAAGTGAATAATACACAAAAATTAATCGTTTGTGGCGTGTCCACACCGATGCCTAAGGTCTCGCCCACGATGAAGACTTGGTAGTGGCCAGGACGTTTCGGCCTTGCTGCTTGCAAGGAGGCATTTCGGAAGTTGAGATATGTCTAACGAGCATCGCGCCGAGACGTGGGAAGAAGTTGTTGTTCGCGTATTCAAATCGAACAACGTCAGCCTGATTACCTACGTTCCCGACAATGTGTTGTCGCGCCTGATCCGGCTGCTTGAGGTCGATCCATTCTTTACAGTTATCGCACCCGCGCGTGAGGAGGAGGCCGTCGGCATTGTGGCTGGGGCATATATGGCGGGTAAACGCGGCATCGCGCTGATGCAGACGAGCGGGTTCGCGACGATTGTCAACGCGCTAGCATCGCTTGCGTGTCCCTATCAACTGCCGCTGGTCACAATGGTTTCGGAGCGCGGGACGCTCGGCGAGTTTCAAATTGGTCAGTCTATCGTCTGCCGCACGATGCGTCCCGTACTGCAAAGTCTAGGCATCGAGCATTTCGTGATTCAGGAGAATGATCAGGTCGAATTCGTCGTCAACGGCATGGTCCAGCAAGCCTTCACCACGCAGGCGCCGGCGACAATTATCTTGTCGCCGCTTCTAACTAAGCGTGCAGGCTGAGAAGGATGCGCCCGATGTCCAACAGCGATCCCGAGGTCACACGCCAACGCGCCACGCTTCTCAATCGAAGCGAATTGACACGTCGCCTTGTTTCTAAACTTAGACGCGAGGAGGCCGTGGTTGGAGGAATTGGCTTCACCAATTTCGATTTGTGGGCGAGCGGGCAGCGACCGCAGAATTTTTACATGCTCGGCAGTATGGGACTAGCGACCTCGATCGCGTTAGGTGTTGCCGTTGCGCAGCCAGATCGTAAGGTGTTCGCGCTCGACGGCGACGGCTCAATTCTCATGCAGCTCGGATCGTTCGGTACCGTTGCGGCCGCCGCTCCAAAAAATCTTGCTGTCATCATCTGGGATAACGGCGCCTATCATATCACCGGGTCGCAAAGGACGCTCACCGCGTCGGGTGCCGACATTGTTGCGATCGCCCGTGGTGCAGGGATTAAGCAGGCTTTTTGGGTCGCCGATGCCGAGCACTTTGATGCATTGGTGCAGCGAGCCCTGGCCAATGATGGACCATGGGTGATCGTCGCCAAGGTCGATATGGAAAAGCCTACGGGCGTTACCGAGCGTGACCCAGTGAAGATCAGGCTGAATTTTATGAATGGCATTGGTGCCAAAGTCTGACGGGTGGCGAGACCGCGATGTCGAAATTGCTTATTGGAGGCCGTTGGGTCGAAGGCGTGTCGATTGATCGCCTGTTCGATAAATACAAAGGCAAGCCGTTCGGAGAAATGGCCGTCGCTTCGCTCGAACAGGTTGATGAGGCCGTAGCAGAAACCTATGCCGCCGCCGCGGCATCCAAACTGGGTCCTTATAAGCGCTACGCTATCCTATCGAAAGCGGCTCGGCTTCTCGAAGATCGGTTTGAGAAACTGATCGCGTTGATGCGTGATGAAGTCGGATTTACTCGCGCCGATGGCGACAACGAAGTTCGACGCTGTATCCAGACGCTCGAACTATCGGCCGAAGAAGCAAAACATCTTAGTGGTGATCTGGTGCTGATGGAGGCAGCCGCCGGCATGCAGAATCGACTTGGATTCACGATTCGTGTCCCGCGCGGAGTTGTTTGTGCGATTACGCCCTTTAACTCACCGCTCAATGTTGTCGCGCATAAGGTTGCGCCTGCGCTAGCGGGCGGCAACGCGGTGGTGATTAAACCGTCGGAGCACACACCGCTCTCAGCAGTCGAACTCTGTCATTTATTGATCGATGCCGGCTTGCCGCCGCACATGTTGGCTCTGGTTCACGGCCCCGGTGAGGCAATCGGTCGCCGGCTCTTAGCCGACCAACGCATTGCCTTCTATGCGTTCACCGGCAGCACACGAGTCGGTCGCGAGATTCAGGCTGCTGCGGGCCTTCGAGGCACACAACTCGAATTAGGTAGCATCGCCAGCACCATCGTGTGCCACGATGCGGATATCGATCGTGCCATTCCAAAAATCATAAATGCCGGTTTTCGTAAGGCCGGCCAAGTCTGCACATCAGTACAGAAGCTGTTCGTCGACCGTCGGATCGCGTCGACCTTCGTTCCGAAGCTGGTTGAGGCCGTACGCGCCGTCAAGGTGGGCGATCCGGGGGATTCGGCCGTCATTATCGGCCCGATGATCTCCCAAGCTAGTGCTGATCGCGTAGCACGTTGGGTGGATGAGGCGATTGCGGCTGGGGCTCGTGTGCTTATAGGCGGCAAGCATGATGGCGCGCTTTTCATCCCTAGGGTGATCGACCGCGTGAGCAAGGATATGCGCGTTGTCTGCGAAGAGATTTTCGCCCCCGTTCTCTGCATCATCGAGTTCGATTCTTTAGATGATGCTGTCGCGCAAGCTAACGCGACGCCTTTCGGCTTGTCGGCCGGTCTGTTTACCTCGGATATCAGTACCGCTTTCCGAACGGCTCGCGCGATGCACTTCGGCGGTCTTCACATCAATGAAGCGTCAAGTGCCCGCGTTGATGTGATGCCCGTTGGGGGCGTGAAGGACAGTGGCTTTGGTCGAGAGGGGCCGGCTTACGCTATCCGCGAAATGACCCAAGAGCGCCTCATCACCGTAACCTATTGAGAATCCATTTCGTTTCCTTGCGGAACCACTAGAGCAAATGAACAAGCGTTTCGTTGTCGATCAAATGCTACGCGTTGCTGTCGATATAGGCGGCACCTTCACCGATGGCGTTGCGATGCTTTCGCCGGAGGGACGAATTTGGGTCGCGAAATCACCGACAACGCCCGACGATCCTGGCGAGGCGGTTACAACCGTCATCAAAGATCTGCTTCGGCAGGTCGCGCAATCGTTCGCGGAAACCAAGCTCGGTACGGTGCCAACGCTAGCGGAAGTGGTGCATGGCACGACGCTCATCACCAACACATTGATTGAACGTAAGGGAGCCAAAACCGCTCTCGTTACCACGAGCGGAATGCGCGACGTGCTCGATATCGGCCGAGAATGGCGATACGACATCTACGACCTTGAGATCGAGCTGCCGCAGCCGCTGATCGAGAAAGGCGATCGCATCGAAGTTGATGAACGGCTTGATGCGCGTGGCGGCGAACTATCGCCACTCAGCGCCCAAGAGATCGATCGCGTTGTGAATGAACTGCGCGACCTCAACGTCGCGTCGGTGGCGATCTCTCTGTTGCACTCCTACGTCAACCCGACGCATGAAAAGAAAATAGCCGAGAGTGTGAAGGCAGCATTGCCGCACATGTGCGTGTCCCTATCGTCCGATCTGGCACGGGAAATCAAAGAATTCGAACGTACGTCGACGGTCGCTGCCAATGCCTACGTCAAACCTCTGGTCGCAACGTATCTCCACGAGCTTAATTCGCGTATCGAAGCCATCCAGACCGGCGTGCCGCTTCGCGTGATGGTGTCGAGCGGGGGATTTCAGCTCTGCAGAATCGGGAGCGGAATCGCCAATTCTGTTGCTTGAATCTGGTCCAGCCGCGGGTGTGATGTCGGCCCTAAATACGGCGCGGCAAAACGGCGTCGATCAAGTGCTGGCGTTTGACATGGGAGGCACTACCGCCAAAGCTTGTGTGGCTGTCGGAGGAGAGGCGCCAATCGCGCACAGCTTCGAATGCGCCCGCGTGAAGCGTTTCCGCCGGGGGTCGGGGCTGCCGATTTTGATTCCGAGCATCGAATTGATCGAGATTGGTGCCGGCGGCGGATCCATCGCCCATTGCAATCGACTCGGACTCCTGAATGTCGGCCCGGAATCCTCTGGTTCGGTGCCCGGGCCGGCTTGTTACGGACGTGGCGGGACCGACCCGACAGTCACCGACGCCGACCTGTTGCTCGGCTACTTGAACCCAGCCAACTTTCTCGGCGGCGAAATGCGTCTCGATGTCGATGCTGCTTCGCGGGCCATGGATCGGCTGGCCGGTGAACTCAAAGTCACGTTAATCGAGGCAGCGCGGGGCATCTGCGATATCGTCAACGAGAACATGGCGAGTGCCGCGCGCATCCATATTGCGGAGAACGGTCTAGACCCGCGTGACTTCACGATGATTGCGACTGGCGGAGCCGGTCCGCTTCATGCCGTGCAGGTTGCGCGCCAGTTGCGCATTGCGCGCGTGCTTATCCCCATTGCGGCGGGTGCCGGTTCATGCCTGGGCATGCTAGCTGCACCAGCACGTATTGATCGTTCTTGGTCAAATCCACGACTACTGGCCGAAACAGATTGGAAGGCCGTCGCGCGCAGTCTCGCAGATTTGCAGCTGCAAGGCCGCGCCGATCTTCAAGCCGCCGGAGCCGACGACGTTGAGTGGGTGATCGGCGCAGACATGCGATACCACGGGCAGGGCGCCGAAATCGCTGTGTCAATTCCCTATGAAGTTGTTTGGCGTGAGACGGCTGGGAGACTGCTCAAAGCATTCGAATCCGAATATAAGCGCCTGTATGGTCGCCTTGTACCCAACGCGGCGCCGCAAGTCATCACATGGCGTCTTGTCGGCCGTGCGCCGACCCACGGGCACAATTTCGAATGGGGAGATAAACGTGTCACCGGTCATTCAGCTAGCCGGGCACCAACCCCAACGGGTCGACGCAATGTCTACCTCCCCCTTAAGGGCGGATTTGAGATGGTCAACGTCTACGACCGTTATTCCGTCGAGCCTGGTACCGCTCTCACTGGACCGCTTGTTCTGGAAGAGCGCGAATCGACGATTGTCGTTGCGGTCTCCGGCGAAGTCGCCATTCGCGAAGATCTAACGGTTTCCGTGACGATCAAGGAATTTGATTGAAATGTCGAAAGGCGTTCCAGAACCGATTTTACGAAATTCCAACTTCGATGCGATTGAACTGGAGATTCTTTGGAAGCGCTTGATCAGCGTTGTCGACGAGGCGTCAGCCGCGTTTGTGCGAACTTGCTTCTCGACCTTGGTCCGTGATGGGAACGACTTCGCCATCGTTCTGACCGATGCAGAGGGCCGCTCGCTAGCTCAATCGACCATGAGTTTGCCGGGCTTTATTGGCTGTTTGCCAGCGACGGTCCGACATTTCCTCGAGAAGTTTCCGCCAGAAACGATAAAGCATGGCGACGTGTTTATCACCAACGACCCGTGGAAAGGGTCGGGCCATGTTCATGACGTTACGACGGCAACTCCCATCTTTCATCGTGGTGGACTCGTTGCCTTTGCGGCGGTGGTTTCTCATCTGCCGGACATCGGCGGCAAATTGCGCAGCAATTCAAGCCGTGAAATCTACGAGGAAGGATTGCAGATTCCTCTGATGCGATTGCTCGATGGCGGAAAGCCAAACGACGTGCTGATCGACATCATCACACAGAATATTCGCGTGTCCGAACAAGGAATGGGCGATATCTGGGCGCAGGTGTCGGGATGTCGCACAATGGGTGAGCGTCTGCAGGGATTGCTCGATACCGTTGATCTCGATGCGCTAGGCGCAGAAGTGCGTGTGCGGTCTGAAATGGCGATGCGTGATGCTATTAGCGCAATACCAGATGGCGTTTACCGCTCAACCGTAAAGCACGACGGGTTCGACGACGCACCGATCACCATCGAGTGCGCGCTCACGGTTAAGGGCGACGAAATTACGGTCGACTACGCCGGCACGAGCCCGCAGATTCCTTATGCGATGAATGTCGTGCCGATCTACACCTTTGCCTACACAGTCTATGGCCTAAAAGCGCTGCTTTGTCCGGATATCCCGAATAATGAAGGCTGCTTTATTCCAATCTCGACGACGGCGCCGTTGGGATCGCTGCTCAATCCAACTTATCCAGCGGCTTCCGGCGGACGCAGTGCGATTGGCCATCTATTGCCGGCAGCAGTGTTCAAGGCGCTCGCCACCGTGTTGCCGAACAAAGTATGGGCATCTGGGTCGCCTAACTCGTCGATGACGATGTCAGGCGAATATCACGGCAAACGTTTCGCCGTTGTGAATTTCCTGAATGCAGGGCAGGGCGCGACCTCGAGACGCGCAGGGTTCTCAGCGCTCAGCTTCCCGGCGAATCTCGGGAACACGCCGGTCGAGATGATGGAAAGCCTCGCCCCGATTCGTGTACGTCGTCGCGAGATTCGCCGTGATAGCGGCGGCATTGGCCGTCACCACGGCGGCGGCGGCATCAGCCTCGAGTTTGATATCCTCCCCGACGCGCCGGACATCATGGCGTCATTCTTGATGACGCAGCTGAAGTCACCGACCGAAGGCCTTGCTGGGGGCGGATCGGGCAAGCCAGGCCGTTTGGTTATAAACTCGGAGCAGGTGGATCCAACCGCGCCGCGCGTGTTGAAAGCCGGCGATCGCATATTGATGGAAACGGCAGGCGGGGGGGCCTACGGCCCTCCAAAAGCTTAGCGGAACAGACGAGGTTCAAATGGCTGATATCAAGCGCATCGATCAAAACCAGCGTCGCAGTCGTGCCCTGGTCCACAACGGCATCGTCTACACAGCCGGGCATGTACCCGACGACATGACTCTCGATGTCGCTGGTCAGGCCAAGCAGGTACTGGCAAAGTTGGAAAGGATCATCAAAGAGGCAGGCTCGGACAAGAACCGCGTTCTGACGGCTCAGGTGTGGCTGCGCACTATGGATGATTTCGCCGCTTTCAATGCCGTGTGGGATTCTTGGGTGGTTCCCGGTTCAACGCCTACGCGGTCTTGCGGCAAGGTTGAAATGAATAATCCGAATTGCCGAGTGGAGATCGTCCTCATAGGCGCTGTCTAAGAGGCGAAAGAGCGATACCCGTTGTGCTGGAGCATATCGATGAACCGTTCTCGAAACTGCCTTGTTACCATGCATTGCGGCGACGCTTGGACGAGACGGCCACGCCCATCGCGACAATCAAAAGAATCCTCGAAAATTGTGCTGCTTCCGAGTTTTTGAAAGGCCCGTAACTGCCGAAGGCCGCCGGTTTATCGAAAACATTCTTACCATCAGCGCGAAACGGGTTAGGCACAAAAAGCTGGCCGCTTAAGCCATCACAATCTGGAAAAATGGTTCACAATAATGGTGCCAGCTTCTGTCGATGTCGTTGTTGTGGGTGCGGGTAACGCCGCGTTTTGCGCAGCGCTCGCTGCTGCAGAGCAAGGGGTATCCGTTTTGGTACTGGAACGCGCCCCCGAAGCTGAGTCAGGCGGCAACAGCCGATTCACGGCGGGCGCATTCCGTTGCGTATACGACGGTGTCGAAGATTTGCGGGCGTTGATGCCTGACCTGACCGACGAGGAAATCGCCAACACGGATTTCGGCACCTACACGCAGGACAAGTTCTTCGACGACATGGGGCGGGTGACCGAATACCGGACCGATCCCGACCTGTGCGAACTGCTGGTGACACGGAGCAAGGAAACAATGCGCTGGATGCAGAAGAAAGGCATCCGCTTTATCCCGATCTATGGTCGGCAGGCATACAAAATCGATGGTAAATTCAACTTCTGGGGCGGTCTCACGGTTGAAGCGTGGGGCGGCGGGCCAGGTCTTGTCGAAACCCAGACCTACATCGCCAAGAAGAACGGTGTCGCGATCGCGTACGAAACGCGCGCACTGTCGTTAATTGCGGATGATGACGGTATCAAGGGTGTGCGGGTCAAACACGAAGGCAAGACCGTCGATGTGATGGCAAATTGCGTTGTGCTCGCCGCCGGCGGCTTCCAGGCCAATACCGAGATGCGCACCCGTTATCTCGGCCCTGGTTGGGAGCTGGCGAAAATCCGTGGCACGCGCTTCAACACCGGTGACGGCATCAAAATGGCGCTCGATGTCGGCGCCATGCCGACGGGGAATTGGTCTGGGGCTCATGCCGTTGGTTGGGACCGCAACGCACCGGAATTCGGTGACCTTGTCGTCGGAGACAACTTTCAGAAGCATTCGTATCCATGGGGCATCATGATCAATGCCGATGGATATCGTTTCGTCGATGAGGGCGCTGATTTCAGAAACTATACCTACGCCAAATACGGCGCCGTGATCCTTAAGCAGCCGGGACAGTTTGCGTGGCAGGTGTTCGATAAAAAAATCATTCCGATGTTGCGTGACGAATTTAGAAAAGCCCCCAATGGCGCAACCACGGCAGGGTGAAGCCGGTAGCTAGACCAAGGAACATTTGAGCGTAATATAACCCCAACAGAAGTTTCATCTTGCGCATGATCAATTTTCCGTCCGCTGCGCCAATTCTGCACTTAGCGCGCGATGTCTGAGGTGACATTTTTGGCTTTCAATGAGGCCAATGCATCAGCTGCACGGTTGCGAAGTTCTACGGTCTGCGCCTCAGCATCATTTGGCAGCGTCGGAGTAGACCACTCAGAAGAATAGTGGGGGATCTTAGCGACCTTATGGAATAGCGGCCCCGGAAACGTCAGCAGCATCGCTCCAATCATCACTGCGAGCACCAGCGCAATAATCGCACGAAGTGTTTGCCCTGAGGTCAGTATGCGTAGAATATTATTTGAACTTGCAATTGATCGCGGCATCGCTGGTACCCCGCATCGGGTGTTCCGTAGTCAGGCCGATGTTGCAGGGTAACCAGCGTTCAAACGCCCGCAATCGCATTTTTCAAAGAGCGTAAGGAAGCAACCTTAATGCGTCTCCCGGTCGCCAGCGGGGATCAGGCGGCTCTAGCCTTCGCCTGCGTATAAATATGCTTTGGCGGCTCATCGAAATACTTGAACAATGCCGGACACAGCCAGCCTTCCATTCCGTATTCCTCCGAGCGGTACCAATTTCCGCCATCGCTATCCGCGCGAAGCCAAGCAAATCGGAACTGATGACCGGGGGATGGCGAGCTTGCGAAGATCAAGATAAAGCCCTTCTTATACCAAATCGCGCTACCCGCGACCCGTCTGCGACGTTGCAGCCGGATTGTAACGTCCGTCCAAGTGTGTGATTTGACTCATGTTTACGATGCAACCATCCCCGCACAACGCAGGGCAACATGAGTTATGATTTCAGAGTTTTGGTATTAGCATCAGGGACGCTCGCCGCGATACGGTCCATCATGGCATCCGCGCCAGCCACGAAGGGCTCTTTGACCAGGCCCACGCGTTCATCGTCGAAGATCCACATGCCGAGGTGCTTGTACGGAGCGATCACATTGATTGAGTTCATGGATCGTTTCGTATTCTTGGAAAGTCCCTATTCGATCGGGGGAGTGCTGGCGTGTTTTGACGCTTATACCAAATCGCGTTACCTGCGACCCGTCTGCGACGTTGCGGCCGGATTGTAACGCCCGACTAGGTGTTTGATTTGACTCACGTTTACAATGCGACCATCCCGGCACAACTCCGGGCAACATCAGTCATGATTTCAGAGTTTTGGTATTAATGGCTGGTTTTGATTTTGGGAGTGGCCTGATTTCGCGAGCCACTTTCACGTAAAATTGCAAGTATAGCAGTAATGGGAGTGAAAGAACTATCGGGCATATAACTAACGTAGTTCGATGACAAACCCAGAGTGACCATGCGCAAGCTCATCCAGTTGCTGGTGGATGAATCCGGAGCTACCGCCATCGAATATGCGCTTATCGCAGCGGGCATTTCAATCGTGATTGTCGCGGCTGTGAATAGCGTCGGTTCGACCCTCAACACAACGTTCTCCGGCATCGCAACCCAGCTTAAGTAAACGCGACTTGAACTTCGGTCAGGTGCCGCCTCAGCTCGCGGCCTCTTTCACTAGTCCTGCCAGAACTTCGCAAACCGATCCGGCGCTAACGCCGTATACCGGGCCGTCGATTGCAGATTGCGATGGCCAAGATAATGCGCCAGCGACCGCGTGTCTGCTCCATCATTCGCCAGCTTGTACCCGGTCGAATGCCGCAGCATGTGCGGATGAACAGGGAAGGGCAGCTTGGCAGCTCGCCCGATTCGCTGGACCATTCGTAGGAACCAAGCTGTGGTCGCAGGCGGCCTCGGTGACGAATACATACGGGCTCGACCCCTGCAATGGACGCAAGGCCCGCAGCTCAGGACCACGCAGAGGGTGTACGCTCTCGATCCCGCCCTTGGCGCGGTTCACGTGCAGCCGCCCATGCCTGACGTCGATCTGCGCCTACCGAAGCTGACAGAGCTTGGCTGCGCGTAGCCCGTGCCGATACGCCAGTAGGATCGCCGCCGCGTCCCTTGCGCCATTGCGTCCACGCCGGCGGGCAAGTTTCGATCAATCGCTCGACCTCGGCCTCAGTCATATACTCCCTTGGCCTATAGGTCGCATTCGGCAATCGTCGCAGTATTCGGTTTGCTGCGTTTGGCGCTGCGTTGCTCATGGCTGATTTCCCTCGCGTCGGCGCTCTTCGCGCTCGGCTAGTGTTCGTTTCCAGTGTGCTAATTGAACACTAAGCTACGCTGGGATCAGTCGCGTGCAATCAAAACCAGCGCACGATTGAATCGTTTTCTGCCCGCGCTTTGAATTTTTATTTTGCGCCGATCGCGAGGGGGGTGGGGCAAAAATTGACTTCACCCGGCCCGCGCAGTGCCCCCCGACAAAAATTGTGGGGCGCTTTCCCGAACCCGAAATCATTTTAGAAAAAATGCTATGCAAAGAAGTCGATCTGCTTTGTCGTTATAACCGGTCCCAATTTTCCAAAACTGGAGCGCTATATGGTTTGCGACTTATTGCAAAAGCTGGAGCTTATCAACGCGACCGGCACGCAGTTTATTCCACCGGATGGACGGGAGATCGTGAAGACGCTTTATGAAGTCCTGACTGTCCTTGACACCAAAGGATTGGCCCTGCTGGCATTTGACGGCATCATTGTCGCCGCCACGACCTTCGCTGCGGAAAAAGGCGGAGCTTTTCAAAAGCGTGGAACGGCGCGCCGGTTAGCGGTTTTTATCATTGTCTTGGCTCTCGTCGGCTCAGTGGCCTGTCTCTTTGTCTCTGAGATATCTTATCCGTTCTTCCATTATGTCACGTGCGATGCGCCGCATAGTCTCGACTATACCATTGAGATTGATCACCTCACTAATTTAGTCGATTGGCGAACAAATTTTTTCCAGATTGCATGGTGGTGTTCGCTTGTCGCTATTCCATTGTTCCTTATTCTTTTCTGGGTGTCGTTACGGGTAAAGCAATCCAATGACGGGAATTAGCGTGCGCACCGGCGTTGTGTGTCATGCTCGCTCTAAGTCCGCTCTTATCGGTGGTCTCAAAAGTCTTTTTGCGCAGCTGATCAAAAATTCTCTGGGCTAGTGATAAACTTACCGGTGACTTCGGTAACGAGCCTGCGGCCACATCAATTGGCGATTGCGGCTTGTTTGGTCTTCTAGTGGGGAAAATGTAGCCCGGCAATTTGGGACTTTTGCAACGCTATCTGCCAATTACGTCATAACTGGCGCGAGCCGATGCTGACTTTTGTCCGTAGTCGTCCAAAAGCGAGTGAGCTTTCGCAGCACACCGAATGCAGCAATGTCCCAGAAATCGACATAGTATCAAGCTCGCACGAATTCTTTCTCGCCTCTCATTGCTTGGTATTTGGCGCAAGGAAAGCCTTTTCAATTACCTGCATCACCGGGACGTCGTAATTTGAGTAGCAAACAGACTTTAGCTTTTCGAAGTTCTCTTTGAATTCTTGAGTTTCAAGAACCGTATCGCCCCGTTTCGCGTGATAGTAGCCGCTGAGCCAAATAGCGATATCTCTCGGGTCCGCCACGCTGAACGCTAAAAACTGCTTGCATGTGATTTTGGCGACCTCGATCGTAACTTGGGCGCTCGCGGATTGTGTAGCGAGAAAACCAAACAAAGTCACAATAACTAACTTACGTCTGTTCATGATCTTGCTCCGTGAATTTGTACCGAAAGTAATTGGTAAGGCCTTCGGTACTATCGGTGACGGACGGTCCTTAAATCTAACACTTTTCTACTATACGGCGAGCGAGTTCGCCAAGGGCCGCGCGTTTTAAGAGCGGGAGCATCAATGTCTGATAATCATGGACATATCAATTTCACAATGTTGAGCCGGTCCGCCGTGACGCTTGCTAATCGCTTGCTATTCGTCAAAGTCATCCCAGCTTATCTGCGAAATCGTTTCCACAATCAACTCATTAACCGAACGCCACTAGCAGTTCGAGCAATTCGTAATCGCTGACCGCGTCGCTGCCGGCGTCGCGAAAGCGGCCGCGCAACCGCTCGCGGTGTCCGTGATAATGCGGCGGAGCCTCGGAAAAGCCGGCTTTCCGCCCGCTGCTGCTACGCTTTGCCACCATGGATCGCCCTGCGCCGCCTTGGGCACAAGCTTAGTGCAGGTGGTGGAAATCTTCGAGGGTGTCAGTGCCGGTAAGGCGGCTTGTCCAATCCCATGGGGGAGAGCGTAAAAATCTCAGCTCCCTTGTCGGTGACGCCGACGCTGTGCTCGAACTGGGCCGACAGCGAGCGGTCGCGGGTGACCGCAGTCCAGCCGTCGGATAGTACCTTCACGTGCGGGCGGCCGAGATTGATCATCGGCTCGACGGTGAAAAACATGCCCGGCTTGAGCACGATGCCTTCGCCCGGCCGGCCGATATGCACGATGTTCGGCTCGTCGTGAAACAGCTTGCCCAGGCCGTGGCCGCAGAAGTCGCGCACCACGCTCATGTGCTGGGCCTCGACGAAGCTCTGGATGGCGGCGCCGATGTCGCCGGTGGTAGAGCCGTGGCGGATGGTGGAGATGCCGCGCATCATCGCCTCGTGCGTGACCTCGATCAGCCGCTCGGCGCGGCGCGGGATCTGGCCGATCGGATACATGCGGCTCGAATCGCCGTGCCAGCCGTCGAGGATCAGCGTCACGTCGATATTGATGATGTCGCCGTCCTTGAGTGGCTTATCGCCAGGAATGCCGTGACAGACGACGTGATTAAGCGAGGTGCAGGTCGCCTTCTTGTAGCCGCGATACATCAGCGTCGCCGGCAGCGCGCCGTGATCGAGCGCGTATTCCAGCACCAGCCGGTCGATCATTTCGGTCGGCACACCCGCTTTGACGTGCTCGGTAAGCATGTCGAGGCAGCGCGCGACCAGCTGGCCGGCCTTGCGCATGCCTTCGAAGGCGACGGGGCCGTGAATCTTGATCTGCCCGGTCTTACGGAGGGGGGCGACGGCTGCGTCGACGTAGGTCATGACGGCCAATCTAATCCCTGAGCGCTACGGCGCAAGCGGGGTGTCTCAATTGGCGATTTTACCGCCTAGTTCGTCCTCGATATGCGCGCGGATGATGTCGTCAAACGACGTCTCCGCCTTGAAGCCAAGCGCCGGCGAGCGCCTGGCATCGATGCGCTCCGACCAGCCGGCGACGATGCGCATGACCAGTTCGTCCGGCTCACGCCGGATGCGCGCGGCAACCATCGGCCCGGCGATGCGCTTGAGCGACTCGATCTGCTCGGCGACGGTACAGCACACGCCTGGCATGGCGAGGCTGATGCGCGGCCCAAGCTGCTCGCGGGTCAAGCCCGCGGCGTGGATGAGGAAGCCGACCGCCGAGCGTGGACTGGCGTG
Source organism: uncultured Pseudomonadota bacterium (assembly GCA_963817155.1). Classification (GTDB taxonomy): domain Bacteria; phylum Pseudomonadota; class Alphaproteobacteria; order Rhizobiales; family Xanthobacteraceae; genus Pseudolabrys. Next base: position 102,993 of record CAWFNO010000001.1, read on the forward strand.
CGTATGGCGTACCGTGTCGGCGACCGGCAGCACCGCCTCGAGGCCGGCCAGCGGTTCGCGGATGATGCCGGAGAAGAAGCCAGACGCTGCCTTGTTCGGCTTGCCCGGGCGCACGCAGATGGTCGGCAGACGGATGCCGACGCCATCGAGAATGCCGCGCCGGGTGTAATCGGCGAGCAGCAATTCGCTGATGGCCTTTTGCGTGCCGTAGGAGGTGAGCGGCGTGAGATGGAAGTCATCGGGAATGCCGGCGGGCGGAAACGGCGCGCCATAGACCGCGATCGACGACGTGAAAACGACTTTCGGCTTGTAATTCGCGGTGCGGATCGCTTCGAGCAGCGCGCGGGTACCGTCGAGATTGACGTGATAGCCTTTCTCGAAATCTGTCTCGGCTTCGCCCGACACGACGCCGGCGAGATGGAAAATCATCTCCGGCTTGCCGGCGATCAGCTTGTCGGCAGCTCCCGGCGCGGCCAGATCGCCGGTAACGATTTCGACCTTGCCCGTAAAGCCGGCCGGTTTCTCCGGCGCCACCACGTCGGTCAGCGTCAGGTGATCGATCGGCTGCACGTTGAGCGTGCAGTCTTTCACCAGCCGCGCCGTCAGCTTGCGGCCGATCATGCCGGCGGTGCCGGTGATCAGGATATGCATCGAAATTTCTCCCCCTTAGTTCTTGGTTCCGAAACGGTCGACGTGGCGAAGCTCCGGAAATAGCACCATCCACAGGGCGCCGACCAGTAGCGACCCGATGCCGCCGATCAGCGCCGAGGGCACGGCGCCGAGCCAGGCGGCGACAGTGCCCGATTCGAATTCGCCGAGCGTATTCGAGGAGCCGACGAACAGGTAATTGATGGCATTGACGCGGCCGCGCATGGCGTCGGGCGTCTCAAGCTGCACCAGCGAGAAGCGGATGACGACGCTGACCGAGTCGGAGGCGCCGAGTAACGCCAGCGCCAGAAGCGACAGCGGAAAATATGTCGACAGCGAGAAGATGATGGTGGCGAGGCCGTAGCTTGCGACGGCCGCGAACAGCTTGAGCCCGACACCGCGCTCGATCGAATGCCGCGACAGGACGAGGGTGGTGAGAAAAGCGCCGACCGCGGGCGCCGAGCGCAGCAAGCCGAGACCGGTCGGTCCGGAGCTCAGAATATCGCGGGCATAGATCGGCAGCAGCGCGGTGGCGCCGCCGAGGATAACCACGAAAAGATCGAGCGTGATAACGCCGAGCAGCGTTCTCCGGCTGCGGATATAGTCGAAACCCGCGAGCACAGAGGCAAAGGTTGGCGATTCGCGCGGTGCTACGGGGCGCTCGGTCTTGACCAGGGACACCAGCGTGATCGCGACGGCGAAGAACAAAAAGCAGACGCCGGTGACCAACGTCCGGCTCAGCGCGTAGATGAGCCCGCCCGCCGCCGGTCCGCTGATGATGGCGAACTGGTTGGCCGAGGTCCACGCCGCCACCGCGCGCGGCAGCAGCCGTTCCGGCACCAGCATCGGCATCAGCGAATGTGTCGTCGGCAATTCGAAGGCGCGGGCGCAGCCGATCATGAGTACGGCGGCAAACAGCAGGCCGCGGCTGAGGACAGCGAAGATCAATGCGCCGGTCAGCAGCAGCGCGGCGCAGGCGTAGGCGGTTTGCGCTACGCGCACGATGAGACGGCGGTCGTAGCGGTCGGCGGTGTGCCCGACCAGCAAGGTGAGCACCACTGCGGGAACGAACTGGATAAGCCCGACCAGGCCGAGATCGAATGCGCTGTCGGTGATAGCGTAGATTTCCCAGCCGATGGCGACCGCCATCATCTGGTAGCCGACCGTGGAGGCCATTCGCGCGACGCACAGCAGCAGGAATGGCCGTTGCTGCAGCAGACCGGGCACAGGTTCCATGCTGGCGCGAGGTTCCGGCGATACGCTCATGCGGTGGCGTCGTTCATCGCCGCAAGGCTCCGCTTCTGCCGGCCATCGGCGGTGAAATTTTCGAGCGCGAGCCAGCGCTCGAAGGCCCGCTTGCGCGCCGGCCACTCGTCGTCGATGATCGAATACCAGGCGGTGTCACGGTTGCGCGCCTTGTAAATCATGTGCTGGCGGAAAATCCCCTCATAGACGAAGCCGAAGCGCAGCGCCGCGCGCCGCGACGGCGCGTTGAGCGAGTCGCATTTCCACTCGTAGCGGCGGTAGCCGAGCTCTTCAAAAGCGTAGCGGGCGAGGAGATATTGCGCTTCCGTCGCCAGCGACGTGCGTTGCATCGCCGGCGCATAGACGATGTAGCCAACCTCGATGACCCGCATCGTCGGGCGGATTTCCATCAGCGACATGGTGCCGGTGACACGCTCGCTTTTGTCGATCACTGCATAGTGGTAGCGCACCTCGTTCTGCTCGACAGTTTTCAGCCAGGCGGCGAAGGAGGCGAAATCGGCAAACGGGCCGTCCGACAGATAAGTCCAGACGTCGTCGTGGCCGCGCACCGCATCCCAGAAGCCCGGCCCGTGCTCGGCGGCGTTGAGCCGCTCCAGCCTGCCGTAGCGGCCGGTCAGCGTCACCGGACCGGGGCGCGGCGCCGGTTTCGGATCGACCGGCGCGCCGATAGGCTGCGGGCTCATACGCGGCCCTTGCGATCATTGGAGAAGAATTTATTAAGCTCGGCGTTCGGTATGACCCCGGCGAAGCTGTCGAACTTGCCGTCCATGGCGATCTCGCGCGCCGATGCGATGAAGGCGTGCATGGCGACGCGCGCCAGCGTGCCGCCGACACTGATGCGACGCACGCCCATGCCGGCGAGATCGCTGACGGTGAAGCCGAAGGCGCCGCTGTTGAGAAAATTAACCGGCTTGGGCGCGACCGCCTTCACCACGGTTTCAATCTGCTCGCGCGTTTTGATGCCCGGCGCGTAGAGGCAATCGGCACCAGCGCCGGCGAAGGCCTTGAGGCGTTTGATGGTGTCGTCGAGATCGGGCCTGCCGTGCAGAAAATTCTCGCAGCGCGCGGTAAAGACGACGTCGCCGCCGGCCTTGTCGACGGCCCCCCGCGCCGCCTTTATGCGTTTGACCGCATGATCAAAGCCGTAGATCGGCTTTGCGCTGTCGCCGCTATAATCCTCAATAGACAACCCAGCGACGCCGGTGGCGACGCAAAGCGCGACATTGGCGGCAGTTTCGTCCGGGTCGTGCGCGAAACCGTTCTCGAAATCGGCGTTGAGCGGCACGTCGGTCGCTGCCGCCATCTCGCGGTAATGCGCCAGCACCGCGTCGCTCGAGAGCGCACCGTCGGCAAACCCTTGCGCATGCGCAAAGCCGGAGCTGGTGGTCGCCAGCGCCTTGAAGCCGAGGCGTTGCAGGTAGCGGGCGCTGCCGACATTCCACGGGTTGGGAATGACAAAACAGCCGCTCCGGTGCAGGGCGCGGAAAGTCTGGCGCTTATCGGCGGTCGAGGGGGGCGGCATGGCGTTTCCGGACGGCGAACCTGCCACGAAGCGGGAAATAGGGCTAATCGAATTTGCTAATAACTGGCCTGCCGGCAGCGAATTGATTTTCTTGCATTAATCGGGTGAACTGCCCCCAAAACAGACCGCCCGGGAGGCCATGCCATGCTGAAAACCATCGCGGCGTTTGACCGCATCGGCGAGGAAAACGCCTTCGCCGTGCTCGCCCGCGCCAATGCGCTGGCGACGCAAGGCCGCGACATCATCAATCTCGGCATCGGCCAGCCCGATTTCCGCACGCCGGAATTCATTGTCGAGGCGGCGATCAAGGCGCTGCGCGACGGCCACCACGGCTACACGCCGGCAAACGGCATTCCGCCGCTGCGCGAGGCAGTCGCCGCCGATCTCGCCAAGCGCTTCAAGGTCGAGGTTTCTCCGGACAGCGTGATGATCATGCCCGGCGGCAAGCCGACCATGTACGCGTCGATCCTGATGTTCGGCGAGCCGGGCGCGGAGATTATGTATCCCGATCCCGGCTTTCCGATCTATCGCTCGATGATCGAATTCACCGGGGCAAAGCCAATTCCCGTGCCGATCCGCGAGGAGAATGGCTTTGCCTTCTCCGCGGAAGAAACGTTGAAGCTGATTACGCCAAAGACGCGGCTGTTGATCGTCAACTCGCCGGCCAATCCGACCGGCGGCGTCACCGGCAAGACGGAGGTGGACAAGCTCGTCGCCGGCCTCGCCAAATGGCCGGACGTGGCGATCATGTCGGACGAGATTTACGATCACATGCTTTACGACGGTGAGACGCATGTTTGCCTGCTCACTTATCCCGAGATCCGAGACCGGCTGATCCTGCTCAACGGCTGGTCGAAGACTTACGCGATGACCGGCTGGCGCCTCGGCTATGCGGTGTGGCCGGAGAAACTCTACAATTACGCGCGCAAGCTCGCCGTGAACCTCTATTCCTGCGTGAATGCGCCGACGCAATATGCAGGGCTCGCGGCGCTCAAAGGCCCGCAGGACGAAGTGACGAAGATGGTCACCGAGTTCGACAAGCGGCGCAAAGTTGTCGTGGCGGGCCTGAACAAGTTGCCGGGTGTTTCCTGCGCGACGCCGAAGGGCGCGTTCTACGCCTACCCCAATGTCTCGCGCACCGGCTGGAAGGCGAAGGCGCTCGCCTCCTCGCTCCTGGAAGATGCCGGCGTTGCCGTCATCGGCGGGCCGGATTTCGGCATTCTTGGCGAGGGCTATATCCGCGTTTCCTACGCCAACTCGACCGAGAACATTCTCAAGGCGCTCGATCGCATGGGCGAATTTCTGGCCAGCCGCGAAGCGGCGTGAGCCTCAGCCTTTGTCCTTGACGGATTTGGCTGGCGCGGACGACTGCATCTGCACCGACGTGCGCAGAGTGATGTCGCGCTGGGGGAACGGAATCTCGATGCGCTCGCGCTTGAAGGCGTCCCACAGCGCCATCATGACGTCCGCCCGGACATTGATGAAGCCATTGCCCGGATCGGAGATCCAGTAGCGCAACGTGAAATTCAACGAAGAGTCGCCGAACTCCTCGAAATAGCAGACCGGCGCGGGGTTCTGGCGCACGCGCGGCACGGCGGCCGCGGCGGCGACCGCCACGTCGTACACGTGATGCGGGTTGCTGTCGTAACTCACCCCGAACTTCGCAATCAGCATCATGCGATAATTCGAGTACGACCAGTTGACCACGTGCTGGGTGACGAAATCCTCGTTCGGCACGAGAATCTCGCGTCTGTCGCGGGTGTCGATCGAGGTAAATCGCGCGCCCATATTGGTCAGCCAGCCGACCTAATCGCCGACCGAAATCACGTCACCGGGTTTGATCGACTTGTCGGCGAGCAGGATAATGCCGCTGACCAGGTTGGAAACGATCTTTTGCAGACCGAAGCCGAGGCCGACCCCGATCGCGCCTGAGAAGAACGCCAGCGCGGAAAAGTCGGTGCCGATGGTCGAAAGGACGATCACGATCGCCACCGTGATCAGCAGCAACCGGATCAGTTTGCTGATCAGCACCTGAAGCGACGGTGTCAGATCGGTCGCGCGGCGCACCCGCTTTTCGAAAAAATCGCTGGCCGCATTTGCAGCCCAAAACGTCAGCAGCAGCAATACCGTCGTTTTGATCAGCAGAAGCGGCGACACGCGCAGGCCGCCGATCACCACCGCAAAGGAATCGAGGGCGGACCTGACCGGCTCGCGTAGACCGAGGATGTTGAGTGCCGCGAGCGTCTAGGCAAACACGGCCACAACGCGGTAGATGAATCGATTGCGGATCAGCCCGGCGACCTGCGCGATCACTACCCAGGCGGAGGCTAGGCTGGCGGCGACGACGAGCAGATAGGAGCGGCTCGGCCAGGTCATGTCCACCGTCGTCGTGCGTGCGATGGCCGCTAACAGCACGAATATCAACGTGCCAAGATGGGCGACCAGCGCCCTTGTCCAGGTCAGCAGCAGCGGTGGCCAGTTTCTGGTGTGCGCGGTGAGGTCGACGCGGCGGCGTACATACGTCGCGGTCAGCGTCGCAATGCCGCCGCCAAGCGCGATGATGAGAAGCTGCAACAGGAGCTAGGGCGCCGTCAGTTCCTGCCCCAGATTGCCGAAGGCCGTCGAGATTGCTTCCCTGATAGCGTTCACGCCGCCCATGTCGCGCTCCGGCCAAGCCTCTTGGAAACTGCCCTCAATCCAGACCAATATCAAATTGCGCCCGCGCCCGGCATTCGCCGCGGCCATCAGTCAGGGGTTATGCACATGAACGACCGGGGTCTGTCGGACGAATTGCGCATGATGCGCCAGAGTTGCCGCGATTTCGTCGATGAGGTGGTCCTACCCTTCATCAAGCAGAACTGGCAGCGCGAATGGTCGATGGTGCCGGAGGACCGGCTGCCGCTGCACATTCTGGAAGAAGCCGAAAAGATCGGCATTCGCACGCTCGGCGTGCCGGAGGAATTCGGCGGCGTCGAGTTGGAGAAGGGCACCGAGGTCAAGACCTTCGCGGTCGTCGCCGAGGAAATCGCGCGCGGCAATTCAGGGCTTGCCGACAAGATGGTACAGAACTGGAAAGTCTCCGTGCTGCTGCGCCAATTCGCGCCTAAACATTTGCAGGAAAAATGGTTCAAGCGCCTCGTCACTGAGCCGCAATTTCTCATGGCGCATTGCTTGACCGAGCCGCGCGGCGCCTCCGACCGCTGGCTGCCTTACAACGTGCCGGAAGCGGCGATGCAGACCAAGGCGGTGAAGACCAAAGACGGCTGGATCATCAACGGCCGCAAGCAGTTCATCTCCAACGGTTACGACGCCTCGCTCTACGTCGTCTACGCCAACACCAATCCCAAGGTCGGCATCCTGCAGGGCACCTCGTCGTTCCTGGTGCCGCGCGAGACCAAGGGCTTTACGGTCGCGCGCTGCAACGAGACGCTCGGTTGCCGCTTCATGAACAATGGCGAGATGGTGTTCGAGGACATGTTCGTCCCCGACGACCATCTGCTGGTTCAGGACAGCGCCATGGGTTCGGCCGGCGTATATTTCCGGCCCGGCAAGATCATCCAGGCGGCGAAGAATCTGGGCGTCGGCGTGCGCGCCTTCGAAGCCACCGCCGACTATGTGCAGAACTACGTGCAGGGCGGCCGCATTTTGATCAGGCATCAGGCGGTGGCGCTGCGGCTCGCCGACATGGCGACCAAGATCGAAGCAGTGCGCGCGCTGCTCGACCGCGCCGCGCAAGCCGTCGACGAGAACGCGCCGGAGGCGGAGACGCTGGTCAACATGGCCAAGATGTTCGCCTCGGAAGAGATCATGAAAGTCGCGCAGCACGCGGTCGAATTGCACGGGGGCAATGGCATCATGCTCGACTTCGGCATCGAGAAGGTCCTGCGCGACGCGGTCATCTTCCTGCACATGGACGCGACCGTGGACATCTCGAAATTCAAGATCGTCAAGAACATGTTCCCCGACACCGCGGGCAAATATGCCGGGCCGGAAGCCTAACGCAGCGCGAAGCGGAATCCGATCACGACAATGAACAGGCCGATGAGCTGCGGGATGCTCGGCACGACGCCCAGCGCCAGATAACCGATCACGAGGCCGAAGCCCGGCACCAGCGCCGGGAAGGTCGCGGCGCGTCCAGCGCCGAGTACGATCACCGCGCGCGCGAACAGATAGATCGGCAGCATGCCGGCGAGCAGGCCCTGCACCAGAGCCTGCAACAGGTTCTCCTGCCAGCTCATGCGTAGTAGGCCGGCATAACCGATAAAAAATCCATGCAGTGGCGCGTAGATCAGCAGCGACAGCGCCGCGACCACCGTGATCGCGCGCAGGCCCGGCAAATGCCATTTGCGTAGCAGCATGCCGAATGTCGCCCAGAACAGGCCTGCGGTGACAAACAGCAAATCGCCGCCGACACCGTGACCGCCGATGGTGGTGAGCAATTCGATGCCGAAGACGATCAGCCCGGCGATGATCGCCGCGCCGCCGATGATGCGCTCGATCGTCAGGCGCTCGTCCAGCACCAGCGATGCAAGGATGATCCCGAACAGCGCGGCGCAGGCTGGCTGAATGGTGGTACCGTGGCCGAGCGGCACCAGCGTGAAACCCGAATAGGCAAGGATCGCTTGCGGCGGCCCTGCCAGCACCGAGACGACAAGGCCACGGCCCCAGCCGAAGCCGCCGAGGTCGCGGATGTCGTCGCGCAACACCACGGGTATCAACATCAGGCCGGTCCAGAAGAAGCGGTGGAAGGCAAGGTCGGCAGGCGAAAAGCCGACACCGATGCCGTGTTTGGCGACGACAAAGCCCGCCGCCCAGCCGAAAGCCGCGCCGACGCCGCACAAAATGCCGACGAGCACGCCGCTCAGGCGGCCCGCCGCAGGCTGTTTCTCGGCTTCCACGGCGAAAGTGCTCCCGCCAGCAGGTGACTAGAGGCTGGCTGATTCATTTCAGCCCGCGCATGATCTTATCCGAAAAGCGGTTCCCACTTTTCGGGATCATGCGGTAGGATCGAGCGCTAAGTCCAATCGTCAAAACAAAAACCTCACTTCACCGGGATGGAATGCTCATGGCCAAGCCGCGCAAAGTCATCATTACCTGTGCCGTAACCGGTTCGATTCACACGCCGTCGATGTCGCCGCATTTGCCGATGACGGCGCAGGAGATCGCCGACGCGGCGATCGGCGCAGCCGAAGCCGGCGCCGCCATCGTGCATCTGCACGCCCGCGATCCCAAGGACGGCCGGCCCGACCAGACCCCGGAAGCGTTTTCGCCCTTCCTCAAGGTGATCAAGCAGCGCTCCGGCGTGGTGGTGAACATCACCACCGGCGGCGCCCCGACGATGTCGATCGAGGAGCGCGTCAAGCCAGCGGCGACATTCAAGCCGGAGGTTGCCTCGCTCAACATGGGGACGATGAATTTCGGGCTCTATCCGATGATCCCGCGCTACAAGGGCAAGTTCAAATACGATTGGGAGGAGCCTTACCTCGAGCGGTCGAAGGCCGGCATGTTCAAGAATACCTTTGCCGACATCGAATATATCCTCACCACTTGCGCGCAGAACAACACCCGCTTCGAGATCGAGTGCTACGACATCGGCCATCTCTATACGCTCAAGCATTTCCTCGACCGCGGCGTGGTCAAGCCGCCGCTGTTCGTGCAGTCGGTGTTCGGCATTCTCGGCGGCATCGGTCCGCATCCGGAAGACATTATGCAGATGAAACGCACCGCCGACCGGCTGCTCGGCGACAATTATCACTGGTCGGTGCTCGGCGCCGGCGCCAACCAAATGCGGGTCGCCGCCATGGCGGCGTCGATGGGCGGCAACGTGCGCGTCGGCATGGAGGATTCGCTGTGGATCGGAGCCGGCAAGCTCGCCGAATCCAACGCCCAGCAGGTCACCAAGGTGCGCGGGATACTCGAAGGCATGGGCCTCGAAATCGCCAACCCCGACGAGGCGCGCGAAATCCTCTCGCTCAAGGGCGGGGATAAAGTGGCGTTTTAGTTCATCGCCGCGCCAGCGCCGGCAGGCTCTGCACCGCCCAGGCGCCGCCGAACAGCACCGCGGTCCAGAACATGTCGCCGGCGATCGTCGTCTGCAGGAACGGCAGCGCGGCGACGTAGCATTCGGTGATGCCCTGCCAGGTCAGGCCGTACATGCCACTGAAGGCCCAGACGGCGAAATTCGACGCCGCGAAGAAGATAAGCGAGCAGGGCAGCATGACGGCGAAGGGGACGGCCAGCCCGCGCCAACGCTGCGAGGCCATGCCGGCGAAGGCCGGAAGCGTGATCGCGGCGTAAACGATCAGCGTCACACGCCAATCGTCCGGACCCATCGTCATGCCGGACAGCGCCATGGCGGCGATGGGCACGATCGGCGAAAGCGTAGGGATACGCAGCATGCGTCCGGCAAACAGCGCGCTCGCCGCGATGGGCATGAAGCCCGGAGCGTGCGGCAGCAACCGCGCCGCCACGTCGAAGCCGATCAGGAAGACGACCAACAGCAGGTCCGCCCAGAGGACGTTGAGTGCGCCACGGTGAGTCGGCGTTTTGGCGAGCATCGGGCAGTGTCCTTGGCTGTCGCGGCGAATGTCACTCTACCACGGCGGCAGCCTTGCTTTCCACCCATTCGGTGACGATTTCGAACGAGCGCGTCGTGCCTATCACGGACGTCGGATTTATGTTTATGCGGACGGGCTGGGCGTACCGGATACCCCGTTTTGGTGGGGCATGACATCGGCCAGTAACTCCACCCCGCCGGTACCCACCACGCGCCCGTTATCGAGCCGCACCACGCGGCTGGCGATCTGTTTCACCTCCGCGGCGTCGTGGCTGACATAGACCATCGGCACCTGCGCCTCGTCGCGCAGGCGTTGCAGATAGGGCAGGATTTCCTGCTTGCGGCGCTCGTCAAGCGAGGCGAGCGGCTCGTCGAGCAGCAACAGGCGCGGGCGCATCAATAGCGCGCGGCCGACGGCTACACGCTGGCGTTCGCCGCCGGACAGCTTGCCGGGGCGTCGGTCGACCAGGGGGACGATGTCGAGTAGCGCGATCACATGCGCGAAGGCCGTCTCGTCGGCGGGTTGGCCACTCATCCAACGGCCGTAGCTGAGATTGTGCTTCACCGACAGATGCGGAAACAACCGGCCTTCCTGAAAGACGTAGCCGATGCGCCGCCGCCAGGTCGGGATCTCAATGCGCGCGGCGTCGTCGAACAGAACCTCGCCGTCGAGCACGATGCGGCCGCGGTCGGGCCGCACCAGACCGGCGATCATGTTGACGACGCTCGTTTTGCCGGCGCCGGAGGGGCCGAACAGCGCCGTCACGCCGGCTTCGCCCGCGAACCGGGCGTTGAGCGTGAAGTCACCGAGCGTTTTTTCGACTTCAACAGCCAGCATGTCAGGCTCCATGCACCCGCGCGGAGGCGCGGCGGGCCAGCCATTCCGAGGTGACCAGCGCGGCCAGCGAAATGCAGACGGCGACGACGACCAGCGACAGCGCGGCGCGGTTGCCGCCTGGCACCTGCGTCAGCGTGTAGATCGCCGCCGAAATGGTCTGCGTCTCGCCGGGAATGTTGGAGACGAAGGTGATGGTGGCGCCGAATTCACCGAGCGCGCGGGCGAAGGCCAGCATGGCGCCGGCGATGACGCCGGGCAGCATCAGCGGCAAGGTGACGGTGGCGAACACCCACATGCGGCTGGCGCCGAGCGTGGCGGCGGCAGCTTCCAGCCGCATGTCGATCGTCTCGATCGACAGCCTTATCGCCCGCACCATCAGCGGAAACGCCATGACGCCGCAGGAGATCACCGCGCCGGTCCAGCGGAACGAGAACACGATGCCAAAATGGTCGGCGAGAAAGGCGCCGACCGGCGCGCGCCGCCCAAGTACGATCAACAGCAGGTAGCCGGTGACGACCGGTGGCAGCACCAGCGGCAGATAGACGACCGCATCGAGCAGCGTCTTGCCCCAGAACCGGGCGCGCGCCAGCAGTATCGCGATGGCGATGCCGAACGGCAGCGTCACCAGCGTCGCAACGACGGCGATGCGCAGTGATAGCGCAATCGCTGTCCAGTCCTGGGAGGTGAGTTCAAGCACGCTTTAAGACGCCTTCGGCAACACCAGGAAACTGAAGCCGTATTTCTCGAAAATCGTTTTTGCCATCTGCGTGCGCAGGAAATCGAGATAGCGCATTACATTCGCATTCTTGTTCGCCGCGACCGCCGCCACCGGATAGGTGACCGGCGGGTGCGAATTTTCCGGGAACACGCCGACGATCTTCACCTTCGGCTCGATCCTGGCGTCGGTCTCATAGACGATGCCGAGCGGGGTTTCGCCCCACGCCACATAAGCAAGCGTCGCGCGCACGTTCTCGCCCTGTGCTAGTTTCGGTTCCGCCGCCGCCCAGGCGCCGAGCGCGGTCAGCGCCGCCTTGGCGTAAAGTCCGGCCGGCACCGCTTTGGTATCGGCGACTGCGATGCGGCCGTCACCGGCGAGCTTGGTAATGTCGAAGCCCTTGCCGATTTCAACCTTTTCGATTTTCGAATCCTTGGGTGCGATTAGCACCAACCGGTTGCCGAGCAGATTTACGCGCGTTTCCGGCCTGATCAGCTTTTTCCCCGCCAGATAGTCCATCCATTTGATATCGGCGGAAACGAACACGTCGGCCGGCGCGCCCTGTTCGATCTGCTTGGCGAGCGCGGACGAGGCGGCATAGCTCGCCACCACCTTGACGCCGCTCGCTTTGGTGAAGGAGGCATCGACGTCGTCAAGCGCGTTCTTCATCGAGGTGGCGGCAAAGACGGTGAGGCTGTCTTGCGCCGCGGCCGGCTGCGGCACGGCGGCGATGCCCGCGAGGAGACCCAATACAATAAGCCGTGCAAACATGGCGGTTCTCCTCGAGCGCCGTAAAGAGCGCCAGGCTGGCGTCAAATCATGATGAGGATTGACGGGAACCGCCGTTCCGTCGTCGCGGCGCGCGCACGGCGCGTCACGGGTCTAGCACCAGAGCCTAGCAAGTCTCTCGCACCAAGGTAAAGTCCGTATCGGGGAAGGAACGCGCATGGCAGAAACGACGCCCATCGAAGGCGAATTCGACTACATCGTCGTCGGCGCAGGCAGCGCCGGCTGCGTGTTGGCCAACCGGTTGTCGGCTGACCCGCGCAACCGCGTGCTGCTGCTCGAAGCCGGCGGCCGCGACAACTGGATCTGGTATCACATTCCGGTCGGCTATCTGTTCGCCATCGGCAATCCGCGTTCGGACTGGATGTTCAAGACGGACCCGCAGCCAGGGCTCAACGGCCGCGCGCTGAATTATCCGCGCGGCAAGGTGATCGGTGGCTCCTCGGCGATCAACGCCATGGTCTACATGCGCGGGCAAGCGGGAGACTACGACCACTGGCGCCAGCTAGGCCTGCCGGGATGGTCGTGGGACGATGTCAAGCCTTACTTCCGCAAGATGACGGATCATTTTCTTGGGCTGAACGAGCATCACAACACCGGCGGCGAATGGCGCGTGGAGTTTCCCCGGCTGCGCTGGGATATCATCGACGCCTGGCGCGATGCCGCCGAGCAATATGGCATCCCCAAGGTCGCCGACTTCAACACCGGCGACAACGAAGGTTCCTGCTATTTCCACGTCAACCAGAAGCGCGGGCGGCGTTGGTCGGCTGCGCGCGGCTTCCTGAAGCCGGTGCTCGGGCGGCAAAATTTGCGGCTGGAAACCGGCTGTCTGGTCGAGGGACTTACGTTCAACGGCAAACGCGCCAGCGGAGTGCGCTGGCGTCAGGGCGGCGCGGCGCGGTCCGCGTCATGCCGCGGCGAAGTCATTATGGCCGCGGGCTCGATCGGCTCGCCGCAGATCATGATGTTGTCCGGCATCGGCCCGGCCGGTGATCTTAAGCAACTTGGCATCGCCCCGGTGTTCGACAAGCCCGGCGTCGGGGCCAATCTGCACGACCATCTGCAAATGCGCATGATCTACAAGGTCAGGGGCATCAGGACGCTGAACGAGATGTATCAGTCGCTCTTGCAGCGCGGCCTCATGGGCGTTGAATACGCTCTGTTCCGCCGCGGGCCGCTGACCATGGCGCCGTCGCAGCTCGGCGCCTTCACCAAGTCCGATCCGCTGCTCGACCGCGCCGACTTGCAGTATCACATCCAGCCGCTGTCGCTGGACAAGTTCGGCGATCCCTTGCATCCGTTCCCTGCCTTCACAGCGAGCGTCGCCAATGTGCGGCCGACGAGCCGCGGTTGGCTGAAACTGAAATCGGCAAACCCTGGGGACGCGCCGTCGATCAACCCGAATTATCTGGCAACGCCGGAGGACCAGCGCGTCGCCGTGCAGGGAATTCGCATCACCCGGAAAATCTCGACGCAGCCGGCGCTCAAGCCCTATTCGCCGGTGGAATATCTGCCGGGTCCGCAGGTTCGCGACGATGACGACGCGGCGATGGTGAAGGCGGCGGGCGACATCGGCACCACGATCTTCCATCCGGTCGGCACCGCGCGCATGGGGCGGGTAGAAGACCCGAATGCCGTGGTCGACGCGCGGCTGCGCGTCATCGGCGTCGATGGGTTGCGCGTCGCCGATGCCTCGGTGATGCCGTCGATCACCTCCGGCAACACCAATTCGCCGACCATGATGATTGCGGAAAAGGGCGCGGCGATGATTTTAGAGGACGCGAAGCGCTAAGGCAGCGCCTTGAGGTGCCGGATCGGCCGGCCCGGCGCGATCGCTTGCGCCGCCGCGACGATGGCGTTGGCGTCGATCCCGTAGTGCCGGTAGAGCTCGGCGAGGGACCCGGTCTGGCCGAAATGCTCAACCCCTAACGAACGGGCGCGGTGGCCGGAAACCGCGCCGAGCCAGGCAAGCGTCGCCGGGTGTCCGTCGATCACCGTGACGATGCCGCAATGCGGCGGCACCTCGGCCAGCAGCCGCTCGATATGCGAGCGCGCATGCATCAGGCCGCGCTCGCGGGCGCGCTGCGCCGCCGTCCAGCCGGCGTTGAGCCGGTCGGCGGAGGTGACGGCCAGCAGGCCGACGTCGCGGCGGTCCTCGGCCATGAGGCCGATCGCCTCGATCGCCTCCGGCGCGATGGCGCCGGTATAGGCGACGACCACCTGGCAGTTCGGCCCGGGCTTCCTCATCCAATAGGCGCCGTCGACGATTCCGCCACGCAGCACGTCGGTCATCTCGCGCTGGATCTGTTCGATCGGCCGCGTCGACAGCCGCAAGTAAACCGAGCCGCCAGTTTCGTCGCGCAGCCAATTCCGCTCGGAAACTTCGCCGCCATCCTTCTGCATATACGCAAAGGCCCACGCCATGATGGCGGCGAGTTCATCGACATAGGCCGGCTCGAAGCTGGCGAGGCCGTCCTGGGCTAGGCCGATCAGCGGCTCGGCGATCGACTGGTGCGCGCCGCCTTCGCCGGCGAGCGTGATGCCCGATGGCGTCGCCACCAGCATGAAGCGGGCGTCCTGGTAGCAGGCGTAATTGAGCGCATCGAGGCCGCGCGCGATGAATGGATCGTAGACCGTGCCGACCGGCAGTAGCCGCACGCCATTGATCGAATGCGACAGGCCGAGCGCCGACAACACGATGAACAGGTTGTTCTCGGCGATGCCGAGCTCGATGTGCTGGCCCTGCGGCGAGAATTCCCAGGTGAAGGTCGAGGGGATGTGCTCGCTCTTGAAGGTGTCGGCCATCTTCTCGCGCGCGAACAGTCCGCGCCGGTTGACCCATGGCCCGAGATTGGTAGAGACGGTCACGTCCGGCGAGGTGGTGACGATGCGCTTGACGAAATCGCTGTCGCCGCGGCCGATCTCGTTGAGCAGCGCGCCGAAGCCGGTCTGCGTCGAGGTCACCGCCTGCGGCGCCACTTTCAGCTCGGCCGGCACGTCGATTTGCGGCGCTTTCAGCCGCCGCTCGCCCGGCGCGGCAAAGGGCACGCGGGCAAGAAAGTCCTTCAGCCTATCCGGCGGCAGCGCCAGGCCCTCGAACGCATCCCATTCGTGCCCCGGCCGCACGTTCATCGCCTGACGGAAACTTTCCATCTGCGCCGGCGTCATCAGGCCGGCGTGGTTGTCCTTGTGCCCGGCTATCGGCAGGCCAAAGCCTTTCACCGTGTAGGCAATGAAGCAGGTCGGCGTGTCGCTGGCGGCGGCGCGGAAGGCGTCGAGCAATGACGGCAGATCGTGTCCGCCGAGATTGTTCATCAGCGCGGCAAGCGCGGCGTCGGAGCGCTTCTCGATCAGCCGCGCCACATCGCCCTGGTCGCCGATCTCGTCGTTGAGCCGCTTGCGCCAGGCCGCGCCGCCGGCAAAAACCAGCGCCGAATAAAGCTGGTTCGGGCAATTGTCGATCCACTGACGCAGGCGCTCGCCGCCCGGCGCCTTGAACGCGGCCTGCTGCAGCGAGCCGTATTTCAGGATCACCACGTTCCAGCCGAAGTTCTTGAACAGCTGCTCGTAGCGCTCCCACAGACCCTCGCGCACTACGGCGTCGAGGCTCTGCCGGTTGTAATCGATCACCCACCAGCAATTGCGCAGGCCCTGCTTCCAGCCTTCGAGCAGTGCCTCGAAGATATTGCCCTCGTCGAGCTCGGCGTCGCCGACCAGCGCGATCATCCGCCCTTCGGGGCGATCCGTGCCCCAGCCATGCGCGCGCACGTAATCCTGCACCAGCGAGGAGAACAAAGTCTGCGCGACGCCCAAGCCTACTGAGCCGGTGGAGAAATCAACGTCGTCGGCATCCTTAGTGCGGGAAGGGTAGCTTTGCGCGCCCTTGTAGCCGCGGAAGGTTTCCAGCCGTTCGCGCGTCTGACGCCCGAGCAGACACTGGACGGCGTGGAAGATCGGCGAGGCATGTGGCTTCACCGCCACGCGGTCCTGCGGCCGCAGCACGGCGAAATAGAGCGCGGTCATGATGGTCGCGAGCGAGGCGGACGAGGCCTGATGGCCGCCGACCTTCAGCCCGTCGTCGTTTTCGCGCAGGTGGTTGGCGTGGTGGATGGTCCAGCTCGCCAGCCACAGCACCTTCTTTTCCAGCTCGCGCAGGGTCGCAAGGTCGTCCGTCATGATTGGCGCTTATACACCAAACACGAGGCGCTGGTCAGTGCGCGGCGGCCTTCGCATTGGCCGGCGCGTCGAGCACGGTCTTGCAGGCCGCCGGTAGGTCGGCGAGCGTCAATCCCTTTGGCGGCTTCTTCGGCTCGGTGATCTTCGGGTGCAGCACCTTGTCGGAGAACCAGTAATCCAGTTCCTTGCCGCAGCCGTCGCCACCCGGCACTGACGGCTGTTTGCGGCATTGCGGCAAATCGGCGGGGCATTTCAGCCGCACGTGGATGTGGTCGGCATGGCCGTACCAGGGACGCACCTTGTCCATCCAGGCGTCGGTCTTCTTGTCCATGACCCCGCACAGTTCCTTCTTGATCGCGGCATTGACCAGCACGCGCTCGACTTCCGGCTGCTCCGCCGCGGTCTTGATGAATGAGACATCGGCCGGCGACCAGTTTTCGTTGACGTGCTTGCCGTCGGCCGCCACGAGGTAGCTGGCGGAGATGGTGTCGCGCTCCTTCTCGCTCAGCGTGTGGCCGGGCTCCGGCATGAACCATATGTCCACGTCGAGGCCGATCTGGTGGCTCATGTGGCCGAACGGCAGCGGCCCGCCGCGCGGTTGCGCCATGTCGCCGATCAGGACGCCATGCCAGCCGGTCGCCTTGGCGGCGAGCGGGGCGAAGCGTTCGAGGAACTTGATCAGTTCAGGATGGCCCCAGTTGCGGTTGCGCGACACGCGCATCACCTGCCAGTTCGGCCCGGTGACCGGCAGTTCGACGCCGCCTTGCAGGCAGCCGCGCGGGTAGTAGCCGATCGCCATGGCCTTGCCGAGGCTCGGCAGTTCAGCATGCGCGAAAAGTTGCTTGGCCGGCTGCTTGTCCTCGGCCATTCCCGGCTTTGCCGGTGGCATCGGGATGTTGGCGATTGTGTCCGGCGCCGGCCCAGGTACAGCCGGCGCAGCGACAACCGACGCTGGCGTCGGAGCCGGTGGTGGTGCGGCGACGACGGCCGCAGGTGCTGCTGGTGTGGCGGCAGGCGGCGCCACAGCCACAGGCGGCGGCAATGGCACCGATGTGACCAGCGCCGGCGAAACGGGCACCGGCGCGGCGACCGCGGCCGGCTGGTCGGCGACGCGCGCCGTCGGCGCCTGCGCGACCGCAATCCGGTTGGCGACGGCAAAGCCGCCGGCGATCAGCACGAAACTGAGGGCGGACGCACCGATGATTCTGGTCAGCATGGCCCGCCGATCTAACGATTCCGGCCGCGGCTGTCAGGTTAAATGCGCGGAATGGTTTAACTGGTACGGCTGCGGCGTGCTCGGCCGGCGCCAAAAACCTCAATTCCGCCAAACACTTTGATGGTTAATCAACGCTTTACAAACAGCCCGCGGTCCGGCGATGCTAGGGCGTGGCACGTCGAGGTGGGGTCGGGTTTTGCGTTATTTCGGCATTACCGCTTTGTGCGCGCTACTGTGGCTTTCGGCGCCGGCCAAGGCCGACATTGTCGTCAATATCAGTAAATCTCAGCAGCGCCTCGCCGTCACTGTCGACGGCACGGAGCAATATCGCTGGCCGGTGTCCACCGGGCGGCGCGGCCATGTGACGCAAAGCGGCACCTTCCATCCGACCCGGCTCGAGCGCCATTGGTATTCGCACCAGTACCAGATGACGCCGATGCCGCGGGCGATGTTCTTTTTCCGCGGCTATGCGGTGCACGGCACCATGGAGGCCTACAATCTCGGCCACGTTGCCTCGCACGGCTGCGTGCGCCTGCGCCCGGACCATGCCGCGACGCTGTTCAAGCTGGTGCACAAGCGCCGCCTGGCCGACACCAGGATCGTGGTGCGCGACGGCCTGCTGCCGCCGATACCGGGCGCGGTGCCGATGGCTGACGCCAGCCCCGATGCGAAGCCGCCGAAAGCAGCGGAGGTGGCCGAGCAACACCTCGCCAGCGCGCCTGAGGACGCCAACGCTGTCGATGTCGCCATCGACGCCAAGACGCATCGCGATCTTGCGGCCTTGCGCGGCAACGATGTCGAGGTTGCGCTCGCCGCGCACGCGCGGGCCGAAGCGCCGCCGGCGCGCGTCGAACGGGCAGCGCCGAATCTGACGCTGGCTCGCGGCGATGAAGCCGCGGTGTTGCGCTCGCGGCAGGCCTGGCTCAACGGCCTGGCGCATAAATACGGCTTCAACAGCTGGTAGCCCCGACGTTAGCCGCTAGTACCAGCGCCACTTGCGCGCGAATCTAAACATCCACCTTCAACGCAGCGATAAACGCCTCTTGCGGTATATCGACCTTGCCGAACTGGCGCATGCGCTTTTTGCCTTCCTTCTGCTTGTCGAGCAGCTTGCGCTTGCGCGTGGCGTCGCCGCCGTAGCATTTCGCCGTCACGTCCTTGCGGAAGGCGCGCACGGTCTCGCGGGCGATGATCTTGCCACCGATCGCCGCTTGGATCGGCACCTGGAACATGTGCGGCGGGATTAGTTCCTTCAGCTTCTCCGCCATGGCGCGGCCGCGGCTTTCGGCGCGGGTGCGATGCACCAGCATGGAGAGCGCATCGACCGCTTCGCCGTTGACCAGCATCTGCAGCTTGACCAGGTCGGCTTCCTTGTAGTCGGTGAGGTGATAGTCGAACGAGGCGTAGCCACGCGACACGGACTTTAGCCGGTCGTAGAAATCGAACACCACCTCGTTGAGCGGCAGGTCGTAGCGCACCATGGCGCGGCTGCCGACGTAAGTGAGCTCCTTCTGCGCGCCGCGGCGGTCCTGGCAGAGCTTGAGCACCGAGCCGAGATATTCGTCCGGCGTCAAAATCGTCGCCTCGATCCATGGCTCGCGCATCTCCAGGATTTGTGTCGGGTCCGGCATGTCCACCGGATTGTGGATCTCGATCTCGCGGCCATCGCGCAGCGACATCTTGTAAATGACCGACGGCGCGGTGGCGATCAAATCGAGATTGAACTCGCGCGACAGCCGCTCCTGGATGATTTCCAGATGCAGCAGGCCGAGAAAGCCGCAGCGGAAGCCGAAGCCGAGCGCGGCGGAGGTTTCCATTTCGTAAGTGAAGCTCGCGTCGTTGAGGCGCAGCTTGCCCATGGCCGCGCGCAAATCCTCGAACTGCGCGGCATCGACAGGAAACAGCCCGCAGAACACCACCGGGATCGCCGGGCGGAAGCCGGGCAGCGGCTCGTCCACCGGATTGCGCTCGTCGGTGATGGTGTCGCCGACACGGGTATCGGCCACCTCCTTGATCGAGGCGGTGAGCATGCCGATCTCGCCCGGGCCAAGCTCGTCGACGAGGGTCAGTTTTGGCGTGAACACGCCGACGCGGTCGATCTCATAGCCGGCGTCGATGCCGATCATGCGGATGCGCTGGCCCTTTTTCAGCGTGCCGTCGACGATGCGCACCAACACGACGACGCCGAGATAGGCGTCGTACCAGCTGTCGACCAGCAGCGCCTTGAGCGGCGCGTCGTGATCACCCTTGGGCGGCGGCAGCCGCGTGACAATGGCTTCGAGTACCCCCGGCACGCCGTCGCCGGTTTTAGCCGAAATCAGCAGCGCGTTCGAGGCATCGAGCCCGATCACGTCCTCGATCTGCTTTTTCACCGCTTCCGGGTCGGCCGCCGGCAGATCGACCTTGTTGAGCACCGGCACGATCTCATGGCCGGCGTCGATGGCGTGGTAGACGTTGGCCAGCGTCTGCGCCTCGACGCCTTGGCTCGCGTCCACCACCAGGAGCGAACCCTCGACGGCGGCGAGCGAACGGTTGACCTCATAGGCGAAGTCGACATGGCCGGGCGTGTCGATGAGGTTGAGGATGTAGTCCTTGCTGTCGCGCGCGCGGTATTTCAGGCGCACGGTCTGCGCCTTGATGGTGATGCCGCGCTCGCGCTCGATGTCCATCGAATCGAGCACCTGCTCCTTCATCTCGCGCTGTTCGAGCCCGCCGGTGAGTTGGATCAGCCGGTCGGCGAGCGTCGATTTGCCGTGGTCGATATGCGCGACGATGGAGAAATTGCGAATATTCTGGATCGGAACGGCCGTCATGGCGGGCGAGATAACACTCGGACTCGGCTCCCACAAGTCAACCAACGGCCTTACGGAAAAAACTCCGTTCGTTCCCGCGAAAGCGGGAATTCAGTCTAAGCTTGCTGTGTTTCGCACCTTGGCTTAGCTGGGTCCCCGCTTCCGCGGGGACGAACGGGGATTGGTGTCTGGATGACGTTTAGCCCGCCCGCCGCAATCGCCCGCCTCCACGCCGCGCTTGCCGATCCAGCGCGGCGCGAGCGCAATGTCGTGCTGGCGCTCGCGGTTTACGTCGTGTTGTGGACGCTCTACGGCACCATCGCCAAATCGAGGCAGGGCCTGCACGACGACATGATCGAGCTCCTCGATTGGTCGCAGCACCTTGCGCTCGGCTACAAGCACCCGCCGTTTGCCGCCTGGGTGGTGAGGCTGTGGTTTTCAATCTTCCCGGTTGCCGGCTGGTCCTTTTATCTGTTGGCCATGCTGATGCCGGCGACCGCGCTGTGGATCGTCTGGCGGCTGTCGGCGTATTATCTCGACATCGAAAAGCGCATTTTCGGCCTGGCGCTGCTGACGCTGGTGCCGTTCTTCAATTTCCATGCGCTGAAGTTCAACGTGAACACCGTGCTGATGCCGCTGTGGGCGGCGACCACCTGGTGGTTCCTGCGCTCCTATGCGACGCGCAGCGCGATCTATGCGGCCCTCGCCGGCTTCGGCGCCGCCTGCGCGATGCTGGGCAAATACTGGTCGGTTTTCCTTATTGCCGGCCTCGTCGTCGCGGCGCTGACCGACCGCCGCCGCGCGGCCTATTTCCGCTCGGCGGCGCCGTGGATCACCGTCACCGTCGGTCTCGTCGCGATCGCGCCGCATTTCGTCTGGCTGGTGCAGAACAATTTCGAGTCATTCTCCTATGCCGTCGGCGTTCACGGCGACAAACCGTTCGCCGAGACGCTGAGAGCCGCGTTCGGTTATCTGGCGGGCTCGGCCGGCTATGTGGCGGTGCCGGTGATCATCGCTGCTGTCGCGGGACGCCCCAGCCGCGCGACGGTTGCCGATATGATCTGGCCCGCCGACACCGACCGGCGTCTTGCGGCAGCGGCGTTCTGGGCGCCGCTTTTGTTGCCGGTCGTGGCAGCGCTTGCCAGCGGCACCGACATCAGCTCGCTGTGGTCGATGTCGGCGTGGACGCTGCTGGCGGTCGTGCTGCTGTCGCCGAAGGCGATGACGATTTCGGTCACCGACACGCGCCGGCTCCTCGCCTTCGCCGTGGCGCTGCCATTCGTGATGCTCGCCGCCTCGCCGCAGATCCTGTGGACGATCGAACGGCGCTAGCGCCGCCGGCGCTCAATAGCGGTAGTGGTCGCTCTTGAACGGGCCTTCCTGCGGCACGCCGATATAGGACGACTGCTTGTCCGACAGCTTGGTCAGCTTGACGCCGATCTTGTCGAGGTGCAGCCGCGCCACCTTCTCATCGAGATGCTTGGGCAGCGTGTAGACCTGGTTCTTGTACTTGCCGGGATTGGTCCACAATTCGATCTGCGCCAGCGTCTGGTTGGTGAAGGACGACGACATCACGAAGCTCGGATGGCCCATGGCGTTGCCGAGATTCACCAGCCGGCCTTCCGACAAGAGAATAATGCGCTTGCCGTCGGCGAATTCGACCTCGTCCACCTGCGGCTTGATGTTGTGCCATTTCAGATTTCGCAGCGAGGCGATCTGAATCTCCGAGTCGAAGTGGCCGATATTGCAGACGATGGCGCGATGTTTCATCTTGCGCATGTGCTCGATGGTAATCACGTCCACATTGCCGGTGGCGGTACAGAATATGTCGGCGCGCGGCGCGGCCTCCTCCATGGTGACGACCTCGTAGCCTTCCATCGCCGCCTGCAGCGCGCAGATCGGATCGACCTCGGACACCATCACGCGGCAGCCGGCCTGGCGTAAGCTCGCGGCCGAACCTTTGCCGACGTCGCCGAAGCCCGCGACCATCGCCACCTTGCCGGCCATCATCACGTCGGTGCCGCGGCGGATGCCGTCCACCAGCGATTCGCGGCAGCCATAGAGGTTGTCGAATTTCGACTTGGTGACACTGTCGTTGACGTTGATCGCCGGGAACAACAGCCGGCCTTCCTTGGCCATCTGGTAGAGCCGGTGGACGCCGGTCGTGGTCTCTTCGGTGACGCCTTTGACCTCTTTCGCGAGCTTGCCGTACCAGCCGGGCTGCTCCTTGATCCGCCTCTTGATGGCGGCAAACAGCACTTCCTCTTCCTCGTTGCCTGGATGGTTGAGCACGGCCGCGTTCGTCTCCGCCTGCATTCCGAGATGCAGCAGCAGCGTCGCGTCGCCGCCGTCGTCGAGGATCATGTTGGGACAGCCGCCGTCCGACCATTCGAAGATGCGGTGGGTGTAGTCCCAGTAATCCTTCAGGCTCTCGCCCTTGACCGCGAACACAGGTGTGCCGGCCTCGGCGATCGCCGCGGCGGCGTGGTCCTGCGTCGAATAAATGTTGCACGAGGCCCAGCGTACGTCGGCGCCGAGCGCGGTGAGCGTCTCGATCAGCACCGCGGTCTGGATGGTCATGTGCAGCGAACCGGCGATGCGGGCGCCGCGCAGCGGCTGCGTTGGCCCATATTCCTCGCGCGTCGCCATCAGGCCGGGCATTTCGGTTTCGGCGATGGCGATCTCGTTCCGCCCCCAGGCGGCGAGCGAGATGTCCTTGACGACGTAGTCGCCGGTCTTGGCCTTCGGCTTTGCGGATGCGGTCATGGCGGTCCTGACTGACAAAAAAACAGGGATTGGCTGGCCGTGCCTATAACAGGGCCCGGTCGCGGCCGCAACGCATATATAAAGATTTCTTTATGTAGTTTTCTGGGGCGCCGACGTCAGTCTTCTTCGCCGAATCGCGACGAAACCAGCGCGCAGAGCGCGTTCACGGCGGCTTGTGCGTCTTTGCCGGTTGCCTGGATGGTAATGGTGATGCCGGGGCCGGCCGCCAGCATCATCAGGCCCATGATCGAGGTTCCGCCCACGCTTTCATGGCCACGGATGACGGTGATGGCGGCGTCAAATTGTTCGGCGGCTTGCACGAATTTAGCCGAAGCGCGGGCGTGCAGGCCCTTCTTGTTGACGATCAGCACTTCGCGCGTAACGACGCCGTCCGTCGCGAGGGAAGGCTCTGAGGGACTACCGTCCGCTTCAGCGGGCGAATTCATTTCCCGCTAAGCACCCGGCTGGCGATGGTGCAGTATTTGCGGCCGGCTTCCTGGGCGGCGGCCACCGCCTGCTCCAGCGGGCAGGTTTCGCGCACCTTGGCGAGCTTGATCAGCATGGGCAGATTGATGCCCGCCAGCACTTCGACCTTGGGCTGGCTCATTACGGAAATCGCCAGGTTTGACGGGGTTCCACCGAACATGTCGGTGAGGATGGCGACGCCTTCGCCTGAGTCCACGCGCTTGACCGCGTCGAGGATGTTCTTGCGGCACTGTTCGACGTCGTCGTCGGGGTCGATGGTGACGGCCTCGATCTGACTCTGTGGACCTACGACGTGCTCCAGCGCCGAGCGAAACTCGACGGCGAGCCGCCCGTGGGTCACAAGTACGAGGCCGATCATTACGAACTCCTCGCGGGCGCCATTACGCTGCGCCGCACGAAAGGGCGCACATTCAGGCCAATTCAGAGGCCCATTGCAAGGGCTTCCCTCGCTATATAGGGGGTTTGCTGCGCTGCGAAAAGACATGGCCAAAAGAGGGGTTAAGACCGGTCGAATTCGGCAAAGGCAATTCTAGGCCTGTTATCGTTAATTTTCCTGAACAGCAGGGGAGCCCCGGTAGCCCGGGCGTTGGGCCAGGTCAACCGCCGTCAGCCGATGTCCCTAGAAAAGCAAGCACCATCTGGAGAGCCTCACCCCCCGGGGCAACGGCCAATCGCGGCAATGTGACCCCTTCGAGCGTGGTGCGGGCCGCCGTGGCCGAAGGCAGTCGCTCGGCGTCGGGCGCCGCCAGATCGACCACCAGGCTGGCGACGGCCACCGGCTCGCAGGCGAGGCGGCGGACGCCGAGGCCGCGGACTTCGATGCGCCCGGCCAAAGCGGGGCTGGGCCGCACCAGCAACCGCCCGGCGTGCGCCTCGATATGCACGCGGTCGTCGCCGACCAGACGCGTGAAGGGCAGGGGGCTTTGCAGTAGCGCCCAGGCGAGATGCGACTTGCCGGCGCCGGACGGGCCACGGATCAGCGCGGCTTTGGCGCCGATGAGGACGGCAGAGGCATGAATGGTCGAAACGTCAGCCGCCATTATTTCGCCGGCAGCCGCACGATGAAGCGGGCGCCGAGCACCTTTGGCGGCCGGCTGGAGCTTGCGCGGTTCTCGGCCCACAGCCGGCCGCCATGTGCTTCGACGATCTGCTTGGAGATCGATAGACCGAGGCCGGAGTTCTGGCCGAAACCTTGTTCAGGCCGGTCGGTATAGAAACGCTCGAAGATCTTCTCCAGCGCATCGGGACGGATGCCTGGGCCGTCGTCATCGACGACAATCTCGATTTCGTTTTTCAGCCGGCGGCAGGTGACGCGCACGCTGCCGCCGGGCGGCGAAAACGAGCGGGCATTGTCGATCAGATTGCTCACCACTTGACCGAGCCGGAAGTCGTGGCCGGGAATCTTGAACGTTGCGGGCGGACCCCCCAAGGCAAGCGTCACGTTCACGGCGTCGGGCTTGATCTCGTTGGCGGCGGCAACCAGCGCCTGCAGCAGATTGGGCAGGTCGACGGCGGCGACCTCCTGGCGCTGCAATTCGGCGTCGAGCCGGCTGGCGTCGGAAATATCCGAGATCAGCCGGTCGAGCCGCTTGACGTCGTGCTCGATCACCTCGAGCAGGCGCTTGCGGTTGGCGTCGGTCTTGGCCATCGGCAGCGTTTCTACCGCCGAGCGCAGCGAGGTCAGCGGATTACGCAATTCGTGAGCCACGTCGGCAGCGAAGCTCTCGATCGCCTCGATGCGGGAATAAAGCGCGTTTGTCATTTCGCGCAGCGCGCCGGACAGGTGTCCGATCTCGTCGCCGCGGCGGGTGAAGTCGGGGATCTCGACGCGGGTGCGGATGCGGCGGCGCACGCGTTCGGCGCCGTCCGCGAGCCGGCGTACCGGCCCGGCGATAGTGCCGGCGAGAAGCATGGAGAGCACGACCATGACGCTGGCCGCGACCAGGAAGACCTTGACGATGGCGAGCCGCTCGGCCTCAACCATATCGTCGATGTCGGCGCCTTGCGTCGACAGCATCAGCGCGCCGCGCACGGCGCGGAAGCGTTGCACCGGCACGGCGACCGAGACGATCACTTCGCCGCGATCGTTGACGCGCACCATGCGCGTGGGTACGCCGTTGAGCGCCTGTTCGACTTCCGGATAGCTCTTGCCGTTTTCCGGGCCCAGCTCCTTATACAGCGGCAGATCGCCGCGGCCGAACCAGCGGCGGATGGCGATGAAGGCGCGCTCCATGAGGCCGGGCTTTTCCGCCGTCGGCGCCGGCAGATCGAAGCGCAGCACGTCGCCGCGGCCGTAGAGATTGCGGCTGTCGAGAATGAGCACGCCGTCGCGATCGTAGATGCGCGCCCGCGTCTTGGTTGGCGAGACGAGACGGCGCAGTACCGGCGCCACGCGTTCCGGATTGATGGGAAACTCGATGCCGGATTGCCCTTCGTCAGGCGGTCCGTAGCTTTCGCCTGCCTGCAACTCCAAGAGCCGCTCGGGATCGATGGTGACGGCGTCGCTTTCCACCGTGGCGGAAGCGGCGATCGCGCCGGCGATGATCTCACCCTGCACCTGCAGGCTCTGCGCGCGCGCGTCAATTAGCCCGGCGCGGAATTGCGTGAGATAGAGAACGCCGAGCACCAGCGCGACCAGGCCGGCGAGATTGAGAAAGACAATGCGGCGGGTGAGGCTGGAGAAGCTTTGCGAGACGAAGAACTGCCAAGCCGACCGCACGACCTTACGGATCGCGCTGAAACGGCTGCGCCCAACGCGCGGCGCTTCCTCACCCGTCTGCTCTGCAGCGGTCTGCGACGCAATTTCCGTGGTTCGATCGAGCACGATTCAAGCCAGCCGGGTTCTTCCGTTGTGGTCGGATTTTAGCGCAATCCGGGCCCCTGCGTCAGTCCACCGCGCGGCAGCGCATCATTAAAAATGCGTCAGGATTCCTTGAAGCGATAGCCGACGCCGTAGAGCGTCTCGATCATCTCGAAATCGTCGTCGACGACCTTGAACTTCTTGCGCAACCGCTTGATGTGGCTGTCGATGGTGCGGTCGTCGACGTAGACCTGATCGTCATAGGCCGCATCCATCAGCGCGTTGCGGCTTTTCACCACGCCGGGGCGGGTGGCGAGCGCCTGCAGGATGAGGAACTCGGTAACGGTGAGCGTCACCGGTTCGTTTTTCCAGGTGCAGGTGTGCCGCTCCGGATCCATGCGCAGCTGTCCGCGCTCCAGCGCCTTGGCGTCGGTGTCTTTTGGCGCGGCGCCGTCCTTCGGCGAGGCGCGGCGCAAAACCGCCTTGACGCGCTCGACCAGCAGCCGTTGCGAAAACGGCTTGCGAATGAAATCGTCAGCGCCCATTTTCAGGCCGAACATCTCGTCGATCTCCTCGTCTTTCGAAGTGAGGAAGATCACCGGAATGTCGCTCTTCTGCCGCAGCCGGCGCAGCGTCTCCATGCCGTCCATGCGCGGCATCTTGATGTCGAGGATGGCGAGATCGGGCGGCGAGGTCTTGAAGCCGTCGAGCGCGGAGGCGCCGTCGGTATAAGTCATGATCCGGTAGCCCTCGGATTCGAGGGCCATCGAAACCGAGGTGAGGATGTTGCGGTCGTCGTCGACGAGAGCGATGGTTGGCATAAGCCCCTCTTTGCGCGCTTCTTGCGGACGGTTCCGGGTCCTTGAAGCCCACAAACGGGGGCTGAAATGTGACCTCTTTGCAACAACTATGTGATTCGGTTGCGATTACAAGAGCGTTTGGCGGACAATCGGCAGGCGATGAAAAATACGGATAAGCCTTTCAATGCTGCATTGGCGGCGAAAAAGCTGCTGCGCGAGGCCCGTTCCGGCGCCCTGGCCAGCCTGATACCGCCGAAGGGTGATCCCTATTGCTCACTGGTCAACGTCGCCACCACGATCGACGGCGCGCCGCTGATGTTGCTGTCGAAGCTGGCGATTCACACCAAAAATATCCTTGCGGACAGCCGGGTTTCCCTGATGCTCGACGAAAGAAAGGCCGGCGACCCGCTGGAAGGCGCGCGCGTCATGTTGATGGGTTCATGCTCGGAGAATGGCAAATCCTCGGCCCGAAAAGCCTACCTAAGACGCCAACAAGAGGCCGAAATGTTCGCGAGCTTTGCCGATTTCGCCGTGTACCGGATCGACATCACCAAGGCGCATCTGGTCGCCGGCTTCGGCCGCATCGTCGACTTGTCCCCGCGCGAGATCCTCACCGACGTCGCCGACGCGGGCGCGTTGGTCGATGCCGAGGCCGAGGCGATTGCGCACATGAACGCCGACCACACGGACGCGCTGCGCCTCTACGCGACAAAATTGCTCGGCGCCGCCGATGGCGACTGGGCCTGCGTCGGCGTCGATCCGGAGGGCATCGAATTGCAGGACGGGCGCAGCGCGTTGCGGCTCGCCTTTCCGCAGCGCGTCACCGGGCCGGGGCCGCTGCGCGCCATGCTCAAAGCGCTTGCCGACGATGCGCGGGCGATGTGAGCTGGAGCGGCCCGATCGCGCGGCGTGGCAAGGGATCGTGGATGGCCTTAGGTAGAATTCCTTAATTTGCGAATTTGCGCAGTTGGCTCAGGTTGCGCCCATGAGCACGCAGCCATTGCCGTTACCGCGGCCGTGCCCGGTCTGCAAAGTGGCGATGCAAATGTCCGAGCCCGACGATCCGTCGCCCGGATACGACACCTTTATCTGCAACAACTGCACCGCTGTCGTATTTGTTGCCCGTCCCACGTCCGCAACGAAGAACGAAAAAGCCGCGGACGCAACCGCAGCGAGTAACCCGACAACTCACACGCCATCGCCCGGCGGATAAAGCGTCACCACTGACGCAGCATCCAGCTCGCTTTTCCCCGACGCCACCAGCAGCCGGTAAAGGGTGAGCGCCTGCGAGGCCATCGGCATCGCCAGATGCCGCGCCGCCGCGGCGGCTTGCAGCAGTTCCAGATCCTTGAGCACCTGACGCGCGAAACCGCGCGGCGCGAAATCCTCGGCCAGCATCTGCGGAAACACCGGGCCCAGCATATTGGAGCCGGCAAATCCGGCTTTCAGCGCCTGCGGAATCTTCGCCGCATCGACGCTGTAGCTTTGCGCCAGCCGCAGCGCTTCCGCGAGCACGCAGTAATTGGTCAGCACGATGGTCTGGTTGACCAGCTTGGTCGCCTGTCCGGTGCCGACCGGGCCCATATGCGTCATGCTGCCGAGGTCGGCCATCACCGGGGCGAGCGTCTTGATCGCCGCGTCGGCGCCGCCCGCCATGATGGCGAGCGTGCCGGCTTTCGCCGCGCCCGGGCCGCCGGAGACCGGCGCATCGACGAACATCATTCCGGATTTTTCCAGCGTGGCGGCGATGTGCTTGGTCGTTTCCAGTTCGGTTGTCGAAAGATCGACCATAATCTTCCCCGCGGGCTTGGCGGCTTTGAACACTCCTTTCGGCCCCAGCGCCACGTCCTCGACGGCGGCTGTGTTGATGACACTGACGAGGATGATCTCAGCGGCATTGGCGACGTCCGCCGCGCTGTTCGCCGGTGCGACGCCCCAAGCTGCGGCGGCCTTGGTCCTGCCCGCATCGGCATCGAAGCCGACGATCTTGTAGCCCTTCTCGATGAGCCTGTGCGTAAAGCCATGCCCCATGAGGCCCAATCCGACAAATCCAATCGTGCTCACGGTTCGCTCTCCCGATAAGAACTGCGCGGCCATGATCGGATGAGTGCCGGCAAAATGCTAGGGCGTGCACTCGGAAAACGAGCTCGCTTATCTGCAGCGGACATTCGCTGCGGCAATCCGGCGGTTGCGGTTTGGCCCAGGAAAAGTGTGCCGTGCACCGACATCGGTTAACGCCAAGCTGCCGGCGGCGCCAGGATCATCGATCTTGCGGTACCTATCGACCAAGCATTCGGCGCTACGGTCGGCACGCAATGTCATCTCGATTACCGACGCGGTCCGAGATCCGCCTCATGCAGGTGACTGCCGGCCGCCGGCCATCGCGGATGCCGCGCGACGTGGCGCGCCGGCTGGAGGCCGCAGCCGAGCGGCCGTCCCTCCGCCAACGCGTTTCGTTCCACCTTTGGCATGCGCTATCGATCCGCATCGTGACGATGGCGGGCGGCTGCTGGTTGGCGTTCGGCGCGAAGCACGCGGCGGTCGTGCTACTGATCTACTATGCGTATGTCTGGATCATGGACCCGCACGCCGACTGATCGCCTCGGAAAGCCGCCACGTCCCCTCAAAAAGCGAATCCATTTTTGAGGAGTCGTTGGTTAGCTTTTGGTGACCGGCTTTCTCGTTATGGACCCGGCGGGCGGCGGCCGTCGCGCCCGAGCACGACCGAGCTAAAATCTGCCAATGACCACTGTTCCGCGAAAGCGGAAATCAGCACGCGATCCCGCCTACGACGCGTAATCGGGCTCCTCGCGATCGAGGATGCGCTTCAAGGCATCGAAGTGCCGCTGCGCCGGGCTTGGGCCCTCGTACAGGTCAGCGGCAATGTCGCGCTTGGTCTTCTCGACTACGGCGGCCGGCATCTGCTTCAAGGGCTGGCCGGTCCACATGGCGTAGATCTGCACCTGCGCGGCGCGCTCGACGTAGTAGAGCCGGTCGTAGGCGTCGGCGACGCTCTCGCCCATCGTGGTAATGCCGTGATTGGCCATGAACAGCACGGTCTTGTCGCCGATCACCTTGGCGAGACGTTTGCCTTCCGCAGGTTCGAGGGCGGGGCCGGTGTATTCGTCGTCGTAGGCGATCCGTCCCATCATCCCGACCTCGGTCTGGCCGATTTCCTTGATGCGCGGATTCTCGAGCCGGGTGAGCGCGCTGGCAAACGGCATGTGCGTATGAAACACCGCCTTGGCGTGCGACAACGCGTCGTGGATCGGCGCATGGATGCAGTAGCAGGAACGCTCGACTTCGCCGGCACCGCGCTTGACCTTGCCGTCTTTGAGGCCGACCTCCATGAAGGTGGACGCCTTCACCTCGGACCAATGCATGCCGAACGGGATCTGGTAATAGCGGTCGCTGCGGCCGGGGACGACGAAGGTCAGGTGGTTGAAAATGCCTTCGCTGAAACCGTGTCGATTGGCGAGCCGGTGCGCGGCCGCAAGATCGATGCGCGCCTGACACTCTTCGGCGCTGCAGTCCTGGAGCAGGGTCGGAGAAACCGTGAGCTGCATGAATATCCTCCCTCAGCATCTTCGATCGCACGGATCGGTGCCGGCAGCGAAGGGCCGCGCGCCGATCCGGCCAAAGTGCGACCAGGCCGTAACTATAGCGCATTTGGGCGACAGTGTCCGCTAGCGGCCAAGCCGTTGAGGCTCTGCGACGCCCATTGCCCGCTGTTGGTCCAATAGCCGACAAACGCGGGGTGGTCGGTTTGTCCGCCAATAGCGGATTCATGCACTGCGACACAATCAGGGAGACGGACCAATTCCGTCATTGCCGCTCAGGCCGCCTTGGACACAAGCAACGCTTCAATCTTGCCAAGCAATCGCGCGATTTCGATTGGCTTGGTGTCGTAATCGTCGCAGCCCGCTTCCATCGCCTTCTCGCGATCGCCGGCCATCGCGTGCGCGGTCAGCGCGATCACCGGAATCTTTCGCGCGGCATCATTGGCCTTGATCCGGCGTGTGGCCTCCCAGCCGTCGATCACCGGCAGGCTCATGTCCATGAGGATGAGGCCGGGCAGTTGCGCCAAGGCCATGTCGACGCCCTGTTGCCCGTCGATGGCGATGGAGACTTCGTGGCCATTGCGGACCAGCCGGCGCGACAGCATGTCGCGATTCATTTCATTGTCTTCGACCAATAGAACTCTTGCCATGTGCTTTCTCGCAGTTTTTGTTGATTAATTGGCGACGGCTTCGGCTTCGCGAGCGGGCTGGCGCGCCAGGCGCCCGCGCACGGCAGCCCAATGTCGCCATCAAGATTTCCGGCCTCGGTCGCGTCGGACAGCCGTGGACGGTCGCGGCCAACGGCGAAATCATCCGCGGCACCATTGCGATCTTCGGCGTCGAACGCTGCATGTTTGCCAGCAATTTCCCGGTCGACAGTCTCGCCGGGACTTTCGACGAGATTTATGGCGGATTCTTCGCGGCAGTCGCCGATCGCCCGGCGGCGGAGCAGCGCCAGCTGTTTCATGATAATGCTGTGCGCTTGTACCGGCTTTGAACGCGAGGACCACCGGCATGAGCGCGAAAGAGGCAGCGGGCGAGGGGACCGTTCGGTTGACCGTCGAGGGCGCCATCGCGCGGGTCGTCTTCGATCGTCCGCAGGCGCACAACGCCATGACCTGGACGATGTACGAACAGCTCAAGGCTGCCTGCGACAGGATCCGCGCCGACAGCTCGATTCGCGCCGTGGCGTTTTCCGGCGCCGGCGGCAAGGCCTTCATCGCCGGCACCGATATTGCCCAGTTCCGCGCCTTCAAATCCGCCGACGATGGCGTTGCCTATGAGCACAAGATCGAGACATTCATCGAAGCCGTCGATACTTTGCCGCAGCCGACGCTGGCGGTAATCGAAGGCTGGTGCGTCGGCGGCGGCCTCGCCATCGCCACGGCCTGCGACCTGCGCGCGGCGACGCCGTCAGCGCGCTTCGGCGTGCCGATCGCGCGCACGCTGGGCAATTGTCTGGCCGCCGGGGTCTATGCGCGGCTCATCGCCGAATTCGGTGTCGGCCGCGTCAAGCGCATGCTGCTGCTCGCCGAGATGCTCACCGCCGAGGAGGCGCGCGAGGTGGGCTATGTGAGCGCCATTGTGGAACCCGATGCACTCGCCGGCCACGTCAACGACGTGCTCGGCCGCCTCGCCAACCACGCGCCGATTACCATGCGCGTGAGCAAGGAAGCGATCCGCCGCATCCTCACCGCGCTGCCGGTGGAGGACGAGGATTTGATCCGCGCCGCCTATGGCAGCACAGATTTCCGCGAAGGCGTTTCCGCCTTCTTGGAAAAGCGCAAGCCGGAATGGTAGGGCCGCTGACGCACTTATTGCGCGGCTGCGGCAATTGAGCGGAGTGGTTAATCGCGCAGCCGGCGGAAACCGCGCGCCGCTTGTTAGTTGAACATCAGGGCTGCGTCATCCGCTGCATTGACGCAGTGCAATAGCAAGCCTGCGCGTTTGCATGGCGCTCGGTCTTGGCTTTAAGGCTGTTGGTAACTATGGTCGCGCGCTTTTCAATGTGGCGCTATAGTCGGTTTTCAAGCCGGCGCGTTGGGAGGAAGTCGCGTGCAAGAAACGGGTCTGCGCAACGGCGCCTATGGCGCCGACAAGTTCGGTTTCAAGGGTCTCGCCGAAGTGCGATGGAACCTGACCGAGCCGGCGCTCTACGAATACGCAATTTCTGCCGGCGAGGCCGCGCTGGTTGCAGGCGGCGCGCTCTGCGCCGAGACCGGCCATCACACCGGCCGCTCGCCCAAGGACAAGCACACCGTCGTTGACGATCTCACCAGGGATTCGGTGTGGTGGGACAACAACCGCAAAATGTCGAAGGAGAACTTCGACAATCTGCTCGCCGATTTCCAGGCGCACGCCAAGGGCAAGAAACTGTTCGCCCAGGACCTCTATGGCGGCGCCGATCAAAAATACCGCATCAAGACCCGCGTCTTCAGCGAATATGCCTGGCACTCATTGTTCATCCGCCAGTTGTTGATCCGCCCCGCGCGCGAGGAGCTCGCAGGCTTTGTCCCCGAACTCAGCATCGTCGATTTTCCCGCGTTCAAGCCGGACGCCAAGCGGCATGGTGGGCGCGAAGGCTCCGACACCATGGTGGCGATCGATTTCACCCGCAAGATCGTACTGATCTGCGGCTCTTCCTACGCAGGCGAAATGAAGAAGTCGGTGTTCACCACGCTTAACTTCTATCTGCCGGCCGAGAACGTCGTGCCCATGCACTGCTCGGCCAATGTCGGGCCGGACGGCGACTCGGCGCTATTCTTCGGCCTCTCCGGCACCGGCAAGACCACGCTGTCGGCCGATCCCAACCGCACTCTGATCGGCGACGACGAGCACGGCTGGGGCCCGGACGGCATCTTCAATTTCGAGGGCGGCTGCTACGCCAAATGCATCAAGCTCAGCCAGGAAGCCGAGCCGATGATCTGGGACGCCACCAACCGCTTCGGCGCGGTGCTGGAAAACGTGGTGTTCGATCCGGAAACGCGCGTGCCCGACTACAACGACGGCTCGAAGACCGAGAACACGCGCTCGGCCTATCCGATGGAATTCATCCCCAACGCCTCGCGCAGCGGCCGCGCCGGGCACCCGAAGAACGTCATCTTCCTCACCGCCGACGCCTTCGGCGTCATGCCGCCGATCGCCAAGCTTGGCGCCAACCAGGCGATGTATCATTTTCTCTCGGGCTATACCGCCAAGGTGGCCGGCACCGAAAAGGGGCTGGTCGGCGTGCAGCCTGAGTTTTCGACCTGCTTCGGCGCGCCGTTCCTGCCGCGGCATCCGTCGGTCTATGCCGACCTGCTGCGCGACTACATTGCCCGCCACAAGGTCGACTGCTGGCTGGTCAATTCCGGCTGGACCGGCGGCAAATACGGCGTCGGCCGCCGCATGCCGATCAAGGCGACGCGCACGCTGCTCACCGCCGCCCTCAACGGCTCATTGAAAGATGCCGACTTCCGCACCGATCCCTATTTCGGGTTCTCGGTGCCCACGTCAGTGCCCGGCGTCGAGCCGCATCTGTTGAACCCGTTCAAGACCTGGAAGGACAAGGCCGAGTTCGACAAGACCGCGCGCGACCTCGTCGCCATGTTCCAGAAGAACTTCGCCCGCTTCGAGAGCCACGTCACGCCCGACATCAAGGCGGCGGCGCCGCAGGTCAAGCTCGCGGCGGAGTGATTCGGGCGTCCGTCAATCCTTGCTCAACTGGCTTTCGTCGACGATCCGTTCATGCGGCTCGCCCGCGCTTTTGATGCGGTAGCGGCGCCGGTCATCATTCTCGACCGGTAGCACGCTGATAATCTTGAACGTGCCGCTCGTGCTGCCGCCCGAAAATCCCGGTGTAAAATAGACCTGTTGGCCGATAGAAAACTTCTGAGGCATGGCTGTGCGTCCGTTGGTTAGGTGTTGGCCGAGTGTAGCCGAAACGGCGCCGGCGTGGCGTGTTCATTAGAGGTCAGCGGCGTAAATGTCATAAGAACCCCTTCGGCCCCGGGCATAAACCCTTGCAGCAGTCGCGTAAATGCGGTCGCGGTTGCTGTCGAACACACGCAGCAGCTCGTCTGCATCGAGTCGTAGATTTGGCTGAATCTGTTTGAGCGCATCCGCGGTCATGAAAAATGAGCTTTCCATGGAGCGGTCATATCCCCAGAAGTGGACCGCGCGACGTGTCGCATCGTAGCTACGGCTGTCGTTGGGAAAATTGATCGGCATATTCGTGACCCTGTTTTGTTGGGGCTGCCACGGGAACCGCATCATTGAGCCTTCGACGAAAGCGCGTCCATTTGACAGGCCTCAGCTTGCAAATCGCGTTTCTTCGCATCCGCGAGGTCGAGTGGATCTATGCTCAACATTTCGACCGCAGACGTCTTCGTCGGCACCAACATCATGGTCGCGACGCAGCGATAAACCGGGAACGATAATCCCTCGATCATCTCTTCGTCGTTGACGATGTCATAGCTGCCGGCCGGCAAAGTTCGGTCGACGCCTTCGAGCGAGAACGGGTTGCTGAATATGATCGTCTGTCGATTTGTTCGCGTGACCATCGAATTCAATTCTCCGAGGTACCATTTCTTGGCGCGGACACTCAAAAAGCCTTAGCAAAAAGCCCGGCGCGGAGCCGGGCTTTCGCTTTGCGACTTCGGATGGATTACTTCTGCTGCGGCGCAGAAGCGGGCTTGTTGTCGCCCTGGGTCTGCTGCGGGGGTGCCTGCGGATTCACTGCCGGAGTGACCGGTGCGGTGGTTGGCTTTGCGGTCTCATTCTGCGGATTGGTCATATGATGTCCTTTTGAAAAAACTGAAATAAGCATTCAGTACAATCTAGAGATGGGAAGTGCGGCCGCGATTACAACTCGCCAGCCGACAATAATGCAAAGATACTCTGGCAGCGATGCTTACCCATTACTGGAATAATACTCATCACCCTGAGGCGTTTCGTTTGCGCCTGCGTCCCTCGATCCAGGCGCGGCCGCCGGTATTGATCCAGCTTGTCGCTTCCGCTTCGGACGATCCTTCGAAGATTTCCTCGGAAGGGACGCTCTCAAGCAAGGCCCATACCGACCAAACGGCGGCGTGCGGGGCCTTTCTGACAATCAGCGTGGGGTCAGCATGGTGAGCGGGAGCATTATCGAGAATATTGGTCATGCCTAGATATGGTCTCAAATTCCCGCCGTGCAAGCGCATTCATCCGATTGAGATCAGCGGCGGATCTAGTGCGCATGCCTTTAATGGCTTGCGTTGAGCAGCGCGGCCATCGCGGCGATCGCGTCATAGGCCTTGGGCAAGAGCTTGGCGCGTGAGACGAAGCCGTGCATTTGCCCCGGATAATTCTTGACGGTGACCGGGACGCCGTCCGCCTTGAGCCGCGCCGCGTAAGCCGCGTCTTCGGCGTAAAGCGGATCGAAACCGGCGAGGATGACGAGCGCTGGCGGCAATCCCTTCAGGCTCGATGCGTGTAATGGTGAGCAGCGCCAGTCCTTGCGCTGCGCGGTGTCCGGCACATAGGCGTCGATGTAAGCGCGCATGCCGCCACTGGTGAGCGCGACGCCGGCGGCGAAACGCGTGTCGTAGACGGCGGTAAGATCAACGATCGGATAGGTGAGAACTTGCGCGCGCAGCTTGATTTTGCCGCGGTCGCGCAAGCCGAGCGCCACCGCCGCGGCGAGGTTGCCGCCGGCGCTGTCGCCGCCGACCGATATGCGTGTGGGATCGATACCAAGCCGCGCGGCGTTCGCCGCGATCCATTCGGCGGCGGCGAGAGAATTGTCGTAGGCGGCGGGAAAGCGGTGTTCGGGCGCGAGGCGATAGTCGACGCTGATGACCGCGCATTTCGCTGCATTGGCCACCATGCGGCAGGTCCAGTCGTGGCTGTCGAGATCGCCGATCACCCAGCCGCCGCCGTGATAATAGACCTGCACGGGAAGCGCGTCGGCGGCTTTGGTGCCGCCGCCGCGATAGGCGCGCAAGGGGATCGGACCTGCCGGTCCCGCCGCCTGATATTCATTGATCCGCGCGACCTGCGGCAAATCGGGCTGGTTGACGAGGCGCATGCGGTGCAGGTTTTCGCGCGCCTCCTGCGGCGGCAGCGGCACGGCAAGCTGCGGCGGTTGCATGGCCATGAAGGAGAGCGAGTTGGCATCCATGCCGGCGAGCGGGGCCTGCTGCGGGGCCTTGGTCGAGGTCATCGTCAAGGCCGGCTTATACCACGCGCCAAGGCCGCGCGTCACTTGGCTTCGCGCTGCGCACGTTGCGGCGCATTGTCTGCGGCCCTAAAATCGTTTTGTCGCAGGGGATGACCTGGAACAAGCCGGCAATGATCGCGATAGGACAAAGCGCCGCAATCTCGATTACTTGCAGCTTCGCCATCGCACTTGCGGCGCTGAGCGTCGCGTCGCAAGTGCGCGCGCAATCGGCCGACCTCGTGCTGTGTGACCGCATCGCCGCCGATCCGGCCGATCCGACCGACGTCAAGGGCGTTGCGGCCATCGCTGCGTCCGACGTCGCCATCGCCATCAAATATTGCAAGATCGCGGCGGCGAAATCGCCGCGCGCGCTCTATGGACTCGGTCGCGCCTACGCCGCCAACCGGCAGTGGCCGGACGCCATCGCCGCCTGGCGCAAGGCGGCCGACAAGGGCAACACCTCGGCAATGGTCGAGCTCGGCCTGCTCTATGACACCGGCGCCGGCGTCGCCAAGGACCCGGCAGCGGCGCGCAAGCTGTTCGAACGCGCGGCGCAGCCCGGCAATCCGCGCGCCGTCGCCAATCTTACGGCGATCAATGGCGGCGCGCCGCCCAACCGGGTCGAGGCCCGCGCCGTGTTGGAGAAGGGCGCCGAGGCCAATTCGGCGGACGCGGAATTTCAACTCGGGCTGATGGCGGCGAACGGCACCGGCGGCGCGCAGGACGATGCCGCGGCGCGGTCGCTGTTTGAAACGGCCGCCGCGCAAGGCCACGCCGAGGCGATGGTCTGGGCGGGCGCCTTCGCGCAACTTGGCCGCGGCGGCCCGCAGGACAAGGCCGCCGCCAAATCCTATTTCGAGAAGGCTGCGGCGCTCGGCAACGAAGAAGCCAAGGCGCCGCTCAAGCAGATCGAATGTCCTTACGTGCTCAAGGACAAGAACGGCGGCGTGCTGACCAATCTCTGCTTCTAGGGGGTCAGACGACCTGGAAGCCGTGCGCCAGCGGGTCGCGGTCATCTACGAAGATGGTATTGTGGCCGGTGACCTGCGCCCAGCCGGCGACGCTCGGACGGATCGCCTTGTAATTGCCGACGGTTGCTTCGGCCTCGACGCGGCAGTCGAACATGGTGCCGATGATGCTTTCGTGCACGAAATCGTCGCCGACCTTGAGCTTGCCCTTCGCCGCTAGTTGCGCGACGCGCGCCGACGAGCCGGTGCCGCAGGGCGAGCGGTCGATCGCCTTGTCGCCGTAGAACACGGCGTTCCGCGCATGCGCGCGCGGATTGCGCGGTTTGTCGCACCACATCACGTGGTGGATGCCGCGGATGCGCGCGTCTTCCGGATGCACGGGGGCAAATTTCTTGTCGGCCAGATCGCGCACGATCAGGCTCAGCCGTTGAATTTCGCTCACCGGCATGTTGTCGAGCCCGCTCCAGTTTTTCTGCGGCTCGA
Organism: uncultured Pseudomonadota bacterium; assembly: GCA_963817155.1. Lineage (GTDB taxonomy): Bacteria > Pseudomonadota > Alphaproteobacteria > Rhizobiales > Xanthobacteraceae > Pseudolabrys. The sequence continues at coordinate 141,549 of CAWFNO010000001.1, forward strand.
TGATGGCGTAGTAGTTGCCGCCGTAAGCGACATCCATCTTCAGGGACCCAAGGCCCGGCACGTCAAGATCGACGTCGGCGGCGTGCAGATAGCTCGGCACGTTGAACAACCGCACCTGATCGACGAATTGGCCGTTCTGCTTGTATTCGATGGCGACGCGACCGGCGGGCGCGTCGATCGCCAGTCTTCCCGGCTCGCGCGGAGTGACAAGGCCTTCCTCGATCGCCACGGTGACGGTGCCGATGGTGCCGTGGCCGCACATCGGCAGGCAGCCGGTCACCTCGATATAAAGCACGCCGACTTCGCAATCCTCGCGCGCCGACGGATAAAGGATCGAGCCCGACATCACATCGTGCCCGCGCGGTTCGAACATCAGCGCACGTCGCACCCAGTCGTGCTCGCGGATGAAGATTTCGCGCTTCTCGATCATCGGCACGTTGGGCAACAGCGGCGCGCCGCCGGCCACCACGCGCACCGGATTGCCGCAGGTGTGGGCATCGACGCAGAAGAAGGTGTGACGGGCCATGAATTCGTGTCCGGGCAGCCGGTTCGCGGTTACGTCTTCGCAGTATGCCGCAACGCGGCCAGTCTTTGCTAGCGACCGCGCAGACGCTCGATCAGCTCGGCGGTCGGATACGAATCCGCCGGCAGGCCGACTTTGAGCTGCGCCTTCTTGATCGCGGCCCGGGTGCCCGAGCCGACCTTGCCGTCAACCTCGCCGACGTCGTAGCCCATCTTGTTGAGCTGGCGCTGCAAGTCCATGACCTGTTGCGTGCTCAACACCTCAACGTCCTTGGCTCCGGAGTGATCGACCGTCGGCGCGCCGGCAAGGCGCGTGGCGAAATAGGCAACCGTGGTGGAATAGACGTAGGCCGAATTCCAACCGAGGAAGGCCTGGAAGTTCGGATAAGCGAGGAAGGCCGGGCCGTGCCGGCCCATCGGCAGGATCATCGAGGCGGGCAGATCGCGTGATGGCAACGCGCCGTGCGCGGCGCGCACGCCCCATGCCGCCCATTGCGAGACCGGATGCGTAATGGCGAGGTCCGCTTCCTGCCACGGCAGAGTTTGTGGCACGCGCACCTCCTGCAGCCAGGGCTCGCCGCGCTTCCAGCCGAGGCTGACGAGAAAGTTGGCGGCGGAAGCGACGGTGTCGGGGATGCTGTGGATGAGATCGCGGCGGCCGTCGCCGTCGAAATCCACCGCGTTCTTGAGATAGTCGGAGGCGGTGAACTGCATGCCGCCGAACTCGCCGGCCCAGTCGCCGATCATGCTGCCTACGGTCTGGTCGCCGCGTTCGATGATGCGCAATGCGTCGAACAATTGCTGGCGGAAGAAATCGGGGCGGCGGCAGTCATAGGCAAGCGTCGCAAGCGCACCCAGTATCTTGTAGTTACCGAAATTGGCGCCGAAGTCGCTTTCAAGCCCCCAGAAGGCGGTGAGCACCGGCGCCGGCACGCCGTATTTCTTTTCCACCTCGGCGAACAGTTTGGCGTGCTCGTGGATCTTCTTGAGTTCGTTGGGAATGCGGGCGCCGCCAACCATGCGGTCGGAAAATTGCAGGAAGGTCTGGTTGAACACCGCCTGGCCGTGGTCGCGGCGCACGATCGCCGGGTCGAAGGTCATGGAGGGCGAAGCCTCCGCGATCACCCGCTGCGAGATGCCCTGGGCGGCGGCCTCTTTCTTGAAGTCCTCCAGCCAACGCTCGTACGAGCCGTTGTTGTGGCAACTGGCGGCCAGTGCCGGCCCGGCCATGACAACGCCAAAAACGGCGACGAGCGCCAGTTTTAATGTTTTCCGCATCGCTGATCCATCTGTACGAGGATTTGGGCGCAAATCTGCCCAAGATGGCGCAAGCGTCAAGCTCCAATGCCGGGAAGCGTTAAAGCCTGCACTTTGGCAATTGCGGGGCCGCCGCCGTTCAGAAATATCTCAACCACACATAGACGTTACAGATCGCCACCGAGACGATCATCATCGGCGCGGCATAGAGCGTGTACGTGACGAAGCGGAACGGCACGCTATTGCGTTCGCCGATGCCGGCGACGGTCAGGTTGGCCGAGGCGCCGATCAGCGTGCCATTGCCGCCGAGGCAGGCGCCGAGCGACAGGCACCACCACAACGGTTCGATGTGATCTGCGCCACCGAAGGCCGGCGCCATGTTCTTGATCAGCGGGATCATGGTGGCGACAAATGGAATATTGTCGACGATCGCCGAGAGGAAGGCTGACGCCCACAGGATGGCGTATCCGGCATGCGCCATGTTGCCGCCAGTCGCCGCTACCAGCTTCTGCGCCAGCAGCGTCAGCAAGCCGCCGATGTCGACGCCGTGCACGACGATGAACAGGCCGATGAAGAAGAAGATGGTGATCCATTCCACGTCGCCGAAGGTGGAGTGAATATTATGCGCGGCCTTTTCGGCATGGTGCGCCCAGTTGTCGAGCAGCATCAGCACGGCGGCGCCGAACAGTGCGATGGTGGCGGGCTCCAGATGCAGCGGCCGCGCCAGCACGAAGGCGATCATCACAATCCCGATGACCACCAGCGACTGCTTGAGCAGCGTCCAGTCCTCAATCGACTCGGTGGGGTTCATCGCCATTACCCGTTCCTCGGCGTCATGCGAGGCACGCAGGTCCTTGCCCCAGAGCACGTGGATGATCAGCGCTTGCACCACAATGACGACCATGATCACCGGCGTGAGGTGAAAGACGAAGTCGTTGAAGGTGAGACCGACCTGCGAGCCGATCAGGATATTGGGCGGATCGCCGATCAGCGTGGCGGTGCCGCCGATATTGGAGGCGAAGATTTCCGCGAACAGATAAGGGTAGGCCGGCACCTTCAACGTGTTGCAGATGGCAAGCGTCACCGGGACGATCAGCAGCACCGTGGTGACGTTGTCGAGGAAGGCGGACAGCACCGCGGTGGTGATCTGCAGGATGAACAGGATGCCGGCGGGGTGGGCTTTGGCCGCCTTCGCCGACCAGATGGCAAGATACTGGAACATGCCGGAGCGGCGCGAGATCGACACCAGGATCATCATGCCGGTGAGCAGGCCGATGGTGTTGAAGTCGACACCGTGGATCGCCTCTTCCTGGTCGAGCACGCCGACGATGATCATCGCGCCGGCGCCAAGCAGCGCGACGATCGCGCGGTTGCACTTTTCCGACATGATGGTGGCGTAGGTGATGGCCAGGATGGCCGTAGACACCCACATCGGATTGAGGCCGAAATAGACGTGCGAGGCCGCGTGCGCGGTCATGGCCGGGAATGCCCCCATTTGCGGGCTTGTTCCGGGATAGCCCGCTGCGCCCTTGCCGGCAAAGTCAGGCAAGCCGTGGGGTCAAGTCAAGCCAGTTTCAGGATCGGCGAAATCGGCAGCAGCGTCAGCAGCAGGAACGGCGGCACCAGCACGATAGCCGCCCACATCAAATAGCCGAAGAAGCTCGGCATCTTCACGCCTTGCTCCTCGGCGATGGCATAAACCATCAGGTTCGGCGCGTTGCCGATATAGGTGAGCGCGCCCATGAACACCGCGCCCATGGAGATCGCGGCAAGCGTGCCGTGCAGGGCGCCCATCAGTTCGGCGGAATCGCCCGAGGCGAGCTCAAAGAACATCAGATAAGTCGGCGCGTTATCGAGGAAGGCGGAGAGGCCGCCGGTCAGCCAGAAATACGCCGCCTCGTGCGGTGAGCCGTCGCGGGCGGTGACGGCGTTGAGCAGGGAGGCGAAGGCGCCGTCGGGTCCGGCCTGCAGCATGGCCATCACCGGAATAATGGCGACGAAGATGCCAGCGAACAAAATAGCGACTTCGCGGATCGGCTCGAAGGTGAAACCGTTGATTGCGCGGTGCTCGTTTTTGGTGAGCCAGAGCGAGGCCAATGCGGTGAGGACGAGCACCACATCGCGCAGTAAATTTTGCAGCGCCACGTGCGTGCCATAGATGTCGAATTCGACGCCCGGCTTCCATTTGGCCGAGACAAGAAACGCGCCGATGATCACGGCGATCAGCGCGATGTTGACGAGGCCGTGCACGCGGATCGGCTCGCTTGCCGCTTTCGCCGGCAGCGTGTCGGCGCGCGCGAACCAGACATCGACGGCGACGAACATCATGAGCAACAAGGCCGCCACGATCACGGTCTGCAGCCAAAGATGCTGCGCGGTCCAGAAGAAGGAAACTCCACGCAGGAAGCCGACGAACAGCGGCGGATCGCCGAGCGGGGTGAGCGCGCCGCCAACATTGGCGACGAGGATAATGAAAAAAATCACGACGTGCGCGTTGCGCCTGCGCGCGACATTGGCGCGGATCAGCGGCCGGATCAGAATCATGGCGGCACCGGTAGTGCCGACGATGCTGGCGATGGCCGTGCCGAAGACGAGAATGACGGCATTGGTCGCCAGCGTGCCGCGCAAGTCGCCGGTGACGAGAATGCCGCCGGCGACGACGTAGAGCGACAACAGCAGCACGATGAAGCTGAGATATTCGGCGAGCATGGCGTGGATGAAGGCGGCAAGCGCCGCAGGCGTGCCAAAGACGAACGTCAGCGGCGTAAGCGCAATGACCGCCCAGGCGAAAGCGAATTTGCCGTAGTGATAGTGCCAGACGCGCGCGAAAAGCAGCGGGCCGGTGGCGATGCAGACGAGGATGCCGAGAAACGGCAGCGCCCAGGGCCAGCTCATCGCCGCGCCGTCGAGTTCGGCGGCGCGGGCAGCCTGTGGTGCAAGCGATAGCGCCACGACGCAGGCGGCCCCATTTGCGATTCTGCGCCAGTCCCTCATCATTGGCGTTGAGTAACAGGCGGCCGCCGAACCGGCAATCGTTTGCCTGCCCACGCCGTGGTGTGATGAAATCGAATTTTCATCAAATGGGGGGATCATGCCTGGACCTTTGCGTTTCCATAATCCGAAGACGCTCGCGCCGCCGCCCGGCTACAGCCACGTCGTCGAAGCGAGCGGGCCTTCGCGCATCGTGTATTTCGCCGGACAGCTCGGTCTCGACACCGAGAACAAATTCCTCGGTGCTCCGGGCGATTTCCGCGCTCAATGCATACAAGCTTTCGATAACATGACGCTGGCGCTGAAGGCGGCGGACGCTGGCTGGAGCGACGTCGTCAAGATCAACAATTTCCTGGTCGGCATCGAAAGTAACATGGCCGCCTTCCGCGAGGTGCGTGACCGTTATCTCAATGTCAAAGCGCCGCCGGCCTCGACCACCATTGGCGTGCCGGCACTGGCGCGACCGGGCGGACTGTTTGAAATAGAGGCAATTGCCGTGCTACCGGCAAAAGCGGCGGCAAAGACGGCAAACAGCGTACGAGCGAAAAAGAAGGGCAGGAAAAAGCGCTAGTGCGCCTCGTCCCAGTTGTCGGCGGCGCGGGCGTCGACCTGCAGCGGTACGTGTAGCGTGACCGCGGGGTGCGGCGCGTCCTGCATTACGCTTTTGACGATGGCGATGGTGCCGGCGACTTCTTTTTCCGGCGCCTCGAAGATCAGCTCGTCATGAACTTGTAAAAGCATCTGCGCCTTGAGCTTGTCCTTGGCGAGGGCGGCTTCCATGCGCAGCATGGCGCGCCGGATGATGTCGGCGGCGGTGCCTTGCAGGCGCGCGTTGATCGCGGCGCGCTCGTTGAAGGCGCGGATCGACGGGTTTGAATTCTTGATCTCCGGGTAGTGGCATTTGCGGCCGAACAGCGTTTGCACATAACCGTGCTCGCGGCAGAATTCGCGCGTCTCGTCCATGTAGGCGCGGATGCCGGGGAAGCGCTCGAAATATTTTTTGATATAGGCGCCGGCTTCCTTGGGGTCGATGCCGAGCTGGGCACCGAGGCCGTAGGAGGAGATGCCATAAATGATGCCGAAATTTATCGCCTTGGCGCGGCGGCGCACGTCCGGCTGCATGTCCTTGACCGGCACGCCGAACATTTCGCTAGCCGTCATGGCGTGAATGTCGACGCCGTCCTTGAAGGCCTGGCGCAGCGTCGGCACGTCGGCGACTTCCGACAGGAGCCGCAATTCAATTTGTGAGTAGTCGGCGGAGACGAGCTTCATGCCGGGCGAGGCGACGAAGGCGCGGCGGATCTTGCGGCCGTCCTCGGTGCGGATGGGGATGTTCTGCAAGTTCGGATCGGACGACGAGAGCCGCCCGGTCGAGGTGGACGCGAGCGCGTAAGAGGTGTGCACGCGGTGCGTCACCGGGTTGACGTAAGTCGGCAGCGCTTCGGTGTAGGTCGAGCGTAGTTTCGATACGCCGCGCCAGTCGAGGATTTTGCGCGGCAGCGCGTGGCCTTGCTCGGCAAGATCTTCCAGTTCGCGCGCGCCGGTCGACCATTGCCCGGTTTTCGTTTTGGTGCCGCCTGGCAGGCTCATCTTGCCGAACAGGATGTCGCCCAACTGCTTGGGCGAGCCGGGATTGAGCGGCTCGCCGGCGAGTTGCTTGATCTCTTCCTCCAGCGCGCCTTGCTTCTGCGCAAATTCGTCGGAGAGGCGCGACAGCACCTGCCGGTCGATGGAAATGCCGCGCCGCTCCATGCGCGCGAGCACCGCCGGCATGCCGCGTTCCAGTATCTCGTAGACGGTGGTGACGTGTTCGGCGGCAAGGCGCGGCTTCAGCAAGTTCCACAGCCGCAGCGTCACGTCAGCGTCTTCGGCGGCGTATTCGGTCGCCTTGTCGATGGCAACGCAGTCGAAACTCACCCGCGATTTGCCGGTGCCGGCGACATCGGCGAAGTGAATGGTCTTGTGGCCGAGCCATTTCTCGGAGAGATCGTCCATGCCGTGGCCTTCGCCCTTGCCGGCGTCGAGCACGTAGGAGATCAGCATGGTGTCGTCGTAGCCGTCGATCGCGATGCCGCGCTGGGCGAACACCAGCCAGTCGTATTTGATGTTCTGCCCGACCTTGAGCACGCCCGCGTCCTGCAAGAGCGGCTTGAGCGCGACAAGCGCCTGCGCCTCGGGAATCTGATCGGGCAGCAGCTTCGCCTCCGGCGCGAACAGGTCGCTGCCAGTCTGCGCGTTGTCGCGGTGGGCGAGCGGCACGTAGCAGGCCTCGTTCGGCGCAACGGCGAGCGAAAAACCGCAGAGGCCCGCCTGCATGGCGTCGAGGCTGGTGGTCTCGGTATCGACGGCGACCACGCCTTCCTCATGCGCGCGCGCGACCCACGCTTTAAGCCGGTCAAGCGTGCGTACGCATTCGTATTTGCTGCGGTCGATCCTGGCGGTACGCGCCTTCTCGGCGCGCGCGGCGGCGAGCGAAATGGGAGTGAGCGCGCCCGGCGCTGCGCTTGCGCTTCCTCCCCCGCTTGCGGGGGAGGGTTGGGGAGGGGGTGCAAATAGTTCACCGGTTCCCCCTCCCGCCGCGCCTTCGCCCTGCGGGCTTCGGCGGGCGACCTCCCCCGCAAGCGGGGGAGGTGAAGAGGAGAGCTTCGCGTCCGCCTCCACCGCGCTGGCGTCGATGCCGGTCTTTTCGGCGATACGGCGGGTGATGGTGTTGAATTCCATCGCCTTGAGGAAGGCGATGAGATGCTTGTAGTCGGGCTCGTGCACGGCGAGTTCATCGACCGGCACGCCGAGCGGTACGTTCTGGTCGAGCGTGACCAGGCGCTTCGATATGCGCGCGATCTCGGCATTGTCGATCAGGCTCTGCCGGCGCTTGTCCTGCTTGATTTCCTTGGCGCGCTTGAGCAGCGTTTCGAGATCGCCGTATTCGCCGATCAATTGCGCCGCGGTTTTCACGCCGATGCCGGGTACGCCCGGCACGTTGTCGGACGAATCGCCAATCAGCGCCTGCACCTCGATCACCTTGTCCGGCCCGACGCCGAATTTCTCCATCACCTCGGCCGGTCCGATGCGGCGGTCCTTCATGGTGTCGTACATGGTGACGCCGTTGCCAACGAGCTGCATCAGATCCTTGTCTGAAGAGACGATGGTGGTGGTGGCCTTGGCTTCGCTGGCAAGCCGCGCGTAAGTGGCGATCAGGTCATCGGCCTCGTAGCCCGCCTGCTCGAGGCAGGGAATTTCGAAGGCGTGCACCGCCTCGCGGATCAGCGGGAATTGCGGGATCAGGTCTTCCGGCGCGTCCGGGCGGTGCGCCTTGTATTCGGGATAGAACTCGGTGCGGAAGGTCTTCTCCGACTTGTCGAATACGACGGCGAGATGCGTGGGCTTCTCCTCCTTCATCTCGGCCACGAGCTTCCACAGCATGTTGCAGAAACCGAGCACGGCGTTGACTTGCAGGCCGTCCGACTTGCGGGTGAGCGGCGGCAGCGCGTGATAGGCGCGGAAGATATAGCCGGAGCCATCCACCAGAAAGAGATGGTCGCCTTTTTTCAGCGGCCGCGCCGCCGGTTTGCCGGGCGCGGTGGCGGCGGGCTTGGTCGCGGCTTTGGCGGCGGCTTTGCTTTTGGCGCTTAATGGCATCGCCCAAATGTGGGCCGTCAGCCGCGCTTAATCAATGACCGCAACTCAGGCTGTGGACTTATTCCGCCGGCTGCAGCGTGAGCTTCGGCCCCGACTTCGCCGAGAGCCAGAACAAAGCCGGGCGCTCGAACAGGAACCCGGCCCATGTGCCGCGCGCGACCCAAAACAGAGCAAGTGCGCCGATCACGCCGGCGACGGTGATGACAACCGACATGGGGCCGACATCGGCAAGCAGGTGAGTTTTGAGCAGCAGCGTGCGCGTCACCGCCATGGGCAGGAAGAAGGCGAGATAGATGACGATCGAATTGCGCCCGCAATAGCGCAGCGGCTTGAAGACGTCGTGCAGCGTCATCAGCGCCGACACCGTTACCACCGCGCAGGCGCCGACCAGGCCGAGCGCGAGCGAGACGAACGGCATCTGCTCGTAGCCGAAATGCACCAGCGCGCCGTTGACCAGGCCCCAGGCGAGCAAACCGGCGATGCCGAGCAGCGGCGTGTCCTGCGCGCGCGAGGCCATCGCGAAGACGTAACGCGCTGCGATATAGCCGGTGTAGCAATAGACGAAGCGCTGGGCGAATTCATCCGGCACCGTCCGGCCGGTGTTGACATGAGCGATTTCCAGCGCTGCGCCGAACAACCAGATGACCGGCCACGGCACGCGCTTGGTCAGCTTGATGAAGTCGAAGAAGATCGGCAGCATGTCGACGAACCACAGCGTGCCGAGCGGATCGATCAACGACAAGAGATAAAGCCGCGCGACCCCCGCGTAGCCGCCATCGGCCGCCATGCCCGGCGCCTTGTCGGCGAACTGGATCGTCATCCACAGCAGATAGAACTAGAAAAAGTGCACAACCTTTCGGTCGAGATAGGTGCGCCAGTCGCGGTCGATGACGTTGGCGAGGAACAGTCCGGAGATCAAGAAGAAGTCGGGCATGCGGAACGGCACTGCGAAGGCGACGACAGGGTGCATCCAGCCGTTTTGCCCGGCGGCAGCCTCGACGCCGAGCGTCGAATGCATCATCACCACGAAGACGATGCAGAAGCCCTTGGCGTAATCGACCAAGTCGCCCCGCCCGTCGTGCATTTTCATCTGGCTCATGCCGTCGATATGACAAACTGGGTTTCATTGGCCCTTACGCGATCGCATAAAGTCGCGGGCCTCGCCTCGCCAAACGCCGTCTGCTATGAGACTCGCGGCTCGGGTCGAAATTTGTTAATCATCATCGTCAGGGACAGCGAATGCGCGTTGCTATGATCGGCACCGGCTATGTCGGCCTCGTTTCCGGCACGTGTTTCGCCGATTTCGGCCACGACGTGACCTGCGTCGACAAGGACAAATGCAAGATCGCCGCGCTCAACAAGGGCGAGGTGCCGATCTATGAGCCGGGGCTGGCCGACATGGTCGCCAGCAATGCGCGCGCCGGGCGCTTGAAGTTCACCACTTCGCTTGCCGACGCCGTCAAGGCCGCCGACGCCGTGTTCATCGCCGTCGGCACGCCGTCGCGGCGCGGCGACGGCCACGCCGATCTGACATTCGTTTATGACGCCGCGCGCGAGATCGCAGCGGCGCTCGACAGCTTTACCGTCGTCATCACGAAATCTACCGTTCCGGTCGGAACCGGCGACGAGGTTGAGCGCATTATCCGCGAGACGCGGCCGGAAGCCAACTGCGCGGTGGTGTCAAACCCTGAATTCCTGCGCGAGGGCGCCGCGATCCAGGACTTCAAGCATCCCGACCGCATCGTCGTCGGCACCGAGGATGCGAAGGCGCGCGAGGTGATGTCGGAGCTTTACCGGCCGCTCTATCTCAACCGCGCGCCGATCCTGTTCACCGGGCGGCGCACCGCCGAGCTCATCAAATACGCGGCCAACGCGTTTCTCGCCACCAAGATCACGTTCATCAACGAGATTGCCGATTTGGCGGAGAAAGTCGGCGCCGACGTGCAGGAGATTGCGCGCGGCATCGGCCTCGACAATCGCATCGGGGGAAAATTCCTGCATGCAGGTCCCGGCTATGGCGGCTCCTGCTTTCCCAAGGACACGGTGGCGCTGATCAAGACCGGACTTGATTACGGTGCGCCATTGCGCATTGTCGAGGCGGTGGCGGCGGTCAATGACGCGCGCAAGCGGGCGATGGCGCGCAAGGTGCAAGGAGCGCTCGGCGGTGACATGCGCGGCAAGACCATCGCCGTGCTGGGCCTGACCTTCAAGCCGAAGACCGATGACATGCGCGAGGCGCCGTCCATCCCACTGATCACCGCGCTGCAGGACATGGGCGCCAGGGTGCGCGCCTACGATCCCGTCGGCATGGCGCAGGCGAAGCCGCTGCTGGCCAATGTCGCGTTTTGCGACAACACCTATTCCTGCGCCGAGGGCGCTTCGGCGCTGGTGATCGTCACCGAATGGGAGGAATTCCGCGCGCTCGATTTCGCCCGCCTGAAGAAAGTCATGGCGAAGCCCGTGCTGGTTGACCTGCGCAACGTTTACCGCGCCGAGGAAGTCGCGCGCCACGGCTTTGCCTACGAGAGCGTCGGGCGGGGCTCTAAATGACGATTTTGCGCGCGCCATTTAGTAGAAGTTGTCATCCCCCTCGAAAGCGGGGGAGCCAGTAATCGCCGGCATCACGATATAATTCATGCTTAAGTTTACTGGATTGTCCGCTTTCGCGGATGATGACCGCTGAAAATATATGAGACACTTGGACACCTCGCTCCCCATTGACGAGGCGCTGCCGCGCCTGACCGGCGCGCTTGGCACCAGCAACGCCGCCGTGCTGGTGGCGCCGCCCGGCGCCGGCAAGACCACGCGCGTGCCGCTGGTCTTGCTCGACGAGCCTTGGGCGAAAGATAAGAAGATATTGGTCCTGGAGCCGCGACGGCTCGCCGCCCGCGCCGCCGCTGCGCGCATGGCCTCGACGCTGGACGAAGAGGTTGGCGGCACGGTGGGCTTGCGCGTGCGTTTTGGCTCGAAGATTTCCCGGCGCACGCGCATCGAGGTCATCACCGAAGGCGTGTTCACGCGGCTCATTCTTGACGATCCTTCGCTCGAGGGTGTCGCCGCCGTGCTGTTCGATGAATTTCACGAGCGTTCGCTCGATGCCGATCTCGGATTGGCGCTGGCCCGCGACGTTCAACTCGCATTGCGCGATGACCTGAAAATCCTGGTGATGTCGGCAACGCTTGATGGCGCTCGCGTTGCCGCGCTTCTTGGCGACGCGCCAGTGGTCGAGAGCGAAGGCCGCGCCTTTGCGGTGGAGACGCGCTATCTCGGCCGCGATGCGCGAGCGCGCATCGAGCAGCAGGTTACCGATGCCGCCCAACGCGCGCTCCGCGCCGACACCGGCTCCGTGCTGGTGTTCCTGCCGGGTGCGGCGGAAATCCGCCGCACTGAAACGCTGCTGAAAGAGCGCGTGACCGACAAGACCATCGATATCGTCGCGCTGTTTGGCGCTTTGGGCGCGCGCGACCAGGACCGGGCAATAGAGCCGGCGCCGCCGGGCCGGCGCAAGGTGGTGCTGGCGACCTCGATTGCGGAAACTTCGCTCACCATCGAAGGCGTGCGCGTCGTCATCGACAGCGGCTTGTCGCGCGTGCCGCGCTACGAGCCCGATGTGGGGCTGACGCGGCTGGAAACCGTGCGCGTCTCGCGCGCTGCCGCCGACCAGCGGCGTGGCCGCGCCGGGCGCACCGAGCCCGGCCTGTGTTACCGGCTGTGGGACGAGCCGCAGACTGGTTCATTGGAGCCCTACACGCGGTCGGAAATTCTCTCGGCGGATCTGTCATCCTTTGTGCTCGATCTGGCGCAGTGGGGCGCCCGCGATCCAGGTATGCTCTCGTTTCTTGACCCACCGCCAGCGGCGGCGTTGAGAGAAGCCAGGGTGCTGCTGCGTGAATTGGGCGCCATCGACGTGCAAGGCCGTATCACCGAGGAGGGCCGGCGCCTGCGCGCGCTGCCGCTTCCGCCGAGGCTGGCGCGCATGGTGGTCGATGCCGGCGCGGAGGGCGCGGGCGAAGAGGCCACCGCGATTGCCGCGATCCTCACCGAGCGTGGGCTGGGCGGTGACGACGTCGATCTCACGCATCGGCTCGACCAGTTCCGCCGCGACCGTTCGCGCCGCGCCGAGGAGGTGAGGGGCATGGTGAAGCGGTGGGCTGCACTTTCTTCTTCCTCCCCCGTTTACGGGGGAGGGTCGGGGAGGGGGGGGGCTCCCGACGAGCTTCGCTCGCCGACCTCCACCGCAAGCGGCGGAGGTGAAACAAGCACCGGCTCATTGCTTGCGCTTGCCTATCCCGACCGCGTGGCAAAAAATCGCGACAGCGGCGGCGCCTTTCTGCTTGCCAACGGCCGCGGGGGTGCCGTCGATGCGGCCTCGGCGCTTGCGTGCGAGCCGTTTATCATCGTCGCTGAACTGACCGGCGCGGCGGCCTCGGGCCGCATCGTGCTGGCGGCGCCCATCACGCTTGCCGAAATCGAAACACGCTTTGCCGGCAAGATCGAAGATCGTGACGCAGTCACGTTCGATGTCGCGTCCGTGTCGCTGCGCGCGCGGCGTTCGCGCCGCCTCGGCGCGTTGGTTCTGGCCGAAAAGGTCAGGCAGGTGAAGCCCGACGCCGACACGGCGCATATTCTGGCACAAGGCTTGATCGGCCTTGGCCTCGACAAATTGCCGTGGACCAAGGCGGCGCTGCAGTTCCGCCAGCGCGCCGGCTTCCTGCGCCGCGCGGAAGGAGAAGAGTGGCCCGATCTGTCCACCGAAGGACTTGCCCACAGTGCCACCGAATGGCTGGAGCCTCTGCTCGCGAACACGACCGCGCGCAGCCAGATCGGCGCCAACGCGTTGTCCGACGCCGTCATGAACTTGCTGCCGTGGAATTTGCGCAAGCGGCTCGACGCTGAGGCGCCGACGTATTTCACCGCGCCGACCGGTTCCGCCGTGCCGATCGACTATGAGGCGGAGCAGGGCCCGACCGTGTCGATCCGCGTGCAGGAATTGTTCGGCCTTGCCGCGCACCCCGCGATCGCCGGCTCCCGCGTGCCGCTGGTGATCGAGCTGCTGTCGCCGGCGCACCGGCCGGTCCAGGTGACGCGCGATCTTCCGGGCTTCTGGCGCGGTAGCTACGCGCAGGTCAAATCTGAGATGCGCGGCCGCTATCCGCGCCATCCCTGGCCGGACGATCCACTCACCGCGCTGGCGACGCGGCGGGCCAAGCGCAGGGGCGAGTAGTTTCAATTTGGCGGTTTCGCTTAACCCATCCCTCACCATCCGCAAACCGGCGAAACCGCCGTTAAGATGGCATTGGGCGCCCGCGTGGCATGTTCGGGCAAAATCGCGAGACTGTTCATGCGCCAGATCCTCATCCTTGCCGTCGCGGTGCTCATCGTCGGGGGCGTTGCCGCCCGCTACGCCGACCAGGCCGTGGTAGAACGCCCGCGCGCGGCTCCGGTGCGGCAGGTCGAGGACATGCGCCAGGCACCGGCTGGCCAGCACAAGATGGTGCTGACGGGCGACCGCGCCGGCCATTTCGAGGTCGATGCCCGGATCAATGGCCGCTCGATCGGCTTCATGGTGGACACCGGCGCCTCGCTGGTAATCATGCGCGAGTCCGACGCCAACCGGCTGCAGATCTTCCCCAAGACCGCGGACTACACCGCCACCGTCTCCACCGCCAACGGCAGGATCAAGGCCGCGCCGACAAAGCTCGACCGGGTCGAGGTCGGCGACATCACCGTCTTCGACGTGCCGGCGCTGGTGTTGCCGGATGAGGCGCTGGGACAGAACCTGCTCGGCGTCTCCTTCCTGTCGCGCCTGCGCCGTTACGAATATGCCGATGGCCGCATGGTGCTCGAGCAGTAATTTCCGGCCTGCAAACCGATCCAATTAGCCGACTCAACGGATCGCTTTGCCGGTTCCCGGCATTGAGGTATGCACATGAATATTCTCCCGCCCCGCTTCGAGGCCTTGATGTTTCCGACGCCGAAACCGTCCCTCACGCCTAATACCTATGCTTACGAGTCCTCGCCGATGGTGAAGCCCACCGGCTTCCGCGAATACGACGCGCGCTGGCTACTGGAAAAGGAAATCAACCTGATGGGCGTGCAGGCGCTGGGCATGGGGCTCGGCACGCTGATCTGGGAAATGGGCGTCAAGCAGGAGATCGTCACCGGCCACGATTTTCGCAGCTATTCGGCCTCGGTGAAGATGGCGCTCACTGCCGGGCTGATGGCCGCCGGCTGCAAGGTGCACGATATCGGGCTCTGCATCACGCCGATGGCCTATTTCGCCCAGTTCGATTTGAACGTGCCCTGCGTCGCCATGGTCACCGCCTCGCACAACGACAACGGCTGGACCGGCGTGAAGATGGGCGCCAACCGGCCGCTCACCTTCGGCCCCAACGAGATGAAGCGGCTGAAGGAGATCGTGCTGGAAGCGAAATTCGAGCTCAAGGGCGGCGGCAGCTATGCCTTAGTGGAAAATTTTCCCGAGCGCTACATCGCCGACCTCACCCGGCGCAGCAAGCTCAGGCGCAAGCTGAAGGTGGTCGCCGCCTGCGGCAACGGCACCGCCGGCGCCTTTGCGCCGAGGATCTTGTCCGCGGTCGGCTGCGAGGTGGTGCCACTCGACTGCGACCTCGACTTCACCTTTCCGCGCTACAATCCCAACACCGAAGACATGAAGATGCTGAACGCCATGCGCGACGCCGTTCTGGTCAACAAGGCCGACCTGGGGCTTGGCTTCGACGGCGACGGCGACCGCTGCGGCGTGGTCGACAACGAGGGCGAGGAAATCTTCGCCGACAAGGTCGGCGTTATGCTGGCGCGCGACATGTCGAGCCTGCACAAGAACGCGACTTTCGTCGTCGACGTGAAATCCACTGGGCTGTTTCTCACCGATCCAGTGCTGAAAGCCAACGGCGTCAAGACCGACTACTGGAAGACCGGCCATTCCTACATCAAGCGGCGGGTGAACGAATTGGGCGCGCTCGCGGGCTTCGAGAAGTCCGGTCACTTCTTTTTCAACTCGCCCTACGGGCGCGGCTACGACGACGGCATGATCTTTGCTCTTGCCGTGTGTGACATGCTCGACCGCAATCCGGGAAAGAGCATGGCCGATCTGCGCAAGGCGCTGCCGAAGACCTGGGGCTCGCCGACCATGTCGCCGCATTGCGACGACGAGAAGAAATACGGCGTGGTGGACACGGTTGTGAAGCACTTCGAGGCGATGAAGGCGGACGGCCGCCGCTTCACCGGGCAGCCGATCCGCGACCTCAATACCGTCAACGGCGTGCGCGTCACCGTCGAGGACGGCACCTGGGGCCTGGTGCGCGCTTCGTCGAACAAACCGGAGCTGGTCGTGGTGGTTGAGAGCCCGGTGTCGGAGGCGCGCATGCGCGAGATGTTCAAGGGCATCGACGCCGTGCTGCGCACCTTCCCGGCGGTCGGCGAGTATAACCAGACGATTTGAGCGCCGCCTAAAATCCCCAATAGCGCCCGGTGCCGCCGATCACCACCACGATCAGGCCGAGCGGCAGATTGATCGTGATGATCCGGCGGATGCGGTTAAGCTGCGCGCCGGCGGTGGCCCAGTCCTGTGCGTCCACGGCGCGCTTGAATTTGAGCCACGGCCCGTGGAACAGGAAGGCATAGAGCGCGACCATTAGCCAGCCGATGCCTTGCATGATGTGGATGTAAAGCGGCATGCCGGCGAAGCCGCCGAATGTGGTCACCACCATCCAGTAGCCGCTTAAGAGCAGCAGTAGGATCGACACCCAGACCCAAATGAAGAAGGTGACGAAAAATCGCCGCCACATGCCGAATTTTTCCGGCGGCGCCAGCGGGCCGGCGGCCGGGCGTAGGCACAGGTAGGCCGCGAACATGCCGCCAACCCAGACCACGGCGCCGAGGATATGAAAGGCGAGGGCGAAGGCGGTTTGAAGCATCTCGGTTCCTCGATGGTGGCACAGTATAGGCCCGCTTTCGCCGCGGGCGACAGTCTGAAAGACTAATCTCATGCGTATCGTCATTCTTGGCGCTGGGCCGGCCGGGCTCTATCTCGCTTATCTGATCAAGCGTCGCCAGCCGGGCGCTGATGTCGCTGTCATCGAGCAGAACTCGGCCAACGCCACCTTCGGCTTCGGCGTGGTGTTCTCCGACCGCGCGCTGGATTTCATGCGCGAGGACGACGCCGAGACCTACGTGGCGATCGCGCCGCAGATGGAGACGTGGAATGATCTCACGCTGGTCCACCGCAACGGGCGCGTCGTCATTGACGGCATCGGCTTTGCCGCTATCGGCCGGCTGAAGCTCTTGCAACTGCTGCAGGCGCGCGCGCGCGCGGTCGGCGCCGATCTTCAGTTCGGGCGCGCTGTCACGTCACTTGACGAGATCGGCAAGGCCGATCTCATCGTCGGCGTCGATGGCGTCAATTCGCTGGTACGACGGAGCTTTGCCGAGGACTTTGGCGCTAGCGTCACGCATCTGACCAACCGCTTCGCCTGGTTCGGCACCAGCAAGACCTACGACACGCTGACGCAGACGTTCCGCCATACGCCGATCGGCGATTTCAACGCGCATCATTATCGTTACGCGCCGGGGCGCAGCACCTTCATCGTCGAGACAAGCGAGGAGGCGTTCGCCCGTGCCGGTTTCGAGCGCATGGCTGACGCGGAATCGCGCGGCCTCTGCGAGAAAATCTTCGCCGACTCGCTCGGCGGCCATCCGCTGATTTCCAACAATTCGATCTGGCGGCAGTTTCCCATCGTGCGCAACGCGCGCTGGTCGCACGGCAAATACGTTCTGCTCGGCGACGCACTGCACACTGCGCATTTTTCCATCGGCTCGGGAACGCGGCTCGCCATGGAGGACGCCATCGCGCTCGACAAGGCGCTGGCCCAGCAGCCGCGCGACATTCACGGCGCGCTTGCTGCCTTCGAGGCGGCGCGGCGGCCGATCCTGGAGAAGCTCGTCGCCGGCGCCAACGGTAGCGCGCAATGGTATGAGCATTTCGGCGAGCACATGCAGCTGGCGCCGGTCGATTTGGCCATGAGTTATCTGCGGCGCTCCGGCCGCGTTGATCTCGATCGGCTGCGCAAGACCTCGCCGAAATTCGTCGCGCGGTATGAGCGGGAGAAAAACTAGCTGTTGCGCTTTTCCGCGCGCAGCGTCGGCAGGCCGATGCCGGTCGAGTCGAAGCCGCCGTCGACCGCGATCACCTGTCCGGTGACGTAGCTGGCGCGGTCGCTGGCAAGGAAAAAGATCACTTCGGCCAGCTCTTCCTCCAGCCCGTAGCGGTTGAGCGGCATGTGGTCGTGATAATCCTTGCGGATCTCCGGCGTGTGTACGGCCTTGGCCATCGCGGTATCGACCGGACCGGGCGCCACGGCGTTGACGCGGATGCCGAGGGAGGCAAGCTCGGCGGCCTGCTGCTTGGTCAGATGCGCAAGGCCCGCCTTGCTGGTGCCGTAGGCGGTGCGCAGCGTCGAGGCACGCAATCCGGAGATCGAGGTGATGTTGACGATAGCGCCGCCGCCTGAATCGCGCATCAGCGGCACGGCGGCCTGCGTGCACAGAAACGGTCCGGTGAGATTGACCGCGAGCACGCGCGACCAGTCTTCGTAGGTCACGTCGAGGATCGGCTTGAAGATGGCGATGCCGGCATTGTTGACCAGCGCATCAAGCCGGCCAAATTTCTGCGCCACGGCGGCAAGCGCCTTGTCGACGCCATTCGGGTCGGCGACGTCGCATGTGATGGCGAGAGTCACGTCGGGCTTGGCGATCGCCGCCATCGTCTTCTTCAGATTGTCGCCGTCGATGTCGAGCAACGCCACGCGCCAGCCCTCGGCGAGAAAGCGTTTGGCGGTGGCCAGCCCGATGCCGCGCGCGGCGCCGGTCACCAGCGCGACTTTCTGTTGTTCTTGGCTCATCATTATTTCCCCCGTAACCGCATCATCGCTGTGTAAAAGACGCCGTTGCCCGGCACAAGCTTGCAGGCCTTCGGTTCCTTGCCAGCCGGCCGGGTTTGCGCGACATTCGACGGAACAATAAAGCCGGGGAGACGCGCCGATGGAGATCGTTCCGCTGGGTCCGGGCTTTGCCGTCGAGCTGCGCCGCGTGACGCTCGCCGACATCGCCGCCGACGATGCCGCCTATGCGGCGGCACGCGCGGCGTTTGAAGAACATTCCGTTCTGGTGTTTCGCAGCCAGGAAATAACCGACGAAGGCCAGCTCGCCTTCTCGCGCCGCTTCGGTCCGCCGGAAGTCACCAAGGTTGGCTCAATAGGCACCGGCGGCCATTTCGTGATTCTCACGACCATCGGCGCGGACGGCAAGGTGGTGCCGCCCGACCACCGCTACGCGTTGCGCAACAAGGCGAACCAGCTCTGGCACACCGACTCATCGTTCAAGCGCACTCCGGCGCTCACCTCAATTCTGTCGGCGCGCATCATCCCCGCGCGCGGCGGCGAGACCGAATATATCTCGACGCGGCTCGCCTTCGAGCGGCTCGATCCGGCCTTGCAGAAGAAGCTTGCGAATTCCTTCGCTTGGCACGACTACGCACATTCGCGCGGCCAGATCGCGGAAGGCCTCGCCAGTCCCGAGGAGCGCGCGGCGCTGCCGCCGGTGTGCTGGCGCATGGTGTGGAAGAACCCGACGAACGGCCGCAGCGCGCTCTATCTCGCCTCGCATGCCTACGCGGTGGAAGGCATGGCGCTGGACGACGGCAAAAAGCTGATCGACGAGCTGATGCAGATGGCGACAGCGCCGGGCACCAGCTACGTGCACGAATGGCGCGCCGGCGACGTGGTGATGTGGGACAACCGCGCCACCATGCATCGCGGCCGGCCGTGGCCGGCGCACGAGGGGCGTTACATGGTGCGCACGACGATTTCCGCAACCGCGGCCGATGGCCTTGAATCGATGCGTCCGCCGGAGAAGCAAGCGGCGGAATGAGGCGTCCGCTCAGTCCTTCTCTTCCTTGAACGTGTCGCGGAACGGGTGTGCCGGATAAACGCCGAGGATGGTCAGCTCCTTGGAGAAGAAGCGCAATTCCTCCAGCGCGAACACCAACGCGCGGTCGTCCGGGTGCCCTTCGACATCGGAATAGAATTGCGTGGCGAAGAAATTGCCACCGACCATGTAGCTCTCGAGCTTCGTCAAGTTGATGCCGTTGGTGGCGAAGCCGCCCATGGCCTTGTAGAGCGCCGCCGGCACGTTGCGCACGCGGAACACAAACGTCGTGATGGTCTTGCCGTTGTCGCGCGGCGCCCATTTCTTCTCGCGCGAGAGCACGATGAAACGCGTGGTGGAATTAGCCTCGTCCTCGACATTCTCTTTCAGGATCGAGAGGCCATAAATTTCCGCCGCCAGCCGCGAAGCAATCGCCGCGCGAGTTATGGCCTTGCTTTCGGCCACCTCGCGCGCGGAGCCGGCGGTGTCGGCGGCGACGATCGGCTTGAGCTTTAATTCGCGGATGATGTTTCGGCACTGGCCGAGCGCCATGACGTGGCTCTCGACCGATTTGATCGTCTTCAGCGAAGCGCCCTTCGGCGCCATCAGCTGATTGCGGATTGGAAGAAACCATTCGGCGATGATGTGCAGCTTCGCCGTCGGCATTAAATGGTGGATGTCGGCGACACGGCCGGCGACCGAGTTCTCGACCGGGATCATGCCGAGATCAACCTCGCCATTGCTCAGCGCCGAGAAGCAGTCCTCGAAGGTCGGGCAGGGCACCGGCTCGTGGTCGGGATAGGCTTCCTTGCAGGCGATGTGCGAATTCGCCCCGGGCTCGCCCTGGAAAATGATCTTTTTCTTGGCCATACGCGGTACCCAGCCTTTTGCCGCCGCTTGGGTCGCAGACCCCGCACTTCAAGTCAACCAGCGAGCAGCTTGCGCGCTTTCTCCAGTTCTTCCGGCGTATCGACGCCGAGCGGCACGCTCGCCACCACGGCGACATCGATGCGCATTCCGGCGTCGAGTGCACGCAACTGCTCGAGCCGCTCGCGCTTCTCATTGGCCGAAGGCGACAGCTTGACGAAACGCTCGAGCGCGGCGCGGCGATAGGCGTAGAGTCCGATGTGATGATAGTGCGGGCCTAACCCTGTGGCCTTGGCGCGGGTAAAAGTCGCGGCGCGAAAGTGGTGCGGCCCAATGGTTTCGCCCGACACCTTGACCACGTTTGGATTGCCGCGCTCGGCTGGATCGGTGATGACGGCGGCGAGCGTCGCGATATCGACGTCGGGATTTTCGAAGGGGAGAAGCGCAGCGCGGATGTCGCTCGGCTCGATGGCCGGCAGGTCGCCTTGCAGGTTAACGATCGTGCCGACGCGTTGCTCGGGATCGATCGCCTCCAGCGCCTCGAAGATGCGGTCGGACCCGGAGGCATGGTCGGCCCGCGTCATCACCGCGCGGCCGCCGACCTTTTCCACAGCCGCGGCGACCGCCTCGCTGTCGGTCGCCACCACCGCTTCGCCGATGCCCGCGGCTAGCGCGCGCTCCAGCACGTGCACGATCATCGGCTTGGCGCCAATGTCGGCCAAAGGCTTGCCGGGCAGGCGGGTGGAGGCCATGCGGGCCGGAATCAGAATGATGGTGTCGGACATCGATCAGCGGCGCCGGTCACGCCCGGACAAGACGAGTGTCGATAAGTTTCGCGCGCTTATACGGGTTGCCTTGCGCGAGGCAAGACGGTATCTGTCAGCCGCCGCCTAAGAGCCCGGCGGCATTCGGCCGGCACCCCTTTATGTCCCGCCCCGGGAGCCTGTTTTCGATGAACTCCTTCGAACTCAACAAGATTCTCGGCGCTATTCTCGGCACCTGCCTGATCACGCTGGCGCTCAATATCGGCGCCAACGCCATTTTCTCGCCGGAGAAGCCGGCCAAGCCCGGCTACGAGATCGCCGTCAAAGGGAAGGCGGGCGGGGAAGGCGGCGCGGCCAAGGAAAAGGAGCCGCCGATGGAAGCCATGATGGCTTCGGCGTCGGTGGAAAAGGGTCAGCAGATCGCCAAGCAGTGTACGGTTTGCCATACCTTCGAAAAGGGCGGTCCCAACAAGATCGGCCCAAATCTCTATGGCATCGTCGGCGATGAGCGCGGCAAGGACCGCGGCGGCTTTAATTTCTCCGCCGCCATGAAGGCCAAGGGCGGAACCTGGACTTTCGGCGAACTCTACGCCTTCCTCGCCAACCCGCGCGGCTATATCCCCGGCACGGCGATGACCTTTGCCGGCATTTCGCGCGGCCAGCAACGCGCCGACGTGATTGATTTCCTCAACACCTTGTCGGACAAGCCGCTGCCGCTGCCGAAGGCGGCGGCGAACGCGCCGGCTCCCCCTGCCGCGGCGCCGGCGGCTGCGGCGCCTGCCGCCAAGCCCGCGGCGCCCGCCGCGGCTCCAAAAAAATAGGCCGCAGCCTCCCATGCGCCAGCCGACGGCCGGGTTGTCTCGGGCCGTTTTCGTTCGAACGACGTTGCGCGGCTGGTGGCGAACCGGAAAACCGACATAATCCCCGGCGAGGAGCATGGGCATGAAGCTTTCGCGCCGTTCCATGTTGCGCAGCACCGCCGCCGCGCTTGCGGCGCCAGCACTCGGTCCGTTCATTCGGGGCGCCGAGTCGCAGGACAAGCAATGGAAGCATGGCCTCTCGCTATTCGGCGAGCCGCATTATCCGGCGGGCTTCAAGCATTTCGACTACGTCAATCCGCAGGCGCCGCAGGGCGGCGCGGTGCGCCAGATCGCCTTCGGCACCTTCGACAATTTCAACCAGGTGATTTCGGGCGTGAAGGGCAATCTGGCGATGGGCACCGAGCTGTTCACCGAGTCGCTGACCTCGTCGGCGCTCGACGAGGTGTCCACCGAATACGGGCTGCTCGCCGAAGCGATCAGCTATCCGGACGACCGCTCCTCCGTCACCTACCGCCTGCGCGCCAACGCGCATTGGCACGACGGCCAGCCGGTGACGCCCGAGGACGTGATTTATTCCTTCGACACGTTCAAGAAGAACAGCCCGCAGCTTGGCGCCTATTACCGCCATGTGACCAAGGCGGGAATGGCCGGCGAGCGCGAGATCACCTTTACCTTCGACGCTCCCGGCAACCGCGAGTTGCCGCAAATCGTCGGCCAATTGCCGGTGCTGCCGAAGCACTGGTGGGAAGGCGCCGACAAAACCGGCAAGAAACGCGACGTCACCGCCACGACACTGGAACCACCACTCGGTTCAGGACCCTATCGCCTCAAGGAATTCCAGCCGGGCCGCTCGATTGTGTACGAGAAAGTGGCCGATTACTGGGGCAAGGATCTCAACTTGAGCGTCGGCACCAACAACTTTGCGCAGATCCGCTTCGAATATTTCCGCGATACCACCGTCGCTCTCGAAGCCTTCAAGGCCGACCAGGTGGACTGGCGATCCGAAAACAGCGCCAAGAACTGGGCGACCGCCTACGATTTTCCCGCCGTGCGCGAGAAGAAGGTGCTGCTGGAGGAATTCCACATCCGCAGTGCTGGGGTGATGCAGGCCTTCGCCTTTAATGTCCGGCGCGACAAGTTCATGGATCCGCGCGTGCGCCGCGCCTTCAACTTCGCCTTCGACTTCGAGGAAATGAACAAGCAAATCTTCTACGGTCAGTACAAGCGCATCGCCAGCTACTTCGAGGGCACCGAGCTTGCATGCTCCGGAATTCCGCAAGGCAAGGAACTCGAACTCCTGCAGACTGTGAAGGACAAGGTGCCGCCCGACCTGTTCGTCAAGCCCTATACAAATCCGGTGGGCGGCGATCCGCAGAAGGTGCGCGACAACTTGCGCGAGGGCCTGAAGCTGCTGCACGAAGCCGGCTACGAGGTGCAGAACACCAAGCTCGTCAACACAAAGACCAATGAGCGCTTTGCCGTCGAACTGCTGGTCGAGCAGCCGGCCTTCGAGCGCGTCATGCTGTTTTACAAGCCGTCGCTCGAGCGGCTGGGGATGACGGTCACAATTCGCACTATCGACGCATCGCAATACGAGAACCGGCTGCGGCAGTGGGATTTCGACATCATCACCTATTCCTGGGGCGAGTCGCTGTCGCCCGGCAACGAGCAGCGCGGCTTCTGGGGCTCGCAGGCTGCCGACATTCCTGGCTCGCGCAACGTCGTCGGCATCAAGAACCCGGCGGTAGACGCGCTGATCGATCGCGTCATCTTCGCCAAGGACCGCGACGAGCTGGTCGCCGCCACGCATGCGCTCGACCGCGTGTTGCTGTGGAATTTCTACGCCGTGCCGCAATGGACCTACGGCAAGGTGCGCACCGCGCGCTGGGACCGTTTCAACCGGCCGCAGACCATGCCGAAATACGGAACGTCCGCGTTCCCGGCGATCTGGTGGTGGGATGCGGAGAAGGCGGCCAAGCTGCCGCAGAAGTCGTGATCAGCCGGCGCAAAATCATGGTGATGTCGGCCGGTGCGCTCGCCGCGGCGAAATTTGCGCGCGCCGCGACGCAGGATGCCGAACGGCACGGCATGTCGGCCTTTGGCGATCTCGCCTATCCGTCGGATTTCACCCATTTCAAATACGTCAATCCGGACGCGCCCAAGGGCGGCGTGTTCTCGCAGATTGGCCCGAACCGGCAATACAACCAGTCGTTCCAGACGTTTAATTCGCTCAACAGCTACATCCTCAAGGGCGACGGCGCGCAGGGCATGGAATTGACCTTCGCCACGCTGATGGTGCGCTCGGGCGACGAGCCGGACGCCATGTATGGGCTTGCCGCGCGCGGCGTCGCCATTTCCTCCGACGGGCTCACCTATCGGTTCAGCGTGCGGCCGGAGGCAAAATTTCACGACGGCACGCCGCTCACCGCGCATGACGTGGTCTGGACGCTGACCACGCTCAAGGCGAAAGGCCATCCGATCATCGCCCAGCTGCTGCGCGATTTTAAGAGTGCGGAGGCAACCGATGACCATAGCGTGGTCGTGCGCTTTGCCGAGAATCGCGGCCGCGACGTGCCGCTGTTCGTCGCCGGCCAGCCGATCTTCTCGCGCGCTTATTACGCCAAGCAGCCGTTCGACCAATCGACGCTCAACGTGCCGCTCGGCAGCGGCGCCTACAAGGTCGGCCGCTTCGAGCCGGGCCATTTCATCGAATTCAACCGGGTGAAGGACTGGTGGGGCGCCGATCTGCCAGTCGCGCGCGGGCAGAACAATTTCGACACGGTGCGCTTCGAATATTACCGCGACCGCGACGTCGGCTTCGAAGGCTTCACCGCCAGGAGCTATCTGTTCCGCGAGGAGTTCACCTCGCGCACCTGGGCGACACGCTACAATTTTCCCGCCGTCAGAGACGGCCGCGTCAAACGCAGCGTTCTGCCGGATAATACGCCGTCCGGCGCGCAAGGCTGGTTCATTAATTTGCGCCGCAAGCAGTTCAAGGACCGCCGCTTGCGCGAGGCGCTGATCGACGCCTTCGACTTCGAATGGACCAACAAGAACATCATGTACGGCGCCTATAACCGCACGGTGTCGGTGTTTCAGAATTCCCCGATGATGGCGCAAGGCAAGCCTGATGCCGCGCAACTTGCGCTGCTCGAGCCGTTTCGCGGCCAGGTGCCGGATGAAGTGTTCGGCGAACCGTATGCGCCGCCGGTGACCGACGGCTCGGGGACGGATCGCCGCTGGCTGCACCAGGGTGCCAGGCTGCTCAACGACGCCGGTATCGTCCTCAAGAACGGCAAGCGGGTCTTGCCGGACGGCACCCCGGTCACGATCGAATTTCTGCTCGACGAGCCGGGGCTGAACCCGCACACGCTGCTTTATATCCGCAAGCTTGCTATCCTCGGCATCCCGGCGACGTTGCGCGTGGTCGATCCGGTGCAATACCGCGCCCGCGTCGATGGCTTCGATTTCGACATCACGGTGGAACGCTTCAGTTTTTCCTCGACCCCCGGGGATTCACTGCGCAGCTATTTCACCTCGCGGGCCGCGGCGACCAAGGGCTCGCAGAATCTCGCCGGCATCGCCGAGCCCGCGGTCGACCGGTTGGTTGACGTCATCATCGCGGCGAAATCGCGCGCGGAACTCACCACCGCCTGCCGCGCGCTCGACCGCGTCATCCGCGCCGGACGCTACTGGGTTCCGCACTGGTACCTTGCCGCCTTCCGGATCGCCTATTGGGACGTGTTCGGCTGGCCTGCAACGCGCCCGCGCTATTTCCGCGGCATTCCCGAGACCTGGTGGCATGACGCCGCCAAGGCCGCGAAGGTGGAACAAAAGCGCTAGTGCTTGGGAATGACACATATCGGTCATCCTGCGGCGCGGCGCAGAGCAAATTGAAGTGTGATCTTCGTCACATTTTATTCGCGCAGCGCAGCGTGACGGATCGGGAATAACACGCTAACAAAACATCATGGCCGCCTACCTCACGCGCCGCCTGCTGTTCATGTTGCCGACCCTGCTCGGCATCATGCTGGTTGCATTCGTCGTGGTGCAATTCGCGCCCGGCGGGCCGGTCGAGCAGGTGATCGCCAAGCTCACCGGCAGCGACACTGGTGCGACGTCGCGCATTTCCGGTTCGCCCGGCGGCGATTTCGGCGCGCGCGGTGCGCAAGGCGGCTCGCAGGTCGATTCGGTAACCTCGAAATACCGCGGCGCACAAGGTCTCGACCCGGCCTTCATCAAGAGCCTGGAGAAGCAGTTCGGCTTCGACAAGCCGGCCTATGAGCGCTTCGGGCTGATGCTGTGGAACTATGCCCGTTTCGATTTCGGCAAGAGTTATTTCCGCGACGTCACCGTGCTGCAACTGATCAAGGAAAAGCTGCCGGTGTCGATGTCGCTCGGCATATGGATGACGTTGCTGACCTATCTCATCTCCATACCGCTCGGCATCAAGAAGGCGATCGACGACGGCTCGCAGTTCGACGTGTGGACGTCGGGCGTCATCATCGTCGGCTACGCCATTCCCGGCTTCCTGTTCGCCATTCTGCTGATCGTGCTGTTCGCCGGCGGATCGTTCTTCGATTGGTTCCCGCTGCGTGGGCTGTTTTCCGAGAACTGGGCGCAGCTGCCCTGGTATCACAAGATCGGCGACTATTTCTGGCACCTGACGCTGCCGATCATCTCCATGGCGCTGTCGGCCTTCGCCACCATGACGTTGCTGACGAAGAATTCGTTTCTCGATGAAATCCGCAAGCAATACGTGCTCACCGCCCGCGCCAAGGGCTGCAGCCGCACCCAGGTGCTCTACGGCCACGTGTTCCGCAACGCCATGCTGATTGTCATCGCCGGGTTTCCCGGCGCCTTCGTGCACGCATTCTTCACCGGCTCGCTGTTAATCGAGACCATCTTCTCGCTCGACGGTCTCGGCCTGCTCAGCTTCGAGAGCGTGCTCAACCGCGATTATCCGGTGGTATTCGCCACGCTCTATATTTTCTCGCTCATCGGCCTGGTGGTGAACCTGCTGTCCGATCTCACCTATACCTGGATCGATCCGCGCATCGATTTCGAGACGCGGGAGGTCTAGAGGTGGACGTTCGATCCCCCGACACCACAGCTGGCGGCGTTACCGGACTCGACGTGCCGCTGGAGCGGCGCTGGATCACGATTTCGCCGATCAACAAGCGGCGTTGGGAAAGCTTCAAGGCCAACCGGCGCGGCTACTGGTCGCTGTGGCTGTTTCTTCTGCTGTTCATTCTCTCGCTGTTCGCCGAGTTCATCGCCAACGACAAGCCGATCTTCGTCGGCGTCAACGGCAAATGGTACTTTCCGGCGGTCATCACCTATGCCGATACCGCCTTCGTCAAGAAGCCCGACCCGATGCTGTTCGGCACCGCGGCCGACTATCGCGACGACTACCTGATGGGCCTGATCAGGAAGGAAGGTGGCACCGTGCTTTGGCCGCCGGTGCGGTTTTCCTACAACACGCAGGTGAGCCACCCGCCGTCACCGTTTCCGTCGAAGCCGACCTGGATGCTCAACGCGCAGGACTGCGAATTCGCCGCCACGCACAACTTCGCCAAATGCGGCACGCTTGAATACAACTGGCTCGGCACCGACGACGGCGGCCGCGACGTGCTGGCGCGACTGATTTACGGCTTCCGCATCTCCGTGCTGTTCGGCCTGTGCCTGACCATCGTATCCTCGGTCATCGGCGTCGCCGCCGGCGCGGTGCAGGGTTATTTCGGCGGCTGGACCGATCTCTTGTTCCAGCGCGTCATCGAAATCTGGACGTCGATCCCCTCGCTCTATCTGCTGCTGATCATCTCCTCGGTGCTGGTGCCGGGCTTCTTCGTGCTGCTTGGCATCCTGCTCCTGTTTTCGTGGGTGTCGCTGGTCGGCCTGGTGCGTGCCGAATTCCTGCGCGGGCGCAATTTCGAATACATCATGGCTGCGCGCGGGCTCGGCGTGTCCAACGCCATCATTATTTTCCGCCATCTCTTGCCCAACGCCATGGTGGCGACCATGACGTTCCTGCCGTTCATCCTGTCCTCGTCGGTGATGACGCTGACCGCGCTCGACTTCCTCGGCTTCGGCCTGCCGCCCGGCTCGCCCTCGCTCGGCGAACTGCTCTCGCAGGGCAAGTCCAACGTGCAGGCGCCGTGGCTCGGGCTCACCGGCTTCTTCTCGCTGGCGATCATGCTGTCGCTCTTGATCTTCATCGGCGAGGCAGTGCGTGACGCCTTCGATCCGCGCAAGACGTACGGAAGGCCGCGATGAACGCGCCATCCGACAAGTTGCTCTCGGTGCGCGATCTGTCGGTCGCCTTCGGCCACGGCGCGCGCGAGGTTTTGGCCGTCGATCGCATTTCTTTCGATATCGGCAAGGGAGAGACGGTGGCGCTGGTCGGCGAGAGCGGCTCGGGCAAGTCGGTCACGGCGCTGTCGATCATGAAGCTGCTGCCCTATCCGGCGGCGCATCATCCCTCCGGCTCGATTCGCTTTAACGGCCGCGAACTCCTGAGCATGCCGGAAAACGAAATCCGCGAGGTGCGCGGCAACGACATCACCATCATTTTTCAGGAGCCGATGACGTCGCTCAACCCGCTGCACACGATCGAAAAGCAGATCAGGGAAATTCTTCTTCTGCACCAGGGTCTCACCGGATCGCAGGCGCGCACGAAGATCATCGACCTGCTCGGCCAGGTCGGCATCCGCGATCCGGCCGGACGCTTGAGCAGTTACCCGCACCAGCTTTCCGGCGGGCAGCGCCAGCGCGTGATGATCGCCATAGCGCTGGCCAACGAGCCGGACCTCTTGATCGCCGACGAGCCGACCACGGCGCTCGACGTCACCGTGCAGGCGCAGATCCTCAAGCTGCTCAAGGACACGCAAACCCGCCTCGGCATGTCGGTGCTGTTCATCACCCACGATCTCGGCATCGTGCGCAAGCTCGCCGACAAGGTATGCGTGATGAACCAGGGAAAAATCGTCGAACGCGGTCCGGTTGAGCGCGTGTTCACTGCGCCTGAGCATCCTTACACGCGCGAGTTGCTCGCCGCCGAGCCAAAGCCCGATCCGGCGCCGCCGCGGCCCAATGCGCCGGTGGTGATTTCGACCAAGGAACTGAAAGTCTGGTTTCCGATCAAGCGCGGCGTCATGCGCAAGATCGTCGGCCACATCAAGGCGGTGGACGGCGTCAGCATCGAGGTGCGCAAGGGCGAGACGCTTGGGGTGGTCGGCGAGAGCGGCTCAGGGAAGACGACGCTGGGTCTCGCCATCCTGCGGCTGATCTCGTCGGATGGGTCGATCGTTTTCATGGGCGACACCATCCAGGGCCTCAAGTTCAAGCAGATGCGGCCCTATCGTCGCAATATGCAGATCGTGTTCCAGGACCCTTACGGCTCGCTCTCGCCCCGTATGTCGGTGTCCGACATCATCGAGGAGGGGCTATGGGTGCATCATCCGCATTTGTCGCGAAACGAGGGCGAGCGCCGCGTGGTCGCAGCGCTCAACGATGTCGGCCTCGATCCGGAGACGCGCTTCCGCTACCCGCATGAATTTTCCGGCGGCCAGCGCCAGCGCATCGCGCTCGCCCGCGCGCTGGTGCTGGAGCCGACCTTCATCATGCTCGACGAGCCGACCAGCGCGCTCGACATGCTGATCCAGGCGCAGATGGTCGATCTGCTGCGCGACCTGCAGAAGCGGCGCGATCTCACCTACATGTTCATCTCGCACGATCTGCGCGTGGTGGCGGCGCTGTCGAGCCGGCTTCTGGTGTTGCGCCACGGCAAGGTGGTGGAGGAGGGCGCCGCACTGGATTTGTTCAAGGCGCCCAAGAGCGACTACACCCGCGCGCTGCTGGCCGCCGCCTTCAAGCTGGAAACGGGGCCCGAGGACGTGGTGGCGCAATAGCCGTCAGCCCGCCGGGCGGTCCGGCGTCGCATCGAGCCGCTGCGGATTTTTCAACAATTCGCACACGGCGCCAAGAAAACGGCCCGCCACGTAAGCATCGACGACGCGGTGGTCGACGCGCAGGAACAGAGGCATGACCTCGATCGAGACAAATTGATCGCCGCGCGCGACCACTTTATTTTCGATCGGCCCGATCGTGAGATTGATCAAGTCGGTCTGATCCGGAAACCGCGACGGCTTGTAGCTGCGCATCGGTCGCGCTCCGGAAAACGACAGGTCGTTCACCGTCGCGCAGCCCTCGCGTGTCTGCTCCAGCCGTCCGAGCGTCGGCAGACGCACGCGCCGGTCGAGGAAATTATAAACCCGCATGAGTTGGCGGAAGACGAAGCCAGGCAGCTGCCTGATCCGCGCCAGATCGCGGTCGCGGCCCCTCTCGTTGCGCCCCGCTTTCAACAGGCCCTGCCAGACCTCCATGCCGATCTGCTCGAGGCTCTTACGGTCGGCTTGCGAGATTTTCAGCAGATCGATTTCGAGATTGCGGCGGTGGAAAAACGCCATGCGGATATTCACGTCGCGAAACGCATAGACTCGGCGCCCGACGATGCGGACGTTCATTTCCGGAAATTGTGCCAGCGCCAGCGCGGTCGCGCGGATCAACAGATGCACGGGAGTCATCACGACTTGAGCGTCGCGATTTCGCTCGCGCAGGAACGCCTGCAAAGCGTCGGCTTCGATTTCCGTTCCCCAGACCAGTGCCGGATCGGCCCGACTCGCCGCCGACGCGTGCAGATAGAAACGGTTGTAGAGCGGCAGCTTGCGGTCGGGAATTGGTCGATTGTGCAGGGGCCACTTCATGTTCGTATTCTGAAACCCCGGAACCGGCGCACGCTGAACCCGGGTCAGCCCGGGTGCCGCTGCCGCGCGGCAATTTGATCGATGACCATGTCGATAATGGCCGAGATAGAGCGGAAATTCGAGGGGCTGACGTCGTCGCCGTCAAAGCGGAGGCCGTACCGCTCTTCGAGGCGAAAAATAAGATCCATCAGCAGCAGCGAATCCAGCAGGCCGCATTCCAGGAGGTCCATGTCCGGCGCGGCTAGCGCATGCTGCGCGCCGCGGGCGCGCACGAAATCCACCAGGTCCGCTTCGATTTGCTTGCGATCGGGAGTCATCGGGATGGGAGCCGGGTTTGCAACAGTGGCGCGAAATTGCCGGGGAATCCTTTGTGAGGATATCGCTCGTCGAAAGACCTGTCGTCAATTCACACTTGAGATTTTTCCTCGGCATTTGCCAGCTGCTGGGCAAGGCGGCCAAGCGCGGCACGATCAATCTTTAAGGCCGAATTGAGCGGGAGTCGATTCAGCACATGAAAATGCAGCGGCAGCTTGTAGGCCGGCAGCTCGCGCTGGCAAGCCGCGCGAATCTTCTCCACCTCGATCGGTTGACCGTCGCGCGGTGCGAGGAAAAGGACAAACCGCGTCTCCTCGCCGCGAACGACCGGGATCGCCGCCGCGCTCGCGTGCGGAAATCCTGTCTCGACCACGGCTTCGATCTCCGCGGGATGGACGCGATGCCCCTGGATTTTGATCAACAGATTGGCCCGTCCGTGCAGGTATAAATATCCCTCTTCGTCGCGACGGGCGAGATCGCCGGTGCGCAGCCAGCCGTCGGCGGTGAATACATCGGCGGTCGCCGCGGCGTCCTGCCAATAGCCGAGCATGACATTGTCGCCGCGGGCGCAGAGCATGCCGGTTGCGCCCGCCGGCAATTCGCGGCCGGCGTCGTCCCTGACGGAAAGCTCGACGCCCCATATGGGCTTGCCGATCGAGTCGCGGCGGGCATGCAATTGCGCGGGCGGCAGCGCGGCGAGCCGCGCCGTCGCCTCCGCCTGGCCGTACATAAGATAGAGCGGCGCCGGCGCGATCCGCTCGGCGACCTGCGTCGCCAGTTCGTTACGCAGTGCGCCGCCGGCGACCGACATGTAGCGCAAAGTCGGCAGCGGCTTTTCGCCGAGTTTTCCGTATCTCAAAAGCATGATGTAGACGTCGGGCACCGCGGAGAAAGACGTCGCGCCCGATTCGCGTAGCGCCTCGACCATGGCGAAGGGAAACATCGACGCGGTGTTCAACAGTAGCGTCGCGCCGGCCAGAATGTGCGTTTGCAGGATGGAGTTGCCGAAGGCATGGCAGAAGGGGAGCACCGCCAGCGCCCGGTCGTCGGCGCCGATAGGGAGTTCGTGAAGGATCGAGGAGGCGTTGGCCAGCAGATTGCGGTGGCTGAGCATGACGCCCTTCGGCGTGCCGGTCGAGCCGGACGTGAACAGCAGCATGGCGAGGTCGCGGTCGGCGCGGCGCGGTACGGGGACATCCCCGCTCGCGTCTCCCGGCAGCCGAAGCGTCAGCGTAGCGGAATCAGCCCCCTGCGCGCCGATGTCCTGGCGCCGGCTGATCAGCACGTCGGGCCGGCAGATATCGAGGATTGTTTTGCGGCGCAGGCCTTCCAGCGGCACCGGCAGCGGCACGACAACGCCGTCGGCCAGCAGCGTGCCGTAAAACGCCGCTAGATATTCAGGCGAATTCGACAGTTGCAACGCCACACGAAACCCTGCGGAGTAATTTGGCCGAGCACACAGATATCGCCGCACTCCCTCCGCCGCGCGCAGTATCGCGCCGTAGGTGAAGACACCATCTTTGCTTGCCACCGCCGGATGGTTCGCGCGCGCGCGGGCGGCATTGCAAAAAGCGACAGCCAGATTTTTTGCCGCCGCTGGCGCGGCGGCTTTATAGGCCTCGGCGCCGTCGATTGTCGCGTCAGCCGCGGCTGCGGAGGAAGGGTCAAGCTGCAGCAGCACGGTATCCATGACGCCTCAATAGATTCCCGGAATGAGCCGATGGGTTCGCGCCATATAGGCGCGATAGTCGTCGCCGAACGCCTCCAGCATCATACGCTCTTCGTGCCCGACGCGCGCGAAGAACAGCGTTCCGAAACCGACGAGGCCCGACAGGCCCGCGATCCAATTCGGCAGCAGCAGGGCCTGCGAGATCGCCCAAAGCCAGAACGAGGAATACATCGGGTGGCGCAAGCGCTCGTAGATTCCGCGCGTGATCAGGGCATGCCCTTCGCGGACTTCGAGCGTGACCGACCAGGCGCGGCCGAGATCGCGATGCGTTCGGTAAAGCAGGCCCATGGCCGCGATCAGCACAGCCGTGCCGAGCCAAGCCTGGACGGGGTGGAATTCGTAAGTCGCGAATGTGGGCTGGTTCGTGATTGCATAGACGAACGGCACCAGAAACAGGCCGGCGAAGGAGATCGCTATCAATGTCCATTCACGCGCGCGGTCATGACGGTGCGCGACCGGCGTCTTGCGGGAGCGGCGCTGATACGGGTAGCGGATGACGTAATAGACCACGCAGCCGAGGCCCCAGACGATTTTTGCGGCAAAGAGCGTCATCGGATGCCCACGATCAGCCCTGCGCGATTGGATAACCCCTTGACGCCGGTCGCGCCGCCGGATCAGAGAGACGGCGTTTCACCGGCTTTCAGCGTGCCCTGTGGATATATTACATCCCCCGCGGTGCCAACCGCCAAGCCGGTTCCACCAAAAGATGAGAATCGAAGAGCTGTTCGGTATTGATTAGCGCGGACCCATTGCAATAGGTTGCCGGGTCGATACGTCTTTCGCCGCACTATGGAGTGTCACCGTGCGCTTCCGTTTGTTCCTCGCCGCAATCTGCGTTGGCCTGGCCACGCTTTCCGCCCCGGCCCGTGCCGGCCATATTTATCTGCTGAAGGGATTCGCCAACGTTTTTTCCACGGGGTTGGATACGCTGCAGGAAAAACTGGCAAAGCGCGGTTACACTGCGACCGCTCACAACTATCTTGAATATGACAGTCTCGCCAAAGAAGCCGCAAGCCTGGAAAAGCGGGGCAAAGGCCCGATCATCATCATCGGCCATTCGCTTGGCGCCAACGACGCCATTTCCATGGCTGAGAAGATGAAGGCGCTGAATGCCCCGGTCGCTCTGGTCGTCCTGTTCGGACCCACCGCAGATCTGAAGGCACCGTCAAACGTCGCGAGGGTGATCAACTATTATCAAAGCGGCGTCACCATCGGCAAAGGAAAGGGCTTTGTCGGCTCGATCTCCAACGTCAATCTCGATTTGGACGCCGACATCAATCATTTCAACATCGAGAAGAACGCCCGCTTGCACGCCAGGGTGATCGCGCAAATCGCGGCCATCGAGGGCAAGACGGCGCACGCCGAGCAGTCCGCAAAATCGCAATGATGGCGTGTTCGCCGGCCGTCGGCAGGATCAGAATCGTTTCACGCTGGTGACTTCGCCGCCTGCCGCCTTGATGCGCGCGACGGCGTCGGCAGCCGGTTCGATTGCCGCCGCCATATGATGCGCATTGCCGTGCAGCAGATTTTTCGCGTCGCGGGCAATGGCGACATGGCCTTTCCAGAAGACAAGATCGCCACGCCGCAACTCGGCGAGCGATGAAACTTTGCCGAGCACCAATTCCTGCATGTCGCTGTCGCGCGGACAGGCGATGCCCGCCGCCTGCAGTGAGACCTGCACAAGTCCCGAGCAATCGATGCCGAGCGACGTCTTGCCGCCCCACAGATAGGGCGCGCCGAGGAATTGTTCGGCGACGACGACGAAATCCGGCCGCCTGGATATGATCGGGACAAGATGCGCCGCCGGCAGGTGCGCGCCTGACGCGGTCACGGCGAAACGCTGGTCCTGACGCGCGATCTCGATCGCTGCGCCCATTGGCAGCGCCATGACCGGCGACAGTTTGATGTCAGGCCCGGGAAAGCCGAGCGTGCGCAGCGCCGCGACCTTGTGCGTCGGCGCCGGGCCCGGCGGCGCCAGCGCGTTGGCGGAGATCCAGCCGACGTAACCGTCGGTCTCAAGTTGAACCCAGGCCCATCCCTCGTCGTTCGTCTCATAGACGGTGGCGCGCTCGCCCATCAGCGCTTCGCTCACCATCCGTGCCTCGTGCGATGGCGCCTGGCGCAGGCTCGCGATCGGCTCGATCACCGCATGGCGTGCGCCCTCGACGAAGCGCTTGGCCTCGACCTGGCCTTGCAGATGTTTCGCCGCGATCTCGGGCCGAAACGGATTGATGCGGGGATCGAGCGCGTCCATGGGTTAGGAATAGCGCGCGGCCAACATGGCGTAGAGCGCGCGCGCGGTCTGGCATTCGGCGCCTTCCGGGCGGCCGGGCTTGGCGGCGGTCGTCCAGGCGAAGATGTCGAGATGCAGCCATGATTTGGCGGCGACGAAACGGCGCAGGAACAGCGCGGCGGTGATCGCCCCGCCTTGGCCGCCGCTGGCGACGTTATTGAGATCGGCCACTTTCGAATCGAGCATCTGCTCGTAGGGCCGCCACAGCGGCATGCGCCAGACGGGGTCGTTCTCGGCGCCGGCAAAGCGCGCAAGCTCCGCCGCGAGCGCGTCGTCGTCGGTGAAGGCCGCCGGCAGGTCGGGGCCAAGCGCGACGCGCGCCGCGCCGGTCAGGGTGGCAAAATCGACGATCATGCCCGGTTTTTCCTCGTCGGCGAGTGTCAGCGCATCGGCCAGGATCAGCCGGCCCTCAGCGTCGGTATTGCCGATCTCGACCGAGATGCCCTTGCGCGAGGTGAAGACGTCGCGCGGGCGGAAGCTGGTTCCGGAGATGGAGTTCTCCACCGCTGGAATGATGACGCGCAGGCGCACCTTCAAACTGCGCGACATGACCATGTGCGCCAGCGCCAAGGCCGTCGCCGCGCCGCCCATGTCCTTCTTCATGTTGAGCATGCCGGTGTCTGACTTGATGTCGAGGCCGCCCGAGTCGAAGCACACGCCCTTGCCGACCAGCGTGATCTTCGGGTCGCCGTCCTTGCCCCACTCGATGTCGATCAGGCGCGGCGCGCGCGGCGAGCCGCCGCCGACCGCGGCGACCAGCGGGAATTCTTTGGCCAGCGCGTTGCCGCGGGTGACGTCCATGACGGCGCCATGCTGGTCGGCGAGCTTGCGCGCGGCTGCTTCCAGTTCGTCCGGCCCCAGGTCATTCGACGGCGTATTGATGAGGTCGCGAGCGAGCGTCACCGCTTCGGCGATGCGGGAAAGGTCTTCGCCGGCCACGCCCTCCGGCAGCACCAGCCGCACGTTGCGCGGCTCGCCCTTGCGATAGCGGGTGAACTGATAGGCCCCGAGCGCAAAGGCAAGCGCCGCGAGCCGCGTATCGTGTGGCGCATTGGCAAAGCGGTAGATACCCGGCGGCAGCACGTTCACAAGGTGCCCGGGCCGGAACAGGTCCCTGACCGGCTCGTCCGCCGCCTCGATGCCGAATAGCACGGCGGCCAGCTTGCCGTCGGCCGCCGGCACGATGAGGTGCCGGCCGGGCTTGGGCTCGTAGTCGGCGACGCGCATAAAGGCCTGCGCGCGCGCATCGAGACTTTTGGTGGCGGTGGTGATCGTGCCGGGATTGACGAACAGGATCGGCACTGCATCGCCGCTGGTCACAAATACCGGATGCATGATTACTCCGCGGCGTCGCGCATGGACGGTTTTGGTGCGTAGCCGTCGCGCGTCTGCGGTAGCTTCCAGCCGAGCATCTTTCCGGCGACCAATGTGCGCAACACCTGCGCGGTGCCGCCGCCGATGGTGAACATGCGCACGTCGCGCGCCATGCGTTCAAATGGCAGTTCGCGCGAATAGCCGCGCGCGCCGAACAATTGTAGCGCGTCGTTGACGATTTTGATGGCGGTCTCGGATGCGAAAATCTTCGCCTGCGCCGCCAACATCGGATCGGGGAAGGCGGTGCCGTCCCCGCGCGATCGCGCCGCGGCATAAAGCATCAGGCGCGCCGCGGTGAGTTGCGTCTGCATGTCGGCGAGCATCCATTGCAGACCCTGGAACTCGCCGATCGGGCGGCCGAATTGCTCGCGCGTTTTCGCCCAGTCGAGCGCAAGCTCGAGCGCGCCGGCGGCAATGCCCATCGCCACCGTGCCGGCACCGACGCGTTGGCTGTTATAGGCGGTCATCAGATCGGCGAAGCCGCGGCGGAAGCCGGACGGCGCCAACAGCGCCATGGATGCCGGCACTTCCAGGTTCTCGAAAGCCAGCCCGCCTTCCGGCATGCCGCGCAGTCCCATGGTCTGCTCGCGCTTGGTCACGCGCAGCCCTTTTCCATCGTCGCGCACGGCAAGGAAGCCGCCGATGCCTTGCTCTTGCCCGCGCTCGTCGAACACGCGCGCGAAAATCAGGTGCAGCTTCGATACTCCGACGCCGGTGATCCAGTGCTTCTGGCCGTTGATGATGTAGCTGTCGCCGCGCCGGTCGGCGCGCGTGGTCATGGCCAGTGCGTCGCTGCCGGCGTCGGGCTCGGTGATGCAGATGGCGGGCTTGTCGCCGGCGAGCACCAGCGCCGCGGCGAGCTTTTTCTGCTCGTCGCTGCCAAAGGCCATCACCGTGGAAATGGCGCCCATGTTGGTTTCGACCACGATGCGCGCGGTCACCGTGCAGGCTTTGGCCATTTCTTCGATCACCAGCACGGCGTCGAGGAAGCTCGCGTCCTTGCCGCCATAAGCCTTCGGCATGGTCATGCCGAGGAAGCCGGCTTCGGCCAGCGCCTTGACGATGTCCCAGGGGTATTGCTCATCGCGGTCGATCGCGGCCGCGCGCGGACGGACAATTCGCTCTGAGAAGGCGCGGGCGCGCGCCTGCAACGTGATTCCGTCGTTCCCGAGGCCCAAATCCATGCGGCGATCCTATACCGGTTTTGCCGGTTAACCAGCCGTTAGGGTTAACGTTTTATTGCTCGGGGCGAACGCTGTCCAAAAGCCAGCCATCGGATGCCCCAGTCTTGAAGTCTGCCCGCATTACCCGCCTTCTCGGTTCGGTTGCCCTGGCAGCTTTGCTTGGCCTGTCGCTCGCCGGCTGCCAGACCCTAGGTGACGACACCACCGGTTCGATCGGCTCAACGACCGCGCCGCACACCGATGCCGACTGGCCGCAGTCCCTCGATATCTGGGGCCAGCGCTACAGGGAAAATCCGGGCGACGCCAAAGCTGCCATCAACTACGCCAAGGCGCTGCGCGCCACCGAACAGCGCGCGCAGGCGGTGGCGGTTCTGGAACAGGCCTCGATGCGCAATCCGCACGACATGCTGTTGCTCGGCGCCTACGGCCGCGCCCTGGCGGATGCCGGCGACTACAATCATGCGCTCGACGTGCTCGAGCGGGCGCACACGCCGGATAATCCGGACTGGCGCATCCTCAACGCGCAAGGCGCGGTGCTCGACCAGCTTGGGCGCCACGCCGAAGCGCGCCGGCATTACTCCGCCGCGCTCAAGATCGTTCCCGGCGAGTCCTCGATCCTGTCGAATCTGGGGCTGTCCTATGCTCTCACCAAGAATCTCAAGGAGGCCGAGATGATGCTGCGCCGTGCGATGGCGAACCCGAATGCGGCGCCGAAGGTGCGGCAGAACCTGGCGCTGGTAGTCGGTTTGCAGGGCCGTTTTGCCGAAGCCGAGAAGATCGCTTCCGCCGATCTCCCGCCGGGCGAGGCCGCCGCCAATGTCGACTATCTGCGCAGTATGCTGGCTCAGCAAAACGCCGCCTTGAAGAAGCCCGGCCGCCACCACGTGCCCGCGCTCGACACCGGCACCTGACCGAAGCTCCCAAACTTTAATCTGAACGCAAGCGGCCCGGGCCGGGCTACTGGATGGCCATGACCTTCATTGCGGCCGGGCCAAGGATGACGACGAACAACACCGGCAGGAAGAACAGGATCATCGGCACCGTCAGCTTGGGCGGCAGGCCGGCAGCCTTTTTCTCGGCTTCCGACATGCGCATGTCGCGGTTTTCCTGTGCCATCACGCGCAAGGCGGTTCCCAGCGGCGTGCCGTAGCGTTCCGCCTGCTGCAACGCCATGCACACGGATTTAACGCCGTCGAGATCGGTGCGCTTGGCCAGGTTTTCGTAGGCCGTGCGGCGGTCCGACAGGTAGGACAATTCGGCGGTGGTGAGCGTGAGTTCCTCGGCCAGCGCCACGGATTGCGTGCCGATTTCCTCGCTGACCTTTTTGAACCCCGCTTCAATCGACATACCGGATTCAACGCAAATCAGTAGCAGGTCGAGCGTGTCGGGAAAGGCCCGCTTGATCGAAAGTTGGCGCTTGGCGATGCGATTCTTGAGGAACATTAGCGGCAGCTGCATGCCGACAAAGGTCGCGGCAATGCACATGCCGATCTTGACTATGGTCGGTTGCGCAAGGTCGAGCACAACGAAGATGTAGAACGCGGCGGCCAGCAGGCTCGCGATCGGCGTCACCATGCGGAAAAACAGATAGGTGACGTAGGGCGCCTGGCCGCGGTAACCGGCCTGGATGAGCTTCAGCCGGGCTTCCTCCTGGCCGACCCATTTTGTCAGGTTGAAGCGATCGACGATCGTCTGGATGTACTGCTTGGGCGATTGGCGCAAGCTCACCTTCTGTTGCGCCTGTGCCATACGCTCGCGCTCGCGCTGGCGTAGCTTTTCCCGCTCGAGCGCCACGGCTTTCATGCGCGCGCCGAGTGCATCGCCCGACAACAGCGGCATGGCCAGGGTCAATACGGTCGCCACCGCGGCGATGGCGGCAAACACCATCGTCAACGTCTGGGTATTGATCGCATTGATCAGCAGCTGAAGCATGGATTGCGCACTCAAAAGTCGAAGTTGATCATCTTCTTCATCACCATGACGCCGCAGAACATCCAGAACGCGGAGCCCGCCAGCATCAGCCGGCCCATCGGTTCGGTCCACAGCAGCGAGATGTATTGCGGACTGCTGATGTAGACGAGCAGCATCACCGCGAGTGGCAAGCAGCCGATGATGCCGGCCGAGGCCTTGGCTTCCTGTGACATGGCCTGGATCTTGGCTTTCATCTTCTTGCGGTCGCGCAGCACCCGCGACAGATTGCCGAGTGTTTCGGCAAGATTGCCGCCGGCCCGCTGCTGGATCGAAACAACGATGCCGAAGAAATTGGCTTCTGCGACCGGCATTTGCTCGTACAGCTTGCCGCAGGCCTCGCCTAACGGCATGCCAATGGCTTGCGTATCGACAATGGCGCGGAATTCGGATTTCAGCGGTTCC
This sequence comes from uncultured Pseudomonadota bacterium, assembly GCA_963817155.1. Taxonomy (GTDB): domain Bacteria; phylum Pseudomonadota; class Alphaproteobacteria; order Rhizobiales; family Xanthobacteraceae; genus Pseudolabrys. The sequence continues at coordinate 181,387 of CAWFNO010000001.1, forward strand.
GGCGAGTCCACCGTGATCATTTTCAGGCAGTCAAGCAGCGGCAGGCCGGATTTGACGCCGCGCACGATGATATCGACCGCGTCGGGGAAGGCGTCGAGAAACTTCGACTCGCGCCGCTTCTTCAGGAATGACAGCATCCAGCGCGGCAAGCCGAACGCGCCAGCAAAGGCCATTGCGAGGGCGACGAGCGGCCCGGCGCCGGTAACTAGGCCCACCAAGAAAAAAACGATGCCGAGAGCGCCGGAGACGAGAAAAAACTGCCGCTTGGACCAGGGCAGGCCGGATTGGACGATGCGGATGCTGAGAGAAACGCGCTTCAGTTTCTTGTGGCGGTCGTCGATTTCCTTGAGCGTTTTTTCAAGAACGTCGCGGCGTGATTTCTGCTGACCGCGCACCGCGCGCTGCACCGGTTCGGCCTTGGCGACGCTGGCCATGCGCTGCTCGGCTTTGCGCTCGCCGGACAGGATCGGATAGAGAAAAACGTAGACCACGCCACCCATAGCGGCGGAAGCTAGGAAGAAGACAGCCATCGTTTCCATGGGCTCCTCGCGCTCAGGCGTTCGTTTCGTTGTTGACCGCCTCCGCGGCGTCGAGCGCCGCGGCCAGGCGCTTTTCCTCGCCGTAATAACGAGCCCGATCCCAGAAGCGCGGCCGGCCAATGCCGGTAGAGCGATGGCGGCCGATGATGTTGCCTTGCGCGTCCTCGCCGGTCATTTCGAATACGAACAGGTCCTGGGTGATGATGACGTCGCCTTCCATCCCCATCACCTCGGTGATGTGGGTGATCTTGCGCGAGCCATCGCGCAGGCGGGCGGCCTGGAGCACCACGTCCACCGAGGCGGTGATCATTTCGCGGATGGTGCGCGAGGGCAGCGAGAAGCCGCCCATGGTGATCATCGATTCCAGACGTGAGAGCGCTTCACGCGGGTTGTTGGCGTGCAGTGTGCCCATCGAGCCGTCGTGACCGGTGTTCATCGCTTGCAGGAGGTCGAAAGCCTCCGGTCCGCGCACTTCGCCGACGATGATGCGTTCGGGCCGCATCCGCAGGCAGTTGCGCACCAAATCGCGCATGCTCACCGCGCCTTCGCCTTCCAGGTTCGGCGGCCGCGTTTCCAGGCGCACCACGTGCGGCTGCTGCAGCTGCAGTTCGGCGGCGTCCTCGCAGGTGATAATGCGCTCGTCGGAGGAGATATATTGGGTGAGGCAGTTGAGCAGCGTGGTTTTGCCGGAGCCGGTGCCGCCGGACACCAACGTGTTCACCCGGCTCTTGCCGACGATCTGCAGGATTTCGGCGCCCTGCGGCGTGATGGTGCCGAACTTGACCAGCTGGTCGAGCGTCAGCTTTTCTTTCTTGAATTTGCGGATCGTGAGCGCCGGCCCATCGATCGCCAGCGGCGGCACGATGGCATTGACACGGGAGCCGTCGGGCAAACGCGCGTCGCAGATTGGCGAGGATTCGTCGACGCGCCGGCCAATCTGGCTGACGATGCGCTGGCAGATATTGAGCAGCTGCTGGTTGTCGCGAAAGCGGATGCCGGTCTTCTGGATCTTGCCCTTGACTTCGATGTAAACCGTGCCGGAGCCGTTCACCATGATGTCGGCGATGTCGTCGCGCGCAAGCAGCGGCTCGAGCGGCCCGAACCCGAGCACGTCATTGCAGATATCGTCGAGCAGCTCTTCCTGCTCGGAGATCGACATCACGATGTTCTTGATCGAGATGATCTCGTTGACGATGTCGCGGATTTCCTCGCGCGCGCTGTCCGCGTCGAGCCGCGCCAGTTGCGCGAGATCGATCGCCTCGATCAGGGCGCCGAAAATAGTGCCTTTGGTATCGTAGTAGCTTTCCGAGCGGCGTGAATCGACTGCCGGCATGTTGACGGCCGCCGGCGTGCCCGTCGCGCTCGGCGCCGACACCAGCGGCGCACCAAGTCCGTCGGATGGAAATGGCGTGCGCCCGGTTTCTGCCGCCGCTGCCGGCTTGGCTGCCGGGCCCGGCATTGAGGCCGGCGCGGCAGGCGGCGGGACGCGAGCTTCCGCGGTGGAGGAGGGGCGCTTACCGAACACGGGACCGTACTCCGGACAATGGTCAGCCCTGCCGCTTCATCAGCTTGGACAAAAGCGGCGTGAGCAGCCCGCCGCGCGAACGCTTGACCTCGGCGCGTCCGGTCAGCACCTGCGCGACATCGAGGAACATTTCCGCGATCTTATGGCTGGCGGACACTTCGGCAATCATCTGCCCATTATTGGCGGCGGTGCCGAACATTTGCGGGTCGAACGGGATGACCGCCAACGGCTGGTCTTCCAGCGCCTTGGCGAAATCCGCCGGCGTGATTTCTGGCCGCTTCGGCACGCCGATTTGGTTGAGGCAATAGAACGGGCGATGGTCGTTCGGTCGCGCGGCACGCAAAAGATCGACCATGTTTTTGGCGTTGCGCAAGTTGGCGAGATCGGGCCCAGCGACGATGAGAATATGATCGGAACCGACGAGCAGGCGCTTGGTCCAGGCCGTCCATTGATGCGGCACGTCGAGCACGACGCAGGGAATCGTGCCGCGCAGCGAATCGAGGGTGGAGTCGAACGCATCGGCGCCGAAATCGTAAACCCGATCGAGCGTAGCCGGCGCCGCAAGCAGACTCAGATGCTCTGTGCATTTCGACAGCAGCCGGTCGACGAAAGCGGTGTCGATACGATCGGGTGAGAACACCGCGTCGGCGATACCCTGCGGCGGGTCCTGGTTGTAGTTGAGCCCGGCGGTGCCGAACGCCAAATCGAGATCGGCGACCACAGAATCGAAGCCGAGGTCGCGCGCGATCGCCCAGGCGATGTTGTGCGCGATGGTAGAGGCGCCGACGCCACCCTTGGCGCCGACCACGGCAATGATGCGGCCGACCGGCTTGGCATCGGGTTGCGAATAGAGGCCGCAGATCGCGCGCACGACATCGATCGTTCCGACCGGCGCAATCATATAGTCACTCACGCCGCGTTTCGTCAGCTCGCGATAGAGCGACACGTCATTGATGCGGCCGATGACGATCACCCGCGTGCCGGCATCGCAGACCTCGGCCAGCTGGTCGAGACCGGTCAGAATGTCGTCGGGGCGGTCGTCCGATTCGAGGATGATGACGTTCGGCGTCGGCGATGAGCGATAGGCTTCGACGGCGGCGGTCACGCCGCCCATCTGGATTTTGACATGCGCCTTGGCCATGCGGCGATCTTCGCCGGCCGCCTGCACGGCGGCGGCGGTCTCCACCGTTCCGCAGAATGCCTGGATCGAGATGCGCGGCGCCGGCGCGATATGTTCTTCGGCCGGCGCCAGCGGCGCGGCCTCATGTTCGGCGACTGCTACTTGCTGCGCGTGTTTGATCATTTGCCAACGTCGCTGATTTTGCCGCCGTTAAAGCCGTTGCTGCCGTCGTTCGAATAGGTGCCGCTCGGGCTTTCGCCCTTGCGGTATTTATCCATGGCGACCGAGCGGCGGGCGGTGTAGGTCGGCGTTTCGCCGCGCGGCTGCACCAGATCGGCCGGATTGTCGACCATGGCGGCGAGATTGCGCTGGTTGGAGCAGCCGAGATTCCAGAACGGGCGGTTTTCGTTATAGGCGGGATCGGTGGACGCGCCGAGATCGTGCGGCCACAGCCCGCACGGGCCGGCCTCAGCGACCAGTTTGGAGTAGTTGATCTTGATGCTGGCCAGAGCTTCGCCGGATGGCCGGTAATTGCGCGTGAAGACCGCCCGCCCCGGCACGCCGGCGGCGACGAAAATCGAATGCACCTCGCGCATCGAATCGGCGGCGGCGCGATCGGTCGGTCCGCCATGCGGCACGCCGACAATGATGCCGCCGGTCGCTTCGCGCCGCCACGATTGGGCGAAGGCAAGCACGTCGGCGCGTTGGCTCGGCGTCAAGCCGCCGCGATTGCGACCGAGGAAGATTTCGACGGTGCGCGTGCCTTCCTTCAACGTGATTGGATGGCGTTCGCGATAGTCGGTCGCGTAAAGATCGTTGCTGGCGGTCGTGTAGCAGCCGGCCAGCGTTGCGGCGAGCCCCATAGCTGCCAATATGCGCAGCGCGTTGGCGGCGCGGCGCTTGGCAATCGCCGTCTGCAAAGTCGTCATCGATCGTCTCCCGGTCCCGCTCAATCGAGAATAAATCCGTATTTGCCGTGATAGTCGCTCGCCGGCTCGGTCTTTCCGGCGGAGCCGTAGATGCGGTTCAGCCGGCCCAACAAAAGAGTCGCCGGATCGCTCGGATCTGCGAAGCCATCGTCAGGCCGCGACAACTGCTTCTGCGCCACCGCGTGCACGATGTAGGGCGTCACCACCACGACCAGCTCGGTCTGGTTGTTGACGTAGTCGCGGCTCTTGAACAGCGGCCCGAGGACCGGCAGCTGCATCAGGCCGGGGATGCCGTTGATCGCCTGCTTGGTCTGTTGCTGAATCATGCCGGCGAGCGCCAGCGATCCACCCGAGGGAATCTCGACGGTGGTCTCGGCGCGGCGGGTCGAAATCGAGGGAATGGTGAGCGGCGAACTGGAACCGGGCACCGTCAAGGTCATCGAGTTTTGCGTCGATAGATCGGATACCTCGGTCAGCACCTTGAGACTGATGCGGCCTTCCGACAACACGATCGGCGTGAACACAAGACTGACGCCGAATTTCTTGAAGTCCACCTGTGCCTGGCAAATCGGCGGCGACTTGGTGGTGTCGCAAGACAGCCCGTTGGGAATCGGAAATTCGCCGCCGGCGACGAATGTCGCGGTTTCGCCGGAGATCGCCGTCAGGTTCGGCTCGGCCAGCGTGCGGATCACGCCCGCCTGATCCATCGCGTGCAGTGTCGCGCCGATATTGTTGCCAGTCATCGGGTTGAAATATTGACCCGTGAAGGTGTTGGGCGGCACCTGACCGGTGGCGGTGAACGGATTGTTCGGCACCAGCACGACGGATCCATAACCCACGCTGGCGCTCAAATTGATGCCGAGCTGCTTGATGATGTCGCGCCGCACTTCGGCGACCGTCACCCGCAGCATGACCTGATCGCGCTGGCGCACGGTGATGCCGTTGACCACCTTAGTGCCGTCGCCGGCGAGCCGCGATGCGAGATCGTAGGCCTGTTGCAATTCGGCGGCGCTGGCAACGCTGCCGGACAGCATGACGCCGTCGCCGACGCCTTCGATGCGAATGTCGGCATCGGGCATCGACTGCTTGAGCGCGGCGCGCACGCCGTTGAGGTCGCGGGTTACTGCGATGTCGAAGCCGGCGATTTGCTTGCCCGCGGCGTTGAAGAAGAAAATGTTGGTCTGACCGACGGCGACGCCAATCATGTAGGCCCGGCGCGAGGTGCGGATCACCGCATTGGCGATCTTCGGGTCGGAGACCAGCACATCCTTGATGTCCTCCGGCAACTCGATCACCACCGATTTTCCGATGCCGAGCGGGATAAAGCGCGAGGTAGCCTCGCTCGCCGCGACCTGGATCACCGGCACGTGCGTGTCGGCCGCGCCCACCGGCACCGCCGGTGCGAGCCCTGCGCTTGCGACGATCGCCGCCAGCGAGGCGGCTCGGATCAACGTCCTCATTGATATGTCCCCGGTTCCCCTCGGTCCATCATTTCGGCGTGACCATCATGCCCACACCAAAGCGAATTACGTTTACGCCGGCTTTGTTGGTGCCCGACATTTCGTCGGAGGTCGAATTGTCGCGCGAGGCGTCGGTGATGCTGCGCAAAGCAAGCGACACAGTTCCGATCTTCTGCGCCAGCGCCAAGGTTTCCGCCTGGTGCTCGGTCAGTTCGAGCGTCGCGGTCTTGCCGACGACGGTTTTTTGCGCGCCCTTCTCGTCGATGGTCTGGTCGATCGCCAAGACGCGCACGTTGCGCAGAATAGTGTCGCTGACCTGAACCTCGGTGCCGCTTACCTTTTCCGCTTCCTTGTCACGGCGCGTCAGAATCACATCGACATGATCGTTGGGCAGGATGAAGCCGCCGGCGCCGGATTCCACGGAGATCTGCGTGGCGATGGCGCGCTTGCCGCTCGGCAGGATTGCTGCCATGAAGCCGGAACCTTTGGCGTTGACCAGTTTGGCTTCGCGGATCGGCTCGCCGGCGACGAAGGGGACGCGCGCGATATTGCCGGACAGGGTTTCTAATGCGTTGGGCTGGTCGCTCTTGCGAATGAAATTTCCGCTTGAGGTCGTGGCTGGCCAGGGCTGCCATTGCATATCGCCGGCGGACAGCGCTTGACCCATAGAGATGTCGGATTTCGCCACCAGGATATCGACAGTCGCCATCTGCGGCGTAGCTGTCTTGACCTCTTTGGGCTTTTCCGAACGCCCAGCCAGCAAGGCAGCGACTCCGCCAGCGGCCAGGGCGACGGTGAGCACGACGACACGCGCGGCTTTCATACTCTTCACTCTCTATGTCACAAGACGGCCGGAGCGGCCGCCTAAACCACATGGCGGCCTGCGCGACCGCTTGCACCGGATTTCACCAGCTAAAGGTCAAGGTATGGTTAAAGAGCCGTATCTAAATCGAGTTAATATTAGGTTGCTCGACGAAACGGCCGGACATGAAACGAAATTACGGGCTCAGATGCCGAGAAGCGCCATCCAGCCGGTGCGCGGGTAGACGACAAGCGCCGCGGCGGCGAGCGCAATGCCATAGGGCACGCCGCCGCCCTTTTCGTGCAGCCGCAGAATCCATTTTTGCCGCGCCAGCGGCGCCGGCAGCGGCAGCAGCCGGAACTGGATCAGCAGCAATGTGAGCGCGCCACCGAACAGCGAGGCATAGACGAGGTAATCGAGCAAATAATCGAAGCCAAACCACAATGCGGTTGCCACCGCGAGCTTGGCGTCGCCGCCGCCGATCCAGCCGAAGGCAAAACAGGTGAAAGCGACCGCCAGGACGGCGGCAGCGGCCGCAAAATGCATGCCGACGGCATAGGGGCTCATGCCGGTCACCAGCGCCAGCAGCAGGAAGCCGCCCGCCAGCGCCAGCGAGATGCGGTTGGAGATTGTCATGGTCAGCAGGTCGCTGGAGGCGGCGAACGCCATCAGGGCAGGGAACAGCAGCAATCTGATCGCATCCGTCAGCATATCCCGCACCATTTGGCGCCAAATCGGCAACAGGCCGCGCCCGAGCCGGCTCCGCAGCTGCAAGTTACGCCTGTCATGCTTGCGGATCGGTGAATGCGGCGCTCAAAGAAAACGGCCCCGGCCGCAGCCGGAGCCGTTTGCGCAACCGCGACGACGTCTACTTGAGCTGGGTCGAAATGCTCGTAAAGGTGGTGTTGAGGTTGGTGCCGACGGTGTTGACGGCGGCGATGATGGCCACGGAGATGCCAGCCGCGATCAAGCCGTATTCGATCGCCGTTGCACCATTCTCGTCTCGAAGGAAGTTCAAAAGTTTGGTCATTCCGAAGTCTCCTCACGCGGGTTCCATTTGCACGACAGGTAAAACCTTACAGCCGAGAAATAAATGACCGGTTTGCGGAGCATCTCGAGTTTTACAAAAGGTTTGGCGGTGGCGGTGGCGTCCAAGCAACAAAAAGGCCCCGGCGAATAGCCGGAGCCCTTGAAGCGATAACGGCGCGCGCCCTTACTTGAGCTGGGTCGAAATACTAGAGAACGTGGTGTTCAGCTTGGTGCCGAGGCCGTTCACGACCGCGATGATCGCGACCGAAATGCCAGCGGCGATAAGGCCGTACTCAATGGCGGTCGCGCCTGAGTCGTCCTTCGCAAAACGTACGAGGAGGTTCTTCATAGGGGTAACTCCTTGGTCCACACGTGGCTGTCTGAGCTGATCCAGAAGTCCGGATTACGCTCCGGCTCGCCTGAACCATGCGGGGAACCTAGCAACCGGGTCTTGCATGCCGGTTAATTCATTTACAGAAACACAGGGTATTCGCGGGTATCTGCATCGTAGTTAACAAGTTATATCGGCAAGATAATCATGGTTAAAATTCTATTTAGTTGAATTATACAATACAATAGATATTTTATTTGGATGAATACACAAGAAGCAGCGCAAAGCGGGAAACTGGTGCGCTTTAGAGGTAGCCGCGACGCCGGGCCATAGGCGCGACGCTGGGCTCCGCATCACCACCAATGTCGGATCCGCGGTGCTGCCATGCCCGCAACGTGCCGAAAATTCACCCCATTTTAACTGCGCCGGCCGATACCGGATCAACCTGTTACCGGAAGGCCAAGGCCCACTCGCGGCCAGGCGCTAGGTTGACATCATGCTCCTTGAATTTCTGTCGGTTCTCGAAGTCGCCGGCCAGACTATGCTTAAGATCGTGCCGATCACGATCGGCATGGGCATCGCTTTCGCCGTTCTCACGCAATGGTCGGCTTGCAATCCGGGGCGGCCGTGGTGGCAGAAGCGAGGGATCGTTACCGACGTCTGCTATTGGTTCCTGATCCCGCTGATTGCCCGCTTCGTGCGCATCGGCCTGATGGTCATGGGCGCCGCGATGCTGTTCGACATCCACGGCGCCGATGCGCTGATCAAGTTCTACGACAACGGATTCGGGCCGATCGGCACGCTGCCGTTGTGGGTGCAGGCACTGACTTTCGTGCTGGTGTCGGATTTCCTGCTCTACTGGTTCCACCGCCTTTATCATGGCGCGAATTTGTGGAAGTACCACGCGGTCCACCACTCATCGGAAGAGGTGGATTGGATCTCGGCTGCGCGCTTTCATCCGGTCAACATCCTGTTCGGCACGGTGATCGTCGATGTGGCGCTTCTGCTCGCCGGGGTCTCGCCCAATGTCATGCTGTGGGTCGGCCCGTTCACCACCCTATCGTCCGCCTTCGTCCATGCGAATTTGAACTGGACGCTGGGGCCATTCAAATACGTGATCGCCGGGCCGGTCTTCCATCGCTGGCATCACACGGCGGCGGACCGCGGCGGCAACATGAATTTCGCCGGCACGTTCCCGATCTGGGACATCCTGTTCAGCACCTTCTACATGCCGGAGAACGAGCTGCCGGACGCCTATGGCATCGCCGACAAGCACTTTCCCGAAGGCTTCGGCCGACAGCTGATCTACCCGTTCCTGCAATAGCGCCTTTGCACTTCGTTCACCTATTTGCCCTCAAATTGAAACCTGTAAATCCGCCTGGCCGAATCGCGGCCGGCTGTGTTGCGTGAGCAGTGTTGGAGTATCCGATGTCGGGCGTGTTCGAGCCTCGCAAGCGGCGGCTGTCAGGCTTTTTTGCCTGCATCGCAATCGTAGCCGCCGTGGCAGGCGCCGCTCCGGCGCAAGCCGACACCTTCGAAATCCAGGCCGATCGAGCGCGCATCATGAAGCTGCCTGACAAGGTCGCCACCATTGTCATCGGCAATCCGCTGATCGCCGATGCCGCGCTGCAATCCGGCGGGATTCTTGTGATTACCGGCAAGGGATACGGCTCCACCAACATGCTCGCGCTCGATCGCGCTGGCGAGGTGATCATGAACAAAACGGTGCAAGTCGTCGCCCCGGGCAGCGCCGATCTGGTCACGGTCTACCGGGGCACCGCGCGCAAATCCTACAGTTGCGCGCCGGAATGCGGCGCCCGCATCACGCTCGGCGACGACAAGACCTATTTCACCGACACGATGGGGCAGAGCGCGGCGCGCACCGGCAGCGGCCAGGCCGGTGGCGGCGCGACGCCGGCTCCGCACTGATCGCAACGCCGGCGCCAAAGGGCTTTAGTCGCCGCCGCCTTGCGAAGATGGTTACCGTGCGCTTAACGCGATGACGTGCGTTCTCGTCGATGCGGGCAATAATTCAACAACGTGGATTTGCTAGGACTGAGCCGCAGCGCCGCAGCACCGCCTGCAATTGAAACCGTCGCCATGCGCCAGACCATTCGCACCCATATTATCGGCCGCTTGCTTCGGCTATTGCCGCGCAGCGCCGCGCGCCGCTTCGTGCACGCGCAGGATGGCGCGGCGGCGCTCGAATTTGGGTTGGTCGCCGTGCCGTTCCTGGCGCTGACCTTCGCCATCATGGAAACAGCACTGGTGTTCTTCTCTGGGCAAACGCTGGAAGCCGCCGCCGCGGCCTCGGCGCGGCTGATCATGACCGGCCAGGCGCAGACCGCCGGCTATTCCGCGATTACCTTCAAGCAGGCCGTGTGCAACCAGATCTTTGGCTTGTTCGATTGCGCCAACGGTGTCTACGTCGACGTCAAGAGTTATTCGAGCTTTTCCGCGATCAACACCACGCCGCCGGTCGTCAACGGTCAACTCAACACCACCAACTTCACCTACTCGCCAGGCGGGCCCGGAAGCATCGTCGTGGTGACGCTCTACTACCGGTGGCCAATTTACGTCTCGCTGCTCAGCGACAATCTTGAGAATCTGACCGGCAACTATCGTTTGCTGGTCGCGACGAACGTGTTTCGTAACGAGCCTTACCAATGAACATGCGCAACGCCACCCGGATATTTTCACGTCGATTGCTCGGCCAATTCACGAGGGACCGAGCCGGCGTTTCCGCCGTCGAATTTGCCTTGCTGCTGCCTGTGATGGTTGCGCTCTATCTTGGGACCACCGAGTTCTCGAGCGGCGTGTCCATCCAGCGTAAGGTCACTTTGACCGCCGGAACAGTTGCCAACCTTACCGCACAATCGACGACGCTCGCGACGTCCGACGTGACCAACATTTTGAGTGCGTCTTCGGCGATTATGGCACCTTATTCGACCACCGGGGTCGCAGTTACGGTGTCTTGCATCGGCATCAACGCCAGCGGCACCGCAAAGGTGGACTGGAGCGTGACCCAAGGCGGCACCGCGCGGGCAACCGGTTCGACTGTCACCATCCCCTCAGCGCTCGCGGTGCCGAGCACTCAACTCATCTTCAGCGAGGTGAGTTATCCTTACAAGCCGATTGTCGGCTACACCATCACTGGCACACTGACGCTTTCGGACCGCATGTACATGAGCCCGCGCATCAGCGCGCCAACCTACAACAGTACCGCGTGCACCTGACCTATTGTTGACGCCCGACCGGCGCTACATGCCAATTGGCAGCGCCGTGGTCGACTTGATCCGCTCCATGGCGAAGCGGGAGGTGACGTTCTTCAGCGGCACTGTTGCAATTAGCTTCTTGTAGAATGTGTCGTAGCTCGCCATGTCGTGCACGACGACGCGCAGCATATAGTCGACATCGCCGGCCATGCGGTAAAATTCCATCACCTCCGGCATGGCGCCAACCACCTCGGCAAAGCGCTTGAGCCAGTCCTGCGAATGGTCACCGGTCTCGATTGAGACGAACACGGTGATGCCCAGCCCAACCTTTTCCGGGTCGATCAGCGCCACGCGGCGCATGATGACTCCGTCGGCTTCCAGCCGTTGCAGACGCTTCCAGCAGGGTGTCGAGGACAGGGCCACGCGCTGGCCGATTTCGGCGACCGACAGCGAGGCGTCCTGTTGTACGACAGCGAGGATTTTCCGGTCGATAGCGTCCATTTTGGAATATATTTCTCTATTTTCAAGAGCGGATGTCTTTATAGAGAAAGTTATTCTAGTTCAAGGCCAATCTATCGTCGGCACGACGGGTCAGGTCAACGGGGACGCCAGCGCCTGTTGCTTGAGGAATTCTTCCACCTTGGCGCGTTTGGGCGAGCCGGACGCGCCGCCGAAACGCGTGCATTTGAGCGCGGCGGTGGCGGACGCAAAGCGCAGGCAGTCCGAGCGGCTGCGGCCTTCGGCCAACGCGACGGCGAAGGCGCCGTGAAAGGCGTCGCCAGCGCCGAGCGTATCGATCGCCTGCACCGGAAAAGCAGGCATCTGCTGGATGCCGTCCGGCTCCAGCCAGTAGACGCCCTGCGGCCCGTCGGTGACGGCGACGAAGCCGGTGAGTTGCTTGCCGAGCATTTGCAGCGCCGCCGCATGATCTTCCAGCCTGGTGGTGGCGCGCAGGGCTTCCGTCGAGGCGATCACATGCGTGCCGAGCGCGAGCAGTGGATCTTTCAACTTGGTCGGCGCATCGAGGTCGATGACGATGGGAATCCTGCGCCGTTGCGCGGCGCGGCAGATCGCCGTGACAAATTCGGAAAATCGATTGTCCACCAGGACGGTGTCGGCGTTTTCCACAAGTTTCGCCGGATCGGCCGGCAGTGCGCTGGTGAGCTTGCTGCCGCGCCGGGTGGCAATGGTTTTTTCGCCGAGCGCATCGAGCAGGATCAGCGACACCGAGGCGGTGCCGCCGGCAACGCGCACCGCGCCGCCGCAGTCGATGCCCTCGGCGGTGAGCTCGGCGATGATGCGATTGCTGGTCGCATCGCCGACATCGCCGAGCGGGCCGGAAAATTGCACGCGCGCGCCGAGCCGCGCGGCGGTGACCGCGGCATTAGCGGCGCAGCCGCCGCCGGTGATGATGAAATCGGATGCATGGACTTTGGCGCCCGCCGCCGGAAACGTCTTCACGCGCATGACGATGTCCTGCACCGAAATGCCGGCGCAGAGGATCGACGGGCCTTTCGTCCGTTTTGCGCGTTCAGTCAAAGCTGATCTCGTCCTCCATCCAGGCGCGGATGATGTGATGTGCGATGGCAACCGGCGGCGGCGTGGTCAGGCCCTGGCTGTGCTTGCGCAGCAGCATCGAGGCGATCTCGTCGCGCTCAAACCAGCGCGCGCCCTCGAGCTCGATGCGATCGATGACGATGTCGGTGGTCAGCGCCTCGGCATGGCAGCCGATCATCAGCGAGGTCGGGAACGGCCAGGGCTGCGAGCGAAAATAAGCGACGCGGCCGCAGGTGATGCCGGCTTCCTCGCGCGTTTCGCGGTGCACGGCATCCTCGAACGATTCGCCCGGCTCGATGAAGCCGGCAAGACACGACCACATCCCCGGTACGAAACGCGGGCTACGCCCGAGCAGGCAGCGGTCGCCGTCGATCGCCAGCATGATGACGACCGGATCGGTGCGCGGAAAGTGCTCAGTTTTGCAGGCCGGGCAGTTGCGTTTCCAGCCGCCGTCGGCGAGTTGCGTCGCCGCGCCGCAATTGGAGCAGAAGCGGTGGCGCGCGTGCCAGTGCAGCACGGCTTTCGCCTCGGCAATCGGCGGCAGGTGCTCGGCATCGACCAGGCCCTGCACCGCGATCGAGCGCAGGTCGCTGACCATGAATTCTTCGTGCGTCTTCAACTTCTCAGCTGTCGCCGGTGCGATGCCGATGCCGAAACGGGGGGCGCCGTCGGCTAGGCCGAGGAAGACGGTTTCGTTCGCCGTAAAGGCGCCCGCGTCTGGCATCGAGAACAGCGGTTGGTTGAGCGGCGCGCCCTTTTTGGCGACGATCAATTCGCCGCCGATCAGATAGGCGCCGGCGCGCGAATCCTTGGCCAGCGCTTCGAGCCTGGCGGCGTCATTGCGCAGCTCGGCGGCCCGCTCGATGCGGCTTTCTGAATAGCCAAGACGGGGTTTCGGGCCAAAATGGGGGCGAGGAGACATCGACGGCAAATTCGCACGGCGAGTCGGCAAGCGCAATGCGGGCTTGCCGTCCGCCAAATATGGAAAATTACGCGATTTTAAGCCCGCGCCGCAGGGCGACGATGAAACCGTCGCGCGCCGCCGGCGCATAGGCGAGCGTGGGCGCCGCGCCCCACACCGGCTTTGGCCAGGCGGTGTCGCTGTGTCGGCGGGCGATGACGTGGACGTGCAACTGCGCCACGGCATTGCCGAGCGCGGCGATGTTGAGCTTGTCGCATTTGGTGATGCTTTTGAGCGTGCGCGCCGCGGCGGCGATTTCGCCGAGCAATTGCACCTGCTCGTTTTCCTCCAGGTCGATGAGTTCGGTGAGGCCTGCCCGCCGCGGCACCAGGATCAGCCAGGGATAATTGGCGTCGCTCGACACCAGTACGCGCGATAGCGCCAGGTCGCCAACCGGAACCGTGTCGGCGGCGAGTTTGGGGTCGAGAGCCCAGGTTAATTCCATGACGCAGTCAGCCGGGCTCGGCCCGGCCATCAATGATGATTTTCCACAGGCAGGATCATTCGATGTATGCGCGGGTCAAGCCCGAGCACGACGGCCGTTGGCGGCCAGCTTGCTTTCCGCCCTTATTGGCCCGATATAAGTCCTGGGAGGTTGGCGGTGGACGAGCCACTCGCCAACCGGGTCAGATCCGGAAGGAAGCAGCCCTAACGAGCACGGATCGGGTCGCTCGTCAGCCTCCCACCCATTCACGAAACGATGGCGCGTGCGCGAATTAGCATCGCGAATCGGATGGCACGATGGACGACGCCGCACAATCAGCAAATTCGCAAAGCCAAGGCGCCGGCTATCGCGTGCTGGCGCGCAAATACCGTCCGGCGAGCTTTGCCGACCTGATCGGCCAGGACGCCATGGTGCGCACCATCTCCAATGCCTTCGACGCAGGCCGCATACCGCAGGCATGGATCCTCACCGGAGTGCGCGGCGTTGGCAAGACCACGACCGCGCGGATTCTTGCCCGTGCGCTCAACTACGCATTGCCAGACGGCTCGGTGACCGGGCCGACCATCAATATGCCGGTGATGGGCGTGCACGACCAGGCGATCATGGAGAGCAGGCACCCCGACGTTCTGGAAATGGACGCCGCCTCGCACAACAGCGTCGAGGATGTGCGCCAGATCAACGATGCTATCCGTTATTCGCCGATGAGCGCGCGTTACAAGGTCTATATCCTCGACGAAGTGCACATGCTTTCCGGCTCGGCGTTCAATGCGCTGCTGAAGACGCTGGAAGAGCCGCCGCCGCACGCCAAGTTCATCTTCGCCACCACCGAGATCGGCAAGGTGCCGGTGACGGTGCTGTCGCGCTGCCAGCGCTTCGACCTGCGCCGCGTCGACGCGGCGCCGCTGGTGAAGCACCTCGAGGACATCGCGGCGAAAGAAAAGATCGAGGCCGAGCCGGCAGCGCTGGCGCTCATCGCACGCGCGGCGGAGGGCTCGGTGCGCGATGTGCTGTCGCTGTTCGATCAGGCGATCTCGCATGCGGCGGGGAAAGTCGCGGCCGAAGACGTGCGGCAAATGCTCGGCCTGGCCGACCGGGTGCGCATCGTCGATCTGTTCGAGGCGCTGATGCAGGGCGATGCCGCGGCGGCGTTGAAGGAATTGCGCGAGCAATACGACATTGGCGCCGATCCCGCGGTGGTGCTTGGCGATCTCGCCGAATTCACCCATTTCGTTACCCGCGTGAAGGTGGTGCCCGCGGTCGCCGATGATATTTCGCTGTCGGAGGCCGAGCGCGTGCGCGGCCGCGCCTTTGCCGCCCAGCTGTCGATGCGCGTTCTCTCGCGCGCCTGGCAGATGCTGCTCAAGGGTTTGAGCGAGGTGCAGGCGGCGGGCCGTCCGCTCGATGCCGCCGAAATGGTACTGGTGCGCATCGCCTATGCCGCCGACCTGCCGACACCCGATGAGGTCATCCGCTTGCTCGGCGAGGACCGCGCAGCCGGCGCGCGCCCGCAGGGCAATGGCGGCGCCACTGCGGCGCCGGCGCAGAATTTCAACCCGCGTTACGAAGTGCCGCGCGGGAGCCCCCGCTCGTCGGCGGCTGCCTCGCCGCGCCTCGCCATTGAGCCGCAGGTCGAGCAGCCACAGGCGGCGCCGACGCTGTCGATCAACTCGTTTGCCGAATTGATCGCGCTCGCCGCCGAGAAGCGCGACGTTCAGGCCAAGCTGGCGCTGCAAAACGACGTGCGGCTGGTGCGTTGCGAGGACGGCCAGCTCGAGATAGCGCTTGAAGCGCGCGCGCCGAAGACGCTGGTGCACGATCTGCAGCGTAAGATCAGCGGCTGGACCGGCAAGCGCTGGATTGTCGTCGTCTCCAAAGAAAAGGGTGCGCCGACCATGCGCGAGCAGGCCGACGAGCGGCAGGCCGCGCTCGAGCGCAGCGTCGAGAACGATCCGCTGGTGCAGGCGGTGCTGCAACGTTTTCCCGGCGCGAAAATCGCCGATGTGCGTTCGACGGCGGCGCCGGAGACACCCGATGAGTTGCCGGCGGGCGACGCCGAGAGCGAGACGGACTGATGGTCGATTTCATGGGCATGATGAAGCAGGCCGCGCAACTGCAAACCAAGATGCAGGAGCTGCAGGCCGAGCTCGACCGCATCGAGGTCGAGGGCAGCGCCGGCGGCGGCATGGTGACGGTCAGGCTCACCGCCAAGGGTGACCTCAGGGGCGTCAAGGTGGACAACTCGCTCATGAAGCCATCGGAAAAGGAAATCCTCGAGGACCTGCTGGTGGCCGCCTATGCCGATGCGCGTCGCAAGGCGGAAACCGTGATGCAGGAAAAAATGAAGGGCCTGACCGGCGGGTTGGCGCTGCCGCCGGGATTGCAATTGCCTTAATGCCTTCAGCCGTTGCCGGACCCGAAATCGAGCGCCTGATCCAGCTGTTGGCGCGGCTGCCGGGTCTCGGCCCGCGTTCGGCGCGCCGCGCCGCGCTGCACCTCATCAAGAACCGCGAAGCGCTGATGGCGCCGCTCGGCGCCGCGCTGCAGACGGCGATGGAGAAGATCGTCATCTGCAAGACCTGCGGCAACATCGACACGCAGAACCCCTGCACCGTCTGCACCGATCTGAAACGCGATCGGTCGATCATCGTCGTCGTTGCCGACGTCGCCGATCTGTGGGCGTTGGAGCGCGCGCACGCGGTCAACAGCCGCTATCACGTGCTTGGCGGCACACTGTCGCCGCTTGACGGCGTCGGCCCGCAGGATCTTACGATCGACGCACTCATCTCGCGCGCGCACGAGCCGCAGGTGAAGGAGATCATACTGGCGCTCAACGCCACCGTCGACGGGCAGACGACGGCGCATTACATCACGGAGCTGTTGGCCGACGCCAACGTGAAGGTGACACGGCTGGCGCATGGCGTGCCGGTTGGCGGCGAGCTCGATTATCTCGACGAGGGCACACTGTCGGCGGCGATCAAGCAGCGCACGTTGTTTTAGAGCGTCCGCGGCACCAGTCGCTCAAAGTGCCCCTTGCTCTGCAGCCAGGCGAGCAAGATGAGGCTCGGAATTCCCGCAAGCGCGCAGATGACGAAGAACCACACCCAGCCGGTGCCCTCGGCGATGAAACCGGCACCTGACGATAGATAGGTGCGCCCGACCGCGGCGAGCGCCGTAAGCAGCGCGTATTGCGTCGCCGTGTGCAGCGGGTTCTGGCACAGCGCCGACAGATAAGCGACGAACATCACCGTGCCTATGGCGCTAGTGAAATTTTCCAGCGTGATGGCAAAGGTCAACACCGCGAGATTGTGGCCGACGAGCGCCACCCAGCAGAATCCCAGGTTCGCGGCGGATTGCAGCAACGCGCCGACCCACAGGCTTGTGGCGAGTGGCAGCGCGCGGGCGACGAAGCCGCCGGTAAAGCCGCCGGCGAGCAGCGCGGCCAAGCCCACACCCTTGACGATCGTCGCGTATTCGTTGCGCGAAAATCCAAGATCGATGACGAAAGGCGCGGTCATCGCGCCGGACAGCGCGTCGGTGAACTTGAACAGCACGACGAAGGCGAGCATGGCGAAGGCCAGCTCATGGCCAAGGAAATCCTTGAAAGCGCCGACCGCGGCTTCGGCGACGCGCGCGAACGCCTTTTGCCCCGCATGCTTTGCCTCGGCCGCGCGCGAGCGCTGCGGCTCGGTTGCAATGAGCGCGGTCACCGTGCCGATCAGCACCATCGCCGCCATCGCCACGTAGCCCCAATGCCAGGCGGCGCTTTTGGCGAAGCCATGCGCCTGGAAACCCGAGACCAGAAACAGTGCGCCGGCGGTCGAAGCCAGCATGCCGATGCGGTAGGCGGCGACGTAGGAGGCCATGCCGGCGGCCTGCTCATTCTCCGGCAGGCTCTCGACGCGGAAGGCATCAACGACGATGTCCTGCGTCGCCGAGGCGGTGGCGACCAGGAGTGCGCCGAGGGCGACGAGGGCCGGCGCCGAGGCCGGATCGGTCGAACCGAGGAAGACGATCGCCGCGATCAGCAGGATTTGCGTGAACACCAGCCAGCCGCGCCGCCGTCCCAGCCAATGCGACAACAGCGGCACGTCGAGCGCGTCGGTGAGCGGCGCCCAGAGGAATTTCACCGTGTAGGGGGTGCCGACGAGGGCAAACAGGCCGATGGTGCCTAGGTCAACGCCGGATTCGGTCATCCACACGAGCAGCGTCGTGCCCGACAAAGCCAAAGGAAGTCCGGAGGAGAAACCGAAGAACAGCACGATCAGAACGCGCGGCTTCAAGTACACCGCCGCCGCGTCCAGGAAGGACGGGCGCTGGCGCGCGGCGTCGGGCGTCGCGGTCATCTATTCGCCGGCTTCCAGCTTGCGCATCGGCGTGGGGATGACATTTGAAATTGCGACAACATCGCCGAATTCGACGCCGTGGATTTTTTCGCCGCGGCTCAAGATTTTCTCGGCCGACGTGACGATCAACTCGATGTCCTTGTTGGCTTGGCCGAAATGCTTGTCGAGATTGTCGACGCGATCCTTGAGCCGCTGCACGTCGCCTATCAACAGGCCGACTTCCTTGAGGATTTTGTCGGCCTGCTCGCGCATGCGCGCGTCCTTCTGGATTTGCTGCACGACCTGAATCGCCAGCATCAACAGAGACGGCGATACGATAATGACCCCGGTCCGATAGCCTTTCTGCAGCACATCGTCGAACGCGTCATAAAGTTCGGCAAACATCAACTCCGAGGGGATGAACATGAAGGCGACGTCTTGCGTCTCGCCCTTGATCAGGTATTTCCCGGAAATGTCGTCGATGTGCTTGCCGAGATTTTGCCGCAGCTGACGCATGGCCTGAAGGCGCTCGTCTTCGGTTTTGGCGTTTTCCAGCGCGGTAGTCGCCTCCAGCGGAAATTTGGCATCGATAATGAGAGGTCGCTTGTCCGGCATGAAGATGCAGCAGTCCGGCCGCGAGTTATTCGACAGCGTGAACTGGAATTCGTAGGCGCCTTGCGGCAGTCCGTCGGCGACAATCGATTCCATGCGGCCCTGGCCGAAGGCGCCGCGCCGCTGCTTGTTGTCGAACACCTTTTGCAGCGAAGTGACCGTCGTCGCGAGGTCAGTGATGTTCTTCTGCGCTGAGTCGATCACGGCCAACCGGGCGTGCAGTTGCTGCAAATGCTCGGTGGTGTGCTTGGTCGAGGTCTGCATCGACTGACCAAGGTTTTGCGTGGTTTGGTGCACCGTCTGTTGCAATGCTTGCACATGGCCAGCGAGTTCGGCGACGCGCCGCTCGGCCGCTAGGTCCACCGGCGCAGCGCGCGGTCGTAGCAGCAGGATGAGGATGGCAACGACGCCGGCGGCGATGACCGCCGTCAGCACGATAAGCACGGTTTCCAACATGCGCCGCTTCTACCCCAATTCGTCCGCCGGTACGAACGAAGGGCGAACGGTAGGGCGGTAACGCCCGCGGCTCAAGGAGAAACCTCGCATTGACCGCGCCGCCAAGGGCCCTTACATCGCCGCCATGGCCGTCCGCGATATCCTCATTCTTCCCGACAAACGCCTGCGCCTGAAGTCCGTGGCGGTGAAGGCGCTCGACAAACCGGTGCGCGCGCTGATCGACGACATGTTCGAGACGATGTACGCGGCGCCCGGCATCGGGCTTGCCGCCATCCAGATCGGCGAGCCGCTGCGCCTTGTCACCATGGACCTCGCCAAGAAGGATGAGCCGAGGCAGCCGCAGGTCTTCATCAATCCGGAGGTCACCTGGTGGTCGGACGTCAAGGCGACCTACGAGGAAGGCTGTCTGTCGATCCCGGAATATTACGAGGAAGTCGAGCGGCCTAAGACGGTGCGCGTCAAGTATCTCGACCTCGACGGCAAGCCGCGCGCGATCGAGGCCGAGGGCCTGCTCGCTACCTGCCTGCAGCACGAGATCGACCACGTCAACGGCGTCTTGTTCATCGACTATATTTCCAAGCTCAAGCGCGACATGGTGCTGAAGAAATTCAAGAAGGCGGCAAAGCAGGGCGGCAGCGTTAAATCCCTGGCCGAGGATAAAGTGCCTTCGCATCACATCGGCTAAACTCCGGCGCGTCCGCGCCCAGTAGAATGACGGTGCTTGCATGCGCCTGATCTTCATGGGCACGCCCGATTTCGCGGTGCCGACGCTCGTCGAGATTACCGCGCGCGGGCACGAGATCGCTGCCGTCTATACGCGCGCGCCAAAGCCCGCGGGGCGCGGCATGGATGTGCAGCCGAGCCCGGTCGAGCGCGAGGCACGGCGGCTCGAACTGCCGGTTGAAACGCCGAAGACGCTGAAGGGCGAAGCGGCGCAGGCGGCATTCCGCGCGCATGATGCCGATGCCGCTGTAGTGGTCGCCTACGGGTTGATCCTGCCAAAGCCGGTACTAGAAACGCCACGCCTCGGCTGCTTCAACGTGCACGCTTCGCTCTTGCCGCGCTGGCGCGGGGCCGCGCCGATTAACCGCGCCATCATCGCCGGGGATAAGGAAAGCGGTGTCACCATCATGCGGATGGATGAAGGCCTCGACACCGGCGCCATCGCCATGGCCGAGCGTGTGCCGATCGCGCCCGACATGACCGCCGGCGATTTGCATGACATTCTGGCGCGGCTCGGCGCCGATGTCATGCTGCGCGCGCTAGCCGCCGCCGAATGCGGCTCGCTCAGGCCGACGACGCAGCCCGACGCCGGCGTCACCTATGCCGCCAAGATTTCCAAGGACGAAACGCATATCGACTGGGCAAAGCCGTGGAGTGAGGTGCACAACCACATCCGCGGCCTGTCGCCGTTTCCCGGCGCCTGGTTCGAGCTTGATGGCGTGCGCGTCAAGGCGCTGCGCTCGACCAAAGGCGAAGGAAACGGTAGGCGCGGCACTGTGCTCGATGACAAGCTGACGGTTGCGTGCGGCTCAGGCGCCGTGCGCCTCACCCAAGCACAGCGCGCCGGAAAACAGCCGATGTCTATCGATGAATTCCTGCGCGGTTCGCCAGTAAAGCCGGGCACGCATTTCAATTAGGCCGCGTGAAATCCCGCCCAATGGTGGCGGCGCGCCTCGATGAATTCGGCGAGATCGGCGTCTGTCACCTTGACCAGATCGGTATGGCCGAAACCTTTGGAGTAGTCGAGCACCGAGACGATCTCTGGCGTGAGCCGCATGGTCGGCACCGCGGCCGGATCTGGGCGCGGCATGATTTTGTATTCCGGATAGCGGTGCAGCAGGACTTCGGCGACATGCTCGTTTTCGCCCTTGTCGGTCACCTCCACCGCCTGCGCCGCGATCGACAGGCCCTTGATCTGCAGTGGCTGCGGAACGTCGTGGGCGATCGCCAGCGCCACGCGCGGGTCGCGCTTGATGTTGGCGAATTTCTGGCTGTC
This sequence comes from uncultured Pseudomonadota bacterium, assembly GCA_963817155.1. Taxonomy (GTDB): domain Bacteria; phylum Pseudomonadota; class Alphaproteobacteria; order Rhizobiales; family Xanthobacteraceae; genus Pseudolabrys. Next base: position 202,689 of record CAWFNO010000001.1, read on the forward strand.
GCGGGCGATCAGGCAATAGATCACCAGCCCGTCATTGGCATAGCCGACAGTCGTCGCCTGCGGCCAGCCGTCAGGGCGGTTGGTGGCGATGGTCATGATGCGGTGAGCGTTGAGCAACTCGACGATTTGGGCCTTGAACTGATGCTTCATGATGTGACCTTCTGCATCCCGGGCTGATGCTAGAACAGGCCGCCCAGGCCATATTTGAGGTGAATCAAAAGTGCCCCGCTACAGGCTCACCATCGAATACGACGGCGCGCCCTTTGCTGGCTGGCAGATTCAGGCGGAAAGCGTGACCGTGCAGGGCGTGCTGACTGCCGCGATCGAAGCCCTGTCGGGCGAGAAGACGCTGGTGCAGGGCGCCGGCCGCACCGATGCCGGTGTGCACGCGCGCGGGCAGGGGGCGCATGTCGATCTCGCCAAGGACTGGGATACTGACACCATCCGCGACGCGCTCAACGCGCATCTGCGGCCGCATCCGGTGGCGGTGCTGGCGGCCGCGCGCGCGGCCGACGATTTCAACGCCCGCACCTCGGCGGTCAAGCGGCATTACACCTACCGCATCATCAACCGACGCGCCGATTTGACCGTGGACGCCGGCCGCGCCTGGCGCGTGCCGCGCCCGCTCGATGCCGCGGCGATGCACGAAGCCGCGCAGCGGCTCACCGGCAAGCATGACTTCACCACCTTCCGCTCGACCGAATGCCAGGCCGCGTCGCCGGTAAAGACGCTGGACTGGTTCGATGTCGCGCGTGACGGCGACGAGCTGCGCGTGACGACCTCGGCGCGCTCGTTCCTGCACACTCAGGTACGCTCCATGGTCGGCTCGCTGGTGATGGTCGGCGAGGGCCGCTGGAGCGCCGACGATCTCGCCCGAGTACTTGACGCGCGCGACCGCGCCGCCTGCGGCCCGCTGGCGCCGCCGGACGGGCTTTATCTGATGCGGGTGGATTACTGACCGGGCCGCCCCGGCTGAGCAACCAATCTTGCATGTTCGGCTGCTTTGCCGGATGATCGCCCCGCTGGGCGGAGACCCCGCTCAAGGGAGGAAGTAATGCTATTCATGTTGTCGGCGAATTTAACCGAAGAAGGCGTCCGCAACCTCAAGGATGCGCCCAAGCGCGCGCAAGCATCGCGCGAGCTGGCCAAGAAAATCGGCGTCGAGATCAAGCAGGTCTATATGACGACCGGCGAATCCGATCTCGTCTTCTTCGTCGAAGCGCCGACCGGCGACAATATGCTCAAGTTCGCCATGGCGCTCGGCATGCGCGGCCACCTACGCACCAAAACCGCGCGGGCCTGGCCGATGGACGATTTCATGAAGCTGGTGGCGGAACTGCCGTAAGCGGCGGTCAGCCGAAATAACGGTCGACGATGTTGCGATAAATCACCGTCAGCACGCGTAGGTCGGCGATCGCCACGCGCTCATCGACCTGGTGCATGGTCTGTCCGACCAGGCCGAATTCGACCACTGGGCAATACTGCGTGATGAAGCGCGCGTCGGAGGTGCCGCCGCTGGTGGACAGCGTCGGCTTGCGGCCGGTGACTTTCTCGATGGCGCCGGCCACCAATTCGGTGAACTGGCCGGGCTTGGTGACGAACACGGGCGCGTTCGACGGCTCCCATGTGAAGGCGAATCTGATCTTGCCGCCGCCGGCCTTTTCGGCGCGGCTTTCGATTAGCTTTTTCAGCGAGTCAAGCCTGTGCGTATCGTTAAAGCGGATGTTGAAGCGGGCGCGCGCCTCGCCGGGAATGAGGTTGACGGTCTTGTTGCCGACGTCGACCGACACAAATTCCAGATGCGACGGCGAGAACTGCGCGGTACCTCTGTCGAGCGGTTCGGTCTGGATCGCCTCGATCAGCTTGACCAGCCCGCGGATCGGATTGTCGGCGCGGTCGGGATAGGCGACATGGCCCTGCTTGCCGGTCACGATCAGGTGGCCGTTGAGCGAGCCGCGGCGGCCGATCTTGATGGTGTCGCCGAGTTCCTCGACATTGCTCGGCTCGCCGAGCAGGCAGTGGTCGAACTTCTCGCCGTGCTCGGCCGCCCATTTCAAGAGTTTGGGCGTGCCGTTAACTGCGATGCCTTCCTCGTCGCCAGTGATGAGAAACGAGATCGAGCCCTTCGGCTTGCCGCCATGCGCGGCGAGGTGATCGAGCGTGGCGGCGACGGTGCAGGCGATGCCGCCTTTCATGTCCACCGCGCCGCGCCCGTAAAGCTCGCCGTTCGCCACCTCGCCGGAAAACGGCGGATGCGACCATGCCGCTTCATCGCCCGGCGGCACCACGTCGGTATGGCCGGCAAAGACGAGGTTCGGCGCCGCGGTGCCGATACGGGCATAGAGGTTTTCCACGTCATCGGTACCGGGCTCGCTGAACGTCATGCGGTGCACGGTGAAGCCCGCGGCCTTCAACGTCGCTTCGAGGTATTTCAGCGCGCCGCCTTCCGTCGGCGTCACCGATCGGCAGCGCAAGAGTTCGCGGGTGATGGCGACGGGGTCGGCGCTCATGTCCGCCTCAATCCCGCAGCAGTTCGTTGATCGAGGTCTTCGACCGCGTGCGCTCGTCCACGCGCTTGACGATGACGGCGCAGTAGAGATTTGGCCCCGGCTCGTTGTTCGGAAACGGCTTGCCCGGCAACGTGCCGGAGACGACGACCGAATAGGGCGGCACTTCGCCCTGATAAATTTTCCCGCTGTCGCGGTCGACGATCTTGGTCGAGGCGCCGAGATAGACGCCCATGCCGAGCACCGAGCCTTCGCGCACGATGACGCCTTCGACGACTTCGGAACGCGCGCCGATGAAGCAATTGTCCTCGATCACCACGGGGCCGCCCTGCAGCGGCTCGAGCACGCCGCCGATGCCGGCGCCGCCCGACAGATGGCAGTTCTTGCCGATCTGCGCGCAACTACCGACTGTAGCCCAAGTGTCCACCATGGTGCCTGACTCCACATAGGCGCCGAGATTGACAAAGGACGGCATCAGGATCACGCCAGGAGCGATATAGGCGGAGTGGCGCACTACTGAGCCGGGCACGGCGCGGAAGCCGGCCTTGCGGAAGCGTGACGCGCTCCAACCCTTGAACTTGGAATCAACCTTGTCCCACCAGACAGCCTTGCCGGGTCCGCCAGGAATCACGCTCATGTCGCTGAGCCGAAACGACAGCAGTACGGCCTTTTTCAGCCATTGATTGACGTGCCACTGGCCGCCAGCTTGGCGCTCCGCGACGCGCGCCTTGCCGGCATCGAGCAGGTTGAGCGCCTCATCCACGGCATTGCGCACCGCGCCCTTGGTCTTGGGCGTGATGCGGTCGCGCCCGGCAAAGGCGTCGTCGATGATTTTGGTGAGGTTTTCTCTGGACATTTCAGGGCCCCGGCACGTTTTCGCTGCGGTTTGTCGGGGCCAAGACAGGCGATGTCAAGCTGAGCAGCCTGCCAAGCAAAAAGGCAGGCGCAACCATTGCCTAAGCCGTATGCATGGGGCAGGTTTGTGACAGCGACGTGGAGCCGAGGCCACCATCGCCGTGAATTCGCGTGCCGGCGTCATCGCCGGCGCATTGTGACGACTAAAACCTCGGAGACCCGTAATGCTTTCCACCAAGCGGCTGCTTTCCGCCCTCTTTGCGCTTGCCGCGATCGGGTTCGCCGTGCCGGCCCAGGCCGATGAGCTCGATTCGATCATGGCCGCCAAGGTCATCAAGGTTGCCGTACCGCAGGATTTCGCGCCGTTCGGCTCCGCCGGCCTCGATCTCAAGCCGCAAGGGCTCGACATCGACATGGCCAACCTGATCGGCAAGGCGATGGGCGTGAAGGTCGAGATCATCCCGGTCACCAGCGCCAACCGCATTCCCTATCTGCAGACGCACAAGGCCGACCTCGTCATCTCCAGCTTGGGCAAGAACGCGGAGCGCGAAAAGGTGATCGACTTCACCAACGCCTACGCGCCGTTCTTCTCCGGCGTGTTCGGCACCAAGGCCGAGATGGTGAAAAGCGTCGCCGATCTCAAGGGCAAGACCATCGGCGCCACGCGCGGCGCCATCGAGGAGCAGGACCTGTCAAAAATGGCGCCGCCTGACGCCACCATCAAGCGCTTCGAGGACAACAACGCGACGATCTCGGCGTTCGTCTCCGGGCAGGTCGACCTGATCGCCACGGGCAACACCGTCGCTGCCGCGATCGCCGCAAAAAATCCGCAACGGCCACCGATGCTGAAATTCGTCATCAAGAGCAGCCCCTGCTATGTCGGCCTCAACAAGGGCGAGCCGAAACTCATGGCCAAGCTAAACGACATCATCGCCAAGGCCAAAACCGACGGCGAGCTGGAGAAGCTGTCGGAGAAGTGGCTGAAGAATCCGCTGCCGGTCGGCTTCTGACGCTCGCGGGCTGAAGCGTCGGCGCGATGGTCTATCATCTGCACTTCGAGGCGCTGCTGCCGTACTGGCGAGTGCTGCTCGACGGGCTGATCTTCACCATCGTGCTGACCATCGTGTCGACCGTCGCCGGCGTCGCCGTCGGCACGGCCGGTGCCTCGGCGCGCACCTTCGGGCCGAAATCCCTCGGCCGCGTGGTCGTCTGCTACGTCGAGTTGATCCGCAATACGCCGTTCATCGTGCAACTGTTTTTCATCTTCTTCGGCCTACCGGCCCTGGGGCTGAAACTCAACGAGGCGACCGCGGCGTTCCTCGCCATGGTGGTCAATCTCGGCGCCTATTCCACCGAGATCATCCGCGCCGGCATCGAGGCGGTGCCGAAGGGCCACCTCGAGGCCGGCGCCAGCCTCGCCATGAGCAAATGGGAGGTGCTGCGCTACGTCGTGCTCAAGCAGGCCTTCCGCAAAATCTATCCGGCGCTGTCGTCGCAGATTATCATCGTCATGCTTGGCTCTGCGGTGGTGTCGCAGATTTCTGCGCAGGACCTGACCTATGCCGCCAATCTCATCGCCTCGCGCAACTTCCGCAACTTCGAGGTCTATATCCTGGTGGCGGTGATCTACCTGCTGCTGGCGATCGCGATGCGCGCCGTGCTGCGCGGGCTTGGCCGCTATCTCTTCAAGGCGGCGGTCTAGTCCATGCTTCAGTTCAGCTTCTGGGACGTTCTGTCGAACCTGCTGATCGCCACGCAGTGGACGCTTGTGCTGTCGGCGATCGCATTCGTCTCCGGCGGCATCGTCGGGCTGATCCTCTTGTTCATGCGCACCTCGCAGATCAAGCCGCTGAAATGGTTCGCCAAATCCTACATCGAGTTTTTTCAGGGCACGCCGCTGCTGATGCAGCTGTTCCTGTTCTTCTTCGGCATCGCGCTGTTCGGTGTTGAAGTGTCGCCGTGGATGGCGGCGTGGCTGGCGCTCACTTTCTGGACCAGCGCGTTCCTCGCGGAAATCTGGCGCGGCTGTGTTGAGGCGATTCCGCGCGGACAGTGGGAGGCTGCATCGACGCTCGCGCTCTCCTACATCGAGCAGATGCGCTACGTCATCCTGCCGCAGGCGACCCGCATCGCCATTGCGCCGACGGTCGGCTTCTCGGTGCAGGTGATCAAGGGCACGGCGCTGGCCTCCATCATCGGCTTCGTCGAACTGACCAAGGCCGGCACGCTGCTCAACAACGCGACGTTCCGGCCGTTTCTGGTCTATTCGCTGGTGGCGCTGATCTATTTCTGCCTGTGCTTCCCGCTGTCCTGGTTTTCCAAGAAACTCGAGGGTCGGCTCAATGTCGCTCGTTAGCATCCGCGAGGTGAGAAAATGCTTCGGGGCCCTCGAGGTGCTCAAGGGCGTCTCGCTCGAAGTGGAGAAGGGCGACGTCGTCGCCATCATCGGCCGCTCCGGCTCGGGCAAGAGCACGCTGCTCCGCTGCATCAACGGGTTGGAGACCTATCAGGGCGGCGCCATTTTGGCCGATGGAATCGAAGTCGGCGGCGAAAAGGCGAACCTGCGTGAGTTGCGCCGCCATGTCGGCATGGTGTTCCAGCAATTCAATTTATTCCCGCACCTGACCGCGGCGGAAAACGTGATGCTGGCGCCGACGGTGGTGAACAAGGCGACAAAGAAAGCGGCGCGTGAGCTTGCCGCCGAGATGCTGGCCAAGGTCGGGCTGTCGGAAAAGATGGAGTCCTATCCGAGCCAGCTGTCGGGCGGCCAGCAGCAGCGCGTGGCAATTGCACGTGCGCTCGCCATGCGGCCGAAGGTGCTGCTCTGCGACGAGATCACTTCGGCGCTCGATCCGGAGCTAGTCAACGAAGTGCTGCGCGTCGTTGAGCAGCTCGCGCGCGAGGGCATGACGCTGATGCTGGTGACGCACGAAATGCGTTTTGCCCGCGACGTCGGCACGCATCTGGTGTTCATGCATCACGGCAAGGTGCACGAGCAGGGCAAGCCGAAAGCGGTTTTCGCCGCGCCGAAGACGCCGGAATTGCAGCAATTCGTCGGCTCGATCGGCTGAGCCGGCGTTGCTTTCGTTGCCGCGGCGTCGTGCGCTAGGCTTGCCTGAAGCAAAGGGGGCTCGCCGTGAAAACAATCGCCAAATTCGTGCTGCCAGCCGCCGCGGTCTTTTTCGCCGCCGATCCCGCCTTCGCCCATCACCTGATGGGCGGCAAGACGCCGGCGAACTTCATGGAGGGCCTGCTGTCCGGCCTCGGCCATCCGGTCATCGGCATCGATCATTTCGCCGCGGTGGTCGCGGTCGGCTGCCTCGCAGCGGCGCATCGCGCCGGCGCGGCGTTGGCGATCGCCTTCGTCGTGACGATGATGGTGGGCGTTGCCCTGCATCTGCATGGCGCGACGGTGCCGTCGGCGGAATTGCTGGTCGCGCTGACGGTGATCGCGCTCGGCGCCATCCTACTGCGCTGGCCGCGCCTGCCGCTATTGGCGGCGCTCGGCCTGATCGTGCTGGTCGGACTGATCCACGGCTATGCGCTGGGCGAGTCCATTTACGGCGTCGAGCGCACGCCGCTCGCGGCGTATCTGATTGGGTTGGCCGTCATCCAGAGCGTGGTCGCGCTTGGAGCGATGGGTATTGCCCGTGCCGTCGCGCAACAGGGCGATGTAGTCAAATTGCGCCTCATCGGCGCCGGCGTTGCCGGCGTCGGCCTTGCCGTGCTGATGCAGCAGATCATTCCGGCGCCGCTCGTCTGAATTCTACCGCGCTGAGGCTAGGGATCGCAGAAAGCCGGCGAGATCGTCGGTCACATGATCGACGTGGGCTGCGTCGCGCCCTTCCAGTTCCCAGTCCTCGCGAAACAGCTCGCGCTGGCATTCCGGCGCCACCAGCACCGTGGTCATGCCGAGCGCGTGCGGTGTTACCAGATTGCGCGCCAAATCCTCGAACATTGCTGCCTTTGTCGGATCGACGACATGGCGCGCGAGGAAACGCTCATAGACCTGCGGCTGCGGCTTGGGGTCGAGTTCGGCGGCGGCGATATCGAAGACATCCTCGAAATGCCGGCCGATTTCCAGCCGCGCCATCACCGCGTCAGCGTGCTTGCGCGTGCCGTTGGTGAGAATGAATTTGCGGCCCGGCAGCTTTTCCAGCGCTTGCCCAAGCGCTGGATCGGGCGTCAGCGGCGAGTGGTCGATCTGGTGCACGAATTCGAGAAAATCGTCTGGCTGCAAGCCGTGTTCGGTCATCAGCCCGCGCATGGTGGTGCCGTAGCGCTTGTAATAATCCTTCTGCACGCGAAATGCCTCGTCCTTCGACACCTTGAGGAAGTCCGAGACGTAAGCACGGATGCGCTCGTCCACCTGCTGCCAAAGATTAAGGTGATGCGGATAGAGCGTGTTGTCGAGGTCGAATACCCAGGTATCGACCTTGCCGAAACCGCGCGGCGGGGGACGGGCTATTTTCGGCACGCCTTTACTGTTCCTTGAAGTGCACGGTGGTCGAGGGCTTAGCGCCGACGTCGATGGCAGCAAATCCAGCCGTGTTCAAGCCGCGCGCCGCGCAATCCTTGTGGTCGCTGAGCTCGAACTTGCCGTCGCGCGTGCACAGCGCAACCGTGCCGCCCCAGGCGAGCGGCTCGCCGGCGCGCTTGATCGTGCGCCCGTCGCCGTCCACCGCCTCTCCGTAACTGTAGAGCTTGAGTGGACCGTCGTGCACCAGCGGGCGCAGGCATCGTCCGGCGGCGACGCGATACCAGCCGCGGGTGACGATTGCACCCATTTCGACAAGGCCGAGCGAAGCCATCACCGTGTAGGACGTATCGTTGCACCAGGAGAATCCCGGGCCTTGCGGGTCCTGCGCGGCGGCGAGCAGCGTGTTGAAGAATTCCGGCGCGGCGGCCGCATCCGCTGCCAGATTGCGGTCCTTGAGGAAACGCGCGAGCGCCGATTGCGTCTTTGCGCCGTCGACGCCGTCGATCGGATAGGCGTCGTAGCCGGCGATGGTCAGCAGCCGCTGGATGCCGGCAAGGCGGGCCTGCGCGCCGTCGTAATCGGATTCCTCGGCGAGATTGACGGTCGGCCCGTTCGGAGAGTCGGACGGTTGCGCTGCGGAAAAGCGGACCTGCTGGCTCAGCGGGCAGGAGCGCGCGTCGGCGATGGAAAAGTCGCCGGCGCGGATGCAAAGCTCGGCTTGGCCGGTCTGTGGCAAGGGCGCGCTGCCGTAAAGCGGTCGCGTGCGCGCGTGCACATAGACCATGTCGGCATCGAGCGGGCCATCCACGACCTGCCGGCATTGCCCCGAATCGACGCGGAACCAGCCGCGCGTCGATACATTGGCGCGCTTTTCCAGGCCGAAGGCGATGTCCATGAGATAGCTGGTGCGGTTGCAGATGCTCAATTCGGCATGCGCCGGCATTGCCGCCAGCAACAACAAAAGAGCCGCCCCGTGCCGGATCTGCGCCGCTCCGCGAATCATGCGGCATGGTAATGCCGGATCGAGTCATCCCGAAGCGGGCGGTAAACGAGGGCGCGGAGCCATAAGTCACGCCGTTTGCCACGTCCGCGTTTCCCGAAGGCACATTCGCCGGCGGCTAGTCTGTGTCGGCTTTCGGCGCGGTGCTTATGAGTGCACGCCCTAACACTACTTTGGCAGATTACTCACGGCGCAACGCGTCGCACATCCATTTTCGGCAGTGCGGGCACCGCTGCGGTGGTGGTCGCGCGACGAGTTCAAGAATGGCGTGGCGAACAGCGGGCAAGGTTGGCTGAGGCGGGGGCCCGCTGATTCTTTTTTTCCGCCTTGCCGCTGCGAGGCGGCGATACTGGAGGAAGGCGTAAGCGATCATCGTCATCAATGCATGACGATGCAGGCCTTGCCAGGATCGTCCTTCGAAGTGATCGAGGCCGAGTTCCTCTTTCAGCTGCTGGTGAGCCTGCTCGCAAACCCATCGCGCCTTGATGGTAGCCGCCAATGTGCGCAGATCAGTCTTGGCCGGCAAGTTGGCGAGGTAGTATTTCTTCTGCCCCGACATCCTGTGTTCGCCGATGAGCCAAGCCTCTTCTCCAGGCAGATGCTGCTGACCTTTGTCCCTGATCCGCTGCGGTGGTCCGTCGGCGACCCGCACGCGGACTGCAGCAAAACGAGCCTTGAGCTTGCCTTTTGTGCCGGTGCGCCAGCTGATGGACTGCCATCTGGCAGCTGCCAGCATATCTTCGGCCGGCTTCGATAGAACATCGGGAATGTACCGCTTGCGGGGACGGCCGCGCTTGGCAACCGGCCAGATCATCCGCACATCGGCAGGGTAAACCTTGAGATGACGCGGAATTCCCACCGCCCAGGGCAATTTGCGGGCCGTGAGCCCCTGGCGGAACGGCGCGCTCAGCCCATAACCGGCATCCGCCAAGACGCAGCCAAAACGTACACCGGCCGCGATGACACGATCCAGCTCTGCCAGAGCCAGCTCCAGCTTCGTCCGTGAGATTCGGTGTTCGGCTGGAACACCCGCTCGCTGCAACCGAGCTCGATTGCTCGTCCAACTCTCGGGCAGGAACAGCCGCAATGCCAACATGACCGGTACTTCGCCGCGCGCCAGTGTCAGCGATACCAGAGTCTGACAATTGGCCGTTTTGCCGAGCGCAGAGGCATATTGCGCAGCCACACCCACCGAATGCATGCTCTTCTTGGGAATCGCGGTATCGTCAATCACCAGAACGGCATCACGGCCCCCGACAAACTTATCCGCTTGGACGAGCAGCTCGGTTTCCACGGGAACCGCATCCCAGACCCCGGCGGCGATAAAGTGATGCAGCTGATCACTTTCGCCGAGCGCAAGTCGCCTCGCCATCGGCTGAATGCTTTTGCGATCGCCAGGACCGATCAGCCCTGACACGTTGAACCGACACATCCGGCGCCGGGCCTTGTGCCCCAATCGATCCAGAAACGCCTTGAGCCAATGTCCAAGCTCGTCTTGCCAATGCAGCGTCCTGTCAACCATGGTCGGCCCCTCCAAAAGCCGACCACCCATGAGTCACAGAAAAAGTAATTTGGGAATCCTTCGCTCAATCAAATCTGCCAAGTAGTGCTAGGCGGTTCGCCGCTGCAGCCGCGTGGCCATCACTTCGCGCGCCAGCAGGATTGCGCCCAGCGTGAGGCCGGCAATATCGGTCCACTCGCCGTGCGGCATGCTCTCCGCCGGGATGAACAGCAGTAGCCCGGCGAAGGCAAAGCCCGCGCGCATCGGCGTCGACAAGACGCGCACGGCATAGCCGGCAAAGGCCGCGCAGATCAGCCACACGCCGGCGAGCGCCGTGACGATCGCCATCAGCACCGAGGGCAGCGAGCCTTCAAGCAGCAGCGCCGGCGTCCGCACGAATAGGAACGGAATGACGAAGGCAATCCAGCCGAAGCGCACGGCGGTCCAGCCGGTTTTCATTGGATCGGTCCGGGCGAGCGAGGCCGCCGCGTAAGCTGCGAGCGCCACCGGCGGCGTGATCATCGACATCATGCCGAAATACATCACGAACATGTGCGAGGCCATCGGCGACAGGCCGATTTTCACCATCGCCGGCGCCACCAGCGCGGCAAGCAGCACGTAGACGCCGACCGTCGGCATGCCCATGCCGAGGATGATGGAGACGATGGCCGCGAGGATCAGCAGCAGCCACAGATTGCTCGAGCCGACCTGCACCAGGAGCAGCGTGAGCGCGAAGCTCAGGCCGGTGATGTTGAGCACGCCGATGATGAAGCCGGCCGCCGCCGTGATCATGATGAGATCGAGCGAGGCCATGCCGGTGCCGCGCAACGCATGCAGGATGTCCGCCGGCTTCAGGCGCTTGTCGCCGTAGCCGAACGTCATGCCGGTCACCATCAGCACCGCAGCGCCGGCGAGCGCCGACAATTCCGGCGACCAGTTGAGCCAGAACAGCCCGTATATCAGTACGCCGAACGGGATCAGAAAATGCCACCCTTGCGCCAACACCTTGCCGATGGGCGGAATCGGCGTGCCTTCGACATGGGTGAAGCCGCTGCCCGCCGCCGTCAGGTCGGCCTGGATGAACAGCGCATAGTAGTAGAGCAGCGCCGGCAGCGTGGCGGCGATCGCCACGTCGCGATATGGCACCTGCAGGAATTCCGCCATCAGGAAGGCGGCGGCGCCCATCACCGGCGGCATGAGCTGGCCGCCGGTCGAGGCGACGGCTTCGATTGCCGCGGCGACGTGGCCGGGATAGCCGCCGCGCCGCATCAGCGGGATCGTCAGCACGCCAACGGAGGCGACGTTGCTCACCGCGCTGCCCGAGATCATGCCGAACAGGCAGGAGGCGGTCACCGCGATCTTGGCCGAGCCGCCGCGATAGCGGCCCATCGAGGTAAACGCGATGTCTGTGAAAAACGCCGAGCCGCCGGAGGCAAATAGCAATTGCCCGAAGAAAACGAAGGCGATGACGATGGTGGTCGCCACCGTCAGCGGCAGGCCGAGCATGCTGCCGGGATCCCACACCAGATAGTAGGCCAGTTGCTGGATATCGACCGGCAGGCCGGCGAGCGCGCCCGGAACGTATTGGCCAAGCGGTGCGTAAACGAGAAAGACGACGACGACGATGGTGAGCGCGAGGCCGACGCTGCGGCGCAGTGCCTCGATCACCAGCGGGACGGTGACGAAGGCGATAATCAAGCCGTGCAGCGGCCGCGATGTCATATCCTCGGACAGCGCCGGAAAGCGCACGGCGATAACGATGCCGACGATGACGCTGAGCGCCGCTAGCAGCCAATCATACCAGGAGATAGCAGGTTTTGAAGTGCCCCGGCGCGCCGGTTGCGTGAGATAGACCAGCGCCATGCCGAGCCCCAGCATGCCGGACAGAAACTGCTCGTTGTAAAGCAGCAGCCCGAGCACATTGCGGTAGAGCTGAAACGCGAAGGCGATCGAGGCGAGCGTAAGCAGGCTCGCCGCCGCAACAATCAACCGGCGGGCTCCCTTACCTTGGGGGCCCGCCGGCGCATCGTGGGTCTCGTCGGACACGGGACTGTCTGCCGCCTATGAGTGGCGTTCAATCAGCCGCCGCTCTTGGGCGGCCATTCGCCGATTTCCTTGTAGTACTTGATGGCGCCGGAGTGGAATTTCGCCGGGCCCAGGTCCTTGTTCATGCGCTTGGGATCGAAGCCGCTCAGCGCGGCGAAATTGGCCGCCAGCTCCGCTTGATGGTCGTGCAACAACTTGGTGAGCGTGTAGACGACGTCATCCGCGACCTTGTCGTTGACGAGCACCAGATAGTCATAGGCATAGACCCAGGTCGGCTCGTCGACGCCGGCGCTGCCCTGGCCCGGCTGGATTTGCGTCGCATAGGCGACCGGAATGAACTTGCGCACGCGCTCCATCGCTTCCTTGGAGCGATCGATGGGCAATACGCGCACCGGGATCTTGGAATTGACTTCGGCGACCTTGCCCGAGCCGATGGCGAACAGGAACACGTCGGCCTTGCCCTGCTCGAATTCGCTGGCGCCGCCGACCACGTTCGGCACCGGCACCTTCTGCACGTCGGCATAGCTCAGGCCGCCGTTGGCGAGCGTGCCTTCGGTCAGAATGTCGATCACGCGCTGGCTGGCGTAGTCGCTCGGCACGCGCTTGCCCTTGAGATCGGCGATGCTCTTGATCGGCGAATCCTTGGCCACGAAGAATTGCGAATAGAGCGGCGTCAGCACGGCGATCACGCGCAGATCAGGCTGCGGCTTGTCCTTGTAGATCACGGTGCCGGTGACGGCGAAATGCGTCTCCAGCTCGTTGGCGAGGCCGAACTGCTGTTCGCCGGCATTGACGCCCGGCACATAGGCGCTGGTGCCGCCGAACGGTTTGACGCGCAGGTTCAGCCCGCCGTCGGCGGCGACCTTGGCGATAGCCGCACCGGCCGAATAGGTGAAGAAGCCCTGCTTGCCGGTGCCGATGCTGTAGATCTGCGCATCGGCCGGTATCACGAGCGCCGTCGCAGCCGCCATGGCGCCGGCGGCGAGAATGCTTGAGCGTAGCGTGGCCATTCGATCCTCCCCGATGCTTTTTATCTTGCAGGCGAGCGTACACGCTGCCGCAAGGTCGGGAAAGAGAGGCGCGGCAGGCGCCCGGGCCGGGGTGGGCGGCGCGGTGGGCCGGTTCAGCGGTGCATCAACGTGCCGACGCCGTGGTCGGTGAGCAGTTCGAGCAGCACCGCGTGCGGCACCTTGCCGTCCATGATGACGACGCCCTCGACGCCCTGGTCGAGCGCGTAGATGCAGGTCTCGACCTTGGGGATCATGCCGCCGGAAATGGTGCCGTCGGCGATCAGCCGCCGCGCATCGGCCACCGACAGGGCCTCGATCAGCGACTTCGACTTGTCGAGCACGCCGGTCACGTCGGTGAGCAGCAGCAGCCGCTTGGCCTTGAGCGCGCCGGCGATGGCTCCGGCAAAGGTGTCGGCGTTGATGTTGAAGGTGCCGCCACCGGCCGCGGTCGCCACCGGCGCCAGCACCGGGATCATCTCCTTGCCGAGCACGTGGTTGAGCACGGTGAGATCGACCTTCTCCGGCTCGCCGACGAAGCCGAGATCGACGATCTTCTCGATGTTGGAATCGGGATCGACCACGGTGCGCGTCACCGTGCGCGCCTGCACCATGTTGCCGTCCTTGCCGCACAGCCCGATCGCCTTGCCGCCGGCGGCGTTAATGTAGCCGACGATCCGCTTGTTGATCGAGCCGGCCAGCACCATCTCGACGATCTCGACGGTCTTCTTGTCGGTGACGCGCAATCCGTCGACGAATTCCGACTTGATGCCAAGCTGCTTGAGCATCGCGGCGATCTGCGGGCCGCCGCCGTGCACCACGACCGGGTTGATCGCCGCCTGCTCCAGCAGCACCACATCGCGGGCGAAATCGCGCGCGGTTGCCTCCTGGCCCATGGCGTGGCCGCCGTATTTGATGACGATCGTCTCCTCGTCGTAGCGCTGCATATGCGGCAGCGCTTCCGACAGGATGCGCGCCTGCGTCTGCGGATCGATCTTGGGGGCTTTGCTCATGCCGGTCATTCCGTTCGGGCGCTGTTCTAGCCGAAACCGGCGGCCGGGGACAATGCGGGAGTTATTTGCGCACTTAAGCTTTCTTCTCGTCGAGCAGACGGGCGACGGCGGCGCGCAAGTCCTCGATGCCGCTGCCCTCGCGCGCCGAGGTCGCCAGCACCGTGGGGAAGGCGGCCGGGCGCTTCTCCAGCGCCGCCTCGACCTCGCCCACGCGTCGGGCAAGCTCGGCCTCGGTTATTTCATCGGACTTGGTGAGCACGACCTGGTGGCTGACCGCCGCCTGGCCCAGCGCCGCAAACACCTGGTCGTCGGTATCTTTAAGGCCGTGGCGGGCATCGACCAGCACATAGACGCGGGCAAGATTGGCGCGGCCGCGCAGGAAGGTGTGGATCAGCTCGGTCCAGGCGGCGATCTTGGTTTTGGACGCGGCAGCGTAGCCGTAGCCCGGCATGTCCACGAGGTTGAGCGCGCCGCCGCCGGAAAAGAAGTTCAGCTGCTGCGTGCGGCCCGGGGTGCGCGAGGTGCGCGCCAGCGCCTTGCGTCCCGTGAGTGCGTTGATCAGGCTTGACTTGCCGACATTGGAGCGGCCGGCAAACGCGATCTCGGTGCCGCGCATCTTCGGCAGCGAGGCGTCGGACCCGGCGGCGGCAACGAATTGCCAGTCGCCGGCGAACAGGCGCCGGCCGGCTTCGATTTCGTGGCGAGTGAAGTCAGAGGTGGCCATTTATTCCACCGTCATTCCGGGGCGCGAGCAATCAGCGCGTTTACGCGCGTCTTCGACGCGCTATGGCGAGCGAACCCGGAATCCATACTCACAGACCAGGGTTATGGATTCCGGGTTCGCGACAATAAGGCCGCGCCCCGGAATGACGGAGCAGAACGTTACTGCTGCGCCTTCTTCTTCACAAACAGCGCCTTGATGTTGTCGATCAGTTCGATCTTCGCCCCGTGCTTGCGCATGATGATGCTCTGCTGCGCCACCGACAGCGAGTTGTTCCACGCCCAGTAGATCACCAGGCCCGCCGGGAAGCTCGCCAGCATGAAGGTGAAGATCAGCGGCATCCAGTTGAAGATCATCGCCTGCGTCGGATCGGGCGGCGTCGGGTTGAGCTTCATCTGCGCCCACATGGTGATGCCCATGATGACCGCCCAGGCGCCGAGATGCAGGAAGTGGCCGACCACCGGCACTGTCGTCGGGTCGAACGGGATCAGGCCGAACAGCGTGAAGATGTTGGTCGGATCCGGCGCCGAGAGATCGTGAATCCAGCCGAAGAACGGCGCGTGCCGCATCTCGATGGTGACGAACAGCACCTTGTAGAGCGAGAAGAACACCGGAATCTGGATCACCACCGGCAGGCAGCCGGCGACCGGGTTGATCTTCTCCTTCTTGTACAGCGCCATCAATTCCTGTTGCTGCTTGGCCTTGTCGTCGGGATAGCGCTCGCGCAGCGCGGCCATCTGCGGCTGCACCGCCTTCATCTTCGCCATCGAGGCGTAGGACTTGTTGGCGAGCGGGAAGAAGGCCGCCTTGATCAGCACGGTGACGATGAGGATGGCGAGGCCGAAATTGCCGACCAGGTGGTAGAGCCAGTCGATCACCATGAACAGCGGCTTGGTGATGAAGTAGAACCAGCCCCAGTCGATGAGCAGGTCGAAGCGGTTGAGATTGAGCTGCTTCTCGTAAGCGTTGATGACGGCCACCTCCTTGGCGCCGGCGAACAGCCGCGCGTCGGCCGAGCCGGTCGCGCCCGGCGCGATGGTCTGCGCGTCGAGCAGGTAATCGGTCTGATAGGTGTCGAGGTTGCCGAGCTTGCCGGCGGAGAAATGTGCCTTCAGGCGCGCGTTGGTGTCCGGCACCAGCGTCGCCGCCCAGTACTTGTCGGTGATGCCGAGCCAGGCGTTCTTGACGTCGAAATTGAGGATCTTTTTCTCTTCGATCTTCTTGTAGGTGATTTCCTGCAAGCCGTCGTCGCCGAGCACGCCGATCAGGCCTTCATGCAGAATGTAGTAGCCGAGCGTCTTCGGTGTGCCGTGGCGTGAGATCAGCGCGTAGGGAAACAGCGTGACCGGATTTGGGCTCTTGTTCACCACCTCGTCCTTGACGGTGAACAGGTACTTGTCGTCAATCGCGATGATGCGGCGGAATTCGAAGCCTTCGCCATTGTCGTAAGTGAGCGTCACCGGATGGCCGGCGCTGAGGCTGCCTGCGCCTTGCTGCGTCCACACCGTTTCCGACGTCGGCAATTTGACGTTGGTGCCGGCGGCGCCGGTCCAGCCGAACTCGGCGTAGAACGGCTCGGGGGCGCCGGACGGCGACAGCAGCACGATCGGCGGTGATTTCGGATCGACGGTCTCGCGGAACTTGACCAGCGCGACGTCGTCGATGCGCCCGCCCTTGAGATCGATCGAGCCCTGAATGCTGCCGGTGTCGATCGCCACACGCGGGCGAGGCGGCAATGGCGGCCGCGCGCGACGCGAGCTGTTCGGCCGTTGGCGCGGCTCCAGGCACCTGAGCCGGAGCGGGCACGGCACCGGGCGTGGTCGCCGGGACTTGCGCCGTCTGGCCGGGCTGCGTCGTCTGCGGCGGCTGTGACTTGTTTTTCTGCGCCGCCTGCTGCTGCGCCTGTTCCTGCTTCTGCTTCTCCAGCTGCGGCATGCCGACAAAATATTGCCAGCCGATCAGCACGATGGCCGAGAGCACGATGGCGAGAATGGTGTTCTTATCGGTCATTACCGGTCCGTGTCGTTGCGCGCCCCTGATGCACTCGCTGCAACGCCCCCTCGAAGTCTTGCGTCATCCGGGCAAACGGCAATTCAAGCGCCGCGCGTCGCCCGACCAACACATAATCATGCCCGGCCCTCGTCCAAGCCGGCTTCGCCAGCCGTACGATTTCCCGCAGGCGGCGGCGCACCCGGTTGCGCTCGACGGATTTGCCGACCTTTTTCGACACGGTGAAGCCGACGCGTACCGGGCCGTCGTCGCTGCGCTTGCGCGCCTGCAGCACGAAACCCTTTGCCGGAATCTTGCTCGCGCTCGCCGCGGCTAGGAAGTCCGCTCGTTGCCTCAATCGTTCCATGGAAGCAAACGTTGCGGCCTTTATCGCCACGGCTTCAAGCGCTGAGCCGCTTGCGTCCGCGCCCGCGCCGCGCCGAGAGGACCTTGCGGCCGCCCTTGGTCGCCATGCGTGTACGAAAACCGTGGCGGCGCTTGCGCACCAGTTTGCTCGGTTGATAGGTCCGCTTCACGAATGAATTCTCCGCTGGGGCGCCGTGGCGCCGGGATCGGATAGGCCGCTCCCGAATCCGCCATGAAAACCCGAGAAAATCAATCGGATCGGCACGCGATTTGCGCGGCTTATAAGGGAGGGGGCTTGGCCCGTCAATGCGACCGCCGGCCGACCACGGACCTTCAAGGCCCGCCGGCTGCGCGGCACGGCGGCTTTGCCGGGCACGGTTCCGGGGGCATGATGCCGCCGGTGCCTTAAACCGCATGGCTGAGAAACTCACACCCGACATCTGCATTATCGGCGCCGGAGCCGGCGGCGTCTCGGTCGCCATCACAGCGGCGGCATTCGGCGTGCCGGTCGTATTGATCGACCGGCGCCGCCTGGACGGCGAACGGCTGACCGGCGGCGCGCCGTCGAAGGCGCTGCTGGCGGCGGCAAAGCGCGCGCAATCGATGCGCGACGGCGATCCCTTCGGTGTGACGGTTGCCGATATCGACGTGGATTTTGCCAAGGTGCGCAATCATGTGCGTCATGTCGCGGGCGTTATTGGCCCGAACAGTTCGGCGGCGCGGCTGACCGGTCTCGGCGTGCGAGTCATTCAAGGCGATGCCAAGTTCAAGGATCGCCGGACGGTCACGGTCGGTGATGCTTACGAAATTGTCGCGCGCCGTTTTGTCATTGCAACCGGATCGATACCGGCGCTGCCGACGATTCAAGGGGCTTGACCAGGGCGTCACCCTGACCAGCGAGACCATCTTCGCCCTCAACGAGCAGCCGGAGCATCTCATTATCATTGGCGCCGGATCGACCGGGCTGGAACTGGCGCAAGCCTTCCGTCGCCTCGGCAGCGAAGTGACGGTGTTGGAAGCTGCGCAGCCGCTGGGCAAGAATGACACGGAATGCACGGCCGTCGTGCTCGACCGGCTCGAGCGCGAAGGCGTCGTCATCCGCAGCGGAGTGAAAATTGCCCGTATCGAGCGCGCGCGCGGCAAGGTGCAGGTCATTCTTGAAGGCATCGAAGGCGAGGAGAGTGTCGAAGGCACGCATCTACTCGCCACCACCGGCCGCAAGCCGGCGCTCGGCGGGCTCGGCCTTGAAGCCGCCGGAATCGCCTTTGCCGATTCCGGAATCACGGTGAGCAAAAAGCTGAAAACTTCGAACAAGCGCGTCTATGCGATCGGTGGCGCGGCTGGCCAATCGCGGTCCGCGCAGGCCGCGACCTATCACGCCGGGCTGGTGATCCGGAACGCGCTGTTCCGCCAACGCGTGCGCGCGAACAACGACATCATTCCATCGGTGACGTTCACAGAGCCGGAGGTCGCGCAGGCTGGCATGACGGAAGCCGAGGCGCGCCAGCGCGGGATCAAGATCAAAATCATTCGTTGGCCCTATAACGACAATGACCGCGCGCAGATCGAGCGCGAGACACGCGGGCACATAAAAGTCATAACGGCCGAGAATGGTAAAATACTTGGCGCTACCATTGTCGGCGCCGATGCCGGCGAATTAATCGCGGCCTGGTCGCTTGCCGTCGCGCAGATGCTGAATATCTCCGCGTTTGCCGACCTCGTGCTGCCCTATCCGACGCTAGCGGAAATCGGCAAAAATGCGGCGATCGACTTTTTTGCGCCGCGTTTGACGAGCCCTTGGGTGCGGCGCATCATTGCCTGGTTGCGAATCTTCGGTTGAGGCGGAATTGAGCTCAGCAAGCGATCCGGGGAGTAGCTCCGTGGCGTCGGGCGCGGCCGTGTCCGCGCGCGGGCCGCGCGTCGGCCTTTCCGGCAAGCTTCTCGTGCTGACCGTCCTGTTCGTAATGTTGGCGGAAGTCCTGATCTACGTTCCGTCGATCGCCAACTTCCGGCTCAACTGGCTCAACGACAGGCTCGCCGCCGCGCATACCGCCGCACTCGTGCTCGATGCCGCGCCGAGCGGCATGGTGCCGGAAAAGCTTGCCAAACAAATTCTCAGCAGCATCGGCGCCCGCGCGGTGGCGATGAAAATGGGAACCCAGCGCCGCCTGCTCGCCTCGACGGCCAACGTCCCGGCGAAGATCGAGCAGGACGTCGACATGCGCACCGTGACGTGGTGGTGGGCCACGATCGACGCCTTCGACACCATGTTCGTATGCGTGCCCGGCGATGTAATGCGGCTGGTCGGGCCGGCGCCGATGGGCGGCGATTTTCTCGAGATCGTGCTCGACGAAGAGCCGCTGCGCGATGCAATGCTGCACTTCTCCGCCACTATCCTTTTGGTGTCGCTTATGATTTCCGGCATCACCGCGATGCTGGTGTTCTTCTCGCTCAATTATCTGCTGGTGCGGCCGATGCGCCATATCACCGAGAACATGATTGCCTTCCGCGCCGATCCGGAAAATCCGGCGCGTATCATCGCCAATTCTGGCCGCCACGACGAAGTCGGCACCACCGAGCGCGAACTGGCGGCGATGCAGCGCGATATCGCTTCGATGCTGCATCAGAAGAACCGGCTGGCCGCGCTCGGCCTCGCCGTATCGAAGATCAACCACGACCTGCGCAATCTGCTCGCGTCAGCGCAACTGTTTTCAGACCAGCTGTCGAGCCTACCGGATCCCAAAGTGCAGCGCTTCGCGCCCAAGCTGATGCGCGCGCTGGAACGCGCCATCGCCTTCTGCCAATCGACTTTGTCCTATGGCGCCGCGCTGGAGCCGCCGCCCGACCGCAAGACCATCGAAGTCGAGCCGTTGATCGAGGAGGTGCACGAAACCCTTGGGCTCGGGCTCGACGTGCCGATCCGCTGGATCGTCGCCGTCGAAAAGGGGCTGACCGTTGACGCCGATCACGATCAGTTGTTCAGGGTTCTGGTGAACATCGCGCGCAACTCTATGCAGGCGCTGGAAGCGCGGGGCAATCGCGATCCGGCGCGCGACCAGATCCGCATTACTGGCCGGCGCAAGGGCAGCGTGGCGGTGATCGAAGTATCCGACACGGGTCCCGGCGTCTCCGAAAAGGCGCGCGCGCATTTATTCGAGGCTTTTCAAGGCTCCACGCGCCAGGGCGGTTCCGGTCTGGGACTGGCGATCGCCGCCGAACTGGTGCGCGCGCATGGCGGCGAGATGCGCCTTGTTGACGGAACCATTGGCGCCACTTTCCGCATCAGCATTCCCGACCGCGCCGTCGAGATCAGCACGCGTCGCGGCGAGCGCGCCAGCGCCTGAAGCTTCAGGAACAAGACGCCGCACGTCGGTGTTCGTATTGGCAAGGGCATTCTTTCCACACAAAGGATCAGTGCATGGCAGTGCCGGTCTCGGTTCTGGGACTTGCGACCGCGGTTCCCGATCACGTGCTTGAGCAGTCAGCGGTCGCGGATCTTGCGCGCCGGATTTATGCGAAGAGCTTCGCGCGCTATCCCAGGCTTGCCGACGTCTTCATCAATGCCGGCATCGAGCGGCGCTATTCGGTGCGTCCGCTCGATTGGTTTGAAGCGCCGCACGACTGGAGCGAGCGCACGCAGGCATATGTCGAAGGCGCCGGCGCGTTGTTCGTGCGTGCGACGGAAAAAGCGCTCGCTCAGGCAGGCGTTGCCGCGAAGGATGTCGATGTCATCGTCATGGTATCGTCCACTGGCATCGCCACGCCGAGTCTTGAAGCGCGTGTCGGCGGTGAATTGGGTTTTCACACCTCGGTCGCGCGCGTGCCGGTATTCGGGCTCGGTTGCGCCGGCGGTGTATCGGGGCTGTCGATCGGCGCGCGGCTTGCCCGCGCCGAGCCGGGCGAAGTCGTGCTGGTCGTCGCGGTTGAGCTGTGCACGCTGGCGTTTCGCGGCGACCGGGGCGCCAAGGCCGACGTCATCTCCACCGCGCTGTTCGGTGACGGCGCGGCGGCGGTGGTGCTGCGCGCTGAGCGCGGGTCGGCCGCGCTCGCCATCGGCGCGACCGCGGAGCACACTTGGCCCGGCACGCTCGACATCATGGGCTGGTCGGTCGATCCGGTCGGCTTCGGCGTGGTGCTGTCGCGCTCGCTGCCGCGTTTCGTCGAACAGCGGCTGGCGGCGCCGGTGCGGCGTTTCAGCAAAGGGGCGCGGCTCGACGCGCCGCAACTCATCTTCCATCCCGGCGGCGCCAAGGTGTTGGAGGCGGTGGAGACCGCGCTAGACCTGCAAAAGGGCACGCTGCGCGACGAGCGCGAAGTCTTGCGCGGCCACGGCAACATGTCGGCGCCGAGCGTGCTGTTCGTGCTCGATCGCGCCCGCAAGCGTGGCCTGCGTGGACAGACCGTGCTGTCCGCGCTCGGCCCCGGATTCACCGCTAGTTTTCTTGCGCTCGAGTCCGCACAGGGAGTGGGTCATGGGTGACGGTGCTTGGCTCATCGCCTTCCTGGTTGTGCAGCGGCTGGCCGAGCTCGGCTTCGCCCAATGGAACACGGTTCGCCTGCGCGAGGCCGGCGCCGTCGAATTCAGCACCGCACATTATCACTTGATCGTCGCGCTGCACGCGTTCTGGCTGCTTGGCTTGTGGATGCTCGGGTATGCCAGGCCGATCGAGCCGTTGTGGCTGTTTGTTTTCGTCCTGCTGCAAGCAGCACGGATCTGGGTCATCGCCAGTCTCGGCCGACGCTGGACCACGCGCATTATTGTTTTGCCCGGCGCCGTGTCGGTGACGCGCGGGCCTTATCGCTGGCTCAAGCATCCGAACTATTTGATCGTCATTTTAGAGATCGCGGTGGTGCCGCTGGCGCTCGGTTTGCCGCTGTTCGCACTTGTGTTTTCGCTCGCCAATGCAGCGCTCATCGCCTATCGCATCCAGGTCGAAAACCGGGCGCTGGCCTGGGCCGCCGGCGGCGGGATCGTTCCGGCGCCAACCCTTGCCAATGAAACGGCGAGGCGATAGCTATGCGCCTGTTCCGTGGCCCTATTTTCCGGCGGCGGTATCAGCGCCCGTAGCTCAGCTGGATAGAGCACCAGACTACGAATCTGGGGGTCAGGAGTTCGAATCTCTTCGGGCGCGCCATCACTTAGATCATTTTAAAGTGTCGAGAATTTTCTCAAAGTAAGGCCGAGGACAAGAGATTTTTCGAATTTCGTGGAGGATTTTTGGTGGGTCCCTTTGCGGAGTGGTGCGACGAGGTCGAGGAAGCCGTCCAAGGACATATCCTCAAACTTCTGTCGGCAATTGCGGAAAGCCTACCTATTGCGTGCGAGGCTGCAGCTGAGATCGTCCCGACACACTACGCTTCGGAAGAAAGGATCGCCGAACTTTTGGACAAGCTCGGCAAGAAGGCATCCGCGAAGTTCATCCGCGACAAGCTGCCTGAAGGCCCTCGAATCCGTTCCGGCGACCAAAGGCTCCGCATGGTTCTGGCCGAAGATCGCCGCCGCGATCACCGCGAAGCATCCTTGGCCTGTGATCGCCTGCGATAGTTGCGGGACCGTGATCGATTTAGATTTGCACGTGAAGCCGCGTGATCCTGAGGCTTCAATTCGGGTTGCGCTGCGGGACGTTCGGTATCCGCGTTGCAATAGGCATGGAAGGCCGCGCATTGTGGCGCTGGCTAGTCATCCGGGTCGTTCATGAAACTTACACGTGCCATTGTAGTCTCCGTTCTCGCCGCAACGTCGGCGTTTGCACAAGGTCAGGTCGGCAATCCTACGACAAAGGGCAAGACCCCAAACACGGTTGATGCTCAAAAGGTTGTACGATCAATCATCGGAGACAAGACAAAGATCAAAGCATATTGCGACGTTGCAAAACTCTATGAGCAAATAGCCGACGCTGAAGCAAAGAACGATATGAAGGCCGTGGATGCCCTAAGCCTAAAAGCGGAAGCACAGTTGGATATACTAGGACCCGATTACTCCAAATTGCTAGATGCGTTTGACCAAACAGGCCCGGACACTCAGGAAGGCAAAAAGATTTCCGCCGCCCTCGACACGCTCGATAAGCAGTGTCGTTAGCGTCATGGGGATAGACACATGGCCACCTTGTCGATTAGTGTCGCAACATCGGCATCGCCAATCGCGCCTGTCCACTTTAGGGGTGCCACTTCAGTTTGATTTCTTCCAATCAAGACGCATGCTAAATAAATGAACGAATATCATGAACGCGGCGGTCAAATCGAAATAGAACCAAGTGGTTCGCTTCATATAAATCGGCATGATCGGATTGAACATAATCGCGATCCCAATGAAGACGATTGACCAAACGCGAGATATATTGCGCTCATCTCATCCGACAACGGCGACAGAACCGGCAAAATTACAAATTGCAATTCGAAGAACGGTGTAAAAACCGTAAGGCAAGTGGGCTGTAGCGACGCTTACCCCTCGCGGATATTGAAGGCACAGCCCTCTGCATCCTATATCGTGGGGACGAAAAATTTGCGGAGAAACCCATGCACTCCCATTTGATCGACGATTTTCGACATCCCCACGTTTTTCTCGGTGATGCACACGAACGGAATGAGCGAAAAACATGGGCTGTGATTGCCATCTGCACCGCAATGATGGTTGCTGAAATCGTGGGTGGTCTTTGGTTTGGCTCGGTCGCGCTAATTGCCGATGGCTTGCATATGTCCACACATGCTGGCGCGCTTCTCATTGCGGCGTTGGCATACACCTATTCGCGCCGCTATGTGAATGATGACCGACTGACGTTCGGCACTGGAAAGTTCGGCGATCTGGCTGCATTTACGAGTGCAATAGCGTTAGCGATGATTGCTTTGCTTATCGGCTACGAAAGCATGGATCGCTTTGTGAACCCTGTATCAATTGCCTTCAATCAGGCCATACCAATTGCAGTAGTTGGTTTAGGCGTCAATCTGCTGAGCGCGTTCCTTTTGCGAAATGATCACGAACACCACCACGGCCACACTCAAGACCATCACCACAATCATATCCACGATGATCCGCACGACGATAATGATCACATACATGGAAATGCTCACGTCCACCGTGACCACAATTTGCGTGCCGCTTTCGTGCATGTGACGGCAGACGCCGCAGTATCGGTGCTGGTCATCATTGGGCTTGTTGCTGGCCGACAGTTCGGATGGGTTTGGATGGACCCGCTGATGGGCTTTGTAGCCACGATCGTTATTCTATGTTGGTCATGGACGCTTATTCGCTCTGCTGGCGCTATCCTTCTCGATGTTTGCCCCGATCCGGCATTGTCACGAAAAATTGCCGCACGCCTTGAGCAAGAGAGTGACCGCGTGTCTGATCTTCACTTGTGGCGCTTAGGCCCCGGCCACCTTGCAGCGGTCATTTCGTTAGTGACTCATGAACCGCGCGCTCCCGACTGGTACAAAAAACGATTGTCAGGTCTTACCGGGCTGTCTCATGTAACGATTGAGGTCGTCACGTGTCCGGGGGAGCAGCACTGATTTCCGCTTTTGGCGCGTCGCGTCATTCACGACGCCGCAACGGTATTGCTGGCAATGCAGGGAGTTGGCCTCGATAACTTAGGCCTCGAATGACCCGAGGCGGACAATGCGAGACCACAGACTATTCGGTTGGCCGGCGAACAACAATTGCACGTCTTGCGGTCAGGGGCGTGCTGGCCTATAAGCACCTCGTATTCGGGCTTTCGACAACCGCCCGGTCAGCTGCCAAGCAGCCAAGCGTTGTCTCGCTCCTTACGGAGGTGAGACATGTCTTGCGGCAGCACAACCTGCACATCATCGAAATATAATTCATCAGCCTCTAAGCTGTTTTCCGGCTCGGATTGGTCAGTGCCGAACGCATTATCGCTGTTACGGAAAATTGGGTTCATGCATGAGCGATGGCGGCAACGGCAGCGCCTCCTTGAGCTTGACGACCGGTTACTTGCCGATATCGGGCTATCGCGGCGCGAGGCCCTAAAGGAAGCTCGCAATCCGTTCTGGAAGTGAAACCATTCGCGCAATCCGAATCGCGAGCCGTAATTGAATGCCTAATATCACGCGGCGATTTCAACCCAGCGATATCTCGCTGCTGTTGACCGCGCGTAGTTTTCGCGGCTTTGGCGACGGATTCGCGGTCATCGTCCTGCCCGTCTATTTGTCGGCAATCGGCTTCACCGCTACACAAATCGGATTTGTCGCGGCCATATCACTGCTTGGGACGGCGGTATTGACGCTTGTGGTCGGCGTTGTCGCGCCGCGCTATGAGGTTCGCAATCTTTTGCTGATTGGGGCGGGGTTGATTGTCCTGACCGGGCTGGCGTTCCCCAATGTCAATCATATCGCATTGATTTTCGTCGTTGCCTTTGTCGGCACCTTGAACCCGTCCGCCGGCGACCTTGGCATGCTAGTGCCGCTCGAACATGCCACGTTGACCAAGGAGACCGCGAACCAGGATCGCACACGAATTTTTGCGCGCTACAGCCTAGTCGGCGCGTTGGCCACGGCCGCCGGGTCTTTAGCGGCAGCAATCCCTGAATTCCTTGTCCCCTACGGTCTTACGGAAGTCGCCGCTCTCAAGGCAATGTTCTATGTCTATGCTTTGCTCGGGCTGATGGCAGCGCTGCTCTATCGCCGCCTGCCGCGTAATCATGTTCACGTGGCAACCTCTCCGAGCGTGTCTTTGGGAGAATCCAGAGGCATCGTATACAAGCTGGCCGCGCTGTTTAGCCTTGACGCTTTTGCCGGTGGCTTCGTCGTCCAATCGCTTCTTGCGGTCTGGCTATTCGAGCGATTCGACCTGTCTCTGGCGACGGCGAGCTTGTTCTTTTTCTGGTCGAGTTTTCTCAGTGCTTTTTCATTTCCGGTCGCAGCGTGGATCGCCACGCGCATTGGCCTCATTAACACAATGGTCTATACGCATATTCCGTCCAGCATTTGTCTCATCTTGGCGGCATTTTCCCCGAACTTGACGCTTACACTGAGCTTGCTTCTGATCCGGTCGGCGCTGTCCCAGATGGATGTTCCGACGCGGTCATCTTACGTGATGGCGGTGGTGACACCGGCCGAGCGTCCGGCTGCTGCGAGCGTCACTGCGGTCCCGCGCAGTCTCGCATCATCGATCAGCCCCGCATTTGCCGGCTTTATGCTAGCGGGACCATTTTCCGGATTGCCGCTGGTCATATGCGGAATTCTCAAGATCGCCTATGACCTCACTCTGCTGTATTCATTTCGGCATTTGAAGCCGCCGGAGGAAGTTTGATAGATATCTCTAGCTAGGGACTGCACATTTAGGCACTCGTGGCTGTTTGCGCTGGATCAATGATACTGGCGAGCCAGAGGCGTAAAAGTTCGTGGCAATGATCCATTAGAGGAGGGCTTTCCCATGCGTCATTTTCCACACGTGGGCCTCGCTGCATTTGTACTTTCGCTCGTGCTGGTGGCACCTGCTGGCGCTGCTGATCAAGCGGCTGTGAAGGTCTCCCTGATTGATATGACCGCCATGTTTGGTCCGGGCGGTGGACCTGGCGCGGGTTATGGTCCCGGACTGATGGGTCAAGGCTACGGTCAGGGCTACGGAATGACGGGACCGGGCTATGGCCATGGCTATGGAATGATGGGGCCAGGCTATGGGCAAGGCTACGGAATGATGGGTCAAGGCTACGGTCCGGGCCATGCCATGATGGGCGGGATGATGTCAGTCCGCACCAATGTCTCGTCGATCAAAACCGGTAAGGTGACTTTCGACGTGACCAACTTATCGCGCAGCTTAGTGCACGAGATGATCGTCGTGGCAGTCGAGAACCCCAATGCGCCGTTGCCCTATGACTACAACAGCGGCCAGATTCCGGAAAAGCAGGTCAAAATGCTGGGTGAGACTGACGAGATGCAGCCGAATGCCGACAAGACGATCACACTCGATCTTAAACCAGGCTTCTACCTGCTGATCTGCAATGTTCCGGGCCATTACGCCGCTGGCATGTGGACGCCACTTACCATAACTCAGTAAAAGTCGCGCGTCGCCTGATAGCTGTTGTCATTTCTAAATGTGACGCCTAAGAAGGTGCAGGGGGTGCGCCCGAAGACCGACTAATGCTTCCCCTAAACCATCATCTTTTTCTTTTCATTAATGCACCGGCTGGCGCATCGCCTGCCATTGTGTCTTTGGCTAAGTTGGTCGCCTCCGAGCTGATCGACCTAGTTCCGCTTCTGCTAGTTGCACTTTGGATCTGGGGCAGACCGGATCGGCGAGCCGGTCTTGCGGCATCCTCTATCGCTGCCGCGCTTGCCCTCGGCGCTAACCAACTTGTGGGTCTGTTATGGTACGAGCCACGCCCATTCATGATCGGCCTCGGCCGCACGCTGATGGCCCACGTGCCTGAGAATTCCTTTCCGAGCGATCATATGACCTTCATTCTGACAATCGGTTTTGCTCTAATCAGGACGCGCGCGGCTCCGGCGTGGGGGAAGGCGGTGAGCGTTTTGGGTGTGCTTGTAGCTTGGGCGCGAATATATTTGGGGCTTCACTTCCCTCTCGATATGGTCGCCTCGGCACTAATCGCCTGCTTGTTTGGATTGCTCGCCGCTTTGCTGGTTCCGTCTGTTCAGCGTTGGATTATGCCGGTTGCTGATCGAATATATGAGGGCGTACTGGACGCGCTGCGGCTGCCGTAGCGTGTTTTTCCCAGACGCCAGGGCTGATGCAAGTTGAAGTTTGGGGCCCAGAGCGAGCTATCCAACGTCCGTAGCTATTGGTACTTCGCTATCGCTTTAGGCGCTCAGGTACCATGATCGCAACTTCCACAATCACTTGTCCGAAGTGTGGGCATCAGGCGACTGAGCAAATGCCAACCGACGCTTGCCAGTTCTTCTATGACTGCAAGGGATGTGGTGAAAGGCTTATACCAAAACTCTGAAATCATGACTCATGTTGCCCTGCGTTGTGCGGGGATGGTTGCATCGTAAACATGAGTCAAATCACACACTTGGACGGACGTTACATTCCGGCTGCAACGTCACAGACGGGTCGCGGGTAGCGCGATTTGGTATTAAACCAAAGCCAGGTGATTGGCGGCACCAGCGGACTTTGTTTTCATGCCAAATGCGTTTCATGGCGTTCCTGACCGCGCTCGACTGGCGCATGCTGTGAAAAGCGCACTGAGGGCCGATGGCAGCTTTGTCATCGTCAATTGGCACAAGCTCCCACGTGAAGAAACGCTCGTCCTTTGGGAACCGCGCGGCCCCAAAACAGAATCGACGATGTCGCCAGAGGAAACGATCAAGTCTGTGGAGGGCCGCGGATTGAAATTCAGAAAACTTGTCGAAGTTCCGCCCTATCACTGTGGCGTTGTGTTCCAGCGCTAGAGGTAATCATTAGCGGGCTTCAACCGTAATGTCGCTTTTGGCGCTTCGCATCATTCGCGGCGTCGCAATAGTTTGTCCGCGTTTGGACAAGAGCAGACATGGGGCCTGCACCGGCGCTAAATCGTTTGTCCGCTAATGACGGTGGTCTCAACCGGTCGACGCAACACTTGCGTAACGCATACCAAATGCTCGTCTAATCGCTTTCAAGATCCCCGGCTGCCAGCGATACCAAAGCTCCCGGTTTCTCGGGCCGCAGTGAGCTCTGGACGACATTTTTCGCTCAACAGCTTACGCTCTCTAGCTTTTCTGTCCACGATAAGTGTTGCGTCGACCGGTTGAGCTGGCTACCCCGAACCGGACGTCACCAGCGCAATTAAGCGCCAGTGCTATTTTTTACACGACACAAACGTACTGTGAACCGTGCATTCCAATTCGCTCAGCAGCGCCCCTCGCAAGGTCAAGTCGAGCGCCCATACGGTAGGCGATACCCCAAGGGCCGGTATCATTGATGAGAACGCTAACTGAGCGGCCGTTATGTGGATTCGTCACGGTAAGTGTGGTCCCAATAGGCCAAGTTCGCGCTGCCGCAGTATTGCCGTTCGGATCAAATCTTTCGCCACTGGCAGTACGCTTTCCAGTGGAATAAGAGCTCGCGAGAATCTCTTGTCCCGCGCATTTCCCAGATTGCTTTACGTACTTATGGATTGAACCCCATCCCGCCGCGTTTGCGGACGTGAACGTCAGCAAGCTAAATAAAATTCCGACGCCTAGGCACTTCATTGAAAGTGTCCCCTCACTTAAAATTTGCAACCGAGTCTCCTTATAAACCGACGCCGTTTCGCTTTGGCGCGTCACTAAGTAGGCATTGGGTAAGATGGCAGAAGGATGGCCATGTCGGGTATTCCAACGCATAGCAATGCAGCTAATGGCACAAAGCGACCAATCGCTGCGCCGCAAAATCTACGACGCAATCGGGCTAACAATGGACATCGAGCGGGACGGGCGCTGGGTCGCCCAGTCGCGATTGACCCGTAAGCGACAAAGCGGACGCCTTCGCCTTACTAGGCGGACGCAACGCCGCCTATTGACAGCTCGTGTATCCTCTATTGCTAGGTGCGACTTCCCTTCAACCTGCTGATCAGCATGCGCAATCGCGCAATGCGCTTTTGTGCAATGAGAATAATGGCGTTGCGCCAATCTTTTGGCGGCTTACGATATGCTTTCGCGGACCGGCTCAAGCGTGCCTGCCGAATGGCGGCGACGGACACATTCATTGTGTCGGCCAATTCCGCATGGCTAATCTTATGAAATAGATTGTCACTCGCGTTCTTGAAGTTCATGTATGCAGCAAAATTGACCATTGCATGCACCGCGCATTTAATTGCATCTAGTAGTTCCGAGATTGTCTATTAGGCTGCTGCGTTTGGTCGACCATGATATAAGTCAACTTTGACGAGGGTTAATGTTGCGCTGATGGCCAATTCAAAAAAGAGAAAATCGAAGGCGCCCCGGCGACCGAGGCGATCTATTTCTTTGTCCATAACAAGCCCAAACCTAGTCGACCGGATCGCGTCCGAGAGATTGCTGTCGCGCGGCCAAATAGTTTTTCGCAAAGGCCAGTTCGCTCGACATATTTACAAAGTCGCGAATGGGTGTGTTCGAACCTTTATCAAACAGAGGCATGGCCAAAGGCTTATTACCGCTTTCTATTTCCCTGGCGATTATTTTGGAGTGGAAACGCGTGCCGTACGCAATGTCTCAGCCGAGGCAATTACTCCGAGTACGATTCTGGCAATCGGAAGAAAGGCCCTCTTTTCACTTGCCGTAACCGATAGTGCCGTAGCGAAAGAAATGCTGCGGATTACAAACGTGGAGTTGCAGCGGGCACAGACCCATAGTTTGCTTTTGCGCAACTCCGCAGATGAACGCGTTGCCAACTTTCTATTGGAAATGAAGAAGCGCAACCGAAGCCGCGAAGTGGACCTGCTCATGTTGCGACAGGACATTGCGGATTATCTTAATCTTACAATCGAAACGGTATCGCGTGCGCTTGCGCGCCTTGAAAAATCATCAGCTATTTCATTTCTGACTTATCGCCGGGTCGCAGTGCATATTCGCGGGCCTTTGGCGGCATAGGCCAGTGGATGGGCAACTTCCTATATCGCTGTCCGAATACTGGCCTTCTGGCGCAAGGTCGCAGCGAAAGTGAAAATTCCGAAACCGAACCCGCCTTTGAAACAATCACTTGCGCCGCGTGTCAGGGGGTCCATCTGGTCAATCCGAAAACCGGCAAAGTAGTAGGCAATGATAACAAGGAATGAGGTTACTCGAAGTGTGCTGCGTTTCAATCAAACGAGGATGGCGCTCTCGGCTGGTGGGGCTTATTTACTTTTCTCAACCTCAATTTTACGGCGAAAGTGTTAGTCGAGTTGCGTGGTTGCTCAAACACTCGGTTCTCTCAAATGCCCGATTTGCGACAGTCGATTGGTCGTCACTCGCCGATCGCCCAGTCAGGCGCGGCCGGAATATGAAAAGCAAAGCCTGGAATGTACATAATGCGACTATGTGACGACGCTGACGGTTGATGAGGCCGGCCGCCCAATTAGGGGTTGAGGGCAAGGCCGGATCAGCTGCGGTCTCAACGATGTGCCAAGGCGGCGACCAGTCATTCTTGTTTCCACCGACTACATTGCCTGTCTAACATTACCCAACATTAATTTATTGTTCATCTTTGACTTGCCCATCTCAGCTTAATGTGTAGTGCCTGGTGAGTAAAATCGTGCGCGCTTGATCGCAACCACCAGTGCCTTCGGATCGCTCCACGGGAGGATTCGACGTAAGGCCCGGCTGTGCTTCACGCGCGCCGGGCTTTACGCTTCGGCAACAATAATTAGCCTACGATTCAATGGCGCAACTGGTTTAACGTCGCGCCCTTCCTCACATGAGAGCCCCGGCCATTTCGGACAACCCGGTCGGGGTTCTTTCCTTTTTGGCCAACTTCGTTCGAGGCATCGTTTATTTCAGACGAGGGCAATGTCGCTTTTGGCACATCACGCCCTTCGCTGCATTGCACCGTCAATGACGCTATTGGACCAACAGCCGACAGACATCGCCGCTAGAACTGAATTGCTGGGGCGTGATTGACCCAAATCGAAGGAAATAAACAATACATAGAATGCAAGTAGTGTGATGTTATTGTCACTCGAACAGGCAAACGCACGCATCAAGGGAACTTTAATCGGCCGTTCGTCTTAATGCCGTAATTGGCTTCGCATAAGTGCACGATTGAAGTTTGGCACAAAATCTTACGGGGCAAAAATGAAGCATGTTCTATTGATGACAGTCGCTTTGGCGGCGCTTGGTTCGGCTAGTGCAATGGCATCCGACCTGCCGCAGAGGCCTGCATATAAGGCGCCCATGATGGTAGCGCCGCCGCTAACATGGACCGGCTGCTACATCGGCGGCAACATTGGTGCGGCATGGGGCCGTTCGGATGTTACCGCTGTGAATACCGGCGCCGGGGTTTCGTGGACGAATACCGGCGTTATTGGTGGCGGTCAGATCGGCTGCGATTACGAATTCGCTGGTGGGTTTGTGATTGGCGCCCGTGACATGTTTGATGGCACCAGCCTCAATAGCAGCGGAACGTTCGGCGCTCCGTTGGCCGGCTTTACCGCCAATACCGACACGAGCTGGGTCAACACCCTTACGGCTCGTATCGGCTATGCAGTGCAACCCAACTGGTTGCTTTACTTTCAGGGTGGTGGGGCGTGGACGCGCACCAATGGCTACGTCAATAATCCTGGTGGCGCTCAAGTTGGACAGTTGGCCGGCAACAAAGGCGGCTGGACCATCGGCGGCGGTGCCGAATGGATGTTCATGCCACACTGGTCGACGTTCCTCGAATATAATTACATGGACTTCGGGACCTCTTCCGGGACCTCAGCCATCATCGGCCCCGTCAATGTACGGCGGGACGCCCAACAGTTCCTGGTCGGTGTGAACTATCGCTTCTAACTGACTCGCGTGGCGACACGTCTTCGTCGCTCACATTGACTGACAAAGTTGAAGCCCCGGTTATTCGCACCGGGGCTTTTTTGCTAGCAGAAGCCAAGCTTGCTGATCGCTTTTGAATCCAAACTAGATTTCCTCGCATTGCCCGATGTCGGCTAATGATGTGGTGGACGGCGCCTGCTCCCGGCATCGAGGTGCCATAGGGTGGTTCGTCGGAGACGAATCACATGAGAGGAGCCGTCCATATGTAGATTACCACGATCGGTTTGGATATCGCCAAGAACGTATTCCAGGTTCACGGCATCGACCCGACCGAAAAGGTCGTCGTCAGAAAGCAACTCCGCCGCGGCCTGGTGATAAAGTTCTTTGAAGCTCTGGCACCGTGCCTTATCGGCATGGAAGCCTGCGCGACAGCGCACCATTGGGCGCGTGCGCTGACGAAGCTCGGGCATCTAGTTCGGCTGATGCCGGCGAAGGATGTGAAGGCCTACGTCAACCGCAACATTTCGGCACGCTGCGGAGTGAAATCGACAGCCGGGCTGAACGTGCCGCATAAGGCACGAAATGCCCGCTTGTGACCAAAAGCTATAAAGAATTCCAGCGCCATGTTGCAAAGTACAAAACTACTCGCCACGATGACGATTAGATGGCGAAAGTGAGGGTGCCATGATTACCATTCCCGAGCTTGCAGCGGAGGCTTTGGGGTCTCACCTTGCTGAGCGCATGGGTCGCCGCTTTGGTTCGACGGACGCGGGTTTAATAGAACGCGTCCAGTCGGCCGCCCGACTTGCTGTTGACTGTATTGGCAACAGTAACGCGCTCTACCACAACGTCGAGCATACGATGCTAGTAACGCTCGTCGGCTACGCTATTTTGAGAGGGCGAAGGCTTTTGATTGAGACGTCTGCCAGCGATTATGCGCATGTTATCGTTGCTTGTTTGTTTCATGACATTGGTTACGTTCGTGGGATTCTTAAGGGCGATAGTGCCGACGGCTATATTATCGACGCCCACGGCAATAAGGCCAAGCTACCCCGCGGCTCATCCGATGCGGCGCTGTTGCCATACCACGTCGACCGGTCAAAGCTTTTCGTGATGGATCGTTTCGGTGAGATCGAGTTGCTAGACGCAACACGCATCGCAAATGCAATCGAGCTCACGCGCTTTCCGTCACCTCCTGGCACTGGCAATATCGACAGCGAGGAGGGCATGCTGGTACGCGCTGCCGACCTTATTGGCCAGCTGGGCGACCCACATTATCTACGCAAAGCCAATGCTCTTTATTACGAATTTGAAGAGGTCGGAATGAACAAACAACTTGGTTATGCTTCGCCCGCCGATCTTACCGATCAGTATCCGAAGTTCTATTGGGGCAGCATATCGCCGCATATTCAGAGCGCGATCCGCTACCTCAACGTCACGTCGGACGGACGGCAGTGGGTTGCCAATCTCTATAGCAATGTCTTTCGTGCCGAACGCGACCTAATTTTGTCCGGTCCAGAACACTAAAACCGATCGCGCTGCCAAAAGTGTGTCGTCGAAGAAACAGCAGATATTAAGTAGACATCCCGCCGCCAAGCGGTTTTTTTGTGCCGATCATGCTGCGGTGCATGAGTCTGCTTATGGCCCAAAACAGATGAGGTGGATGGCTCCCGCTCACGGCATCTAGGTGCCAGGGTGTGAAGGCTATCAAGCGTTCACGAGCAAATGGGAGCCATCCGTCATGGAGATTACTACGATCGGCCTCGATTTGGCCAAGAGCATTTTTCAGGTTCATGGGGTTGATGCGAGCGGTCAGGTCGTTGTCCGCAGGTCGCTTCGACGAGCGCAGATGCTACCCTTCTTCGCCAGGTTGCCTTCATGTTTGGTCGGCATGGAAGCGTGCGGCACTTCGCATCACCGGGCGCGCGAGCTGATCAAACTCGGCCATGAAGTGCACCTGATGCCGCCGGCTTACGTGAGGCCGTATGTGAAGCGTGGGAAGACAGACGCGGCCGATGCGGAAGCGGTTTGCGAAGCGGTAAGGCGGCCGACGATGCGGTTTGTGCCGGTGAAGTCGCCCGAACAGCAGGCGGCACTGTCGATGCATCGGACGCGCGATCTGCTGGTCAAGCAGCGCACGCAGCTGGTCAACATGATCCGCAGCCTGCTTGCCGAGTTTGGCATCAATATTCCCAAGGGTCTCGAACGGGCGCTGCTGATGGCGAGACGGATCGTCGACGGCGAAGTACCAGACGTGCCGATTGAAGCCGCGACGATCGTCGGTGCGCTGTCACAGCAGGCGCTCGACATCCACGTTCGGCTTCGCCAAATCGATCTTGATCTTCTCGTCTGGCAACGTGGCAACGATGTCGCGCGGCGTCTCATGACGATTCCTGGCATTGGGCCGGTCGGGGCGACAGCCCTTGCCGCATCGGTTACCGATCCGTATCAGTTCCGCTCGGGGCGGCAGTTCGCCGCCTGGTTGGGACTGACGCCACTACAGAAGTCGAGCGGTGGCAAAGAGCGGCTCGGGCGTATCTCCAAGATGGGCGACAAGTACCTGCGCAAGCTCCTCATTGTCGGCATGACTTCACTCGTGCGACGCGCAAGGTACAATCCTCAGGCAATCGATCCACGCCTGGCCGATCTGCTCGCGCGAAAGCCCGTGCGGGTCGCAACTGTCGCCATGGCAAACAAGACAGCACGGACCGTCTGGGCAATCATGACACGTGGCGAAATCTATCGTGCCGACCACCAGCCGGTACCAGCCGCATAAAAGCGAAGGTACACGAATTAGCTGAACAACAATTCAGCTTCACGAAGTT
Source organism: uncultured Pseudomonadota bacterium (assembly GCA_963817155.1). Classification (GTDB taxonomy): domain Bacteria; phylum Pseudomonadota; class Alphaproteobacteria; order Rhizobiales; family Xanthobacteraceae; genus Pseudolabrys. Next base: position 238,362 of record CAWFNO010000001.1, read on the forward strand.
GCGAGAGCGATGCGATGTGATGGCAAACCGGTCAGACCGGGAACAGGGACAACCCACCGAATGTCCAAGGCGTCATAGCCTGCGAAGCAGAATGGGACCTTGTTCGCGGACTCCATCAGGGCCAGCAGTCTCAATCGACTGCATCAACAGGCCGGATAGAAGAATGCACCCGACCAACGCCACCACGCCTATCTACCTTCTGCAATGCGGGAGCCATCCACAGAGGACAACCGGATGCGGCGTCTCAGTCAGGTCATGACCGAAGCAGACCTTTTTCCTAGCGACAACGTTGGATTATTGGTAGACGTGCACGCCACGCTCGTAGTCTTGCCGGATCGCCCGATCGCCTCCGGTGCCGAGACGTTGGGGCCCGCCATCATAATTGATCTGAATAACTATTCTCTTTTGACGATCTTTCTGGTTGGCCTCGCCGTGATCCTGGCAGCCAGCGAGATCGGACGGCGACTCGGCGTGCATGCCGGCGGTCGGGGCGGTGATAACGTTTCCACACTGGAAGGTGCCGTACTCGGGCTGCTAGCGCTGATGATCGGTTTTACCTTCGCTATGGCTTTGTCCCGGTTCGACGCTCGGCGCGATGCGGTGATGAATGAAGCCAATGCGATAGGCACGACGGCGCTGCGCGCACGACTTTTGCCGGAACCGCACCGGGCAGAAGTGCTTAAGTTGCTGCGACAATACGTGAAGATTCGCCTCGACATCACCAAACGTCCTGCATCTGGCGCCGAGCTGACGGCCGCAATTGATCGGTCGAACGCACTTCAAGAAGCGCTTTGGCTGCAGGCGAAAGCCATGGCTGCGAAGGACAATGGGATGGTCCCGACCGGGCTTTTTATCCAGACGCTAAACGAGATGATTGACAACCAAGGAAAACGTCTCGCTGCGGTTTACAATCGAGTGCCAAATATCGTGCTCCTGGCACTTTTAGGCATCGCCGTCATCGCCGGTGCATTTGCTGGCTACGCGAGTGGGTTTGAAGCCCGGCGCACCCGTCTGCCAGTCTACATTATAAGTTTCCTAGTCTCCGCCGTCATACTCCTGATCATGGATCTCGATAGGCCCGGAACCGGCTTTATCGACGTAAGCCAACAACCAATGATCGATGCGGCATCCAGCATCGCTGCGTTTCCCAACTAGGGAATGTCGCTTAGTGGCACTTCGCGTCATTCGCTGCGTCGCAAAATCTATGACGCGATTGGACAACAACGGACAACGGGCTGCGCTAGTGCTGAATTGCTAGGCCGTGATTGACCTAGGCTGTGTGAAAACTCATACATTGGAAAAATGTAGAAAATAAAATTCTTCACCGTGGCTTTTGGCCAATGCTTTGCAACATCATTAGTTCTCAAATTAGATGATCTCTAAAAAATTATCCCATGCGCGCAGTTGGCATTTGCGTTTTTACACGGCCAAGACCCATGAGCGACAATTCGCCCGCCGTTACGCCGCACTGGCATCGGATTGTCAGGCACTCGTCGGCTGCACCGAATATAGCCTCGCAGAAACTGTCGTGATTGACCAAAGAATATCTACAACACAAAAATAGACACGCCAATGTCGTTTCAAAGATATATCTTTGAAATCCTACAGTTTACTAAGGTGACCAGATTGGCATGTTTGGTGATGGCACCCCACGGGCGCTTCAAATCATGGTGCGGCCGCTCCGGATCGTCGCCCGGCACTACGTAAGGGCCCACCCGTTCTAGCGCATTGAGGATCGCGAGAGCAGGCGCGTTGAGGATGACGGTTTTTCCTGCCAGTCTTGCTGTCAGGCAAAAACAAGCAGCCGCGATCAAAATCCACGTGCTCCCATTGCAAATGAAGGATTTCTCGCAGGCGGCGGCTAGTGAACAGAAGAAGGCGTAGCGCCGCCGCCGCGAAGGGGCCAATTCTGGTAAATCGCTCGGCCTTTGGGACGTGCTTGGCGTTAGGTTTGGAGTTGTCAACAGACCACGGGATGCCGTTTCTCTCAGCTTCTGGTACTGCGCTGCTCAGCCGCTCCAGTTCCTCGACTGTCAAAAACCGCTCGCGGCGGTTTCCCTTAAACCTGTCGATTCCACGGGCCGGGTTGGTACCCTCGGGCACAATCCCTGCGCGGCCTGCATAGGCGTACATGCTGCCGACTACGGCGAGCACGCGATTGGCTTGAAACGGCGTGTCGGCGAGAGAAGAATGCAGTTTACCGACCTGGGCCCGCGTCAGTTTATCGGCCTTCGTAGTGCCCAAGGTGGGTTTCACGATGCGATCCAAGATGTCTCGGTAAAATTCCGCTGTTCCAGCCTTGCGCTTAGTCCGCACGTGATCGGTCATAAATCGGTTCACCATTTCGGCCCCTGTGCGAATGCCGCGTTCCGCGGCCTTCTGGTTTGCTGGGTCTTGACCGTGTGCCACCGCCCCTAAAATGGCCTTGGCGCGAGCTCTGGCGCGTTCTGGCGCGATCTTCCCGACCCCTGCGATTGTGTAGCGCCGTACGGGGGCGCCACGGCCTGCACCAGCCCTGTAGATGACCACGTAGGATGTGGCACCGCTCGGGCGTACGCGCACGCCGAAGCCGCTCACGCTGTCATCCCATAGGGTGAACTCGCCGACGGTGGGCTGAAGGGCGTCCACTGCGCGTTTTGTGATTCGCTGGATTGTCATACCTCGCTCGCCGCTTGTTGGGTTCGGGGCAACACCAAAACGGAATCCCCGGGAAATTCGGACTAATAGGGTAGGCGCGGAAAGGCCCGCAACAACTGGGTTTTTATCGCTCGGGGAAAGTTAAGGAATATCAGGGAATTGAATATAATGAGACTACGAATCTGGGGGTTAGGAGTTCGAATCTCTTCGGGCGCGCCATTCTGCTAAATTCCAATCACGGCGCCGGTAGCTCAGCTGGATAGAGCACCAGACTTCGAATCTGGGGGTCAGGGGTTCGAATCCCTTCCGGCGCGCCAACACTTCAAGTTCCAGAGGCGCCATGCGGCCGATCGCTTCACTCTTGTCCGTCGCCGTGCTGATAGCGGCGGTTTCCGCCGCGCATGCGCAGCAGCCGGTTCCCCATGGCCGCGCGCTGCTCAATGAATTCTGCGCATCCTGTCACGCCATCGGCAAAACCGGGCGCAGCCGGCATGTCGGCGCGCCGCCGTTCCGCACGCTTGGCCGCAGCTTCGATCTCGACGAATTTCCCCGCCTGCTGGAACGCGGCATTTCCTCCGACCATCCCGACATGCCGGAATTCAAGTTCAGCGAAGACGACGCCAAAGCAGTGCGCGCTTATCTGCGCACCATCCAGCAGTAGCGCTGCTGCGGATGCGTTTTATTCTTGCCTGAAGACGTTGTTCGGCTGCGCCGAGGCAACCCCGGCCTCGGCCGTGAGTGAGCGCACGACATTGGCGAGCGAGCGGTGGCCTTGGATGCGGCCGCGATAGACCGTCGTGCCCGCGAGTCGCGACCTGTGCGCTTCAAGACCGGTCAAGCGGTGCCGGCGCATCAGCGCGTTGATCGTCCGCCGGCTCGTTGGATTGACGACTTCGATCAGCACTTCATTGGCGACGGTGCTCGACGTCGGAAAGGCCATCTGCGCTAGGGCACTACCGCTTGAGGCCGACGTGAGCGCGGCCGCCAGCATGAGGATCAGCGCGCGTCGCATCGCCGCTCATTCGGTCGCGGCAATGAAAGCGACGACCGTATCCTCCTGCAATTTCTGGATAAGCTTGGCGAGGGCGTCATGCGCCAGCGGCTTCGCCGCCACTTTCGCCCGGAACAGCCCGCCTGCCATTGGCCCGCCGGTCAAAGTCAATTTGTTCGTTTCGAGAAATTTGGTGATGTCGGCGGTGCTAGCCTGCGGCTGGAAGCGGATCAGCGCATAAGCGCCTTCACCCGTGAAGGCCGCCGGTGCCGAGGCCGTTTCGTATCCGCCCACGCCTCTATCCTTGAGCACGACGCTGGTGATGAAGCCCGCCTGCAGCAGGATTGCCAGCGCGCCGAGCGCTGCTGACCAGGCCAAGGTGCGCGGCTTGAGCCGCGCGAAAAATTCGCCGATGAGCGAACCGAAATCGAGCGACACGGATTTGCGCGCCGGCTCGGCGTCGATTCTGGCGAACAATTTTTCCATCGCGCGCGCCGACGGGGCGCCCAGCGTTTCGTTGAGCTGAATGGTCTGGGCAAGCTCCTCGCGCACCAGCGCAAAGTGGCGGGCAAGTTCGGGATCACTCGCCAGCGCAGTTTCGACCCGTTGCGCGTCACGGCGGTTCAGGGAGCCGGCCGCGTACCACGGCAGCAACTCCTCGATATCCTTCTGCTCGCTCTCGTTCACCGCCGTCATGGCCAGCCTCGATCGATTCCGCGCTCCTTCAGGAGCTCCGATAATTTCCTGCGTACGTAGAACATACGCGCCTTCACTGTCGCTTCCGGAATGCCGACAATTTCCGCCGCTTCTTCCACCGACTTCTCGTGATAGTAGACGAGGTCGATGATCTCGCTGTGCTCCGCCGACAACGCACTCAGGCACTGCCGTAACACCGCGCCTTTATCCTTCTTCGCCAGCGCGGTTTCCGGATCGTCAGATTGATCCTCGATTCCCGCGGCCGTCTCCTCATCAAGTTCCTCGTCCGTCTTGCGCCGCACTGATGCCGAGCGAACAGCGCCTGCATGGCGAGCCGGTCGCCTTTGGCGATCCGCGCGATCAGAACCTCGTCCGAAGTCGTTTGCATCGGCAGGACAATCGGCTCGCGAATGGGTCGCCGGTAGGGGCCGCTAGGTTCAAGCAAAATCAATGAAAATTGCCGCCCCCGTGTCCCGGAATGGGACCGGCGCGCCTAGGTTCGCCTTTAATCGGGCCTTGAGCAAGTTAACGCGGCAGCGAGCGGAATTCAGCGGTCGAAACGCCATGTGACGCGGGCCGGCGCTGCGTCATGGCTCGCGACTGGTCCATTCAGTCGCCGCGGTTGCTCGGGCAATGCCCTCGCGCCGCGGATTGAGTTCTGCTACTGGGTCGCGGGTAAGCGCGCCCGCGCGGCGCGCGGCGGAACGGTCAACGCGCCGGTCCGCCATGCGGAGGGAGAATGCTCAATTCGCTGCGCGCGGTGGCGCGGTTTTTTCAGGATAAAATCGGCTGGAATCGCATCGGCGTGCTGCTCAGCCTCGCCATTATCGGCGTGGCGGTGGTGGTGTTGTTCCATATGCTGCGCGACATCGACGCCGATCAGATCGTCGCCGCGTTGGAGGCCACGCGCCCGCATCAAATCGCCGGCGCCGCCTTGTTTGTCGTCGGCGGCTATTTCACGCTCACATTCTACGACTGGTTCGCGTTGCGCACGATCGGCCGCGGGGAAATTCCCTACCGCATCGCCGCGCTTTCCGGCTTCACCAGCTATTCGATCGGCCACAATATCGGCGCGACGGTATTCACCGGCGGCGCCGTGCGCTACCGCATCTACTCGGGCTACGGGCTCGATGCCGTCGAGGTGGCGAAGATCTGCTTTATCGCGGGCCTGACCTTCTGGCTCGGCAACGCCACCGTACTCGGGCTTAGCATTTTGCATTCGCCGGAAGCGGCCACGCCCATCAACCGGTTGCCGGCCTGGGTCAACCGCGACATCGGCATCGCCATGCTGGCCGTGCTGGCATCTTATGTCGCCTGGGTATGGAGCGCGCCGCGCGTGGTCGGTCAGCGCGGCTGGCAGGTGCGGTTGCCGGACGGGCCATCCACCCTGGTGCAGATCGTCATCGGCATCGTCGACCTCGGCTGCTGTGCGGTCGCTATGTACCTGCTACTGCCGTCCGAGCCGAACATCGGCTTCATTTCCATCGTCGTGGTGTTCGTCACGGCGACCCTGCTCGGATTTGCCAGCCACGCCCCCGGCGGTCTTGGCGTATTCGACGCCGCCATGCTGGTGGCGCTGTGGCAGTTCGACAAGGAGGACGTGCTTGCCGGGTTGCTACTGTTCCGGCTGCTCTATTATCTTACGCCGTTCGTGATTGCACTGGCCATCCTGGGCGCCCGCGAGATATGGCTGAGTGTGCGGCACGCCAAGCCGCCGCCGCCGGCCCTGACGGCGCCGGCTGCCACGGCGCCGATCCGCAGCGAACTCGAGATCGAAAAAACCGACGCTGAATGACCATGGCGATCGACGAGGACGGCGCGAATTTTCCGGGCGGCGCGAGTTGGCCGAGCCGGTTGGGCGGCGCCTGGGCGGCGCTACTCGGCCGCTCGGGCGCGGCGGCACATGCCGGACGCGCGGCATTCTCCGGCGGGCGCTCCGTTGCGCATCCGCAAGCCTTGCTGATGGAATCGCTGATCGGCGGCTTGCCCGGTCCGGCCATCGTGCTCGACCGCGATGGCCGCGTCATCGCCTTCAACGCGGCGGCGAGCGGCATCGCTCCGGCCTTGCGCCGCGGCGAGCTGGCTTTGATCACCTTGCGCATGCCGGAACTGGTCGAGGCAATACGCCGCGCCGCCGCCACGCAGGCGCCACAGTGCGTGGAATTTTTCGAGCGCGTGCCGCTCGACCGCTGGTTCGAGGCCTTCGTCACGCCGGTGGTGCTGGCGACCGGCGGCGATGGGCGCTCCGACATTCTGCTGATGACGTTCAATGATCTCACGCCGCTGCGCCGGGTTGAGGAAATGCGCGCCGACTTCATCGCCAATGCCAGCCACGAATTGCGCACGCCGCTCGCGGCGCTGCTTGGCTTCATCGAAACGCTGCAGGGTAGCGCCAAGGAGGATCCCGCGGCGCGCGAGAAATTCCTCGCCATCATGCAGGGACAGGCGACGCGCATGGCGCGGCTGATCGATGACCTCCTGTCGCTGTCGCGCATCGAGCTCAACGCCCATCTCAAGCCGAATACGCCGGTCGACCTGGCGCCGATCGTGCGCCAGGTGGCCGACGGCTTGCAGACGCTGGCGCGCGATCGCGGGGTCGAGATCAAGGTCGCCGCGCCGGACGATTCCCTAGTCGTGCTCGGCGACCGCGACGAATTGATCCGTGCCTTGGAAAACCTGGTGGAGAACGCGCTGAAATATGGCGCCGTCGGCAAGCGTGTCGATGTCACCTTGAGCCGCGCCCTCACGCGCGCGGGGCTCTCGGAGGTGCAGGTCGCAGTGCGCGACTACGGCCCGGGCATTGCGCCCGACCATTTGCCGCGCCTGACCGAACGCTTCTATCGCGTCGATGTTGCCGACAGCCGCGCCCAAGGCGGTACCGGATTGGGTCTCGCGCTGGTCAAGCACGTGCTCAATCGGCACGGCGGAAGGGTGAGCATCGAGAGCACGCGCGGCGAGGGGGCCACCTTCACCATGCATTTGCCGTTGGCCACCGGCGAGATCGGGCAAATCGGCGAATTATCATAAAAATCAGCAAGTTACTTTGTCATGTGAGTGTCACCGAAGCTTTATAGAACGGTGACATGCCGCGACTAAGGCTGCCTAACGCTTCGGTAGTTCTGCGGACCCACCACCAAAAACCGCGCCCGAAGCTCAAACTTGTCGTGCGTAGCAACACTCAACGCGGATGCCCGAACAGGGGCGCGAAGGCAGGAAGTCGTGGGGTTATTAGACCCGCGCGCATCCTTGTCCGCAAACATGGAGAGAACCCGTGAAACACTGGACGACTCTGGCAGCCGCCGGCTTCATCGCCGCCGGTACCCTGCATCCGGCTCAGGCGGCCGACATTTCCGGCGCCGGCGCCACCTTCCCCTATCCGATCTATGCCAAATGGGCTGACGCCTACAAAAAGGCAACCGGCAATGGGCTGAACTATCAGTCGATCGGTTCCGGCGGCGGCATTAAGCAGATCACCGCCCGCACCGTGACCTATGGCGCCTCCGATATGCCGTTGCAGCCCGATGCGCTCGATAAGATCGGGTGCATCCAGTTCCCCACCGTGATGGGTGGCATCGTGCCGGTCGTCAATCTCACCGGCATCAACGCCAATGAACTGACAATCGACGGGCCGACGCTCGCCAAGATGTATCTTGGCGAGATCAAGAAGTGGAACGACGCGGCGCTGAAGAAGCTCAACCCGAATGCGAAACTCCCCGACGAGGGGATCGCTCTGGTGCATCGTTCCGACGGATCTGGCACCACCTTCATTTTCACTAACTACCTGTCGAAAGTCAGCCCGGATTGGAAGTCGAAGGTCGGCAGCAACACCTCGGTTGAGTGGCCGGCCGGAATCGGCGCCAAGGGCAACGAAGGCGTCGCCAACAACGTCGGCAACACTAAGGGCGCGCTCGGCTATGTCGAGACCGCCTATGCCAAGCAAAACCACCTGACCACAATGCAAATGGTCAACAAGGACGGCAAGACCGTGAGCGCCGTTCCCGAAGCGATCATGGCCGCCGCCGCCGGCGCCGACTGGGCGCATGCTCCCGGCTTCTACATGATCCTCACCGACGCGCCGGGCGCCAAGTCCTGGCCGATCGCCGGTGCGACCTTCATCCTCGTGCCCAAGCAGCCAAAGGATCCAGCCGCCACAAAAGAAGCGCTGCAATTCTTTGCTTGGGCCTATGACAAGGGAGACGCCATGGCGTCGAGTCTGGACTACATCCCCATGCCTGACAGTGTCGTTAAGCTGATCCATGCGCATTGGGAAGAGGTCAAGGACAGCAGCGGCAAGCCCGTCTTCTAGGTGCGATAAACAATGGGAAAAGGCGCCACATCCCGGCGCCTTTTCCTTGTCCCCCGTCCTGAACTGGACGGCTTGTCATGCGGCCAGCGGGCCGCTTGAGTGGGTCCCCGGCAAGCACTTCAAACTAGTCGGGAGGGCCGAATGCAGAGCGCCGGGAGGCAAGCTGTGGTTGATGTCGCGTTGCAAGGCGGGGCTCTGATGTCCGCGCAACAGGCGGACCGGGCCAAGGTTCTGCAAAAGCTGCGCATCAGCGACAAGATATTTCGCGTTCTGACCCGTGGTTCGGCGCTCTTCGTTCTCCTTCTGCTCGGCGCTATTATTGTCGCGCTCGTGTACGGCTCGCTGCCGGCTTTGCGCGCCTTCGGCTTCTCGTTCCTCTTCACCGAAAGCTGGAACCCGGTGACCGAGAAGTTCGGCGCTATCGCGCCGATTTACGGCACCATCGTCACCTCGTTCATCGCCATGCTGATCGCGGTGCCGGTCGGCCTGTTCATCGCCATGTTCCTCACCGAAATGTGCCCGAAGTGGCTGCGCCGCCCGATCGGCGTCGCCATCGAACTGCTCGCGGGCATCCCCAGCATCATCTACGGCATCTGGGGCCTGTTCGTGTTCGCGCCGTTCCTGCAGCAATACGTACAGCCGTTGCTGATCGACACCTTGGGCAATATCCCCGGCATCGGCAATCTGTTCGCCGGCCCGCCCTACGGCATCGGCATCCTGACCGCCGGCTTGATCCTCGCCGTCATGGTGCTCCCCTTTGTCACTTCGATTTCGCGTGACGTATTCGAGGCGGTGCCGCCGGTGCTCAAGGAGGCGGCCTATGGTCTGGGCTGCACCACCTGGGAAGTCGTGCGTTACGTCGTGCTGCCATTCACCCGTGTCGGCGTCATCGGCGGCTGCATGCTCGGCCTTGGCCGGGCACTCGGCGAAACCATGGCGGTGACCTTTGTGATTGGCAATGCCCACCACATCTCCAGCTCCATCCTCGCGCCCGGTACCACGATCTCGGCGACCATCGCCAATGAGTTCACGGAGGCGGTCGGCGACCTCTACACCTCCTCGCTGATCGCGCTCGGCCTGATCCTGTTCGTCATCACCTTCATCGTGCTGGCCATCGCCCGCTACATGCTGATGCGCCTCAACGCGCGGGTCGGAGTGTGACCATGGCACGATCCTTCTCCACTCCGCTCTATGCAAAGCGCCGCCGCGGCGACGTCATTAGCAAAGTGCTTTCTCTCGGCGCGACGGTATTCGGTCTGAGCTGGCTGGTGCTGATCCTGGCGGTGTTGCTGTGGAAAGGCTTCAGCGGGCTGTCGATCGCGGTGTTCACGCAGATGACGCCGCCGCCCGGCTCGGCCGGCGGGTTGCTCAACCCGATCGCCGGCAGCCTGGTGCTGACCTTCCTCGGCGTGCTGTTCGGCACACCGATCGGCATGCTCGCCGGCACCTACATGGCCGAATACGGCCGCTACGAAAACTCGACCTTTTTCGTCCGCTTCATCAATGACATCCTGTTGAGCGCGCCGTCGATCGTCATCGGCCTCTTCATCTATGAGGTCATGGTCGCGCAGATGGGGCATTTCTCCGGCTGGGCCGGCGCCGTCTCGCTCGCCGTGATCGTCATTCCGGTGGTGGTGCGCACCACCGAGGACATGCTCATCCTGGTGCCCGACACCTTGCGCGAGGCGGCAGCTTCGATCGGCCTGCCGCGGGCGCTGATGATCACCAGGATCGCTTACCGTGCCGCGCGCGCCGGCATGGTCACCGGCGTGCTGCTGGCCATCGCGCGCATCAGCGGCGAGACCGCGCCGCTCCTGTTCACCGCGCTCAACAACCAGTTCTGGAGCACCAATCTCAACGCTCCCGTCTCGAGCCTGCCGGTCGTCATCTTCCAATTCGCGCTCAGTCCCTACAATGATTGGCAGAAACTCGCTTGGACTGGCGCGTTGATCATTACCCTCGCGGTGCTTGCCCTCAGCATCTTTGCCCGTATCCTCACCGCACAGAGAAAAACCTCATGAGTAGCATGGCAACATTTACCGTCCCCACCGTTTCCAACGCGCCGATCGAAATGGACGGCCTGACGGACAAGGTTTCCATTCGCAATCTCGACTTCTTCTATGGCGATAATCGCGCGTTGAAGAATATCAACGTCTCGCTCTACCAGGGCAAGGTGACCGCCTTTATCGGTCCGTCCGGCTGCGGCAAGTCCACGCTCTTGCGCATCCTCAACCGCATGTACGATCTTTATCCCAACCAGCGCGCCACCGGCGACGTGCATCTCGACAACGAGAATATCCTGTCGCCGTCGCAGGACCTCAATCTGCTGCGCGCCAAGGTCGGCATGGTGTTCCAGAAGCCGACGCCGTTCCCGATGACCATCTTCGAGAACATCGCCTTCGGCATCCGCCTCTACGAAAAGCTGCCGAAGTCCGAACTCGAAGGCCGCGTCCAGCACGCCTTGCAGCGCGCAGCGCTGTGGGACGAGGTCAAGGACAAGCTCGGCGCCAACGGCCTGTCGCTCTCCGGCGGCCAGCAGCAGCGCCTCTGCATCGCGCGCACCGTGGCGGTGCGGCCGGAGGTCATCCTGTTCGACGAGCCGTGCTCGGCGCTGGACCCGATCTCCACCGCCAAGATCGAGGAACTGATCGACGAGTTGAAAGACGACTACACCATCGCCATCGTCACGCATAACATGCAGCAGGCGGCGCGCGTGTCGGACTTCACCGCGTTCATGTATCTGGGCGAACTGGTCGAATTCGGCGAAACCACCAAGATCTTCACCACGCCGAACGACCGCCGCACCCAGGATTACATCACCGGCCGCTTCGGGTAAGGCCAGCGGCGCCAAGGACGAAAACAATGACCGATTATCACACCACCAAGGCCTTCGACAGCGACCTGCAGGACCTGTCGCGCATGGTTGCCGAAATGGGCGGCCTCGCCGAAAAGCTGGTCGCCAATTCCGTCGATGCGCTCGCCAAGCGCGATAGCGCGCTGGCGCAACGTATTACCGCGGCCGACGCGAATATCGATAATCTGCAGCGCGAGATCGAGGAAAAAGCAGTCAACACCATCGCGCGCCGCCAGCCGATGGCGGTGGATCTGCGCGAGATCGTCGGCGCGCTGCGGCTGGCCAACGATCTGGAACGCATCGGCGATCTTGCTAAGAACATCGCCAAGCGCGTGATCGCGCTCAACGGCGAATTCCCTCCGCCCAAGCTCATCCGTGGCGTCGAACACATGACCGATCTGGTGCTTGGCCAGTTGAAGGCCGTGCTCGACGCTTACGCACGTCGCGACCTTGCCAAGGCGATGGCTGTATGGCGCGGCGACGAGGAAATTGACGCGGTCTGCACCTCAGTATTCCGCGAGCTGCTCACTTACATGCTGGAAGACCCACGCAACATCACCTTCTGCATTCATCTGATGTTCTGCGCCAAGAATGTCGAACGCATGGGCGACCACGCCACCAACATCGCCGAAACCGTGCACTATGTGATTGACGGCCGCCCGATTGCCGAATCCCGGCCGAAGGGTGACACCACGACGCTCGCCACACTGAAGTCGGCGGCCGACAGGTAGACGGACCGAGATGAGTGCGCGCATTCTGATCGTGGAGGACGAGGAGCCGCTCACTATGCTGCTCCGCTACAACCTCGAAGCGGAAGGCTACGAGGTTGAGACGGCCGCGCGCGGCGATGAGGCCGACACCCGTCTCAAGGAAGGCACGCCCGATCTGGTCGTACTCGACTGGATGCTGCCGGGCCTCTCCGGTATCGAATTATGCCGCCGCCTGCGCGCCCGTCCGGAAACCCGGCAATTGCCGATCATCATGCTCACCGCCCGCGGCGAGGAGAGCGAAAGGGTGCGTGGACTGGCGACCGGCGCCGACGATTACATCGTCAAGCCGTTTTCGGTGCCGGAACTGCTCGCCCGCGTGCGCGCGCTGCTGCGACGCGCCAATCCGGAGCGAGTCGCCTCGGTGCTTAGTATCGGCGACATCGAACTTGATCGGGACAAGAAACGGGTCTCGCGCAATGGCAAGGCAGTCGATCTCGGCCCCACGGAATATCGCCTGCTCGAATTCCTCATGGAGCGCCCGGGCCGGGTGTTCTCGCGCGAGCAGCTGCTCGACGGCGTCTGGGGCAGCGAAATCTATATCGATGAACGCACCGTCGACGTCCATGTCGGCCGCCTGCGCAAGGCAATCAATCGCGGGCAGATGACCGACCCGATCCGCACCGTGCGCGGGGCCGGCTACGCGCTGGACGACCGCTTTGGCCGCGCAAGCTGAGTTTTTCCGACGCACCCCGTCTTGTCTACAAATTAATGAACAGCTTAACTCCTTTCGCGCCGACCGGTGAGCAGAGGAGTTATGCCCATGCAACAGCTTGTTCTGGCCTCGCTTTTTCTTTGCATGGGCGTGCTTCCCGCAGCCGCAGCCGGCGGCGTCTCGCCGGAGGTGCTTAAGGATCTCGCGCCGACCGGCAAGGTGCGTGCAGCGATCAATTTCGGTAATCGCGTGCTGGCGCAGAAGGACGCAATGACCGGCGAGCCGAAAGGCATAACGCCGGATCTGGCGCGGGAGTTGGGGCGTCGCTTGGGTGTTCCGGTCGAATTCGTCACCTTTGAAAGCGCCGGCGCCGTCTTCGCCGCCGGCAAGACGGAGGAGTGGGACATCGCCTTTATCGCCATCGAGCCGGTGCGCGCAGCCGAAATCGAATTCACCGCGCCCTACGTGATTATCGAGGGCACCTATATGGTGACGGCGGGTTCGCCGTTGAAAACCGTGTCCGACGTCGACCGCCCGGGGAATCGCATCGCGGTGAACATTGGCTCGGCCTACGATCTCTATCTGACGCGCAACCTGAAGAACGCAATGCTGGTCCGCGGCGACGCCATCAAAGGCCCCGATGCCTTCGACATCTTCGCCAAGGAAAAGCTCGACGCTGTGGCCGGCGTACGGCAGGCGCTGGCGGCGTATGCCGACACGCATCCCGGCATGCGCATTATGCAGGATCGTTTTATGGACATCCGCCAGGCCATGGGCACGCCCAAAGGGCGCTTGGCGGGCGCTGGATATCTGAAAGCCTTCGTCGAGGAGGTGAAGACATCAGGCTTTGTTGCCGCGGCGCTTAAACGCAGCGGCCAGTCTGCGGACGTCGCGCCGCCGGCGCCATAGCAAGGCGCGCCCCGCAACGACCCGCGCAACTTATTGCACGACGCGGCAACGGGACATCAGAGCCCGAATGTCTCGGGAGGAATCGAATGCTGTTCTTGCGTCATCTTGTCGTCGCGGCGGCGATCCTGATTTTGCTGGCTGGAGGTTCACCAAGTCGCGCGCAAAACGCAGGCGCGACTTATGTCGTGACCTATATCGAAATCGCGCCGCCTTCCCGCGACGCGGCGCACTCGCTGCTGCGCAAGCTGCGCGACACCGCCCGCAAGGAGCCGGGAAATGTCGATTTTGTGGTCTTCCAGAACACCGCGCTGCCGCGGCATTTTGTCCTGTTTGAAACATGGCAGGATGCAAAGGCGCAGGAAACTCACGCGGTGGCGGAGGCCACCAAGCTGTTCCGCAGCCAACTGGCGCCGATGCTCATTGCTCCCTACGACGAGCGCCTGCATACTGCGTTTGCACTTGGGCCGTCGAAGCCGCACGGCAAACGCGTGATCTACGCGATCACCCACGTCGACTTCGCGGGGTCAAAAAAGGACGCTGGCCTTGTCGCGATCAAGGAATTGAGCGCTGCAAGCGTGAACGATGCCGGGGTGCTGCGTTACGACGTACTTGAGCAAAGGGTCAAACCCAATCATCTGACCCTGATCGAAATCTGGCGCGGACGGACCGCGCTCGAAGCGCATGAGCAGGCGGTCCATACGCGAAAGTTTCGCGACGATCTGCTGCCCATCGGCGGCAGTCCATTCCATGAGCAGTTCTATCGCCCGATGAAGTGAGGGACGACCAGACGCGATTGAAACGCTGTAAACTTGAAGAGTGATTCGCTTGCGGCAGCGTCGCGGGCAAAATTTGCCATGGAAAAGCGGAATGGATTGCCTCTACATCAATCTGGATTCGGCCACCGAGCGACGCGCCAGACTGGAATATAATTTCAACGCCATCAGGAAACCAAACTGGAATTTGACGCGCTCTGCTGCCATCGACACCGAATTTATCAAGAAAAACGAAATCCGCGGCACCGCGGCACCACGACGCGGGGCTAGAAGGGCTGTTTCCTCTGCCACAAAATTCTGATCGGGCAACATCTCGACAGCGATGGACCGATGTTCATCGTCGAGGATGACGCGACCTTCGGCTATCGCACGTGCACGCTGGTCGATGCGATCCTCAGGCAGAACAAGGATCTCGATTGGGATATTTTGTTTACCGACGTCTGTATCACGAATTTGAAGAAGATGATCGATTTGCTGCAATACCGGTGGGACCTGACGGCCAAGAAGATCGACATCGCCTTTATGGGGCTCAACAAGATGGGCTTTGCCGGCTCGACCCCCTACATCGTCAATGCGAATTCAAAAAAGAAACTCTACGACCTGCTCGACGCCGCCGCCGCCATCGATCTGCCATATGATTTATAATTGCGCCATTTGATCCACAGCTCGGAGCTCAAGGGGTTTTCCCTGTTTCCCTTTGTCACGTCGCTGTCGAACTTTTCCGAGGACTCGCAGATCAAGGCGGCGGACGCCGACCGCCCCGACATCGCCTGGAACAGGTTCCGCAAGATGGTCTGGGAGGAGCGGAATTTGCAAAAGTGCAAAACCGGTCTGGATTCGGTCAAAAACCGCTTGTCGGACGCCGATATGAGCGCGTTCAAGCCGCTGTTAGCGTCACGCGACGAGGAATTGAACGCCTTTGGAATTCTGTTTTTGTGGGTGGGCGCCAGCGCCACCAGGTAATTGCGGAGCGCGCCTAGGCTTATTCCGTGTCGGCGAGCTGCATGTGTGCTGCGAGCGCGCGATCGAAACTCATCTGCGCCTCGTCGAACCGGCTCATGGCCTGCAATGTTTCGCCGCGGTTTTGGTACGCCTCGGCGTAGGCCGCCCGTGCGACAATCGCGTGGTCGTAACTTTCCAGCGCCTCGTCGAACCGCTTCAATTCTTGCAAGCTTATACCGCGATTGTTGAGCGCTTCAGCATAGTCCGGCCGCAGCGCGAGCGCACGGTCGTAGCTCTCCAGCGCCTCGTGGAGCCGGTTCAGGTCGTGCAGCGTGCCGCCGCGATTATTGAGTACCTCGGCGAGATTGGGCCGTAGCGCGAGTGCCTTGTCATAGCTTGCAAGCGCATCGTCGTACCGTTGCAGTCCTTTGAGCGCATTGCCGCGGTTATAGAGAATCTGCGCGTCCTCGGGCTGAAGTGCCAGCGCGCGGTCATAGCTGGCCAGCGCCTCGTCGAAGCGTTCCAGTTCGTACAAGGCGCTGCCGCGGTTGTTGAGCGCATCGGGATTGTCCGGCGCCAGGGCCAAAGCGCGGTCGTAGCTGGTGAGCGCCTCGTCGGACTGCTTCAGCGCCTGCAAAGTCATGCCGCGATTGTTGAGCGCAATGGCATAGTTCGGCCGCAGCGCCAGTGCGCGGTCGAGGCTATTGAGTGCCTCGTCGTTGCGGCCCAGCCGGCGTAGCGAATTGCCGAGATTGTAATGCGCCTCCGGATTGTTTGGCGCGACGGCAATCGCCTAGCGGTAACTCTCCACCGCTTCTTCGTCGCGGCCGACCATGGCGAGCACCGCGCCGCGATTGACATGCGCCTCGGAAAACTTCGATTTGCGTTTGATGGCCAGATCGAAATTCGCCAGCGCCTCCTGGTGGCAGTTGAGGGCGTTGAGCGCGAGGCCGTGATTGAGCAGGCTTTGCTGCGATGGCGCCTTGACGCGCATGGCGCTGCCGATCAACCGCAGCGCCTCGGCCGGTTGGCCCTGCGCCAGCTTGACCACACTCAGCATTTGCAGGGCGTCGAAGTGATCGGGCCTTGCCGCGAGGATCGACGCGTAGAGCTGGTCGGCCTCCGTCAGCCGCCCTTGCCGGTGCAGTTCGAGAGCCTGAGCCAGCGCTTGCGGCACGTTGAAGGGTTTGGCGTTGGGGAGAGCCGCCTGGGACATGCCGCCGAGCCGCTCAGCCTCGGAACGGCCGTTTGTCGCGCCGCCGGTCGTTCGCCGGCTGATAGGCAATGCGGGAATGGTGCACGCAATAAGGCAGATCGTTCGCCGTCTCGCCGCCGCAGAAGTAGAATTCGCCGCCGCCGGGATCGCCGATCGGCCATTTGCAGGTTTTCTCGGTCAGTTCCAGCAGAGTTTTGCGCTGTTCGACCGGGATATCGATCAATTCTGGCTCTGGCTCGGGTTCGTAGTCATAGGCCAGCGCGGTATTCCCGCGCATGGACGAACGCGAAACCCGTAACATGCCGGAAGACCGCGCCTTGCGCGTCCGCGGCACGCTGGACGAGGGGCTTTTGGCCCTTACCGACAGGCCCAGGCGATGCACCTTGCCGATGACGGCGTTGCGGGTAATTCCGCCGAGCTCTGCGGCGATTTGGCTTGCCGACAAGCCGTCCGCCCACAGTTTCTTCAATAGCTCGACCCGCTCGTCCGTCCAGCTCATCAGGCTTTTCTCCATCGCGATCAATGTCCTAGATGGAATCCAATTCCGTTGCCGGACCCGGTTTTTTGGGCCCAACGCCTACGCGACAGCGATGTACTAGATGTACTAGAAGTACGCACCAGCACGATATGTCGTACTAGCGAACCAAAACGCTACAATATCAGGTCCAAGTCGCGCGCAAGCCTTTGCAAGGCTTTCAGTCCCAGCTACCAACAGCTTTCCTTTTTTAGAATTCGGACGGCTCTCGGCGATTTTCGGTCCGCAGCGCAACATCGCCAGCCCCGTGTTGATAGTAAACAGTCCCGGCAATCGAATGAAAAAAGTGCCGCCCGGCGAGGCGGCACAGTTCTTTTGCGCCTTGCGCATGATCCCGAAAAGACAGTGGTCGTGTTCGCAAATAGTCATGCGCAAGCGGTACGTTCCATTGGATGAGCTGCCCCGTGGCCTCGCACCTTTTGCCGACTTATGCGCGCGTCGACCTCGCTTTTGAGCGGGGCGAAGGTGTTTGGCTGTTTACGCCTAAGGGCGACCGCTATCTCGATTTCACGTCAGGCGTGGCTGTTAATGCTCTTGGACATGTCCATCCTCACCTGGTGAAGGCGCTCGAGCAGCAGGCGGAGAAGCTCTGGCACGTCTCCAATTTGTACCGCATTCCGGAAGGCGAAAGGCTCGCGGACCGGCTGTGCGCGGCGACTTTTGCCGACACCGTGTTCTTCCAGAATTCCGGGGTCGAGGCGGTCGAGTGCGCGATCAAGATGGCGCGGCACTATCAATTCAGCCGTGGCAAGCCGGAACGCTATCGCATCGTCACTTTCGAAGGCGCCTTCCATGGGCGCACGCTGGCCGGCATCGCCGCGACCGGGAACAAATATCTCGAAGGCTTTGGCCCGCCGGTCGAGGGCTTCGACCAGGTGCCGTTCGCCGATCTCGAGGCGACCAAGAAGGCGATCACCAAAGAAACCGCCGCCATTCTGATTGAGCCGATCATGGGCGAGGGCGGCGTGCGCGTGGTGCCGCACGCATTCCTGCGTGCTTTGCGCAAATTGTGCGACGACAACGGCCTGCTGCTGATCTTCGACGAAATCCAATGCGGCATGGGCCGCACCGGCGACTTCTTCGCCTATCAGCACACCGGCGTGACGCCCGACATCATGCCCATCGCCAAGGCGCTCGGTGGCGGCTTTCCGATCGGCGCCTGCCTTGCGACGACGGATGCCTCCAAGGGCATGACTGCCGGCACGCACGGCTCGACCTTCGGCGGCAATCCTTTGGCGATGGCCGTCGGCAATGCCGTGCTCGATGTGGTGCTCGCCGACGGTTTCCTCGACAAGGTCAAACACAACGCCCTTCTGCTCAAGCAGAAGCTCGCCGAGATCAAGGACCGGCATTCCTCGGTCATCGCCGAAGTGCGCGGCGAAGGTTTCCTGGTGGGCCTGCGCGTCGATTCCGCCGTCTTCGGAGATGGTCGACGAACTGCGTGCCGAGAATATGATTACGGTTGGCGCCGGGGACAATGTGGTGCGGCTTTTGCCGCCGTTGATCATCAGCCGGAGAGCGAGATCGCCGACGCGGTCGGCCGCATCGACCGCGCCTGCGCGCGGCTTGCCAAGGCGCATCCGCGGCCCGCCAAGCAGGTGGCGTCATGAGCGAGAACGGCGTGCGGCACTTCCTTGATCTGATCGACGTCCCCAAGCCGGTGCTGGCGGGGATGATCGACAACAGCCGCGCCTTGAAGGCGGAGTTCAAGCGCGGCGGGTGCGCATCTCCCCACTCGAAGGCAGGACACTGGCGATGATCTTCGAAAAGCCGTCCACACGCACGCGCGTCTCCTTCGATGTCGGCATGCGTCAACTCGGAGGCGAAGCAATCCTGTTGACCGCGCAGGAAATGCAGCTCGGCCGCGGCGAGACGCTGGCCGACACCGCACGCGTGCTCTCGCGCTATGTCGATGCCATCATGATCCGCATCCTCGATCATGAGGCGATGGTGGAGCTGCCCGCTACGCGACGGTGCCGGTGATCAATGGGCTCACGCGGCGTTGCGCACGCCTGCCAGGTGCTGGCGGATGTGATGACGTTCCGGAAAAGCGTGGCTCGATCCGTGGCCGCACCGTGGCCTGGACGGGCAATTCCAACAACGTACTGGCGTCGTGGATGCACGCCGCCGAACGCTTCGAATTCCAGTTACGGGTGGCGACGCCGCCCAGACCTCAAGCCGAAGAAATGGCTGATGGACTGGATGAAATCGTCCGGCGCCGACATCAAGCTGACCGACGATCCGGAAGCCGCGGTGAAAAGCGCGGATTGCGTCGTCACCGATACCTGGGTGTCGATGGGCGATCGCGACGGCAAGCTACGCCACAACGTGCTCAAACGCTACCAGGTCAATTCGCGGCTGATGGCCAAGGCCAAGCCCGACGCGCTGTTCATGCACTGCCTGCCGGCGCATCGCGGGCAGGAGGTCACCGACGAGGTGATCGACGGGCTACAATCGGTAGTGTTCGACGAGGCGGAAAACCGGCTGCACGCGCAAAAGGGCCTGCTCGCCTGGTGCCTGCACGCGGACGCTTGACCGTCATTCCGGGGCACTCGCGCGGCGAGTAACCCGAAATCCAGAGGCGACGATCGAATTTGTTTCTGGATTCCGAATTCGCGCCACACAAGGCGGCTTTCGCCGCCTTGGGCAATTTAATTTGCCGATCTCGGGCAATCCCGAGATCGGTGGCGCGCCTCCGGAATGAAAACTTTGCAAGGCCTCGAATTCACTAAGATGAACGCTACATACCGCCCATGACCGATCCCGCCGCCAATCCGCACATCGAAATTCCCTCGCGCGCGCCGTCGGCGACCGCGACCGACGATACCGTTATGCCGTTTGAGGTGGCCGCACTCGATTTACGCGGCCGCGTGGTGCGGGTGGGGCCGGTGATCGACCAGATCCTCGAGCGGCTTGCCTATCCCAATCCGGTGGCGAACATGGGCGAGGCGGTGGTGCTTACAATCATGCTCGGCACGTCGCTGAAGATCGACGGCCGTTTTATTTTACAGACGCAGAGCGACGGCCCGGTGCGCATGCTGGTGGTGGATTTCACGGCGCCCGGCAAGGTGCGCGCCTGTGCCCGCTTCGACAAGGACCGCGTCGCCGCAGCCATCGAAGCCGGCAAGGCCGACGGCGGTGCGCTGCTCGGCAAGGGTCATCTCGCCATGACCATCGACCAGGGGCCCGACGTGAATCGCTACCAGGGCCTGGTGGCGCTCGACGGCGGGTCGCTGCAAGATGCCGCGCATGAATATTTCCTGCGCTCCGGGCCGATTCCGACGCGCGTGCGGCTCGCGGTCGCCGAAGAGTTGCGTGCCGGCACCTGCGGAGCCAAACATCGCTGGCGCGCCGGCGGCATATTGCTGCAATTCCTGCCCAAGTCGCCGGAACGCGCCCGCGTCGCAGATCTGCATCCGGGCGACGCGCCGGAAGGGTCAGTGACGCACACGGTGGATGACGCCTGGGTCGAAGGCCGCGCCCTGATCGACACCGTCGAAGACATCGAGCTGGTCGATCCGGCGCTGTCGAGCGAGCGCCTGGTCTATCGGTTGTTCCACGAACGCGGCGTGCGCATGTACGCCGCTGCCCGAAGATGCCGTGGGGAATGTTCGTGCTCGCGCGACAGCGTCGAGGCG
>CAWFNO010000002.1:0-601792 GCA_963817155.1 uncultured Pseudomonadota bacterium
CCGGGTTCGGCTCACGGAACAACGACCGCTGGTTCTTAATCCAGTTTTATCGCTGGTTTCCTTCAATCCTGAAGGTTCTCACGATCATCTAGCCGGAGACCCTCGTGCGTTGGCATCGGGCGGGCTTTCGCTGCTATTGGCATTGGAAATCATCCCCGCGGGGAGGGCGACCGTGGATTGAGACAGACCTCAGTACGCTGATCCGGCGGATGAGCATCGATAACCCGCTTTGGGGAGCACCGCGCATCCACGGCGAGCTGCTCAAGCTCGGATTTGAGGTCGCCCAGTCGAGCGCCGCCAAGTACATGATCAAGCGACGTGGGCCGCTAAGTCAGGGATGGCCCACGTTACTGCGGAACCACGCGCCGGACATTGCCGCCATGGATCTGTTCGTTGTCCCGACCATTGGCTTTAAGCCGCTCTATGCTTTCGTCATAATGAGACTAGACCGCAGAGAACTGGTCTGGATCAAGGTCACAACAAACCAAGCGTAGAATGGTTTGCGCGCCAGTTAACCGAGGCATATCCCTGGAACTAAGACGCCGCGTTACCTCATCCGTGATCGGGATCAGATTTACGGCACAGTCGTCACAAGCCGATTGCGCGCTATGGGCATCCGGGACAAGCCTACAGCACCGGCCTCGCCTTGGCAGTATGGCTTTGCCGAACGGCTGATCGGATCGATCCGGCGCGAGTGTGTGGACCACATCGTCGTCTTGGGCGAGGCACATCTGCGCCGGATTTTGCGAACTTACGCCCGTTATTACAATGACATCAGGACGCATCGGTCATTGGACAAAGATGCTCCGGTTTCTCGCCCCGTTCAGTGGACTGGAATCATCAAGTCACGGCCAATCCTTGGCGAGCTTCATCACCACTATGTTCGGCTTTTCGGTATACACAGGACCTCGGGCGAGCCAGGCTAGAGCGAGACCACCGTGACGGAAGCCCGTAACGTAAAATTTACGGCGGTTGTTGCGGCACGAAATCGCTCGCCGCCGCTAGGCACCCAACACGTTTGAGTATAGTCTTATCCCAAAATAGCAATAACTCAACGTCAACAGGGAGAAATGCCTCAATGCGTTCAGGAACGTCTCGCCGCACAGTATTGAAGACTGCGGTCTTCGCTTCAACAGCTATAATCACTGCACCGTATGTGCGCGGTGCTTACGCTGCCGGCTCACTCTCGCTCGGTTGCTGGGACCACTGGGTCCCCGGCGCAAACAAGGCGCTGATCAAGCTCTGCAATGAGTTTGGCGAGAAGAACAAAGTCGATGTGCACATCGACTTCATCACATCGCAAGGTGAGAAGGACAAACTCACTGCCGCGGCCGAAGCGCAAGCCGGCACCGGCCACGACATCATGTCGCACCGCGACTGGAACATCCGCATTCACCAGGACAAGCTTGAGCCGCTCAACGACGTCGCTGACGGCCTCATCCAGAAATATGGTCCGATCAGCCCAGTCGCTGAATACCTCGCAAAGATCAAGGGCACCTGGCGCGGCATACCGACTGCGATCGGCAGCCAGGTGAAGCCATGCTGCTCGCGCTTCGATCTCTACAAGGAGCATGCTGGTCTCGATCTACGCGAAATGTTCCCGGCCGACGAAAAGAATTGGGACAAAGCGAAGGTCGAAGCCTGGACGTGGGATGCCTACGTCACTTCGGCGCAGAAGCTGCATAAGGCCGGCTTCCCGGTTGGGTTGCCGATGGGGCAGACGTCCGACGCCGTCGACTGGGTCGGTGGCTTGTTCAATGCCTATGGTGTGGTCATGGTCGACGCCAAGGACAACATTAGGATCAATTCCGACCAGACTCGGCAGGCGATGGAAGTCGCCCGCCAAATCATGGAAGCGTCACCGCCCGAGGTCTACGCTTGGGACGACGCCGGCAACAACCGCTGGCTGATCTCCGGCAAGGGCTCGGGCATTATGAATCCGCCGAGTGCCTGGGCCGTTGCCAAGCGCGATAACCCGAAAGTTGCCGAACAGTGTTGGACGCATCCGGTGCCGAAGGGCCCCAAGGGCCGCTTCGTCGGACAACTGCCGCAATTCTACGGCGTCTGGCAATTTTCTAAGAACAAGACGGCTGCAAAAGAGCTGCTCAACTACATTTCGCAGAAGGATTCGATCGCTCAATTGGTCGAGGCGTCGGTCGGCTACGATCTGCCGTCATTCAAGACCATGTACGATCTTCCCACCTGGAACACGGTCGGGCCGCCGGTCGGCACCGTGTACGGCTACCCGCCGCGCGGTGACGAGCAGACCTCGATCTTTGGCGCGCCGGCGCGTTCTGAGGTTGGCGCCCAAATGTACAATCAGGCGATCAACACCGTGATGATATCGAAGTTCACGCAGGGCAAAGAAAAGCTCGACGAGGTCATCAAGTGGGCCGAGAAGGAACTCGAAGGCACGTTGCGCGCCTGAGGGTTCGTCACGCCTTCTAGAAATAAGGGCATGCCGACCGTCATGGCCGGCATGTCCCAATCTTAGACGCAGCACTGGATCACACTCATGGCCGATACGATCCAATCATGGAACGCCGCGCTGCCCGGGATGACTTCTACGCCGGTCAGAAAAAATGGCTTGCAGCTTTTCATGCGCCGGCGCTCGACGATCGCACTGATGATGTGCATGCCGCTGATCCTTATAGTCGCCTGCCTTATCATCTATCCGGCCTTCTATTCGATCTATCTTTCGATGCTCAATAAGGCGCAGACGCGCTTCATCGGCCTGGGGAATTTCGCGTTTTTGATTTCGCGCGACACGTTCTGGATGGTGGTCGAGCAATCGACAATTTTTGCGCTATCTGCTGTGTTCTTTAAAGCGCTGATCGGCCTGATCACCGCGCACCTCGTCAACAACCTTCCTGTCAAGGGCCAGCGCAAATGGCGCGGCATGCTGCTGGTGCCGTGGGTGATCCCGTTGGCGCTCTCGACGCTCGGATGGTGGTGGATGTTTGATCCCACCAATTCGGCATTCAATTACACGCTGAAAAGCCTGGGCTTCGAGGGAGTCCCTTGGCTGAGCGAGCCGATGTGGGCGCGTTTCTCGGTGATCCTGGTCAACGTCTGGTACGGCGCGCCGTTTTTCCTCATCATGTATCTGGCGGCGCTCAAGTCGGTGCCCGAGCAACTCTACGAAGCGGCTTCCATCGACGGTGCCAGCGCTTGGCAGAAATTCCTTCATATCACGCTACCGATGATGCGCAACATTATCGCCATCACGGTGCTGTTCTCGCTGATCGTCACTTTTGCCAATTTTGACATCGTGCAGATCATGACCGCGGGCGGACCGCGCAACATGACGCATATGTTTGCGACTTATGCATTCTTGCTCGGCATCCGCTCCGGCGACCTCCCACTAGGCGCTGCGACCTCGCTGTTCATGTTCCCGATCCTCGCCATCGCTGCGGTCTTCATCCTGCGCGGCGTGCGCAAGCGGGGGAGGGAGATCGGATGAGCACACTTACTGCATCAATTCCTACCACGCGCGCAAAGACCGGCGTCAGCCTCCGGCGCAGCCGCCGCTGGGCTCTGTACACGTCGTATTTCTTTTTAATTCTGTTCGCATTCTTCTTTCTGGCGCCGCCCTACTACATGGTGGTGACGGCGCTCAAGAGCGACGCCGAGATGGCCCGCCTCGCCACCAATCCCTGGTTCATTTACGACGGGGTGACGCTCGATCAGTTCAAAATCCTGCTGTGGAACACCGACTTCCTCATCTTCTTCAAGAACACCGCGATCGTAACGGTATGCGTGGTGGCGATCACCATGGTGGTGAGCATCCTCGCCGCCTTCGCGCTCGGCCGCATGAAGTTCTGGGGCTCGAGCGTCCTGGCGACCGGAATTTTTCTCACATACCTGGTGCCCGACACGTTGTTGTTCATCCCGATGTTCCAGATCGTTAAATCCATCGGCTTGCTCAATTCTTATTGGGGCATGGTGCTGGTCTATCCGACATTGACGGTCCCGTTCTGCACCTGGATCATGATCGGCTATTTCCAGTCGATTCCGAAGGAGCTCGACGAAGCGGCGCTGATCGACGGCGCCGGCCACATGCAGATGCTGTTGAAAATCTTCATTCCGGTGGCGCTGCCCGGCATTATCGCGGCCATGATCTTCGCCTTTACGGTGTCGTGGGCGGCCTTCGTCTATCCGATGGCATTTCTGTATTCGTCCGACCAGCAGGTGCTCACGGTTGGCACCGTCACCAGCCTAATTCGCGGCGACGTTTACAAATGGGGCATGCTGATGGCCGGGGCGCTGCTCGCCGCCGCACCGCCGCTGGTGATCTATGCGTTTCTGATGGACTACTACATCGCCGGACTCACGGCGGGAGCGACCAAGGGTTAGCCACGCGATCCCGAAAAGCGAGAACCGATTTCCCGCCTTCGCGAAGCCCGCTTCGGCGGGCGAGGGAAAGTCGGAAATGATCGCGCGGAATTTAAAAGACAAAATGCCGAGGGGAATTGTGTATGGCTGAAGTCGCATTGCGTAACGTGGTGAAGATGTATGACGACGTCGTCGCCGTCAGCAGTATCAATCTGGATATCCCAAACCAGGAATTTATCGTGCTGGTTGGCCCCTCCGGCTGCGGCAAGAGCACCACGCTGCGCATGATTGCTGGGTTGGAGGAAATCACCGACGGCGAAATCTCGATCGGTGGTGCGGTGGTCAACGATCTGCCGCCGAAAGACCGCGATATCGCGATGGTGTTCCAGAACTATGCGCTTTACCCGCACATGACCGTCGCCGAAAACATGTCATTCGGGCTCAAGCTGCGCAAGTTCCCCAAAGCCGAAATCAAGGCGCGGGTCGATCACGCCGCCGGTATTCTCGACATCACCGAACTGCTGGCCCGGCGCCCCAAGCAACTCTCCGGCGGCCAACGCCAACGCGTCGCCATGGGCCGTGCCATTGTGCGCAATCCCAAGGTATTCCTTTTCGACGAGCCGTTGTCGAATCTCGACGCCAAACTGCGCGTGCAAATGCGCACTGAGATCAAGCGAGTGCATCAGAAGGTGAAGACCACGACCGTCTACGTGACGCACGACCAAGTTGAGGCGATGACGCTGGCAGACCGTGTGGTGGTCATGAATGTCGGCAAGATCGAGCAGATCGGCACGCCCAACGACCTCTATCATCACCCCAAAACAAGGTTTGTCGCGGGCTTCATCGGGTCGCCGGCGATGAACCTGATCCCGGCGAAACTGGAGAGCAACGGCAGCGGGCTGAAGATCAGGCTATCCGACAAGTTGTCATTCCAGGTGCTGGAAAGCCGTGTTGCGCGCTATCGCAGTCATGCTGGCAAGGACCTGCTGTTTGGATTGCGTCCGGAACACATTACTGAGACGCGCGGCCGCGAGAATGGCATTGGCCAGGAATTCGCCATTATGCTCGACGTGGTCGAGCCGATGGGCATGGAGACGATGGTGTTTTTCAAGGTCGGCGGCACCGAGGTGTGCGGGCGCGTCGAGCCGACCGCCGCCAAGGGCTCGGGCGAGACGATGCAGTTGCGCGCCAACCTAGACCACATGCATCTGATTGATCCAGCGACCAACGCCGTGCTGTGATCGGCGCGCTAGTGCGCGAATCCGCCGTTGTGTGGATCGAAAACTCGTCCGACGCTGACTTCAGAATTGGCAGGTAGAAATCCCTGTTCACCCCTGAGGGTGCAGCCCAGACTTCCCTGTCGAAATAATTCCCTGTTACGTGTCGGCCCGTTTCCGCTCCAAATCCAAAAACCTGTTGGCCAATACGTCGACGTGGCATCGAGACTGCTCCAAAGCAGAGTTCAACAACGCCCATTGAATCAGGCTTTATTAAAGGCTTCCAGAACTTTCGCGCACAGGTCTCATTAGGCGAATGTCGATAATGTGCGCTGTGAGGAATCGTCCACCAATTTTGCTGGGTTGATAACGCAAGATTTCGAGCCTCGCAGGCTTCGCGTTATCTTCCGTTATTCGAGTCAACCGCCGCGCGACTATAATATTTTCCGATTCATTGCCGGTCTCCTGCGATTCCATGCGCATGTCTCCTCATCGTTCTATTGGGTTTGTGCGCCGCGGGCAGGTGCGGCATTGGCCGTTGTCGCGGGGTCGTGCGATCGTAGCGCCGTCCGATTATGGATCCTCGAAGCCGCGAAGGACAACTGATCGGCCGGCGCAGCCGCCTTGGCAATCAGGTTAAATCGGCGATCAACGAATTTATTGGCCGCGCTCGACCAGAGCGGCGAGCCGGCGTTGCTCGGCTTCGCTTAGCGATTGCTGCATGATATCGACCCTGCGCCGCCGCCGCGCCATGACGGCGAGCCCGATCAGACCGGCGACGAGCGCCGCCGGCGGCAGGCCCCAGAGCAGCAGCGTGTCGACTTGGACCGGCGGCTTGAGCAGGATGAAGTCGCCGTAGCGCGCCACCAGATAGTCGAGCACCTGCCGGTCGCTGTCGCCCTTTTGCAGTCGCTCGCGCACCAGCATGCGCAGGTCGTGCGCCAGCGGCGCTTCCGAATCGTCGATCGACTGGTTCTGGCAGACCATGCAACGCAGTTCTTCGGAGAGATGCCTGGCCCGCGCCTCAAGCGAAGGGTCTTTCAGCATCTCGTCCGGCGTCACCGCCAGAGCCGGCAACGCCAGCGCCGCGAAAAGGAGAATGAGTGCGAACCGCCGCATGGTCACTCCGCGGGCGCCAGCGCTGGCCGGGCCGCCGGCTTTTTCCCCGGCTTGGGCGCGCCGATGCGCAAGCGCCGGTCGGAGAGCGACAAGCCGCCGCCGAGCATCATGACGATGCCGCCCAGCCAGATCAGCAGCACCAGCGGCTTGTAATAGAGGCGGATGGCGAGCGAACCGTCGGCCTCCGTGTCGCCGAGCGACAGATAGAGCTGGCCGGGGCCGCGCATCATCAGCGCCGCTTCGTTGGTGGTCGTCTCCCGCGCGGAGAAGGTGCGCTTTTCCGGCTGCATGGTGCCAATGACCACGCCGCCCTTGCGCATGGTGAATGTCGCGGTCACCGCGCTGTAATTCGGTCCCGGCTGCTGCTTGAGGCCGTCGAAGGTCAGCTCAAAGCCAGAGAGCGAAATCGTCTGCCCGGGCTTGACCGCGACAATGCGCTCGGCGCCCCAGGCGGCGGCGCCGATAATGCCAAGTAAAGTGAGCGCGATGCCGAAATGCGCAATGGCCGTGCCCCAGGTCGAGCGCGGAAGCCCCAGGGCGCGGCTGAGCACCGCGGCCATCGGCAGTCGCATCAAGCCGGTGCGCTCGACAAGATCGACGATGGCGCCGGTCATCACATAGAAGGCAAGGCCGACGCCGAATGGCGCCAGCATCGAAGCGCCGCCTTCAATGGCGAAGGCGAGCCCTACGGCGGCAAGCCCTACGGCGAAGGCTGCCATCAGCCGTTGCGCCGCGCCAAGGAAGTCGCCGCGCTTCCAGGCGAGCAGAGGCCCAAACGGCATCGCCGCCATCAGCGTCAGAAACAGCGGCCCGAAGGTAAGATTGAAGAACGGCCCGCCGACGGAAATCTTGGTGCCGGTGAACGCTTCCAGCGCCAGAGGATAAAGCGTGCCGACGAGCACGGTCAGGCAGGCGGTGGTCAGGAACAGATTGTTGAATACCAGTGCGCCCTCGCGCGAGATCGGCGCAAACAACCCGCCCTGCTTGAGCACCGGCGCGCGCCAGGCAAACAGCGTCAAGCCACCGCCGATGAACAGCACCAGAATGGCCAGAATGAAGACGCCGCGGCGCGGGTCATTGGCGAAACTATGCACCGATGTGAGCACGCCGGAACGCACTAGGAAGGTACCGATCAGCGACAGCGAGAAGGTGAGAATGGCAAGCAGGATGGTCCAGACCTTGAGCGCGTTGCGCTTTTCCATCACCACGGCCGAATGCAACAGCGCTGTACCGGCAAGCCAGGGCATCAACGAGGCATTTTCCACGGGGTCCCAGAACCAGAAGCCGCCCCAACCGAGCGTGTAATAGGCCCAGTAGGAGCCGCCTGCGATGCCAAGCGTCAGGCACATCCAGGCGGCGAGCGTCCACGGCCGCACCCAGCGCGCCCAGGCGGCGTCGATGCGCCCCTCGAGCAACGCGGCAATGGCGAAGGAGAAGGCGATAGAGAAGCCGACATAGCCGAGATAGAGCAGGGGCGGATGCACCGCGAGGCCCGGGTCCTGCAAGATCGGATTGAGATCGCGGCCCTCGAACGGCGCTTGTGGCAGGCGCAGGAACGGGTTCGAGGTGAGCAGAATGAAGAGATAGAAGGCGGCGGCGATCCATGACTGCACCGCCAGCACGTGCGCCTTCAGGCTCACCGGCAGATTATTGCCGAACAACGCGACGCCGGCGCCGAACACTGACAGGATGAGCACCCACAAAAGCATGGAGCCCTCGTGATTGCCCCATACGCTGCTGATCTTGTAGACGAGCGGCATCTGCGAATTAGAATTCTCGAACACGGTCGCCACCGAAAAATCCGAGGTGACGTAGCAGGCCGCAAGCGCGGCAAACGACAGCGCGACAAAGCCGAATTGCGCGACGGCGGTCGTGGAGGCGAGCCGCATCAACGCTTGATCGCGGGTCGCGGCGCCGATCACCGGCGCGACCGACTGGATCAACCCCAAGGCAAGCGCCAGCACCAGGGCGTAATGACCGAGTTCGGGGATCATTTCTTTGCCACTCCCGCGCTTTGCGCGCTGCCTTCTTGCCATCGCCCACTTTTCTTTAGCGCGTCAACCACTTCCTTCGGCATATAGCGCTCATCATGTTTGGCGAGCACGGTATCGGCAAGCACCGTTCCATTCTGGCCGATCTTGCCTTCCGCCACGACGCCTTGCCCCTCGCGGAACAGGTCCGGGACGATGCCCTGGTAGTGCACGGGAACGTCGTGATTACCGTCGGTGACGTCGAAGGTGATGTTGAGATCGGCGCCACGGTGAACGCTTCCGTTCTTCACCAGGCCGCCGATGCGGATGCGCGTTCCCGGTGCCGGGTGCTTTTCCACCACATCGGTCGGCGAATTGAAGAACACGATCGAACCGCTCAACGCATTGAGCACCAACCCGATCGCAATCACCAACACGCCGATGCTGCCGCCGATCAGAACGAGGCGACGTTGCTTGCGGGTCATCCTTCGATCCCTAACGATTTGATCACGTCGTCGATCTGATGGAGTTTATCGGGGTCGCTGGCGAGGGCCTGGCGGGCGTCGCCGGCCGCGGCTCTCGCCTTGTCGCGTTCGCCCAGTACCATATAGGCGCGCAACAAACGCTGCCAGCCCTCGACGTCAGAGCCGTCCTGCTTGAGCTTGTCGGCGAGGCGGGCCACCATGCCGCGGATCATCTGATTTTGCTGATCGGGATTCATTTTCGCCGCGGCCGCGATGTCGGCAGCGCTCGGCCCCGGCGCGCCCGCCGAAGGCGGCACGGCAGGCATCGCCGGCGCTGCCGGCGCGGCGGCTCCGGTGGCGGTGGCGCTGGCGGCCAGTTGGCGCAGCTTGTCCGGATCATTCGCAAGAGCACGGCGCGCGTCGGCCATCGCCGCTTCGGCTTTGTCATTTTGCCCGAGCACACGATACGAGCGCACCAGCATCACCCAGCCGCCGACATTGGAGCCGTCTTTTTTGAGACGTGCGGCAAGCCCCGCCACCATGTCCTGGATGGACTTGGTCTGTTCGTCGGGGGAAAGCTTCGAAGTGGCCGCGACAGCGGCGGCGCTCGGGCCCGGCGCCGGCGCGCCAGCCGGGGCCGCCGCCGCTGCCCCAGTCGGCGCCTTGCGCTCCAAGGCGTGACGCACCGTTTCCGTCCAGGAGGCGTCCGGCGGTGCCTTGGCCAGCAGGTCGCGCCAGATGCTTTCCGCCTCGGCGCGCCGGCCGTCCTGATCGGCGGCCATGCCGATGTAGAAATGGGCCATCACGTTTTCCTTGTCGAGCGCCAGCGCGCGGTCGAATGCGGCTTTGGCGTCCTGAGTCACAACGCCATTGCCCGAGGCAACCAGCGCCTCGCCGAGATTGGCCTCGCGCGAGGCGTTGCTGCCGCTCAGGCGGATCGCATTACGCCAGGCCACGACCGCTTCATCGAAACGGCCGATGCGCATATAGACCGGCGCCAGGACCTCCCAAGCACGGCCGTCATTGGGATTGCGCTGGACGTGATCTTCGACCTGCGCGATCAGTCTTTCGATCGAAGGGTTCGTCTCTTGCGCCGGCAAGCGCGCCGCCAGCGGCTCGCCCGGCAAGTCCGGTGAACCGAGCGTGAGGTAGAACAGCACGGCACCGACCGGCAGCAAGACCAACGCGGCAATGGCTGTGGTGCGCCGCTGCAGACGCGGCGGTGTATCCGTAGCGGGTCCTTGCGACTGCGCTGCATCGCCAGCGGCGATCAGCCGCCGTGACACTTCCACTTTGGCCGCGTCCGCTTCGGCCGCGCCGATAAGCCCGGCGGCACGATCGCGATCGATCTCGTCCAACTGGTCGCGATAGACGGCGATGTCGCTGCCGCCCGCGGCAAAGTTGCGCCGGCTCAACGGCCACAGCACGGCGAAAATCGCCGCCGCGGTCATCAGTGCAAACACGAGCCACAGCATCATTGACGTATTATACTCACAAAGCGACCGGATGGTGGCTCGCGGCAGGCGGGAACGGATTTCTGCTCATTGTGGCCGCCGTGCGGCATAGACGCGGATCAATTTGATTTTTCGCAATTTAACAATTCGCGCCTCGACAAGTCCCTTGGGCCCCCTCTAAAAAGAGCGGTCTTCGGGGCGTTCTTGTAGACGTTCAGCATGGATTACAACAGCTTTTTTGCGTCCGCCCTTGCCCGACTGCGGGACGAACGCCGTTACCGCGTCTTTGCCGATCTGGAGCGGATTGCCGGGCGCTTTCCACATGCCCGCTGGCATTCGCCGGACGGGGCGCGCGAGGTGGTGATCTGGTGCGCCAACGATTACCTCGGCATGGCGCAGCACCCCAAGGTGATCGGCGCCATGGTGGAGGCCGCCGCTCGCATGGGCACCGGCGCCGGCGGCACCCGCAACATCGCCGGCACCAATCATCCGCTGGTCGAGCTGGAGCGTGAATTGGCCGATTTGCACGGCAAGCCGGCAGCGCTGGTGTTCACCTCCGGCTACGTCTCCAACGAAACCGGCATCGCAACGATTGCCAGGCTGCTGCCGAACTGTCTCATTTTGTCGGACGCGCTCAACCACAATTCGATGATCGAAGGGGTGCGCCAGGCCGGATGCGAGAAGCAGATCTGGCGGCACAACGATCTTGCCCATCTGGAAGAGCTGCTCAAGGCGGCGGGGCCGGAGCGGCCGAAGCTGATCGTGTTCGAGAGCCTCTATTCCATGGATGGCGATGTGGCGCCGGTGCACGGCATCTGCGACCTCGCCGACAAATACGGCGCCATGACCTATTGCGACGAGGTGCACGCGGTCGGCATGTACGGCCCACGCGGCGGCGGCATCTGCGAGCGCGACAACGCCATGCATCGCGTTGACGTGCTCGAGGGCACGCTGGCCAAGGCGTTCGGCTGCCTCGGCGGTTATATCGCCGGCAGCGAGGAACTCATCGACGCGGTGCGCTCCTATGCGCCGGGCTTCATCTTCACCACCGCGCTGCCACCGGCGATCTGCGCAGCGGCAACCGCCGCCATCAAGCACCTGAAGACCTCGAGCTGGGAGCGCGAGCGCCACCAGGACCGCGCCGCGCGCGTCAAAGCCGTGCTCAATGCCGCCGGCCTGCCGGCAATGCCGTCAACTACGCACATCGTGCCGGTGCTGATCGGCGACGCCGAGAAGTGCAAACAGGCAAGCGACCTGCTGCTTTCCGACTACGGCATCTACATCCAGCCGATCAATTACCCAACGGTGCCGCGCGGCATGGAACGCCTGCGCATCACGCCATCGCCCTATCACGACGACGCGCTGATCGATGCGCTGGCCGAAGCGCTCACCGACGTCTGGGACCGGCTTAAGCTGCCGATCCGCAAGCAGGCGCTGGCGGCGGAATAATCAATCTGTTGCCAACGGAGTGAGTGTCTTCGCTCTTGGCCCGATCGGATCATAGAGGGCTCGCAGCGCATTCAGGATGACGGCCACGTCGATCACCTCCTGCAACAGCGCGCCCTGAACCGGCGTAATGTGTCCGTAGGCCGCGGCGATCATGCCGACGATCGAAAGGCCGACGCCAACATAGACGCTTTGCAGGGCGATGAAGCGCGACCGGCGCGCGATCTCGATGGCCGGCACCAGCCGATCGAGCTGATCGACCAGCAGGACGACGTCCGCCGTTTCGGCGGAGGCCGCGGTGCCGCGGGCGCCCATGGCCAGCCCAATATCTGCCGCGGCGAGTGCGGGGGCGTCGTTGATGCCGTCGCCGACCATCATCACAGGCCCATATTTTCGCTCGGACAATACGACCATGACTTTCTGGTCTGGGGTCAGCTCGGATCGCACGGCATTAAACGACAGCCCGGTGGTGATCGCCGCTGCCACCTCCTTTCGATCTCCCGTGGCAAGAACGAGGCGCTCGATGCCGAGGTTTCTAAGGCTATCCAGAAGCGTCTCGGTACCGGCACGCAATTCATCGGCTAACACCAGCTCGCCGGCCAGTTTGCCATCGATGGCAACCGCCACACTGGCTGCGCCGGGCATTTGTGGCCGGTGCTGCGATGTCCCACCGGGGCCTGACAATCTCGATGTAACGAAATGATTCCCGCCCACAAGCGTGCGCCGGCCGTCCACGCAGCCTTCAATTCCCTCGCCTGGCGTCTCGACAATATCGGTCGGCACGGCGAGGCGCATTCCATGCTCGGACGCATCGGCAACGATCGCCTGCGCGATGGTATGTTTTGACGCCTGGTCGAGCGAGGCGGCGACGCGCTTGACTTCGTCCTCGGAATAACCGTCCTCGACGCGCACCGAAACGATCCGCGCGCGGCCACGCGTGAGCGTTCCAGTCTTGTCGATAACGAGGGCGCGCACCTGCGCCATCATCTCAAGGGCCTTGCCACCTTTGATCAGAATTCCATTTTTGGCGGCGCGCGACAGGCCGGAGACGATGGCAACCGGAATGGCAAGGATGAGCGGACAAGGCGTGGCGATGACGAGGACGGCCACCGCGCGAATGGGATCGCCGGTCAAGAACCACGCTCCACCGGCAATAACGATAGTCACCGTTAGAAAGATCATCGCGAAGCGGTCGGCGAGCCGCGACATCGGCGCCTTCGAGCGCTGCGCCGCCTCGACCAGACGCAAAATCCCGGCATATGTGCTTTCGGCGGCGCGACGCGAGGCGATCAGATCGAATGCATCCCCGACGTTTGTTGCGCCGCTCATCACCGGCGCATCGGCTTTCAACTGAAGCGGCATCGATTCGCCGGTCAGCGCCGATTGGTCGACAACGCCGAGACCACTCGCGACCGTTCCGTCGACGGGAATGACGTCCCCGCGCCGGATGAGAAGGCGATCGCCCGGGGCGATCGTCTCGATCTCGACATTTTCGAGCTGCCCATTGCGATGCCTGATCGCCGTGCGCGGAACGCGGCCCAGGAGAGCCGTCATTTCGCGGCGCGCGCGACGCTCGGCGAAGCTTTCGAGGTATTGGCCGCCGGCGTACATCAGCGCGACGACGACCGCCGCCAGCTCTTCGCCAAATATGAGTGCGGCGGTCATCGACAGCGCCGCGACGATATCGAGCCCAACATTTCCCCGGCTGAGACTGGCGACGATCTCGACCAGCAGTGCCAGCAGCACCGGCACTGTAAATGCCGCCCAAATGGATGCGGACCAGGCGCCAAGGCCGAAAGCTTTGGCTGCGAAGCCAAGCATAAGGCCGGCCGCCGGAATCGCGATCAGGACCGGCTTGAGGTTAGAGCCAAAATTCATCGGCAGCTCTGGCGTCAACTTACGCGGTCTGCCGCCAGCGGCATCAGTTGCGGCTGGTGACCAACAATTCGAACAGGATATCGGCATTCGGGCAAAACCGCGGGGCAAATGTCACCTGCGGCGGCGCGTTGTTGAGCCAGGCGCGGCAGGCTTGTTTGACCGGGCAGGTCTCGCAGCGATGGAACGCGGTTATATGGCTCAGACTGAGGTGGGGCACTGCACCGCCGCCGGGTTCGATTCCGAGATGCTCCATCATTTCGCAGATATACGTTGGCTCACGCCCACACACGGCTGCTGTGGCCATGGTCGCCCTCCTTTACCGGCGCCCTCTAGAAGGGATCTTCGCCCGCGTTTCGCAATGATACAGATCAAAACCGACTACGGCTTTGAACAGCATCGCGCGTGGTTTGATTTAGGCCAATGTGCGATTTTGAAGAGCACGCCGGGCACGTTTGATGTAGATCATTGTGCGATGCAGCAAAAGAATCACAGTCCAAAATGGATTGAAATCGATCAAAGCAATGGCGTCGCAGCTGTCGCAAAGGAAGAGGCTTGTGATGTTGGAAAGCACCCGGACCGCATCTGGCAGTTCGTCGCCGCGAAAAGGTGGACGCGCACGCCAATCAAGTGCACCGACGCCAGATGTTTTATTCGATCGCATGAGTGAGTTGGCATCCCTTCCAGCCAACAAGGTGATTTTCAGGGAGGCAGAACCGGCGGAGTATTTCTATTTGGTGAAGTCCGGCTGCGTCCGGACTTTCAGCAACCATAATGGCGGCCGCCGCATCCACGCTTTCTATTTTCCAGGCGAATATTTCGGACTGGAAGAAGCTGAAGAACACAGTGTTAGCGCCGAAACCGTCACGCCAAGCAATGTTGGCCTCGTCAAGCGAGAGGCGCTGATATCGCGGGCGGCCCGCGAAATCGTCGTCGCAAATCTTCTGCTGCATGTGACAACCATGGAATTGCAGCATGCTCAAAGCCTTAATTTTCTTCTGCTTAAGGGCGCGCACGAACGTCTTGTCGATTTCCTTCGCGGGATTCAACGACGCTGCCAAGGCAAAGCCGAGATCGATCTGCCGATGCCTCGCAGCGACATAGCGGATTACCTTGGTCTCACAATTGAAACAGTGTCGCGCGCGCTGACGCGCCTGAAAAATACTTCAACCATTTCCATGCTGACGTCTCGACGCTTGATTCTGCGCAGCGAGATTGTTCCTGACTGAGTTCTATCAGGTTGAAAAAGAGCGCCATTAGAAAACTTATCGTCGCGCCGCCTGGACCCGATGCCGGCTGGTCGTAAGTCGATCAACGTGGAGTCTCTGCAGGAGGCATTAGCTGAACTTACCGACGGTTGTTCTGTGACGCCTCGGCTCCGGCGGCAAGTTCGACGATTTCCGTCGTAATTTCTTCCTGACGAAGCTGGCGCTCGCGTTGCGAAAGCCCTGCGAGTTTTGTTTCGATGTTGGTTCTGGCGGAGGCCATGGCCATCATGCGAGCGTCGCTCTCGGCTTCGAAGGCGTGGATTGCCGCTTCGCAAAGTTGTGCATAGACGTATTCTGCGGCCAGCCGTTCGAGCAAGAGATCGGGCGCGAGCGTGGTCAACGGGGCCTGATCCTTAATCGGACGTTTGAAGCGTGCGAAGTCGATTGGGAGAAGTGAGCGGCGCTCGACCTGGATACCGCTACCCGGCATCGAACGCGAAAAGAAAACATCGACTTTTGCAAGGGTTCCGTCCGCGATGTAACCATACAAAGCGTCAGCCAGCCGGTTTGCGAAACTCGGAATTGCATCGACTTGCGAGGTCATGGGAGTCGACCATACGGGCTTTATTCCCCGCTCATCCGCGACTGCAGTACCGCGGGTGCCGACGATTAAAATGATTGCGCTATCGATGTCGCCTGCAGCGGCGTCGAGAACGCGCTCACTAAAGGCGCCGGCAAAGCCTTGTTCCGCGCAAAATAGAATGAGGCCGAACCTGGAACGCTTGAGCGGGCGTGCACCCGCGATATCCAACGGCAGCAGGCTCAATGCCTGGCCGATGGCGCGTGACACGACGTCCGTGTAAGCTTCGGTGCCAGCGAGCAGCGATCGGCTCTTTTGCGCCCGCGAGGCTGCGATTCCCCGCATGGCGGTGACGACTGCCTCAAGCTGGCGGACGTTCTGGATTTGCGTGACGATATCGGCGAGCCGTTCGGCCATCACGCGGTCTCCGCGGCGGTCGAGGTCGAGGCCGGCATCATTCTCTTGACAAAGCCGGCAAGGGCCGTCCGCAGTTCGGCGCGATGGGCGTCGTCAAGGCCTCCAGTACGGTCAATTTCGTCGACAATTGCCTTCAATGAACCGCCGAGCCAGGCCGGGAGCTCAGAGCGGAATTTTTCGATCTCCTCAAGCGGCAAAAGGTCAAGCAGGCCGGTTTGCAAAGCGAGGACGAGGGCAACTTCATCGGCAAGGCGCAATGGCGCGTATTGGGGTTGCGAGAGTATCGCGCGGATGCGCTGTCCCCGCGCGATCTTGTCCTTGACCTTGACGTCGGTGACCCCACCGAACCGCGTGAACATCTCAAGTTCCAAGAACTGGGCGTAGTCGAGCCGCAGTGCCTCCACGGCCTCTCGCAAGGCCGGGGCCTGTGTTTTGCCGCCGACACGGCTGACGCTTATTCCGACGTCGACTGCGGGCTTGTGACCTTCGTAGAACAAACGCGCATCAAGAGCGATCTGGCCGTCGGTGATCGAGATCAGATTGGTTGGAATGTAGGCGCTCAAATTTCCGGCATTCAATTCGGCAATAGGAAGGGCGGTCAACGACCCGCCGCCGGCCGCTTTCGAGAGCTTGGCAGCGCGCTCAAGCAGCCGCGCATGGACATAGAAAACGTCACCGGGGTAAGCCTCGCGTCCCGGCGGGCGCCGCATGAGAAGGGCGATTTCGCGGTGCGTGGCGGCATGCTTGGTCATGTCGTCGATGACGATCAGGGCGTGCTGGCCCCGATCGCGAAAATATTCCGCCATCGTGAACGCGGAAAATGGCGCAATCCATTGCAGGCCCGGAACGGTTGACGCGCTCGCAACGACGAAGATGCAGCGTTCAGGCGCGCCGTGAGTTTGAATTGCATTGATGACTCGCTTGACCGTCGACGATTTCTGGCCGACTGCGACGTAGACACAGATAATGTCACTGGTCTTCTGATTGATGATGCAATCTACGCCAATTGCCGTCTTGCCGATCGCGCGATCTCCAATAATCAGCTCGCGCTGGCCGCGTCCCAGGGCAAACAGAGAATCAATAACGAACAACCCGGTCTGCACCGGTTCCGTGACGAAATCGCGGTCGATAATCGCGGGCGCGGGACGCTCCACGGGTTCGTATTTTTCCGGATCGATTGGTCCGCCGCCATCAAGCGGGCGGCCAAGCGGATCGACGGTGCGGCCGAGCAAGGCTGGTCCCACCGGGACGCGTACCACCTCGCCGGTGCCAGCGACCTGGTCTCCTGCTTTGATTCCCTCGATCTCGTCGAGCAGAACGCATCCAAGAAGGTCGCGTTCGAGGCTGAAGGCGAAGCCAACCTGCCCATGTTCGAAGCGTACGAGTTCATCCAGCCGGACATCGGGCAGCCCGGAGACGTGTGCGATGCCATCGGCGACCGCCTCGACACGGCCCACCTGTTCGGCGACGGGCGCGAGCGTTGCCGCCTTGACGCGTTCTTTTGCGCCAACCAGCCAGCTTTCAAGAGTTGCGGGCGTGTTCGTCACGAGTCAAGTCCTTACGAATTTGATCGAGATCCGCGCGCCAGCTATTGCTCACAATCGTGTGGGGGCTGTGCAGCTCGATGCCGGCAACCAGGCCCGGATCGGTGCGGAACGTGAGGGGAAGCTCCGAACCTAGCGCCGCTTTGAGTGCGGCACGGACGTGCCCGGTTTCCTCCGCAGAGAGTGGTGCAGCAGTTACAACCTCGATGGGTTGATCTGCCACTGCCGTGAAGCTCACTTTTGCCTCCGATGACAGCGCGCGCAGCTCGCCACAGAGCCCATCGAAGAATTCAGGCATTGCAATATTTGGTGGAAAACGCCCGAGCAGGCGCTTTGCAATTTCCACCGATAGTTCGCTCGCCCGAGCAACAAGCGCCTCGTCTGCTGCATTTCGGTTCTGGGCGATCGCTGCTTCGGCCTCGCTGCGGAGCCTTGCGATGTCCTGCGACGACTGCGCGAGCAGAGCTTTTTTCTCCGTCTGCGCTGCCTTTCGCGCTTCAGCGATCAGTTGATCGCGTTGCGCGGCGATGTCCGCGCGCATTTTTTCCGCATCGGCGCGGGCTTTAGCGGCTTCCTCGCGGGCCGCAGCCGCATCGGCCAGAAGCTTGTTCGCTTCTCCCTGCCTCTTGGCGATGATGTCGGCCACCGGCCGGAAAAAGAACCGGGCAAGGATCCAAATGAGAATAAGGACATTGACGGTTTGGAAAGCCAGCGTCCACCAATCGATATGCATTGCCTTAGTGAATGAAGGGGTTGGCGAACAACAACAGCAGTGCGATCACCAGGCAGTAGATCGCCATGGTTTCGATCATCGCAAGACCGACGAATAATGTTCGCGATATCGTGCCCGCGGCCTCGGGCTGACGGGCAATCGCATCCATCGCTGCGGCGACAGCACGGCCTTCGGCGAGCGCCGGACCAATAGCGCCGAACGATACCGCAAGTCCTGCGGCGAAGATGCTGACGATCTCAATCCAATTCATGGCTGGTTCCTTTCCATGCTGCCGCCGGTCCGAGCTTCGCTGACTGCGCTACCGATAAAGACCATGGCAAGTACAGTGAATATGTAGGCTTGGATCGCGCCGACGAGCAGTTCAAGTGCCATCAGCGGGATAGGCACGAGCAGGCCGGCGAGCGAGAGGATGATGCCGATGATGAAGACGCCGCTCATGA
Organism: uncultured Pseudomonadota bacterium; assembly: GCA_963817155.1. Classification (GTDB taxonomy): domain Bacteria; phylum Pseudomonadota; class Alphaproteobacteria; order Rhizobiales; family Xanthobacteraceae; genus Pseudolabrys. Next base: position 18,803 of record CAWFNO010000002.1, read on the forward strand.
TATTGCCGAACAGCCGCACGATCAGCGAGAACGTGCGGGTGAAGGTTTCGACCAAATTCAGCGGAACCATGAAGATGGTCGGTTGGGCGAATGTTTCCAGATATCCGCCGATGCCGCGCGCGCGGACGCCAAAATAGACGATCGCAAAAAACACAATCAGGCCTAGCGCGGCGTCGGTCTCGATGTGGGCCGTCGGCGGCTCGATCCCCGGGACGAGCGACGACCAATTCGCTGCAAAGATGAAAATAAACAACGTTCCGATCATCGGCACATATGGCTTCGGCGCAGCACGCATCGTATTTTGAATTTGATCCTCGATGGCCCCAACGATGATTTCAAGCACGGTTTGGCTGCGCGACGGCGCGAGCGTCAGCGAGCGCGTGGCAAGCCAGCCTCCCAACGTCAGCGCCGCCATAAGGCCCCAGGTCACGACGACGGGATCGGTGATGGGAACCGGCCCGACCGTGAACAATGTCTTTGTAGCGAGGGGCGATCCGATCACGGCGGCGCTCCCAATCGAACGATCACCGTGCGCGTGGCCAGAATTCCGCCGGTCGCGGCGAGCAGCGGCATGGCACCGAAGCTGGTGGCAATGAAGCCCAGCGCGCCGCCAATAAGCGCGAACCGAAATAGCTGTATCGCTAAGGCGAGCGGGAGCGATTGGCCAACGGCAAACATTCGGACGTTCCATCGCAGCGTCCGGAAGTGGGCTGCGCCGATGATTATCCCGGCGGTGAGCCATGCGCCGGCACTAAAGACGTACAGAATTAGATCGTGATCGGTGAGGCGGGATATCGTCATTGCTTATGCATCCATCGCCAGGCGGACCAATAGCCAACCACGACCCCCAGCAGCAACAATGGCGCACTCCAGAAGATGCCGGTGCCGAACTTGTGATCGAGCCATCGCCCCACGAAAAGGCCGATCAAGGTCGGCGTGACAATAATCCAACCAAGAACGCCAATCTGGCCGACGAACCGCGCCATGGAGGGCTCGCCTTCATTCACCCATTCTTTGCGACGCTCCTGCCGCTTTCGCACGGCGTCGGCCATGCTATCGGAAATGCCGCGCTCGGGCTCAACGGTCGAGGGGTTCACGATCCGCCTCCGAATATACCGGGCCGCTCAGGCCGCAGATAGCGGACGATCTGCCTTATGGCTTTCATCTGTAGTTGCAAGCTTTCCGCCCGTGCCGTCCGCTCGGCTTCGAGCGTGTCATGGAATTCCGCCAGGACCACCTGTTCGAGATGATCGAGATCATCACCCGGGAGCGCCTCGCGGGTCGCGATTGCTACCTCGTCCCCGTTGGTCACCGACAAGACGCCGCGTCGTACGGCGCAGAACTTCTGCCGATCACCCGAGTGATGCCAACTCACGACCGATACCGTCAGCGCCGTCAGGAAATCGGCGTGACCACTGAGGATGCCGAAGCTTCCGCTCTCGTCCTCGGCGCGCACCGCCACGACATTCGGATCATCGATGACGACCGCGGACGGAGTTGTAATCATGAGCCTCATGATGGCCTGGCCTCTCGGTTCGAGGAGGCGTCTTTTTGTCGTGCCTCGTCGATCGTGCCGATCATATAGAGAGAACTTTCCGCCCACTTGTCGCTGGCGCCGTCAAGAATCGCCTGGCAGCCTTTGAGGGTCTCAACGAGCGGCACCGACTTACCGGGTGTACCCGTAAAGGCCTCGGTGACGGAGAAGGGCTGCGTCAGAAAGCGCTGCAGGCGGCGGGCCCGCATGACAATACTACGGTCGCGGGCGCTTAGTTCCTCGATGCCGAGAAGAGCGATGATGTCTTGAAGTTCCTTGTAATGCGCGATCGTCTCGCGAACCTGCTCGGCAATCCGGTAATGCTCCTCACCGACGACGGTTGGATCGAGCAGGATCGATGACGAACTCAACGGGTCGACGGCTGGATACATGCCTTCAGCAACCATTGATCGAGACAGCACGATCATACTGTCGAGATGGCTAGAAATGGCGGTCACCGCCGGGTCGGTGAAGTCGTCGGCCGGCACATAAACGGCTTCGATCGACGTTACCGATACGCCGGCAATCGATGCTATGCGCTCATGTAATGCGGCAACTTCGGTAGCGAGTGTCGGCTGATAGCCAACCCGTGATGGCAAGCGTCCGAGCAGGTCGGACACTTCACTGCCGGCCTGGACAAAGCGAAACCCGTTGTCCATCAGCAGCAAAACGTTTTTCCGTTTCTGGTCGCGGAAATATTCAGCAACCGTAAGTGCCGTCAGCCCGACCCGCCAGCGCGCGCCGGGCGGTTCATTCATTTGCCCGTAAACCAGTACGCTGCGGTCAAGGACGCCGGATCGCCGCATTTCGGCGAGGAGCTCATGGCCTTCGCGGGAACGCTCGCCAATCCCCGCGAAAACTGAGATGCCTTGGTAACTTTTGACCATGGCGTGGATGAGTTCCATGACGACGACGGTCTTACCGACGCCTGCGCCGCCGAACATGGCAGCCTTCCCGCCCTGCGCGAGCGGAGCGAGCAGATCGATGACCTTGATGCCGGTTTCAAACACGGTGGTCGCCGGACTGCGCTCGGCAAGAGATGAAGCGGCCCGGTGGATCGGCGCGCGTGACATATCGGCGGGGAGCGGCGGTCCGTTATCGCAGGTGTTGCCGACGACGTCGAGGAGACGACCGAGAACTGCATCGCCGACTGGCACGGTGATCGGCTGTCCGGTCGCACGCACCGGCGCTCCGCGCTTAAGCCCGGCGGTCGCCTGCAGCGCGACACCGCGCACTGTGCATTCGTCGAGATGTGCCTGAACTTCAACGATCAGAGTTCCGCGCTGATCCCATTCGACGACGAGGGCTTCCTCAAGCCGTGGAAGGTCGGCGCTCTCGAAGGCGACATCGACCACCGCCCCACGTACGGCGAGGACTTTTCCTCTCGGGTGCGTTGACTGCGCCATAGCGGCAACCACTCATTTTTTTCAACGGGCTTGATGAAAACGGTGCCGGTTGTTGTTATTCGTTCGAATCTACCAAAGGATCACGTCAAATACATCAGAAACCCGTCATGGACTTTGCGATGACATAGAGCCCGACCACAATGACAATGCCGGAGAAGATAAGCGACAGCGCGTGCTTGTGGCCGGACAGATGTTTAGCGAGGCGGATGCCGAGCAGGCCGCCGAGCGCGCCACCGACAATGAAGAGCCCGGCGAGCGGCCAGTCGACCAGACCGGACCAGGCGTAGCTCGCCGCTGTGGTCAACCCGAACGCCGTGATCGAGACCAACGAGGAACCAATCGCATTGATCAGCGGCATGGCGGTGGCGCCCATCAAACCGGGGACAATGAGAAAACCGCCGCCGATGCCGAAAAAGCCGGACAGCGCGCCGACCGCAAAACCAATCCCGATCAGCCTCGGCAGCAGTTTCGGTATGCTCTCGCGCGTGAGCGTCACGTCCGCGTTGCCGCCCGACTTGCGCGGGCGCAACATCACGAGACCCACCACCACCATCAACACGCCAAACAGCGTCAGCAGGCGCGAGCCGTCCACCATTTTGCCTAATTGCGCACCGCCGGCTGCGCCGATGATGCCGGACGCGGCAAAGACCAAGGCGCAGGACCATTTTACGGTTTTGGCCCGCGCATGTCCGGCGAGATTGGCGGCCGCGCTCGCTGCCACCGCCAGAGCACTGGTGCCGATGGCGACGTGCGCCGACGGCACGCCGACCACATAGACCAACAGCGGCACCGCCATGATCGAACCGCCGCCGCCGACCAGACCAAGCGTAAAGCCAACGAGGCTACCGGAGGCGATCGATAACAGCCCGTGTAGCAAGTTCATTTCTGGCGCGCGTACACGCGCCGGTTCCAGGGCATCAGCTTGAGCATATTCACCATCGGGCAGATACCGCTGATACCAGCAAAAATCATTCCAGCGCCAATGAGGCCTGGCAAAGCGTAAAATCCGGGCGCAACCCAGGCGCCGAGCAGAACGCCGAGCAAAGCCATGCTGCCGGCCACGATTTGCATCTGCCGCATCAGGTCGATCGGTTGTGCGCGATCGAACGCGACCGGCAGGCCGGCCTGTTTCCAGGCCTCGATGCCGCCATCGAGAATATAGGTCTCGCAGGCCGGCGCTGCGGCGGCAAGTTTCGGCGCATTGGGCCTGGTGCGCGCGCCAGAACGGCAATGGAAGATCAGCACGTCGTCGCCCGCATGCAACGGCGTATCCTTGTCGATGCGCGTCAACGTATGATGTCGCGCGCCGGGAATACGCTCGCGGGCGTTTTCGTCGGCCTCGCGAATATCGACGAGCACGGCACCGGCGCGCATCAGCTCGGCCGCCTGTTCAGGCGATATGGATTTTAGCGCACTCATTTTTTGCATTTCTCCGTCGCGCCCGTCACGGGCAATAGATGGTCTTGAGCAGCGTCAAGAGGTGCGCCGCGTTCGGGTCGCCAATACGGTAAAACACGGTCTGCGCCTCACGCCGCGTGGCTAGCAAGCCGTCTTCGCGCATCTTGGCAAGATGCTGCGACAGGGCCGACTGACTCAAGCCGACGGCATCGGCGAGCTCGCCGACCGAAATTTCACGCACCAGCGCCAGCCGGCACAGGATTAGCAGCCGGTTCTCATTGGCAAGCAGCTTGAGCAGTTTGGCGGCTTGCGCCGCCTTGCGCTCGAGCTCGTTGATGCCGCTAGCCGCCGCGCTCACGCGCCGCACCGCTTGCCTTGGCATTTCATGGTCTCCTTAGATTAGCAATTGCTAAATTAGATAATCGCTAATAAGCGATCGGAACGAGCGAAGCGAGGGTGTCCATGCCAGCAACCGCGAGGCCGGAAATCAAGGCGTTATTTGACGAACCCACCAATACCGTGAGCTATCTGGTGTGGGATCGCTCGACCATGCAGGGCGCGGTGATCGATCCGGTGCTCGATTACGACTTCCGCAGCGGCAAGACGAGTCTCGCCTCGGCCGACGCGTTACAGGCTGAAGCCGAAAAGCTCGGCGTCACGATTGGCCTGGTGCTGGAGACGCACGCGCATGCCGGCCATCTCTCCGGCGCGCCCTATATCAAGCTCAAAACCGGCGCCAAGGTTTGCATCGGCGAGCATATCCGCGACGTGCAGCGTATTTTCCGGCCGGTGTTCAACGCCACCGATGTTTCCGGAGACGGCTCTGAATTCGATCATTTGTTCAAGGACGGCGAGCGCTTCAAGCTCGGTACGCTCAAAGGCGAGGTCATACACACGCCGGGTCACACGCCGGCTTGCGTCGCCTACCAAATCGGGGATGCGGTCTTCGTCGGCGACACCATGTTCATGCCCGACTTTGGCACCGCGCGCGCTGACTTTCCCGGCGGCGACGCGCATGCGCTGTACCGTTCAATTCAGCGCATTCTGTCCCAGTCGCCGCAGACGCGGTTGTTCATGTGCCACGACTACAAGGCGCCCGGCCGCGACAAATACGCCTGGCAGACTACGGTCGGCGAGGAACGGAGCCGCAACGTGCATGTGCATGAGGGTGTGAGCGAGGACGAATTCGTGGCGATGCGCAATGCGCGCGATGCCGCGCTCGCGGCGCCGTTGCTGTTGCTGCCATCGATTCAAGTCAACATACGCGCCGGCCATTTCCCGCCGGCGGAGGTCAATGGCGTGCACTATCTCAAGGTGCCGATGAAGCTGCCGATGCAGAAAGCGAAAGCCTGAACCCTGTGGCCAGGACTTGGCCACCGCTCGCTGCCGTTGCTTGCCGCAAACATATTGCATGTTTGCGATATGTAGTAAGCTTTCGACGGGCCGGATTTCCGACCGACCTCAAAAGCGTCAATCGCGCTCCCAATAATAAATGAAGGGGGGATAACCAATGCCGAACGAGAAACATCATCAGGTCCTCATCATCGGTGGCGGCACAGCCGGCATCACGGTGGCAGCGATCTTGCGCCGCCGCTCACACGGTTTGGGCATTGCCATCGTCGAACCGCACGAGGAGCATTATTACCAGCCGTCGCTCACGCTCGTCGGAGCGGGCGTCTATCCCCTGGCCAAAACGCATCGCCCGGAAGCAAGCGTAATGCCGCCGGGTGTCACCTGGGTCCGCGGCGCGGCCAAGACCTTCGAGCCGGAGAAGAACACCATACGGCTGCAGAACGGCGACGCGCTCACCTACGATTACCTCGTGGTTTGCACAGGCGTGAAACTCGACTGGGGCAAGATCGCCGGCCTCGCCGACACGCTCGGCCGCAACGGCGTGTGCAGCAATTATTCTCCCACCACGGTGAGCTACACCTGGGAATGCGTGCAGAAACTTAAGCCCGGTGACAAGGTCGTGTGCACGCAGGCGCCGATGCCGTTCAAATGCCCGGGTGCGCCGCAGAAGATCATCTATCTGATCGCCGACCGGTTGCGCCGCCGCGGCATTCTCAACGACTGCAAGCTTGATTTCTTCACCCACGCGCCGGCCATCTTCGGCGTGCCCTATTTCGCCCGCGCGCTGGTCAAGGTCGCCGCCCGCTATGGCGTTGGCGTGCATTACCAGCAGAATCTTGTTGCCGTGGACGGGCAGGCGAAGATTGCGACCTTCGAATATGTCGGCGACACGCGCAAAGGCGAGCGCCAAAGTGTATCGTTCGACCTGCTGCACGTCTCGCCGCCGCAAAGTCCGCACGACGAAATCAAATCGAGCTCGTTGGTCAACGCCGCCGGCTGGGTCGAAGTCAATCAGAACACCATGCAGCACGCGCGCTTCGCCAACGTCTATTCGCTCGGCGACGTGTGCTCGACGCTGAATTCAAAGACCGCGGCCGCCGTGCGCAAGCAGGCGCCAGTCGTGGCCGGCGAGATTCTTTCGGCGGTCGCCGGTAAACTCGTTCCCGGCGCCTATGACGGTTACGCCTCGTGCCCGCTGACGACGGCAATCGGCAAGAGCATCCTCGCGGAATTCTGCTATGGCGGCAAAGTCACGCCGACCTTGCCGCTCAGTCCCTCCAAAGAGCGCTGGGTCGGCTGGTGGATCAAGCTGACTGGCCTGCCGCTCATGTACTGGCATTACATGCTGAAGGGATACGTGTGGTTCCCCACGCACAATACGCAATTCAAGGAGGACGCGCCCTGACGCGGTCGAGATGACCGTGTCAGCGTCAAGGCCGAACGATATTCGACGCAGGCGTGCGGAAAAAGGGAAGCGTGAAGTGCCCTTGCAATCTGGACGGCTGTGAACAAATACTGCAAATTGAATATGAGAACGGTCTAGGGAGCCGAACTATGTTGCCGGTTTTTCGCCGGGGGATGGCTATCCTCCAGCGCAATAGCCGTGTTCTTGATCCTGCTCGGCGCCGCGCGTTTTTGAAACTCGGCGCCGCTGCGGTAGGCAGCGCTATTGTCGGACATGGCGGCGCCGACGCAGGCGAGAAAGCCGACGCATATCCGCCGCAAGATGCGCCGTGGTCGCAGTCGCTCGGGCCGGGCATCGTCGACCGTCCCTACGGACAGCCGTCGCAATTCGTCAAGGACGTGATCCGGCGCAATGTCCCCTGGCTCACCGCTAGCAAGGAATCCTCGGTCAGCTTCACGCCGTTACAAGACCAGACCGGGATCATCACAGCGAATGGCCTGTTCTTCGAGCGCTACCACGGCGGCCGCGCCAGCGTCGACCCACAGCAACACCGGCTGATGATCCACGGGCTTGTCGAACGGCCGCTGCTGCTGACGATGGAAGATATCAAGCGCTTTCCCTCCGTCTCGCGCATTCACTTCATCGAATGCCCGGCCAACGGCGGAATGGAGTGGCGCGCGGCGCAGCTCAATTCGCTGCAATTCACCCACGGCATGGTGAGCTGCGCCGAGTGGACCGGCGTCAAGCTATCGACGCTCTTGGAAGAGGTCGGCCTCAAGAAGGAAGCCAAATGGACGCTGGTCGAAGGCGCCGACGCCGCGCATATGGATCGCAGCCTGCCGATCGAGAAGTGCCTCGACGATTGTCTTATCGTCTACGGGCAGAACGGCGAGGCGCTGCGGCCGGAGCAAGGCTTTCCGCTACGGCTCATCGTTCCCGGCTGGCAGGGTAACGTGAATATCAAATGGCTGCGTCGCATAGAAATCGGCGACAAGCCGTGGTTCACACGGGAAGAGACGGCAAAATATACCGAGCTGATGGCCGACGGACGTTCGCGCGGCTTTACCTGGCTGATCTACGCCAAATCGGTGATCACATTTCCTTGCCCGGAAAAGCCGGTCAAAGGCGCCGGCATCTATGAAATCCGCGGCTTTGCATGGTCGGGCAAGGGCCGCATCAGCCACGTCGACGTCTCGACCGATGGCGGCGTGAATTGGCAACGCGCGCGTCTTGAAGAGCCGGTGCTGTCGAAGGCGATGACGCGCTTCACGCATGAATGGCGCTGGGATGGCAAGCCCACTTTGCTGCAGTCGCGCGCTGTGGACGAGACCGGCTTCGTGCAGCCGACGATTGCGGAGCTGCGTGCGGTGCGCGGCGTCAACGGCATCTACAACAACAATTCAATCCAGACCTGGCAAGTGAAGGCGGACGGGAGCGTATTCGATGTCCAGCTTTCTTAAATCTGGCGCGATCGGGTTGGCGGCCATGACGGCCACAGGACTGCTTGAGGCAACTACAGGCGCGGGCGAGCCGCATAAGCCGGGATATTACAACTACGGCACACCGCCGACGCCGGCGCAGATCGCCGGTTGGAATATCGCGGTACGGCCCGACGGCGCAGGCTTGCCGCCCGGCAGCGGCTCGGTCAGCAAGGGCGCCAACATTTACGCCGACCAGTGCGCGGCCTGCCACGGGACGTTCGGTGAAGGCGAAGGACGCTATCCCAAACTTGCCGGCGGCGAAGGCACGTTGAGGGCCGAGCGGCCGGAGCCGACGGTCGGCAGCTATTGGCCCTTTGCCACCACGTTGTGGGATTACATCAACCGGGCGATGCCATTTCCTTCGCCGCACACATTGTCTGCCAACGATATCTACGCAATCACCGCTTACGTGCTCAATATCAATAATATTGTCGGAAATGATTTTGTTGCAGATCGCAACAGCTTGCCTAAAGTAAAGATGCCTAACCACGATCACTTCATCTGGCAGGATCCGCGGCCCGATACGTTAGCGAAGGAGTGCATGAAGGACTGCGCCGACCCGACCAAGATCAAGATCGAATCGACGGCAGAGGGAAAAGACCTGACGCCGCGGACCACCGGGCCACTTGACGAGATGGCACCGAAATAGGGTCGGTAATAGCAACCGGAATGTGCGGGGAGGACAGCAGATGGAATTGAGACAACCGCAGCTCTTGCTAGCGAGCATTGCCGCCGCGCTCGTGCTGGGCGCGAGCGCAGCGGGCGCCGCGTCGTCGGAAGGATTTAAACTCGTCGACGCGCATTGCCTGACCTGCCATGAGGTCAAGGGTGGCGATGACTTCGGCAATGTCGGTCCCTCGCTCAAGGACTTCAAGGCGAGCCATCCCGATCGCAAGGAGGTCGCCGCGATCATTTTCGACGAGACCAAGCGCAATCCGCAGACGGTGATGCCGCCCTTCGGGCGCAATCGCATCATCGATGAAAAGGAAATCGAGGCCATCGTCGATTTCCTCTACACGCAATAACCGCGTTGGCGCGCCAGCAAGGAGAGACTTCGATGAATGAATTTCCGCACGCACCCAATGGCGCGCGACGCACGATCCTGAAGGGCGCCGTCGCCGGCGGCCTCGCCGGCTTGGCTTTCGGCAGCTTCCCGTTCCCGGCTTTCGCCGATGCCGACGCCAAGGATTGGCCTGGGGACGCCTTCAAGACGAAAAGGGAGGGCGACGCGCTCAAGGCGCTGTACGGCAAATCGGCCGAGGCCTCGGATAATGTGAACCTCGACGCGCCGGAGATAGCCGAAAACGGCGCAGTGGTGCCGATTGCAATCACCAGTACGCTGCCGAATGTCACCGGCATCGCCATCCTGGTTCTGGACAATCCCTTTACGCTCGCCGCCGCCTACAAGATCCCGGCCGGCACCAATGCCATGGTGGCGAGCCGGCTGAAGATGGCGAAGACCACCAAGGTCGTTGCCGTCGTCGAGTCGGGCGGCAAGCTCTACAGCGCCACCAAAGAGGTCAAGGTCACCGTCGGCGGCTGCGGCGGCTGACCGAGATCAAATAGAAAGGCTCAGACAATGGCATCCACAATCCGCGTACGCGCTGTCGCCAGCGGCGATTCAACGGAAGTGCAGTCGCTGATCCAACACCCGATGGACTCCGGCTTCGTCAAGGACTCCAAGGGTCAACTGATCCCGCCGCACCATATCGAAGTCGTGCAGTTCGAGCACGGCGGCAAGACCGTCTTCACCGCGCTGTGGGGACCGGCGGTGTCCAAGGACCCGTACCTGAAATTCAGCTTCAAGGGCGGCAAGAAGGGCGACGACCTGAAAGTGAGCTGGGTAGACAACAAAGGCGCATCCGATTCATTGATGGCGAAAATTCAATAACGCGGTCGCAAGAGCCGGAACGGGAGGATTGAGAATGCTGCGCAAAGTGCTTCTCGCTATCGCGATTGTCGCCGGTGCGGCGCAGCCGCTGCTGGCCGACAATGCCGTCAGTCCACAGGCGGATTTCAAGGCGTTCCGCAAATATTTTACCGAACACTTCCCCAAACTGCCGCTCAACGATTTCGTCAATGGCCCCTATTCGATGGATCAGGGCCTGCGCAAGCAGTGGGAGGCGATCGATGCATTCCCGCCGTATCAGTTCGCGATCGACAAGGGCAAGCAGCTGTTCGAGAAGCCGTTCAAGAACGGCAAGACCTTCGCCGATTGCTTTTCCAATAAGGGCGTCGGAATCCGCCAGAACTATCCTTATTTCGACACCAAATCGGGCGAAGTAATTACGCTCGAGGTCGCGGTCAACAAGTGTCTCGAAGCCAACGGCGAGAAACCGTTCGACTACGCCAAGGACGACATGGCTTCGGTGACCGCCTACATGGCCTTCACCTCGCGCGGCAAGCCGTTCGACATTAAGATTCCGGACGATCCACGCGCGCTCGCCGCCTACAAGAAGGGCGAGGAGTACTTTTACACCCGCCGCGGCCAGCTCAACTTCTCCTGTGCCAGCTGCCACGTGCAGAACCCGGGCAATCACATTCGCACCGAGGTGCTGGCACCAGCGCTCGGCATCACCGCGGCGCTGCCGATCTATCGTTCGAACTGGGGCGGCATGGGCTCCACCACCCGCCGCCTGCGCACCTGCAATAGCCAGGTGCGCGGCGTGCCGCTGCCCGGCGGCGACGAGAACTATCGCGATGTCGAATATTTCCTCTCATACATGGCAAACGGCCTGCCGATCTCGGGGCCTGGCACCCGTCCTTAAACCGCGAAAGCACGGAGCGATAAAATGCGCATACGTCATCTCATCCAGGTAGCGGTTGCGGTTTCTGCCGCTGCGCTGGCGACGGCAAGTTGGGCGGCGACGGCCGACGATTACAAGGCGGCGCGCGCCAAGGCGGAAGCTGCCGTCAAGCAGGCCCACGCGCTCAAGAACGAGTGGACCACCACGGGTGCCGCGCTGAAGAAGGCCAAAGCCGCGGCCGATTCCGGCAAGTTCGACGATGCCGTCAAGCAGGCGCAGGAGGCGGAAGCCCTGGCCAATGCCTCCGTCGCGCAGGCCAAGGAGCAGGAAAAGCTCTGGCCCGAGGCGATTATCCGCTGATCTGAACGCGGGCTCACTGGAGTCCTGACAATGCGCCGCCGCGAGGTGTTGAAACTGTTCACGGCGGCGGCGCTGTCCGGCGTTTTGCCCTATGGCTTCGCGCGGGCCGCAGACGGCGACGAGCTCTACGACATCGGCAAGTTCGGCAATGCGCGCGTGCTGCACATGACCGATACGCATGCGCAGCTTGCGCCGGTTTATTTCCGCGAGCCGAGCGTCAATCTCGGCGTCGCCGCGATGGAAGGTAAGCCGCCCCATCTTGTCGGCAAGGCCTTCCTCGATCACTTCGGCATTGCGCCGAAAAACCGCCTCGCGCACGCGTTCACATATCTCGATTTTGCCGAGGCGGCGCGCCGTTATGGCCGGCTTGGCGGCTTCGCGCATCTGAAAACCCTGATCGACCGGCTGCGCGCCGATGCTGGCGCCGGCCGTTCGCTGCTGCTCGACGGCGGCGATCTCATGCAGGGCAGCGGGCTCGCCAACGCCGTGCAAGGCGAGGACATGATCGATGCGGCAAATCTCCTCGGCATCGAGGCCATGACCGGGCACTGGGAATTCACCTATGGCGAAGAAAAGCTGCGCGCCAATCTCAAGCGCTTCAAGGGCGAATTCCTGGCGCAGAACGTGTTCCTGACTGAAGAAGCCGCGTTCAACGATGCGCCGGCCTTCGACAAGGCGAGCGGCCGCGCCTTCAAGCCGGCAACCGTCAAGGAGGTCAGCGGCTTCCGCATCGGCGTCGTCGGCCAGGCCTTTCCTTATGTACCGGTCGCGCATCCCAAGCGCTTTACGCCCGATTGGACTTTCGGCATCCGCGACGCGGACCTGCAGAAGGTCGTTAATGGCCTGCGCCAGAGCGACAAGGTGGATGCGGTCATCATGCTGTCGCACAATGGCATGGATGTCGATCTCAAGCTCGCCAGCCGCGTCACCGGCATCGACGTCATTCTCGGCGGCCACACGCATGATGCCGTGCCGCAGCCGGTCACGGTCGCCAATGCCGGCGGCAAGACGCTGGTCAGCAATGCCGGATCGAGCGGAAAGTTCCTGGGCGTTCTCGACTTCGATCTCGCCAAGGGTGCCGTCAAGGACGTGCGCTATCATCTGCTGCCGGTCTATGCCGGGCTGCTGAAGGCGGATGCGGACATGCAGGCGCTCATAGATCGGGTGCGCAAGCCCTACGCCGACAAGTTCGCGGAAAAGCTCGCGATCAGCGGCGATCTCTTGTACCGGCGCGGCAATTTCAATGGCACGATGGATCAGCTGATCTGCGACGCCTTGCGCCACGAGCTCGACGTGGAGCTGGCGTTGTCGCCGGGCTTTCGCTGGGGCAATACGCTGCTGCCGGGCGAGCCGATCACGATGGAAGACATACTTTCAGAGACGGCGATCACCTATCCGGAAGTCTATGTCCAGGAGATGACCGGGGCCCAGCTCAAGGCGGTTATGGAAGACGTCTGTGACAACCTGTTCAATCCCGATCCGTACTATCAGCAGGGCGGCGATATGGTGCGCGTCGGCGGCATGGACTATGCCTGCGCGCCGAGCGAACCTGTGGGCAAGCGCATTTCCGACCTGACGCTCGACAATGGCCAAAAGCTTGTTGCGACAATGACTTATAAGGTCGCCGGCTGGGCCTCGGTCAACCCGCAGCAGGGTAAGCCGGTGTGGGAGGTCTTCTCCAATTATCTGCGCCGCGAAAAAACGGCGAGGCCGAAGAAACTCAATCAGGTCACACTCAAAGGCGTGTCGAATAATCCGGGGATTTCCGGATAGAGGACGCACATGTCCGTCTCGCTTACCAAGTTTGCGCCGATCGTGGCGTTCGCGGTGGCCCTGCTGTCACCTGCCGCGGCGCAAACGCCGCCGCTGCCCGACAAACCGTTCGCCGAGCACCATCTGGTGTTGCAGCTCTCCGACCGGGCCAAAGAAAAGCAAGCACTGGTGCTTAGCGTCGCCTACAATCTCTTGACGGCCTACAGTCCCGACAGGATAGCGATCGAGGTCGTCGCCTTCGGCCCGGGCATCGATCTGCTACGCCTGGACGGCCCCAATCGCGCGCGAGTCGACAGCCTGATCTCGCAGGGAGTCCGCTTCGACGTTTGCATGAACACGGTCGACACGATTGAACGCGAAACCGGAAAGCGCGTGGACCTCAATCCGCGGGCCGTGCGGGTGCAGGTCGGGGTTGGGCGCATTCTGGAGTTGATCGAGAAAGGCTATACGCTGGTGCGTCCGTGAGCCATGAGGGAGAAGTGACATGAGACATCTGCTACGTGTTCTGGCCGTTGCCGCAGCGCTCGCCGGCCTGACCATCGCAACGCCGAGCCACGCAGCCGACAGCGCCAAACCGCATCGGGTCGTCTTCCAGGTGGATCAGGACGATCCCGCCGTCATGAACCTCACGCTCAATAACGTTTCGAATCTGATGGAATATTACCACGGCAAGGGCGAGCAGGTGCAGGTCGAGGTCGTCGCCTACGGACCGGGACTGAACATGCTGCGGCAAGACAAATCGCCGGTGAAAGATCGCATCACGCGCATCAAGAATGGCAGCTTTCCCTCATCGGTGAATTTTTCCGCTTGCGGCAACACCAAGGCGGGAATGGAAAAGCGCGAGGGCCACGCGATTCCAATCGTTCCCGAAGCAAAGGTTGTGCCGGCCGGCGTCGTACGGCTGACCGAATTGCAAGAGCAGGGCTGGAGCTACATCCGGCCATGAACGTACGGCCATAGTGGGAGGATCATGTGAAGCGGACCATCTTGGCTGCGGCGCTGTCGCTGGTGACACTGCCGGCACAAGCGGCCGAAGGCATTATCACCTACAAGTCATTGGCGCCTGACGTGGCCTTCGATCTGGCGCGGGCGGCGTTGCAGCAATGCCGCAAGGATGGCTTCCAAGTTGCCGTGGTGGTGATCGACCGCTTCGGTGTGCCGCTTGTCGTGGTGCGCGATCGCTTCGCTGGATCTCTGGGCCTGCGCATTGCGAGGGATAAAGCCAAAACGGCGCTCGCCTTTACGCGCGACACTGGTGATCTTGCCAAAATGGTGGAAACGGGAGAGATCAACCGTGCCCTTGCCAATATGCCTGACGTGGTGATGGTGGCTGGCGGCTTGGTTATCCAGTCGGGCGGCTCGACGCTCGGTGCGGTCGGCGTCTCGAACGCTACCGGCGGCGACAAGGACGAGGCTTGCGCCAAGGCCGGCCTCGCGGCGGTTCAGGACAAGCTTGATTTTTAATCGCGTGCCGGCCGCTCAACTGTTTGATGGAAAAAAATGAGCCCACAAAGGCTGCAACGGCGCTTTAGCATCACCCCTATGATGAAGTGCAAGAACCAAGGGTAAAAATCATGTTATTTCTGCGCATTAGCGTAGACGCTTTTGATAGCTTTCGTGCCGCTCATCGTACTGTTGCCTCCCAGCGACTTGCAAGATCTCCGCCGCCGCTGCCCAAGAATCCGGCGATTTCACCGAATTGTATGCAGGATTGTATGCAATAAGCGGCAGCCGATATCCGACGTTCATTCCCAATGTCGGCGACCTCGCGCAAGGCGCGGTCAACCGCAGCGCCTTCGACATCGGCAAGCCGGTCAGCAACAGCTACGTCATCAATCAGATGTTCAAAGCGAAATACGGCCGCGACCTCGACGACACCAGCGCGTGTTGGATGCCAGGATTTTTCGTTTTGGCCGACGCCATCAACCGCGCCGGTTCGACCGAGCCCGCCAAGATCCAGGCCGCGCTCAAGGCGACCAATCTCAGCCCGGATCATTTGATGATTGGCTACCGCGGTGTAAAGTTCGACGAGACCGGTCAAAATACCCTGTCGGCAACATACCTCGTTCAGTTGCAGGGAAAGCAATATGTCTCAGTCTGGCCGGAAAATCGCGCCACCGCAAAGCTAGAATATCCGATGAAGGGTTGGCATCATTAACAACAGTGGAGGGGCGGCGCCTTGGTCGCGCCGCCCGTTGAATTCCTTGCCGTCGTCACCTGCAATCCGGCTCGGCGTCGATATCGGCGGCACGTTTACGGACGTCGCGCTCGAGGTCGGCGACCGGCGCTATACGGCCAAGAACTTGACCACGTCGCGCACGCCGGAAGAGGGCGTGCTCACGGCCGTGCGTTCCGTCATGGCCTTGGCCGGCATAAAGCCCGGCGATGTCACTCTGATCATTCACGGGACGACACTTGCCACCAATGCGCTGATCGAACGCAAGGGCGCCAAGACGGCGCTGCTGACGACCGAAGGCTTCCGCGACGTGATCGAGATCCGCCACGAAAACCGCTTCGAGCAATACGATGTCAATATTGAACTGCCGCCGCCTTTGGTTCCGCGCCGGTTGCGGCTGCCGATCCGCGAGCGGATCGACGCGCAAGGTGAAGTTCTCACGCCGCTCGACAAAGAGAGTATATCTCGTGCCATCGATGTGCTCGCCGCGCAGAATGTCGAGGCTGTTGCGGTGGGGCTGCTGCATAGTTTTACCAATCCGGACCACGAGCGCCGCGTTGGCGAAGCTATCGCCAGACGGCTGCCCAATGTCGCGGTGACGCTTTCGTCCAATGTCTCGCCGGAGATGCGCGAATACGAGCGCTTCTCGACCGCCTGCGCCAACGCCTATTTGCAGCCGTTGATGGGGCGCTATCTCGGGCGCCTCGAAAGCGAGCTGCAGCGCGCCGGCTTTCGCTGCGCGATGTTGCTGATGACGTCGGGCGGCGGCATCACCACGACCGAAACCGCCGTGCGGTTTCCGGTCCGCCTCGTCGAATCCGGGCCGGCGGGCGGCGCGATTTTTGCCGCCTGCATCGCGCGGCAAAACGGGCTTGACCAGGTCGTCTCGTTCGATATGGGCGGAACGACCGCGAAGATTTGCCTGATCGACAAGGCGCGGCCGCAGACCGCGCGCGCTTTCGAGGTGGCGCGCATTTACCGTTTCCTCAAGGGCAGTGGGCTTCCGTTACGCATCCCGGTCATCGAGATGGTCGAGATAGGCGCCGGCGGCGGCTCGATCGCCCGCGTCGACGCCCTTGGACGCATCGCCGTCGGCCCCGACAGCGCCGGCTCGGAGCCAGGTCCGGTCTGCTATGGCCGCGGCGGCAGCGAGCCTACCGTCACCGATGCCGACCTCGTGCTCGGCCGCATCGATCCGCAGACGTTTTCGGGCGGAAAAATGAGCCTCGATCTCGCCGCCGGCCAGCGCTCAATCGCCGACTGCATCGGTCGGCGGCTCGACCTCTCAACGGAGCACGCCGCGCTCGGCATCAGCGAAATCGTCGACGAGAATATGGCGAACGCGGCGCGCGTCCACGCGATCGAGAGCGGCAAGGACCTTCGCTCACGCACCTTGATCGCATTCGGCGGCGCCGCGCCGCTGCATGCCGCGCGCGTCGCCGAGAAGCTGGGCATTGCGCAAGTGCTCATCCCGTCCAATGCCGGCGTCGGTTCGGCCATCGGACTGCTGCGTGCGCCGGTCGCCTACGAAATCGTACGCGGCCGGTTGATGCATCTTTCCAGCTTCGACGCGGCAGCGGCAAACCGTCTTTTCGGCGAAATGCGCGCCGAGGCCGAGCAAATCGTGCGGCGTGGTGTGCCTTCCGCAGAGCTCAGCGAACAGCGCTCGGCGTTCATGCGCTATCGCGGTCAAGGCCACGAGATCGCGGTACCGCTGCCCATTCGTGATTTGACCGCCGCGGACCGCGTCACCATCACGGGGCTGTTCGAGGAAGCCTACGGCAATCTTTATAGCCGTTCAATTCCGGGCGTCGAGATTGAGATTTTGAGCTGGGTCATCTCCGTCGCCGCGCCTGCGGAAGGCGAACTCGCGGCTGCCACGCCACTGAAGCCGACTGAGGCCAAACCGCGGTCGCGGCGGCCCGTGGTCGATCCGGCAATTGCGGATTTTCAGGACGTTCCGGTCTATTGGCGCGGTGATCTGGCGCCGGGTGTTCGCATCAGGGGACCGGCGGTGATTGCTGAAGACGACACCTCGACCATCGTCAGCACGCTGTTCGATGCGCGCATCGACCGCTTCGGTTACATTGAGCTTATCCGCCGAGAGGCCTGAATTATGGTTGCTCGACCCAATACGGCGCTGGCCCAGATCCACAACCAGATCATGTGGAACCGCCTGATCGCGGTGGTTGAGGAGCAGGCGCAGACCATGCTGCGCACGGCGTTCAGTACCTCGGTGCGCGAGGCCGGCGACCTGTCCGCCGGCGTCTTCGACCGGCACGGCCGCATGCTGGCGCAGGCCATCACCGGCACGCCGGGTCACGTCAATTCCATGGCCAACGGTGTCAAATATTTCCTCGAGGTCTTTCCGCTCAAGAGTATGAAGCCCGGCGATCACTACATCACCAACGATCCATGGCTCACCTCCGGCCATCTGCACGACATCACCGTGGTGACGCCGAGCTTCTATCGCGGCGAGGCGGTCGGGCTGTTCGCCAACACCATCCACGTCGTCGATATCGGTGGCCTCGGCATGGGTCCTGACGGACGCCAGGTGTTCGAGGAGGGGCTCGCCATTCCGATCATGCCGCTCGCCCGCGAGGGCCGCATGAACGAGGATCTGTTGCGGCTGGTGCGCGCCAATGTGCGCGAACCGCTGCAGGTTGAGGGCGATATTTATGCTTGCGCCGCCTGCAACGATGAAGGCAGCCGGCGACTGGTAGGCATGATGGACGAATTCGAGATCGCCAACCTCGATCGCCTCGGCGAGACCATCGTCGAGGCTTCGCACGAGGCGACGCTCGCCCGCATCCGCGCTCTGCCGAAGGGCATATACCGAAACAGCCTAACCATGGACGGCTACGACAAGCCGCTCATCCTTAACGCCGCCATGACCATTTCCGACAATGGCATTCATGTCGATTTCGAGGGCACTTCGCCGGCGTCAAGCTACGGCATCAACGTCGTGTACAATTACTGCCTCGCGTACACGGCGTTTGGAGTGAAATGCCTGGTCGCGCCCGAGGTGCCGAACAATGCCGGCTCACTGGCGCCGATCACGGTCAGCGCGCCGGAGGGCTGCGTGCTCAATGTGAATCGTCCTTGGCCGGTCGCGGCGCGCCATACCGTTGGGCACATGCTGCCCGACGTCGTGTTCGGCTGCCTACATCAAGTGATCTCGGGCGGTGTCCCAGCCGAAGGCGCTTCGTCGCTATGGAATCCGCAGATTTTCGGCGGCGGCTCGCTGGTGGATGAGGTCGCCGAAGGCACCGACGCCAATGCGCTCGCGCAGTTCAGCACGGTGATTTTCCATTGCGGCGGCGCCGGCGCTCGCCCGGAGAAGGACGGGCTGAGTGCGACGGCCTTTCCCTCCGGCGTGCGCACCATCCCGATCGAGGCTACAGAAAGCGTGGCGCCGGTGGTGTTCTACCGCCGCGAATTCCGCGAGGGTTCCGGCGGTGCCGGTACGCACCGCGGCGGCCTTGGCCAGGTCATTGAGCTTGGCGGCGCCGGAGCCAACCCGATAGCCCTGTTGTGCAATTTCGAGCGTGTGCGCAATCCCGCCCGCGGCCGCAATGGCGGCCGACCGGGCGCGCCGGGTGAGGTGGCCCTGCGATCCGGTCGCCCTATCCGGCCGAAAGGACGGCAAACCGTGCCGTCGCGCGATGCCATTCGATTGAAGTTGCCTGGCGGCGGCGGTTTTGGCGACCCGCACGCCCGCGATCCGCAGCACGTCCTCGACGATGTATTAGACGGCCTGATCACGGCGGAGGAAGCGCGGCGCGATTACGGGGTGGTTGTCGATGAGCAGGGTCGACTTAATCTGTCCGAGACTAGCCGCATCAGGTCGCAATGCGGCCGCGGCGACTAGGGCATCGTCACACGTGATGCCTCGCCAAAGTCGAGCCGCACGGCAAGGGAATTGTCAACGGCGCAGACTCCGTATTAAAAGTTAGGATCCCAATTCAAACGACAGACAAAATGATAAAACGGCGCTTCAGCATCGCACCCATGATGGAGAGGTAAGCCCCTCAGAGAAAGCGTTGATATTTTAGTTACTTAACGGGCGCGCTTCGGTTCATGTTGTACTTGCCGTCGTACTCAATTCGGCAAAACGAAACACTGACGCTACTTCGGACCGAAAGAGATCAAGGCGCATTCGCAGAATGACGGTTTACGGAACCTGACGCGTCAGGCGCCCCGCATCAGGGTCGTCAATAGGTCTCTGTCACGTTGTCGAAAGGGACATTTTCACTTGAATAAACAGCGTGTTGTTTCAATGTTGTCGGCAAGCCGTCCAGATGTCATCGTGGGCGAATTATCTGCCGCATAAATTTGACTTGAAGGATCGTCAAATGACGTGGTCGATCATCGCTCGCGACGCGGAACATGGAAAATTCGGAATTGTAGTCGCCACGCGATTCTTTGCCGTAGGGTCGCTTGTGCCCTTTGCTCGAGCAGGAGTTGGGGCAGTGGCGACGCAGGCATTGGTCAATCCGTTTTTCGGTACAAAGGGGTTGACGCAACTGCAAGAGCGCCAGCCGGCTGCCGAGGTGGTTTCGCGGCTCATTGCTGCAGACGACGGTCGCGACCACCGTCAATTGCATATCATGGACCGGCACGGCAGAGCCGCGGCGCATACGGGAAGCGCCTGCGTAGATTGGTGCGGCGCGATCTCTGAATCCAACCTTTCGGTCGCCGGCAACATGCTCGCCAGTGCCGATGTTATTGCCGCAACAACATCGGCGTTCCACGCGCACGCGACGCTGCCGTTTGCGCGCCGCCTGATCGCGGCGATGCAGGCGGGTGAAGCCGCGGGCGGCGACAAGCGGGGCAGGCAATCGGCAGCGCTGCTCATCCAAGGGGCAGAAGACTGGCCCGACCTTAGCCTGCGCGTCGACGATCATCCCGATCCGCTCGCCGAACTCGATCGCTTGGAGCATGTGAGCCGCGAGCGGTTCGTGCCCTTCATGAAATTCCTGCCGAGTCACAAAGACCCTGTAGGGATCACGGATCGCGAAATTATCGAAGCCAGGATCCAGCATGCGCTCGCGGCGGAAGCGCAGACATGAGTCCGCCCGCACTGCTTGAGATTTCCGATCTCACAGTGCAGTTCCACGGTGATCGCGGTCGCGTCACCCACGCCGTCGACAGCGTCAACCTGAGCCTCGCATACGGCGCCGCTCTCGGCATTGTCGGCGAATCCGGCTGCGGCAAGAGCGTAACCGCGCTGACCATCATGCGGCTGCTTGCGTCCAACGCCAAAGTCGGCGGCTCGGTCGTTTTTGATGGCCGCAATCTGCTTGAGCTTGCCGATCACGAAATGCGGGACCTGCGCGGCGACCGGCTCACAATGATCTTCCAGGAGCCGATGACTTCGCTCAATCCAAGTCTCACCATCGGCGAGCAGATTGCCGAAACCCTCATCCGCCATCGTGATCTGTCGCCGCAAGCGGCAAAGGCCAAGACCATTGAGCTGATTGCGCGCGTCAGGATTCCGTCGCCCGAGCAGCGCTATGACGAATATCCGCACAAGCTGTCGGGCGGCATGCGCCAGCGGGTGATGATCGCGATTGCGCTCGCCTGCGACCCGCAATTGCTCATCGCCGACGAGCCGACGACCGCGCTCGACGTCACTATCCAGGCGCAGATACTCGACCTGATGCGCGACCTCAAGGCGCAGTCCGGTGCCGCCATCATCCTCATTTCGCACGATCTTGGCGTGATTGGCGAAATTTGCGACGAGGTCGCGGTCATGTATGCGGGCGAGATCGTGGAGCGGTCACCGACGGCACAACTGTTCGAGCGGCCGCAGCATCCGTATACGGTCGGCCTTCTCGGCTCGACGCCGCGGCTTGATCAGCAGGCCGATGAGCTTGCGGCGATCAAAGGTATGGTGCCAGAGCTGGCAACACTGCCCGTCGGATGCCGGTTCGCACCGCGCTGCCCCTTTGCTGACACGCGCTGCCACGACGAACGACCGCCTATCGTCCAGATTGATGCCGGGCGTTGGTCGCGGTGTTTTTATGCACCACTCGAAAAGAACGTCGCATGAAACCGCTGCTCGAAGTCGAGAATCTCAAGCGACACTTTGTCGTGGAACGGTCGTTGTTCGGGCGTCCGATTTCAGCAGTGAAGGCGGTCGACGGCGTCAGCTTCGTGCTCGAAGCTGGCGATATTTTTGCCCTCGTGGGTGAATCGGGCTGCGGCAAGACCACGCTTGGCCGCCTGGTGCTTCGCCTAATCGAGCCGCAGGAAGGCCGCATCGTCTTCGATGGCCGCGACATTACCAGACTTAAGGAAAACGAGCTGCGCGGCTTTCGCCGGCATGCCCAGCTGATCTTCCAGGATCCTTACGCTTCTCTCAATCCGCGCATGACCGTCGAGCAAATCCTGGTCGAGCCGTTGTTCCTGCACGATGTCGTCCCGGCTGTTGGCCGTCAGCAACGCGTTGCCGAGCTGCTGCGCTTGGTCGGCTTGTCGCCGACGTTTGCCGCGCAGCGCTACCCGCACGAATTTTCCGGAGGGCAACGCCAGCGTATCGCGATCGCGCGCGCACTCGCCGTTGAGCCGAGGCTCATCATCTGCGACGAGCCGGTGTCGGCGCTCGACGTCTCCATCCGCGCCCAGGTGCTCAACCTGCTGCGCGACCTGCAGCAGCGCTTCGGTCTGACCTACATCTTCATTTCGCACGATCTCGCGGTGGTCAAACACATCGCTAACAAGGTGGCGGTGATGAATCTGGGCCAGATCGTCGAATTGGCCCCGGCGCACGAGCTGTTCGCGTCGCCGAAACATCCCTACAGCCGCGCCCTACTGTCGGCGATCCCGGTGCCGAATCCAAAGGTGCGCCGGGAACGCATAATCCTGCACGGCGAGCTTGCGAGCGCCGTGGCGCCGCCGCCGGGATGCCGGTTCCATACCCGCTGCCCCTTTGTCATTGAGCGCTGCCGAACCGAGGCTCCGGCGCTTCTGTTTGACGCAAAAGGGCATGCCGCCGCCTGCCACCGCGTCGGCGGGTTGCCGCCGTTCGAGTCGTTGCGCGGCTCCCGCATCGCCCCGGAATTGGAGGGCCTGATGGCGGCCTTTCGCAATATGGATGTACGGGCTAAGGCTGGTGTTGCTAATATTACGAAGCCGTATTGAGGGCTGCCAAACAAGGCTGCCGAAGCCGCGAGGGGAACCACGATGAACGCATTCAAGGTCGCCGTTTCGGCGGCGTTGCTGTCTTTGGCTGCCGCGACCGCACAGGCTGAGACCACGTTGCGCATCGGGCTCGCCGAGGATCCCGACATCCTCGATCCGACACTCGCCCGCACTTATGTGGGGCGGATCGTCTTTGCCTCGATCTGCGACAAGCTGTTCGACATTAATGAGCATCTTGACGTGGTTCCACAGCTTGCGCTGTCGCATGAGACGTCGCCGGACGGAAAGACGGTCACTATCAAGCTGCGACCGAACGTGACGTTCCAGGATGGCGAGAAGTTCGACGCCGAAGCCGCAAAGTATTCGCTCGAGCGGCACATGACCATGACCGGCTCGTTCCGCAAGCCGGAGCTTGCCGCAGTTGACCATGTCGAAGTCGTTGATCCGCTGACGATCAAGCTCGTTTTGAAGGCGCCGTTCGCGCCGCTGATCGCGCTATTGACGGATCGCGCCGGCATGATGGTCTCGCCGAAAGTGGCCAAGGCGGAAGGTGACAAGTTCGGACTGCATCCGATATGCGCCGGGCCTTATAAATTCGTCGAGCGGATCGCGCAGGACCGCATCGTTGTGGAAAAATATGCTGGTTATTGGAACGCGAAGAATGTTTTCATAGACCGCATCGTCTATTTGCCGATCGTCGATGCCACGGTTCGCCTCGCCAGTCTCAAATCCGGCGGGCTCGACCTGATCGAGCGCCTGCTCGCCACCGACATCAAGGCCGTCCGCGCCGACAGCAA
Source organism: uncultured Pseudomonadota bacterium (assembly GCA_963817155.1). Classification (GTDB taxonomy): domain Bacteria; phylum Pseudomonadota; class Alphaproteobacteria; order Rhizobiales; family Xanthobacteraceae; genus Pseudolabrys. The sequence goes on from CAWFNO010000002.1 coordinate 42,379, forward strand.
CCTGCGGCTCGCCAGCTCGCTTGAGCTCGGTTATCAGGGCATGGACATCAATGTCGGCAAAGGCGACGCCGCCAAAGGCCCTCTTGGGCAATCGGCGAAGGTGCGACAGGCGCTGAACCTTGCGATCGACCGCAAGGCGCTCACGCAGGTCGTATTCAACGGCGAGTTTGTTCCGGGCAACCAGTGGGTCAGCCCCGAACATCCCTATTATCAGAAGGGCTTCCCCGTTCAGGGGCGCGACGTCGAAAAGGCGAAGGCGCTGCTGAAAGAGGCAGGAGTGACCGGCCGCATTTCGGTTGACTTCATGGTTCCCGCCGGCGCCGAAATTCATGCCGTTGCCGAAGTGATCCAGTCGATGGCCGCCGACGTCGGCATTGACATGAAAATCCGAGTCACCGAATTCGCCACCTCGCTCAAGCAGGGGGAGGCGGGGCAGTACCAAGCATACCTGCTGGCCTGGAGTGGGCGCACCGATCCCGACGGCAATCTTTATAGCTTTGCCAAGTGCAAGGCGCCGCTGAATTACTCTGGTTACTGCAATCCCGAGGTTGACAAACTGCTCGACCAATCGCGTATTCCCTCGGATCCCGCGCTACGTATGGCGATCTATGCGAAGCTGACGAAAATCCTGCTCGAGGACGATCCGATCATCTACCTTTATCACCGGCGCATCCTGATCGCGCACACCGCGCGCCTGGAAGGTTACACGCAGATGCCGGATGGGCTCGTGCGCGTCGTCGGTCTCAAGTTCAAGTAAATCCGGCTCCGCTCAAGGGAGACAGGACGATTCACGACAGATGCTGAAATTTATCGGCAAGCGATTGCTGCAGCTCATTCCGACGCTGTTCTTCGTGTCGGTGCTGATTTTCTCGCTGCAGCAATTGTTGCCGGGCGATCCGGCCCTGGTCATGGCGGGCGAGGAGAGTGACCCCCAGGTCATCGAGCAAATTCGCAAGCAATACCGGCTCGATCAACCGTTGCCGCTGCAATACATCTATTGGGTGAAGGGCGTCTTTTCGGGAAATCTCGGCGAATCGATGCGGGTCAAGGAGCCCGTGCTCAAGCTGATTCTCGAAAAATTGCCAGTGACGATGCAACTCGCCTCGATGGCGATCATTATCGCGCTGAGCATCGGCATTTCGGCGGGCGTAATCGCAGCGGTAAAAAAGAACACGGTCTGGGACTATGCCGCCAATGCCTTCGCTTTGTGGGGCATCTCCACGCCGAATTTTTGGCTCGGCATCATGATGATCTTTCTCTTTTCGGTTCAGCTCGGCTGGCTTCCGGCTTCCGGCTATGTGCGACTGAGCGAGGACTGGGAAGCGAGCCTTGCCTCGACGATCATGCCGGCGTTCGTCCTCGGCAACGCCATCGCAGCGATACTCATGCGCCACACGCGCAGCGCAATGTTGCAGGTGCTGGAAAGCGACTACGTGCGCACGGCCCGGGCCAAAGGGCTACTCGAGCGTCGCATCATCATTAGGCATGCGTTGCGCAACGCGCTAACCCCCGTCATCACGCTCGGCGCGCTCGAATTCGGCACGCTGCTGTCTGGCGCGGTCCTCACCGAGCAAATCTTCACGATTCCGGGTTTCGGCAAATTGGTCGTCGATGCGGTGTTCAACCGCGATTACGCCGTGGTGCAGGGTGTTGTGTTGGTGACGGCGACCATGTTCATCGTGCTCAACCTGCTCGCCGACATTGCTTACCACCTGGTCAATCCGCGGCTGCGTGGCTGACATGGCGGAGGTCTCACAGGCCGCTTTGCTGCTCGATCGCACGGCCGTCGAAAGCCCGGCGATGCGGGCCTGGCGTCGTCTGCTGCGGCGAAAGGGCGCTATTTTTGGCTTGTTCGTGATCGGGTTGTTCGTCGCCTTCGCCGTGCTGGCGCCGCTGATCGCTCCGTATGATCCGATAGTGCAGAGCTGGTCGGCGGTACGTAAGGCGCCATCGCTCGCCCACCTCTTCGGCACCGACGACGTCGGCCGCGACGTGTTTTCGCGCGTCGTCTATGGTACCCGCGCCTCGCTTTTTGCCGGCGTTATTTCGGTTTCAATTGCACTCTCGATCGGTGTGCCACTTGGACTCACCGCCGGCTATGGCGGCGGCTTCCTCGACGGGTTGCTCTCCCGCATGACCGACGCCATGCTCGCCTGTCCCTTTATTATCCTCGCCATCGCGCTCGCGGCCTTTCTCGGACCCAGCCTCGGCAATGCGATGATTGCGATTGGTATCACCACCACGCCGGTCTTTTTGCGACTGACGCGCGGCCAAGTCATGCAGGTAAAGGTGGAGGAATATATCGAGGCTGCGCGCGCGATTGGCAATCCAAACTGGCGCATCGCCTTGGTGCACATTCTGCCGAATATCTTTCCGGCAATCTTGGTCCAGGCGACGCTATCGATTGCGACCGCCATCATTGCCGAAGCCGCCTTGTCTTTCCTTGGGCTGGGTCAGCAGCCACCTGACCCGTCGTGGGGATCGATGCTGAATTCCGCGCAGCGTTTCTTGACCACCGCTCCATGGATGGCGATTTGGCCAGGCCTCGCAATTTTCTTGAGTGTCTTGTCGTTCAATTTGATCGGCGACGGCTTGCGCGACGCGCTCGATCCACGTGAGCGCTAGTTTTGCGCGGCGGTCGAGTGGTAAAGGGGATCTCATTACGCCGCGGGGCGCCATTTGCATGAAATAAAATGATCGGCAATAAGATGCCCCCAGTGCAAATCAGACTGCTGACAACGATACAAGGCCATCCGTGGCGCAAAGCGAATCCACAAAATGCAGCAACGGCGCTTAAGCATCGCACCCATGATGGAGAGTGTGAGCTGGAGGTGAAACACATTGAATGTCCGAAAGTTAGCCGCCGTCGCTCCAGCGGGTGTCGTACCGCCCGTTGTACTCTTGTGGGCTAATGATCCAGTCGTCACCACTCTCAATTAAATTGTGAAATATTTGAAGATAGTCTCGATTGTCAGCGAGCAATATCGCGGCCTTCCAAGCATGGTCTCGAAACGTGATGGCAAAACCGTTTCGGAATAATGTTGGAATTGCGCTCTCCAATATATGCGGTCAGGTCTTGTTGGCCCGCCAATTCGCGGGCGATGGTCCGGAAACCATTCAGCCGGCGTTTGAGTGGCAAATGCCACAAGGCGGGATTGACGAAGGGGAGGAGCTTTTCGCTGCCGCGCGGCGCGAGTTTTTTGAGATACCGGCGTATCGAAACCCGAAGTTTTCGGCGAAACGGACTGGATAACTTACGATTTTCCGCCGTATGCAGGCCTGGCGGAGCATCGTCTCCCTAAATAACGCGGCCAGAAGCAAAAACGGTTCGCCTTTCGCTTTAGCGTTGCCGACCACGAAATTGATGTCACGTCGGTGCGCGATGGCCAGCAGTCGAAATTCGATCGTTGGCGCTGGGAGCGGCTTTCGTTGGTACCTCAACTTGTCGTTCCGTTCAAAAGGGATGTATATACACGAGTCGTGCGCGCATATTCATCGTTCGCTCGCTAAATTGAAACGGTGACAGGGCGCTCGCCGGTCCTGACCCGCTTCCTCGCCAGGCATCAAAGTGATGGCCGCATCCGGCATTCCCGATTCCGCGCGCGTCGTCATCATTGGCGGCGGCATCATGGGGTGCTCGGTCGCCTATCACCTGACCAAGCACGGTTGGCGCGATGTGGTTCTGCTCGAGCAGGGCCGGCTGTCCTGCGGCACCACCTGGCACGCCGCCGGCCTGGTCGGGCAGTTGCGGGCGCACCAGAACATGACGCGCCTCGTTCAATATTCCGCCGACCTTTACTCTCGGCTCGAAGCGGAAACCGGCCAGGCGACCGGGTGGAAGCAATGCGGCTCCGTTCTGGTCGCGCGCACAACGGAACGGGCGGCGTTGTTCAGGCGCATCGCCTCAGCGGCGACCGCGCAGGGCGTTGCCTGCGAACTCATTTCAATCAAACAGGCGGCGGAACGCTATCCGATCATGCGCACCGACGATCTCGTCAGTGCACTTTGGCTTCCCCTCGACGGCAAGGTCAATCCGGCCGACATTACGCAGGCGCTGGCGAAAGGCGCGCGCGTGAGCGGCGCCAGGATTTTCGAGCAGACACGGGTGACGGCGATCCGCACGCGCAACGGCGCGGTCACCGGCATTGCGACCACCAAGGGCGACATCAAGGCCGACATTGTCGTGAATTGCGCCGGGCAATGGGCGAAGCAGGTTGGCCGCCTATGCGGCGTTGCCGTGCCGCTGCATTCGGCCGAGCACATGTACATCGTTACCGGCCGTATCGACGGCGTGCATCCGGATTTGCCGGTGCTGCGCGATCCGGACGGCTACATCTACGTGAAGGAAGAGGTCGGCGGCCTGCTGGTGGGCGGCTTCGAGCCACAGGCCAAACCTTGGGCCGTGGACGGGATCCCGGAGAATTTCGAATTCGGCATGCTGCCAGACGACTGGGACCAGTTCGAGATCCTGATGCAGAATGCGCTCATTCGGCTGCCGGCGCTGGAGACAGCCGAAATCAAGACATTCATGAACGGGCCGGAAAGCTTCACGCCCGACAACAATTTCATCATGGGGGAAGCGCCCGAACTGAAGAACTTCTTCGTGGGAGCCGGCTTTAATTCGATCGGCATCGCATCGGGTGGCGGTGCCGGCCGCGCGCTAGCCGAGTGGATCGTTGAAGGCGAGCCGACGCTCGATCTGTGGCCGGTCGATATTCGGCGTTTCGCGCGCTTTTACGACAACGACATGCTACTGCACGACCGAGTCAGGGAAGTGCTCGGCCTGCATTACATGATGCCGTGGCCGAATCGCGAGCTTACCTCGGTCCGCCCGTTCCGCCGGTCACCACTCTATGAGCGGCTGGCGAGCAAGCACGCGGTCTTCGGCTCGAAAATGGGCTGGGAACGGCCGAATTTTTTCGCTCCGTCGCAGGAAGAGGCGACGCTTGACTATTCGCTCGGCCGGCAAAATTGGTTTGCATTCGCCGCCGCGGAGCATGAGGCCGCGCGCAGTGCCGTCGCGGTGTTTGATCTCACGTCGTTTGCCAAATTTCTACTGCAGGGCCGCGACGCACAAACGGTGCTCCAGCGCTTATGCGCCAACGACATGAATGTCCCGGTCGGGGCCAATGTCTATACCGGCCTGCTTAATGAGCGCGGCACCTATGAGAGCGATGTGACGGTTGCGCGCATCGCGCATGATCGTTTCCTTATCGTTACCGGCACGGCGCAGGCCACGCGTGACGCGGCCTGGATCAATCGTAACCTACCGGAGGACGCGCATGCTTTTCTCACCGATGTGACCTCGGCCTATGCTGTCATCGCCGTCATGGGGCCGCGCTCGCGCGACTTGCTGCAGCACCTGACGAAGACACCGCTCGCCAGCACAGCTTTCCCATTCGGCACGATGCGTGAGATCGCTATCAGCCACGCCAATGTGCTCGCCGCGCGGCGAACTTATGTCGGCGAGTTGGGCTGGGAGCTGTTCGTGCCGGTTGAAATGGCAACCGGCGTGTACGACGCGATTATGCAGGTGGGCGCAGAAGTGGATGTGCGTGATGCCGGTTATTATGCCATTGAGTCGCTGCGCCTGGAAAAATGCTACCGAGCCTGGGGACGCGAGTTGTCGCCCGACGTGACGCCTTACGAGGCGGGCTTGGGCTTTGCGGTCAAGCTCGATAAAGGCGACTTCATCGGCCGCAATGCGCTCGTAGCCGCCAAGGCCAAGCCAACCACGAAGCAACTCATTAGTTTCGTCGCCTTATCATCAGACTCGCCGCTGGCGTATGGCGGCGAACTGATCCTGCGTAACAGCGCGCCGGCTGGCGAGGTGACCTCGGCGAGTTACGGCCACAGCCTTCAAGCCGTCGTGGCGCTTGGGCTTATCAAGACGGGCGGGGCGGCAGTGGACGCGGCATTTCTTGACGCAAAATTCGAGATTGATATCGCAGGCGATCTCGTGCCGGTGCGCGCCAGTCTCAGGGCGCTCTATGACCCTGCCGGCACAAAGATCAAAGGATGAAATGAATTCCTTCGTCTTCACCGGCGTGCTTTTCGCAGCCGCATGTCACGCAAGCTGGAATGCGCTGATTAAACGGCGGCTCGATCCCTTCGCCACCACCGCGATCATCACGGTTGCCGGCGGCGCAGTAGTGCTGCCGGCGTTGCCCATTGTCGGCTTTCCGGTTCTTGCGGCCTGGCCGTGGATTATCACTTCGGTGATCCTGCATATGGCATATTACATCGGTCTAACTGAGGCTTATCGGACTGGTGATATGAGCCAGGTTTATCCGATCGCGCGCGGTTCGGCGCCGCTGATGACGGCGCTGATTTCAACCACTGTGGTCGGAGAAAGTCTCAGTGTCGCAGGCTGGATCGGGATCGTCACGCTGGCGGGCGGCGTGTTTGTGTTGTCGGCGCACGGCGGACGCGATTTCGTCCGCGTCGACCGCCGCGCCGTCGGTTTTGCTTTCTTCACGGCGATGACGATCTGCGGATATTCGCTGGTGGACGGCATCGGCGCGCGGACGGCCGGGAACCCACATGCCTATGCCGCGTGCCTTTTTATTTGCGCCGCCGGTTGCATGCTCGCATTTGCCCTTGCGCGGCGCGGCATGTCGATTGTGGCGGATGCGCGGAGCTATTGGACGACCGGCTTGCTCGGCGGCGGACTCTCCGTTGTTTCATATTGGATTGCCATCTGGGCGATGACGGTTGCGCCAATCGCGATCGTCGCCGCGTTGCGCGAAACCAGCGTGCTGTTCGGCGCCGCGCTTGCCGTCATGTTCCTCAGGGAGCCACCGCGTAAAGCGCGCATCATTGCGGCAGTCGCGGTCGTTTGTGGGCTCGTCTTGATCCGCTTGCAGTGAGCTCCGGCTACCGCAGGCGAGCCGAAGTCTCGCGCGCGATATCCAAAAAGGCGCGCACCAAGGTCAGACGCCGGCGTTCCTGAAGGCAGACGACGTATTCGCCGACCGTCAGGTCGGAGTTACTGACCTCGATCGTACGAAAGCGCGCGTCATTGCCAAATTCGCTGTCAAAGACGACACCGATGCCGAAACCGGCGGCGACCGCCTCACGCACGGCCTCTCTTGTCTCGACATCGATCACCGAGCCGGGTACGACGCCGGCCTCAGCGAGCCGCGTTTCGAACACTTCGCGGGTGATCGATCCTCGCTCACGCATGACGATGTTGCGGCCGGCAAGATCGGCGATTCGCTGTCGGCGCTGGCGCGCCCAAGGATGCGCCTGCGGTACGAACAGGACCAGCCGATCCTCGCGCAGCTTCATCGAATAAATGCGCGGGTCGGAAGTCATCTTGGCCATCACCGCGATGTCGGCACCGTGGTCGATGAGTTGATCGAGCACAGTGGCCGAATTGTCAATTTTGAGTGAGAACGTGAGACCTTCGTGGCGCTGCTTCAGCGCGGCAAGGATCGGCATGACATGATAGGCGCTGTCGGCACTGACGCGCAGGTGGCCGCGCGTCAGCGCCCGACCGCCGGTTAAAAGCGCGCGCGCCTCCTCTTCGGCCGCAAAGAGGCGGGTGGTGACGGCGTAGAGTGACTGGCCGGCGGGTGTCATCTGCACGCCGCGCCCCTTGCGATCAAAAAGCCCGACGCCGTAGCCGGCCTCCAGCGCGCGCACCTGCGCTGACAGCGTCGGCTGACTCAAACCCTCGGTGCGGGCCGCGAGCGAAAAACCGCCGGCCTGGGCAACGACATGAAAGGCACGGAGCTGGGTCAGGTTCATATAGATAAAGTCTATAGATTATATCTAAAACACATATTAGAGCGATAGGGGGAAAGGCGCTAGCCTGTCATCGATCCATCGCCCGGATCGATCAAAAAATGGCCTCTATGTCCTCCAGTCACCCGATCGTCGCCAGCTCCGAGACCGGTGACCCGCTGCTGCTCACGCCCGGCCCCCTGACCACGTCGAAGGCGGTCAAACAGGCCATGGTTCACGACTTGGGTTCGCGCGACGCGACTTTCATCAAGATCAACAAGTCGGTGCTGACTCGGCTGCCGGCGATTCTGAACGGGGCCGAGGACTTCGTCACGGTGCCGATGCAGGGCTCTGGCACGTTCGCGGTCGAGGCGATGCTGACAACATTCGTGCCGCGCGACGGCAAGGTGCTGCTGCTGATCAACGGCGCTTATGGCCAGCGGGCAAAAAAGATCTGCGAGATCGCCGGCCGGGCCTTCGCGGTGCTTGAGACGTCTGAAGATACGCCGCCCGATCTCGCCGCCGTCGAGGCGGTGCTTAGAGACGACACCGCGATCACGCATGTTTTCGCGGTGCAGTGCGAAACGACCTCCGGCATTCTCAATCCGGTCGAAAAGATCGCGGCGCTCGCCGAACGTCATGGCAAACGCCTGCTCGTCGACGCCATGAGCGCCTTCGGTGCGCTGCCGCTCGATGCCACGCACGTCACCTTCGACGCGGTCGCCGCGTCTTCCAACAAATGCCTCGAAGGCGTGCCCGGCCTTGGCTTCGTCATCGCGCGCACAGCGGCTTTGGAAAAGACCAAAGCCAACGCGACGACGCTAGTGCTCGACCTGTATGACCAATGGACCAACTTTGCCAAGACCGGCCAATACCGCTTTACCCCGCCGATCCACGTGATCGTCGCCTGCCACCAGGCACTGGACGAATTCGACGCCGAGGGCGGCGTCGCCGGACGCGGCGGGCGTTATGCGGAGAATTGCCGGATCCTTATCGACGGCATGCGAGCGCTTGGTTTCGAGCCGCTGCTTCCCGACCACCTGCAGGCGCCGATCATCGTCACGTTCCGTATGCCGGCCGACAAGAATTTCGTGTTCCAGACTTTCTACGACCGACTGAAGGATCGCGGTTACGTCATCTATCCGGGCAAGCTCACGGTTGCCGATTCATTCCGCATCGGCTGCATCGGGCGGCTTTATCCGGAGCACATGCGCGGTGTTCTCGCCGCGATCCGCGGCATTCTTGACGAAATGGGCGTGCGGTCGCTGAAAGCGACAAAAGCAGCGTAGGAGCGTTCGCATGAACTACAACCGCGCCGATGCCGGTGTCGTCGTCAATGGCCGCAGCTATCGCTTTCCTAAAGCGCCCACCGTCTGTGTCTGCATCGACGGTTCCGAGCCGGGCTATATCGAGCGCGCCATCGACAATGGGCTGGCGCCGAATTTCGCGCGCCTAATGCGCGACGGCGCCAACCTGCGCGCACTTTCGGTCATCCCGAGCTTCACCAACCCCAACAACATATCCATCATCACCGGGCGGCCGCCGGCGGTGCACGGCATCGCGGGAAACTACTTCTATGACCCGGCGACGGGCCAGGAAGTAATGATGAATGACCCCAAGTTCCTGCGCGCACCAACCATCATGACGGCGTTCCACGATGCCGGCGCGAAGGTCGCGGTGGTGACGGCGAAAGACAAGCTGCGCACGCTGCTCGGGCATGGCCTCGATTTTAGCAGCGGCCGCGCCATCGCGTTTTCATCGGAGAAGTCAGACAAGGCGACGCTCAAGGACAACGGCATTGCCGACGTGCCGGCCCGGATCGGGATGCCGGTGCCGAATGTCTATTCTTCGGAATTGTCCGAGTTCGTCATGGCCGCCGGCGTGTCGATCATCAAACGCGAGCGGCCCGATGTCATGTATCTGTCCACCACCGATTACGTGCAGCACAAGGCCGCGCCCGGCTCTCTCTTAGCGAATGCGTTTTACGCGATGATGGACCGCTACGTCGGCGAGCTCGATGCCGCCGGTTGCGTACTGGTGCTCACCGCCGACCATGGCATGAACGACAAGTATCTGCCAAACGGCGAGCCGGACGTCCTTTATCTGCAGGATCTGTTCGACAGTTGGCTCGGCAAGGACAAGGCGCGCGTCATCCTGCCGATCACCGATCCATACGTGGCTCATCACGGCGCGCTCGGGTCTTTCGCGACGGTTTATTTGCCCTCTGGAACGAACGTCGGTGAAATTCTCGGCAAGCTCAAGAAGCTCGAAGGCATCGATGTGGCGCTGTCGCGCGACGACGCCTGCAAACGGTTTGAACTGCCGCCCGACCGGATCGGTGATGTTGTCGTGCTTTCGACGATCCACAAGGTGCTCGGCACGAGTCGCGCGCGACACGATCTCTCCGGGCTCACCGAGCCGCTACGTTCGCACGGCGGGCTCACCGAACAGACGGTGCCGATGATCGCCAACCGCGAGTTGTCGCTGCCGCCCGACCATAAGCTGCGCAATTTTGATATTTTTGACGTCGCGCTCAATTATGTGACCTGAGGAACGCCGATGAATATTCAGACGAAACCTGCTGCCGCCGTTCGCAACGAGGGCATGCGGATCGCCGGCAAACACGTCGACCTTGACGAGCGGATCGAAGTGCGTAATCCGTATAACGGCGCCGTCGTTGGAACCGTGCCGGCGGCGCGCGCCGAGCATGTCCGCGCCGCATTCGCCAGGGCGGCGGCCTATAAGCCAAAACTCACGCGTTACGAACGCCAGCAGATTTTGCTGCGCACCGCGGACTTGCTGCGCGACCGCAAGGAAGATTTCGCGCGGATCATCACCGCGGAATCCGGCCTGTGCTGGAAAGATTCGCTTTACGAGGCAGGCCGCGCCTATGACGTCTATTCCTTCGCTGGCCAACTTACTATCAAGGACGACGGTGAAATCTATTCCTGCGACATCTCGCCGCAGTCGAAGATGCGCAAGATTTTCACCACGCGCACGCCGTTGCGCGGCGTCATCTCGGCCATTACGCCGTTCAATCACCCGCTCAACATGGTGTCGCACAAGCTCGCGCCGGCGATCGCTACCAACAATCGCGTGGTGCTCAAACCGACCGAGCTGACGCCGCTCACGGCGCTGGCGCTCGCGGACGTGCTTTACGAGGCTGGATTGCCGCCCGAAATGCTTTCGGTTGTGACCGGTAATCCCTCGACCATGGGCGACGCCATGATCACCGATCCGGACTGCGACCTCATTACCTTCACCGGCTCGGTCAAGGTCGGCAAATATATCGCCGAGAAAGCCGGCTATCGCCGCATCGTGCTCGAACTCGGCGGCAACGATCCGCTGATCGTCATGGAAGATGCCGCCCTCGACAAGGCGGCCGAGCTCGCCGTGGCTGGCGCGACCAAGAATTCCGGCCAGCGTTGCACGGCAGTCAAACGGATTCTTGTGGTAGAAAAGGTGGCAGACGAGTTTTCGCAGCTCGTGCTCGAAAAGGCTAAAAAGCTCAAATCAGGCGACCCGATGGACCCCGCGACCGACGTCGGCACGGTGATCCACGAAGGTGCCGCCAAGCTGTTCGAGCGGCGGGTCGTCGACGCAGTCGAGAAGGGGGCCGTTCTGCTGCACGGCAACAAAAGGACCGGTGCGCTGTACGCACCGACGGTTGTCGACAAGGTGCCTTACGATTGCGAACTAGTGCATCAGGAGACCTTCGGCCCGGTCATCCCCATCATCCGCTGCCCCAACGACATAGCCGAAGTCATTCGCATCTCGAATTCGACCGCCTATGGCCTTTCGTCGGGCGTCTGCACCTCGAAACTCGAATACATCACGCGCTTTATCGCCGAGCTGGAGGTGGGGACCGTCAATATCTGGGAAGTGCCCGGTTATCGGATCGAAATGTCGCCATTTGGCGGAATCAAGGATTCCGGGCTGGGCTATAAGGAAGGCGTGGTCGAAGCCATGAAGAGTTTCACCAACGTAAAAACCTATTCGCTCCCTTGGCCCAGTTGAATAGCGTCAACGGAGGAGGCAGACTGGCAAACTGAAATTTGACGGGGGTTGCAGGCTAGTTCGCTGTCGGGTGTCACCAATCTTTCACGCGCGCATGCAAATCATGGCCGTGCAAGGTTCAAAGAGGGTTGGAGAGTTCCATGAAACGCTTGTTGATCAGTGCGCTGTTCGGCCTGGGAATAGTTTTTGGGGGGCATGCCTTCGCGGAAGACGTGGTCACGATTTACGCCGCGGACGGGTTGCATGACGGCAAGCCCAACTGGGCGCAAACCCAATTCGATGAATTCACCAAGAAGACCGGCGTCAAAGTGCAGTATGTCGAGGGCGGATCCGGTGGCGTGGTCGAACGCGTGGCCAAGGAAGCCACAAATCCGCAGGCTGACGTTCTCGTAACATTGCCGCCCTTCATCATGAAGGCGGCGGCCGACGGTCTCTTGCAGCCTTACACGCCCGCCGGTGCCGAACACATCGACGCCGCGCAGAAGGACAAGGGCGGAATGTATGTCGCGCTCTGCAACAACTATATGAACTTCATCTACAACGCGTCGATCGGCGAGGCGCCCAAGACCTTCGATGATCTCCTCGATCCGAAATTCAAGGGCAAGCTGCAATATTCGACGCCGGGTCAGGCGGGCGACGGCACCGCTGTGATGATCCAGGTTTTCCACGCATTCGGCAGCAAGGATAAGGGCTACGAATTCCTGAAAAAGCTGCAAGCAAACAATGTGGGCCCGTCGTCTTCGACCGGCAAGCTCACCGCTCTCGTTAACAAGGGCGAGTTGCACGTCGCCAACGGCGATATGCAAATGAACATCGACCAGATGCGCACAAACCCAAACGTCCGTGTCTTCTGGCCGGCAGGGCCCGACGGCAAGCGTTCGACCTTCGCGCTGCCTTACTATATAGGGCTCGTGAAGGGCGCGCCGCATGCCGCCGCCGGCAAGAAACTGATCGACTTCCTGCTCTCGGTCGAAGCGCAGGGCAGCCTGACCAAGCTCGCCAACGGGCTGCCGGCCCGCACCGACGTGAAGCCGACCGACGAAAACTACGCCAAGTTCCACAAGTTGATGGAAGGGGTGACGATCTGGACGCCGGAATGGTCAACCGTTCTCGAGGACCTCAAGGGCGACGTTGCTAAGTGGCGTGAGGTCACCGGCAGCTGACATGACGATCGACGTGGCGATCAATGGGGTGGCCCTGGCCGCTCCATCGGTTGTGAGCGATGTGACTCAGGCGGGTGAAGGGATCATTTTCGAGGGCGTGACGGTCGCGTATCGCGGCCACGTCGTACTCAAGAATTTTTCGCTCGATATCCGCATGGGCGAGATTATGGCTTTGATCGGGCCGTCCGGCTCGGGCAAGACCACGGCCTTGCGCGCGGTCGCCGGCTTCGTCCAGCCGACTTTAGGTCGTATCAAGATCGGAAACCAGGACGTCACCGACCTGCCGCCTTATGCGCGAGGCATCGGCATGGTGGTGCAGAACTACGCGCTGTTTCCGCACATGCGCATCGAGGACAATGTTGCATTCGGATTGCGCGCGCGGGGGGCGCCGCGTGAGCTGGTCGAGCGACGTGTGAAAGATTGTCTGCGCCTGGTCAGCATGGCGAATTTCAAGGGACGCTATCCGCGCGAATTATCGGGCGGGCAGCAGCAGCGTGTGGCGGTTGCCCGCGCGCTCGCGGTCGAGCCGCGCGTGCTGTTGCTCGATGAGCCGCTTTCGGCACTGGACGCGCAGATTCGCCGGCAGATGGTTGACGAGATCGCCAAGTTGCACCGCGATCTGCCGGCATTGACGGTGCTTTACGTGACCCACGATCAGACTGAGGCGCTGACCCTGGCCGATCGTATCGCCGTCATGCATGACGGCAAGCTGAGTTCGCTTGGGCCTTCGCAATCGCTCTACCGGCAGCCGCCGAACCGCTTCACCGCCGAATTTCTCGGCCGCGCCAATCTGCTGCCGGTGCGCATCGAAGCCACGGACGGCGCGGCTGGTCTGATTTGCGTCGAATTCGCCGGAAGGACGTTGCAGGTTCGCTACGACCCGAACGCCAAGATTGGGACCGAGCAGCTCGTCTGCATCCGTCCGCATGCCTTGTTTTTCGCGGAAGCGGACACGCCCGGCAACCGGCTGCGCGGCGAGGTCACGCATGTACAATGGCAGGGCGATCATCACGCCATCACGCTCGACTGCGCGGGGACGACATTGCGCATTGTCACTAAGCCATTGCGGGAGCGGCTCGATCGCGGCGTTGCGCTCGATCTGACGTTCGATCCTGACGACGCAACGCTGATTGCCGCAGGCGGATAACTGAGTATGGCCGACTCCGCGACCGTAGTTCCCCGGCCAGCGCCCGCTATTGGCGGGCTATGGGTCGTGCCGCCGCTCTCCGTCATTGGCCTGCTGTTTTTCTATCCGCTGTTCCTGATCGCGCGTCAGGGTTTGACCGACGGCAAGACCACCGTCACGCTCGACCATTTTGTCGAGGTCTTGCATATGCGGGTGTTCCACTCGGGGTTGCAGAACACAATCGAAATCGCGCTGATGTCAAGCAGCGGCTGCCTGTTGCTTGGATTCGTCATTGCGCTCATCCTTTCCTTTGTCCCTTTTCCGGGCTCACGCGAAATCGCGCGTTTCATCGACACTTTCATCGCGCTGCCGACTTTCCTCATGGCGCTCGCGTTCACCTTCATCTACGGCTCTGCGGGCGTGCTGAATGGCATGTTGATGGAAATATTCGGCCACAGCGCGCCGCCGGTCGATTTTGTCTATTCGATATGGGGCGTCGTTCTCGCCGAGGTGACCGTTTATACGCCGTTCGTATTGCGGCCTTTGCTCGCCGCCTTCTCGCTGATCGAAACGGCGCAGATCGAAGTCGCCAGCAGCCTCGGAGCCAGTCCGTGGCGGATTATCCGCCAGATCATTTTTCCCGCCGCGTTACCGGCATTGCTCGCCGGCGGCAGCCTTTGCCTGTTGCTGACCGTGAATGAGTTCGGCATCATCCTGTTCATCGGCGCCAAGGGGGTGATTACCTTGCCGTTGCTCGTCTACGACAAGGCGATCCAGGAAGGCGACTACACGCCGGCCTGTGTCATTGCGATCATCAACGTGGCGCTGTCGCTTTCGCTCTACAGCATTTATCGACTCGTCATCGCGCGTTTCGGAGGCCGCAGTGCTGGTCTGGTCTAAATCCCGGCGCGGTCTCATCTGGGCGGTACTCGGGCTGCTCGTGGGCGTCGTTTATATCGCGCCGCTTGCTATCATTCTGGCGGCGAGTTTTGCCGGTCAATGGAATGGGGTTCTGCCGAGCAAGCCGACGTTCGAGCATTTTCATAGCGCGCTCACCGGAGACTCCGGCGAGCAATTGCGCGTCAGCATCATCACCGGCATTGTCGCCAGCAGTTTGGCGCTCGTCGTCGGCACATGGTCAGCGTTGACGCTGCGAGCTTTGCCGCGCATTCCGCGTCGGATCCTCGACCTCGTTTTCTTCGTTCCGAGCGCGGTGCCGTCTGTCTCGGTCGGCTTGGGACTGCTTGTTGCGTTCAGCCGCCCGCCCATTCTGTTGAATGGCACTGTGACGATCGTCTTCATCGCCCATTTCATCCTGATCTCGGCGTTCACCTATGGCAATGTTTCGGCGGGTCTGGCCCGGCTGTCGCCGGACTTCGAACAGGTCGCCGAAAGTTTGGGAGCGCGGCCGTTCTACCGGCTGTGCCATGTGACGATGCCGATGATTCTACCTTACCTGATAGCAGCATTCAGCCTCAGTTTTGCGCTGTCAATGGGCGAGCTTGGCGCAACGGTGATGGTCTATCCGCCCGGCTGGTCGACAATTCCGGTCGGAATTTTTGCGCTGACCGACCGCGGTGAGGTGTTTGAGGGCGCGGCGATGTCTATCCTAATGATCATCAGCACCTTGATCGTTTTGGTGCTGCTGTCCAGAATTCCGACCAAGGTCGCCCTGCGTTGACTGTTAGGAAGCGTTCTTTGTCCAAGCAAAAGCCGGCGCCATCGGAAAGCGACACTAACCAATCGCCGGAGCGGCAGGCGTGGGCCGCGCGCAATCTTGACGCCGCGGCGCGCAAGCTGCTGGCCGAGGATGAGCGGTATTTTCTTCGGCAGTCCGTCTCGACCCCGTGTCTCAACGCCATCGTGAAGGCCGAAGGTATTTACGTCGAAGACACGACCGGCCGCCGCTATATGGATTTTCACGGCAACAATGTGCATCACATCGGTTACGGGCATCCGCGTCTCAAACGCGCCATCGCTGAACAGATGGACGCACTGCCATTCACGCCGCGCCGCTACACATCCGAGCCGGCGGTGGCTCTGGCGAGGAAGCTCGCTGAAATAGCGCCGGGCGATTTGAGCAAAGTGCTGTTCACCACCGGCGGTTCTGACGCGATCGAGGTCGCGATCAAGATCGCCCGCACGGCAACCGGACGTTTCAAGACGCTATCGTTCTGGGATGCGTTCCACGGCGCGGGCTTCGGCTCCGCCGCGGTCGGCGGCGAAGCCCTGTTCCGTTCGGGGCGCATCGGCCCGCTGATGCCGGGCGCCGAGCATGTGGCGCCGTTTTCGAGCTACCGTTGCCCCTACGGCATGTCCTCGGCCGAAGAATCCGGCGCCGCCTGCGCGCGTATGATCGACTACGTTCTCGGGCGCGAAGGCGACGTCGCAGTCTTCATCGCCGAGCCGATCCGCGCGGTGCCCTATCTTCCGCCGCCCGGTTTCTGGAAAGAGGTGCGCAAGATCTGCGACCACCACGGCACGCTGCTGGTGTTCGACGAGATTCCAAACGGCTTTGGCAAGACCGGCAAGATGTTTGCCTGCGAGCACGATGGCGTCGTGCCGGACATCATGGTGGTGGGAAAGGCGCTGGGTGGCGGTATTCTGCCGATTGCCGCAGCGATTACGCGGCCTGGAACTCGATGTCGGCGCCGACTATGCGTTCGGCCATTATACCCACGAGAAAAACCCAGTCACGGCTCGCGCCGCACTCACGACCATCGAGATCATCGAGGACGAGGGGCTGGTCGCCAATGCCGCGAAGGTCGGCGCCATGGCGCTGGCGCAGCTCAAAGAGATTATGGCGAAGCGGGAAATCGTTGGCGACGTGCGGGGGCAGGGCCTGTTGATCGGGGTTGAACTGGTCAGCGACCGTGCCGCCAAGACGCCCGCGGCGAACGAGGCGGAAAAGGTGATGTATCGCGCCCTCGATTGTGGCCTTTCATTCAAGACCACCTTTGGCAATGTGCTGACGTGGACGCCGCCTTTGACGACCAGCGCGGCGCAGATGAACGAAGCGATCAATATTCTCGACGATTGCCTCGCCGCGGTTTGAAGACAGCGGCATCCGCGTCCTTAAGGCCCGAAGGTGACGTTGTGCGATTGGGCGCGCAGGCGCGGATCGCGCGATTTCACCAGCACCGGCCGGCCCTCGAGGATCTCGAAGCAGCGCTCGAGCGTTTCCTCTTCCAGCCGTGCCATGGCCTCCTCGGTATAAAACGTTAGGTGTGGCGACAGGATCACGTTGTCCATCTTGAAGAGCGCGCTCATCGGGTGGCCGGTCAGTGCAAGCGGTTCCTGGCCGAACACATCGAGCCCGGCGCCGCCGATCCGCTTTTCCTGGAGTGCCGAGACCAAGGCTACTTCGTCCACCAGCGCGCCACGCGCGGAATTGATCAGAAGGGCATGAGGCTTCATCGCGGCCAGTTGACGCGCGCCGATGAGGTGGCGTGTCTTTTCGCTCAGCGCCGCGTGTACAGACACGATGTCGCAGATCTTGAGCATGGCGGTCAGGTCGTCGAAATATTCGATGCCGGACTTCTTCATCGCATCGCTTGCGATATTGGGATCATATCCGACGACACGCATCCTGAACCCGGTCGCCATGCGCGCCATCGATCGGCCGATGCGCCCTGTCCCGACGAGGCCGAGCGTGCGGCCGGCGAGATCGAACCCCATCCACCGTCGCGTCGGCCATACCCAGCCTTTGTCGGCCATCTCGCGTGAGATCGGCACCACCTTCTTGGCAAGCGCGATCATCAGCGCGAATGCGCCCTCAGCGACCGTCTCCTCGGCATATTCAGGAATGTTGACGACGGGAATCATTCGTCGGCGCGCGGCATCGATGTCGATGGCGTCGATACCGACGCCGAATTTGATGATTCCCCTCAGCTTCTGCGCCGCCTCGATGGTCCGCGCCGAAACCGGCTGATAGCACATCAACAGAAGATCCGCGTCACGGACTGCGTCGGTCAGGATGTCTTCGCCGATCCCATCCGGCAAAACCGTCAGGTCGACTTTGGCCGCGCGCAGGCCGGCGTCGATTCGCGAACACTCGAGTTCACGGTCGGTGCGGACGGCTTTGGCACGGGCTGGCACGAGCAATAAGACCTCGATAACGACCCCAAATCTGCGTTACTCCGGTTTGGGGCGCGCGGATCATAGTCCATTTTCAGCGTGTTCAAAGCTCTTGGCGCATGGACCGCGTGGTTATTGTTATGGTACCTGCCTCGCGGCGATGAGACGGAAGGGGGCGTTCCATATGGCCGGCAAGTTTTCGCTAAACGAATTGAAGAAAGCGGTGAGGAGTGGCGCAATCGATACGGTCGTCGTCGCCATGGCGGACATGCAGGGCCGGCTGATCGGCAAGCGTTTTCAGGCCGACTATTTCGTCGACGGTGCCTACGAGGAAACGCATGCCTGCGATTACCTGCTGGCCAACGACATCGACATGGAGCCGGTGCCCGGCTATGCCGCTGCCAGTTGGGACAAAGGTTACGGCGATTTCGTCCTAAAGCCAGACCTGACGACGATGCGCCGCGTACCTTGGCTGGAGGGCACGGCGCTGGTGCTAGCCGACATTCTCGATCATCACCATCACGATCTGGCGCATTCGCCACGCGCCATTCTGAAAAAGCAGGTGGCGCGGCTCGTCAAGCTGAAGATGCGGGCGTTCCTGGCTTCAGAACTCGAATTTTATCTGTTCGACGAAGTCCTACGAGTCTGCTGCCGGCAAGCGCTACGCCGCGTTGAAAACCGCCGGGCAGTATATTGAGGATTACCACGTCTTCCAAACGACGAAAGAAGAGGGCGTCATGCGCGCCATTCGCAATGGGTTGCAAGGCGCGGGCATCCCGGTCGAGAACTCCAAGGGCGAATGGGGACCCGGCCAGGAAGAAATCAACGTGCGTTACGCCGACGCGCTGGAGATGGCCGACAATCACGTCATCCTGAAAAATGCGGTAAAGGAAATCGCTTGGGGGAAGGGCAAGTCGGTCACCTTCATGGCAAAGTGGAAATACGATCTCGCGGGCTCGAGTTCGCACATCCATGCCTCGCTTTGGGATCTGACCGGGAAGGCGTCGTTGTTCCATGATGCCAAGGGCGAGTTCGGCATGTCGGCGCTGATGCGGAGTTTTGTCGCCGGGCAACTCAAATACGCGGGCGACATCACCTACTTTCTCGCGCCCTACATCAACTCCTACAAGCGCTTTCAGGTCGGCACCTTCGCGCCAACCAAGGCGGTGTGGAGCCGCGACAACCGCACCGCCGGTTTCCGTCTGTGCGGCGAAAACAGCAAGGCGATCCGCATCGAGTGCCGCGTCGGCGGCGCCGATCTCAATCCTTATCTGGCGTTTGCCGCGCTGCTTGCCGCAGGCCTTGCCGGCATCGAGGAGAAACTTAAGCTGCCGCCGGCCCATTCCGGCGATGCCTATCAGGGCGCGAAACTTCCCGAAGTACCAAAGACCCTGCGCGAGGCTACGGACCGTCTTGGCCAATCTAAAATGCTGCGCGCGGCGCTCGGCGATTCCGTCGTCGATCACTATATCCACACCGCGCAGTGGGAGCAGTTCGAATATGATCGCCGGATCACCGACTGGGAGCTGATGCGCGGCTTCGAGCGGTACTAGAAAGCAGACCTCAAGCCATGCCGGATATTGTCTGCATCTCCCCGGTCGACGGGCGCGAGGTGGCGCGCAAACGGCCGAGTAGCGTGGCAGAAACCGCGGCTGCGGTCGCTGCCGCGCGCAAGGCGCACGCGCAATGGGCAGAACTGCCGATCGGCGAGCGCGGCCGGTTCTGCTCCGCCTTTGTTGACGCCATGCTGGCGATGCGCGTCGATATCGCGCCGGAGCTGTCATGGCAGATGGGCCGGCCAATCAAATATGCCGGCGGCGAACTCAACGGCTTCGAGGAACGCGCCCGCTATATGGTTGGCATTGCCGACAGTGCGCTGGCGCCTGTCGAGCCTGCGCCGAAGGAGGGCTTCAAACGCTACGTGCGGCGTGAGCCGCTCGGCGTCGTTCTCACGATCGCACCGTGGAACTATCCTTATCTGACGGCGGTCAATTCGGTGATCCCGGCACTGATGGCTGGCAATGCGATTCTGCTCAAACATGCCGCGCAAACCATGCTGGTGGGCGACCGCTTCCAGACGGCGATGGACTGCGCCGGCCTGCCATATGGACTTTTCCAGACGCTGTCGCTGTCGCACGACGATACCGCCAAACTGATCGCTTCCGGTGCGGTTGATCAGGTGTGCTTTACTGGTTCGGTCGCCTCTGGCCGCGCCATCGAACAAGCCGCGGCAGGCACGTTTTCCGGCGTCGGCCTTGAGCTCGGCGGCAAGGACCCCGCCTATGTGCGCGCCGACGCCAAGCTCGATCACGCGGTAGAAAATCTGGTGGACGGCAGCTTTTTCAATTCCGGCCAATGCTGCTGCGGCATCGAGCGCATCTACGTGCATGCCGACATTTACGACCAATTTGTCGCTGGCTTCGTCGACCTGACCCGAGCATATGTGCTAGACGACCCGCTGGACCCCGCTACGACGCTCGGGCCGATGGCGCAGAAACGCCTGGCGGCGACGGTGCGCGAGCACATCGGCGAGGCGCTGCACAAGGGCGCACGCGCCCTGATCGACCCCAAAGCGTTCAAAAAGGACGTGGACGGTTCGCCTTATGTCGCGCCGCAAGTCCTTGTCGACGTCGACCATGGCATGAAGGTGATGATGGAGGAGACCTTCGGGCCCGTCGTAGGCATCATGAAGGTCAAAGACGATGACGAGGCAATCCGGCTGATGAACGATTCGCCCTACGGGCTCACCGCCTCGATCTGGACTACCGATATGGCCGCCGCGGAGCGCATCGGCCGTCAGGTCGAAACCGGCACGGTTTACATGAATCGCTGCGACTATCTCGACCCGGGCCTTGCCTGGACCGGCGTCAAGGAGACTGGGCGCGGCGTCACGCTGTCGAAAATTGGCTACGAGATGCTGACGCGACCGAAAAGCTTCCACCTGAGGAACGTCTGATGGATCTGCGCGGCAACTGGAATTACCCCACCGTCGTGCGTTTCGGCGCTGGTCGCGTCGCCGAGTTGCCGGATGCAGTAAGCGCAGCGAAAATGCGCAATCCGCTGTTCGTCACCGATCCGGTGCTGGCCAAATTGCCGATGACGCAAAAGGCAATGGCGCTGTTACCCTCGGCGAAAATGTTTTCCGACATCAAGCCCAATCCAGTCGAAGCTAATGTGATCGAAGGCGTTGCGGCATTTAAATTCGGCGGTCACGACGGCGTCGTCGCCTTCGGTGGCGGCTCGGCGCTTGACGTCGGCAAGCTGATCGCGTTCATGGCCGGGCAAACGCGCGCGCTGTGGGACTTCGAGGATATCGGCGACTGGTGGACGCGTGCGAACGCCGAAGCAATTGCACCGATTGTCGCACTGCCGACGACGGCGGGGACTGGCTCCGAGGTTGGCCGCGCTGGGGTCATCACCGACGCGACGACGCGCACCAAGAAGATAATCTTCCACCCGCTGATGATGCCGACGGTGACGATTTGTGATCCCGAACTGACGGTCGGCATGCCGCCGCTCATCACTGCGGGCACCGGCATGGACGCTTTCGCGCACTGTCTCGAGGCCTATTGCGGGCCGTTTTACCACCCGATGGCCGACGGCATTGCAGTCGAGGGCATCCGGCTGGTGAAGGACAATCTCGCGGCCGCGGTAAAGGACGGCAAGAATATCGAGGCTCGTGCCAACATGATGGCTGCTGCTGCGATGGGGGCGACCGCGTTCCAGAAAGCGCTCGGCGCCATCCACGCGCTGTCGCACCCGGTCGGTTCACTCTATGACACGCATCACGGCCTGACCAACGGCGTCTTCATGCCCTATGTGCTGGTCTTCAATCGCAAGGCAATCGAGCCGCAGATCAAAAGGCTCGCGGCCTATATTGGACTGCGACCCAACTTCCGCGCCTTCCTCGACTTCGTGCTGGCCATGCGTGAACAGATCGGCGTGCCGCACACACTGGCCGGCCTCGATGTCGGGGACGACAGGGTCGATTTGATCGTCGCCATGGCGGCGAAAGACCCGACCGCAAGCGGGAATCCGGTCCCTCTCGACAAACGCGGAGCACGCACAATTCTCATGCGCGCGCTGGAAGGTCGGCTTTAAGCTAATTAACCTCGCTCACGCCTATCTGGCGAATGACATCAGCAATGTCCTGTCCCTGCGATATCAAGACATCGGCTTGTCGTAGCTTCGCGACGATCTCTTTAGGCTTGCGCTTCTTCTTCGGCATCTCGGTCCTCCTTCATGTCAAAAGACATAGTTCGCGTCGGACCACTTTTCAGGGGGAGGACCACCGCCAAACAACCATCCATTCGCGCTATATTTAAAGTCGCTGTAATCGCTCGAGAACAGACTCAGTAGATCCTGAGAACAGAACGCGCAACCGCCGTTGAACCCTACATAACAGCGCACGTCGCTCGAGGGCGACATCATTCGAACGAATCGATGTCCGTGGCGATCTTCTTTAGCATGGCGACAAACTCCTTGCGCTTGCGTATCCCAATGATGCGCTCAAGATTGCGCTCATGCTGGCGCGCACAACGCGTGAGTTGAACCAGCGTCATCTTGCCGGCGGCCGTTAAATTCAGCCGGTAGGTGCGGCGATCGTCGCGCGGGCGCTGGCGCTCGACCAAGCCACGGCGCACGAGGTCGGCGAGCACCGGCGTAAGACTCGACTTGTCGCGGCCATTGGCGCGGCTGAGTTCGGTCTGGGTGATGCCCGGGTTGCGGCCGATCAACGTCAGCGTGGCGAAGCGACCCGGCCTTTCGCCGATCACACTCGACCGGCGCGAGAAGGCCTGGAATGAGGCCTCTTGCGCGATGCGCAGATTGAAGCCGACCCAGTCCGCGAGTGGGCCAAAATTGATCGATTCGGCAATGGCTTCGCCATTTCGTTCACGCCGCGCGCGCTGCTTGTTTCGGCTTGCCGCCATGTTCGTTTCCCCAAAGCCGGCGCCGTCTCGCGTGACCTACCGTCACATAGTTTGATATCAAACGATATGCTTTACAACGCCGCCGACATGCGGCTGAATATCGGAAAAGTTGGCGCAGAAACCAACATCCACCGAGGGAGGAACTCCATGCAAATCCGTTTTGCCGGATGCGTGATAGCCGCAGCCTTGGCCGTCGGCGTTGCGCCCGCGGCATTCGCCCAGGAAAAGACCTTTGGCCTCAAGATTTCGCACTGGGTGCCGCCGACTCATCCGCTGCAAAAGGCGCTGGAGGAGTGGGGTGCCGACGTGGAAAAGGAATCCGGCGGCACACTGCATTACAAGATCTATCCCTCGCAACAGCTCGGCAAGGCCTTCGACCACTACGACATGGCGCGCGACGGCATCGCCGATCTGACTTACGTCAATCCCGGCTATCAGCCCGGTCGCTTCCCGATCATCGCCGCCGGCGAATTGCCGTTCCTGATGTCGAATGCCAAGGGCGGCTCGGTCGCGCTCGACAAGTGGTATCGCAAATACGCGGCGGCGGAGATGAAGGACGTCAAGTTCTGCTTCGCCTTCGTGCATGACCCGGGCGCCATTCATGCGGTCGACAAGAAGGTCATGGTTCCCGCCGACATCAAGGGCATGAAGATAAGGCCCGCGCAGGGCACCATCGCCGAATTCGTGCGCATGCTCGGCGGCACCAATGTGCAGGCCTCGGCGCCGGAAGTGCGTGACGTGTTGGCCAAGCACGTCGCCGACGCCGTGACCTTCCCCTGGGGCTCGATCCTGCTGTTCGGCATCGACAAGGTCACCAAATACGACATGGAAGTGCCGCTCTACACCACGACCTTTGCGATGGTGTTCAACAAGGCCAAATACAACGAGATGGACGCCAAGCAGAAAAAGGCGATCGACGACCATTGCAACAGCGAATGGGCGCTGAAAGTCGCCGCGCCCTGGGCCGACTTCGAGCACGCCGGCATCGCCAAGCTCAAGGCCGAGCCGAGCCACGAGGTCTACACCATTAGCGACGCGCAGCTCGCCGAATGGCGTAAAGCGGCGGCGCCACTCGAAGCCAAATGGGCCGAGGGGGCCAAGAAGGCCGGCATTGACCCTGCGGCGGCGATGGCCGATCTGAAAGCGGAGCTGAAGAAAGAAAACGCGGCCTATTGATGAATGACGTGGCGCCGGGGCGCGGACCCGTCGATCGATTCATCGATGCCATCGAGATGACGGCGGCAGGATTTCTCGCCATCGTCACCGTGCTCACCTTCGTATCGGTGATCCTGCGCTATTTTTTCTCCTGGGCGATACCCGACTCGTACGATTTCACGCGGCTGCTGCTTGGCATCCTTATTTTCTGGGGCATGGCGGTAGCGAGCTTTCGCGGCGACCACATCACTGTCGATCTGTTGTGGAGCGCGGTACCGGCCTGGGCGCAGCGGGCGATGGACGTATTCTCGGCGCTGGTGACGCTCATCGGCATGGCGGCGTTCACCTGGATGTTCGTCGTGAAGGTGCTCGACACACGCGCCGATAACGTCGGCACCTTCGATCTGCGTCAGCCGGTGTGGATCTATTACCTGATCGCCTGGGTGGGTCTGGCGTCGTCCGTCGTGCTGCTCGTGCTGCGCACGGGGCGGCTGATCTTTGCGCCCGCGAAGCTTGCTCCCGCTCACGAAAGCCAGTGGGGCGAGTGATCTAAGATGAGCACCAATGCGGTTGCCGTCACCGGCTTTGTTTCTCTTTTCGCGCTGATGCTGCTGCGCGTCCCGGTCGGCATCGCCATGGGCCTCGTCGGCGTGCTCGGCTTCGGCTATCTCATCGGCGACATCGGCCCGGCGCTGAAACTGCTGGCGCAATCGCCTATCCGCACCGCGACCGACGCCGAATTCGCCGTCATCCCGCTGTTCCTGCTGATGGGCGCGTTTGCCTCCGCCTCCGGCATGAGCCGCGAACTGTTCCGCGCGTCCAATGTCTTTCTCGGTCACCTAAAAGGCGGGCTCGGCATCGCTACAATAGCCGCCTGCGGCGGCTTTGCCGCCATCTGTGGCTCCTCGGTCGCAACCGCCGCGACCTTTTCCAAAGTCGCCTATCCGGAGATGCGCGCGCACGGCTATCCGCAGAGTTTCGCCACCGGCGTCATCGCCGCCGGCGGTTCGCTGGGCATCATGATTCCGCCGTCGACGGTGTTCGCGGTCTACGGCCTGATCACCGAACAGGACATCGGCGAACTGTTCATCGCCGGCATCGTTCCCGGCTTGCTTGCGGTGGGCATGTACATCGCCACCATCAACATCATCGCCTTTGTGCGCCCGGGATTCCTGCCCGCCGGGCCGCGGCATTCTTGGCAAGAGCGGATCGATGCGGTGCGCGACATCTGGGCGGTCGTATTGCTGTTCATCTTCGTTATTGGCGGCCTCTATGGCGGGCTGTTCACTACCACCGAAGCCGCCGGCATGGGCGCGGCTGGTGCCTTCATCATCTCAGTCTTGCGGCAAAAGCTGTCGCGGGCGGATTTCATCCGCTGCCTGGTCGAAAGCTTGCGCACGACGGCGGCGGTGTTCACGATCCTGATCGGCGCGCTGATCTTCGGCTATTTTCTCACCATCACCCAGGTGCCGCAGAAATTGACGGCGTTCCTTACCAGCCTCGGTCTCGGGCCTTACGGCGTGCTGGTGCTGATCATGCTGATGTATCTGGTGCTTGGCTGCATCATGGACGCCATGGCCATGATTATCCTCACCATCCCCATTGTGTTCCCGGTAATCAAGGCGCTCGGCTTCGATCCGATCTGGTTCGGCGTCATTATTGTGATGACCGTGGAATTGGGCCTGATCCACCCGCCGGTGGGCATGAACGTGTTCGTGATCAAGAGCGTGATCAAGGACGTCAAGCTGTCCACGGTGTTTTATGGTGTGATGCCGTTCGTTTTGACCGATATTTGCCGGCTGGTCATCCTCATCGCTTTCCCGATTCTGGCACTGTGGCTGCCCTCGCATATGTAAGGCATTTCTGGTAATATAGTTTGGACCCCAACCATTAGGCTCGGTGCATGGAACGCTCGTTCAAGAAGGAAGTGCAGGCGCTCAAGCTGGGCGACGGCGAGACCTTCCACGGCGAAGGCATCCTCGCGGTCACCAAGGCGCTGCTGCAGTCGGGCGTTTCGTACGTGGGCGGCTACCAGGGCGCGCCGGTGTCCCACCTGCTCGACGTGCTGATCGATGCCGAGGACATCATGGCCGAGCTCGGGGTGCATCTGGAAACCTGCTCAAACGAAGCCAGCGCCGCCGCCATGCTCGGCGCTTCGATCAACTATCCCTTGCGCGGCGCAGTGACCTGGAAGTCGATCGTCGGCACCAATGTGGCGGCCGACGCGCTCTCCAATCTGTCGTCGCCCGGCGTCACCGGCGGCGCCTTAATCATCCTCGGCGAGGATTACGGCGAGGGCGCGAGCGTCATCCAGGAACGCTCCTATGCCTATGCACTGAAATCTTCGATGTGGCTTCTGGATCCACGTCCCGATCTGCCGACGATCGTGCGCATGGTGGAGAAAGGTTTCGAGTTGTCGGAAGTAAGCCACGCGCCGGTGATGCTAGAGCTGCGCATCCGCGCCTGCCACGTCACCGGCTCGTTCATCGCAAAAAATAATCGCAAGGGCGCGGTGTCCGGCCTCAACAAGCTTGCCGGTCCGCCGCGCTTCAAATATGGCCGGTTGGCCCATCCGCCGGTGATCTTCAGTCAGGAGAAATTGAAGGTCGAGGAGCGGCTGCCGGCGGCGCGCAAATTCATCCGCCAGCAAAAACTCAACGAAGTCATTCCAGGCGACCTCGACGATATCGGCATCATCGTCATGGGCGGGTTGACCAATTCAGTGCTGCGTGCGCTGGAGCGCGTCGGTTTGGCTGATGTATTCGGCGTCTCGCGCGTGCCCCTTCTAGTGCTCAACGTCGTCTATCCGCTGGTGCCGGAAGAATTGCACGAGTTCTGCATCGGCAAACGCGCCGTCCTCGTCGTCGAGGAAGGTTCGCCCGACTACATCGAGCAGGCAGTCAACGTCGATCTGCGCCGCGCCGATATCCAGACCAAAGTGTACGGCAAGGGGGCGCTGCCGGCGGCCGGCGAATATTCGTCCGACGTGTTGCTCGAAGGCTTGGGCAGCTTCCTGCAAGCCGCGCAGCCCAAGGGCATTGATGCCGACGCGGTCGCGGACAAGGCGCGCGGTCTGATAGTGCACAAAGCCAAAGCTGCGGCATTGCTCGGACCGCTGCCCCCGCGCCCTCCCGCCTTCTGTACCGGCTGCCCGGAGCGCCCGGTGTTTTCCGCCATCAAGCTGATGCAGCGCGAACTGGGCCCGACACATATCTCAGCCGACATCGGCTGCCACTCATTCGCGACCTTTGCGCCGTTTAGCCTCGGCAATTCCATCCTCGGCTACGGCATGTCGCTCGCCAGCGCCGCCGCGGTCGGACCAAACATGGCGAAGCGTCCGATCGCTATCATGGGCGACGGCGGCTTCTGGCATAACGGGTTGATCACGGGCGTTGCTTCCAATCTGTTCAACAAGGGCGACGGTGTGCTGATCGTGATGCAAAACGGCTACGCCTCGGCAACCGGCCAGCAATATATTCCGTCGAGCACGGTTAGCCGCGATGGCCCAACACCGGGCGTTGATATCGAGCAGACCCTGCGCTCGATGGGGGTCAAATGGCTGCGTACGGTGCGCACCTATTCCGTGAGCGTGATGGTGAAGACGGTGAAGGAGGCGATGCGCACCTCCGAACGGGGCTTAAAGGTCATTATTGCCGATGGCGAATGCCAGCTGGCGCGTCAGCGCCGCGTACGCGCCGAGGACGCGATTAAGCTCGAACGGGGGATGCGCGTCACCCGCGCGCGCTACGGTGTTGACGACGAAATCTGCACCGGCGATCATTCCTGCATCCGTTTGTCGGGCTGCCCGTCGTTGACGGTCAAGTCTTCGTCCGATCCGCTGCGCACTGATCCGGTGGCCACGGTGATCGAGAGTTGCGTCGGCTGCGGACTATGCGGCGAAGTCGCGCATGCAGCGGTCTTGTGTCCCTCGTTCTACCGTGCCGAGATCATCCGCAATGCCACCAGGCGCGACCGCCTGAAGCACCGACTGCGGCAGACCGTGATCGGCTGGCTCGGCGGCTACAATGCCAAGTTCGACGCCAAGGCCGCCGCATGAATGCGACGCGCCCGATCACGCTGCTGATCGCCGCGCTCGGTGGCGAAGGCGGCGGCGTGCTCACCCACTGGATCGTCAGCGCCGCAGAAGGCGCAGGCTTCCCGGTGCAGTCGACCTCGATCCCCGGTGTCGCCCAGCGCACCGGCGCCACCACCTATTACATCGAGATTTTCCCGGTGAAGGCGGACGACCTTGGCAGCAAGCGCCCGGTGCTGGCGCTCACCCCTGGCGTCGGCGACATCGATATCGCGGTGGCGAGCGAACTGCTGGAAGCCGCGCGCACGGTGGCCTACGGTTTCATCACGCCGGAGCGCACACATGTAGTCGCCTCAACGAGTTGCTTCTATGCCATGGACGAGAAGATCGCCATGGCCGACGGTCGCTTCGACCAAATCAAGCTCGTCAAAACCGTCACCGACAATGCGCGCGATGCCTTGCTCTTCGACATGGAACGGCTCGCTAGGCAAAACGGTGCGATCGTCAACGCAGTGATGCTCGGCGCTATCGCTGGTTGCGGCCGCTTGCCCGTGACTTCCGAACAGCTCGAAGCCGCCATTCGCGCCGACGGCAAGTCGGTGGACGGCAACTTGCGCGGCTTCCGCGCGGGGCTCGACGCGGCGCGGGCGAAAGTGCCGCCGTTCAAGCTCGCCGAGAAAAATTGCCACGCACCGATGACGTCGGCATTGCTCGAACATGAAGTTTCCCATTCGCTGCCGGCTCTGGCCCAGCCCATCGCGGTCGAAGGCATCAGGCGGTTGATCGCCTATCAAGGTATTCGCTACGCGCAGCTCTATCTCAACCGTCTACGCACTTTGGTCGATATCGATGAGGCGGCGGGCCTACGCGGCCAGCTTATGAAAGAGGTGGCGCGGCATCTTGCCGTGCGCATGTCGTACGAGGACGTCGTACGCGTAGCACAAGCGAAGATTTCGCCTTCGCGAATGCAACGAATCGCGCGCGAGGAATTACGCGTCAAGAACGAGCCGTTCTCGGTGCACGATTTCCTCAAGCCCGGCATCGAGGAACTCTGCCAGCTGTTGCCCGGCTTTCTCGCTCGGCCGATCCTGTGGTTCGCCGCGCGACGCGGCTGGCTCGGCCACGTTTATTTCGGCATGAAGATCAATACGACCTCGATCATCGGCTATTTGCGGTTTTTGATACTGGCGAAATTGCGCCGATTCCGCCCCTACGGCCATCGTTACGCGCAGGAGCAAACGCAGATCGAATCCTGGCTCGGCCTGATCGCGCAGGCCGCGCGCCGCTCCAGCGTTTTTGCGCTGGAAGTCGCCGAATGCTCCCGGCTGATCAAGGGTTACGGCGACACGCACGCGCGCGGGCTCGCCAATTACGCGGCAATCGAGTTGCGCGTAATTCGCCCCGCGCTGAAGGGAGACATCGACTTCGATCGCGCGATTGACGCCGTCGCTAGCGCCAGGACTGCCGGGCTCGTCGACCCGGAGGGCGAGAGTTTCGGCCAAATGCCTTGATGCGCTTGACGCCTCGACGCCGCAGCGTATTGCCGCCGAATAACGGCGGTCGTCAATCTAGGAATAATAAAAGCTTTGCTCCGATCGGCGCTTTGCGGCGGCCGTTCAAATCAAAATCAAATTGGGGCCGGATTCGTCGAATGTATGGTTATGGAATATGGCCTTTGCTGATGTCCGCTATATGCGGTTTGCAGACGCGCAGACCAGCCAACTCGCGAAGCCGAAATCTGGTCAACCATTCCGATGTCGGGAGGAAATTAGAAATTCTAGCCACAGTATAAACTACCGCGAGAAAGACCGATGCTATTTTACTAGGCTGCCGCGCTCCGCTACGATGCTAGCTATCGTTTTTCCAGACCTCGCCTTGTTCGCGAAATCCAGCGAGCACACCGATGCGGTCTGCCTCTGGGCGGTTCTGGCTCATCTTCCACTTACCCTCGATCCGCGAAATTGGGATTTCGACGCCGACAATGCCCTTCATCTGCGCGACCACGAAGTCCGACGGCGCATCATCGACTTTCCACGGAGCGGGACGCAGCCTCTCGCGACTGGCCGTGAGATCGTTGAGCTGGTGGCGCAGCCAGGCGTCATCGTTGATGACCCGCGGACTGCCCCACGCGTGCACCGTTGCGTAATTCCAGGTGGGTACGACCTTCCCGGTTTCGCGCTTGGTCGCATACCAGGAGGAGTCACGTAGTCGTGCGGACCTTGAAATACAACGAGGCATTCGTCGAGCGTTTCGAGCTCGCGCCATTGCGGATTCGCGCGTGCCATGTGAACGCGCAAAGTGCCGAGTTGGGAGCGATCCGAGTCAATCAAGAATGGTAGTGGATTGGCCATCAGGCCGCCCGGCCCGGCTGAGATCAGCAACCCGAGCGGGTGCATGCGGATAAGGTCATGCTGGACCTCGATGCGGTCTTCGCGAAATGCCGGTGGCTGATATATGGCAGGAGCCCGCTTTTAATTGCGCTGCCGACCATATCAAATCGCAGCAGCATTTACGCGCGTCAGATTCGCCCTTCCGCGATTGCGTGGCAGGATACGGCGGACGACCCATACGCGATCAACTGTGGCGGCTCGATCCGGCAGCGCTCATTGGCATGCGGGCAGCGCGGGTGGAAGGGGCAGCCCTTCGGCGGATTGAGGGGATTGGGTATTTCGCCCTCGACGGGGTTGCGCTGCGCCCACGGCAGATCGAGCTGCGGGACGGCGTCGAGCAGCATGAGCGTGTAGGGGTGACGAGGATTGTGGAACAGGATTCGTGATGGTGCGGTCTCCACAATGCGGCCCAGATACATGACGCCAACCGTGGTCGCCATGTGATGTACGACGGCGAGATTGTGGCTGATCAGCAAATAGGTCAGCCCCAGGCGGTGCTGCAGGTCGCGCATCAGATTGAGGACTTGCGCCTGAACCGACACATCGAGCGCCGAAGTCGGCTCGTCGCAGACGACAAAGTCAGGTTGCGAGGCAAGCGCACGGGCAATTGCAATACGCTGGCGCTGGCCACCGGAAAATTCGTGCGGATATTTGTGACCGTCCACTGGATCGAGACCGACAAGGCCCAAAAGCTCGCCGACGCGCGCTTTAATTGCCGCGCTGCCTTCTGAAAGATCAAAGGCACGGATCGGCTCGGCGATGATGTCGAAGACACGCCAGCGCGGATCGAGGCTGGCATATGGGTCTTGAAAAACCATCTGAATACGGCGCCGAAATTTCTGTCGGCGTGCAAATTGGGCTCGATCAGTCATGGATACCCCGTCGATGACGACATCGCCGGAACTGGGCCGAATGAGCCCTACGACCATGCGCGCAATCGTCGACTTGCCGGAGCCCGATTCGCCCACCAGCCCAAATGTTTCCTTTTGGTTGATAGAAAAAGTGACATCCGCCGCCGCAACCAGAAATTTTCGCGTCAGCCCTTGCGTCACGCGCTCCAACCACGGCCTCGACACGTCAAAAATACGGCCAAGATTGGTGACCTGTACGAGCGGATTAGCGTTCATCGCGCCGCCTCGAGCGCAGCGGGCGCTTCGCCGTAAAGCCAGCACGCGACTTGTGATGGCCCACACTTCATCAGCTCAGGCCGCAGCCTTGCGCATGGTCCGAAGGCCCGCTGGCAACGCGGATGGAACGCGCAGCCTGATGGGATCGATGTAGGCCGCGGCATGCTGCCAGGAATCTGAGCGAGGCTATCAAGATCGGATTTGACTCGCGGGATAGCATTCATCAAACCGACCGAGTAGGGATGCAATGGCTGCGTGATCACGTCTCGAACCGTACCGATTTCGACGATGCGGCCCGCATACATGACCGCCACCCGGTCCGCCGTTTCGGCAATCACCCCCATGTCGTGCGTGATCAGCATGATCGCGGTACCGCGCTCGCGGCACAATCGCTTCAGCAGCACGATGATCTGCGCTTGGACCGAGACGTCGAGCGCCGTTGTAGGCTCGTCGGCAATGACAAGTTCCGGATCGGCGGCAAGCGCAAGTGCCACGACGACCCGCTGGCGCATGCCGCCGGAAAACTGATGCGGATAACTATCAATACGCTCCTCGGCCGCCGGCAGCCCG
Organism: uncultured Pseudomonadota bacterium; assembly: GCA_963817155.1. GTDB lineage: Bacteria > Pseudomonadota > Alphaproteobacteria > Rhizobiales > Xanthobacteraceae > Pseudolabrys. The sequence goes on from CAWFNO010000002.1 coordinate 74,696, forward strand.
ACCTCGGTCAATAGCGCGATAGCGCGGCGGCGCGCCTGGGATCCCTGATAGTTGGTGTGAACTGCAATGGTCTCGGTGAGTTGGTCGCCGATGCGATTGAGTGGGTTGAGGCTGGTTAACGGGTCCTGAAACACCATGCCGATACGCTTGCCGCGAATTTGACGCATTGTTTCGGCAGAGAGTTGATCGATGCGCTCTCCGTCGAGTCTCACCTCGCCGCCGGCAATACGGCCCGGCGGCTCCAGCAGGCCGATAATCGCGTTTCCGGTCAGCGATTTGCCGGCACCCGATTCGCCGACAACGCCGAGCACTTCGCCACGGGCAATGTCGAAGGAGATATCGTTCACTGCGACTAGCGTGCCGTGACGATTGGGAAACTCGACGCGTAAATTGCGAACGCTGAGGACAAAATCGCTCATCGCAATTTCGGATTTAGCGCGTCGCGCAGCCAGTCGCCGACAAGATTGACGGAGAGCACGAGGGCCGCAAGCGTAATTCCCGGAAAAATTGCAATCCACCATTCGCCCGAAAACAGAAAATTGTTGCCAATTCGTATCATCGTACCGAGCGAGGGTTGTGTCGGCGACAGGCCGACCCCAAGAAACGACAGCGTTGCCTCGAGAATGATCGCGAGCGCGAGGTTGATAGTGACGATCACCAGCACTGGACCGATCACATTCGGCAGAATGTGGCGCATGAGAATGAGGCCCGGGCGGATACCGATCAGCTGCGCGGCAAGTACGTAATCCTTATTCTTTTCCACGAAGGTCATTCCGCGCACCGTGCGCGCGTATTGCACCCAGAACGAAAGCCCAATCGACAGCACCAGCACCCAGACAGCAGCGCTTTCGTCATGATATTCGCCGACCATCGCGCGCACGGTTCCGTCGATCAGGAGCGCGATGAGGATCGCCGGAAATGTCAACTGGACGTCGGCCGCGCGCATGATCAAGGTATCAATGGCGCCGCCGACGTAGCCGGCAATTAGTCCAAGCGTGATGCCGAGCGTCGCGGCAAGTGCAACCGACAAAAGTCCGACGACGAGCGACAGTCGTGAGCCATATAGGATGGTCGAAAATACGTCCCGGCCTTGATCATCGGTGCCGAGCAAAAAGTGGGCGTCGCCGCCTTTGGCCCAGAATGGCGGAGTATTCGAATCCAACAGATTCAGCGTCTTGAGGTCGAACGGATTATGCGGCGCGATCCATGGTGCCAGGACCGCGCCGAGCACAATCACCAGCGCGACCAATGTAGCCGCGACGGTGATCTTTGAGTGCAAAAATGAATAGACGAAATCATTGTCAAGAAACTTCGCGAGCCGATGCGGTCGTTCACGATAGCTTACCTCTACCTCTTGCTGTGTACTCATAGCGTCAAGCCGAACGTGCTTCGATCCGGATGCGTGGGTCGACAACAACATATAACAGATCGACGATCAGATTGATGGCTACGAAAATGGCGGCAACCAGCAATAGGTAAGCCGACATGATCGGGATATCTGCGTTCTGGACCGCCTTGAGGAACAGCAGGCCCATGCCTGGCCATTGGAAAACAGTTTCTGTAATGATGGCAAAAGCGATAATCGAGCCAAATTGGAGCCCAGCAATGGTCATAACCGGAACCAGCGTGTTCTTGAGCGCGTGTCCGAAATTGACGATACGGTCTGGCAAGCCGCGTGCGCGCGCGAACTTAATGTAATCGGTGCGCAACACCTCGATCATCTCGGAGCGGACCAGCCGCATGATCAGCGCCATCTGGAAAAGGCCGAGCGTCACCGCCGGCAGAATGATGGCCCTGAGACCCGATTTGGTCAGGAGCCCGGTAGTCCAAAATCCGAATGCAACCACATCGCCGCGCCCGAATGACGGCAGCCACTGTAGGGTAACGGAAAATAGGAAAATGAGCAGGATGCCGGTCAGGAAGGTCGGCAGCGAAATTCCGACCAACGAAACGGTCAGAACGAATCCCGAAAGCCAGGAATCCCGATGCAGCGCCGTATAAACGCCCATCGGAATGCCGAGTAAGAGAGAAAATAGCGCTGAAACTACAGAAAGCTCGATGGTCGCCGGAAACCGTTGTTCAATTAGATCAATGACCGGCTGCTTGAACTGATAGGAAGCGCCAAAATCGAAATGCACCGCGGCCCAAACGAAATGAGCAAATTGAACAATGACCGGGTCGTTGAGGCCTAGCTGCTGGCGCAACTGCTCGCGTTCCTGCGCGCTCGTCTCAATGCCAACCATTTGATTGACGGGGTCGCCGACAAATCGGAATAGCGTGAACGCGATCAATGCGACCACGACCATAACGAGCGCAGCTTGAACCGCGCGGCGCAGCACAAACGCGAGCATTACGTTCAGACCTTCAATCAATGCCCGGCGCTGCGTCCCCCGCGATCACGAGCGAAACGAGCAATGTCTGGAAAGCGCTACTCCTTGCGGAACCAGTAAAATAGAATCTGGTTGTCGGGTCGTTGCACCACCTTGATATTGTTCGCCACGCCCCAGGCCAACGCTTGTTGATGTAGCGGTACGTAGGCCCAATCCTGGACCTGGCCGATCTCGTACGCCTGTTTGATCAGTTGATCTCGCTTAGCCTTGTCGCCTTCGACCAGAACATCCTTGGTCAATTGCTCAACCTTTGGATTGCAGTAATTGCCGACGTTGTTGTTACCGCCGACGCCCTTCTCGTCGCGGCAGCGATACATGTTGGCTAGAATGTTCCACGAGTCGAACGAGCCGGGAGTCCAGCCAAGCAGATAGAATGAGGTATCATAGCCGCCAGAAACGAGGATCTTGGCGAAGTATTTTGCTTTCGGTTGCGCTAGCAAATCGATCTTGAGATTGACGCGCGCGAGCATGGCAACGATGGCTTGGCAGATCGCCTCGTCGTTGACGTAGCGGTCATTCGGGCAGTCCATCGTCACTTCAAAGCCGGACGGATAACCGGCGTCAGCCAAAAGTTTCTTCGCCTTTTCCGGATCGTAAGTCGGCCGAGTGAAATCCTTTGACAGATCGAACAGCAGCGGCGAGATCATCAGCGCGGAGGGCGTCGCCGCCCCGCGCATCACTTTATCTTTGATCGCGTTCTCATCGATCGCAAGATAAAAAGCCTCGCGCACCCGCACGTCCTTGAATGGATTCTTGCCTTTGATGTTGGAATACCTGAGCTCAGGACGATATTGATCGAAGCCAAGGAAAATGGTGCGCAACTCCGGCCCCTGCAGGACCTTCGCTTTACCGCTAGCATTCACTCGCGCAACGTCCTGTAACGGAATCGGGTCAGCCCAATCGACATCACCGGAAAGCAGCGCGGCGACGCGGGTGGCGTCGTTGGAGATGGTGGTGAAGACCACCTCATCGAAATTGCTCTCGAGTTTGCCCCACCAATGCGGATTACGCTTGAAGATTGTGCGCACGCCCGCCTGATGTTCGGTGATGATGAAGGGACCGGTACCATTCGCGTGAAGTGCGGCGTAGCTCATCTGCTGGCCGGCCTGCGGCTGCGCCGTCATTGAATTATGTTCTTCGCACCATTTTTTCGATAGGATGTACCAGGTATCCCATTCGGCATTGAGGATGGGATTGGGACTGGAGAGCACAAAGTCGACTGTATAGTCGTCGACCTTGACGACCTTGGCGTCGGCGGGAAGCCGCGTCTTGACATCGGACGACGGTCCACGCGCGCGATCGGCGGAAAAAACAACGTCATCGGCGGTAAAGTCTTCGCCGTTTTGGAATTTTACACCCTTGCGCAGGTGAAAGCGCCATCGCGTGGGTTCTAGAACCTCCCAGCTCACTGCGAGTCCGGGAATTATTTTGAGGTCCTTGCCGCGCTTTGTCAGACCCTCGTAGACATTGCCGAGAACACCATGAGTGAACGTCTCATTTAGCGAATAGGGATCGAGCGATTTCAAGTCGCCCTGAAAAGCAAATTTGAAAGTGACAGCGGATGCCTGGCCCGAAAGCAACGCAAACGCAATTCCGACGATCAAAGACGCGGTCCTTAATTTCATGATGCCCCTCGTTCGTTGTCGCGACGCTCGGTCCCACGCATCCAGTGGATAAGAACCTCAAGCAGTGGATCAGAACCTCAAGCCAAGTCTAATCGGACAAGCTTGAGATAGTCCAGACAGCGTCTGCCGCCAGCGAGGGCACCAAAAGCCGTATTTCAAGCCATAATCATTGTCATGTCTGGCTCAAATGGCCGGAGGCGTAGCGCCACCCGCATGCCCTGGGATCTATCCCGTCCAGCGGCGGCCTTCTCTGGCGGCACGGCCGTACCGCTGGCGGCCGGTAGGTGCCCCTTAAGAGACATTTCAAACTGCTGAGGCGAAGGCGTCGGTCATCGCTGCACAAGTCTACTCATCACATTAGATGCAGTTACAATTTCCGCAAACTCTCCCTGAAGATTTGCCAATGTCATCGCGTGGACCTGATTGGCGGTGAAATGCTCGCCGTCTACGCCGTCGCATTCGAACGTCCATGTGGCATCTCGAACCTGTCCCTGTCGTAAACCTAACCGGGCTGGCAACTGAGGCAGAATCACGCAATCTTTCAAGTTTATGAGGGAAGGTTGCAGCCTAGTCTGGTCGGGTTGTTCCGGTCACGAGCTTCATTGCTAGCCGAGATCTTGGTCCTCCGCCATCAGCTTAATATTCAGCGATGGCATGTGCTGAAGAGGCAGACCTTTAGTGACACGGATCGCCTTATCTTTGCTGCGCTGTATCGTTTGGTGCCAACGGTCAAAGACGCTCTGACAATTGTGAAGCCGGAGACCGTCATAAAATGGCACCGCGCCGGGTTAAAATAGTATTGGCGCTGGAGGTCGAGACGCCATGGTGGCAGGCCTATTGTGCCATCGGAGATCCGTCGGCTGATCCGCGAGATGAGTATTGCCAATCCGCTGGGGCGCGCCACGGATCCACGGAGAACTGCTCAAGCTCGGCATCGATATCGGGCAGACGAGCGTGGCCAAGTATATGGCCAGGCGAAGAGGCCCGCCTTCTCAAGGGTGGAAGACGTTCCTTCATAATCATGCCGACGGCATTGCGGCGATGGATCTGTTCGTCGTGCCGACGATCTTGTTTCGTCTGCTCTATGGCTTGTTGATTGTGGGACATGGTCGAAGACGGATCTTTTGGTTTGGCGTCACTGCACATCCGACCGCGGAATGGATCGCAAATCAGATCACGGAAGCTTGCGGCTGGGAACAAGCCCCCCGCTATCTAATCCGTGACCGGGACGGGGCCTATGGTGGGATCTTCATCCGAAGACTTCGGTCAATGGGCATTCGTGATCGACCAACATCGCCGCTGTCCCCATGGCAAAACGGATATGCTGAACGGCTGATCGGCTCGACCCGCAGGGAATGCGTCGATCATATAATAGTCTTGGACGAACGGCATCTTCGTCACGTAATGCGGTCGTACATGAAATACTACAATGAGGTCCGCACACATTTGGCCCTAGAAAAGGACGCGCCGGTACAGCGTGTTGTTGAAGTCGTCGGTCACATTCTCTGCCTTCCTGTACTGGGCGGGCTGTATCACCAATATGTCCGGATTTTATTTACGACAGGGACAGCCGCAGATCCTGGCCACGCGTACCGATGTGCTGTCGCCTCGCATGGTCAGGATCATCGGGGACATTGTCGATGACTGGGAATATCTCGACGAGCGCATCGAAAGGGTAACCGATGAGATCGAAGACCTGGCTCGCGCCGACGTGAGCTGTGGGCAGTTGATGACTGTTCCGGGCATCGGCCCGATCATTGCCAGCGCGACAGTTGCTGCGATCGGCAACGGAACTGCCTTTGCAAAAGGGCGAGACTTTGCCGCATGGCTTGGCCTGGTGCCGAAGCAGATGTCGACGGGTGATCGCACCATTCTTGGCCGCATCACCAAGCGTGGAAATCGCTATCTGCGAACGCTCTTTGTACAAGGCGCCCGCGCTATTCTGCTCCACCCCGCGAGCTGGGCCAAGCATAGCTTTGGACCCTGGCTCACGGCAGCGGCACGGCGCCTCCATCGCAATGTTCTGGTCATCGCGCTCGCCAATTAGCTGGCACGGATCGCTTTGACCGTCTTGGTTCAAGGACGCAATTACGAAACGCGCGTTGAACCCGCAGCGGCGTAATTGAACAGAACGGGGGTCTACCAAGGGAGACGAACGTGGATCGCTAACGTCAAACATCAGGAAACTGTACTTCCCGTCGAGGTCTGCGAGTTGGATTGAGGAGATGGAGAAACGGTCTGACCGTCACATCCGTGATCTGGTGGCACTATCGACCTTCTAGGGCCTTGACGCGAATGAGATCGGATGTGCGCGGATATCCATGATGGCCGGGAGCAAAACGGCTCCCTTCAACGGGCCGAATACAGATGAGCCAGACCAATTATCTCCAGATCGTCATACCCGGCTTGCAACGCACGGCCGGTCCATACAGAATATGCCATGTGTGGACGGCTCCGAGTTGGCAACAGCTTTCTTCACGTTTGCAGCACTGGTCGGTGCAGCCATGTGTTCGGCCTTTGAGTGCGGCACACAAGGCCGCTGGCCATAATGCCCTCCGCGGATCAGGTCCCGGTCATTAGCGCGCTTTCAAGAATGCGTTGGCACAAGTGGGTTGTCCTGACCGCCGGATCGACCGGCTCTGCATTACGTGCTGTTCGCCCTTTCCAACCTTCACATCAGGTGCCGTAGTCAAGCATCGGCTCCCTGTCCTTTCCAAAAAATCTATCCGAGCCTGATTAGCGCGCTCAAACAGAATCAGTCCATCATCGGCACCGATGCATGCGATCTTATGGGTCCGCGCGCGTACATTTGATATTGTGTAAGCCTTTCGAGCAACTCGACCGTATTAATTTTTGCCGTATAGGTTTAACGGCATCGATACAGGTATTTTCGACCGCAAGATTGGTCCCAGTACTCGAGATGATGTTACCGGTATCGAAATCATGGGCTAACGCAAATGAATACGGAGTACGATGTGATTGTCGTCGGCGCCGGAGCAGGGGGGATGACTGCGGCGGCTGTAGCAGCCGCAGAAGGCCTCCGTACAATTCTCATTGAAAAAACTCAATTTGTCGGTGGCACGACGGCTGTATCAGGCGGGATGGTGTGGATCCCAGTGAACTCAAAGATGGCGCAGGCCGGCATGCCTGACACGATCGAAAAGGCGCGCCTATATCTAAAACAGACCGTGCACGACAGCTTTAACGAAAACCTCCGATCCGTATTTCTTGCAAATGGGAACAAGGCGATCACTTTTCTAGAGGAGCGGACGTCTGTTCAATTGCGGCCGCTTAAAGTTTATCCGGATTACTACCCCGATCTTCCCGGAGCGACCACCGGAGGACGCGTTCTTGAGCCAGTTGCTTTCGACGCCGGAATGCTGGGCGAACACTTTCAATTACTTCGCTGGCCATTGTCGGAGTTCTTGCTGTTTGGCGGAATGATGATTGATCGCGCTGACATACCACATTTCAGGAAGGCCGGACGGTCGCTTCGCTCGGCGGCACGTGTAGTGCGGTTGCTTGCGCGATATGGCAAAGAGCGGCTTTTTGCGGAGCGAAGTACTACTCTTTATCTCGGGAACGCACTTGCAGGGCAGCTCCTGCACTCGCTTCTAAATTTAAAGGTCGAATTATGCCTGAACACCGCCGTTAGTGGCCTGATTTACGATGGCGCGACTGTCAACGGGGTATCGATCTCGAATTCTGCCGGGCGCGGAAATATACGCGCGAAAACGGGCGTTGTGTTGGCGACTGGAGGATTCTCACACCACCCTAACTTGCGTGCGAAATACCTGCCCAAATCCGCCGGGACACTCTCCGCGACTTGCCCAAGCGATACCGGCGATGGGATTGAACTCGCGATCCGGATTGGGGCCAAGGTCCGGGACCAAAATGTGGATAATGCATTCTGGGTGCCGGTCTCACGCTTTAGACGTGACGATGGCACGGAAGGCATATTTCCTCACACTGTCACTGATCGCGCAAAGCCAGGTGTGATTGCCGTAAATCGCAGTGGCTTGCGTTTCACGAATGAAGCCATTTCTTACCACGAATTTGTACGCGCGATGTATCGAGAACACGACGGCAGACCGTCAATCCCGGCTTATTTGATCTGTGACAGGCGTTTTTTGTGGAAGTATGGGCTCGGCGCGGTCAAGCCGTTTTCGCTATCGCTTCGCGGACACTTGAAGAGCGGATACCTTATTCGAGCTAAGACAATCCGTGAGCTTGCCGTGAAATTAGAAATCTCGCCGGAGAACCTCGGAGCGACAATCAAGCGGTTTAATGATGATGCTCGCGTCGGCATCGATAACGAATTTGGTCGTGGAGGCGATGCTTATCAGCGATATCTCGGTGACGCGGAAAATCGGCAAAATCCGTGCGTTGCTCCCATTGAGTTTGCTCCGTTCTATTCGGTGGCCGTCTATCCAGGTGACCTAGGCACTGCCGCTGGACTTGTTACCGACGAACACGGTCGAGTTCTGGATGATGCAAACAAGCCAATACGCCATCTATACGCGTGCGGAAACGACATGAACTCCATTATGGTCGGCGACTATCCCGGGCCCGGAATCACCCTCGGTCCCGCTTTGACGTTCGGCTATTTGATTAGCCAACATATGCGCACGGAAAGCTTGTGCGTTCCGAAAACCCTATCCGGTTCGGATTAGCGGTGTGTGTACCGAAATCCTCATCCGGCAGTGATTTTGGCTTTGGCGGTTTGAATTCCCTGTTCCTCCGCCAAAATCCCCTGTTCCGCTGAAATAGTTCCCAGTTCTGTTGACCTGACCGGGCTTTTTTAGACCAGGCTTTGTGAGAAAATGGTCTTGGAAAGGAGCTTTGGTCATACCGAAGAAGAGGTTCAGCGCGGAGCAGATTGTGACGCTGCTTCGCCAGATTGAAGTATCGATGGCGCAGGGAGCCGCGACGCCGGTGGCCTGCCGGGATGCGGGCATATCGCTGCAGAACTACGCGATGAGCTGCTCAACGGTGAAATCTTCTACAGTCTGAAGGAAGCCAAGATTGTCATCGAGCAATGGCGGAAACACTCCAACACGATCAGACCGCACTCAGCTCTCGGATATAGACCGCCGGCACCACAAACATTCGCGCCCTCGGCTAACCATCTAGATGAGATCATGCCGATGCAGTAGTCTCTATCCCGATGGTACAAAAAAGCCGTCAGGTCACGACCTCCTCTGCGCTTGAACCAGTTCTCGATAGCCGCGTCGAGCAAAACGCCGGTAGTGGCCACATAATTCACGCTGAGGCCGAAGTCATAATTATCGGACCGGACGAAATGAACATCCACGTTTTCCGCCGCGACTCAGTCGGCAACGCGCAGAGAGAATAGGGCATCTCCCAGTCGGCAACCCCTAGGCGGGCTCTTTGTTTGTGCCAGTCACCGAAACAGTGCAGCGCCCTTAATATCGTCACGCGGTAACAATTCATTCAGAATTTAATTGGCCCCTTTAGCTCGGTATCTCTCTCGCTTGCGAAAAGATCGCATTTATCGAGCGTGCTTAACCAGTATATAAAATGAACCTATTCCACTGGATGTCTCGCACGTCGGGGTAAGATCGATCCATGAATATCGGCGCCGCATCCCGCAAGTAGGGTACTTGGCGATTTCGCCGTGAACGGCGCTATGCCGACGCTTCAATACAGCGAGAAAGGCGCAATTCATGGCTAATGCTCGAATTCAAGACTGTAACCCTGACTCGTCGTACGCGCAGAAAACCTCTGTTGCTATGGGAGATCGGAAAGAATCAGGGACGGGTTTTATCCCGCCCCCCGGAATTCGTTTTACCCAGCCACAAACACAATGGGCAAGACGATCTCCGTTTCTTCAGGCGGTTCCAATCGGTAGCGCAATAAACCGAGTGGCCTCGGCGGTTTTTACCCGCATCAGGACTGAGTGCTTGCCTGCCGTTCGCGCGGCGGTGAGCGCCTTACGCACATCGGCGACGTTTGCGACGGCCTTGCCGCCGACGTCCAGGATGACGTCCCCGGTCTTCAGGCCGCGCTCGGCCGCAGGCCCATCGGGATCAACTCCGACCACCGAGACACCCTGACTGCCTGAACCTGCGACTTCGTTCGCTGGCGCGAGCGCGAGGCCAAGATGTGGCAGATCGTTGTCCGAAGCATTGCTTCCCGTATCGGCTTTGGTCTGCTGTTCATTTGGCATTTTGCCGAGCGTCAGGTCCATGGTCTTGAGCTCGCCCTTGTGCAACAGCGTAAGCTTGACGCTGGCGCCTGGGACCATCATCCCGATTTTGCGCGCGAAATCGCGCGAGTCCTTTATCGCCGTGCCGTTGAGCCCGGTGATCACGTCACCCGGCGTGATACCGGCCTTAGCCGCCGGGCTACCTGGCTGCGGTTGATCGACGATTGCACCTTCAGCCGTTTTCAGGCCGAGGCTATCGGCAATGTCGGCCGTGACCGGTTGGATCTGCACACCTAACCAGGCACGGTTTACGTAGCCGTGCTCTTTGAGCTGGGCCACGACCATCTTTGCGGTATCAGCGGGAATGTCGAAACCGATACCGACCGAGCCGCCGGACGGGGAGAAGATCGCCGTATTCACGCCGATCACATTTCCGTCCATGTTGAACGCCGGCCCGCCGGAGTTGCCCTTATTGATCGGGGCGTCGATCTGAATGAAATCATCATAGGGGCCAGACCCAATATCGCGTCCGCGCGCCGAAACGATACCGGCGGTGACGGTGCCACCGAGACCAAAAGGATTGCCGACCGCAATAACCCAATCGCCTACGCGGGGATTGTTCTCGGCGAACGTCACATAGGGAAAGCTTCTGTCGGCTTCGACCTTGATCAAAGCAAGGTCAGTCTTTGGATCGGTGCCAACAACCTTGGCCTTGTAGACCTCACCATCATCGGTCGTGATTTGCACGGTCTTGGCATGATCAACTACGTGATTATTGGTTACCGCATAGCCATCCCCAGAGATGAAGAAGCCGGAGCCATCGCCGGTCACGGTTTGCTTGCCTTGTGGCATTTCATTCGGCATGCCGGGGAAACCGAATTGCTTGAAGAACTTCTCCATTGGAGATCCGGGCTGAAGCGGGTTCGCCTTGCCCTCCTCGTTCTCGTTCATGCTCGTCATTTTCGCCGATTCATCGATTTTGACGCGAACGGAAATCACGGCCGGCTTAACTTTCGTAACGATATCGGCAAACCCGGCAGGCGACTGTACAGCGCCGGCCGCATGGGCCGATGTTGTCCAGGAAGGAAGGCTCAGTGCGTCATAGTCCGGCGGTCCGGCAGCAAGGATGGCGATAGCGAGGCCAGTGGCTGACGCAAGAAGTGTCAGACGATGCGCAGAAAGACCTGCGCGGTCAGATTTGAAAGCATTTCGTCGTTTCATGTTGAAGTCTCCATTGCGAATCAAATCGCTGATTGTTCACAGTGATCGGGCAGCAGATACGGGCATGCACATTACGGCAGCCTTTCTCTCCAATGGATAATTCGTAATGTACTCGGTAGTCGGCAATTATCGCCGCTAACAGTCGAAGGCCTCGGGTTGCATTAGCAAGTCCCGATAAAAATGAGGCGGTTGTAGGCGCCTCACAAACGGCGACTCGTGCCGCGTCCGTGTATCAGGGGATATTTAATTTTGTACAATTCGGACGCCAAATACCTTCCGACAATGCGCGCTGACGAAATCAAGGCCGCGCGATTGTAAGCGCCGTGGCGCAAACGATTGCATGAATTAATGTCCGCGGCCGCGGCCTCCGCATCAGACAGCGAACATTTGCCCGCCGTTCGCGCGTACATTGCCGACAATCATCAATAGCAAAACCGCCAACACATTCCGTGGTTACAAGACAAGTACGAGCCGAAGTCGCAGATCCCCGTATTCACTGCAATCACATCGCCGGGGAAGTGCCGGACGTAAGGATAATGGGCGTAATGGTGGGCTTGGTAATATCCTCGACGGTAGCCGCGGTAGTAACCCAAACTGTATCCGCGAACGTAGCCGCTGCCATAGGAGTAATCAGGAATACAGCCACCAGAAGGACTAGGACGGAAGCCAATACCGCATCCGCCGCCCACTTGGATTGTGAATTGGGTCTCGACCAGGCCAAAGCGAGCGACTGGCATTGCGTGGGCAGGCACTGCGCAGAAAATGCCGAGAGCAAAGACAAAAGAAAATGTCTTTTCATTTTCTTGTCCTCTCGATGTTACGCGTCGGCTCCGCCGGCCACGCTGGCACAATCGTCAGCGTTAAGCTAACATTCTATCCGGATCAATCAATATGGGTTGCTCATCCATCTAAACGAGTTCAAACAAATGGGGATCAAATATGTCACACAAGAATATCATGGTGTTGGTTTTGATATCTCTTCTGACCACTTTGAATGTCGGGGCTGTGGTTATTAGCAGTTCAGTAGCATCTAAAGCAGCCGTCCGCGGGATGCACTACCGAGATTTGGTAGACGATCAGGATTTCACACGAGCAGTTAAGTCGATTGTTGAGCGATGCAAGATGAACCTTGATATCGCCAAGCTTAAGTGTTGAACCGGCCATAGGGTGTTGGTTCGCTGCCATTTTTGCCCGGCTTATTTGTCGAGGTTTCAGCTAGTCGCTAGTGCATGCGCTTTGGGATCGGGTTACCATCCTGACAATAACTTGATGACTCCTAATGCGGCGCTGATATTGTTAATTAAACGCAGCTTCAGGTGATGCTTTGAGAAGTGTCTGGCGGACCCATTTAGTCGTAGTGGCTAGCTTGATCGTTGTGCTGAGCGCAACTTCGGTTGGGGCAAAGAGTCTTCGAGACCCGCTCGCGCCAATTTTTGTTTCTGGGCTGCGTGTGCATGGCCTAATAACGCCCTACTATTTCGGATATTATCCTGGCCACTACAGTTATAATTCACCGGGGCCGATCTTCCGCCGCATAGGTTACCACGGCCCGCACAGCAGCTGTCGGCTCTGGCGCTATAATTATCTTTATTGGATGTGTTGATCAGTCCGCTCAACGATATCTGTCGGCCCTAGCATCTTGCAGTTCCGACATGATCGCAAGTGAGAGCTATAAACCCTCGCAAAGCAAATCTGCTTTCGATTTCTTCAAAAACTGGGATCTAAGATGCTGTCGACACCGGGGTAATCTTCTGAATCAACCGGAATGTAGGGAGGTCCGACATTGCTATCGATCATTTGCATGGCATTTGATTGCTGACCGCTTCCGCCGGAGCCGGGGCCGTTTGCTCCATTCTGATACGCCGCATAAGCTTCGGGGGTGCCCACGTAGGCACAATTGCAACCGTCGGCATCGGCGTAGACGTAGTACAGCTTGCCATGCTTCGTCCGCTTCACGAGCTTGTCGGGTGGTAGTGACTTCAAAATTGCAGTCTTTTCGGGCGTCGTTGCGTATTTCACGACAAAGCCGGCGGCCGTGAATAAATTATTGGGCGCAACGAAACTTTGTTGCTGAGCAACCGCCGAAGACAGGCCCAATGCTAACAGCACAGGTCCAACAAGGGTTCTGCAAGTCTCCATCGCCAGTTCTCTCACAATCACAAAAAGCGCAAATCTGGCATTGACTCAACAAGACAGATTAGCTTCGCATTATTGCGCAGGGCGCAATTTGAGCGACGATACGCCAAGCACGACGTTCACGGCGACCGAGCCCTGAAGCGAAAGCGGCTGAAGCGCAAAGGTGCGGCCAGAGCCGCCGATCAAGATATTGGCACCAGCGCCAATACCGAGGCCAAGATCGCCGGAAGCGCCGACATATTCGCCGGCTAGTGAACCGGCTGGAAAGCCGGTGGTCGGCGCGAATACAGCCCAGCCCAATACGCTACCGGCGGATATACCGACATCAAGACCTATCGTGTTGATGGCGCCATCATAAGCCTCAGGTGGGCTTGTCGGCGCGTTCGGGGTGAAGCGGCATTCCATCGGCTGGTGGCCGACTATGATGAAGCCGATGTTTGGATTGACCTTGCAGGCAAGCCCACCCACTTGCGTCCACTGCTGGGCCTGGGCCGCGGCTGGTATAGCGAGCCCTACCGCCAGGGCGAACATCGCGAGTAGTAAATGGTGACGGCGCATGATGGTTGGATCCTTCCGTATCAAAATCGAACCAATGGCCCGCAATTTTAGATCAGGTCTAGAACCGTGCGGTGATGCCAAAAATCGGTCCGTACATTGTCATGTCGTAGTCGTACTGCGTTATCCCGCTGCCCTTCGAATAGTCGACGTATAGGGCCTTATAGCCAACCATGGCGTTCCAGGAAACGTCCTTGGTTCGTTTGAACTCGTAATTCAAAACGGCGAGCGCTTGCCAGGAAAACTTGCTGCCGGCACCAAAACCACCGACATCCCCGCTTACCACCAGATCCAGGCCGGGCCTGAAAGTGTGGCGCAAGCGCGTTCCAACCACGGGGTCGACCCAACTCACGTTTCCGTTGGCGGCAACCGTACCGTCTTTTGTCAATGTCAGGCCGAGGGGGCCTAGTCCCGTTAAGGTGCCGGAAACAACGAAGTCTGCTTCTCCGCGCTGCCACCACACTCGGCCACCGGCATAAAGATCGACGGCGGTGCCGGGATCCAAGCGCGCCACCTCGTAGGCCGCCGCCACCTCGGCAATGACCATCTGAATAGTCAGTCCGGCAGATGCGCCAATTCCCAAAGTGGCCAGTCTGCCGACATCGCGGGCATGCGACAGGCTCGCGCCAATTCCGAGCTTCATATAGGCGACGTCAGCAAGCAGCCCATAGCGGCCGTACCAGGCTTCGCCAAAAGCAGCTAATTGAAAAAGCCCCTTTGGAAACTGGGTGTGATCAAGAATATCGAAGAAACTCGCATCAATGTCAGTGGTAAGGGTCTTGACCGTAGTCGAGCCGGAAAGCGAAGTCGCCCACACATAAGGCGTAACGCTGAAGGTCCAGGCCTGTATTGTGGGTACAGGCTTGATAGGCGCCTTGGTCGGCATCGCCATGTCGGCAGCACTCGCGCTCGTGGCCAAGCCAACTCCGATTGCCAACGCTGCGGCATGTGCTGCCAACATGCGCAAAAAAACCGAAATCATGTCGTCCCCCTGGCCATGCAACAATTTCCCGCCGGCGCTCCCGCAAGCAGTATTTGGGAAACATTCAACCGACACCATACACAATACGCAATACGCATTTTTCAAACTTCAGACCATAGCAAAAGCTTAAAAGCTAGGGCCCCAGAGTGCCCCAGGGGCCTTGAACGGTTTTCGTTTGGCGGTTCTGTTTAGAACTTTTAGTCCAGACCAACCAGGATGACCAGTCCACATTGCGCGGCCTAGGTGGAATGTTTGTTCAGAGCTGGCGGCTGCGCCGGCATGGCCGAAGAGATTTTTTACACGTTCAACGGGGCCAAGATTTTGATCGAGGCCCGGAGACGGCACTACAACACCGTGCGTCACCATTCATTGCCGGCATACCCCGCTGCCGGCGCCTGAAGTCGCCGCTTGGCCGACCGTCAAATCCGTAGCGCCAATCCGAACGCTAAACTAACATTCAATTCGAACCACCCAATGGGTGACGGTCAATGGCGGTGCAAAAGTCCTCGCAGGGAAACATAGTCTCGCTGGTAAACCTACCGGCGACAGCCCGGCAACGTCGCTTAGTGTTTGCCCTCGCTGGGGTTCTATTCGCGGCTTTTTTGGTTTCGGCTCCGTTCGCAACTTTACCCCAGCGGCGGTTCGATTCTTTCATTCCCTCGATAGAGGCTATTATTTTCGTCAACGATTTTATCACATCGGTTTTGCTATTTACGCAATACTCGATTGTTCGCTTCTCGCGCCATTTTAGTGCTCGCAAGTGGATACCTGTTTACGGCATTGATCGTCATTCCGCATGCGCTCACTTTTCCAGGCGCCTTTGCCCCGACCGGTCTTCTGGGCGCTGGGTTCCAGAGCACCGGATGGTTGTATTACTTCTGGCATATTGGGTCAGCCTCAGCGGTGCTTTTCTACGCATTGCTCAAGGATGCAAATCCCACCCACTCCGCGATACGGCATTCAGTCGCTTCCGCGATTGGTTGGAGCGCTGGGGTCGTCACCGCTCTTGTTTGTGGGCTCACGTGGGTTGCCATAACGGGTGATTGGTTTCTGCCAGCTCTTTTTTCTGACAGCACGCATCATATTCGAGCTGGTTTGGATATTTTTATTCCTTTAATCCTGCTGATCGGTATGTCTGCGATCGCGGCGCTGTGGGTGCGTCGACGTTCGGTTCTCGACTATTGGCTCATGCTCGTCGTGTGGGCGCTGATTTTAGAACAAGTTCTAATAGCTCTGCTTAGCGGCGCACGCTTTAGCCTCGGATTTTATGCCGGTCGCGGCTTTTCACTAGTCACATCATTGGTTGTACTTGTATTGCTACTGGCTGAGACGACAAAATTATATGCGCGCCTCGCGCGCTCGTATCAGCAATTGGAGCACGAACGAGACAACAAGCTGCTAAATGCCGAAGCCATTGCGGCCTCGATTGCCCATGAAGTGAAGCAGCCGCTAGCGGCGATTGTCACAAGCTGCCACGCGGCACTGCGATTCTTACATAAAGCGCCGCCCGATCTTCAAATGTTGCGGGAGATACTTGGCAAGATGACGGCTGAGAGCTTTCGTGCCAGCGAAGTTTTCGACAGCATCCGAGGAGTATTCACGAAGTCCAATGAACGGCTTCAGACGAGCGATCTGAACGAAATCAGTCTTGACGTATTACAATCGCTGCACGGGGAGTTAACCGTTCGCGGCGTTACAACACGTATCGAGTTAGCGACCGAACTCCCGCACGTTGTTGGCCACAAGAGTCAGTTGCGACAGGTCATGGCCAATTTGGTTCTCAATGCTCTCGAAGCGATGGATAATATGACGAATCGAAGCGGAACGCTGGGGATTAAAACGGAAGTCTATGGCGGCGATGCTATTGTAGTTTCGGTGGAAGATTCTGGGCCAGGAATTAGTCCAAACCAATTGAATGGAATATTCGACGCGTTTGTCACAACAAAGTCACACGGCACGGGGCTCGGCCTAGCCATTTGCCGAACGATTATTGAACGTCATGGCGGCCGTCTTTCGGCCCAATCCGACGGCAAAAACGGGGCAAAATTTGAATTTATTCTGCCAATTGGATCCAAGGATGCGGCGATCACCCATGCAAAATGAGCTATTTGTTGCTAATTTACGAAACAGCATAGTCATTTTACGAACTACAAATGAGCGATCCGCACGTGGAACAGCGCGCCGTCGTATTCGTGGTCGACGACGACGCGGCCATGCGTGATGCCCTCTCATACCTTTTTCAGTCGGTCGGGTTGCAGGTAATGACATTCGCTTCAACGCAAGAGTTCTTACAAAGCAGGCTGCCAAACCGTCCAAGTTGTCTAGTCCTTGATGTCCGGCTTCAAGGAACGAGTGGACTCGATTTCCAATCAGTGTTGGCCAATGCAGGCGTTAAAATCCCGATCATATTTATGACTGCCCACGGTGATATCCCGATGACCGTGCAAGCAATGAAGGCGGGAGCCATAGAGTTTTTGACCAAGCCATTTCGTGAGCAGGACATGCTAGATGCCGTTCATCTTGGGCACGAGCGCGATCGTCGCCGTCGCGAATTGGAGTCGTCAATCTCTAAACTGAGGTCGAGCTTCGAAGCTTTAACTCCTCGCGAAAAGGAAGTTATGCAGTTCGTCGTATCGGGTCTCATGAACAAGCAAATTGCTGGTAAAATTGGTGTCAGCGAGATCACAGTCAAGCTTCATCGCGGAAGCGCGATGCGGAAGATGGGCGCCAAATCAATCGCCGACTTAGTACGTATGGCGGAAGCGCTAGGTGTTAATCGCGTGAAAGCCTGAAACCTATACACATATATAGTTTTCCTAGACTTTCTAATGATCGATATTGGTTTTTATTATGCCGTCATTAAAAGGTCTTGGCCTTCATCCCATGAGGGAGCGAATTTGGCGCAAGCTCATATGATTTCAATTATTGAAGATGACGAATCGGTTCGTGAAGCGACAAGCGCCCTCATTCAATCGCTCGGTTATGCGGTGGCTACATTTGCTTCAGCTGAGGAATATCTCCGTTCCGATCACATTCAAGATACATCATGCCTGATTACCGACCTGCAGCTGCCCGGGATGAGCGGAGTTGAGCTTCAGGAACAGCTAAGTTTCGGTGGCAGTCGGGTACCTGTCATCATTATGACGGCGTTCTCCGAGGAAAAAGTGCGTGATCGTGCCCTCAAATCAGGAGCATTCGGATTCCTTAGCAAACCGTTCCGTGACGCTTGCCTGATCACGTGTCTCGAAAAGGCGCTTGCGCATTAATTGCCCCGACATCAAAAATAATAGTCGTGTGAGTTGGCCATCGCTGCAGCGGCGCTGCTGAGGGGCCCCGTACTATACGGAAGTATAGGCTCGCCTTCCCTTAGTTTGGTCTGCGTTTACCGGCGTATAGTGGTCTGATTGCCCGCCTGCGGCCTAGCATTCCTGCAAATAGACAGCCTCGAAATGTAGGGATGGGCGACTAAATCGACAAATTTCATTCTGCCGGAACTGCAGCAATGAGTTTGTTCGGAGATCAGTTTTGACTACGCTCAATTCGTCCCATTGGTCAACTTTGAACAGACTGCATTCGTTTCGTTAGCGCAGTCTTATATTCAAGCTCGGCAATCCACTGTGTTTGGCGAAAGGCGACATTAGCGGCGCGGCTGTGGTGTCGAATACAATAAGGGTGATGAGCTGATGTCATAAACACTTTGATACAAGTCAAGATGCGCCGAGGAATTAAGGCGCATGGATTATCAAAACTTTCCATGGGGACGATAAAATGAAACGCACTCTATTGGTAACGCTCGCCATAGCGGCACTTGGTTCGGCTAACGCATTGGCAGCCGACCTGCCGCAGAGGCCGGCATACAAGGCGCCCGTGATGGTGGTTCGCCGCCGCCGACATGGACCGGCTGCTACATCGGCGGCAACATCGGTGCGGCATGGGGCCGTTCGGATGTTACCGCTGTGAATACCGGCGCCGGGGTTTCGTGGACGAATACCGGCGTTATTGGTGGCGGTCAGATCGGCTGCGATTACGAATTCGCTGGTGGGTTTGTGATTGGCGCCCGTGACATGTTTGATGGCACCAGCCTCAATAGCAGCGGAACGTTCGGCGCTCCGTTGGCCGGCTTTACCGCCAATACCGACACGAGCTGGGTCAACACCCTTACGGCTCGTATCGGCTATGCAGTGCAACCCAACTGGTTGCTTTACTTTCAGGGTGGTGGGGCGTGGACGCGCACCAATGGCTACGTCAATAATCCTGGTGGCGCTCAAGTTGGACAGTTGGCCGGCAACAAAGGCGGCTGGACCATCGGCGGCGGTGCCGAATGGATGTTTGCGCCACACTGGTCGACGTTCCTCGAATATAATTACATGGACTTCGGGACCTCTTCCGGGACCTCAGCCATCATCGGCCCCGTCAATGTACAGCGGGACGCCCAACAGTTCCTGGTCGGTGTGAACTATCGCTTCTAATTCACCGGGTGACGGCAGTACTTGCGGTTCGTGCCGGTAGTGATTTCTGGGGCGTTCATGCGCGTTCACATAGTCTGTGTGCGTATACGATCGCGTTGCAAAAGTACGCTACGCGGTACGCAATCGACTTGGCGCCGCGGGGAGCTACGTAGGACGTCAGGATGATCGATGCGATCGCTGGATCGCCGTGATCTTCAAAGACGAGAGGGCAAGACTTGGCATCGAAATGAAGTAGGAGCTGGCTAATTTATGGCCGCCACGCCATTCAAATCGGTCGTGCGCTGTGATCGTATGTAAAGGAGTACACCCCATGACCCGCTTTACCGCTATTGTCGCGCTCGTCATCGGTTCGCTGTTTGCATCCGCCGCGGCGATTGCACAAACCGCTCCAACTCCGGCGCATCCAGGACTAAAGACGATTGGCGTGCCCAGTTCGGCCAAGCCGGAGATTGTGCCGTCGCTGATTGTCCTGAACTCGCACGGCGCGACATTGCAGGGTGACAAGTTGACGCTGACCGGCGTGTCACCCAACGCCATCGTGTTCGCCGATCGCCCAGTGCGCGCGGCCGGGCATCAGCTCACCGCAGACTTGCTCGGCGAATGGAAATCCGGCGACAGCTTTGGCAAGGATCCGCCGAACGCGACAGTGTCGGCGCTCAGTAAGGATGCCTCGACGGACCGCGATGCGGTTGTTGTTCTGAAGTCGCCCAAGCTCGATGGTGACAAGCTGACTTTCGACGTGCAAGTGCTGGAAGGGAACCTGAATGGCGCAGACGGTCCTGCCGCCGTGTTCATCGACATAATTGGCAGGCCGCTCACGCCCATGTCGTTTGCTGGCGTCGGCCGTCGAACCGCCTTTCGCGGCGCCTGGTATGGCGGAGCTGCCGTCGCCGGGGCTGCGGTCGCGGGTGCAGCCGCTGCTTCATATTATCATCCTTATGGCTATCCCCCGCCGGCCTGCGGCTACTACCCCTATCCGCCTTGCTACTGACGCGCATGAAATAGCGCGATTAGTCCAATAGAGGGAGCCATTCGATGTTCAGTCGTTGTTCGACCTTGGCGGCACTCGCACTGTTGGCGATGCTGGTGACGCCTGCCGACGCCCAGGCGCCGGGACAGTGGACACAGGCAGGCATGCTGCGCTGCAAGCTCAACCCTAGCATTGGCTTTATCATTGCCGGCCATCAGTCGATGGAGTGCAGCTTTACCCCGAACGGGCCAAACCCGCCGCAGGCGTATCTAGGCGCGCTCAACACAGTAGGGCTCGACATTGGCATCACAGCGGGCGGCGTCCTTGGCTGGGCTGTGTATGCGCCGACGACTGGCATACCCGCTGGCGCGCTTGCCGGGGAATATGTCGGTGCCTCAGGTGATATCGGCCTCATTGCCGGTGTTGGCACCAACATTTTGGTCGGTGGTTCCGGGCGCACGTTCGCGCTGCAGCCGATCTCGCTGGAGGGCTCGGTCGCGGTCAATGTCGCTCTTGGCGTGTCTGCGCTCAAGCTGAAGCCGGCGTATTGAGTTCACGCATACCACTACGCCTACCCGCGTTGTTACTGACGTGAAGGACAGTATCTCATCGGAGTTTCCGTCATGAAAACCAGCCATCTCCTCATTTCGGTCGCGAGTGTTCTCGCCCTTAGTTGCGTCTCAGTGTTGGCTCAGCAGGTCACAGGTGTCCTAGGTTCGCCCGAGGCCACCACCACGATTGACGGGAAACAACTTCCGCCGCCACCCCCGCAATTCGGTGGGGTGATTGGGGAGAAGGCGTCGGAGTCGAAAGCCTGGTGGCCGCCGCGCGTCGTGCCGCCGAAGGGTGCACCGAACGTGCTGCTCATTATGACGGATGACCAGGGTTTTGGTGCACCGAGCACCTTCGGCGGCGTCATACCCACTCCCACCATGGATAGCATTGCAAAAGAGGGGCTTCGCTACACGAATTTCCACTCCACGTCGCTCTGCTCACCGACGCGAGCGGCGATTATCACGGGCCGCAACCATCACTCGGTTGGCTTCGGCGTGGTCGGCGAAATATCGACCGGGTTCCCGGGTTACGACTCAATTATCCCGATTGACAAGGGCACCGTCGGCACAATCCTGAAGGAGAACGGGTACGCAACCGCGTGGTTCGGTAAGGACCACAACACGCCCTCATTCCAGTCGAGCCAGGCCGGACCGTTCAATCAATGGCCCAACGGTATGGGTTTCGATTATTTCTACGGATTTGTCGGCGGCGATGCCAGCCAGTGGCAACCGAACCTATTCCGCAATACGACGGCAATCTATCCCTTCCAGGGCAATCCGAGTTGGAACCTGGAGACGGCTATGGCCGACGAGGCCATCCACTACATCAAGCAGCTCAAGGAGATCGCACCGGGCAAACCTTGGCTCGTCTATTACGTGCCGGGCGCAACGCACGCGCCGCATCATCCAACGCCCGAGTGGATCGAGAAGGTCAGCGCCATGCATCTCTTCGACGCGGGCTGGAACAAACTGCGCGAGACCATCTTCGCCAACCAGAAGCGCTTGGGCATCATGCCTGAAAATGCCAAGTTGACGCCGTGGCCGGAGGGGAAGAAGGGGCTGCCGGAATGGGACTCCCTCGGAAGGTTGGAGAAGAGACTCTTCATCAAGCAAGCGGATATCTATGGGGCCTACCTCGCCTACGCCGACAATGAGATCGGCCGCGTTATCCAGGAAGTCAAAGACCTGGGAGAGTACGACAACACCTTGATCATCTATATCGGTGGCGACAATGGCGCGAGCGCCGAAGGTATGCTCAACGGCACGCCGAACGAGTTCACCACCTTCAATGGCGTCGCCGTGCCGGTGAAGGCCCAATACCTCTGGTACCCGTTCTGGGGGTCCGACAAGACGTTCCCGCACTATGCGGCGGAATGGGCGTGGGCGATGGATACCCCGTTCAAGTGGGTGAAGCAGGTGCCCTCACACTTCGGCGGGACGGCCCAGGGCATGGTGATGTCGTGGCCTGGCCACATCAAGGATCTGGGTGGCATCCGCCGCCAGTTCAGCCACGTTATCGACATCGTTCCGACCATCCTCGAAGCGGCCGGCATTCCGCAACCCGATACGATCGACGGCATCAAGCAGAAGCCCATCGAAGGCACGAGCATGGTGTACACATGGGACAAGGCGAACGCCGACGCCTCAACCCGACACACGACGCAATACTTCGAGATGCTCGGCAATCGCGCCATCTATCACGACGGGTGGATAGCGGCCACGACGCCGGTCACTCTCCCATGGGAGCTGAGTTCCGCCCCGCCTCCGGATGTAATGACGGGGTACAATTGGGAACTCTATAACGTTAAGGAGGACCCGACCGAGTACGACGACCTCGCCACCAAGATGCCGGACAAGCTCAAGGAGATGCAGGATCTCTTCTACGCCGAGGCGAAGAAGTACAACGTGCTGCCGCTCGATAACACGACGCTCGCGCGCTGGAATACGCAACGCCCGAGCCTGACGGCGGGACAAACGGTCTTCACGTATTCGGGCGAACTGACCGGTGTGCCACCCAGCGCTGCGCCGAGCATCTTGAACAAGTCCTACACCATCACCGCAGAGGTCGAGATCCCCAGGGGCGGTGCGGAAGGCATGATCGTCACCGAAGGCGGACGCTTCGGCGGCTATGGTCTGTTCCTGAGCAAGGGGGTGGCAGGCATTCGTGGAGGCAGGCCGGTGTTCCTCTACAACCTGCTCGACCTTAAGCGCACGGTCTGGTCAGGGCCCAAGTTGGGTGCCGGCAAACACACCATCGTCTTCGACTTCAAGTCCGATGGTCCAGGTTTGGGCAAGGGCGGGACGGGTGTGCTTTCCGTGGACGGCAAGGAAGTGGACAGGAACCATTTGGAACACGGCACCCCGATCACGTTCCCGGAGGACGAAACCTTCGACGTCGGCATGGACACCCGTACCGGTGTCGCGATGCTGGAGTACCGCTACGATCCTCCGTTCAAGTTTACGGGCAAAATCAACAAGCTGACCTTCAACCTCGGACCGGAGCTCAAGGCGGCACCGGAGTCCAAGGCAGAACTGGCGCCGATGCCAGCACCGGAGCCGGATCCTATTGAAGCACCGAAGCGGCGCTAGCGGCTTCCAGCCATTACCGAGAGGTTCGCCAGCGCGAAGGACAGAGTGAAGGTGATGTAATGAAAAAGGTGCTGATATTCGCGGCTGTCGCCGAAACAGCTACCGGATTGGCGTTGCTGATTGTTCCCTCGCTCGTCGGGCAATTATTGTTGGGTGAGGAACTTACTGGCATCGCCGTCCCGGTTGCCCGTGTGGCCGGCATCGCCCTGATTGCTTTAGGGATCGCCTGCTGGCCTGGTCCGCCGCAAGTCGGCATGTTAATATACAGCGCAGTCATCACGCTGTTTCTTGCTTATCTCGGTTTCGTACGTGGGTTGACGGGCGTCTTTCTTTGGCCCGCTGTTGCGCTTCACGGAGTTCTATCAATTCTCCTCGTTCGCGTCTGGCTTGCGACCGAGCGGAAATAAAGGAGCCGACGCGCAACATATGTGGCATTTCCCGGCGACATCCGATAGTCCTAGAACCTTGGTGCAGCATCTAAAAGGACGAGCAAAATGAAGCTTCGATTGATTGGTGCAGTGTTTGCCATCTCGCTTTTTCCGATGGCTGCAAATGCACAAGTCGTCATCAACATGGGCGCGTTTACGTGCAGCCAATATCTAGCAATGCCGTTGTCTATGTCTGTTGATTTCTCGGCGTGGATGAGCGGCTGGTACAGTTATCAAACCCGCAGGACATTTGTGGATATTCTTGCGCACCAGAACAATATCGCGAAACTAAAATCGTGGTGCCAATACAATCCGCAAGCAAGCGTGATGACTGCCTTGCAGACCGCGATTGGTCCGCAGTGACGTTCTTGATACCCGGAGGAAAGCCATGAGATGGAAGGTTCTTTTCATAGCCGCGACTTTGCTGATAGGCGCTTCACAACCAAGCGCGGCACAGATCGCTGTAGATATGAATCAGATCACTTGCGGAAGCTATCTCGGATATAGTCCAACGATTCGGAATTTCGTCCGCTTTTGGATGAGCGGTTATTACAATGCGGCGGCCAATAGCAACGTCTTGAACTACGACAGCTTTCAAAAGAATTCAGCAAAGGTCATGGCCTACTGCAAGACACACCGGTCTCTGACGCTGCCGACCGCGATCCAGAATCTCGGCATTTGGTAGTGAAAGATGGATTGCATCTCGACGAAACATTGCGCGCGTTGCAAAAATGGACAACTGTGTGGAGGATGACATGAACATTAACATTCGCTTCGTCCGCCTCATTTTGGCAATGCTCACAATCGGGGTAGTGTTCGTCGGTGCCCCTGCCCAGGCGGCCAGCTGGCTTGAAAAGAACTTTTGGCTCTCGGGTCCACGCTATGACAACGTCGTCCCACCCTGCGAGGCTGGGCTAAACAAGATTGTGGACGGATTTGCGACGAAGGAGGGTCGGTTTTGGAATTCGAACCTACACATCACTGGGTTTGCGGACGTTCGTGAAACGGCCTTCGATCCGTGGGCGTCGCAATCGATCCCGCGACGTTATTGCACCGCCTTCGCACAGGTATCCGATGGTAGCCGCCACAGGGTTAAGTACTGGATTGGCGAAGACACGGGATTTATTGGTGCGACGTGGGGCGTCGAATGGTGTGTGGTCGGCCTCGATCGTAACTGGGCCTATAATCCAGCTTGCCAAATGGCTGCACCCTAGCACCAGCGCTTGCGACGGCAAACCGACTCAAGGCTTGCGATGGGCATTTGCGAAATGGATCCGGCTTGGGGAAGACCATTTATCGGGTCGCTGCAATTATCGCCGTTCTGATCATGGTGGTTGTCGTCGTACGCTAAATGTTAAGGCGAAATAAAGCGACAGCCTGTCTCTTGATTAGTTCGTAAGGTTGCCGGCGTTGTCTGGCTGGTGGGTTGGACTCCGGCTGTTAGCCGGCGGAAAGTCCTACGAAACGTATATTCGTGTTTGGAGGCGATCATGCGTGCAGGCCGATGGATTACGAGCACCTCTGTCCTGGCGATATCGGTACTATTTGCGTGTGACTCGGCACTAACGCAGCAGATCACCGGCACGCCGGGGTCACCGGGCGCCACCACGACAATTGACGGAAAGCAGCTTCCAGCACCCGACCCGAAATTCGGTGGCGTGATCAAGGATGACGCGCTGCAGTCGAAACCGTGGTGGGCGCCGCAAGTTGTACCGCCGAAGGACGCGCCGAACGTTCTGCTCATCATCACTGATGACGCCGGTTTTGGGGTACCGAGCACATTTGGTGGCGTGATCCAGACACCGACGATGGACCGCATCGCGCATGAGGGCCTGCGCTACACGCGTATGTTCTCCACCGCACTGTGCTCGCCCACGCGCGCGGGATTGATTACCGGTCGTAACCATCACTCGGTGGGCTTCGGCGTCATCTCCGAACAGTCGACCGGTTATCCCGGCTACAACAGCATCATCGGCAAGGATAAGGCGACCATCGGGCGTATCCTGCTCGACAATGGCTACCATACGTCGTGGTTCGGCAAGGACCACAACACGCCGGCCTTTGCCGCCAGTCAGGCGGGACCGTTCAACCAATGGCCGACCGGCATGGGCTTTGAATACTTCTACGGTTTCGTCGGCGGCGATGCCAACCAGTGGGAACCTAACCTGTTCCGCAACACCACGCAGATCTATCCGTTCCTCGGCAAGCCGCCCGGGACCTGGAACCTCGTTACCGCGATGGCCGACGACGCCATCGACTGGATGACGCGGATGCATCAGATCGATCCGAAGAAACCGATCTTCATCAAATACGCACCCGGCGCTACGCACGCGCCGCACCACCCGACCAAAGAATGGGTGGACAAGATCCACGCCATGCACATGTTCGATGACGGCTACGAGAAGTTGCGCGAGCGCATATTCGAGAACCAGAAGCGACTCGGCATTGTTCCCAAGGATTCCGTGCTGACACCCTGGCCCAAAGACAAGCTGAAGCCGTGGGACCAGCTCAGCGATGTGGAGAAAAAGCTCTTCATTCGCCAGGTCGAAGTCTTCGCCGCCTACGCGGCGTATAACGACCACGAGATCGGGCGCGTTATCCAAGCCTTCGAGGACCTGGGCAAGCTCGACAACACGCTGATCATCTATATCAACGGCGACAACGGCACCAGCGCCGAGGGCGGGCCGCTGGGCACTCCGAATGAGGTCGCCTTCTTCAACGGCCTCAGCGAACTTCCAGCCGAAGTGCAGATGAAGTGGTACGATGTTTGGGGTACTGATAAGACCTACAATCACATGTCGGCGGGCTGGTCCTGGGCTTTCGACACGCCGTTCGATTGGTTCAAGCAGAATGCGTCGAGGCTCGGCGGTATCAACCAAAACATGGTGGTCTCGTGGCCGGCGCGCATCAAGGACAAGGGCGGCTGGCGCGACCAGTTCATGCACGTCATCGACGTGCTGCCGACGATCCTGGACGTGACCGGCATTCATGCTCCCGAGTATGTTGACGGCATCAAACAGGCGCCGATCGAAGGAACGAGCTTCGCCTATACTTTCGACGCCAAGAACGCCAAGGCGCCAACACGGCATACAACGCAATACTTCGAGATGATGGGACAGTGGGCGCTTTACGATCACGGATGGCTGCTCAGCACCGAGGTCAATCGTGCACCCTGGGAAGCGTTCGGTCCGGCAAACCCCGACCCGCTGAACAATCAGGTGTTCCAGCTTTATGACTTGAGTAAAAACTGGAACCAGACTGACGACATCGCCGCGCAACACCCGGACAAGGTTGCAGAGTTGCGCAAAAAGTTCGTCGCGGAAGCGAAGAAGTACCACGTCTTCCCGCTGGACGCTTCGGTCGCAGGCCGTATCGTCGCGCCGCGCCCGAACATCACCGCTGGGCGTACCGAGTTCGTCTACACGCGGCCGATGACCGGCCTGCCGCAGGGCAACTCGCCGCTGCTGCTCAATACCTCCTACACGATCACCGCTGACATTGAAGTGCCGCAATACGGGGCCGAGGGCATGATCCTCACCTCGGGAGGGCGTTTCGGCGGCTATGGCTTCTACCTGCTGAAGGGCAAGCCGGTGTTCCTCTGGAACCTGGTCGACCTTAAGCGTGTCAAGTGGGAAGGGGCCGACGCGCTCACGCCCGGCAAGCATGTCGTCGAGTTCGATTTCAAATACGATGGATTGGGCCCGGGCACACTGGCGTACAACAATTTCAGCGGTGTCGGCAGGGCCGGAACCGGCACCCTGAAGGTTGACGGCAAGGCCGTCGCCACCCAGACGATGGAAAAAACGCTGCCCATGATCCTTCAATGGGATGAGAGCTTCGACATCGGTTCCGACACGCTCACGGGTGTGAACGACGAAGACTACAAGCCGCCGTTCCCGCTGACGGCCAAGCTCAACAAGCTGACGATCAAGGTTGATCGGCCGCAGTTGTCAGCCGCAGACATCCAAAAACTTCAGGCCGCGATGAGTGCCGCCGAGGACGGGCCTGTTTCGGAAGATCTTACGGTCGTCCAGAAACTAGAAGTGCGTGTCGACAAGATCAAAGATTGTCGCAAGCAAGCTGATGCGAAAAAACTGGACGTAGTCGAGCGGATTAAATTTGTACGCGAGTGCTTGCAGTGATGCATTGTTCTCGGACCAGGTGAAGGGGCGCCTGTGCGCCCCTTCACCTCCAAAAACCGCATGTCGAAAATTTAGTTGAGTTTGTTGCGGTGCGTGAGTCCGCTTAGCGCTAGTCACAAGATCGCGTCCTATCGCGCGCGCCAGCCGAAGCTGGCACTGAGGAAAACAAAAAGCTTGAAGAAGCGCAGCCAAACAAGCAGTTGGACGATTAGCAATCATCTCGCGAGGGCCAAAAGCGTTAGAGTTTTCGGGCTTTCGGATTATCAGTCTTGCGAGCACAGGGATGATCGACAAGTACAGTATTCCTCAACAGCTTGGTTCGGCGGGGCAGCGCTTTTTCCATGTCATGGCCAAGCCGGCAGGCTCGACCTGCAACCTGGACTGCAGGTACTGCTTCTATCTGAGTAAGGAGACGCTGCTCGCACCGCAGCGGTCTGTTGCAGATGAGGCCGGCGTGAGCTTTAGGCTTCAGGGAACATTTGCGAGCCTTGCGGCAGGATCGCTATACACGCGAAAGCTGGCATTCCCCAATGCCTTATGGCGCGGGATCCCGCGAGAGCATCGCTTTTGCGATTGTTTCGAGGATCATCAACGCATCCGCTGTCCCGTCAGCTTCACCCTTTTCAAAATCACGATCTGTCAGTCCCATCGTGTTTGTCACATGAGCTAGGCATAGCATCGACACCCCCCTTATGCGGGCGAAGGTGTAAAGGGCGGATGCTTCCATTTCGACGGCCAGTATGCCTTTAGCTCGCGCCGCCGCAACGGCGGCTGCTGTCTCGCGGAAAGGCGCATCTGTTGTCCAGCTTGGACCAACAACGACCGGCAGCCCTACCATTTTCAAAGCGTCCGAGGCAAGTGCCACGATGCTAGGATCGGCTTCGGCAAATGTTTCCGGCAGGGCATAGTGATAGCTCGCCCCTTCGTCCCGTACGGCGCGATCAATGATGACAAAGTAGGGCGGTTTTTCTAGCGCAACGATTTGGCCGGCGGACGTTAGACTAATCAATATGCGACACCCGCAGGCGAACAGTTCCTCTCCAATTAATACGGCGAATGACGCGCCAACGACGCAGCCGAGGATGCCAACTGTTTCGCCGCCAAGTGGGAAGGTATAGAGATCGGTATGATAGCAGGGCCAAGCATCGAAAGGCTTCGCGCGGCCTTCGGCCTTTAGTCGGCGGACGATGTCGCCGTCAGGATCAAGGATACAAATTTTTGGCACATCAACGACGGGCAATCCTTTTTGGCGGCGGGCTTCGCGTATCAGGGCGGACGGCAAAAACACCGAAGGTGAATTCGGGTCTTTATTTTCGAGAATGGGCGGTAAAGGCAAGTTAGTTCTCGCTATTGAGTTGAGGCACCGGGATGGCACTTTATTGCCGACTGACCGGCATTTCCAATAGAAGGAAATCATTCATGAGCGAGCTCGGGCGGCAAGCCCATTGGGAAAATGTTTACATTACCAAGGACGAAAAAGGCGTTAGTTGGTTTCAAGTGAAGCCTGATATTTCCCTTGATCTCATTCTGGCAACTGGCGTCAATGCCACAGCATCAATCATTGATATCGGCGGTGGCGCATCGCGGCTAGTCGATGCACTTATTGATGAGGGTTTTGAAGCCGTCACCGTCCTCGATCTCTCGCAAAGGGCACTTGCAACGTCGAAGGCGAGACTTGGCGCGAAGGGCGCGCCCGTACAGTGGGCAATAGCGGATGTTACGGTTTGGGAGCCGTCACAAAATTATGATGTTTGGCATGATCGCGCGGCGTTACATTTCCTGACCAATCCGGAGGATCAGGCTGCCTATGCCAAGCGGGTTCTAAGGGGCGTGCGCCCGGGCGGCCATGTCATCATTGGTACGTTTGCGCCGGATGGCCCAGCGCGTTGCAGCGGCTTACCAGTCGTTCGCCATGACGCAGCGACACTAGGGGGACTGCTAGGCCCTTCGTTTGAATTGATTGAGAGCAGACGGCACGACCACCAAACGCCTGCGGGTGCCATTCAAAGGTTCCAATTCAGCCGATTTCAACGCATCCCGTGAGTGACGCTGGCCGTGAGCTATCGCCCCGTAAATCTCATGCCTTGATGATCTCGATACTCCCGGCCTCGGTATCCACAATCGTGACCATCAGCATCGGATAAGTCTTTTTCACCGCAGTGCCCGCAGTTGCTGCCAATTCCTTGCTGCCAAACGACCGTTTGGTTTGTCCGTCCACTCGCAACAGAAAACGCTCCTCTGTGGGCCGTGCCTGACCCTTTGGCGCGTCGGCAACTGCCTGATCTGGGGCTTCATGAGGGTGTGTCGTGTCAGCGTACGACATTTTACCTTTGTCGTACCGCGCGTCGTACAAAGGCGGGAGAAATATTCGAAAACGAGCTAGAATGAGCGAAAATTGGCGAGAATGGATTTGGCCGAAAGTCGGCGTGAGATTATGGAAAGCAAGGATAAACGGCAAAAAATACTGGATCGGCGATTTTGTGTCGCGCCGATGATGGAATGGACCGACCGGCACTGCCGGTTCTTCCATCGCCTGCTCACGCGCAGGGCGTTGATCTACACGGAAATGCTCACCACCGGCGCGGTACTGCGCGGCGACCGGGAGCGGCTGCTCTATTTCGATCCGTTTGAACATCCGGTTGCATTACAACTTGGCGGCAGCGATCCGGCGGCGCTCGCCGCATCGGCGCACATCGGCGCCGATTTCGGCTACGACGAAATAAATCTCAATGTCGGCTGCCCATCCGACCGGGTGCAGGAGGGCCGCTTCGGCGCCTGCCTGATGGCGGAGCCGGCGCTGGTTGCCGACAGCGTCGGCGCTATGAAGGCGGCGGTCGAAATTCCAGTCACGGTGAAATGCCGGCTCGGCATCGACGAGCAGGATCCGGCGCAGGCGCTGTTTTCCTTCGCCGGCGCGGTGAAGGCTGCCGGCGCCGACGCGCTGATCGTGCATGCGCGCAAGGCTTGGCTGAAGGGGCTGTCGCCTCGCGAGAATCGGGAGGTACCGCCGCTCAACTACGCGATCGTGCATCGGCTCAAAGCCGCGCATCCGGATTTCGAAATTATCCTCAACGGCGGTATCGCCACACTTGAGCAAGCGGCCGAACAGTTGGCGCATGTGGACGGCGTGATGATGGGCCGCGCCGCCTATCAGGAGCCGTGGCGGCTGCTGGCGGTTGATTCCGAGTTGTTCGGCGAGCAGGCGCCTTTCGCCAATGCCAGGGACGCCGGCCTCGCGCTGGTTCCCTATATTGAGCGCGAACTGGCCAAAGGCGCGCACCTGCACGCCATAACCCGCCATGTGCTCGGCCTGTTCCGTGCGGTGCCCGGTGCGCGCGCTTACAGGCGTCATCTGGCGACGGAAGCGGTGAAACCGGGCGCCTCCGCCTCTGTCATGGCTGATGCGCTGGCTCTGGTGCTGGACAGGCCGGTGGATTTGTCGCACATCGCCGCCTGACTTCATCGCCGTGATTGTCGGGGGCTTTGCGGGTGCTGGGCTATCCAATCAGCGAAATCGTCTGGCTTGTGTTGTTGATTTTCGCGGGCGGCATCGTCACCGGTATTCTTGCCGGCCTGTTCGGTATTGGCGGCGGCGGCATCATCGTGCCCGTGCTCTACGAAGTCTTCGGCATGATGCAGGTGCCGGATACGGTTCGCATGCAGCTTTGCATCGGCACCTCGCTTGCTATCATCGTGCCGACCACAGTGCGTTCGTATTTCGGCCACAAGAAAAAGGGCGCAGTGATCCCGCAAGTGATCCGCGTCTGGACGCTGCCGGCAATCGCCGGCGTTGTGATGGGCTCGATCACCGCATGGTTCGCGCCGTCCGCAGTGTTCAAACTTGCCTTCTGTGTCTTTGCCGCCTTCATCAGCGTCAAGATGCTGTTCATCGGCGACCGCTGGAATATCGGCAAGGAACCACCGGGGCGTGGTCTGATGACGATTTTTGGCTTCATCACCGGGCTGTTTTCCTCGCTGGTCGGCGTCAGCGGCGGCGCGATCTCGAACGCGGTGCTCACGCTTTACGGCCAGCCGATGCAGCGCGCGGTGGCGACCTCCGCGGGCATCGGTGTGCCGATCACTGTCGTCGGCACTATCGGTTATGCAATTGCCGGCTGGCCGCACGTGGCGCAGCTGCCGCCGCTTTCCATCGGCTTCGTTTCGCTGATTGGCTTTGTACTGATGGCGCCGGTTTCGAGCTACACGACCGGCTATGGCGTGCAGCTGGCGCATTGGCTGCCGCGGCGCAAGCTCGAGATTGCTTTCGGAATCTTCCTGATGCTGGTGTCGTTTCGCTTTCTGGCGACCCTTATTTAGCGTCGATTTTGCGGCATCGACTTTGCGCCTCGGTGCCGCACGGACTTCAGCTGCCGCCTTGGAAAAGTGATTCGCAGAATCCTGGCCATTGCCGACTTAGCCGGCTGCTCCTACATAGCCGCCGTGGTGCCAACCCCCTTAGGTTCACCACGCCACACAGGCCTCGGTTCGGCTCCACGCCGAGCCGGGGCCGCTAATTTTCGTGGCAAGTTATTTCGGCAAAGCGGCTACGGCGCGCCGCGCATGCGCAGCGTGTTGCCGCGCACCTCCCAGCTTTGCAGCCGGTTGAGGAAGCTCATGCCGAGCAGATTGTGCTTGAGTTCGCCTGCCTGCGCGACCAGCGCCGGCACCGCGCGTTCGGTGAGACCACCGATAGCGAGCCGGTCGAGCGTCACCGGCGCGGCGCGGGTGCGGCCATTGGCGGTGTCGACGTTGACCGTATAGGTGAGCATAGCAAGCGGCAGGCCGGCGGCTTTGGCCGCGTCCTGGGTCAGCACCACCGAGCTCGCGCCGGTGTCGAGCACCATCGGCACGCGCGCGCCGTTGACCTGCGCCGCCACCGCGAAATCGCCGCCGCGACCGCGCACGACTTCGACATTGCGCCCATGTCCCGCCGCGTAACCGGGCACGAGTTCGGCGATGACGCGGTCGGCGACGTCGCGCAATTCGAAACGATAGCTGTAGCCGACCACCAGCATCAGGCCGACCACGACCCAGAACAGCATCGCCTCGATCACCTTGGAAAATCGTTCGCGAAACATCACCAGCACCAGTCCACCGATAAATACCACCAGAATGATCTTGATCACCAACGCGCCGACATCGTGGCGCAGCAGCGTGGTAATTGCGTCCTGATCGATGCTGGCGATCAAGGCCGCCAACGACAACGCAGCGCCCAGAAGCAGCGACCAAGTCAGGCGGCGGCTCACGGCTTCATCCTGTCGCGTTGCCCACCAGTTGTCCCGCCGCAGCGAGCCGCTCCGGCAATTCCGCCATCACGCGCTGGCGTTCCTCGCTGCTCATCGCCATCCACCGCGCGATCTCGTTGAGGGTGCGCCCGCAACCAAGGCAGAGTTCGGAGCGGGCATCGAGCGTGCAGATTTTGACGCAAGGGGTCTCGATCATGGTCCGTTTCAAGCGATGAATTGTGTTCGAACATAAGCATGGCGGCCGGGAACGCAATCATGGCGGTGGGCAATGACGAAAAGTTCAAGTGCCGGCGCGGAACAGCGGACGCCGAGAGAGACGCTGCCGTTCCTCGGGGCTGAGCACCGGTTCGCCCGGCGCCGTGATCGGTGGCGCGTGTTCCTGAATTGGCGCCATCGCCGCTACTACCCGTTCGGGCGGGAAGGTGATCACCACCTCGGTGCCGATGCGCAGCTTCGACTTGAGCGAGAAGGTGCCGCCGTGCAGGTCGACCAGGCTTTTGGCGATAGGGAGCCCGAGGCCCGCGCCTTGCTCGGCCGATTTGATCGAATTCGAGCCTTGGCCGAACGAGGCGAGCACGATCGGGATTTCCTCCTCGGCGATGCCGGAGCCGGTGTCCTTGACGCCCATGTATTGCCCGCCGGACGCGGTCCAGCCGACCTTCAGCCAGATTTCGCCGCCCTGCGGCGTGAACTTGATGGCGTTGGACAACAGGTTGAGGCAAATCTGCCGCACCGCGCGCTCATCCGCCCACAGCCGCGGCAGGTCGCTTTCGTACAGCTCGTGCAGGGTGATGCCGCGGTTGGTGGCGCGCAGCTTGAGCAGATGGTGGCAATCCTCGACGATTGCCGTGAGTGAAATTGATTCCTCGTTGAGCTCGTAGCGGCCGGCCTCGATGCGCGATAGATCGAGGATTTCGTTGATCAGGCCGAGCAGATGCACGCCTGAATTGTGGATGTCGGCGGAATATTCCTTGTAGGCCGGGACCAAGTGCTCGCCGAACACTTCCGTCTTCATCACTTCGGAGAACCCGAGAATAGCGTTGAGCGGTGTGCGCAATTCGTGGCTCATCTGGGCGAGGAAGCGCGACTTGGCGATGTTGGCGGCTTCCGCGCGCCGCCGCGCTTCGTCCGAAATTGCTTTTGCCTGTTCGAGCTCGCCGATCAGCGCGTCTTTTTCGGCGCGCGCTTCCAGCGTTGCGAGTGTTGTCGAGTAGAGCCGATAGGCGAGCACGGCGAAATAACCCTGCGCCGCCACCGCCATGATGGCGAGGATGTAGTTGCGCAGATTGCCCTGTAGCGCGAAGTCGAGCGCGATCGCCGCGGTGACTGGGAAGGTCGCGGCAAACACCGCCATCGGCAGGCTCGAGGCCAGCATGCTCGACACCGCCACCACCAGCAGCATGACGAACAGCATGAAGGTGCCGGAGCTTTCGTCAGTGCCGACCGGATGGATGAGGATGAACATCCAGGCGAGGCCATAAAACAGATCGAGCATGACGAAGCGCAGCCGCCAGGTGGCGTAGGATACCTCCGACATCGGCAGCGCTAGGAACTGCCGGCATTTGGTGATGACCACCCAGTGGATTACCAGCACCGACGCGGTCCAGGCGCCGGCGGCAACCGCGCCCGTCCAAAAGCTCGACAGGAAGCCGATGGTGGCGACAAGCAGCAGGATGACCAGCGAGGCGGACAGGCGGTTCTGCGCGTATTGGCGCAGCAGCTCGTAGTCGAATGCGGGCCGCGTCCCGCTCGAGGATGTCAAACGGTCGCGCGCCTCGCGCACGTATTGCGCGGCAAGGCGTCGCTTTACCGGAGAAGCCTCCGGCGGCAATGCGGCGAGATCGGGCTGTTCCCCAGGGACTGGCATGAACTGACGCTTGGTACGCACAAAATCGGACGCGCCAACCTCGCCGATAATCCTTAAGACCGTGCTTAAGAGCCGGCTAAAGACGGTGGTTAACAACTAGTTACTTAAGCCTTTGACAGGGGTGTTTCTGCATGTTCGGCTGCCCGTCAAGACGCACGAGGGCCGGATCCCCATGAAACTTTACGACAGCGGCCGGGCGCCAAACCCGCGGCGGACGCGCATTTTCCTCGCCGAAAAGGGCATCACGCTGCCGATGGAGCAGGTCGACATCACGACCAAGCAACACAAGACGCCGGAATTCGCAGCCATCAATCCCTTGCAGCGGGTTCCCGTGCTCGTGCTTGACGACGGCACGGTGATCTCCGAGTCGATCGCCATCTGCCACTATTTCGAGGCACTGCGGCCCGATCCGCCGCTGTTCGGCGCTGGCGCAAAGGAAATCGCCGAAGTGGAGATGTGGAACAGGCGCTGCGAGATGAATTTCATGTTCTGCGTCGCCTCGGTATTCCGCCATCTGCACCCGTCGATGAAGGAACTGGAAGTGCCGCAACTGCCCGAATGGGCCGAGGCCAACAAGCCACGCGTCGCCTGGTTCCTCGAACTGCTCGACCGCGAGCTAGCCACGCACGAATTCATCGCCGGCGACCGCTATTCGGTCGCCGACATCACCGCATTAGTCACTGTCGATTTCATGAAGCCGGCGCGCCTTGCGGTGCCGGAAACGCTCGGCAATGTCAGGCGCTGGCACGCCGCGGTGTCGGCGCGACCGAGCGCGATGGCATGACGTCGTCATGAAGCTCACGATCGTCGGGTCCGGCGATGCTTTCGGTTCGGGCGGCCGGTTCAATACCTGCTTCTTTCTCGAAACGGCGAAGAACGCGCTACTCGTCGATTGCGGCGCCTCGTCTATGACAGCGCTGAAAATGCGCGGCATCGAGCCGAACCGCATCGATGCGACTATACTCTCGCACCTGCACGGCGACCATTTCGGCGCGCTGCCTCTCCTGCTGCTGGACAGTCAGTTTCTCGCGCGCCGCGAGCGCCCATTGTTGATAGCCGGCCCACCGGGGACGCGGGCGCGACTCGACGCCGCGCTTGAGGTCTTTTTCCCAAAATCGACCAGCATAACATGGCGCTTTCCCTGGCAGGTCATCGAAGTCGCGGTCGGCGTGCCGACCGATATCCTTGGGCATTCGCTCAAGACCGCCGAAGTGTTCCATCAGTCAGGCGCGCCGTCGACGGCAATGCGCCTGTCGGATGACTCAAGGGTGTTTGCCTATTCCGGCGACACCGAATGGACCGACGCGCTGCTGCCGATTGCGCGCGATGCCGACTTGTTCATCTGCGAATGTTACACATATGCCGGCAAGCTCACTGGCCATATGAGTTGGGAGATTCTCAAAACAAAAATCTCCGAACTGCGTGCCCGGCGCTTGATGGTCACGCACATGAACCCCACCATGCTTGCGCGCCTTGACGAGATAGCGGCCGCAGGCGCGCTGGCCGCAGCAGACGGGCTTGAGATCGAATTCTAGCGTTCCAGCCGCGCCAGCAGGCTCGACGTGTCCCAACGCTTGCCGCCCATGGATTGCACTTCGGCATAGAACTGATCGACCAGCGCGGTAACGGGGAGCGATGCGCCGTTCTTGCGCGCTTCGCCGAGGCAGATGCTCAGGTCCTTGCGCATCCAGTCTACGGCAAAGCCGTAATCGAATTTTCCGGCGACCATGGTCTTGTATCGGTTTTCCATCTGCCAGCTTTGCGCCGCGCCCTTGGAAATCGTGGCGATGACCTTCTCGATATCGAGACCCGATTTCTTGGCGAAATGCAGTGCCTCGGCGAGGCCCTGCACCAGGCCGGCAATGCAGATCTGGTTGACCATCTTCGTCTGTTGTCCGGCGCCGGCGCTACCGATCAGATTGCAGGCGCGCGCATAAGCGGCGATCACTTTCTCGGCGCTGGCGAACGGCGCCGCATCGCCGCCGCACATCACCGTGAGCACGCCGTTCTCGGCGCCAGCCTGGCCGCCCGAGACAGGCCCGTCGATGAAATCGAAGCCGCCTTTTTTCGCTGCGGCGTAAAGTTCGCGCGCGATCTCGGCGGACGCCGTGGTGTGATCGACGAACACCGCGCGTTTACCCACGCCGGCGAAGGCGCCGTCCGCTCCGAGCGTCACCTCGCGCAGGTCGTTGTCGTTGCCGACGCAGGCCATGACGAAATCCTGCCCCTGCGCGGCGGCCTTCGGCGTAGGCGCGGACTTGCCGCCAAATTGCTTGACCCATTGCGCGGCCTTGGCGGCGGTGCGGTTGTAGACGGTCACGTCGTGGCCGCCCTTGTTCTTGAGGTGTCCGGCCATGGGGTAGCCCATGACGCCCAAGCCCAGAAACGCAACTTTCGCCATCGTTTTTCTCCCTGACAAAATCGATTGTGCCTTGAATGATCGCTCGATGATCTCTTGGCCGGCCGCGGCCGCTTCCTATCTCTCAACCGGCGGCAGGCGCGTCAACCACCTTTGCGCATTGACCGCTCCGCGCCTGCGCCTATGGTGGCGCCGAAAAAGGCTGCGCTTACACCTGAGGAACGTCGTTATGGCGGTGACCAAGGAGCAGATTTTGGCGGCATTGGCGAAGGTGCCGTCGCCCAACGGCACTGCATTGCCGGATAGCCACACGCTGTCCGACATCGTCGTGACTGACGGCAAGGTGTTTTTCTCCATCACCGTGGATGCTGCCGCGGTAAAGGCGTGGGAACCGGTGCGCAAGCGGGCGGAAGAAGCCGTGCGCTCGGTTTCCGGCGTCACGTCGGCGCTGGTGGCGCTCACCGCCGAACGGGCAGGCAGCGTCGCCGCGCGGCCTGAGCCCGGCACGACCGGCGGGCGCGGCGCGCGCCCTGCGCCGCACACGCCCGTGCACCCCGCCGACAAGACGCAGCCCGGCATTCCCGGCGTCGATGCGGTGATCGCCGTTGCCTCCGGCAAGGGCGGTGTCGGCAAGTCCACCACCGCGGTCAACCTCGCGCTCGGCCTGCGCGATCTCGGCATGAAGGTTGGCATTCTCGACGCCGACATCTACGGCCCCTCCCTGCCCAAGCTGCTGGGTATCAAGGAAAAGCCGCAGACGGTCGGCGGCACGCGGCTCAAGCCGATCGAGCGCTACGGCCTCACCGTTATGTCGATCGGCTTCCTCATCGACGAAGAAACGCCGATGATCTGGCGCGGGCCGATGGTGATGTCGGCGATCACGCAAATGCTGCGCGAGGTGGAGTGGGGCGAGCTCGACATCATGGTGGTTGACATGCCGCCCGGCACCGGCGACGCGCAGCTTACCATGGCGCAGCAGGTGCCGCTGAAAGGCGCCGTCATCGTCTCGACGCCGCAGGATCTGGCGCTGATCGACGCGCGGCGCGGCATCGCCATGTTCCAGCGGGTCAACGTGCCGGTGCTCGGCGTGGTCGAGAATATGAGTTATTTCCTCTGTCCGCAATGCGGCGCGCGCTCGGATATTTTCAGCCACGGCGGCGCGCGCCACGAGGCCGAGCGGCTGCGCGTGCCGTTCCTCGGCGAGGTGCCGCTGCACATGACCATCCGCGAAAAATCCGACAGCGGCCTGCCGGTCGTCGCCACCGAACCGGATAGCGAGCACGCCAAGATCTATCGCGAAATCGCCGCCAAGGTGCGCGATCAGCTTAAAGGCGGTGCCGATGCCGGACGCGCCGCGCCAAAGATCGTGATCGAGGCGTAAGGTGCTTCAGCATGAGTATGCGGACCGGATTTTGGCCAGGCGTCGGCATTGCGCTCGCCGCCGCCGCGACGGCAATTCCATTTCCGGCGCAAGCGCAAACGCCGTCACTGGTGGCGACGCGAGCGTCCGAGCAGGGGGGCGATCTCGCCTTCGGCCGATTTATCGAACTCATTCGCGGGCACCTGCTTACAGGCGACGAATTGGTCATTCGTCGCGCGTGGAATTTGGCCTATCCGCATTTCACGTTCCCAACCGAGGAAATCTACGGAGTCATTCGCGACGAGCTGCATGACTAAAAAACTCCGCCGTTCGACTTCGCGCTCAAGGCGCTGGTACACACCGTCAAGGCGCACAACGCCAGACAGTATCCGAAAGCTTGGGAAAAGGTCGAGGAGGCGCTAGCCAAAGCCGACGCAGGGCTGAAGGCGAGGGTGCCCAACTGGCCGCGCTTCAAGGTCGCGGTTGCGATAGAGGTGCTTAAAACAGCGGCGGACGAATATGACGAAGCGATTGCCGATGGCCGCATCGCGCATGCGGTCGGCTACCGCACCGCGCGTGGATTTTTCTTGCAAGCCGAGCGCACGATCGCGACAGCTACTTCGGCACTGCCCGCCGAGGATGCCGCGGCGCTGGGCGAAATCCGCATGGAGCTGGCGCGCATCATAGCGGTCTTCGCATCGATCGATGCGCCTGACCGGCCGCTGATCGAAAACGCCGCGCTGGGCGCGGCCGTGACGCAAATCGAAGCTGCGGCCGTGAAATTATTGCCCGGGCGCTGAGGTGGGCGTTGGGCTGGTTGGGAACATCGTGCTGAAGTGATGTTTTTTCTCCTATTTACGACCTTAGTCGAACCGGTGCACACTGGATTTAGCCGGTGCGCTCGGTCATGGTTCCGGTTAGGCCCCTATGGCCTAAGGTCGCTCGATACGGGCAGGGGGCGCCCGTCAAAAGAAACAGAGGGAGGGTTACAGCATGAAACGTCGTCAATTCCTCACTGCCGCTGGCGCCGGCTTGGCCGCGTCCGCGGTTGCCGCGCCGGCCATCGCGCAATCGATGCCGGAGCTGAAATGGCGCTTGACGGCCAGCTGGCCGAAATCGCTCGACACGCTGTTTGGCGGCGCCACAGATTTAGCCGAGGCGGTCGCAGCGGCCACCGATAACAAGTGGCAGATCCAGACCTTTGCCGCCGGAGAAATCGTGCCGGCGCTGCAGGCGCTCGACGCCACCTCAAACGGCACGGTCGAGGTCTCGCATACTGCGTCGTACTACTACTTCGGCAAGGACCCGACGTTCGGGATCGGCACATCGATCGCCTTCGGCCCCAATCAGCGCCTGAATCAGGGCTGGTACTACGAGGCGGCGGCGGCGAGGCGCTCAACGAGTTTTACAAGAAGTACAACGTCATGATGGTGGTCGCTGGCAATACCGGCTGCCAGATGGGCGGCTGGTTCCGCAAGGAGATCAACTCGGTTGCCGATCTCAAGGGCCTGAAATTCCGCATCGGCGGTTTCCCTGGTCGCGTCATCGCCAAGCTCGGCGGCGTGCCGCAACTGATCGGCGCACCAGATATCTATCCGGCGCTGGAGAAGGGCACCATCGACGCGGCCGAGTGGGTCGGTCCGTACGATGACGAGAAGCTCGGCTTCTACAAGGTCGCCAAGAACTACTACTATCCCGGTTGGTGGGAAGGCGGCTCGATGCTCGGAGCCTTCGTCAATCTCGACAAGTGGAACTCCCTGTCGAAGTCTTATCAAGCGATCTTCCAGCAAGCGGCGGCTTGGGCCAATAATCGAATGATGGCGAAATACGACAAGCTCAATCCGCCGGCGCTGAAGCGCCTGATTGCCGGCGGCACCAAGCTGCACGCGTTTTCGCCGGCGATCATGGAAGCCTGCCTCAAGGCAGCGCATGAACTGCACGACGAGATTTCGAAAGAAAATGCGAGCTTCAAGAAGGTGTACGACTCGATGAACGCCTACATGGTGCCGGCCTATTCGTGGTTCAACGTTGCCGAGATCAACTACGACTCGTTCATGATCCGGCACGGCATCAGCGGCATCAAGTCTTGATCGTCCGCACCTGAACTTTGGCGGCAACGAAAAATCCCCGGAGCTTCGGCTCCGGGGTTATTTTTTTTCTGCTTGCGAGGCGGCTTGCGCGCCGCCGGCTATTTGAAGCTGGGCGGCGGTGGCATTTCGGTCTGCGGGACCTCGATCTGCACCTTGGTCGGATCGATTCCTGTTCCCACGCCTTTGTAATGCATGACCATGGCTGGGAAGAAGATCACCAGCAGCACCATGATCACCTGAATGCCGACGAATGGCACGGCGCCCCAGTAAATCTGCCCAGTGGTCACTCCATCGGTCAGCTTGCCGGTGATACGGTCGTTGAACGGCTCGCGCGGCGCCACCGAGCGCAAATAGAATAGCGCAAATCCGAACGGCGGATGCATGAAGGACGTCTGCATGTTGACGCCGAGAATGACGCCGAACCAGATCAGATCGATGCCAAGATGCTCGGCGGCCGGCCCGAGCAGCGGGATCACGATGAAGGCGAGTTCGAAGAAGTCGAGGAAGAAGGCAAGCACGAACACAAACAGATTGACGAAGACCAGGAAGCCGACTTGGCCGCCGGGCAGCGAGGTCAACATGTTTTCCACCCAGATATGGCCGTTCACGCCGTAGAAAGTAAGCGAGAACACACGCGCTCCGATCAGGATGAAAACCACGAAAGCCGATAGCTTGGCCGTGGATTCGACCGCCTGGCGAACCAGATCCCATGTCAAACGGCGCTTGGCGGCGCCGAGAATCAACGCACCGCTGGCGCCCATAGCGCCGCCCTCCGTCGGCGTAGCGACGCCGATGAAGATGGTGCCGAGCACCAGGAATATTAGGAACAGCGGCGGCACCATCACAAAGGTGGTCTGCTGCGCCATGTGAGACAGGAAGCGGAAGCCGGTGAATTTGGCGATGACCCAGTTGATCACGGCGACGCAGAAAGCAAACAGAATGCCGAAAAACATGGTGAGAACGACATAGTCGGCGCCGTGCGTGTCCGAATGGTGCATCATGAGCCAGCCGAAAACCGCACTGGCGACCGCCAGAACCGCGAGGGAAATCAACCCGCGGCTGCCGTCGGCTTCGCGGAAGCCAACCGCTTCCAGCGGCAAGCCTGGCGTCGCTTTCGGGAACACGATGGTGACCAGGAAGACGTAGCCGGCGTAGAGGCCCGCCAGCACCAGGCCGGGGATGAAGGCGCCCTCATACATGTCGCCGACCGAACGGCCGAGCTGGTCAGCCATGACGATGAGCACGAGCGAGGGTGGAATGATCTGCGCCAGCGTGCCCGAGGCCGCGATGACGCCGGTCGCAACACGCCGGTC
The DNA here is from genome assembly GCA_963817155.1 of uncultured Pseudomonadota bacterium. Taxonomy (GTDB): domain Bacteria; phylum Pseudomonadota; class Alphaproteobacteria; order Rhizobiales; family Xanthobacteraceae; genus Pseudolabrys. The sequence goes on from CAWFNO010000002.1 coordinate 117,161, forward strand.
ATAGCCGTAGCGCAGCATGATCGGCAGCGAGATCAGCCCCATGGAGATGACCGAGGCCGCAACCACGCCGGTGGTGGCAGCCAGCAGCGCGCCGACAAAGACGACCGCATAGGCGAGGCCGCCTCGCACCGTGCCGAATAGCTGCCCGATGGTGTCGAGCAAATCCTCCGCCATGCCGGATCGTTCCAGCACCAGGCCCATGAAGGTAAAAAACGGGATGGCCAGCAGCGTGTCGTTGCCCATGACGCCGTAGATGCGGTCGGGCAGGGCTTGCAGGAAATCGGGCACGAACAGGCCAAGCTTGATACCGATCAAGCCGAAGATCAGACCGACCGCGCCGAGCGAAAATGCCGCCGGGTAGCCGAGCAGCAGAAATATCACCAGGCTCCCAAACATGATCGGAGCCATGTTGTCGATAAGGACGGTTGTCATGCGAGACCCTGGATGCCCTGCGGAAAACTAGTGATCTTCCATTGCGTGGATCACTTCTTCGGCTTCGGTTTCGAGCGAACTCTTCTGGCTCGCATAGGGGTCAGGGATGAGGCCCCGCATCACAGAGACGCGCTTCAAGAGTTCCGACAGCCCCTGAATGAGCAGCATCGCGAACCCGATCATGATGAGACCTTTCGCAGGCCATTGCGGCAAACCGCCGGCATTCAGCGATTGCTCGTTTTGTCCGTAAGACACCAGGAAGAATGGAACGCCGGTCAGGATCATGACGACCGTCAGCGGCAACAGGAAAAACGCGTGACCGACAACGTCGATGGTGTCGCGCACGCGCTTCGGCATCAGTTGGTTCACGATGTCGATGCGGATGTGCTCGTTGTTGAGCAGTGTCCATGGCGAGCACAGCAGGAAGACGATGCTGAACAGGACCCACTGCATCTCAAGAAATGAATTTGACGACGTGTCGAAAACCTTGCGTACCGTGGCGTTGACCGCCGAAACCGCCACCGCCGCCAGAATGAGCCAGGACAGGCGCTTGCCGATCCAGGTGGTGGCCGCGTCAACGACGCGCGACGCCGGCAGCAACGTCTTAAGCAATGCGTCAAGAGCGTCCACTGAATTTCCCCCTCCCCGGCCGAAAAATGCCATCGGCCGTCCCGTTTGTTTTTGTTTTATGCCCCACGACTTGGCCAAGCCACCAAGTCCGCCACTTTAATCCGATGGCACCATCAGCCGTCAATGGAGAATATGTTGTTGGCGGCCCGACCCAGCCCAGCGGGATCGTCGGGGTTGACGAGAGGGCATGTGGCAAGGCGCGGCCCGCCTGAAATCCATGATTATTGACCTAAGATGCAGAGGCGCTGTGGCGCCGGCCAATCAGCCACCGGTCACACTCATATGCCGTGCCAACGCTGGGCGGCGGCGGCGGCGGTCGATGACGAAATCGTGGCCGCGTGGCTTGCGCGAGATCGCCTCGTCAATCGCGGCGTTGACAAGATTGTTGCTTTCCGAGGCGCGCAGCGGCGCGCGCAGGTCGGCGGCGTCCTCCTGGCCGAGGCACATATAAAGCGTCCCGGTGCAGGTGAGCCGCACGCGGTTGCAGCTCTCGCAGAAATTATGCGTTATCGGCGTGATGAAGCCGAGCCGGCCGCCGGTTTCCTTGACGCGAACATAACGCGCCGGGCCGCCGGTGCGATAGTCGATCTCGTCGAGTGTGAACCGCTCGGAAAGCCGGGCGCGCACCATCGACAGCGGCAGATATTGTTCCAGGCGGTCTTCGCTGATTTCGCCGAGAGGCATGACTTCGATGACGGTGAGATCCATGCCGCGGCCGTGCGCCCATTCGACGAGACCGCCGAGTTCGTCTTCATTGACGCCCTTGAGCGCCACCGCGTTGATTTTGACCTGAAGGCCCGCCGCCTGCGCCGCATCGATGCCGCCGAGAACCTTACCGAGATCGCCCCAACGGGTGATGGCGCGAAATTTATCGGTGTCGAGCGTGTCGAGCGACACATTAATGCGTTCGATGCCGCAGGCTTTGAGTTCGGCTGCGTATTTTTCCAACTGCGAGCCATTGGTGGTCAGCGTCAGTTCCTTGAGCGGGCCGCTCGCCAAGTGCCGCGACAACGACGAAACCAGCGTCATGATGCCTCGCCGCACGAGCGGTTCGCCGCCGGTTAGTCGCAGCTTGGTCACGCCCTTGGCGACAAAGACGCTGCACAGCCGATCGAGTTCTTCCAGGCTGAGCAGATCGGCCTTCGGCAAGAACGCCATGTTCTCCGCCATGCAATAGACGCAGCGGAAGTCACAGCGGTCGGTTACCGACACGCGCAAATAGGTGATGGCGCGCGCAAACGGGTCGATCAGCGCGCGCTGCTGAATACCGGCGCGATCGATTTCGAACCTTGAGTCGCTGTTGGCGGTCATTTCCCGTCCTTGCAAGGCGGCTTTCTCGGTCCGCGCTCAATGGATATGGGAATTGTGACCGATAATGGCCATAGCGTCCAGCAAGCCGCGCGCGTGCGAATTCTTGCGGGCGTAAGTCGCTACCGGAACATGCGGAAACGGAAAATCGGCTACTGCTTAGTCGGGGGAGGCGCCGGCCATGGTGACGCCGGCGGTTGCGGCGCCGGTTCGGCGGCTGTCGCCGCAGGCGCCGGTTTGGCTGCGGCCGGTTTCTTGACCGCGGACACTTTCTTCTTCGCCACCGGTTTCTTTTTCACAGGCAACATCGCCTTGGGCGGTGGTGGGGCCGGCGCCAGTTCCACCACAATCGGATTAGGCTCCATTTTTGTCTCGGTGCCGGTCAAGGAGATCGGATCGAGGCTTTCCGTGTCTGGTAGGTAGCCGTTGAGGGTGAAGGTCACGGTCAATTGCGTTTCGGTCGGCAGCGCAAGTGCGCAGGGCGTAAGGCAAGTCTGTCCGTTGGAAGTCTTGGCTTCGGCACCCGGCGGCGTCGATTCGAGCCGCACAGTATCCAGAATGGGTTGCGGCTTCAGGGCGTTGGGACTCAGCCAATCCGGCGTCGAGGAACACGCCACGAGAGCGAGACCCCCGCACACGATCGCTATGACTCGGTACATTGTCGCTTCTCGTCCCACGCGGTGGCAGAAGCCACGGCCCCAAGATTAAGTACCAGAATACGGACGCGATTATGGCGGCGCAACAGTTACCCCGCCGTTAACCTTACCGCGTTAACCATAATCCCGCGCCGGCGCGTCTAGCACACGAGCGAAATCTCCTCGATGGCCGCGGGCAATTGCGAAAAACGCCCGACTATGCGGTCCGGCGCATAGCCCGACACCGGGTCTTCGCTATAGCCAAAGTCGACGGCGATGACCGGCACGCTGGCGCCGCGCGCGGTTCGAATATCGGTCAAGGAGTTGCCGATCATGATCGCGTGTTGCGCGCTTCCACCCGCTGCCGCGATGGTGCGGCGCAGGATTTCAGGGTCTGGCTTCTGGACTCCGAACGTGTCCTGTCCGCACACCACGGCGAAGCGGTCGAGCAACCCAAGCTTCTGCAGTAACAGCACCGAGAGCCGTTCCAGCTTGTTGGTGCAGACGGCGAAGCGATGACCGCGCTCGGCGAGGACATCGAGCGCCTCGATCAATCCGGGAAATGGCCGCGAGCGGTCGGCAATGTGTTCACTATAGTAGGCTATGAAATCGGCAAACAGCCGTTCGAGATCGGCCGTCGCCAATACGCGGCCCTCCGCCTTGAGCCCACGCGAGATCATCATGCGCGCGCCGCCGCCGATCAATTTGCGCGCGGTGTCGTAGGGGACCGGCGGCAGCCCCTCGCGCGTAAACACCACATTGAGAGTGTCGATGAGATCGGGTGCGGTGTCGACCAGCGTGCCGTCCAGGTCGAAAACGATCGTGCGAGTTGCCATGTGGGATCGCTAGCCTCCGCCGCCGCGCGATGCAAGGCCGTGTTGCGCGGTTGCCGCTGGACGGCGATTTTCGGCTATCCAGACCGTTGGAACGGGGCTAGATAGGCGTCGGCTCAGCCCATTGAACAAGCGCTCACATTCGCAACCGATCACCATGAATGCCGAAGCCCAGAAACGTGCGGCCGCAGCGAGCGCCATCGAATTTGTGCGCCCGGGCATGCGCCTTGGGCTCGGCACCGGTTCTACCGCGAAACATTTCGTCGAACTCATCGGCGAAAGCGTGCGCGCGGGTCTCGACATCATCGCGGTACCGACGTCGCAATCAACGCGCGCAGATGCCGAGCGCCTCGGCATTCCGTTGACCACACTGGACGAAACGCCGGAGCTCGATTTGACGGTGGACGGCGCCGACGAGATCGGCCCGGACCTGAGCCTCATCAAGGGTGGCGGCGGCGCGCTGCTGCGGGAAAAGATCGTCTCCGCTGCTTCCGCGCGCATGCTTGTGATCGCCGACAGTTCCAAATGGGTAGATATTCTCGGCCGTTTTCCGCTGCCGATCGAGGTCGCCCCATTCGGCCTGCGGGCGACGCAACTGGCCATCGAAAAGGCCATTGCGGCGATCCAGCCGCCTGGGCCGCTAAAGTTGCGGCTAGGCAAGGACGGCCATCCTTTCGTCACGGATGGCGGCCACTGGATTATCGACGCCGGGCTCGGCCGCATTGGCGATCCAAAGGCGCTGGCACAAGCGCTTTCGGCCATTCCCGGGGTCATGGAGCATGGTCTATTCATCGGCCTTGCGCAGACGGCTATTCTCGCCGGACCTGACGGCGTGCGTGTGGTGGAGCGGCGTTAGGTTTTGCATCGAAAGGGAGCAACAAGAATGAGCGTCCTCAAAACAATCGATCGCGCCGCGCGCTTGGCCGCGGTTGCCGTCGTCCTGGTCGCGTTCAATCCTCGCGCGGCGGTCCGCGCCCAGCAGCCGTCACCAGCGAGCATGTCACTTGCCAAGCAGCTCATCGCCATCAACGGCGGCGTCAACATTTACAATCCGCTCATTCCGGGTGTGATCGAGCAGGCGAAGCTTCTCTTTCTTCAGCAAAACCCGGCCTTGCAAAAGGATCTGGACGAGGTCGCGGCTAATCTGCGCACTGAATATGCGCCGCGTATTTCGGAAGTAACCGACCAATTGGCGAAACTCTACGCAACCACCTTTAGCGAACAGGAACTCAAGGAAGTCGTGGCGTTTTACCAAACTCCGGCGGGCAAGAAATTGCTTGTGGTGCAGCCGCAGGTCGCCGAGCAAAGCATGCGCTTCGCGCAAGACTGGGCGAAAATGCTGTCCGATGAGATCGTCGCCAAGATGCGCGAGCAGATGAAGAAGAAGGGGCACGTGCTTTGAGCACGGGCGGCCGGAATGATCGCCGGCGCTAAGGGGCATTGCCGCTGATGTCGGATTACGACGTCGATCTTTTCGTGATCGGAGCGGGCTCCGGCGGCGTGCGCGCGGCGCGTGTTGCAGCCAGTCATGGCGCGCGCGTAATGATCGCTGAGGAATACCGCGTCGGCGGCACCTGCGTGATCCGCGGCTGCGTGCCGAAGAAGCTTCTGGTCTATGCCTCGCGCTTTTCCGACGACTTCGAAGACGCCACCGGCTACGGGTGGAGCGTGTCGGAGCCGAAATTTTCCTGGCCGGCGCTGATCGCCAACAAGGATCGCGAGATCGCGCGGCTGGAAGCCGCCTACATCGCGACGCTGGAGCACCACAAGGTCCAACTGGTCAAGAGCCGTGCGGTGCTGGAAGACGCGCACACCGTGCGCCTGGCGACCGGCGCCCGCGTGCGCACTGATTTTGTTCTGACTGCCACCGGCGCCGCGCCATATCATGGCGCGCAGATCGCCGGCCTTGAGTACGTCATTTCCTCCAACGAAGCCTTTCATCTTCCGCATTTGCCGAAACGAATCCTGATCCAGGGCGGCGGCTACATTGCTGTTGAGTTTGCCGGCATCTTCAACGGACTGGGCTGCGAGGTGACGCAGGTCTATCGCGGCGGCAACATACTGCGCGGCTTCGATGACGACCTGCGCGAACACCTGCACCGCGAGATGGAGCGGCGCGGCATCAGGATCGTCACAAAACAGACGGTCGCCGCGATCGGAAAGGTCGAGCACGGCTATGACGTCGAATTGTCTGATCATGAGCAGGTGATGGCCGATACCGTCATGTTCGCGACCGGCCGCAAGCCCAATGTGCACGGGTTCGGTCTGGCAGAGGTGGGCGTCAAGCTCGGCGAAACCGGCGGCATCGCCGTCGACGCCTATTCGAAAACGACGGTGGACAATATCTACGCGGTCGGCGACGTCACCAACCGAGTGAATCTCACGCCGGTCGCCATCCGCGAGGGCCACGCCTTCGCCGATACGGTGTTCGGCGGCAAGCCGACGGCGGTCGATCACACCAACGTGCCGACGGCGGTGTTCTCCGAGCCCGAGGTCGGCGTCGTCGGCTTGACCGAGGCGCAGGCGCGCAACCGCCTCGCCATGGTCGATATCTACAAGACTAGCTTCCGGCCGATGAAGGCAACGCTTTCCGGGCGCGATACGCGCGTGTTCATGAAGCTGGTGGTGGACGGGATGACTGACCGGGTGGTCGGCTGCCATGTGGTCGGCCCCGACGCCGGCGAATTGATCCAGGCGGTCGGCATTGCGGTGACGATGGGCGCGACCAAGCCTGACTTCGACGCCACAATGGCGGTGCATCCGACGGCGGCCGAGGAACTCATCACCATGCGTGAGAAGGCCGCAAGTTACAGCCGCGCAGCGGCTGAATAAGCCGCCATTACGCGATATTTCCGAAAGTCTGGCATCCTGCTGCGGCGTCGGTGTATAACCCGCGCAAAATTGGAGCCTATTCGCTATGGCCGAGCGATGGACGCCCGATAGCTGGCGCAGCAAGCCGATCCAGCAGGTGCCGGATTATCCGGACCGGCAGGCGCTGGCCGACGTGGAAAAGCAGCTTGCGACCTTTCCGCCACTGGTCTTTGCCGGCGAGGCGCGCAATTTGAAGAAGGCGCTTGCCCGCGTCGCCAATCGCCAGGCTTTCCTTCTACAAGGCGGCGACTGCGCGGAAAGTTTCGCCGAACACGGCGCCAACAATATCCGCGACTTCTTCCGCATGTTTCTGCAGATGGCGGTGGTGCTGACATACGCTGCCGCTTTGCCGGTCGTAAAAGTTGGCCGTCTCGCCGGACAATTCGCCAAGCCGCGCTCGTCGCCGACCGAAAAACGCGACGGCAACGAACTGCCGAGCTATCGCGGCGACATCATCAACGACATCGCCTTCACCGAGGAGGCGCGCCGTCCCGATCCGCGCCGCCAGGTCGAGGCTTACCGCCAGTCGGCGGCGACGCTCAATCTGCTGCGCGCCTTCGCGCAGGGCGGCTACGCCAATCTCGCCAGTGTGCGTCAATGGATGCTTGGCTTCGTCAAGGACAGTCCGCAGTCGCGTCGCTATGTCGAATTGTCCGACCGCATCTCCGAGGCGCTCGGCTTCATGCAGGCCTGCGGCCTTGACCTCGAAAGCCATCCGGAGCTGCGCACCACTGATTTCTACACGAGCCATGAAGCGCTGCTGCTCGGCTTTGAGCAGGCCTTTACCCGCGTCGATTCGACGACCGGCGACTGGTATGCGACCTCCGGCCACATGCTGTGGATCGGCGACCGCACGCGTCAGGCCGATCACGCGCATATCGAATACGCGCGCGGCATCAAGAATCCAATCGGGCTCAAATGCGGGCCGTCGCTCAAGGCCGACGACCTCTTGCGGCTGATCGACATTCTCAATCCGGACAACGAGGCCGGCCGTCTGACGCTGATCGGCCGCTTCGGCGCCGAGAAGCTCGGCGAGCACATGCCGGCGCTGCTGCGCGCGGTCAAGCGCGAGGGCAAAGTGGTGCTGTGGTCGTGCGATCCGATGCACGGCAACACCATCACCTCGGCCAGCGGCTACAAGACGCGGCCTTTCGATCTGATCCTGAAAGAAGTGCGCTCGTTCTTCGAGGTGCACGCGGCCGAAGGCACCTATGCCGGCGGCGTGCATCTGGAAATGACCGGGCAGAACGTCACCGAATGTACCGGCGGCGCGCGCGCGATTTCCGATGCCGACCTTAACGACCGCTACCACACGGTCTGCGATCCGCGGCTTAACGCCGAGCAGGCGATCGATCTTGCGTTCTTGCTCGCCGAATTGCTCAAGAAAGAGCGGTCAGGGCGCGTCCAGCCGATGCCGGCGGTGGCCGGGCTTTGAGCCTGCCAGCCATGCGGCGGCGCCAATTGCCGCTTGCGCCGGCAGGCGTTAGGTCTTGCCCATGAACGCGAGACCCACCGACAGACTGGCCATAGCGGTCGCGCAGCTCAATCCGACGGTCGGCGATATCGGCGGCAATGCCGAGAAAGTGCGCGTAGCGCGCGCGCAGGCGGCCGCGCAAGGCGCCGATCTGGTTGTCTTTCCCGAATTGTTTATCGCCGGCTATCCGCCCGAGGATCTGGTGCTCAAGCCGGCATTCCGGGCGGCGTGCCGCGCGGCGGTCGAGGCGCTGGCCAAGGAAACCGCGTCACCCGGTCCGGCGCTGCTGCTGGGCACGCCGTGGCTCGAAGGTGGCAAGCTCTACAATGCCGTGGCGCTGGTCGAGGACGGCGCGATCAGCGCGCTGCGCTTCAAGGTCGATCTGCCCAACTACGGCGTGTTCGACGAAAAGCGCGTGTTCGCGCCCGGCCCGATGCCGGGGCCGGTGAGTTTCCGCGGCGTCCGCCTTGGGCTGCCAATCTGCGAGGACATCTGGGGCGAAGAAGTCGTCGAATGTCTCGCCGAAACCGGGGCGGAAATCCTGCTGGTGCCCAACGGCTCGCCTTACTGGCGGCAGAAGGGCGACACGCGGCTCAATATCGCAGTCGCGCGCGTCACCGAGCAGGGGCTGCCGACGGTTTATGTCAATCAGGTCGGAGCTCAGGACGAACTGGTGTTCGACGGCGTCTCCTTCGGCCTGCATGCCGATTGTTCGCTCGCCTTCCAGCTTGCGGCGTTCGAGGAGGCGGTGGTCACAACCCACTGGCAGCGTCGCGGCGCCACCTGGCGCTGCGACGACGGGCCGATGGTCGCGGCGGTGGAAGCCGACCGCGCCGATTACACCGCCTGCGTGCTGGGCCTGCGCGACTACGTCAACAAGAACGGGTTTCCCGGCGTGGTGCTTGGCTTGTCCGGCGGCATCGATTCCGCGCTGTGCGCGGCGATGGCGGTCGACGCGCTCGGCTCCGATCGCGTGCGCTGCATGATGCTGCCCTACAAATTCACCTCGCAGGAATCGCTCGACGATGCGGCGGCTTGCGCCAAGGCGCTGGGCTTGCGTTATCAGGTATTAACGATTGCGAAGGCGGTGGAGGGGCTGGAAGCGGCGTTGCAGCCTGCCTTCAGTGGCGTGCCGCGCGATGTCACCGAAGAAAATCTGCAGGCGCGCGCGCGCGGCACGATCCTGATGGCGATCTCTAACAAGTTCAACGTCATGGTGGTGACCACCGGCAACAAATCGGAAATGTCGGTCGGCTATGCCACGCTCTACGGCGACATGAACGGCGGCTTCAACCCGATCAAGGATCTCTACAAGACCGAGGTGTTTCGCCTGTCGCGGCTGCGCAATGGCTGGAAGCCTGAAGGCGCCATGGGTCCGGACGGTCCGGTGATCCCGGATAGTATTATCACGCGGCCGCCCACCGCCGAATTGCGCGAGAACCAGAAGGACGAGGATTCACTGCCGCCGTATTCCGTGCTCGATCCAATCCTCGAGCGATTGGTTGAACGCGAGGAGCCGATCTCGGTCATCGTCGCCGCAGGGTTCGACCAAGCAACCGTCGTGCGCGTCGAGCGCATGCTCAACATCGCCGAATACAAGCGCCGGCAGGCGGCGCCGGGCGTGAAAGTAACATTAAAGAATTTCGGCCGCGACCGCCGCTATCCGATCACCAACCGCTTCCGCGATCCGGGCACGCCTTTGCCCGAGGCAACCGCATCGCCGGCGACCGGCAAGCCGGCCAAGAGCGAAGCCTTCGATATCTAAATTACCGCGCCGGAAGAAATGTCGGGCCGACGGTGCGCACCTTGCGTTTTGTCGGATCGGGCTCGCCGGGTGCTTGCACCAGCGCCGCCTCCGGATTGACGGCTGTTGCTTTGGCGTCCGGCTTGATCGGCTTGCCGTCGGCGCCGATGCGCGGCTGTGACAACCGCTTGGCGTTCTTCTCGGTGACGACCACGTCGCCGGGCGCCACCGTGTCGTCCACGCCGTTGAGCCGCAGCGCATCGGACCAGCTTTCGCCCGGCCGGCGGCAACTGCACGACGCGGTGAGCTCTTTGCGGTATTGGAACGCGGTCGGCAGTTCGGTGTAGAGCCGGCCATTGAGCGAAATCGCCTGCGACACGTCCTCGCCGGGGTTGTGATAGGTGTAAAGCGTAACATCCGCCGCGGGGCACATACGCTGGCATGTCAGTTCGTCCTCGCGGAAACGATCCTGCGTCGTGGCGAACGAAATCGGAAAGTAATAGCCGTCGCAACTGCGCACGCAGATGGTGCGGAACGAGCTTCCCATCGCCGTACCGGGTGGCGAAAACGCACCATTGTTGCTGCCGAACAGACGATCGAAGAAGCCGCCCTGCTGGCCGGCAAGCGCCGCGGAACGGTATTGCTGGCCGCAGCCGTTGTTGGCAAGCGCGATCAACAGCGAGCGCCGTGCCTCGGCGCGCTCGGTGGTGCCGCCGTTGAGCCGTTCCAGATCCATCTGCATGTGCTCGAGGGTGGCACGCTGCTGGTCGATCTGCTGGCTTAGCCTTTCGCATTGCGCCGGCGGGTTGCTGAAGATCGAAAAGAAGCCTCGATTTTCGCAACCCATCCGGCGGCCCTGCGCCACGATCTTGTCAACCTGGAATTGCTGCTGGTTGAGCGCATCCTCAGCGCGGCGAATTTGGTCGGCGCGGGTGGGGTCGTCGGTGCCGCGGTCAACGCTGGCGAGCTGTGCCTCCAGCCGCTGGCAATCCGGATTCGTCGACGGCGTCTGCGCGCCCGCGCCCGACACCAGCAAGGCTGCCGCCGCTGTCGCAAATATCAGTGACTTGCGAGTCATGGATGCCATTTTAGCGTCTCAGGAGCGCTCACGCGAGCCTTGTGCTCTGGGCTTTGTGATCAATGTGCTTTCGCCGCCTCGGCCCGCAGATTCCATAACACGCCGGCAATGATGATCATGGCGCCGAGAAGAACGAAGATATCGAGTTTTTCGCCGTAGAACGCCCATCCGACGGCCGCGATCAGCGGGATGCGCAGGAAATCGAGCGGAACCACGAGCGTAGCATCGCCTGCGCGGAAGGCGTTACTAAGGCAATAATGCGACGTCAGCCCGGCAATGCCGACGCCGAGGGCGGGAATGATGTCGCGCGCATGCAGGTGAAGAAACACGGTCGGATTGCTGCCCGCGAGCGACAGCGGGAACTGGATCACAGCCATCCAGAACACGATGCCGAAGGTGGTCTCGGTCGCTGTCAGTTTCTTGGTGGCGATCATGGTGATGGCGTAGCCGAAGGCTGCCATCAGCACGAACAAAGCCGCCGGGTTGAACGAAGCGATGCCGGGCCGCAGAATCACCAGCACGCCCACAAGCCCGAGCACCACCACGCCGGCGCGGCTTTTCGTCATCTTCTCCTGCAGCAGCCAGACCGCGAGCAGCGCGGTCCAGGCCGGCATGGTGAATTCGAGCGAGAACACGGTCGCCAACGGCAGCATGGTCAGCGCCAGCGACCAGGCATATTGCGAGGCATAGTGCACCGTATTGCGCAGCAGATTGAGCATCATGCGCCGCGGCCGTGCGTATGCCAGCAGGTCTTGGCGCACGAGCAGCAGAGCGACGAGCACGATGAGCGCAACACCGCTGCGGATGGAGAGAATCTCGAAAATGGTCAGGCCGCCGCGCGACAATTCGCGGATCGATACCGCCATGGTGGAAAACGACAGCAAGGCGCCGAGCATCCACAGGCAGACGCGGGCGAGCTTGTTAGTGGCCACGTTCGGATTGCCATTGATTGGGGGTGGGCTGGTGGAATCGAAGCTCGTCTAGCAGGCTGATGGCCCGGCGTCACGCATGGGAGCTATTCGGCGTCCGGCTGGTTTTCCGGCCGCGCCTTGTCGAAGGCCGGTAGCTTCAGGCAGGCCGCATCTACCGCGACGATTTTCGGGAAGGCATCGAGCGGAACCTTGAGCCGGCGCGCATTGTAGACCTGCGGCACCAGGCAAAGATCGGCGAGTGTCACCTGCGCGCCGCACGCATAGGGCGCGGGCGACAGCATCGCCTCGAGCGCTTTGAATCCTTCCAGCACCCAATGGTGGTACCAAGCGTCGATCTCCGGCTGCTCGTGTTTGAGCTGCCGCTTGATGTAGCGCAGCGCCACCAGATTGTTGAGCGGGTGGATGTCGCAGGCGATCAATTGCGCGATGGCGCGCACCCTGGCGCGGGCAAGCGCATCCGGCGGCAAGAGCGACGGCTGGGGATGAATCTCGTCGAGATATTCGATGATCGCCAGCGATTGGGTGAGCACCTCACCGCCCGACAGCGCCAGCGCCGGCACGCGCATCTGCGGATTGATGGCGCGGAATTCCGGCCTGAGTTGGCGGCCGCCGTCCTTGGTGAGATGGATCGGCACCATCTCATAAGGCAGGCCTTTGAGATTGAGCGCGATGCGCACGCGATAGGCGGCGGACGAGCGGAAGTAGGTGTAAAGTTTCAAATGCGGCCCCGGTTGGCGAGATCGGCGCGGTGACTTTATCTTTTTCCGGCGCCCTTGGCGATTTCCGATGTCAATTTCGACGTGCGCTCGGTGAGTTTGGTCAGCGCCCGCAGCAGCGGGGCGCGATCGGCGGGATCGACCACATCCTCGAGTTGCCGGGCGAAGTTGAGCGCAATGGGCGCGGCCTCGCCGTAGATCGCGCGGCCGGCCGGCGTAAGCGATAGGAACGCCTCGCGCAGATCGGCGCGGTTGGCGCGGCGCGTCAAGAGCTTGCGCTGCTCGAGCATGGCGACCGCGCGCGACACCTTGGTCTTGTGCATGGTGCTGTGACGGCCGATCGCCTTTCCGGTCATGATGCCGAACTGGCCGAGGGTGCACAGCACGCGCCATTCCGGCGTGCCGATCTTGTAGCGCTCGGAATAGATGCGCGACAGCGCCAGCGAGACCAGCGTGGCGCAGACAACGAGGCGGTAGGGCAGGAATTCTTCGAGCTTGAGCGGGACCGACTCGGCGGCCGCGAAAGTACCACGTGTTTTCTCGGCACTCTCGTTGCTCATCGACGCGCTGCCACGCTTTCTCGCGCCGGGCCGCCCGTTTGCGGCTGGACGGCCTTCGCGCATAACGGGGACTTCGATGGAAGCACCCATCCTGCGTCATATTTGGAAGAATTCCAGCTCATTAGCTGTGACGGCCATCACATTCGGAAGCGTCTTGTTCCGATGATAGGCGGCTCGACGAATTGCTGCGCCGCGGTGTAGCCGTACTATCGCGTCAAGCCGGCGACGCTGTTATCGCATGCAGATGATGGCGACGACAGAGCACCTGTTGCCACGGCAGGGGCCCGAGCCGCCCGCGGGGATGGCGCCGGTGATGTCGTCACGGTCGACTTTGCGGAACGAGTCCGCCTTGGCGTAGTCCTGCGCCTTGCAATAGGCGTTGGCGGCGACCGCCCCGCATTTTTCGTGTCCGGCAAGGCAGCGGTCGATGCCGTAGCCGTCCGGATCGTTGGCGACGATGAACATGCGCCATTCCGCCCGCGCGATATTGGCGAGGCAGAGGCACAGCATTGCGGTAAAAACCGCGGCAAGGATCGCGGGACGGGTGAGTGTACGCATGATACGGCCTACAAACGCGCCGGCGCTGGTCGCTGCGCCGCCAGTGAAAATTGGATGAAAACCGTTAAAGGCCGCTTAACCCTGTCGGCGCGGTTCGATTTCGCGCGGCAAATCCGGCGCTTGCGGCGGTCTTGACGGCTTGCGCGCAACTCATCATTGTGCGCGGCGATGAACGGCCTGATCCAGAAGTCTCGGCATTTGCCGCGGGATTATTAGCTAGCGCACCACGCTGGCTGCGGCCGTCTTTTTCTCCAGTTCGAGAGTGCAGGACGCCCGGCCAGCGCGGCCGACGGGTGATTTTGTGATGGAGCTGAAGCTCTACGATACGCTGACGAGGGGGAAGCGGGTGTTCACCCCGATCGATCCGGCGCGCGTGCGCATGTATGTATGTGGGCCGACGGTTTACGACTTCGCCCATATCGGCAACGCGCGGCCGGTCATCGTCTTCGACGTGCTGTTCCGCCTGCTGCGCCACATCTACGGCACCGATCATGTCACTTACGTGCGCAACGTCACCGACGTCGACGACAAGATCAACGCGCGCGCCGCCGAGCGCGGCATTTCCATTCGCGACCTGACGGAAGAAACCTACAAGAACTTCAAGCAAGACGTCGCCGCGCTTGGTTGCCTTGAGCCGACGGTCGAGCCGCGCGCGACAGAATATGTATCCAGGCCCGACGCGCCGACGGACATGATCCGGCTGATCGAACGGCTGGTGAAAAACGGCTTTGCCTATGTCGCCGAAGGGCATGTGCTGTTTCACGTCGCCGCGATGAAGGATTACGGCAAGCTGTCGAACCGCTCGCTCGACGAAATGATCGCCGGCGCCCGCGTCGAGGTCGCGCCCTACAAAAAAGACCCGATGGATTTCGTGCTGTGGAAGCCGTCGCCGCTGGAGTTGCCGGGCTGGGACAGCCCGTGGGGCCGCGGCCGCCCCGGCTGGCACATCGAATGCTCGGCGATGTCGGCGGCGCTCTTGGGCGAGACCTTCGACATCCACGGCGGCGGCATCGATCTCGTCTTTCCACACCACGAGAACGAAATCGCGCAATCGCGCTGCGCCTTCCACACCAAGGTGATGGCGAATTACTGGATGCACAACGGCTTCTTGCAGGTCGAAGGCGAGAAGATGAGTAAGAGCCTCGGCAACTTCTTCACCATCCGCAAGTCGCTTGAGAAGTGGCCGGGCGACGTACTTAGATTGCAGATGCTTATGACGCATTATCGTCAGCCAATCGATTGGAAAGCGACCAGTACGCAGCTTGCAAGTGACGAATTGGAAGAATGGAGTGATCTCCTGCAAAGCCGGTATGACACCAAGAGCGACCACGAGCCGAACGAAGTTGCTCACGCACTATCCGACGATCTAAACACGCCAAACGCCGTTTCTGCGCTACGAGAGCTTTTCGCGAAGGCAAAAAAGGGTCGCATGGATGATGCCCTCGTGTTTGCAGCAAATTGCAAACTACTCGGATTTAAGAATCTGGATATGCCAGGGTATTTCCGGTTTGGTGTATCGGCACTCAATATCAATCCGCAGAATCTTTTTTCTTATGAGCCATCAATACAAAAACTTCGCGCTGCTTATGCAAATAATGCGCCCGAGGCGGTGCGTACACAAATCATGGACTCGATACGCACGGTGGGGCTTGACGTCAACGTTAGTCGAAGCGGTGATTTTACATTGGTTTGCGGTGATCAAGTTACTCTAAAGGAAAAAATCGAGCGGCTTATTTCAGAGCGGGCAACCGCGCGCGCCTGCAGAGACTTCGCGGAATCCGACCGCATCCGCGACGAGCTCGCCGCCATGGGCGTCGTGCTCAAGGATTCCAAGGACGGCACCACCTGGGAGATCGCCCGGTGACCGCCGCATATCACTCCGGCGGCTGCCAGTGCGGCGCGGTGCGCTTTCGCGCCTCGAAGTTCGGCCGTTCTTCGATCTGTCATTGCCGCATGTGCCAGAAGGCCTTCGGCTCGATCTTCGGATTGCTGGTGACGGCGCACGATCTTGAATGGACGCGCGGCGCGCCCAAATATTTCGCCAGCTCCAACAAGGCCCGCCGCGGCTTTTGCGAACAATGCGGCACGCCGCTCAGCTACGACTATGGCGGCCCGGTCGAGATCGCCGTCGGCGCCTTCGACGATCCGGCGGTCGCCGCACCCACCATCCAGGTCAATCTGACCGACAAGCTCGCTTTCTTTGGCACGATTTGCAGCCTGCCGGTGCGGCCCGACGGCGGCGAGCCGAAGGCCGAGGCCTTCAAGGCTGCGGTCGAGAGCTACCAGCACCCCGATCACGACACGGTCGAATGGCCGGCGCGAGGCACCCGATGATGGCGCTGGCGCACCCCAAGCTCGGCCTGCGGCCGTTACTGCCGACGGACGTGCCGCTGCTGCGCGAAATTTTCCGCGACAGCATCGACGAATTGACCGCCGACGACTACACCGCATCACAGCAGGAGGCCTGGGCCTCCGCCGCGGACGATGAGGCGGCGTTCGGCAAGAGGCTTGCCGGCAAACTGACCTTGATTGCAACGATAGCGGGTTCGCCCGTCGGCTTTGCCGCGCTAGAAGGCAAGGACAAGATCGACATGCTCTATGTACATCCGGCGGCGACTGGGCAGGGGATCGCCGCCATGCTGATCGACGCGCTGGAAAAACTCGCCGGCGGCCGTGGCGCGGAAAAGCTTACCGTTGATGCCAGCGACAACGCGCGCGGCTTCTTCGAAAAGCGCGGTTACGCGGCGCAGCAACGCAACACCGTCACCGTCGGCGACGAATGGCTCGCCAACACCACGCTGAGCAAGCCGCTCGCCAAAGGAAACACCGCATGACCAAGCCCGACACGCCATTTCCGCGCCATTGGCTCTACTACATCGTGCTCAAATTCGTGGTGCTCGCCGCCGCCGTGGCGCTCGCCGTCTACATCGCGTTCCAGTTTGTTTAGGGCTGTCATGGCAAAAGAGCGTCTTTATCTCTTCGATACGACGCTGCGCGACGGCGCGCAGACCAACGGCGTCGACTTCACACTCGCCGACAAGCTGGCGATCGCGCGGCTGCTCGATGATCTTGGCATCGACTACGTCGAGGGCGGCTATCCCGGCGCCAATCCGACCGACAGCGAATTCTTCGCGCAGGACCACGGACTGAAAACGAAAGTTACTGCCTTCGGCATGGCGCGGCGGCCGGGCCGCTCGACCTCGAACGATCCGGGGTTGGCGGCGCTGCTCGAAGCCAAAGCCGACGCCATCTGTTTCGTCGCCAAATCCTGGGACTACCACGTGCGCGTGGCCCTGGAGACGACGGAGGAGGAAAACATCGCCTCGATACGCGACAGCGTCCGCGCCGCTAAACAGAAGGGCATGGAAGTGCTGCTCGACTGTGAGCATTTCTTCGACGGCTACAAGGCGAATCCAAAATACGCGCTCGCTTGCGCCAAGGCGGCCTATGACGAAGGCGCGCGCTGGGTGGTCTTATGCGACACCAATGGCGGCACGCTGCCGCACGAGGTGGAAAAAATCGTCGGCGAGGTGGTGAAGGTCATCCCCGGCGACCACGTCGCCATCCACGCGCACAACGACACCGAACAGGCGGTGGCCAATTCCTTTGCCGCCGTGCGCGCCGGCGCGCGGCAGATCCAGGGCACGCTCAACGGGCTCGGCGAGCGCTGCGGCAACGCTAATCTCGTCTCCATCATCCCGACGCTGAAACTCAAGCCGGAATTTTCCGACCGCTTCGACATCGGCGTCTCCGACGCGCAGCTTAAAAAACTGGCACTTGCCTCGCACGCGCTCGACGAACGGCTCAACCGCGGTTCCAACCGCCATGCGCCTTACGTCGGCGACAGCGCCTTTGCCACCAAGGCCGGCATTCATGCCTCTGCCATCGTCAAGGAGCCGGCGACCTACGAACACATTGTGCCGGAAAGTGTCGGCAACAAGCGCAAGGTGCTGGTCTCGGAGCAGGCCGGCCGCTCCAATGTGCTGGCCGAGCTCGAGCGTGTCGGCATCAGCGTTGCCAAGGACGATCCGCGCATCGGAAGGCTCCTGGAGCTGGTTAAGGAGCGCGAGACCATCGGCTATGCCTACGAAGCAGCTGATGCCTCCTTCGAGCTTTTGGCGCGGCGCACGCTCGGCGAGGTGCCGAACTATTTCAACGTGACGCAATTCGACGTCAATGTTGAGCAGCGCAACAATGCCAAGGGCGAGCGCGTCTCCGTCAGCATGGCCGTGGTCAAGGTGAAAGTCGGCGACGATAACATGATCTCGGCGGCGGAAGGCAACGGTCCGGTCAACGCGCTTGACCTCGCGCTGCGCAAAGATCTCGGCAAGTACCAGAAATATATCGATCGGCTGTTGCTCACCGACTATCGCGTGCGCATCCTCAATGGCGGTACCGAGGCGGTGACCCGCGTGCTCATCGAGAGCGAGGATGAAAACGGCGAGCGCTGGACCACCGTCGGCGTGTCGGCCAACATCATCGACGCGTCGTTCCAGGCTCTGATGGATTCGATCGTCTACAAGCTGGTGAAATCCGGCGCGCCCGCATGATCGACCACGTCTCCATCGCCGTGCGCGACCTTGCCGCCGCGGCGCGGTTTTACGAGCCGCTGCTCGCCACGCTCGGCATGACGAAGCTGCGCGAATGGCCCGACGCGGCCATCGGTTTCGGCAAGCATTATCCGGAATTCTGGCTCAACAAACGCAGCGGTATGGCGCTGATTTCCGACGACAGTGGCGCGCATATCTGTTTGCGCGCGCGCGAGCAGGCAGCAGTCGAGGCTTTCTTTGCTGCGGGGATTGCGGCCGGCGGCGCCTCGGACGGCGCGCCGGGTTTTCGCGCGCACTATAGCAACGGCTATTACGCCGCCTTCATCCGCGATCCGGACGGCAACCGGATCGAGGCGGCGACGTTCGTGACCAAGAAATAGTCTAGAGCTTGTCAGCCGTTTCCGGCGTTAGGACCTTGGAGCCTTCCGGCACGGCGTCCGCCGCCTTCTGCAGCATCGGCAGGATGTCCTCAACCCTGTCGGCCACCAGCAGGTCGAAGTCGAGACCGCCGCGGATGAACTCGAGTTTCTTCATGTGATCGAGCAGCGCGCAGAGCGGCTGCCAGAAATTCTCGATATTGGCTAGCAGCACCGGCTTCTTGTGGCGGCCGAGCTGCACCCACGTCATCTGCTCGACGATTTCCTCCAGCGTGCCGACGCCGCCGGGCAGCGCCACGAAAGCATCCGCCAGCTCGAACATCTTGCGTTTGCGCTCATGCATGTCGCGGGTGACAATGAGATTGTGTTCGCCGCGCCGCGCGTGCTCCTTGGCCATAAGAAATTCGGGGATGATGCCGGTCGACTTCCCACCATTGGCCTCCACGGCGTTGGCGATCTCGCCCATCATGCCGACGGTGCCGCCGCCATAGACGAGGCCGATGCCATTCTTGGCGAGGATTGCGCCGAACGTCTTGGCGGCCTCGACATAAGCCGGGTCTGTGCCCGGTCCGGAGCCGCAATAGACGCAGATTTTGCGAATTTTGTTCATTTTCTCGGGTCGATTCATGCCCTGCATGTGCAATCTGTTCGCCGCAGGGTCAAGACAGCGGCAGAAAATATCCTTGCACATGGTTAGACGCGAGGCTCCCGGCAGGGTGATTAAGCCGGGGAATCCTCCTATATGAAACCCCTGAATGAGCGACCACCACCACCACCGGGTATCCGACAGCAACGTCTCCGCCAGCCGCGGAGCGCTGCTTTCGACCATCGTCCATCTCTGGCCCTATATCTGGCCGTCCGACCGGCGCGATCTCAAATTGCGCGTGCTCGGCGCTATGGCGCTGCTGGTGGCGGCCAAGCTCGCCACCATCGCCACGCCCTTCACCTTCAAATGGGCAACCGATGCGCTGACCGGCCACGGCACGGCGCCGGTCGCCGCCTCCGAATGGATTGTCTGGGCGCTCGCCGCGCCGGTCGCGCTAACCATCGCCTATGGCGGCATGCGCATCCTGATGGCGGCGCTGACGCAATTCCGCGACGGCATCTTCGCCCAGGTGGCGATGCACGCGGTCAGGCGCCTTGCCTACCGCACCTTCGTCCATATGCACGAACTGTCGCTGCGCTTCCATCTCGAGCGCAAGACCGGCGGGCTCACCCGCGTGCTCGAGCGCGGGCGCAACGCTATCGAGACCATCGTGCGCATGGTCATCCTGCAGCTCGCGCCCACCATCATCGAGCTCTCGCTCATCGTCGGCGTGCTGATGTGGCACTTCGACTGGCGCTACGTGCTGGCGGTCGTCATCACCGTCGCCGTCTACATGACTTACACCTATCACGCCACCGAATGGCGCATCGGCATCCGCCGCCGCATGAATGAAAGCGACACCGACGCCAACGTCAAGGCGATCGACTCGCTGCTCAATTACGAGACGGTGAAATATTTCAGCGCCGAAGAACGCGAGGCACAGCGCTACGACAAGTCGATGGCACGCTACGAGACCGCGAGCGTCATGGCCTATACCTCGCTCGCCGTGCTTAATGCGGGGCAGGCGGTGGTCTTCACCTGCGGGCTTGCCGCGGTGATGGTGCTTTGCGCTTACGAAATCCAGGCCGGCACCAAGACGGTCGGCGATTTCGTGCTGATCAACGCCATGATGATCCAGCTCTACCAGCCGCTAAATTTCATGGGCATGGTCTATCGCGAGATCAAGCAGGCGATCACCGACATCGAGCTCATGTTCTCGATTTTGGGCCGCGATCCGGAAATCAAGGACGCGCCCGGCGCAGCCCCGCTGAAGGTGACCAGAGGCACCATCCGCTTCGAGAATGTCGGCTTTGCCTATGAGCTTGATCGCCGCATCCTCAAGGGGCTGACCTTCGACGTGCCGGCGGGCAAGACCGTGGCCGTGGTCGGCCCCTCCGGCGCCGGCAAATCGACCATTTCGCGGCTACTGTTCCGCTTCTACGACCTCGCTGGCGGACGCATCCTCATCGACGGCCAGGATATCGCCAAGGTGACGCAAAAATCACTGCGCCAGGCCATCGGCATGGTGCCGCAGGACACCGTGCTGTTCAACGACACCATCCGCTACAACATCCGCTACGGCCGCTGGGAGGCGAGCAACCGCGAAGTGGAAGAGGCGGCGGCGCTGGCGCAGATCGACCGCTTCATCAAGCTCTCGCCCAAAGGCTACGAGACCGAAGTCGGAGAGCGGGGGCTGAAGCTTTCCGGCGGCGAGAAGCAGCGCGTGGCGATTGCCCGCACCATTCTGAAAGCGCCACCGATCCTGGTGCTCGACGAGGCGACGTCCGCGCTCGACAGCCACACCGAAAAGGAAATCCAGGACGCGCTGGAGCGCGTGTCGAAGGGCCGCACCACGCTGGTGATCGCGCACCGGCTCTCCACCATCGTCGGCGCTGACGAGATCATCGTGCTCGACCAGGGCGCGATCGTCGAGCGTGGCACGCACGGCGCGCTGCTCGCCAAAGGCGGCCTTTATGCCAGCATGTGGAATCGCCAGCGCGAGGCCGAGGCCGCGCGCGAGAAGCTGGCGCTCATCGGCGACGAGGACACCGCGCCCAACCGCAATCCGCCGCCGGTCGAGGATGCCATCACCGAGGCCGCTGTGGCGCCGCTGGAAGCGCCCGCCGACGCGGCGGAGTAGGATACGGCATGTCGATCTACGATTCGATTCGCGCGCAGATCGTGCCGATCACGCCGGAGGGCTATCCCTTCATCGGCGCCTTCGCGCTGGTCGCCCTCATCCTGTTCTGGATCTGGACGCCGCTTGGCTGGCTCGGCACCGTACTGACGATCTGGTGCATCCTGTTCTTCCGTGACCCGCTGCGGGTGACGCCGGTGCGCGATGGCCTTGTGGTGTCGCCGGCCGACGGCCGCGTCAGCCAGATCACCACCGCGCCGCCGCCGCACGAGCTCGGCCTAGGCGACAAGCCGATGCTGCGCGTCTCGATCTTCATGAGCGTGTTCGACTGCCACATCAACCGCAGCCCGGTCGCCGGCCGCGTCGAGAAGATCCTCTATCAGCCCGGCAAATTCTTCAGCGCCGATCTCGATAAGGCGAGCGCCGACAACGAACGCAATTCGCTTGTCATCGCCACCGCCGGCGCCCGCGTCGCCGTGGTGCAGATCGCCGGGCTTGTCGCGCGGCGCATCGTCTGCTTCGTGCGCGAAGGCCAGCCGGTCGCCGCCGGCGAGCGCTTCGGCATGATCCGCTTCGGCTCCCGACTCGACGTCTATCTGCCCGACGGCACGCCGCCGCTGGTCGCGGTCGGGCAGACGACGGTCGGTGGCGAAACCGCGCTCGCCGACCTGCGCAACGGTGACGCGGCGCGCACATTTCGCGCCGGTTAACGCTGGTTGCAGAGTGCGTGGCGCGTTCGCCCAAAAAAGCCTATACAGCCACATGGTCTTTCCGCCGTTCGATCCCGCGCCGCCGCCACGCCACCGCCGCTTCAAGGCGATCCCGGTGCGTACGCTGCTGCCCAACCTGATCACGCTGCTGGCGCTGTGCGCGGGGCTGACCGCGATCCGCGTCGCGGTGGAAAACAACATCCAGCTTGCGCTCGCCGCGATCGTGCTGGCGGCGCTCCTCGACGGCATCGACGGACGGCTCGCGCGCATGCTGAAGGGCACCTCGCGCTTCGGCGCCGAGCTCGACAGCCTCGCCGACTTCGTCAACTTCGGCGTGGCGCCGGCATTGATCCTTTACTTCTGGGGCCTGCATGAACTGAAATCGGCGGGCTGGATCGCCGCGCTGGTATTCGCGATCTGCGCCGGCTTGCGCCTCGCACGCTTCAACGTGATGAGCGAGGATCCGACAAGGCCGGCCTGGGCCGGCAATTTCTTCACGGGCATTCCGGCGCCGGCCGGCGCCATCACCGTGCTGCTGCCGATCTATCTCAATTTCCTCGGGCTTCCTTACGGATTGGTCGTGGTCTGGCTGACCCTGTTCTACACACTGGCGATCGCGCTGCTGATGGTCTCGCGCCTGCCGGTGTTTTCGGGCAAGCGCGTCGGCAAACGCGTTCCGCCGGAAATGGTGCTCCCGGTCTTCGTCGTGGTGGTGTTGTTCTTTGCACTGCTGGTCAGTTACCCCTGGGAGGTTCTCTCGCTCGGCACGCTCGCCTATCTCGGCTGCCTGCCGCTCGGATGGCTGTCCTGGCGCGAATACCAGCGCAAGGATGCCGCAGCCCAGGCGAGCACTCTGAATGCCGGCGACGCCGTGTTGGCGCCCAAACCAATCCCGCCCGGCCAGGCCGCGCCCAACGGCAACGACCGACCGGCCCGCCTGAACTGATCGCGCATGATCCCGAAAAGTGGGAACCAGTTTTTCGGATTAGATCATGCGCAAAGGAACATCAAGGGCAATAAGCGTCGTTGACGCAAACCACCGACATGGCCGACCTGTCGTCGATACCGTTATCCTTGATTACGCGCAGCGCAGCGCCGGCAGAGTGACGGTCACCGGCGCCAAAGGCGGCGCATTCGACATCGACCTGCATCAGCCGGCGCGGCTGCACACCGACGATTTGCTGTTGCTCGAGGACGGCGGTCTGGTCGAGGTCGTCGCCGCGGCGGAGCCGCTGATCGAGGCGCGCGCCGCCGATCTCCCTGGGCTCATGCGGCTGGCCTGGCACCTCGGCGACCGCCATGTGTCGGTGCAGGTGCTCAACAACCGCATCCGCGCGAAGCGCGATGCGGCGATAGAATCTCTGCTCAAGTCGTTGGGCGCCAAGATCGCTTTGATTGAGGCGCCGTTCGAGCCCGAGGGCGGCGCTTATGCGTCATCGCACGACCACGCGCATGGCCATGGTCACCACGGCCACTAGAACCGGCAGCTTACAGACGCTCAATCGTGCTCAAGCTGCCGCGGATGATGGCCGCGCCGAGCGCCTCTTTCACCAGCCCGCTGAGAATGAAGGGATAAAATCCGACCGCCATCGCCTTGGCGAGGGGCAGGCCCACGCCCGCCGTGCGCCAGCCGACGCCAAGACTGAGGATCGCAAGGTCGTCAAGCAGCATGGCCAGGAAAACCTTTGGCAGCGAGCGGCTCCAGCCGCGATTGGCTAGGCCGCCGGTGATCGCGGCGGCCAGCCCGAAGCCGGCGAGATAGCCGCCGGTCGGCCCCAGCATATACAGCAGGCCCGGCAGGGCCGGCGGCGTATTGCTGAAAACCGGCAGCCCGGCAAGGCCGGCCGCGAGATAGGCGACAACCGTGCCGACCGCCAGCCGCGAGCCGAGCGCCGCGGCGATGGTGCCAATTGCCAGCGTCTGTAGTGTCATCGGCACCGGGTGGAACGGCACCTTGATCTTGGCGGAAATCGTGATCAGCACCGCGCCGGAAATAATCAGAATTGTGGACCGCAGAATCTTGTGCGCATCACCGCGCGGCTACATGGCTTCCATCAATGTTGGCCGAGTCGCGCTCCCGCTCAGGTCGATCGCCATTGCCGCTTGCTCCGTGGGCTTTGTTCGCGCCGGCGATGGTAGCAACGCGGCAGGCTTTCGCAACCTTAATTCCGCGCGCCGCAGACACGCCTAAGGCATGAGACCCTGCGTGCCGAACGGGTAGCCGGGCATGAGCTGATAGGGATGCTTCCAACCGGGCAGCGCCTTCATGCGCGCGCACCAGGCGCCGATCGCTGGGTGTTCTTTCTGCATATCGAAGCCGAACTCCTCGGCGGGGTAAAACAGATAGCCGGCGAACGACACGTCGGCGATGGTCGGCTTGGCGCCGACCAGGAACGGCGCCTTCTCCAGCCGCTTGTTGACGATGGCCAGCGCGCCGTCGATGCGGCCCTTCATGAAGGCCATCACCGCCGGGTCGGCGGGCATCGGCGCGAACTTCTTGAAATATCGATACGGCCCGAGGAAGCCATTGACCTTCTGGTTGTCGAAGATGATCCAGCGCAGCGATTCAAGCTCCTCGTCCTCGCCTTGCGGCAGGTATTTGCTGGTCTTGCGCGCCAGATATGTGAGGATGACGCCGGACTGGCTGAGTTTTTTCTTGCCGTCCACCAGCACCGGCGCCTCGCCCATCTCGTTGATGCTCTCGCGGAACTCCGGCGTGCGCTGCGGCGCCTTGCCGAAGAAGTCGTACCAGATCGGCTCCCACTTGGCGCCAATCAGGTTGAGCATCAGCGCGGCGCGATAGGCATTGCCGGACTGGGCGAAGCAGTAGAGTTGATAGTCGGGCATGGAATGTCCTCGGGTCAGCATTGTGCAATGCCGTGCTATGCTAGCTCTGTCCCTCCTGTTCGAGCAATCCGAGCGCCAGGCGCAGTGCGTGCGCGGCCGCTCTGCGCTTGTTGGCCGACATGCGCTCGGGTTCAAATTCGAGTTTGAGATGCGCCGTGCCGGCCCCTTGCGTTTCTTGTCGCAGTCCGGCAACGACATAGGTGGCCACCGGCTGGGCGATGCCCTTGACCTGCACTTCGCCGCGTTCCTCGCAGCGCACGTCTTCCTTGACCAGCGCATGGGTCTCGAACGAGATCAGCACTCCGCCCGGCGGGGCTTCGTGCTCGAGGCGCGAGGCGAGGTTCACCGTGCCGCCCACCATCGTATAGTCCATGCGATCGTCGCTGCCGAAATTGCCGACCGTGCAATAGCCGGTGTGGATGCCGATGCGGCAGCGCAGCGGCGTTGCAATCCCGATCTCGCGCCATTCCTGCGCCAGTTCGGCGACGCGCTTCTGCATCGCCAGCGCCATCTGCACGCAGGCAAGCGCGTCCTCCTTGACGCCGAGCGTCGTCGGGTCGCCGAAGAACATCACGATGGCGTCCCCGACGTATTTGTCGATCGTCGCGCCGTATTGTAGGGCGATCTTGGACATTTCGGTCAGGTAGTGATTGAGCAGATGCGTGAGGTCCTCCGATTCCATTTTGTCGGTGATCTCCGTGAAGCCGACGAGATCGGAAAAGCAGATTGTGAGCTTCTTGCGCTTGCTGACGATCTTGACGTCCTGCTGTCCGGTAAAAATCGAATCGTAGACCTGCGGCGCAAGATATTTTGCCAGCTTGGACGACAGCGCCGCCAGCGCGTTAGATTTCTCGGTGAGGTCCTGTTCGCGCTGCTTGAGTTCCGTGATGTCGGAATAGACCGCAATGGTTCCGCCGTCGTCGGTGCGGCGCTCGCTGACCATCACCCAGCGGCCGTTGTCGCGCCGCTGCACCTGCGGCTCGCCGGGATTGCGATGCTGCTCCAGCCGCTCCGCAACCCATGCTTCGATGCGGCCTTCCGCATCCTTGACGTAGCCACGCTCGGCGGTGCGGCGGATGATGCTTTCGAAAGTGGTGCCTGCGCTTAGATCCATGTCGAGGCCCGGATAGAGCAGGTTGCGGTAGCGCGAATTGCAAATGACCAGCCGGTCCTCACCGTCGTAGCAGACGAAGCCTTCGGAAATGCTTTCGATGGCTTCGGCGAGCCGCCGTTCGCTGCGCAGCCTTGCCTGCTCGGCGCGGCGCAGCGGCGTGATGTCGTAGAGCCAGTAAAGTCGCTTGCCACCGGCGACGGCGACGTGCCCGCCGTGATACGTGACCTGGACGTAGGAGATCAGCAGATTGAGCGTTTCACCCTGCTTGGTCTTCCAAATGACTTCCTCGTTGAGCAACTGGCCGCCGCGCGTGCGCAGCTGCTCGACGACGCGGGCGCGATGGTCGAGGTCGGCCCAGAAATTTCTGGTGTCGAACAGCTCCAGCTCTTCCTTGCTGTAGCCGGTCAATTCGCGCAGGCGCCAGTTGTGAAACAGCAGCCGGCCGTCCTCGTCGACGACGCTGAGGCGGCGGGGCTGAAATCGAGAATCTCGCGGAGTTGGCGCTCCTGCTCGGCGACCCGGGCCTCGTGCTGCGTCAACGCCGTGATGTCGTAAACCCACAGCACCCGCTTGCCACCGACAAAGCTGATGTGTCCGCCCTGGTAGGCGACCTGCGCGTAAGACAGCAGCAGATGAACGAGCGTGCCCTTCTTGGTGCGCCAGACCACACGCTCGTTGAGGATCTGGCCTCCGCGCTCGCGTAGCTGGTTGATGATCTGACTGCGCTGATCGAGATCGTGCCAGTGCGCGCGCGTGTCGCAAAAGTCGAGATCGTCCTTGCTGTAGCCGAGGATTTCGCGGAGTTGCGCATTGTGAAACAGCAGCCGGCCGTCCTCATCGACGACCAGAAGTGCGGCCGGACAATACTCCAGAATCTCGCGGAATTGCCGCTCGTGCTCGACCGCCTCCGCTCCGGGAGCTTGGCCGCCGTTGCTGGCCGCCGATCGGCTTGCACTTGTGTCGAAAGACATGCGGTTTGCGCCGAACTGATCGACTGATGGTAGCACCGCGCCGTGTTTAGTTCGAGGGCCCTTGACCCCTATGGCGAAGCGCCATGGCGCGACAGCGTCACCGGGGTGCCGCCACTGGATTGTCCGTCAAAACGTCCGATGGCGAAAGTGAGCTGCGCCAGCGGCTCGCCGTCCTCATCTTTGATCGTCAATGTGTTCCGGTCGAGCGCCCATATCTTGCTCATGAAGAACTTCTCCGGGCAGCCGCCCTCCG
This sequence comes from uncultured Pseudomonadota bacterium, assembly GCA_963817155.1. Classification (GTDB taxonomy): domain Bacteria; phylum Pseudomonadota; class Alphaproteobacteria; order Rhizobiales; family Xanthobacteraceae; genus Pseudolabrys. The sequence goes on from CAWFNO010000002.1 coordinate 144,477, forward strand.
GCACCAGCGTGCCCTGCTGCACGCCGGGCGCACCTGAAAAACTGATGCCGCAGGTCGGCGCGTTCGGCTCGGCCAGAATCCAGCGGCCAACCATGACGTCGGTCGCCGCCCGCGATTCAGGTGTCTGATCGAGCACGCTGCCGCAGCCCGCTAACGCCAGCGCATACATCGCAACATAGACGATCGTTGCCGCGCGCATGGCGCGTGACCCGCCTCACTTCATGGTCGGGATCGAAAACTCTGCGCCTTCCTTGGTGCCCGACGGCCAGCGCGAGGTCACCGTCTTGGTCTTGGTGTAGAAGCGGATCGAATCCGGTCCGTGCTGGTTCAAGTCACCGAAGCCGGAACGCTTCCAGCCGCCGAAGGTGTGATAGGCGAGAGGCACGGGGATGGCGAAATTGACGCCGACCATGCCGACCTGCACGCGGTTGGCGAAATCGCGCGCGGTGTCGCCGTCGCGGGTGAAGATGGCGACGCCGTTGCCGTATTCGTGGTCTGACGGCAATCGCACCGCTTCGTCGTAATCCTTGGCGCGCACCACCGAGAGCACGGGCCCGAAAATCTCGTCCTTGTAGATTTTCATGTTCGGCTTGACCTCGTCGAACAGGCAGCCGCCGATGAAATTGCCGTTCTCGTAGCCCTGCATCTTGAAGCCGCGGCCGTCAACCACCAGCTTGGCGCCTTCCTTGACGCCGGTGTCGATATAGCCGCGCACCTTGTCAAGCAGTTGCCTGGTCACCATCGGGCCGTAGTCGGCCTTTTCGTCGGTCGAGGGACCGATCTTGAGGGCTTCCACACGCGGGACCAATTTCTCCACCAGAATGTCGGCGGTCTTTTTGCCGACCGGCACGGCGACCGAAATCGCCATGCAGCGCTCGCCAGCCGAACCGTAGCCGGCGCCGATCAGCGCATCGACCGCATGGTCCATGTCGGCGTCGGGCATCACGATCATGTGGTTCTTGGCGCCACCGAAGCATTGCACGCGTTTGCCCTGCGCGGTGCCGGTTGCGTAAATATATTGCGCGATGTCCGAGGAGCCGACGAAGCCGATCGCCTTGATGCGCGCATCGGTGAGCAGCGCATCGACCGCGACCTTGTCGCCGTTGACGACGTTGAGAATGCCCGGCGGCAGCCCCGCCTTGATGAACAATTCGGCGATGCGCATCGGCACGCCCGGGTCGCGCTCCGACGGCTTGAGGATGAAGGCGTTGCCGACGGCGATCGCCGGCGCGCATTTCCACAGCGGGATCATGGCGGGGAAATTGAACGGCGTGATGCCGGCGACGACGCCGAGCGGCTGGCGCATGGAATAAAGATCGATGCCGGGGCCGGCGCCTTCGGTGTATTCGCCTTTCATGAGATGTGGAATGCCGCAGGCGAACTCGACCACCTCGATGCCGCGCTGCACGTCGCCCTTGGCGTCGCTGAAGACCTTGCCGTGCTCGGAGGAGAGGAGCCGCGCGAGGTCGTCGTGCTCCTTCTGGATCAGCTCGAGAAACTTGAACATCACCCGCGCGCGGCGTTGCGGATTGGTGGCCGCCCATTCCGGTTGCGCTGCCGCGGCATTGGCAATGGCCGCCCCGACCTCGGCCTTGCCGGCCAGCGCCACTTTGGCCTGTACCTCGCCGGTATTGGGGTTGAACACGTCGCCGAAGCGGCCGGACGAGCCTTTGCCCTCCTTGCCGCCGATGAAGTGGCCGATCTCACGCATGGCTCCTGCTCCTCCGTATCCTTAAGCTTCATTGGGGCTCGGCTGGGCCTTCTCGGCCCAGTTTGGCCCTTATTCTTGCAGCTTTGGGCGCGCTTTGGCGCGGTTTTTCTTTCACCAACGGTTAGCCTTTACCGCCACTTAACAGCGCCAGTCTAGGGTCACCGGTAACGGCGTGCAGGGCCTTTTGTGCCTCGAATCGGTAAGCGTTGATTGGGGTTAAGTCATGGATATTTCTACAGGTCTGGGTCTAGTCGCGGGCGCCGGCGTCGTTTGCCTGGTGATCCTGATGGGCGGCGACCTGCACATGCTCGTCAGCGAACATGCCTTCATCGTCATTTTCGGCGGCTCCTTCGCCGCGACCCTCATCCGTTTCCCGCTGGCGTCATTTGTGCATGGCGTTCCGCTCGGCGCCAAATCTGCCTTTACATTGCGGCGTATGAGCCAGCGCGACCTGGTCGACGAGCTGGCCGGGCTCGCCGAAGTCGCCCGCAAACAGGGCCCGATCGGTTGGAGAAGGTCGAGATCGAGGACCCATTCCTCGCCAAAGGCATCCGCTTCGTCGCCGACGGCTATGACGGCGATTTCATCCGCGACAATGTAGAGCGCGACCGCGATAACTTCCTTACCCATCTCGACGAAGGGCAGAAAAATTATCGGGCCGTCGGCGATTGCGCGCCGGCCTTTGGCATGATCGGCACGCTCATCGGCATGGTGCAGATGTTTGCCAACATGACCGACCCGTCCAAGCTAGGCCCATTCATGGCGGGCGCGCTGCTTGCAACTTTCTATGGTGCGGCGCTTGCGAATATGTTTTGCCTGCCGATCGCCGACAAGTTGCACCTCAAACTGGTGAACGAGGAAATCAACCGTACGCTCATTATCGACGGCATATTGATGATCCGTGAGGCGAAAAGCCCGACACTTGTGCGGGAAATGCTGCTGGCCTATCTGCCGGAAAAACATCTCCACTCCGCCGAGGATGCTGATGCGCCTGAACTAGCGCCGGCTTAGGCGGCGGGGCAAGCGCGGTCATGGCACGGCGAAAAGAGGCGCATGGCGGCGGTCACGGCTGGTTCGTCACCTTTGCCGAACTGATGGGATTGCTGGTCAGCTTCTTCGTGATGCTGGTCGCCTTTTCCACCCAGGACCAGGCCAAATTGCAAGTGGTCGCCAGCTCGATGCGTGACGCCTTCGGCGTGCAGGACAAGGTGCGCTATTCCCGCATCATTGAAGTCCTTGGTTTGCCGATGCGGCCGCGGCTCAAGAGTGTCGCCCCGATCGATCCAAAAGATGCCTCGGCAAATCCGACGCCCGACTCCAACGAATCCAAGCGTGCCTACGGCACGAAATTCAAAGCGGACCAGAAATTCGCGCTCGCCTCCGCCTCTTTGCGCCAAGCCTTGCAGCAGATGCCGAAGATCACCGAGGAGTCCAAGCATATATGGTCGAGGAGACCAAGCAGGGGCTGAACATCGAGATCGTCGACCAGGATGGGCGATCGATGTTCCCGGATGGCTCCAAGGAGCCCTCTGAGCGCACGCGAAAGCTGATCCAGAACATCGCGCCGTCACTCAACGCCATGCCGTACCGCGTCTCGATTACCGGCCACACAGCCTCATCGAAGGTGTCGCCGTAGCCGGGCTACGGACCATGGGAGCTTTCCGCCGATCGCGCCAATGCGGTGCGGCAATTTCTTACCGCCGAAGGCCTGCCGAACGGGAATATCTATATGGTCGCCGGCAAGGCGGACATTGAGCCGTTGATCCCCGACAACCCCTCTATGTCCCCCAATCGCCGGGTCACCATCACCCTGATGCGTGAAGAGCCGCCAATCTCGCCGGATTTTCAGCCCTAAACGGCTAGGTTCCCGTTCTGCCCCGCTTGATCCCGGTCAAGACCTCGCGCAATAGGCGCGGTATTCTCTGCTAAAATACGATGTTATAAGGCGCGCCTTCCTGCGCAGCGGCGGAACGAACAAACTCAATGAATGATGGCGTGAAGGAAACCGCGACTTCTGCCGCGGCCAGTACCGAAAATGGCGAAGGCAGGGTCGCGCCGCCAAGCCTTATTGCGCTCGCGCTCGGCAGCGTCGGCGTCGTCTACGGCGACATCGGCACCAGCCCGCTTTACGCTTTCCGGGAAGCCATGATCGCGGCGAGCACTCACCGTGTGATTGACCGTGCCATCGTGCTCGGGGTGCTCTCGCTCATCCTCTGGGCGCTCATCATTACGGTGACGCTTAAATACGTGCTCATCCTGTTACGCGCCGACAACAACGGGGAGGGCGGAACGCTCTCGCTCACGGCGCTCGCGACTCGTGCGCTTGGCCGCAAGACCGCCTTCGTCTTTATCGTCGGCATAATCGGCGCCTCGATGTTTCTCGGCGACTCGGTGATTACGCCGGCGATATCTGTGCTTTCGGCGGTGGAAGGGCTGAAACTCGCCAACCCGGCGTTCAGCGAGGTGGTGGCGCCGCTCGCGGTCATCATCCTGATCGCGCTGTTCGCCGCGCAGAGCCGAGGCACCGCCAAGGTGGCGGCGCTGTTCGGCCCGATCATGGTGGTTTGGTTTGCGTCTATTGCCATAGCCGGCGCGCTGCACATTCGCGACGACCCGCACGTGCTCACCGCCATCAACCCGCTTTACGGTATTCAATTCCTCTATCACCACGGAGAGATTGGCCTGGTCACGCTCGGCGCCGTCTTCCTGGTGGTGACCGGTGGCGAAGCGCTCTATGCCGATCTCGGCCATTTCGGCCGTAAGCCTATTCAGACGGCATGGCTTTGCCTGGTGCTGCCGGCGCTGCTGATCAACTATTTCGGACAAGGCGCAAAAGTTCTAGCTGATCCGGCGGCAATCGAAAACCCGTTCTACCGCCTGGTGCCGGACACCTTCCTGATGCCGATGATTGTGCTGGCGACCGCAGCAACGGTCATCGCCAGTCAGGCAGTGATCACCGGCGCTTATTCCCTGGTGCATCAGGCGATCCAGCTCGGCCTGCTGCCGCGGCTCGCAATCCTGCACACGTCCGCTTCGCATGTTGGCCAGATTTATATCCCGCGCGTGACGGCGGCGCTTCTGGTCGGTGTGCTGCTGCTGGTCGCCATGTTCCGCACCTCGAGCGCGCTCGCATCCGCTTATGGCATCGCCGTTGCCACGACCATGGTGGTGGACGGCGTCTTAGCATTCATCGTGATCTGGAAATTGTGGCACTGGCCATTGTGGAAAACGGCGATGATGCTGTTGCCGCTGTCGATCGTCGACGTCATCTTTTTCTCCGCCAATTTCCTCAAGCTGTTAGAGGGCGCCTGGGCGCCGATCCTGTTCGGCGCGTCCATGGTGCTGCTGATCCTCACGTGGCGGCGCGGCACCGGCATGCTGGTGAAAAAGACCCGCCGCACCGAAGTGCCGATCGACACCTTGTTCCGCAGCCTGGAGAAGAAGCCGCCGCACATCGTGCCGGGCACCGCGGTCTTTCTCACCGGCGATCCGGACTTCGCCCCGACCTCGCTGCTGCATAATCTCAAGCACAACAAGGTGCTGCACGAGCACAACGTGATCCTCACCATCGTCACCGCCGACACGCCGCGCGTGCCGGAAGAAGATCGGGTGCAAATCATGCCGCTTTCGCAGCATTTCGCGCGCGTGGCCCTGAAGTTCGGCTACATGGAAGCGCCCAACGTGCCGAAGGCCTTGGCGGTCGCCCGCAAGCACGGTTGGCAATTCGACATCATGTCGACCTCGTTTTTCCTGTCGCGGCGCTCGCTCAAGCCCTCGTCACAGTCCGGCATGCCGCACTGGCAGGACCATCTGTTCATTGCGCTTGCGCGCTCGGCGAGCGACGCCACCGACTTCTTCCAGATCCCGACTGGACGCGTGGTCGAGGTTGGAACCCAGGTCACGATTTAGGCCTGCCGCGGCATCGACCTTCGTCGGGTTGCGTCAAATAACTCGTTGATATAGAATAAAAAAATGCCATTGCCGCTTTGCGGTTTTCGCATGCCTCGAAGTTCCGGGTTGCGTCTGGGCCGCTGCCGCCGGTTCCACCTCGGCGCTATAAGCCGCACCCCACTGATTATTGCATTGCAACAAATCCAGGCATCCTCCCATGTCTTCAAATATTGCTGCCGCCTCCGGCAATTCGATTGCGGCTGACGGCATTTCTGAGACGCCGATCAAGACCGGTTTCTGGGCGCTCACCCTTGGCTGCATTGGCGTCGTCTATGGCGACATCGGCACTAGCCCGCTCTACGCCGTTCGCGAGTTGGTTCTGGCGGCGGTCGGACCGGGGAAGCCGGCGAACGAGATGGTGGTGCTAGGCATCCTGTCGCTGATCATCTGGGCATTGCTGCTTGTCGTCACCGCCAAATACGTGCTCATCCTGCTGCGCGCCGACAACAACGGCGAAGGCGGCACGCTAGCGCTGATGGCGCTTGCTTCGCGCGCGCTCGGCGGTCGGCGCGGTGCCGGAACAGTCATCCTACTCGGCATCATCAGCGGCGCGCTGTTCTATGGCGACGCGATCATCACGCCGGCGCTGTCGGTGCTGTCGGCGGTCGAGGGCCTGAAAGTCGCGACGCCGGCATTCGACGATTATGTGGTGCCGATCACCGTGGTGATTCTGATCGCGCTGTTTTCGGTGCAGTCGCGCGGCACCGCGAAAGTCGCCGCATTTTTCGGCCCGATCACGCTGGTCTGGTTCTTTGCCATCGCTGCCGCCGGGCTGTGGCATATCGGCCAAAATCTGCGCGTCCTCTTTGCATTCAATCCTTATTACGGCGTCTATTTTCTCCTGCACCACGGCATTATCGGGTTTTTCACGCTCGGCGCGGTTTTCCTGGTCGTTACCGGCTCCGAGGCGCTCTATGCCGATCTCGGGCATTTCGGCCGCGGGCCGATCCGTTTTGCCTGGCTGATCGTGGTGCTGCCGGCGCTGACCATCAATTATTTGGGGCAGGGCGCGCTAGTGCTGGCCGATCCGAAATCGATCGATAATCCGTTCTTTCTCCTCTATCCGCACTGGGCGCTGCTGCCGATGGTGGCATTGGCGACCGCCGCCACCGTCATCGCCAGCCAGGCAGTGATCACCGGCGCCTATTCGCTCACACGCCAAGCCATCCAGCTCGGCCTCTTGCCGCGGCTGGAAATCCGCCACACCTCGGAAGCGTTGTTCGGGCAGATTTATATGCCGCGAGTCAACGCGCTGCTGCTCGTCGGCGTATTGCTACTGGTCGCGCTGTTCCGTTCCTCGAGCGCGCTCGCTTCCGCCTACGGCATCGCCGTCACCGGAACGATGGTGGTGACCGCCATGATGGCCATTGTCGTCATCAATCGCGTGTGGCGCTGGTCGCTCATCGCCGCGCTGGCCCTCATGTTGCCGTTCCTGTTCATCGATCTGACCTTCCTCGCCGCCAACCTGCTCAAGGTCGTCGAGGGCGGCTGGATGCCGCTGGCGCTTGGCTCGCTGGTGATGGCGGTGATGTACACATGGCGGCGCGGCAGCCGCCTGCTGTTTGAGAAGACGCGGCGCACGGAGATCCCGCTACAATCCCTGGTCGCCAATCTGGAGAAGAAGCCGCCGCATATCGTGGCGGGCACTGCGGTCTTCTTCACCCACGATCGGGAGTTCGCGCCCACCGCGCTGCTGCACAGCCTCAAGCATTACAAGGTGCTGCACGAGAAGAACGTCATTCTCACCATCGAGACGGCGGATACGCCGCGGGTGCCGGAAGCGGAACGCGTGCGCATGGAGCCGGTCGGTGAAATATTCTTGCGCGTGACGCTACGCTTCGGCTTCATGGAAACGCCGAACGTGCCGAAGGCGCTAGCCGTCGCGCGCAAGCTCGGCTGGCAATTCGACATTATGTCGACGTCGTTCTTCCTGTCGCGCCGTCTGCTCAAGCCCGCAGCCCATTCGGGGATGCCGCGCTGGCAGGATCGGCTGTTCATCGCGCTCACCCGTGTCGCCAATGATGCCACCAGCTACTTCCAAATCCCGACCGGGCGGGTGGTGGAAGTCGGAACGCAAGTGACGGTCTAGCTCGACGCGTCGTTTCTCGTTAAAAGACGTGATGAGAAACGGAGCTGCGTGATGGCCGACGACAATCCGCGCGCTGGCGAGGTGCAAAATCTGACCCCGGAAGAAGTAGCGCGGGGCCTGACTGAAGGCCGCATGCTGCTGGTGGACGTGCGCGAGCCGAACGAGACGGCGGTCGAATCCTATCCGGACGCCTTCATCGTGCCGCTCTCTGTGTTCGACCCCACTGCCATTCCCGACCCGCAAGGCAAGCAGGTGGTGTTTGCCTGCCGCACCGGCCGGCGTTCGGTGACGGCTTCGCTCGCCGCCCAGGACCTGGGCTATCCGTACAAATCCCATCTCGCCGGCGGCATTCTCGCCTGGAAGGCGGCGGGGCTTCCGACCGAAACTTGAACGAGCGCAACCGGGCCGTCCATGCGTCGTGGTCACGCCACTGCCATTTCGGCGGCAGTCATCGCCGCGACTGCAAACCTGTGTGACGGTGCGTGGCCCTGCCGCGCCGATGACAGCGAAGTAGTCGCTCGTGAAGAATGTCCTTTTCAGCTGAATCTGAACTGAGAAGTGCCAACGATTGCGGTCAAGATTCTGAACAGCAAAAGCCTCAGCCACCTGAGCAGGAGGCGGAAGTTGTATCCGACGGCAGCGAGCACGGCGTTGATGGCATCACCGCTAGAATGGGCGAGATAATTGCGGCCCATGCGGTGATCCTCCTTGAGGTGCCCGATGACGGGCTCGACGGCCGCGCGCCGTTTCATGTCACGTTTGATCTGCGGGGTGATGCGGCGCTTCTGGCCGGCAGTGTAGACCTTGAACTGGTATTCGGGTGACGCGTTGTGGCCGCGGTATCCGGCATCGGCGATGATGCGGTCGAGCGTGTTACCGATGATCGTCTGCATGGCAGGGATAACGGTGGCGAGTGTGTGGCCGTCATACGGGTTACCGGGCAGCGCCGCGACATGGGCGACGAACTGGCCACCGCGCGAATGCCGCAGGGGCGTCGCCACGCTCACCTTCACACCGAACTCATAGGGCTTGTGTGCCTTTCCCTTGCCTATGCATTCCACCTCGGGTGCGTGCAGGCTGTAAATCTTGCGGCCGCGCTGGTGACGGTCCTGCGCCAGCACACGCTCGGCCAGGTACAGCGGCCGCACGAACGTTTCCCTTAAGTCCTCGTTGCCGGCCGTCTTGCGCCGAATGTCGCGGATGACGCGGCCAAGATAGGTCTTGAGCTTCCGCAGGCTGCGATTAGCGCGCTTGAACTGCTTGGCATGGGCATAGCGCTGGTACTTGATCAGCGCGAACTTGCCGACCCGCCGGTAGGATTGCCGCAGCTCCACCCCAAGCTCCTGGGCCAGCCGCACCAGCCGCTCGCGTGCCCGGTTCACCAGCTTGGCATCGGTCGGGAACATCACCGCCTTGGGCTGAACCGTGGTGTCGACAATGACGCGGGCCAAATCGGCCGGCTTCATCGCCTCGGTGCGGGTGGCCACCGCCAGGCTCTCCTGCAGCAGGGCCTGGAGTTTTTCCTCCCCCATGCGTTGGCGCCAGCGCGTCAGCGAGGAGCGGTCGAACACCAGCCGGTGCTGGAAGAACTCCTCGCCGCAGAAGTACTGATAATACGGGTTCTCGACCCAGTGCTCGCACAACGCCTCGTCCGATAGGTCCTGCATGTGCTTGAGGATGGCAAGCCCTGCCATCAGACGCGTCGGCAGCGGTGGATGACCCGGCTTGTCCGTGTAGACCGCGCCAAACTTCTCTTCCAGGAAGCGCCAGTCGATCGCTCGCGCCAGTCTCACCAGTGCGTGCTGTACATCGATGATCTGATCCAGACGCGAGCGGAACAGATCCTGCTCGCCAGTCCCCCGTCGCTCCTTCGGCTGCATCGCGAATCCCTCCGCTCGACCCGGGTCGAGTGCAGAGAATCACAGCTTCAGATTCGAGGGAATCGCAAAACCGAATTTGCAAGGAAACCAGCCGCCACACCCCACAAACTGGCAAATTTGATTACTTCGTCACGTCCAATCAATCAGTCCGCTCAATGGCTTCGGAATTCTTCACGGCCGACGAAGTATGGGCTCTGCTCAAGAGGCGCGGCCACATCGTGCTGATGCGGCACGCCAAAGCGCCGGATTCGCCGCCCGATGCCGACATGGTCGACTTTAAGAACCGCGCCACACAAGGCAAGCGAGACGAGGCCGGGCGCGCGCAGGCCAAGCGCGTCGGCGACGAATTCCGCAAACATGGCATCGATCACGCGCGCCTGTTCTCGAACCAGTATTGCCGCGCCATAGATACCGCGAGACTGACCGGCCTTGGTCCGGTCAAGGGATTGCCGGCGCTCAATCAGACTTACCTCGGCGATCCTGCCCGCATGAGACAGGCGGGCGACGGCGCGCGCGCCTTCATGAAAAAGCTTCCCGCAGGAGAGCTCTCGATCCTGGTCTTTCACATTCCCGACATCCAGTCGATCGCGGCGGTGCTGTTGGCGTCCGGTGAAATGGCCGTGGTGCAAATGGACGCATCGGGCGGCGTTGCGGTCGACGGCCGCATTAAGGCGCCCTAGAGCCGCGCGCAGGAACGGCGTCCTCCGGCCGCCAGCGCCGGTGCAGCCAGAGCCATTGCTCGGGATGCTCGCGCACCCAGCCTTCGATCACGCCGGTGATGACCTGCATGGTGCCGGCAATATCGATCTTGCCTTGCGCGTCGCGCGCCGGCGCAATCTCGTCGGTTAATTCGGGATGAAAACGGTTGCCGGGCAAGCGAATAATCCGCACGCCGTGGATTGGGCAGTCGAAATGGCGGGCAAGTCGCGCCAGTAGCGGATTGGCCATGGTGCGGCGGCCGAAAAAAATCACCTCGACGCCGCGCACGTAATATTGATCGACCAGCATGCCGACGTGGGCGCCGCGCTTGAGCGCATCGGCAATCTTCGTCGGCGCCTCGAGGCCGGTGGGGATGAGCTCGCCCATACTGGCCGCGCGCGTCTCGCGCAACCAGCGATCGAGGCGCGCGATGTTCGGGCGTCGGTAGAGCACGGCAGATTGAAGATCGTATTTGGCCGCGGTGATCGCCGGCAATTCCCAGTTGGCGAGATGGGCGGCGAATATCAGCGCCGGCTTGCCGTCGTTGGCGAGGCGGGCAAAGAGGTCAATCTCCCTTTGACCAAGCTCAATGCGGCTGCGGCGCTCGGGATGCGCCGCGTCGTAGTCCCATAGCCGGTCGAGCTGGGAAAACTCGCCGCCCATGCGGCCGAGATTGTCCCAGACGCCGCGCAGGATGGCGTGGATCTCGACGGCGGATTTTTCCGGAAAGGCAGCGCTAAGTTGCTCTCGGGCGAGCTTGTTTTCCGGCAGCAAGGGACCGATCGTTTGCATGAACCGGCCGGCGAAATTCGCCATGCAGTCGGGGTCAATGCGCCTGAGCGCCTTGAGCAGGCCGACCGCCAGCGCTCCGAGGATCGCATCGCCGGCGCTTCTGGCGCCACGGCGCAGACGTCGCTTCATGCGCTCGAACGCATTTGGCATCAGAAATTCACGATGACCTTGCCGAACACCTTCCGGCTTTCCAGCCGCGCCAACCCGCGTTCGAAATCAGCGAGCGGCACTTCCATGTCGATAATCGGCGTCATGCCGCCGGCGATCTTCGCCAAACTGTCACGGATGTTGCGCATGGACGAGCCGAACGAGCCGAAAATCTTGTACTGTTGCTGGAACAACTGCATAAGATTGATCGTCACTGTCGGCCCGGCCGTCGAGCCGCAGGTGACTAGGCGGCCGCCGCGCTTGAGGCAGAACAGCGAGGCGTTGAAGCCTTCGCCGCCGACGTGCTCGAACACGACATCGACGCCCTTTTTCCCAGTGCGCTTGCGGGTGACGCCCTCGAACCGCTCGGTTTTGTAGTTGATGACGTGGTCGGCGCCCAAGGCCTTCGCCTTTGCCGCCTTGGCGTCGTCGCCAACGGTGGTGATGACGGTGCAGCCGATCGCTTTCGCCATCTTGATGGCGACCGAGCCGATGCCCGAGCCGCCGGCATGCACTAGGATCGTTTCGCCTGGCTTGAGCTTGGCGTTGTCGAACAGCATGTGCTCGACGGTGCCAAAGGCAATCGGCGCACAGGCCGCGTCCCGCAGCGAAACGCCTTCCGGCACCGGTATGACCAGCCGTGCCGGCATATTGACAAGATCACGGGCGAAACCGTCGATGTGGAAGCCCATGATGCCGCCGACATTTTCGCACAGATTGTCGCGGCCCTCCCGGCAGGCTGGACAATTGCCGCAGGTCATCGCCCCGTACATGACCACCTTGTCGCCTGGCTTGAAATTGGCGACGCCTTCGCCGACCGCGGCGATTTCACCGGACGCTTCCGCGCCGACGATCAACGGCAGCTTGCGTTTAGTGAAGGCCATACCGCGAAAGCCCCACAGATCGAGGTGATTGAGCGCCACCGCCCTGACGCGCACCTGCACCTCGCTGGCGCCCGGCGGCGGCGGCGGCGGTACCTCGGCAAGCCCAAGGTTGCGATCGGCGACCAAATTCAGCGCGCGCATGGGGGGCGAGGCGGCGGTTAAGCCGGCTCCAGACCCATCACCAGGGAAACGTTCTGACCGCCGAAGCCAAACGAATTGGAAATCGCGTGGGCGAGTTTTGCGTCGCGCGCCTTGTTCGGCACCACATCGAGCGGGATCGAGGGGTCGGGCACGTCGTAGTTGATGGTCGGCGGAATGCGCTGATGCTGCAAGGTGAGCAGCGAAAATACCGCCTCGACCGCGCCGGCCGCCGACAGCGTATGGCCGATCATCGACTTGTTGGAGGAGATCGGCACACCCTTCATGCGCTCGCCGAGCACGGTAGACACGCCGAGATATTCCATCTTGTCGTTTTCCGGCGTGCCGGTGCCGTGGGCGTTGACGTAGTCGATGTCGGCGGGCGTCAGGCCGGCATCCTTGATGGCATTGGCGATGCAGCCGATGATCGGCTTGCCGTCGGGACTGGAGCGGGTGCGGTGGAAAGAGTTCGGCCATTTCGCCGCAGCCTTCCAGCACGCCGAGAATTTTCGCGCCGCGCGCTTTGGCCGCGTCGTAGCTTTCCAGCACCAAAGCGCCGGCGCCTTCCGCCATGACGAAGCCGTCGCGGTTCTTGGCGAAAGGCTTGGCGGCCTCTTCCGGTTTGTCGTTGCTGGTCGACAGGGCCGAAAGCAGCGAGAAGCGGATCACGGCTTCAGGATTGATCGAGCCGTCGGTGCCGACGCACAGTGCTGCGTCCGTTTCGCCGCGACGGATCGCTTCAACGCCGAGCTGGATCGCGCTCGCCCCCGAGGCGCAAGCCGTGGACAGCGAGATCGGCGAGCCCTTGGTGCCGAACACGTCGGCCAGATGGTCGGCGACTGAGCCGAACAGGAAACGACTGTGATAGTCGGGAAATTCACGGCTGACCCGCAGCATGTCGGTATAGGTCACCGTATCGTTGGCGCCCGAGCGGCAGCCGATCTCCAGCCGCTGCGGCCATTCGATCTCGATCGGCGGCACCGCGAGAAACAGCGGTCCGGGAAAATCGCCCGCGGCTCCGATGCCGGATTCGCCAATCGCTTCGCCGGCGGCCAGCTCGGCGAAACGCTCCGATAGCGTGGCGGAGCAGGACTGCGGCCCGAGGAAATCGACCGTTCCGGCGATGCGGGTCTTTAGCCCGTCGGTGGGAAAACGGGTGATGGCGCGGATGCCGGACTGGCCGGCGGTGAGTTTTGCCCAGTTATCGGTTTTGCCAGCGCCAAGCGAAGTAATCACGCCAAGCCCGGTCACCACCACGAACGGCCGTCCTGCTTTATCTCTGGTCGATGTCATCTTGGCTCTCCTTCACGCGATCCGCTCGACCAAGGCGAGGCCTTCGCCGCTCCAGTGGCCGACGCCGGTCACTAGAATTTGCTGCAAATCCCCGCTCATCGGCCGTTCAAGCCCGGTCGTGTCATGCGGCGAGAATAGGCTACCACGGCTGACCGCAATGGCCGCCAACGCTACATTCATCGGGAATTGCGGCTCCATCCCGTGACCGAGATAGGTTCCGGTGGCGCGGACGGCAAGGTCACTATGGCTTTCGAGAAAAGCCCGTTCTTCGGCGGTCGCAGGGGCTGCGCCGGTGGCGCCGGACAAAATGGCCACATGGCCGGGGCGAAGTTGCTGCCCGAGTTTGTCCCATAACCTGCCGAGGCCAGCCGTGACTCCGCCCGGTTCGCGCCGGGCGCGGTCGGAAACGACGCTTATCAGCCGCGCCAGCGGCTTGGCGCCGCGCTTCTCGGCATGTTCGCGCGCTTCGATCACAAGGAAGGCGCCAAGCGATCCGAGCGCGAACGCACCCTTGTCGCCGCGTTCCCAGATCGCCTTGTAATGGTCCTTCAGATTGAAGCCGCCGAACTCGTACAGCATTAACATGTCGGGCCGCTCGGCATTGTGCGCGCCGCCGACCAGCGCAATATCGCTCTGCCCGGCGGCAATGCGCGACAGCGCGATGCGCACGGCATCTACGCCTGACGATTCCTCACCCATGAATGTGCGTGACGATCCGGTGACGCCGTGCACGATGGAGATGTTTCCCGCCAGCAGATTGGAAAGCTGCGCCAGAAACAAAGTCGGCCGCAGGTCGCTCATTAGACGTTCGTTGAGGAACGCGGCCGGATTTTGCGCGCGCTGCATTCCGGACAGGATCGTGGTATCCACTGTCAGGTCGCGCTCGCCGCCGCCGGCCGCAACGATCATATCCATGTGCGACAGAATTTCGGTTTTGCCCTTGATCCCCGCGGAGTCGAGCGCCAGCCCGGCCGCATAGGTGCCGATGCGCTGCCAATCCTCCATCTGCCGTTGATCGCCCTTTTTCGGGATCTGAACATCCAAATTCACCGGCGCCAATGGATGCACGATGAAGGGCGCAAACGTCGTCGTGTCGGCGCTTGGCTGGCCTTCCATCAATTTTTGCCAATGCGCCTCCGGCCCTTCGCCGAGGGTCGAGACGATGCCGACGCCAGTGATCCAGGCTTCGCGATGCGCCTCAGCCATCGGCCGGCGCCTCGGTTTTCAGACCGATCTTGACCGCAATTTCTCGCATCCGCTTGGCCATTTCGGCATTGGGGAAATCAAGCACGCGCAACGTCAGCGTCGCGTCGCAGATGAGCTTGCCGTCGCATTTGACCGCTGCCTCGGTGACGGCGTAGCCGGAGCCGTCATGCGCCAGATGCGCCTCGATTACCAGCCGCTCGCCGGGCTTGACGAAGGTGCGCAGCTTTGCGTCTTTCACCGAGGCGAGAAACGGCATGCGTTCGAAACGATTGAGCGCTACCACCAGCCAGCCAGACGTCTGCGCCATCGCCTCGATCAGCAGTACGCCTGGCATCAACGGATAACCGGGGAAGTGCCCTTCGAAGATGGTGCTTTCAGTCGGGACTGTCGCCTCGCTGCTGATGTTGCGGTCGGCCAGCTCGAGGTCGACGATCCGGTCGAGCAGTTGAAAATATTCGAGACGCATGTGGCCGCTGGCTGAGCGTTACGCTCCCTTGGCAGCGACGAGCTCGTCGATGCGGGCGCTGAGGTTCTTGAGCACGAAATACTGCTCGGTGGTCGCCTTGCCGTCGTTGACTTCCTGCGTCCACTGCTCGAGCGGCAGCTTGATGCCGAAGGCCTTGTCGATGGCAAAGGCGATGTCGAGAAAGTCGAGGCTATCGATCCCCAAGTCGTTAATGGCGTGACTTTCCGGCTTGATTGTGTCGCGCGGAATATCACAGGTCTCCGCGATAATATTGGCGATCGTGTCAAAGGTCGAAGACATTGGTAACTCGCTGATTGAATAGGAATTCAGGCAAGCGCGGTGGCCAGTGCACCACGCCACCGCGCCGGCCCCTCGGCCCGGCCTTCTACCGGTCTCGCGGTCGCGTGCCCGTATAGCGAAGCGTGCAGGTAAGTTCAATGGTAGCGGGCATTTAACGGGAAAAACCGGCCGATTTCGTTCAGGCCGGCGCGACGCGGGCGAACAAGATTACCGGCGGCTGTGATTGACCTCGACCGGCGAGCAACCCCTGCGGCCCGACAAGACGCAGTCCTGATTCTTGCGCATCTCCGCCATGGTATCGGCGATCCACAGCCCGACGCCCATCAGCACGACGACGACCGCCAGCGCTGCCGCGTTGACCAGCATGCGGTGGCGATAGTCGTCGGGGCCTTCATTGCGTTCATATTTGGCAAGATCCTCGACCGGGGACGGGGTGGACACACCGATGCCACCGAACCCGCGCCGGCGGAATTTGACGACACGCGGCTCGTCGCCGGAAGATGTTTGCCGGTTACTTGCCATGGCTATCCAGTCTACCATGACGTTTGTGGGCTTTCGATGGGCCGAGGGATGCCCGAGACCAGTTCTAACGAGCCCGGTAACGCGCTAGAGTGGCAGTGATGAGCGAATCCATCCGTTCACGGCGGCTTGTCGCGCTGTTTGCGGCTTATGTGGTCGCGCTGCAGGCGGTGCTCTTGCCGCTGTCGATAGCGGCCAGCGCGCCTTTCGGGTCCAGTCTTTGCGCCAGCGCGGTCTCGACCGGTGGCCAGACCGGAAACGATCAATCCGGCTGTCCCTGCGCCGCCGGTTGCGGCACGCTGTGCTGCGTGCAAGGCACGCTCGGTTCGCCGCCGCAGATCGTCATCGCTTTCGCTACCGTGCATACGGTGGCGCTGCCGCCTGCGCGATACAGCGCGCCCGTGCAAAAACCGGCAAGCGAAGGGCCGCAGCTTCCGCGTCCGCCGCCCGCGGCCTGACGTCTTCGGTTCACCGCTCAACCGTTTCCACGCATCCGCGCCGCAACAGCGCGTGCTGAATTGTCCGGAGTTAAAACATGACCCGCACATCGTTGACTATTGCCGTATTGTTTGCTGCCTTCTTGATCTGTCCGGCGCATGCCGAAGACGTCATGGCCGGCCACTTGAAAATCTCGGCGCCCTGGGCGCGCGCCACGCCGAACGGCGCCAGCGTCGGCGGCGGCTACCTGACCATAACCAACACGGGCACGGAATCCGATCGTTTCGTCGGCGGAGCCTCCACCGTCGCCAAGGAGGTCCAGATCCACGAGATGACTATGGCCAACGGCGTCATGAAAATGCGGCCCGTCGCCGGCGGACTTGAGATCAAGCCCGGTCAAACGGTCAAACTCAACCCCGGCGGCTACCACATCATGTTCATGGGCATGAAGCAGCAGTTGAAGGAAGGCGAGCACTTCAAGACAACGCTCGACTTCACCAAGGCGGGCAAGGTGGACGTTGATTTCGCCGTCGAAGGCATCGGCGCCATGAGCATCGGCGGCACGCATCCCATACCGGCCATGAAATCTGACAGCATGGGCGGTATGAAGATGAAATAACCACCGCCTCGGGCCGACCGCTATTTCGGTTCGGCAAAAGCGTGTTCCGCATCCGCCGGTGGCAGCATGCGGAACACGTTGAGCGTCATCGAGATCATCACGTAATAGCCGAGGATACCGACCAGTTCGACCATCGCGGCGTCGCCGAGAAAGGCGTGCACGCGTTTGTAGGCGCGGTCGGCGACGCGCCGCGTCTTGTAAAGCTCCTGCACGAAATCGTAGATCGCGCGCTCGTCCTTGGGTGCCGATTTCGGCGCGCGGCCGGCGCGCAGGTCGTTGATCGTCTTGCGGGCGACGCCAGCTTTCTCGGCCATCGGCTCATGCGCGTACCATTCGTATTGCGCGCGCCACTGCCTTGCCGTGCACAGGATGGCGAATTCGGACAGGCGCGGCGGCAGTGCCGTCTTGTAGCGGCAATGCGCGCCGAGCGCCTGCGCCAGTTGCCCGTATTGCGGCGCGTGCAGCCAGGCGGCGAAGGGGCCGCGCGGGACGATTGATGTGCCGCGCGGCCCAGCGCGTAGCGCATTCATAAGCGCGCGCTGTGCCTCGTTCATCTGCATTTCGTCGAGGACGGCGAGGCGTGGCGCCGGGCGTTTGGCGGGCATGGGCGTTTCCTTGCGGTTTCTTGGTTGCGCGGGAATAGGAGCAGGGCCGGAAGCTGCCTAATATAGCGCAAAACAGCCAAATCCGAGGAAGCCCACACGGTCGACGTTACCAAATTCTCTTCCACTATCGCGCGCTACGAGGCGCTAATGGACGTGGTGCGTGGCCGCCTCACCAGCCGCAATCGCTGCGCCCGCTGCTCGGGGTTCCGGACGAGCTCGCCATCATCGATATCGTGGCCTTCGGCGTGCCGGCCAAGCCGCCTTATAAGCGCTGGAAGAAAACGCTGTCGCAGATCGCCAATTGGGGCCGCTTCGACACGAAGAATTTCATGAGCATCGAGGATATCGATGCCTGGGTGCGCTCGACGCGATACAAGGTCATGTACCGTGGCGAAGCGAAGGTCGACTTACGGCTATTTCTTCGCGTCGTCAGGCAACACAACCGCGGTGACGTCGATCACGCCGCGGTCGATCATGTGAATTTCTTGCGCGGCGGCCCATGACAGGTCGAGGATGAGTTTTTTGCTGTGCGGTCCCCGGTCGTTGACGGTGACCACGACACTGCGGTGGGTCTTGTTGTCGGTGACACGCAAGCGCGCGCGGAAGGGCAGCGTCAGGTGCGCGCAGGTGAATTTATTCGGATCATAGTTGCCGCCGGCCGTCACCTTGTCATGTTAATCCTTGTCATAGTACCCGGCTTTGCCGGAAAACTGCTGTGGCGCCTGCGCGAATACACCTCCGCTCAGCACGTCGGCGAACGCCATGACAATTGCAAATCCGACCGCAATTGGAGTTTTCCAGTCCATGCACCGATCTTTATTCAATCGTCATCTTAGCGAAAGATAGAGCAGACTCTTGTGGCGAAAAGACGATTTCTCCTTGGCAGCGAGGTTAAGGATTAAGCCGAACGGCGTACGGCAGTCTTCACGCGGTGGGCGGCGGCGCGGGCCTTGCTTTTCGGTGCACGACGCTTATTGCTCCGCTTTTCCAAATGGCTCAGCGTGATATCCGCGCGCTTTTTGCAGTCCTCATGAAACTCTTGAAGTTCCTCGTCCGATAAATCCTCGACAACTGCGAATTTATTTTCCGCCCGCTTCATTGCCAGCACCAGTTCCGACAACTTGAGTTGCAGCGCCATGGTATCGCGGTTCTGCGTGTTCTGGATCAGGAACACCATCAGGAAGGTGACGATGGTAGTGCCGGTATTGATGACCAGTTGCCAGGTGTCGCTGTAGTTGAAGATTGGCCCGGTCAGGATCCAGACCAGAACCACGGCGACCGCGAGGAGGAACGCGGCCGGGTGGCCGGTCCAATGCGCTATCGCCTGCGCGAAATGTGAAAACCAGCGGCTCAATGCGGTCGCTGTGCCTGGCCGCTCGTCGTGACGGGATGACTTGTCAGGCATGGGAGTCCCCGAGCGGGCGCCGCGAATGGGCCGCCTGGCAATTCAACGCGCCTCCGGATGCAAAAGTTCCAACGCGGGTTCGCCAATTCACGAGCCTTCACTTTGGTTTCGGCAGCGCCTGCTTGATCCGTCCGATCCCCGCCCAGGGATCCTTGCGCAGCCGCGCAAGCCGCGCCGGCAGATTAAGCACTGTGTACTGATTGGCGCTCTTGAGCGCGCCCAGTTCCGCCCAGTCGACCGGCGCCGACACCGGCGCGCCCGGCCGCGCGCGAGGGGAGTAGGGGGCAACCGCGGTCGCTTCGCGACTGTTACGTAAATAGTCGATGAAAATGCGATTATTACGCTTCCTCTTCGCGGCGGTGGCCGTGTAGCGGTCGGGCGCGTCCGCCGCCATGGCCGCGGCGACGGCATAGGCGAAGTCCTTGGCGGCCGCCCATGGCGCAGGCTTGATCGGCAGGACGACGTGCAGGCCCTTGCCGCCGGAGGTCTTGACGAAGCTCTTGAGCTTGAGCGCGTCGAGCCGCTTGCGAACCTCGCGCGCGGCTTTGACCACGTCGCTCCAGCCTGTGCCCCGGCCAGGATCGAGATCGAACACCAGCCGGTCGGCGCGCTCGCGGTCGGCGATGGTAGCGCCGCGCGTGTGCACTTCAAGGACGCCTGCCTGCACCAGCGCGATCAGCCCGCTGAGATCGTCGACGGAAATGATCTTGTTGCCCTTCTCGGCGACCATGTGCAGGTGCTCGGTGGAAATTCCCGCCGAGGCGTGTTTCTGGAAGAAGCACTGCCCTGCGGCGCCGTCCGGACAGCGGACCAGCGCGATCGGCCGTCCGAGGATATGCGGCTTCATCCACGTCCAGATGCTCCTGTAGAAGTCGGCGAGGTCACGCTTGGTGATGCCGGCGTCGGCCCAATAGATACGGTCGGGATGGCTCAGCGTGATGCCGGCGACGCGTGTTGCGGTTTTCGTCATCGACGTGCTCGCTTTGAACGAACGCGCGGCGACTTCCGTTTTGACAATGTTGTCTTCGTTGCGTCCCTAGCAATCTCATCCATGGTGCGCCCGGATGCGACCGAACGTGGCTTCTGCTCGAGGATATCCCTGTCGCTCTCGTCGCGCGCCGCACGGTCACGCGCCTTGATCAACAGCCAATTGTCGTGTTTTTCGCCGGGCCTCTTGCGCAGCCGCACCAGATGCCAGAGTCCGTGCAGCTTCTCGCCTTCGAGCACAAAGGACAAGTGGCCTTTTTTCAAGCTTGTATGCGGATCGTCCTGCGGCTGCCAACTGCCGCGGTCCCAGATCATCACCGTGCCGCCACCGTATTCACCCTTGGGAATGGTGCCCTCGAATTTGTTGTAGGCGACCGGATGATCCTCGACCTGCACCGCCAGGCGCTTCTCGCTCGGCACCAAACTCGGGCCACGCGTAACCGCCCAGCTCTTCATCACGCCGTCGAGTTCGAGCCGCAGGTCGTAATGCAGGCGCATCGCTGCGTGCTTCTGGATGACGAAAGCGTGTCCGCGCTTCGGCGCCATCTTACCTTTCGGCTCGGAGGTAACTCCGAACCGGCGTTTGCTGCTGTAGATTTCCAGGCCCGTCATCGGTCTCGCCCGTTGCGTTCTGTGAATTTGGACCTTTGCGGCAAATAACACGATAATTCAATCGACTTCCGGGTTCAGCGGCTTTGATCTGCGACAATCCATGAGTGCCTGATGCCGTGCGCGACGGGCACTTGTCGATTGGAACTAATCGCGGAGTCTTTCGTTGCCTTGCCACACGGTTTATTTCGCAACAAACCAAAGGGACCGCCAGGTTGGGATTGGCTGTCACATTTCTTGTCATTGCGCTGAGTGCAGCCGCGCTCGGTTTCGGCGTTATCGCCGGCGTGGCAATTGAGGCCGCCAAGATCGTGTTCTTTGTCGCCGTCGTTCTGTTCGCGATTGCTGCGCTAGCCGGCCTAATACACGCGCGCACACCGACGGTGCCGTAGTGTTGTAGCGTAGCGTTGCGTTGAGTCGCAAAACCCCGTGTGGCTGTCCGCCGCGCGGGGCTTTCATTTGGCGATAGGCAATAATCGAACGCCGGGGAAATGAATCTCCTGGAGTCATCCACCGCCGCGGGCAAGCACAGCGCGCGTCGTTTCGTCGGGGCCGAAATCGTTGACGTCATTGATTGACATCAACTCGGCGAGCCTCGTGCGGGCGCGATTGACGCGGGATTTGATCGTGCCAACCGCGCAGCCGCAGATATTGGCAGCCTCTTCATAGGAAAAGCCCGACGCGCCGACGAGGATCAACGCCTCGCGTTGGTCCGCCGGCAATTGCACGAGCGCCTCGCGGAATTCCCTGAACTCGACCTGGCCATGCTGCTCTGGCTGAGATTTCAGCGTCTCGGCATAGCGGCCCTCGCTGTCCTCAACTTCGCGCCGCCGCTTGCGGTATTCGGAGCGGAAATGATTGCGCAGGATCGTGAACAGCCAGGCCGACATGTTGGTGCCGGGCTGGAACGAGTCGATATTGGCAAGCGCGCGCACCAGCGTTTCTTGCACCAGGTCGTCGGCCCGGTCCACGTTTCCGCTGAGCGAAATCGCGAATGCGCGGAGGTTAGGCACCGCAGCAAGAACGGCATTGCGGACCGACTCGTCGATGGGCATCAGTGCTTGTCCTTGTTCCCATTGCCCTCAAGCCGATTGAGTAACGCTGTAAAACGGTCCGGTACGCCCTGATTGACGACTTCGTCGTACATCGAGCGAAGCTGCTGACCGAGACGAGCCTGGACTTCGCGACCGAGCTTGGCCGCCTTGGCGGCCGGCTTCTTGTTTCGCTGCGCCGTGATTTCCATCGTTTTCTGCTGCCCCACGGGCTTACGCTCGGTCATCGTTTCGATCCCAAATCCCCCACCCCTGGTTTTTTGTTGCAGGGCGCAGGTTCCCCATCTTCCGTGTTTGCGAAACCCCTGTCAGGGCAAATGGTTCCGCCGAATTGGAACTTTTTTCCAAACGGTACGTTAGTGGGCCTAGAGTTGAACGGAAATTGGTGTTGTGTCCGAGCGGCCAACCAATCTGCCCCGATTCGGGAGGGAAAATTGTCGACAATTCAGGCGGTTGCACAGCATCTTCCCTATCTTCGCCGCTACGCGCGGGCGCTTTCGGGAAGCCAGGCGGCCGGCGACGCCTATGTGGCGGCCACGCTCGAGGCGCTGATTCACGACCCGTCCGTGTTGGAAAATGGGTCTTCAACCCGCATCGCGCTCTATCGGATTTTCACCAAGATCTGGAATTCGGTCGCGCTCAACGGCAAGACCGGTGCAGCCGGCTATGCCCAGCCGGTCGAGCGGCATCTCGCCCAGATCGCACCGCGCCCACGGCAGGCTTTCCTGTTGGTGGCCCTTGAGGGGCTATCCGAGGACGATGCCGCTAAGGTACTCGACGTTGACGTTCCCACGCTGCGCGAACTGGTCGAAGACTCCGGCCGCGAACTTGCTGCCGAAATTGCAACCGATGTGCTCATCATCGAAGACGAAACGTTTATTGCCCTCGATCTTGAGGGGCTGGTGGAAGCGCTCGGCCACCGCGTGCTCGGCGTCGCCCGCACTCATGCCGAGGCGGTGGCGCTGGCGAAAAAGAAGCGGCCGGGGATTATTCTCGCCGATATTCAGCTGGCCGACGGCAGTTCGGGTCTCGAAGCTGTCAATGAGATGTTGCGCTCGTTCGAGGTGCCGGTGATTTTCATCACCACCTATCCGGAGCGCTTCCTCACCGGCGAGCGGCCGGAGCCAGCCTTCCTTATCGCCAAGCCGTTCCAGCCGGCGACAGTGTCGGCGGTGCTCAGCCAGGCGCTGTTCTTCGAACGCAACGCCAAGCGGCGTGAGCGGCGGGCGAGCTAAATTATGAATTGGTGAGGTCGCGAGCGACAATGACGGGCCACTACTGGCGCATCTGTTGATAAATGTTTCAGCGGGTTTCATTGCAAAAATATTGCAACAGCCGATAAGTCTGATGCCGCATTGGCATATCGGGCGGTGTCGGCACGAGGCAGGTCCACAGTCATGGTGAGTGAGATAGCGGGGGCGGACGAGCACGATCTCGCGAGGCTGCAGGACGAACGCCGCCAGCTTGAAGTGCGGGTCAGTGCCCAGGCCTCGGAGCTAAGCCTGCTACGCGCCCGATTTGAGCGTTACGAAACGGCGCTGCGCGGCTCGCTCGTCACAGTCTACACGCAGGACCGCAATCTGCGCTACACCTCGATCAGCAACCCGATGCTGGGGCGTAAGATCGAAGGCATTCTTGGCCGTACAGATGCGGAAATTTTTCCCGAAGCCAGCCACTCGGCGATCATCGACTTGAAAAACGAAGTGCTGGCGAGCGGCAACGCCAAGACCGCGGAAATCGCCATCGGCGACGGGCCCGGGCTGCGCTGGCACGATTTGCGGGTCGAGCCACTGCGCAACGATGCTGGCAACATCGTCGGCCTGACTTGCGCGGCCATCGACGTCACCGAGCGCAAGGAGGGCGAGGCGCATCTGCGTCTGCTGCTTCGCGAGTTGACGCACCGCTCGAAGAATCTGCTCGCGGTGATCCAGGCCATGGCGCGGCAGACCGCGCGTCACGCCGGCTCGATTGACGGATTTCTCGGGCAGTTCGGCGCCCGCTTGCAGGCGCTTGCCGCCTCGCACGATCTGCTGGTGCGCGATAGTTGGCACGGGGCATCGCTGCGCGAATTAATCCATTCGCAATTGTCGGATTATTTTTCCGCCGGTGGCGGCCGGGTCGAGATCGAGGGGCCGGAGGTCGAGCTCAAGCCGGAAGCCGCGCAAAATCTGGGGCTGGCACTGCATGAGCTCGCCGCCAACGCGCAAAAATTCGGCGCATTGTCGGTGCCCGACGGCCGCGTTTCCATCGTCTGGAGCCGCGACGGCGGCGCTGCCGGCGATGCGCTCGAATTGAGCTGGCGCGAACAGTCGGGCCCCAAGGTCAAGGCGCGGCGCAAGCGCGGTTTTGGCAGCCTGGTGATCGAGCGCAATCTCGCGCGCGCGCTCGATGCGCAGGTGAATTTGACTTTCGACCCCGACGGATTGCGCTGCCATATCGTCGTACCGGCAAGCCAGATGCTCGCGGCCGGCTAAGCGCCCGTCGTGGCGATAGAACTTTTCCGGCCATCGCGCGTTTTCCGCCACGGGTCCAATAAAAATGGGAGACTGCTATGCAGAGGTCTTTGAGCGCCCTGGCCGGCTTGGCCGTTGCCGCGGCGGTTGCAATGCCGGTCCCGAAGATGGCGGCCCGCGAGCACACCAAAGTTGGCACGCTGACCTGCGATATTTCCGGCGGTGTCGGTCTTATCGTTACGTCGAAAAAGGAAGTGAGCTGCGTATTCGCTCCGTCGCACCCGGGCCGGCGCGAGGTCTATTCAGGCACCATCACCAAGTTCGGCATCGACATCGGTGCGACCAGCAGGGGTGAAATGATCTGGGCGGTTTATGCGCCGACCAATCGCCGTTTCGGCGCGCTGGCCGGTCATTATGGCGGCGCGACCGGCGAAGCCACGGTCGGCGCTGGCGTTGGCGCCAATGTGCTGGTCGGCGGCTCCAGCCGCACCGTGACCCTGCAGCCGATTTCGGTGCAGGGACAGGTTGGGCGTAACCTGGCCGTGGGCGTTGCCGGCCTCGATTTGCACCCGCGGCGCTGATTTTCTCTCCGAACGAAAATTGAATTCGGCGGCCGTTCGGCATACGGCCGCCGATTTTTGCGTTCAGCCGAAGGTGAAGGCGTCGTGGTAGGCGCCTTGCACCTGGCCGCCGGGCACCGGGCCGCCGCCCGGAACATGCACCATGTTGCCGATCACCGCGCAAGTCGCGCCGTGCAGGCCGTGGCGCGGGATGGCCATCGGCGCAAGCTGCTCCCAGCTGTCGGTCGCCGGATCGTAGGCTTCGTTGGTGCCGAACACTTTGCCCGTGGCCTCGCCGCCAAAGACGACAATCTTGCCTTTGATATAGACCGCCGACGGTCCCGAGCGCGGCGTCGGCAGCGGCGCGCGGAAGGACCAAGCATCGGTCTTCGGATCGTAGACGGCGTTGAGACCGGTGTTGAAATCGTATGAGTCCATGCGGCCGGCGATGGCGTAAATTTTCCCATCGGCAATGGCAAGGCCCATGTGGTCGCGCTGGCCGACGAAGGGCTGCGTGCCCGTCGAGCCGCGCATGCCACCGAGGATGGTGTATTTGTTGGCCGAGGGGTCGTAAATCTCATGCCATTCGACGGAACGCACGTCGCGCCCGCCGAGCAGGTGGATTATGCCGTCGAGTACAATCGCCGAGATGGCACCGCGTGGCCGCGAGATAGGCGCTATCGGCGCCCATTGGTCGGTGGTGGTGTCGTAGACGAAACATTTGGAATGCGGGCAGCGGTTCTGCTCGACAAACCCACCGAAGGTGTAGATTTTCGTACCGATCGCGACGCCGGCGACGTGATTGCACGGAAGCGGGAAGGGCGCCTTCAGCGACCAAGATTTCGATTTCGAGTCGTAGACCTGATGGAAATTCTGGTCGACGCGATGCTTGGCGTAGCCGGCGATGACATGAATCTTGTCGCCGCAGCCGATGACGGCGTGTTCGCCGGTCGGGATCGGCAGACGCGGCATCTCGATCCATTTACCCAGATTTTTCGCTTGCGGCGCCACGCTGGTCATATAGCGCTGCTTCTCGACCGTCTTCGGAATGTCGGTGACGGTCTTGTCGTTCAGGCCGAGAAAGAGTGGAAGTTCTTCTGCCATGGGGGACCTCAATTGACGTAGCTAGGTACCACCTCGCGCAGCAACCTGCGCGTCAGTTCGACGCCCTCACGCGCTACATCATAAGGTGAGCGCGCCCACAGTTCGGGATTGGGCGCTTCGTAACTTAGATAGCCGGTGTATTTCTTCTCTGCTAGCAGGCCGAGTATCTGGCGCCATTTGACGATGCCCTTCCCCGGCGCCAGACGGTCGGTCGGTCGGCGCACGCCGGTCACCGGATTGGGCGAGACGTCACTGTACTGGAAGCAATAGATTTTGTCGGCCGGCACGTTCTCGAAGCCGCGGCCACCGGCGCCGCTGCGGGTGCAGTGATAGGCGTCGATCAGATAGCCGCAGTTTGGCTTGCCGGCGCCCTCGATCAACTCGGTGAGCACGGCAAGGCTGTTGAGCACGTCGTGCTGCGAATTGAACTCGATGGCAAGCTTGAGCTTGTACTCAGCGGCGATGTCGCCGGCGTCCTTGAGATATTTGATCGCGTCCTTGATCGGGCCGTTGACCTGTCCAGGCGCGCTCATCAGCATCTTGCAGCCGAGCGCCACCGCATTTTCGCAAGATTTCGCGGAACACCTTGAACAGGCGATTGCGTTCATCGCCGGTGGCGAACAGCCAGCCGTATTCGACGCCGAGCACGCCGCACGGAATGCCGCTGGCGCGGATCAAATCGAGCACTTGGGCGTTGCTCATGCCGGCGTCGAAGCAGCGCTTGAAATCGGTGCGGCGCAATTCGACCGCATCGAAACCCGCTTGCCTGGCCGCATCGAGCGCCGTCTTCAACGGCGTCGCGTCGATGGTCCACATGTGCAAGGCCAGGCGGCCGAATTTTTCCGTCATTTGCCCTCGTACTGAAGAATGTAAAGCCCCGCATTGGTATCAGTCAGGTACGTGACACCGTTGGGGTCCACGTAAACGTCGCAGGACTGAATCACCTTCACCGGGTTCGGCCGCTGGTCGACGATCTTTTCCGGCGGCGGCGGCACGAAATAAGCGATCTCCTTCGGCTCGAACTGGTTCTTGATGTCGAATACGCGCAGGCCGGCGTTGTGATAGGTGACGAAAACGATCTCCGAGCTCTGGAACGACCCCGGGCGATTTTCGTGGATGTTGTGCGGGCCGAACTTGCCGCCTTTGGCGCAGAAGTCCTCGCCGGTGGGCGTCGGCAGCGTGGCGATGGTGACCGGATTGTTTGGCGCGCGCACGTCATAGATCCACGTGTAGGCAAGACCGTTGGCGCAATTCACCGACGTCGCCTCATCGGCGAGGACCACCAGGTTGCGGTCGGGCAGCGGCAACGGCGTATGCGCGCCGCCGGCGAAAGGCGGCGACGTATTGTGGTGCGCGAGCAACTTCGGATGGGGCGGATCGCTCAGGTCGTGCACGGTAAAGCCACCATCGCGCCAGGCGGCAAAGCCGAGGTTTCCGGCGCTGATGAGATGATGCAGCGCCATGCGCTTGCCGAAAGACGCGGGCGGTTTCTCGCCGCCGGCCCGATGCATGCCGGGCAGCCACCATTTCCCGGCGAGCGTGGGCTTTTGCGGATTGCTCACATCCACCACCGCCAAAACGTGATCGATAAAGCCCTCGAAATGCACCGAGACATAGGCGTAGCGCCCGCCGACCCACCAGATGCGATGTGCACCAAGGCCCGGCATGTCGAGAAAGCCGATCTCGCGCGGAGCCGCGGGCTTGGAAATATCGAATACGCGCAGGCCGACGGCGAAGGGCTGATCGGTCTTGACCGAGTTGGTGAGCGACTTTGCGTAGTATTCCTGCTGGCTTTGATACTGCTGCATCGCCCAAATATTCGGCCCATTCACGGCGAGCAGAATGTCGCCGTGGATTTGCAAGTGGTGCGAGCGGGTATTCTTCGGCGCGGCGACGAAGGCTACGGTTTTCGGCTTTTTCGGGTCGCGCACGTCGATGACGGAGAACCCGTCGCTGAACATATGGCCGACGAAGGCATGCCCCTTTTCGACGATGACCTGCACGCCGTCGAGGCGGCCGCCCTGATCGTCGCGCGACAGCAGGCGAATATTTTTCGACGATGGCGCCATTTGCAAACCCCCGGCGTTTTAGGACATTCCTGCGCTATAGCCTAAATTGGCGAGGCCCGGCCCGGCAATTGCGCCGGACCGGGCCCGCTCGGTTAGATCGAACGCCGATCAGCCCGTTGGCGGGGCGATTTCGTCGAGCCCCTTCTGTCTGGCTTCCGGACCCATCTGGGTCACGGCGACCGCGGCAATCACTAGCACCGTGGCGATGCACACGAAGACCGCGTTCAGGCCCCAGCCTTTCTGGATCCACGGGATGGCGATGAAGATGCCCGCGGTCGAGAGGCGGCCAACACCCGCTGCCCAGCCGAAGCCCGATGCCCGCGCGTTGGTGGGGAAAACTTCCGACGCGAAAATTTGCATCGAGTTGCCGGACACCTGGATGAAGAACACCATGATGAAGCCGACAATCAGCAACTCGGTATTGCTTCCGGCATTGGCAAAGATGATCGCCATGATGCCGGCGCCGATGAAGGCGAGCACCGAGGTGATTTTGCGCCCGTATTTATCGAGCGCCCACATCATGAACAGACTGGCGCAAGGCACCGCCAGGTTCATGCCGAGGGTGAACTGCAGCGATTTGGTGATGGTGAAGCCCTTGTCATGCATAATATTGGGCAGCCATCCGCCGAGGCCGATGGCGACGCCAAAGAACGCTGAGAAGCAGATCATGCCGGCGATCACGCGCTTCGGGAACATGCTGAACACCAGGGCAAACGGATCGCTTTTGGTATTGCTCGCCGCGTCGGAGGAAAGCTGCTCCTTTGGCCCGGGCAGGCCCAATTGTGTCAGCACGTCGAGCGCTTCCTTGCCGCGGCCGTGCGTTGCCAGAAAGCGAGGCGACTCCGGTAGCACGAAGCGCAGCACCCAGACGATCAACGCGCCGATGCCGATGACGATCCACACGCCGCGCCAGCCGATGACGTCACGGAAGGCGAGGGTGAACAACGTCGCGATCGGCCAAACGCAAGCGCCGCCGATGAAATGCACGATTGCCAGGATGCGGCCGCGGATGCGCTTCGGTGAATATTCGCCAGCATAGGCGAAGGCAAGTGGTTGTTCGCCGCCGAGCCCGAGACCGGCGATAAAGCGCGCGGCCACGAGCCACCAGACCGTCGGCGACAACGCGCCGAGGATGGTGAATATGCCAAAGATCAGCAGATTGAACTGGTAGACCGTTCTCCGCCCCCAGCGGTCGCTGAATTCGCCCTGACCGACGGTGCCGAAGAACATGCCGAAGACAGTCGCGCTGCCGATCCAGCCGGCCTCGGCTCCGGTCGCGAATTTGGTAGCGATCATGTCAGGGATCAGCGATCCCAGCACGATCAAGTCGATGACGTCGAAAAAATAGCCGGCGGCGATGAGTGCGATGACCTTGACATGAAGCGGCGATATTTTCGCTTCATCCAAGGAATTACCAACAAATGCCTCGATAGTTTGAGCCATAGCGTTCTCCCCGAAGTGCAGTTTTTATATTTTGATTGTCGCGTTGCGCGGGCGGCAGGATGATCCACATTTGGATCGTTGCCTAGCCCCGTCTCTTAGGCTGTGTCCGATAAGCGGCCGCGCTGCAGAGGAAATTTCGGTTAGTGAAAACGGGTTACTTGGCTGCCCTTCCTGGATACATATCGAACAATGTGCCGCACTCCCGAGCCAGCTTTTCGGCAGATTTTAAAGGATGTGCGGGAGTTACGCCTCGCCACCTGAGCAGTAGGGTTCAGGAGAGGTGGGGGTCATTCGGGCGGAACACATCCGCTCCGCCCGGGTAGATCAGAGGTCGACCGTTTCCGCGATGGAAAGGGCGTCATCAACCTCAATGGCAAGATACCTGACGGTGCTTTCAATCTTGGTGCGGTCGAGCCGCCGCGATGAGGTCCTTGAGGCGCTCAGGTGTGACCTCGAGGCCGCCCGCTATGCCGCCGACAAGGCGTTCCGACAATACGATGCAACCGACCCAACCAATCGTCTGGTGGCGGCGGAATTAGAGCTCCGCTGGAACCGCGCGCTTGAACGCGTTACCGAGCTGGAGGGCCGCATCGAGAAGCAAGCGAGCGAGGCACCAGCAAACATGCCCATGGGGCTCAAGCAGTTCGCGACGCTGGCGGCCGATCTGAAAGCGATCTGGCGTGATCCTGCAACCGAGATGCGCCTGAAGAAGCGTATCCTGCGCGAGCTCATTCGCGAGGTGGTTGCCGACCTCGACGAACAAGGCGGAGAGATCGTTCTTGTCGTGCATTGGATGGGTGGCATTCATACCGAATTGCGCCGGCCGCGCCGGCGGCGCGGGCAGCGCAACAGTACGGCGCCGGAAACTATGGAGGCGGTACGCATCCTTGCGCGCGTATGTAGCGACGATCTGATCGCAGGCCTACTCAACCGAAATAATCTTCACAGCGGACACGGCAATCGCTGGACCCGCGAACGGGTGACATCGCTTCGCAGCCACCACAAAATACCCGTCTATTATCACGAGACGGCTGAGACCGCAGGCTGGATGGACTTGACGCGAGCCGCCGCCGCGCTCGGCGTCAGCCCGAAAACGCTGCGTCTTGCCGCTGAACAGCGCGAGATAGAAGCACTCCATCCACTTGAAGACGGACCGCGGCTCTTCAAGCGTTCGGCTCTCGAAGCCGACGCCGCTAAACGCCTGGCCGACCGTGTCCGCAGTCGCCGTATGACCCCCGCAGGACAACAAAATCGATATGCAGATCTATTTACATCAATGACATAGAGAGATGGGCAATATGAAGCAGCGTTGTAGTGCTTGCTCCATTGCTCGATGACGATCTGCGCCTCTTTCAGGCTGTAGAAGATTTCGCCGTTCAGCAACTCATCGCGTAGTTCTGCTGCGGTATCCCAGGCTGGCGGCAGGCCCAGGCGCAGATTTGCCTTGTGCCATCAACACTTTAATCTGCCGAAGCGGTGTCACGATCTGCTCCGCACTGAACCTCTTCTTCTGCATGACCCAAGCTCCTTTTTAAGCTCATTCTCTCACATCGCTTGGTCCAAAAAAGCCAGGTCAGGCCGAACCCCGCGGGGATCTTAGTGTCTGTCCGGAAACTTCTGCTTGAAAGCATTGGATGGAATTCGACACAGGGTTCCCAAGAAGCGTCTTTCCGGCATCTCATTTAACTTCTTGATCTGGAAAAATGAGTCAAATCAAACAGATGTTTCCGGACGGACTCTTAGAATATCTGCTCTTCTAGAGCGGATTCTAGGAAATCAAGGCCTTCGTCGATCAGAGCATCGCTGGCGACCAGCGGTACCAGAAAGCGGATTACATTCCCGTAAGTGCCGCAGGACAGGATCACCAGCCCCTTTGCGGCCGCTGCCTGGACCAGCGCCTTGGTCAAAGCGGGCGCCGGCTCGCGACTGTCCCGGTCTTTGACCAATTCCATCGCCACCATCGCGCCCAGACCGCGCACGTCACCGATGCAGGTGAAAGCGTTACGCCCCGCCATCGCCTCTAGCCGAGCCTTGAGGCGATCACCGATTGCGATGGCCCGGGCCGCCAGTTTCTCGTCGGCAATCACGTCGAGTACCGCTAGGCCGGCTGCGCAGGCGAACGGTGAACCCGCATACGTACCACCCAGGCCGCCTGGTGCCGCGCTTTCCATCACCGCCTTGCGGCCGGTCACCGCCGAAAGTGGATACCCGCCGGCGAGCGACTTAGCCAACGTCATCATGTCCGGCACCACGCCGGAATGCTCGATCGCAAACATTTTGCCGGTGCGGGCAAAGCCGGTCTGAATCTCGTCGACGATCAACAGAATACCGTGTCGGTCGCAGATCGCTCGCAGGCCCTGCAACCACTCGGTCGGAGCGATGTTAATGCCACCTTCGCCCTGGACTGGTTCGACGATCATCGCGGCCACACGGGTCGGGTCGATGTCGGTCTTGAACAGTCCTTCCAGCGCGGCCAATGCGTCGGCGCTCTCGATGCCGCGGTAAGAGTTGGGAAAGGGGCCGTGATAGACCTCACCCGGGAACGGCCCAAAGCCCACTTTGTACGGCACCACCTTGCCGGTCAGGGCCATGCCCATCATGGTACGGCCGTGGAACGCCCCCGAAAAGGCGATCACCGCCGGCCTTCCGGTGTGCGCGCGGGCGATCTTGACCGCATTCTCCACCGCCTCGGCCCCCGTGGTCAGGAACAGGCTCTGCTTCGGCCCCGGACCCGGCATCAGAGCGTTGAGCCTTTCCGCCAAGACGACATAGGATTCATAAGGCGTGACCTGGAAGCAGCTATGGCTGAAGCCGTCGAGCTGAGCCGCCACTGCCGCCATCACCCGTGGATGATTGTGGCCGGTATTGAGAACGCCGATGCCGCCGGCGAAATCGATGTAGCGCTTGCCTTCGATGTCCCAGAGTTCAGCCCCGCGCGCACGCGCGGCGAAGACTGGCAGCATGGTGGCGACACCCCGCGGCACGGCGGCTTCGCGACGGGTTTGAAGGTCGGCATTGCTGGTCATGGCTGGCTACTCCGGCGACAGCCATCCGCAGAGGGGCGCAATGGCGCTCAAAGCTTAGCCGCGTTTTAGAAAATAGATAATCCCTTTTCCCCTTATCGGGCCCGGAGCCATCCCTGCGCATCAAAGAATTGGTGATCCCGGCAAGATGCTTAAATTGTAAAAAGAAGCAGGAAATGCCTAAAGTTTTTAACAGGGGCGGAGAAGGAGGGAGGGCCTACGCGTTTTGATGTCGTGACTAGGTTGCGACAACTGCCGCATCGCTTCGGCGACCCATTCGACGAACCCTGCAATATCGTCTCGGCCTACACGCCGCTTTATCTCTGAGCGTATCTGCCGCTTTGCCACGCGATCAAATCTGGTATCAGGACTTGATGCCGCGCAGCCGCTCATTGCGCCGGCGCAGCAGCTCGAGCGACGCCAGCATCACCACCGAGACCAAAATCATGATGGTGGCGACAGCGGTAATGGTCGGGCTGATATTTTCACGCAAGCCGGAGAACATCTCGCGCGGCAGCGTGCGCTGCTCGGGTCCGGCGACCATCAGCACCACCACCACTTCGTCGAAACTGGTGGCGAAGGCGAACAAAGTGCCGGAGAAGACACCCGGGGCAATCAACGGCAAAATGACACGGAAGAATGTGACCACCGGGTTTGCCCCTAGGCTGGCGGCGGCGCGCGCGAGGCTCACATCGAAACCCTGCAAGGTGGCGCTGACGGTGATCACGACGAAGGGCGTGCCGAGCGCGGTGTGTGCCATAATCAGGCCGGTATAGCTCGCGGCCAAACCGAGCGGCGCGAAGAAGAAATAGAAGCCGACCGCGGTGATGACCACCGGCACGATCATCGGCGACAGCAGGATCGCCATCACCAGGCCTTTGCCGCGGAAATTGGCGCGGGTGAGGCCGAGCGCCGCCATGGTGCCGAGGACGGTGGCCAAGGCGGCCGACGATAGACCGATGATGAAGCTATTCTTGAGCGCGCGCGTCCACTGCACACTGTTGATGAATTCGTGATACCAGCGCAGCGACAGCCCATCCAACGGATAGGTCAGGAATGTGCCCGAATTGAACGACAAGGGGATGATGGCGAGGATCGGCACCATCAGAAAGAACAGCACCAGCGCGCTCATACCGTAGAGCACGACGCGCCAGAAACGTTCCTCTCCGGTCAGGGCGTGGCTGCTGGGCATGTGTGGTTTTCCCTTTGCGCCTCAGCCAAGCTTCACGTTGGTGACGCCGACCAGCCGGTCATAGACCCAATAAAGGACGAGGGTGGCGACCAGCAGCACCGTGCCGAGCGCCGAGGCCATGCCCCAGTTGACCGTGTCGGAGGTGTAGAAGGCGATGAAATAGCTGATCATCTGATCGGCGGCGCCACCGATCAATGCGGGCGTGATGTAGTAGCCGAGCGCCAGGATGAACACGAGCAAGGCGCCGGCGCCAATGCCGGGCAAGGTCATCGGCAGATAGACGCGAATGAAGGCTTCGGTGGGCGTGGCGCCGAGCGAAGTCGCCGCCTGCATGTAAGTCGGCTTGATCCCCTTCATCACCGAATAGAGCGGCAGGATCTGGAACGGCAAAAGAATGTGCGTCATCGCCACGTAGACGCCGATGCGGTTGTAGATCAGCCGCACCGGGTGATCGATGATGCCGAGCCATATCAGGCCGTCATTGACCAGGCCATGTTCCTGCAACAGCACGATCCAGGCGGCGGTGCGCACCAAGAGCGACGTCCAGAACGGCAGCAACACAAGAAAATCATCAAAAGATTGGCGCGGCGCGGCGGCTGCGTCGCCAATAGATAAGCGACCGGGAAGCCGAGGATCAGGCACAGTAGCGTCACCGAGAAACTGACGGTGAAAGTTCGGCGCAGCACGTCGAGATAGATGGCGCGGTCGGGCGTGACGCCAACGATGTGGCCGTTCGCGGTCTTGTTCATGTCGAGCGCGGCGAGCAGAAAATAAGTGGTGAGCGGGCCGCTCGCTTGGTCGATGGCCGCCCAAGTCGTCAGTTCGCCCCACTGTGGATCGATCTTGGTGAGCGTGCCGGTCCAGTCGGTGGAGGATTTCGGCAACTCGCGGGCGGTGCCGAATACCAGCGAACGCCCGTTGTCGAGCGCATAGTTCAGGCGTCGCGCCGCGGTCGCCAACGTGCGGTCGTGATAGCTGACGGCGAGATCGGCGGTGAGCGCATTAAACACCGGCGGCGGCGGCAGTTTGTTGCGGTCGCTCCAGTCTCGCATCGCATGCCGGATATGCGGCCATACCTGCGACAGTTCGGTGTCGTAGACCGAAAGGCGCAGCATATCGAGGATGGGGGCGACGAAGGTCAGCAGCAGGAAGGCAAGCAGCGGTGCCACCAACGCAAAGGCGCGCAGCTTGCGCATGCGTTCGGCCCGGCGTAGCCGGGCCTTCAGCGAGGGCAGGCCGGCGCTCAACGGCTCGGCCGATATGGCAAGGCTGTCGTCCATCGGCGCAAACGTCGGGGACATGCGAAGCGGTGAGGCGCCGCCCCGAGGACGCAACGTGTCCCCGGGGCGGCGGTCTTTGCTTCAGGTGTCTACTTGATCGCCGCCCATTTGTTGAAGCGTTCGGTCAGGCGATCGATGTTCTCCAGCCAGAACGCGACGTTGATCTGCACCGCATGCCCCAAGTTGGCGTCGGCGGTCGGCAATTCCGCCAGCCGCGTCTTGTCGATCATAGCGTTCGCGCCCTTGGCGGTGACGCCGTAGGCGATAGCCACCGGCAGCTTCGCCTGGTTTGCCGGCTTGCCCATGAAGTCGAGCAGCTTGTAGGACAATTCCAGGTTAGGCGTACCCTTGAGGATGACCCAGGAATCGAGCGTGTAGAGCGCGCCGTTCCACGAGATGCCGAAATTGCGGTGATCGTCGCGGTTGGCCGCGTCGATGCGCCCATTATAGACCGAGGTCATCGCCACTTCGCCGGAGGCGAGCAGTTGCGGCGGCTGGGCGCCGGCCTTCCAGAAGATCAGGTCCTTCTTGATAGTGTCGAGCTTCTTGAAGGCGCGGTCGACGCCGGCGGGCGTTTTCAGCACCGTGTAGACGTCGTTCGGCGCGACGCCATCGGCCATCAGGGCAATTTCAAGTGTGGTCTTGGGGCCTGCGCGCAGGGCGCGCTTGCCGGGATATTTCTTGGTGTTGAAGAAATCGGCCCATGAGGTGGGCGGATTCTTGACCTTGTTCTTGTCGTAGCCAAGCACAAAGTCATAGAGGATGGCGCCGACGCCGCAATCGTTCACGGCTTGCGGGATGTAATTGTCCTTGCCGCCGATCTTGGCCCAGTCGATTTTCACAAACAGACCTTCTTCGCAGCCGGCGGCGAGCTCTTCGGATTCAACCTGCACCACGTCCCAGGTCGCGTTGCCACCCTGCACCTTGGCGCGCAACACGCCGATGCCGCCGTCCCATGACTCGTCGATCAGCGGAATCTTTGTGTCCGTGCGGAAGGGGTCGAAATAGACCTGCTTCTGCGCGGCCTGATAGGCGCCGCCCCATGACACGACGGTGAGGTCGCGCGCATTGGCTGCAACGGTAGCACCGGCCATGATCGCTGCAGTGGCGATGGCCAGGATAGTTGTCTTTGACGTCATACTCGATCCTCCTTGTTATTTTACAGAAATCCGCAGCTAGGCACTTTCGGCACGCCCATCGTCTTGCATTGCCTGCCTGGCAGGATTGGGCGGAGAAAGCGCCAGGCAATCTTGCGCGGTAAAGCCGATGAAAAGTTTCTCGCCGGTCGTCGGCACTGGACGGTTGGCCCGGTAGCGCATCTTGATGGTGAAATCCTCGTTGCCGAGCACGGCCAGGCGCACCCGCATATGGTCGCCGTGATAGATCGTCTCGCGCGCCGTCGCCTGCAGCCGGTTGGCATATTCGGCGCCCGGCGCGACGATATCGACTTTCTCCGGGCGCAAGGACAAATTGGTACGGCTGCCCACTCCGTCGATCGACATTGGTCGCGCTTGGATCAGGGTGCCGTCGCCCAGGCGGACATTGCACAGCGGGCCGTCTATCGCCTCGACGATTCCGCTCAGCACATTGTTCTCGCCAATGAAATTGGCCACGAAGTCGTTGCGCGGCAGATCGTAGAGGCCCTGTGGCGTATCGAGTTGCTGGATCACGCCGTCATTGAACACGGCGATGCGGTCGGACATGGTCAGCGCCTCGGTCTGGTCGTGCGTCACATAGACCACTGTGAGGCCAAGGCTTTCGTGGATATGTTTGATCTCGATCTGCATATGCTCGCGCAACTGCTTGTCTAGCGCGCCGAGCGGCTCATCCATCAATACGAGCTTGGGTTCAAACACCAGCGCGCGAGCAAGCGCCACGCGCTGCTGCTGGCCGCCCGACAATTGCCCCGGCCGGCGATTGCCAAGCGCGCCGAGCTTGACCACGTCCAGCGCCTTCTGCACGCGCGCCTTCTGTTCGCTGCGTGGCAGCCGGCGCACCGAAAGCGGGAAGGTGATGTTCTCCTCCACCGTCATATGCGGGAACAGCGCATAATTCTGAAAGACGACGCCGATGTCGCGTTTATGCGGCGGCGTGTTGCGCAACGACGTGCCGGCAAGAACGATGTCGCCCTGGGTGGGCACCTCGAAGCCGGCCAGTATCATGAGGGAGGTTGTCTTGCCCGAGCCGGATGGGCCGAGCATTGTAAGGAACTCGCCACGCTGGATGTCGAGGTTCAGGTCTTTCACCACCAGAACTTCGCCGTCGTATGTTTTTTGGACCCCGCGAAAGGACACTAAAATTTCGGTATCCCTCTGCTCGTTCGCCCGTGCCGTCTTTGTGTCGGGGGCGGCGCCGTCGCGAGCGTCTATCGCCTGGCTCCAAGCTGTCATACGAATACGATTGCGCAGTTTAATAATTTAGACAACGCCTTTTTCGGTCCTGCCGCCCCTGATACGACGAATTCATTGGCTTTGCTGAACTCGACAAAGGCGCGGTGGCGCTATCCAGCAATCCATCGCTCGCGATTGCCCCAAACAGTGTCTTTGTGTTCAAAATTTTCTTCGGCGGTGCAGGTCTTTTGCCGGTCGTGCTGTTGTTTGAGCCACGGTCGCGCGAGAGGACGAGTATTGTGGGTGTTGGCTAAGCGCGCCGACTTCATTTGGAAAGAGGAAAACGTAGCTATTGGCACATGACTGCGTTCGCCGCGCCGCGCCATTTAGGAAGCGATTGGACAACAACGGACATTAATCAGCCGCTACCAATATATTTCCTCGGCCCCTCAACCTTGTTGTCGACGATCTTTCGCGCTTCCGCGAAAGCTTCGGTAGGCGTTGGGAGTGGCATTGTTGCGGCCAGCCTTAACCCGTCGTCGTCGTAAATCGTGACGATGAAACCGGGTTGCCGAGAGAGATCGAGACAATGGAAATGGTAAGTCTCGGTCTTGAGGATCACGGCTCGCGCTCCCACGCGACATTGAAATCATCCATTGCAGCCACGCGGCGCGTCACCCTTAACCTTACTCGCTCAGGTTACTCAGCGGATTAGATCGTCGCAGCGAACGCGAGCGGCTACACATATCGAACTCTTCCCGGTACGAACTTATGCGGATTTTTTTGCCGTTGAACCAGGCGTCTAGCTGCCGCGACTAATCGTAAGCAACCAGCAAGGCAGGGCCGTCATGTTGAAAACAATCACCGCCATCACAATCGCTGCCGCTATCGCCGCGGTTGTCACGGCGTTCCCCGCACCGTACGGCGAGCTCGCCGCCGGATCCCCCTTGCCCAAGCCCGAGGAAGCGGCATTGAAGGCCTGCATTCAGCGACCGTGGCCCTACCTAAATTGCGTTGGCAGCCGCGTCGGCAATCCGCAAATCCGGCTGGTCACTACCGACCGCCTCACCAGCGACTAAGCCTTTCCGAACCCGCTAGATGACCCGCGACAGATCCGGGCATTGAGCGGTGCACGGGTCGCTCATGTTGGTCGCCGGCGTCTTCGGGCAGTCGGCCTTCAGCTCGGCGAGCAGACCGACCACTTTGCCGT
Organism: uncultured Pseudomonadota bacterium; assembly: GCA_963817155.1. GTDB lineage: Bacteria > Pseudomonadota > Alphaproteobacteria > Rhizobiales > Xanthobacteraceae > Pseudolabrys. Next base: position 182,931 of record CAWFNO010000002.1, read on the forward strand.
CAGCCCCGCGCTGTTCAATCACGCGCGCCAGTCCATAGTGCTGGCGCAATTAGCGTATGGGCGCAGCGCTAATCCCAGCCCATCTTAAATTGACTCCAAAGATATTGGCATTCATTGAAAACAAAGCGTAATTTTTTGCAACGCGCGCGACATGAAAATGGCCCGGTTGGAAGCCGGGCCATCCACTCTATGTTATTTTTTTCAGTGATTTAACTCTGGCTGGGGGACCTGGATTCGCTCCACCCAACTGCAAACAACCTGAAACCAATGGCTTTTCGCTAGGCCCAATCAATTGTGGGAGCATTGTGGGAACAGGTCAAGGCCATCATAGACGAAGCAGTTGGCGCGAGGGTTTACTCAGATTTTGCGAGACGCCGTCTTTGATTTCCTAAACTCAATGTTCGACTGTGGCCGAAATGCAGGAGGCGAATGTCTTTTCTAGCAGACCCACGTCAACACCGCCGGCCGCACCAATCGCAACGATCTTAGTCCGAGGTACGCGCTGACCCCACTCCTCTTGAATTGAAATGTCCACGCGCCTGCCTACGACCTGCAGCACCGTCCGTCGCTTGGGAGCGTCCGCGCTGTAGACTACACCTTTGGCGCGATAAACGGTGCCGGGCAACTTGCGCATGACAGTGCGCCCCGAAGGCGCGGATTACCAGTGGAGGAAGATTCCACCCGGAGAGTTGCTGTGAAATCGTCTCGACGCGGCGATCTCTCATCCGCCGATACCAGAAAGATGTCAGTACTTGATTTGTATCAATTCATGCTAGAAATGCTGATCTATAAACTTAGTTTTGGAGAAATCGGTATACATGAGCGCCATCGTTGCCGCGGTGGGTGTCGTAATCGTCCCCTTAATGTCAAAAGCCGCGGGCATCGCATTGCCGTCTCTGACAGGAGTTAAATGGTCATGAGAACATTAGTTCAGTGCCTCACGCGAAGTCTATCAATCGGCGCAATATTGATGGCTGTAGCAGTCGGTACGAGCGGAATCACAAGAGCGAATGCCGACGAAACGAACGCCAAACAGCTACTGAAGGCAATGTCCGATTACATGGCAGCGCAACAAACCCTGTCATTTGATTATGATGCAACTTGGGAAGTTGTTACCAAAGACGGTCAAAAACTCGCATTGTTGAGTTCGGGTACTGTTACGCTCAACCGTCCAGATAAGATACGCGCTACACGCTCTGGGGGCTTTGCGGACATCGAAACGCTATTTGACGGAAAAACGCTGACGCTGCTTGGAAAGAACGCAAATTTATATACTCAGGTGGACGTGCCCGGCACCGTTGATCACCTAATAGATGAATTGCGGGAAAAATATCACCGGCCACTTCCTGCGGCAGATTTGCTTCTCTCGAATGCATACGATCAATTGATGCTTGATGTTACCGATATCAAGGATTTGGGCAGCGGCGTGGTTGGCGGTGCGGAATGCGACTTTCTCGCTTTCCGTAAGAAGGAAGTCGATTTTCAGATTTGGATCGCACAAGGTGCGCGACCTTACCCCTGTCGTTTCACCATAACCTCTCGGCTGGTTCGCAATGGGCCTCAATACAGCATTCAAGTTAGAGATTGGAAAGCTGGCAGTGAGGTCGCATCGGGAGATTTCAACTTCAAGAATGCCACGGGTGCGAGCAAAATTGATCTGAAAGATCTTCAGAAAAAAGTGAGTGACTTGCCTAAGAATTTCTCTGAAGGAGGCGGAAAATGACAACGTCAAAACATTTGGGTAGCGTGCTGCTATTCATTATCCTTGGGATTTGCGCTCTTGAATTTGCAGGGCAGTTTTCGATCCTTGGGGCACCTAGTTTCATTTCGACGGCGGAGGCCGTCGTTGGGCGGCCATTAACGCCTGTTAGCGTTGCTGGCGCGGCAAGACGGACCACTCGTCGCTGCGCGGCGGGCGTGTATGATTGTTAAGTTAATATGACCGCACCCCGATGCGGGGGGCGGCAAAAATTGTCGTTTATGATGTGGTGGACGGCGCCTGCTCCCGGCATCGAGGCGCCATAGGGTGGTTCGTCGGAGACGAATCACATGAGAGGAGCCGTCAGGTCATGGGCTTGTGCACTGCAAATGTCAGCTTTTGACCCAACAGCGACATTCGCCGATCACTTCAATCTTTCGACGACACATCTTAGCGATTATTCTGCATTGGAATGCCGCCAAGGTTTTCGATTATTGCGCGCGCCTTCTCCGTCCCCAAAAACGCAGCAAATGAGCGTGCGGCTGGAGTCATTGTTGAGTTTTTGTAAATCAGCGCAAGAGTAATATCGCTTGGATACTCGACGTCAGTAGGATAGTGCCCATCAATCTTGATCACGACGGTTTTCTTCTCGAGGTTTTTTGTGAATGGACCAAATCCAATCGCCCCCGGCACCTCTTGGACAGTTTCTATGGCGTCCTGAGTGGTGAGGGCGGTTTTTGACCATTCGGTAATAGGGAGACCCTTCCATCGCGGCATCGTCAAACGTAAAACTCTGAGGGTACTATCGTCATTTTCACGGCGAACGACGCGGATACGCAAATCATCGCCGCCGACCTGGCTCCAGTTTGTTACGCGCCCGGAATAAACGTCGGCGAGCTGTGCCGTGGTAAGCGAGGTTACACCGGCATCCGGATGAACGTAAAAAGCGCTTGGTAGCTTTGCTATCGGCGCATACTGAATGCCGGCAGCAGCCTCCGCGTCTGTGAGAATTCGCGCCACGCGCCCGAGCACTGTTTTATTCGATAGGACCGCTGCAATTCCCCCGCTGGACTCGATGCTGGGCGGAACGTCGACCCATATCGACTTGTTTTCATCCTGGAATGCGACGGCGAGCGCGCGAAGAACATCTATACCGTCGCCAGTGCCAACGACGGAAAGTCTTTCGGGGGCAGCGAAGGCAATAGTAGTGCCGACAAAGAGCGCAACCACCGAACAAGTAAACTTACCAGCAGAAATGAGGCGCATAGCAGCTGCATCATATTATCCGGGCGTTAGTTTAGGCCGGAAAAAATCAATCAAATTTATCGCGAATTGAACAAACCCAATTTTGACGCTACTGATGTTGGCGGCGGGTTTGGCGATGGGCGATTTCGGACCGTATGCTCCTCATTGCTTCGAGAATGTCCATATTTGGCACAAAGCGGACATCGGATAGTGCACTGCAAATGTCCGCTTATGACCGATGCTGTTGGAAAAGTCCGAAGCGTGCCTCCGATACGCAACAATCGAATCAACGAGAGCAATCTGTTGAATCGATATTGCGCGTTTGATGCTGGTTTTAAATCAATGTTGCTTGGTGACCTCTTCCAAAATCATTTTTCAACAGTATCCCCCGAGAGCGACCGCTCCGCACCGTATAAATCCTACCAACGGCAACAGCGATGATGGCTAGCCGTCATGCATCTTGCGACGGTGTTTGACAGCTTTTTTCTCGGGTGCGGGATAGATCGGATTCGGCTGGCAATAGCCTCCGAGACCGCTGATCGTCGCCCGACATTGTTCGAGAGTGTCGAAGCCACAGGTTGTGGCGCCTATGCCGTTCCTGCCACCGCTGTAGACGGCGCACCATGGATAGGGTTCCTGAGCACCGGCAGTGCCGTTGGCGGCGAGTAGTGCGGCCACCAGTCCAGCGAGGCCATAAAGTCCCTTGCGCATAATGCTCTTCCTGATTGCGGCCGGTTACATATAGCACTTCTGCCATCCGTTATCGGGGGATTGAAACGCCGCGAAGTGCCAACAGGCGACATCGGTATTTTAGCAAGAACTTCGGCAACACCCATGTTCATTGTACTCACGTGCCGGTGGAGGAGCCGTTCACAGCATCAATAGCGGACATTCGCGAAATGAGCAGCGGACACTAACGACTCTGGTCGCGCAATCCGGTACTCATCGCTTCGGCGTATGCTTTCTGGTCGGCTTCCATGATAAGCTGCTCTGGTACGCAGGTATGGTCGCCGCCGATTGCGTTCATACATTCCCGATAAACTTCCGCCGACTGCTCGAATCGGCTCCTCGCATCGTCGAGGGTGGCAACGGACGGCCGAGTGCAACCAACGAGGAGCACGACAAGCATAAAAACAAAACCCATCATTGATATTAGCCCACGCAATGGAAAAAAGCGGACCTCATGAGCAGCATGCGTGTCAACAAAAAACCCCGAGCGTAGCCACGCCCGAGGGTTTCCCGGTCACAAATAGGCCGTGTACTCATCTGTGGACGCCCCGCGAGATGCAAGCGGTTTTTGAAGAAGATCGGCACGTAGTCGGATGCTGCCATCTGTCCGGCCTCTAATGATGCAGCGATGGAGCTGCGGGCCCGTATGGGAGTTCGCAGACCGGAACCAAATCATAAATGCGTGCTCTGGGCACGATGAGTACGTCTGGTTCTTCCGGCCCCGTCTCGCCGACTGTTGCGCCATACCCTCCTTCGACCGACTACACCTCTGACGACCTCAAGTCCGCCAAGATCACGCCTTGGCTGCGACCGGAGCCCGGTAATTCTCCTGTTTTACAAGTAGCGCCCAGACGATCCGTGCCTAACCAGCTGGCGCCGCATGGCGGCATTCGTCCGGCTGGTCGGCGTCGTTCACGGTTGGCACTGACGCTCTTTGAACGCGAGGAGATGCGGCCGTACCGTCACGTCAGCATCGCAATCGTGATTCAACAAGTTCGCCGAGGTGGGCGAGCGTAATAGCCGTGAGTTCGCTACCCGGGAGGCCCGACGATGCTGGACGTAGCCAAGTATTCAGCAATAGAGTTTCTATCCGATGGACGCAGGGTAGAAATTCGCGCCCTCAGGCCAGAAGACCAAATTGATCTTTTAGCGGCTATCGATCGTGCCAGTGCCCAATCTCGATATCGCCGTTTATTCCGCGAACTCCGCTCGGGAATGAGCAGCGCAACCGATTGGTCAGAGCGACCCTTCACCGGAACACCGATAAAGCTTTCCAATACGGACCAAGTCGCGTCAGCAATTACCTAAGCAGTTGCAGCGGGTATAAGCGCCGGAAGACAAAATCCCTCAATGGAGCGGCCGGGCTTCTGGATCGCGCTCTCCGCAAGCGCCAGATCGCGGTGCAAGTAGTGAGATGTCGAAAATCGAACGCACATCACGCAAGCCATGGCCGGTGATTGTCGCAATCTCGGCTTCCGTACAGCTGGCGAGGGCAAGGCGCGTTGAAGCTGCGGTTCCGCGAAGGTCAGCTTGAAGGTAAGTCCAACGATGCCGTCGACTTCGCGCACGCCTTCCTCCAGTTGCGCGAAAGCCGCCCGACGTCCATGGCCGGCCGTCTTGGTATCGGCTGACCAATCGTAGAACGTTGACCGTGGATTCCGATCGGCGTCGCGTTCGATGGACTGAAAGCGACGACTGTTCGACCAACTCGATGATCTCGAGCTTTTCGGACGCAGAATACCTCATGAAGCGCTCTCTCCATCCCCGAGAACGCTTTTTTTAGCGGGCGGTTTTCAGTCAGAACCTCGGCCAGCGTCTTTAAGCTGCGGGCGCTCAGACTTGAGGTCCATGACTCACCGCGGACGCCGGTCTTGTTGTGCCGCAATCGACCCTTCTGGTGCCGTCTAGATACCCCGACCACGGAACAGGGTCTGGAAGATTCGCCTTGTCGCTGTCCCGTCAATACGCGCGAGTAGACCCTCAAGCACGATGCGGATCTTTTCCTCGGCCGAGTGATGCCGACGGGTCGCTCTACGGATATCCCGGACTGTCTTCTCTGCGCTGTCCGGTATGCGCTTGCTCGCTTGTCTCATCGTTGGCTCCTCAACGGGGCTACGATGAGCCAGAAATCATCTCTTACGCAATCAGCTCATTCTGCCGCAGAGGGGCAGATGCAGGTGTGCAGGCGCGTGAGCGAGGAAGTTTGCCTCGTCGTCGTCGGTCCAGATCTTGTCAACCCGTGAGCCAGATTGGTCTGCTCCCCGTTTGTGGTCCGGGAGTTAGGCAACTTTTCGAGCTTTGTTAGCTTGGTCGGCAAAGGCATTCGGCGTCAAGTTGCCGAGTGCTGAGTGAGGTCGATCTTCGTTGTACTGGCACCTCCATTCTTCGATTCGGTCGCGGGCATCGGCCATCGACAGGAACCACGATGCATTGAGGCACTCGGCACGCACGCGCCGGCAGCGGGTCAGAATCCAATTTGGTTAAATCTGAGATTTGGCTGGGGGACCTGAATTCGAACCAGATTCTCGAAGTCAGAGTCTGGACCCAATTTTGATTTATTTGGGGAATTTGGCCGCATGTGCCCTGTATGGCATTCAAAATGCGCTAGCTCGCAGAAATGACGGCGTTATCAGTTCGGGCTGTCCTGGCCGCGGGAATAGATGGCCGTAAGTGTCCAATGTCACGACAATCGAAGAATGGCTCATGCGCTGCTGCACGACTTTAGGCGGTAACTCTAAACCGCCGTCGATTTCGATTAATGCCCATGACGTTCAGGTAAGCCCATTGGTCGAGCATCCGGCCGGCGAATTCCGGGCCATTGGTCGACCCGCAGGCTCTGCGGCTTGCCGCGCGAGCGGACGAGTCGATCAAGAACGTCGACCACCTGGAAGGCCCGGAAGTTCGTTCTCGGAGCAATCGCAAGCGCCTCTCGAGTATGGCAGTCGACGATTGTCAGAATCCGGAACGAACGTCCGTCGAACAGCTGATCCGCCATGAAGTCCATCGCCCAGATCTCGTTCGGTCCACCCGCTATTGGCCGATCGGAGCGATAACGTCAGGCGCGTTTGCGCCTCGGCAGCTTGGACCGGATGATCAGCCCTTCTTCACGATATAGGCGATAAATACGCTTCTTGTTCACAGCCCATCCCTCCCGTCGCAGCAGAATGTGAAGTCGGCGATAGCCATAGCGGACGCGAGTAGCAGCGAGCTCTTTGAGCCGCATGCGAAGCTCCGTCTGGGGATCGGAGCGCTTGCGGTAACACTGCGTCGATCGATGGAAGCCGCTGGCGCGGCACGCCCTCCGCTCACTGACGCCATAGGCCTTCTGCAGATGGCCTGCGACCTCACGCCGAACGGAGGGCCTCACCACTTTCGGCGCAAAACATCCTGCAGCATGGTCTTATCCAAAGTCAGATCGGCCACGATCTTCTTCAGCTTGCCGTTCTCTTCCTCGAGCTGCTTCAGGCGGCGGATCTCGGTCACGCCCATCCCGACAAAATGCTTCTTCCACCGGTAGAACGTCGGTTCTGATACACCCATCTTGCGGCAAATCTCTTCAACCGTTGTTCCGCTCTCGGCTTGGCGTAGAGCGAAGGCAATCTGTTCCTCGGTAAACCGCTTCCGCTTCATGGCATCCCTCCATCGCTGGGTTCAGAATGCCCGAAAAAATTGCTCTCCGGATGGACCAGTTATCGGGAAGCAGACCAGGTGGAGTTGCGGGAAATCCAGCGCAAACTTGGCGTAACGACGATTTTTGTCACCCACGATCAAAGCGAGGCCTTGAGCCTTTCCGACCGCATTTCTGTGATGTTGGAGGGCCGCATTCGCCAGGTCGGCGCGCCGGCGGAAATTTATCAAAGACCCTGCGAGCGTTTTGTCGCATCGTTTGTCGGCGATGCCAATGTGCTGCGCGGCCGTCTTGAGCGTATTGCCGGATCCAATGCGATCGTTGCGCTGGGCGCTCTATCGGTCAATGTCCCGGCAGGCCGACTGGAGGGGCTTTCGCCAGCCGCGCCGGTAGACCTGTTCGTTCGACCTGAACAGTTGCAAGTCGCGAATTTGGGGGAGCCCTGCGCGACTTCCGGCACGATTGTGGCGCAAGTCTATCAGGGCGGCCACGTCGACTTATACATCGAATCGGCGGATTCTTTGTCCGGTCGATTGTTGGTACGAAGACCCAGTCATGAAACGATTATGCAATGGCCTGTCGGCGCACGCGTGAGCGTCTGCGTAAATGGCAGCAGCGTGGTGGGCTTCCCGACACCATGACCTAACCGGGCTTTTCAGACCAGGCTTTGTGAGAAATTGGTCTTGGAAAGGAGCTTGAGTCACGCCGAAGACGAGGTTCCGCGCGGAGCGGATTGTGACGTGGTATGGATCAATCAAGCGCTCTTTCGAGGTCTTGGTCGGGATTGGGGCTCATCGAGGCGGGCTGGTCGGACACACAGGAGAACCCTCAAGATTCACTCAGGTCGGACGATGCTCTAGGGTCAGAACTCATTAATTCTTTCAGTCTGACAATACGATTCTGATTCTCTTTGGGAAGGGGGGATTTGAATCGTGCGCAAGAACCTATTTTGGCTGAGCGATGAGCAGTGGAAACAGATCGAGCCTTACCTGCCGACAGATGTTCGGGGCGTCGAGCGGGCGGACGATCGTCGCGTCATCAGCGGTATCGTGCACGTATTGAAAAGCGGCTGCCGCTGGTCCGATTGCCCGCCCGAGTATGGCCCGCCGACGACGATCTATAACCGCTTCGTGCGCTGGGCGCGGCGCGGCATATGGGAAAACTTGTTTCGTGAACTTGCAGGGAATGGCCGATCCGCGGATATGCAAATGATCGAACTCGACGCATGTCAAAGCACACCGTTCGGCGGCTGGCGGAAAAGGGGGGAGCAGAAGCAGGCTGTTGGCCGTTCGCGCGGAGGGCGCAACACGAAGATTCATGCACTCGCAGATGCTAAAGGCCGCCTCATCGCCATCCTATTGACTGGAGGTGAAGCGCACGATTGCCCGGTTGCGGAGCGACTGATCCGCAGAGTGAAGCCGTCGAAACGCAGGCTCGGCGACAAGGCCTATGATAGCGCCGAATTGCGTGAGGAACTGGATGAGCGTGGAACCAAACCGGTCATTCCCAATCGCAGCAACAGGAAGCAACCGTTCAGCTTCAGCAAGCATCTCTACACACTTCGCTGGCGGATCGAGAATGCCTTCAATAGGCTGAAGGACTTCAGGCGCATCGCAACGCGATATGATAGGTTGGCGCGTAACTACCTCGCCTCTGTCTGCCTTGCAGCCGCCCTTGTATGGTGGATTTAATGAGTCTCGACCCTAGTTGTGTAGTCCCGGAGTGTCGTGGAATCAGTCATGCTGATCCCGCATTCCGGGAGGCCCTATGGGACAGATACTTCACGGCAGCGCCAAGACCACGCACGTCGTCCGAGCTGCGATACAGCGATCGAAGGCTTCGATCAAAGAGCTTGCCGGGCGATACGACCTCAATCCGAAGACGGTGACGAAGTGGAAGAAGCGCGCCTTCGTCCATGATGCCCCGATGGGACCGAAGGCACCACACTCGACGGTGCTCAGCGCTGAAGAGGAGGCCCTCGCAGTTGCGTTCCGCAAGCACACGCTTTTACCGCTCGACGATTGTCTCTACGCCCTTCAGGCGACCATCCCGCATCTGACGCGGTCATCACTGCATCGCCTGTTCCAGCGCCACGACATCAGCAGGTTGCCTGAGATTGAAGGCGATACAGGGCGTAAGAAAGCGTTCAAGCACTACCCGATCGGTTACTTCCACATCGACATCGCCGAAGTTCGCACCGAAGAGGGTAAGCTCCACCTGTTTGTTGCGATTGACCGCACTTCGAAGTTTGCTTTCGCTCAACTCCATAAGAAGGCAAACCGAAAAACGGCAACTGCCTTCTTGAAGGCTTTGATCGCGGTTGTCCCCTACAAGATCCATACCGTACTTACTGATAACGGCATTCAGTTCTGCGACCTGCCAAAGAACCGTTTGGGGTCGACGGCCAGGTGGACGACCCATATGTTCGATCTGCTCTGCCGAGCCAACGGGATCGAGCATCGGCTGACGAAGCCAAATCACCCTTGGACGAATGGACAGGTCGAGCGGATGAATCGCACTCTCAAGGAGGCGACCGTCCGGCGTTATCACTACGAAAGCCACGACCAGCTTCGCCAACACCTCGCAGCGTTCCTCGACGCCTATAACTTTGCCAAGCGCGTCAAGACCCTCAAGGGGCTAACGCCTTTTGAATCAATCTGCAAAGTCTGGACAAACGAACAAAATCGATTCAAACACGAACCTATCCAGCTCACCTCGGGACTGCACACCTAGTTAGCGCTTTGCGGTGTTGCACCAGTCGTAGATGCTGAGCGCCATCACCTTGATTGCGGTCAGATAGTCGTCGATCGAGACATACTCATCGTCGGCGTGCATGACCGCCGTAGAGCCGGGCCCGAAGATCACCGTAGGCGTGTGGCCGTAAAGATTGAGGAAACGGGTGTCGGCGGCGCCCTGGCGCCCACTGATTTCCGGTTCGCGTCCGGTGATATCGGTGTAATTCCTGCTTAGCGTCTGCACGATCGGATGATCGCGCGGAATTCTCCGACGCCTGCGCGTCGTAGCCGACGAAGCGCACCTTCGGCGGATGATCCTTCATCCACGGATCGGCAGCGGCCACAGCGGCAACCGCATCGACTAGGCTTTGCTTGACGCCTTCGTGGTCTTCGCCCGGCACCGTCGCTATGCTGCCTTTCAACAGGCAGGTGGCGGGGAACGAGCTCGGGAAACTGCCGGCATGGAAGGCGCCGATCATGCAAGGCAGCGCGTCGACCGGCTTGGGATAAAGCGGATGCTTGACGGTCGCGACGCGCTTGGCTTCCAGCGCCTCGACCGCCTTGGTTATCTTGTATCCGAGCTCGATGCCACTGATGCCTTGGTACCGGCGCTGGATGCCAGCCGGCTTGCCCTGGATTTCGATCTCGAACCAGATGCGGCCGATGCAAGCGGGCTGCACCGCGAGCCCGCTGGTCTCGCCGGAAATGCCGGCATCAGCGCGGTAGCCGCGGATCACAGTGTCGAGCGTCCCATGCCCGCTGACCTCCTCGTCGATGACGATGTCGATCAGCACGTCGCCCCTCAGTTTCAGCCCGGCCGCCTTGATGAACTCGACGGCGAGAATGTGGCTCGCGACGCCGCTCTTCATGTCGCAGGAACCGCGGCCGTAAATTCGTCCTTCCTTGATTGACGCCGACCAGGGATTGTCGCTCCAGCCTTCGCCATTGCCGACCGGGATCACATCGGTGTGGCCGTTCAACAGTAGAGACTGGCCGCCGCCGGTGCCTTTCAACGTCGCGACGATGTTCGGCCTCCCTTCGTAACCGCGGTCGACCGGGATATAGCCCGGGTGCTTCTTCAGGGCCTCCCAATCGGATTCCCACATATCGACTTCGAGGCCGATCTTTTTCAAGTAATCGGAGAGGAACGCCTGGATCTTTCCTTCGTCGCCGCTGACGCTGGGAATTGCGACCATTTCCTGGAGAAACTTGATCGCCTTGTCGCGATTGCCATCGATCGTATCGAGAATTTTCTGACGCGCGTCGGTCATCTCTGGTCCTTCCGAAGATCAACCCCAGCAACTCATCGCCGAACTCAAGGCGCCCGCTCCGCGTCGCACGGATGGTGCGGTCACGATTTCGCCCGCCGTATCGTGTCGCACACGAAGGCGGAAAATGCACGCATCGGCACGCCGGCGCTAGGTGCTATGATCCTAAACTTAGGATGACCCGCATTGCAATCGCGAAAGACATCGGCGCATTGGCGTCATTGCATCCCAGACCCCGGCAGCAACGAAGTGGTGCAATTGATCATATTCGCCAAGCGCAAGCCGCTCCGCCATCGGCTGAATGCTCTTGCGATCGCCAGGACCGATCAGCCCCTACACGTAAGATGGACACATCCGGCACCGCGCCTTGTGCCCCAATCGATCCAGAAACGGCTTGAGCCAGCGTCTAAGCTCTTCCCTCCAATCCGATGTCGTGCCAACCATAGTCGGCCCCTCCAAAAGCCGACCACCCATGAGTTACAGAACAACTGATTTGGGAATCCCACCTCACACAAAATCTGCCAACGTAGTGCGCTAGCTAGCTAGCTAGCTATTGTTCAGGCGCGCGTTGGCGAGAAGGTCGATGTGTAGCTTTATGGCGTCACTGCGATAGGTGATGTCGGCGACGTAAATCGCCGTGCGGGTCTCGTCGCTAACCACGCAGCGGCACTCCGCCACCGGCGCGCCGAGCGCAACCTGCAGGAGGTCCGCCATCACAGGGTCAGCACTCCCGATGATCATCGTCTGGTGCGCGTCGTGCACCTTGATATCCTTCATGCTCCCGAGTACCGCCAAGGCCGGATGCTTGCGGAATTTCTCCGGCGCATGCCGAAAAATATTTTCGCTCAGGTGCACGTTGACGATGCCGTAAGGCTCATCGTTCTTGAACTGCAAGCTGCGCATGAAGACGTATTTGGCGGCAAGCTCGCCCTCGCCGTCCCGTAAACTCGGAAATCTCGGCGGGTCGTCGACCTTGAGTCGCCTTGGAACATTGTCCTTGATCGACTCGGTCATCGCCTCCCAAGTGGTCGCGAGCTTGACCCAGTAGCGGGAGACGGGTTTTTCGACGACAAAGGTGCCGCGGCCTTGCTGCGAGCGCAGCAATCCTTCTTCGCGCAGAATATCGATGGCCTGACGAATGGTGACGCGCGCAACCTCGAATTCGCTCTCGAGTTCAACCAGCGTCGATATCTTCTGCCCTGAAAGCCATTCGTTGGTCTCAATTCGCCGGCGCATCACGGAGGCGACCTGAATATAGAGAGGAACCCGGCTTCGATCGTAGACTTTTGCTAGTTCAGACATGGCCCTGCGATTACTGATCCGACGACTTGGGACAATACAGTGAGGCTTCGCTCGGCATATCATTAGACCCGAGAATCTTTGCGGAACGTTGCCGCACAATCTCTACAACCTTGAGATGTTGCTATCAATCCGAAAAAGCGCAATAAATCGAAGCTGCTCTGCGCCCAGTCGCAGGGCATGTACTGGTTTCTGGTGACACGTTCTGACCTGGGCGGCAAGCGCAGCGATCTGCAATGCGTTCGCGGTCGCCGCATCGGCGCCGCGCCTTGGGTGGAGCTGGGGCTCAAGCGGTTGCTGATCGAGACAGGACTGGATCTACTGGATCCGGCGCGCGAGGGCATCACCATTGCTCCGATACCCGGAGGGCTCGAGCTGAAGGTCAACACCGGCGTGACCGCGGCCAAAGCTTGGAGAGTGGTGTCATCGACGGCTTCTGGGCAAACGGCATGGGCGCAGAGATTACCGTGCGCTGCGGGGCCGAACGGTGGTTCTCGATGTGCGTCGGCGCGACGGTCCCAGGGCAGCGTTCGATTACGCCTTGCCGGTCATCGCGACCACCGACCGGCTGATTGAAAACTCCTCCGAAACTGCCGCGGCCGTGGTCCGCGCCGTCGTTGCCAGCCAGGCAGCGCTGAAAAGGGACGTGTCATTGGCGGCAACGGCCGGACGCAACCTCTTCCCGCCGACGGAAGCCGAGCTGATTACCGAAGTTGTCGCTCGCGATATCGCGTTTTACGACGCTTCGCTCTCGAGGCATTCAGTGGCCGCGCTCAACCAATTTGCTCGCGACGTGGGCTTGCTCGATAGCGACGTGCCTTACGAAGACGTCGTGGCCGTGCAATTCCAAGATTTGTGGGCACCGTAACTTTTCACTCCGTTCCGCCGCTGCTTGATAGTGGTCGGGCGGCGACCAAGAGCAGACCATGTGGCGATCGCCAAAGGCATTGTCGATCCGATTTACCGGCGGCCAGTATTTTTGCGTCGCGGAAACGCCGTGGGGCAAGCAAGCCTGCGTCCGCGAATAGGGGTATTGCCAGCACTCATCCGCAGGATCGAGCATAGTATGCGGCGCGTTCTTGGGTCTTGAGTGGATTATCCTCGCGCGGAACCTGCCCCTGTTCGATTACGCGAATTTCGTCGCGGATCGTAATAATTACATCGCAGAATCGATCGAGCTCGACCTTCGATTCCGGTTCCGTCGGCTCGATCATCAGGGTAGTCAGCAAAGACCGGGCCCAAATCCTGACCCTCCTTTGGCCCGACGCTGCCAATCGATCTCTCCCGCACGGGATTGAATATCGGATAGCACTCCTTTCCCAAAATCAGGAACATAGTAACATTAGAGTATATTTCGGGTGAGTTGAATTGGGGGATTCCCAAGACGTTTTGGATGGGCGAGTCTGCGCGCGTCGATTCGTTTATGGAGGCGAACGATGCCAAAGCCATGTTCCCAGGATCTGCGCGTGCGCTTGATCGAAGCCGCAGAATCCGGCGCCGGAGGCCGCGTTTCCAAGCATGACGATTGAAACGAAACTTGCATCAGCCATCGGCGGACGTCGCTCGATTAGACGTTACAATTCAGCTCTCGTGGATGAAGCGGTCATCGAGCGTCTGCTGGTGGCAGCGACCAAGGCACCGTCTGCCCATAACCGGCAGCCCTGGCGCTTCGCCGTACTGGTCGACGCTGAGAGCAAGCACAAACTCGCAAGCGCCATGGGAAAGCGCCTGCGTCATGACCGCACCGCCGATGGCGACGATCCGACGGCCATTGAAGCCGATGTGGCGCGGTCCTACGCGCGACTGACCGAAGCACCACTCGTTATCGTGGCCTCGCTCGATACCAGCGACATGGATCGCTATTCGGACAAGCGCCGCGGCGATGCCGAGCACCTAATGGCCGTGCAAAGCACCGCCATGGCAATGCAGAATTCTACTGCTCGCCGCGCAGAGCGAGGGACTCGGCGCCTGCATCATGTGCGCACCTCTTTTCTGTCCGGACGTGGTCGTCGAGGCGCTCACGTTGCCGGCTGGCTGGGAGCCGCAAACATTGGCGACCATTGGCAGCCCGGCCAATGCCGGCAAGGAGCACCCACGCCTGCCCTTGCGCGACGTTGTGCTTTGGAAGCGGCACGACGATCACTGAATGCAATTGCCCGCCGCCGCCTCGATCGCATTAGCCGTTCTTCAGCCGCGGAATGATCTCGCGGGCAATGATCTCGATCTGCTCCATCTCGTAGCGGTAGGGCACGAAGATGAGCTTCTGCACGCCGACCGCGAGGTGCGCCTTGAGTTGCTCGACGCATTCATCGACGGTGCCGAGGATGGCGCTGTCCTTGGTCGACTCGCTCCAGGCCGCGTAGTCCCATTCCTTGCCGAGCCATTCCATCATGCCGGGCTCGACCTCGGCCCGCGACTTCCCGATGCAGATCGGCAGCTGCGAGGCGTTCAGGAGCTGGTCGGGATCCTTGCCGCCTTCCTTGGCGAAATCGCGGATCTTGGCCCATGACTTCGCGAAGCTTTCCGGCCGATAGAAATAGGTGAGCCAGCCGTCGCCGCTGACTGCGGCACGCTTGAGCACGCGATCGACGTAGCCGCCGATCAGGATCGGCGGGCGCGGCTTCTGCACCGGCTTCGGATACATCACGCCGGCGGGAATCTTGTGGAACATGAATTCGCCCTTGACCATGTCCTCGGTCCAGAACCGCGTCAGGATCTCGAGGTTCTCGTCCATGATCTTGCCGCGCTTCTCGAACGGCACGCCGACCGCGTCGAACTCGCGCTTGTACCAGCCGGACGCCATGCCCATGATGCAGACGGCCGTTCGACAAGCAGATCCATGCTCGACAGTTGCTTGGCCAGGATGACCGGATTGCGCAGCGGCAGCACCAGGATGCCGGTGCCGAGCTTGATCTTGCTCGTGCGCGCCGCGATCGCGGTCAGCAGCGTCAGCGACTTCGATGATCGGGAAAGTTCGGCTCGACGCCGAGCAGGATGTGATCCCAGACCCAAAGCGAATCGAACCCGAGCTGCTCCATCTTGACGCCGTATTCGACCAGCGCGTGCGACATCCGGCATTTCCGGATAGGCGGTGAAATTGCGCGCGGCGATGCCGAAGGTACGGCTCAAAGACGGTCATGTCTGGTTGTCTCCACTGATGAACGCTGAGCATCGTCAGGCGATATAGAGCCGCTGCGGGATCGAGCATGCGAAGCACGGACAGTTCATGCTCGGTCGGCGGCTCGGTCACGCCGGTGTCGTGATCGAATTCGAGCTCGAACCCGGTGTTGTCCTGAACCTGCTCGCGGGTGACGCCCGGATTGAGCGCCAACGGCTTGATCCGCCGCGTCGTCTCGTCAAAGCCGAAGACCGCAAGATCGGTGACGACGCGGTACATGCCGCCGGTCGGCAGGCCGCTGTCGCGGCGCGTCTGTCGCCCCTTGAGCCAGCCGGGGCTGGTGATGAAATCGACATTTTCGACGAAGCGCCGCTTTTCGTGCTTCATCGCGACGATCATGTTGGTGAGGCTGGAAATGTCGTTGCCGCCGCCGGTGCCCGGCAGGCGCGTCTTCGGCTTCGCCGGATCGCCGATGAACGAGCTGTTGAGATTGCCGTACTGGTCGATCTGCGCGCCGCCCATGAAGCCGACGTCGACGTAGCCGCGCTGCAGCAGCAGCAGGACCTCGGCGCTGCCGAGCACCATGTTGGCGCGGCTGGTGCAGCGCTGGTCGTTGGTCGACGGCGGCAGCTTGCCCGGCTCGATGAAGGCGCCGATGACGCCGCCCTCGAACAGGATGGTCAGGCCCGGACAGTGCAGGCGCTGCGCCAGCGTCGCGGCGAGCAGCGGAATGCCGACGCCGGCGAACACGACCTGCCCGTCCTTGAGCTGGCGCGCGCTCAGAATGGCGAGCAGCTCGCTCGCGGTATATGCCGACTTAAGCGTCATAGATCGATCTTCCCGCGCGCGCCGCCGCGAGCACTTCGTCGATGCCGATCAAGATCGAGGAACTCGGTCCACGAGTTCGGGCCGTAGACGAAGCGGTCGAGATATTCCTGCATGCCGTTGACCGGATCCTTGTTGACCAGCTCGACGTAGTACTCCATGTGCCGCATCATCGGCTCATAGACGCCGTAGCATTCGTGCGGCGCGCAGCCGAACGGCAGCTCGACCACGGCATCGACGGCGAAGAACGGAATCTTGGTCTGGTCCGGCGCGCGCCGGATCTGATCGTTGGAGACGATCCGCTCGGTGGTCAGGATCACCCGGTTGGCCGCCATCGCCAGATCGATGTCCATGAACTGCAGGCCGTCGATCTGCGCGTTGCCGTAAGGCGTCGCAGCGCTGCACGTGGATCAGCGCGACGTCGGGATTGAGCGCCGGCACCAGCAGGAGCTTCTCGCCGGTGAACGGGCAGATCCATTTCCTTGGCTTCGGGCCGCTGGCGCAACACGTCGGAGCCCAGCATCGAGCGGATCGGCATGAACGGCACGCCCATCGCGCCGGCGCGAAAGCGCATGCCCATCGCCATGTGGCTCCATTCGTCGTAGCGCGCTTTGCCGGTTTCGACGTAGTGGCGCATCACCTTGGAGACGCCCCACAGGATGCCCTGGCTGAACCAGCTCGTGATGATGTGCTCGCTGACGCCCGAGCCGAACAGCAGATCGCCGTCGCTCGAGATGATGCAGCGCGAGCAGGAGAGCTCCTTCCGTTTGGCGCGGATCAGCGCCCAGATCAGGCCCATCGGCGTGCGCGACATGGTGCTGCCGCCGATGCCGACCGAATCGCCGTCGCTGCACGAACGACACCGCTTCCTCGAGCGACACGACCTTCTCGCGCAGGCTGCGGTCGCGCTGCGCGAGGTCCTTGCGCAGCTTGGTGTAGGGCTGCACCAAGCTCATGCTGCTGTTCCTGCCGCCGACTTCGGCATTGAATTCCTCGATCAGGCGATCCCAGGCCGGAATGCTGTCGACCAAGCGACTGCCAGAAACTCCTGCTGCTTGCGGCGATCGAAATCCTCGACCGAGACGCCCTGCTGCTCGACCCAGGTGTAATAGCCGAGATTGAAGATGCGCTTGCGATCGAGATGGCGCAGCTCCATCACATGATCGTCCGCGATGCCCTCCAGGTGGCGGGCGAAAATCTCGCCCGCATTCACCTCGTCGAAACCGTCGGGATAGCGGCGCGCGACGAAGCGCTTCGGCTTCGCTCGCGTACAGCGCGGCGCTGTCGGTCGCCACCGTCATGACAACGTCATTCGGGACCATAGTCGAGATGTTTGGCGAGCTTGATGGCGGCGACGATGTTGGCCAGTCCGGAAATGCCGACCGCCGCGAACTGCCGCAGCAAGGCCGGATCGATCTTGCGTCGGCTCGGCCAGATAGCGCCGACCGACGTTCGCGAGCGGAACAGCAGATTGAATGCATCGCTCGCCGGATCCGACACGGCGATGACGACGTCGGTGTTCATGACGTTGTGGATCAGCGGAATGTGCTTGTCGCCGATGCCCTGGATGTTGTGCTCGCCGATAGCCGTTGCATAGCATGGTCGGGCATTCGACGGCTTCGACGGCGACGATCTTGGTGCCGTGCAGCTTCTTGAGATGATCGCCGGCGGCAATCGTGCCGGCCGATCCGGTCGCCGAAACGAAGGCCGCAAGCCGTGCGTCTTTCTGTCCCGATTTTAGCTGCGTCGAACACGCGATCGAACGCGTGTCCGGTGCAGTGATAGTGGATGAGGTAGTTGGCAAATTCGGAGAACTGATTGAGAATGACGTTCTGCTCGTCGCGCGAAAGCTCGGCGCACTTGTCGTAGATTTCCTTGACGTTGCTTTCGGTGCCGGGCGTGCGGATGATGTCCGCCGGATCGGCTGACCCATTGCTTGAGCCAATCGAAGCGCTCGCGGCTCATGCCGGCCGGAAGCACGGCAACGCCGCGGCATCCCAGGATGCGCGAGATCGCGACGCCGCCGCGGCAGTAGTTGCCGGTCGACGGCCAGACCGCGCGGTCGTGACGACGGATCGAATTGGCCGGTCACCAGGCGCGGCACCAGGCAGGCATAGGCCGCCAGCACCTTGTGCGCGCCGATCATCGGAAAGCGGCGGCCGAGCAGGACGACAATCGGCGCCTTGACGCCGGTCAGCTCAGGCGGCAGCACCATGTGCCCGGGAACATCGGCCAGCGATCTTGCGGTCGGGACCGTTGAACCAGTGCACGCGCCAGAGATTGGCAGCGTCCGGCGCATCGGGATCGACCTGCCCGAGCGGCGGGCAATCGCTCGGCATCGATCTTCTCCGGATCGGCGAGCTCGCTCCAGGTCGGCAGCCGCACGCCCACGCGTCGTACGCGCTCAATGGCGGCGCGCCGGCGCGATGCGGTCGACAATCTCCGGCTCGAATGAAAAGGCTCATAGCGACGGGGTCTAGCCGATTCACCACGGGCGGGCGCGGACGCGTGACCGATCGGCAGCGAGCAATCTTAAAGTGATACTATCATTAGAACAATAGGCAATTCCTGTGGCAACGGCGCGGATCAGCCGATGACGCGCCTCCGCCGACGCTGGGCATCGGCAGCGTCGAGACGAGGCCCGATATCGCTCCTCCGATACAGCCTCGTAGGTCGTTTTGCGCTGCCGCGGCATTCTGCCCGATCGGACCGAATGATGCTCCTCCATCGTCGGCCGGCGTCATCTCCTGGCCGTGCACGGCACCGGCCGAGCGGGTGATCGTTTCGTCCATCAGCGTGCCGCCGAGATCGTTGGCGCCGGCGCGCAGGCACACCTTCACGCCCTCGGGGCCCATCTTGACCCAGGACGTCTGAATATTGGCGATCAGCGGATGCAGCGCGAGCCGCGCCACCGCGTGCATCAGCACGGCTTCGCGGAAGGTCGGGCCGCGCCGCGCGCGCCCCTTGAGATAGATCGGCGCTTCCATGTGCACGAACGGCAGCGGCACGAATTCGGTGAAGCCGCCGGTCTCGGCCTGCAACGCGCGCAAGCGCAGCAGATGCCGCGCCCAATGCACGTAACCGTCGACGTGGCCGAACATGATCGTCGCGGTCGTCTTGAAGCCGACGCGATGCGCCGCGCGCATCACCTCGAGCCAGCGCGCTGTGTCGATCTTGTCCGGGCAGAGCACCGCGCGCACTTCGTCGTCGAGCATCTCGGCCGCAGTGCCGGGCAAGCGTGCCGAGCCCGGCCTCCTTGAGGCGCGCGAGGAACTCCTCGACCGGCAGGCCGAGCGTCGCGGCACCCTGATGCACCTCGAGCGGCGAGAAGGCGTGAACATGCATGCCCGGCACGGCTTCGCGCACGGCGCGACAGATGTCGAGATAGGTCTCGCCGGTGAAATCGGGATGAATGCCGCCCTGCATGCAGACTTCGGTGGCGCCGCGCGCCCAGGCCTCCGTGCGCGCGTTGCGCGATCTCGTCGAGCGACAGATTATAGGGCCGCCCGCGCAGGTTCTCGCTCATCTTGCCTTTGGAGAAGGCACAGAACTGGCATTTGAACGAGCAGATGTTGGTGTAGTTGATGTTGCGCGTGACGACGTAGGACACCGTGTCGCCGCAGGCCTCGCGCCGCAGCGCGTCGGCAGCGGCGCAAACCGCGGCGAAATCGTCATCGCGCGCCTGGAACAGGCGCACGATCTCGTCTTCCGCAAGCGCGCGGCCGGCGGCCGCTCGATCAAGATCGGCGAAGATCGCCGCTCGCGACGGCGGGCGCGGCCAAGCGCAGCGCATCCTTCGGCAGCGGCGCATTCGTGCCCGGCGACCAGTCATCGGTGCGCGGCCAGCCGTCGGCATCGATCCGCTGCAGCAGCGCCGTGCGCAAGCCGGGATCGACCCAGTTCTGGCTGGCGCGGGCATAGCGCCGGATAGATCGCCAGGCGCTCGATCAGCCGCTTGCCCGGCCGCTTGCGTCGCGCGCTCAAGCACGCGCAGATGCGGCCACGGCGCTTCCGGGTTGACGTGATCCGGCGTCACCGGCGACACGCCGCCCCAGTCGTTGATGCCGGCCTCGACCAATCCTGCCCAACGCGCCGGGACTCAGATTCGGCGGCGCCTGGATGTTCATGGACGCCGGGAAAGATCAGCCGCGCCATCGCGATGGTCCACAGATGCTCTTCGAGTCGAGGGCGGCGGCGCATCGCGCCATGCGCGTGCCGGGCTTGGGCCGGAAATTCTGAATGATGATTTCCTGAGATGTGCCGTACGCCTCATGCAGATCGCGCAGCGCCAGCAGCGCTTCGATCCGCTCCCGCCGCGTCTCGCCGATGCCGATCAGGATGCCGGTCGTGAACGGCACGCGCTGCTCGCCGGCCATGCGAATGGTGGCGAGCCGCGCCGACCGGATCCTTGTCGGGCGAGCCGAAATGCGGCCCGCCCCGCTCGCCGAGCCGCGCGCGACGTGCTTTCCAGCATCATGCCCTGCGAGATCGACACCTTGCGCAGCGCGCCAAGATCGGCGGCGTCGAGCAGGCCGGGATTGACGTGCGGCAGCAGGCCGGTCTCGTCGAACACGAGACGGGCGACTTCCGCGAGATAGGACAGCGTGCGTCGCATGCCCGAGACGATCGAGCTCTTCGCGCGCCGCGCGGTAGCGAAGCTCCGGCTTGTCGCCGAGCGTGAACAGCGCCTCGTTGCAGCCGGCATCGCGCCCGGCGCGCGCGATCTGCGAGCACTGCGTCGCGCGACAGATAGGCCGGCTCGCCGTCGCGCGGCGCATGCGCAAAGGTGCAATAGTGGCAGACGTCGCGGCAAAGCTTGGTGAGCGGAATGAAGACCTTGCGCGAATAGGAGACCGCCGCGCCATGCGCACTGTCGCGCCGCCGCGCCGCCGCCCGCAGCAATGCCGCAATGTCGTCGCATGTCGGCAGAGACGAAATGCTTCGTCCGGCGTCAAGCACGCGCTCGTCGGGAAAATCCTCTAGCAAGCGTGCCAAGCTCAGCCGTCATGTCGAACCCCTGCGGCCGTCATGTTCCGAGCGCCGTTGAGCGACGGACAGCACTCCAGTCGCTCGCGATCCGAGGCTTCGACAGAGAACGCATGCGTCCGCGTTCTGCGAGCCGAGCGTCAGGAATGTCCGAGGTCTTCCGGCCGGTCAATGTCGAGAGCGAAGGTCGGGCAGTGCAGATCGTCTGTACGGCGACGCCGGCCTGCAACGCCGCGCGACGATGCCGCTCGAAGCTGCGCGGCGCCGAAGCATAACGGCATGGCAGTCGGCCGGCCGACAGGCCAACAGGTTCGTGCCACCGTCGTCGGCCGCCGCGGCAATCGCCAGGACCGCGTGCGTTCTCGATAACCGCGCAGCGGCCATCGCAAGCATTGCGCGGTGAAACCTGCGGAATATCCGATGGCACGACTATGATGCCGTCTCGCGTCGCTGCACATGTTGCACGACCCGCGCTGACGGCGGCGTTGATGCCGGTCTCGTCGGAATCGCCAATGACCTTGGCGCCGCGCTGTCGCGCAATCGCGGCGGCGTCTTCGTCGGACGTCACGACCAAAGTTCCGGCAAGAACGTCATTACATTGCATCACAACGTCGAGAACATCTTCGAACATCAGCCGTGCCAGCATCGGTCCGCTCAGCACCATCAAGCACCGGCGCCAGTCGGCGCCTTGGCGGCGGCAAACCGTTTGACCGGAATAACCATCCATGTATTGAAATCGTTCATCGTGGGCGACCCTTCGCGAGCTTGGCGGCTGCATGGCGCGTCAATTCATCCGCAAAGGCAATAACATCGGCGGCAAGCCGTTCGCGGTCCGCAAGATCGTTCATCATCGTCTGCGTCACCAGCACCGGCACATCGACGTTGTCTTGATCGCCGCGATCGGACATCGTCGATGACCAGTACGTCAATCAGCCCATGGTAGTGGCCGGCAATCGATTGCGTCGTCACGGCGACGCCCAGCTCGCTCATGATCTTGGCGGTCGGTCCCTTGACCGCCTTGCCGCCGATGATCGGCGATACTGCAATGACCGGGACTTGGCTCAAAGCGAGCGCCGACACAATTCCGGGAACCGCCAGAATCGGATCGATGCTCAGATAGGGATTCGAGGGGCAGATGACGATGCAGCGCAGATTGGGATCAGCCAGGAGGTCAGCGACGCCTGCCGCTGGCTTTGCCTCATGAGCACCGGAGAAGCGAATACCGCGCACCACGGGTTCGCAGCGCCGCCGCACAAAATAATGCTGGAACGGCAATTCTCCTTCGTCTGTCTCCACCACCGTTTGAACGGACGCATCGGTCATCGGCAGAATTTGCGCGCTGATGCCAAGTTGGCGGGCAGCGTGCGCGGCAAACGCCGAGAGGCTCTTTCCGGCGCGCAGCCAATCGGTGCGCACGACATGCATCGCCAGATCGCGGTCGCCGAGCTGAAACCAGGTTTCGCCGCCGAATTGAGCAACCGACGCCATGAACTGCCACGTCTCGTGCGCTCGGCCCCATCCACGTTCGGGATCGGCGATATCGGCAAGCGTATAAAGAACGGTATCGAGATCGGGGCAGACCTTCAAACCAAGGTGCTCGAAATCGTCGCCGCTGTTGACAATTACCGACAAGCGCCCCGGCGGCAGCACGCGATTGAGGCCGAGCGCGAGCTTGGCGCCGCCGATGCCCCCGCAAAGCGCCACAACACGACCTTTGGACGAATCGGAACTCATCGAAACAGATCCGTCTCCTTCGGACGCAATATCTTGGACGCGGGCGACGCCGGCTCGTCCCATTGCAAGCCGCGCAGATGGATCGCTGGCTGCCCTTCGTCGCCCTGTCCCATCATCAGCGACGCCGCCGATGCGATCTCATCGGCCAAGCCGATTTCGGTAATGCGCATTTTGCGGCCGTACAAATCCGGCGCACCGATCATGTCACGAACGACGGGAATCCCCGCCGCGCCGATGGCGACGCCGACCACGCCGTTGCGCCATGGACGGCTGAAGCTGTCGTTGATGATGACACCGACATCGGCGCCGAATTGACGGTCCAAGCGCGCTTTCAAAGCGGCCGCGGAAGCGTCCGGATCGCGCGGCAGCAACAACACCTGATCGTTCTCTTGACCGGCGACGTTCGACTGATCGACGCCCGCATTGGCCATGATGAAGCCGAGTCGGTGCACAACGATCAGTACATCGCGCCGTTTGCGGATGATCTCATCGGATTCGGAAATGATGACCTCGACCAACCGCGCGTCTTTATTGACCTCTTCGGCGATCGCGCGCGAGCGCTCCGATGGAACAATCGACTTGAGATCGACAAAACGGCCTTCCGCTTTCGATACGATTTTCTGCGCAACAACAAGGACGTCCTTGTCCGCCGGCGCGATTCCGTTCTTTTGGAGAGCAGCGGTAAGCAGAGCCGCCAGGTCGTCACCCGGCTTAACAAGCGGAAACCCCGCAATAGCAGTCAGCGTGAGCTTGCTGCTCTTCATCGGCAATCACTGCGCCTCAGACGACGGCAACCCGGTGATTCGAATGCTGGCACCCGCCACCTTATAACGACGATTAATCGCGATCAGCACCGAGGTGAGCGCTTCCGCAGCCACGCAGTTGGCGAGAACGCCGCCATCGATGCCACGCGTTGCAACGACATCGGCGAGAGCGATCACTTGCTCGCGAACAGCGCCATCGTCCGCAAAAACGAGCACATCGCAATCGGCCTTGGCGCCGGCATGCAGCTTCTTGGCACCAACATTATGAAATGCCGCGGCAACACGCACAGCGGGCCCGAGCGTTTTCTGCGCCACGATCGCCGGCGAACCGGCGGCCGGTAGCCGCACCACGGAAACTTTCGGGGGCACCAGGGGAACAACGGCATCGACGAGGATCTTGCCGTCCATCACCGGCTTGATCTCGTCGACGATCGCATCATGGTTCGAATAGGGAACGCAGAGCAGAATGATATCGGCAAATTGCGCGGCGGCCCGGTTGTCGTTGCCGCCGACCGCCTTGCCGAGTTGCGCCGCAAGTTCGCGCGCCGCCTGTTCAGCCTTTTCCTTCGCGCGGGAGCCAATCACGATCGGAAAATCGGCGGCGCCCAGCAAGCGGGCCAATCCTGACCCCAGATCGCCGGTGCCTCCCAGGATTGCGACGGTTGGTTTGTTTCCCATGATCTTTTCGTATGGCGTCAAGGGCTTATCGTTAAGGTACTATAATTAGGAACAGAATACCATCTGGCGTCCTCGGCCGCGCGACCCCGGTCAGACCTGCTCTGCCGCATGAACACTTCCCGCTTTGATGTCGCATGCTGATTATTCGTTGGGCGCTGTTGACGCGTTCCTGTCCAGGGACGTGAACTTTCCGCCGCCATTTTTCGCTAGGCAAGTTCGTCGCCGCACCAAAATTGTACCTACGACCAGTGAGGGCCAAGCGCAAATATCAGCTGTGCCGGAACGGTCTCGCCCGACCGCCGCGTGACGACTGACGGAGGCAATCCGATCATGCTTGGCCAAAGGCTTGCATAGCGCAAAGTCCAACCCCGCTTGTGGCAGGATTTCTTGCCGAATTGCCCACATGAAGGGCTTGTGTCCGACAGGCGATAGCGGTCAAAATGCGCAAAAGGGACTATTGTGCATCAAACAGGATAAGTGGAGAAAAGCGGGCGTTCACCGCCAAAGCCACTATCATTGCCGGGACCAGACGGCCGAAGGCGTGCGGCCGTAAATTGGGGAACTTGAGGCGTCACGCATCATCCGCGGGAGAAGGACTATGTCGCAATCGCCTAAACTGTACTCCGTAATCGGTAGCCGACTGACCCACCTCAATCGACGTGCCGTGCTGCTGCCAATCTCGGCGCTCGCCGTATTGGCCCTGGCCGGCACCGGCTTGGTCGCGAACACCACCATGGCACGCGCCGATGGGCTGAAAGACATCAACGCGCGCGGCTCCATGATCACAGCGACCGAGGACGATTTCCGCCCCTTCGAATTCATCAAGGATGGCGTGTCCACCGGCTATGACAATGAGCTGTTCAACGAAGTGAAGAAGCAATTGCCGTTCAAGGTCCAGCAAGTGACCATACCTTGGGCCGGCATCCTGCCAGGCGTCACAACCGGCAAATACGACATGGCCATGACTGGTGTGTTGGTAACAGCCGTGCGCAAACCGGTTTTTGACTTCGCCAGCCCAGTCGCTCAATCTACGTCTTTCTACGCCACCAAGGCGGGGTCAGACATTAAGTCGGCATCCGATCTAAACGGCAAAGCCGTCGGAGCCGAGGCAGGTTCCGCGATGCTGGCCGACCTGCGCGCCTTCGATACGGAACTCAAGGCAAAAGGCGGCAAGGGCATCAATAAGTTCGTTGAATATCAGTCCAACCAGGATGCCTATCAGGACCTGGCGCTCGGCCGGCTCGATGCGGTGGTCAACACGGAAATCAATCTGCGCACCCTGATCAATGAGCGGCCTGGCGTGTTCGCACTCGGCCAGGCGGTTGGCAAACCCGTCTACATCGCCTGGGCCCTGAAAAAGGGAAATACCGACGTAGCGAAGTTGATCGACGACGCATTAATGGCGACCCGCAAGAGCGGCAAGATGTACGAGCTTCAGAAGAAGTGGTTCGGCGTGACATTTGAGCACATGCCGGCGGATGTGAACTAATCTTGGTCGGCGGGATCAGCGGTTCGTGACAGCCTATGATTACCTGAGCATTATCCATGGTGCTTTGGCCACAGTCTCCATGTCGCTGGTCAGCATCGTGTTCGGGGTGCCCATCGGGTTAGGCTTGGCACTTATTCGCTGGTCCCGCCTGCCGATCTTGGATCGGGCGGCAATCGTCTATGTCAGTGTTTTGCGCACGTGTCCGTCGGTGACACTGGCGCTGCTGACGTATTTCGCCCTGCCCGAAGTCGGAATTTCGTTGAGCCCTCTGCAGGCCGGTATTTTGACGTTGACGCTGAGCACCAGTTCATTCGACGCCGAAATCTGGCGTAGCGCCCTGCTAAACTTCCCGCGCGATCAATATGACGCGGCATTGTCGTTCGGCATGCGGCGCGGCACCCGCTTTCGCCGCGTCGTGCTGCCGCAGATCATCTACAGCAGCCTGCCTGCGCTAGTCAACGAGATGACGCTGCTGGTCAAGGCAAGCCCCGCCGTGGCCGTCCTAGGCATCGTCGAGATCACGCGAGCGGCCATCCGGATCGGCGCCCGGACCTACGACCCGCTTCCTCCCTTCATCTTTGCTCTCGTGCTCTACAGCCTGATTGTCTTCATTTTCGTGAAGACGCAGCGCGTCATCGAGCGCAGAGCCGCGCTGGCGGGGGCACAGGCATGAACGAGTTTGCGGTGGTCTGGCAGCACCGGGGCATGATCGCGGTCGGCTTCGAGAATACGCTGATCATTGTGATCATCTCAGCCGCCAGTGCCTTGTTATTGGGCGCGCTGCTGACGATCCCGTTGATGTCGCATTTGCGCCCGGTCCGCATGGTGGCGACGGCCTACGTCGATGCCATGCGGTGCGTGCCATTCCTCCTGTTTGTGTACTTGATCTATTACGGCCTGCCGACGCTGGGCTTGCGCTTTGACAACTGGTCGTCGGGCATCGCAGCCCTTATTCTTTACAACACCGCCTATATGGGGGAATTGTTGCGCGCGTCCTGGAGCAACCTGCCGAAAGAGATGATCGAGGCCGGGCACGCCTTCGGCTTCACCGGATGGCGCCTGTTCCGCCGCATCATTCTGCCGCCGGTGATATTTTCTGCGCTGCCATTGATCGGCAACCAGCTGATCCAGATCGTCAAGGACAGTGCCTTCCTCACCATCATTGCGGTGGCCGAATTGACGCACCAGGCAACGTCCTTACAGTCTTTCTATTTTGTCCCGTTCGCGTCCTTTTTGGCGGCGGTCGCCCTGTACTGGGTAACTTGCGTCACCATTGAAAGCGCGGTCGGCTTTACCAATCGCCTGGCCGAGGAACGTCGCTGATGCGTGCCGTCGCCGAATCCGCTTCTGCACCGCCGACCGGCGAGGCGAACCCGCAGCCGGTTGTGATGGAGATCAGCGGCCTGTCAAAAAGCTTCGGCGCGCATACGGTGCTGCGCGACATCAATTTGAAAGTCCACAAAGGCGAAACGGTCTGCCTGCTCGGTCCGTCCGGCGCGGGCAAATCGACGCTACTGCGCTGCATCAACTGGCTGGAGCAGCCCGACGGCGGCGCCGTCTATCTTGCCGGACAACGGATCGGCGTACGCCCGCACAGCAATATGCGCATGACCGATCGCGATCTTGCCGCCATTCGCACCCGGATCGGCATGGTCTTCCAGCATTTTGCGCTGTGGCCGCACATGACCGTGCTGCAGAACGTGATGGAAGCCCCTGTCCACGTGCTCAAGTGCAACAAGGCCGAGGTCCGCCAGGAAGCCGAAGCGCTGTTGCAGCGCGTCGGGCTGTCGGACAAGATCGACAGCTTTCCCCGCAAAACTTTCGGGCGGCCAGAAGCAGCGCGTCGGCATCGCGCGCTGCCTCGCCATGAAGCCGGACGTCATTCTGTTCGACGAGCCGACCAGTTCGCTCGATCCCGAACTCGTCGGCGAGGTGCTCGCGGTCATGCAGAACCTGGCGCGTGACGGCATGACCATGGTTGTTGTCACCCACGAGATGAATTTTGCGCGCGATGTCGCAAGCCGCGTGGTGTTCATGGATAACGGCCAGATCGTGGAGACCGGCCGGCCTGAGCAGTTCTTCGCAGCGCCTGAGACCGAGCGCGCCCGTCAGTTCCTGATGCGCTACGCCTCGCAGGGCCGGGCTTGAGCGCGGCCTCGGCCGCGGGTCGATCAAAACAAAGAGGAGACTGAGTTATGAGCACCGCCACTACCAAGGAGAACCTTTCGGGCATCATCAGCCGTGAGATCGTGCCGCCCCGTGGGCGCTGGTCGCGACGCTTGGAGAAGGGCCAGCGGCTCCGTATCGTCGATCTCGAGGGCCAGCAGGCGGTCGATTTCCTGTGCTACTCCGCCGAGCTGCCGCTCGACCGCATCAATCTGCCCAATACAATCAAGCTGAACCGCTCGCTCTACATATCGAAGGGCTGCAAGATCTATTCTGATCACGCCAAAGTCTTGTTCACGGTGGTCGAAGACAGCTGCGGCTTCCACGACACGCTTGCCGGCTGCTGCAGCAACGAGATCGATCTCGTGCGCTACAACGTCAAAAAAACCCAGAGCTGCCGCGCCAATTTCATCGCCGAGCTGGCGACCTGGTCGATGGGCGCTTCCGAAATCGTATCCAACATCAACTTCTTCATGCGCGTGCCGTTCGAGGCTGACGGCCAAGTCGCCATCGCGGACGGCATTTCGAAGCCGGGCGACTATGTCGAGCTGCGGGCGGAAATGCCCGTCCTCGCCGTGTTGTCGAATTGTCCGCAAGAGCACAATCCGGCGGCCGGCGGGCAACCGACGCCGATCGAGGTGATCGTCAGTAACTGACGGTCACTTCCCGATCAGTCCTGCGAAAAATGCTCGTATCCGCTGCCACAAGGCGGCGCGCGTCACCGAAGCGACGTCCAGCGTCGCCCCTGCGCCCGCGGACACCGAGCGGCCGGACAGTGATGCCTCGAGATTGTGCGCAAACACTGCCGTCAGGTGGTGAGCAACGTCCTTCACCAGGCCCGACCGGCTGAATTGCGCCAAGGCACCGGTCAGCAGGAATTTGACGGAAATGTCGACCTGCGAGGCCGCCTCGCCTTGCGACTGCACGCGATAGCCGACGATGGCCCGGGCGTTCGAGCCGCTTTTGGCATCACGCCCGGCGGCGCGGACGCTCCCACTGAAGCTCGTATCCTCGCGCGCCACATGGAGTACGCCGGCAAACGTGCTCACGATCGGCCCGAGCTTGACGCTCACCTCGCCTTCGGCGCGGTTGTCCAGCGGCGGCTTGGTCAGGCGCGCGCCCGGCATGCAGTGCGCCACCCGATCGAGGTCCTCGAAAAACGTCCATACCCGCTCGCACGCGAAAGGCACACGGAACAATTCAGTGAGTTCGACGCCATCGGCTTCGACCGCGTGCCATTGCTCGGCGCTGATCGCTTCCGGCGTTGTCGCCGGCATGCTTGGCGGCGCGCGGCGAGCTGTCCGTTCGACCTGGTGCTTGGTTGGCAAATGCGCACCGACCGGACCGAGCCCCTTGCGCAAGACAGAACTGGCTCCCTGGCGTTTCTGCAGCACTTCCTTGACCGCGGCGACGATACCGACATAGCCCGTGCAGCGGCAGAGATTGCCCGACAATTCGAGCCGGATACGCGCTTCGTCAGCACCGGGCAGCCGCATAACGATGTCGCGAGCGGAGATCAACATGCCCGGCGTGCAGTAGCCGCACTGCAGGGCATGATTCTTGGAGAAGGCTTCGCGCAGTTCAGCCATCACCGGATCTTCGCGCAGACCTTCGAGAGTGGTGACCTCAGCACGCTCGCAGGCCACCGCATAGGTGATGCACGAGCGCGCCGGTGCGCCGTCGAGCAGCACCGTGCAGGCGCCGCATACGCCGTGCTCACAACCGATATGCGTGCCGGTGAGATAGAGTTGGCCGCGCAGAAAATCGGCGAGCTGCGTGCGCGGCTCCGCCTCCGCGCTCACCGTCGCACCGTTGACCTTGATGTCGAATTTCCTCATGCGCTACCCGCTTGTCGGGCCGCGCGCTTGAGCGCGACTAGCGCGAGTTTGCGGTTGTAGACGTCCTGCACGCCTTTGGCGTCGAGGAGGTCCAGCACGCCACGCTCATCGAGGCGGTCGGCCGCCCCGCCATCGAAAGACCCGTCAAACAATCGCGCCGCATCGGCGACCAAGATCGGCGCCGTCTCGATGCCGCCGATCACGGCGCGGAAACGACCGGTCTCAGGATCGTGTAAGACCGCGCCGATGGCATGAGCGAATTCTCCGGCCTTCTGATTGAATTTGCAGTAACCCCATTTGGCGCGCGCGGAGAGCTTCGGCACCCGAACGGCCCGGATGACTTCATCGGGCTGCAGTGCGGTGACGAATGAAGACACCATCAGCTCTTCCGCGGCGATAGCGCGTGCGCCGCTGCGGCCTTGCGTAAGCACCAGCGCACCGAGCAGAGGAAAAACCGAAATCCAATCGGCGGCGGGGTCGGCATGCGCAAGACTGCCGCCGATGGTGCCGCGGTTGCGCACGGCGCGATAGGCGATCCGCCGCGCGACAAAACCGAGCAGCCCGCGCGTCATATCGGGAATGCGGCCATCCTCGATATCGGCATGGGTCACGCAGGCGCCGATGTTCACATGGTCGCGCTCGTCCGAAACAGCGCGCAATTCCGGAATGGCGGTGATGTCGACCAGCAGTTCCGGCTGCGCCAGCCGCAGATTGAGCATCGGCCCGAGCGACTGGCAACCGGCTACGGCCTTGCTTATGACGCCGGGCTCGGCGAGCAATTGAACGGCCTCGTCAAGGCGACCCGGACGCTCGTAGTCGAATGCTGCCGGTTTCATCGCGCAGTACCTATCGGACTGGCGGACTTTGGTTCACGCGCCGACAAGGCATGCAGAATGCGACGCGGCGTGATCGGAATCTCACAAAGCTCAACGCCGAATTGCTTGCATAGCGTCGTTGATGGCGTTGGCAATCGCCGCGCCCGGGCCGATCGCGCCGCCCTCGCCGACGCCTTTGATGCCGAACTCGGTGTAGGGCGATGGCGTCTCCATGTGAAGCACGCGGATGTTGGGAACCTCGGCGGTGCCCGGCAAGCAGATAGTCGGCGAGTGTCGAGGCCAGCGGCTGGCCTTGCGCATCGAACGGCATTTCCTCGAACAGCGCGCGCCGATGCCTTGTGCGGTGCCGCCCATGATCTGGCCGTCGACGATCATCGGATTGATCAGCATGCCGGCGTCTTCCACCACGACATAGTCGAGAATCTCGACGCCGCCGGTTTCCGGATCGACCGCAACGACCGTGGCGTGGGCCGAGCCGGTGTGAATGCCGGTCAGGCGCGTCGGCGCATAGCCGCCGGTGACTTCGAGCCCGTGCGGGTCGATATCGCCCGGCAGATTCGGCGGGCGCGAGATAGATAGGCGCGCGCGATGTCGCTCAGCGACACGTTGCCGCTCGGGCCGAACACGCCGCCGTCGCGCACCGTGACGGAGTTGACGTCGGTCTGCAGCATGGCCGCGCCGATGCGCGCCACGCGCTCCGCCAGTTCCTTGCAGGCACGCGCGGTCGCGCCGCCCGCCCAGACGATGCCGCGCGACCCCCAGGCGCCGCTCGAATAGGGCGACAGTTCGGTGTCGCCGAGCTTGACCTGGACGTCGCTCGATGTCGATGCCGAGACACTCGCTGCGCGATCTGCGCCAGCGTGGTTTCCAGCCCCTGCCCGATGCTCTGGATGCCGGCGCGCACCTCGAGCCGACCGTCCGGCGTAATGCGCGCGAAGGCCTGCTCGTAGAGCGCGCGGCGCTTGCCGTCGGCGGTCGTGCCGTGCGCGGTCTGCTCGGAGAACACCGAGATGCCGAGGCCGATCAGCCGGCCGTCCGGTTCGCCGCGCTGTCTGCCGCTCGCGCACGCCCGGCAGGTCGATGGCGTCGACCGCCTTGCGCAGAAGCTGCGGATAGTCGCCGCTGTCGAAATGCTTGTCGGTGACGTTGTCGAACGGCATCTGCTCGGGGCGTACGAGATTGGCGAGCGCGCACCTCGTAGCGGCTCCTTGCCGATCTGCCGCGCGATCGCGTCGATCATCAGCTCCATGGCATAGCAGACAGTTCGGGTCGCGCGACGCCGCGATAGGGCAGTTGCGGGCACTTGTTGGTGACGACCGCCGCGGTCGTGCAGCGATAGACCGGAATGTCGTAGGGGCCGGGCAGGATGGCGCTGACCTGCGAGGGCTCGATCGCCGAGGTGAACGGATAGGCCGAATAGGCGCCGGAATCGACCGCGGCCTTGGCCTCGAAGGCGAGGAGTTTGCCGTGTCCGATCGGTGTAGGCCGTCATGACGTAGTGATGTTCGCGGCAATTCGCGTTCGCGGTGAGCATGTTCGCGCCGGTCTTCCAGCCAGCGCACCGGATAACCGCACGCGCATGGCAAGCCAGCACAGGCAGATTTCCTCGCCGGCCAGGATCGCCTTGTAGCCGAAGCCGCCGCCGACGTCGGGCGAGACGACGCGGATTTGCATTTCGGGAATTTGCAGCACCTGCGCCAGGCCGCGTGCGCACCACGTGCGGAAACTGGGTTGCGCCGTGCAGGATCAACTGGCTGCAGCCGAGTGTCCCACTGCGCGATGAAGCCGCGGCACTCGATCGGCGACATGACCTGGCGCGCGGTGCGCAGCTCGCGCGTGACCTTCACCGGCGCCGTTCTTGGCGACCGCCTCGATGTCGGCCGTCATAGCCGACCTCGAGATAGACGTTGCGCTTTGACCGTGTCGTGCACCAGCACGCTGCCCGGCTCCTGCGCCTTCAGCATGTCGACGACCGCCGGCAGCTCTTCGTATTCGACGACGACCTGCGCGGCGATGTCTTCGGCTTCCGCGCGGGTGTCGGCGACGCACATCGCGATCAGTTCGCCGACGTGGCGGATTTTGTCGGTGACCAGCGGCGGCTGCTCCGACACCTGGAAGCCCGGCAGCGGCGACACCGCCCGGATCGGCAGCACGCCGTCAGATCGTGCGCGGTGAACACCGAGGCGCGCAGATGCTCGGGTACGATAACGGCCTTCAGCCGGGCATGGGCGACCGGGCTGCGCACAAAGGCGACCTCGCGCATCCGCGGAAAACGGATATCGCCAATGTATTGGCCGCGGCCATGGAGGAAGCGGTCGTCTTCTTTTCTTTTGACATTGGCGCCGACGCCGGATTTAGCCAAGGTTGACATCCAATCGATCAAGTGGCCGAGGGATTAGTCAAATTATCTTATTGTCCTAAAAATAGTACAACGCCTACGGCATGGTCGCAAACACCGACTATGGTCGCGCTGCTAAAAGCGCGCCAACTCCGTCCTTGCCGATTCCGCCAATAGGCTCTGACGCCTGCACGATGCCAGCGCAGGATTGTATCGGGCTGAACTTCCTGGGCCGCACCAAGCAGGCTAAGTCAGAGCCGAACCAGCCAAACCATGAGCGCCTTATCACTACCGAGCAGCCGCAGTCGAGGAGGCGCACGCCGCAATGCGATATTCAGCTGATGACGAAGGACCAGATTCTTCGGCTTAAAGGCTGCTGCGCGACTTAAACAGGTCGGCGACAAACATCCCAAGTGCAAAAAGGCTTGCAAGTATCATTCTCAACGATGGAACGATTCTACCCAAGCATGCGAATCTACGCCGGGATGAAATTTTCGGATAGGACAGATAACACCGGTGCAGGGTGCGCCAACGCCGCGACCGTTATTAAGCGAGTTGCTCTCTGTCTGTTGAGACGGTTACCACAAAGTCTGACGAACGGGGCTCTTGATTTCACAGATTGCGTTCAATCACTTTGAGATAAGAATCCGCTTCGCGTTCCACGGCCTGCGCCTGCTCAACATCTAACTCGATAAGCCTGATATAAATTACAGCCGGGCCTAGCTGTATCCCCGTCAGGGTGGCTCTGTAGCTACTATATGCATCTTCCTCGGTCTGGCTTTTTCGCAATTCAAAACTGTTTTCGTCGCCAAATATGTATGACCAGTTTTTTCCGTTTGAATAGGGCTTGGACATCACGACAATGTGCGGAGCGAACAAGCGCTTAATCCAGCCCATTGAGCTTCCCTTTGCCGTTACCTCTGCTCATTAAGACAGAGCTGGACAGCATTGCAACACGATTGATCAGCTTCGCATGTAAGCTCCATTATGTGGCCTGACTGTTGTCCCTATCGCAAATTAAATCCGGACGTACTGGTGGTGGAATTCACCGAGGATAGGCCGCATCTCGAAACGCCCGTGGCGCTGAATGGCCCTTCCATTGGGTGCACCCTTCGCTCCAGTCGGCGGGAGGGTCTACGTTGCGCTAGTATGATCTATCGCCGCCTGTGTCGGCGATCAGCTTCTCGATGTCAATGGAGAGCTACCCCATGTCGCCCACGTTTCGATCGCTCGTCGGCTCGAAGATGACCCTAATTGCCGCGACTTTCCTTGCAGCGCCGACATTGCTCGCTGGCTGCTCGGAAAAATCGCAATCGCTCGCCGACTACATCGCCGCGATCTGCTCGGCGCATTTCCGCGACGCCTCGCATGAGGAAGCACCATTCCTCCCTGATAATGTCAGCGCTATGTCGAAGATGATGGTCGATATGGGAATTTATCCGTCGGGCGACGTCGATCGCGACTTCGTGGCGATGATGGTGCCGCACCACCATGGCGCCATCGACATGGCCAGGGCAGAGCTGCGCTACGGGCACAACGAGCAGTTAAGGCGCATGGCGCAAGAGATCATCGTAACTCAGCAGCAGGAGATCGCACCGATGCGGCTTGCCGTCGGCGAGCCGCTGCCGCCGTCAGCACCCGCGCCGGACCAGATTCCGGCCGCGGAAACCAACGATTCGAAATCCAGCCAAACCACGCACCTTGTGGGCTTGTTCCAATCGCCGCGCAACAATGATTCAAAGCGGCTTCAAACAACGAATCAATCTTTCGCTGATTGTGCTCGGTGACTGTCCGTATTCCTCATAGAATCCCGCCAGTGCAACATCGATGAAGGGCACAGCACATGGCAATTCCGCGCCTCAGACTGGTATCGCCAAGCAAAGAAAATCGGACAGTTATGCCGCTGCGGCGCCCGAACGCTCAGCTGCGACCGCGAGAGCATCTGACCGAGCGGGAGGTTGGCAAGCTGATCGAGGCCGCGAAGGGCAATCGCTGGGGGCAACGTGACGCGACCATGATGCTGACTGCATACAGGCACGGATTGCGGGCCTCAGAGGTTTGTTCGCTGCAATGGTCCGATGTCGAGTTTGAAAGTGGCAGCATCTACCTTCGCAGAGCAAAGGGCGGGGCAACCTCAACGCATCCGGTGCTGGGCGACGAACTACGGGCGTTGCGGGCTTTGAAGCGTGAGGCCAAGTCACCCGTCCTTTCCGAAAATTCCATCCGGGCGAGATTCGCATCGTAATGCAGAATCATTGCATCGTTGATAGCGATGTTTGCAATCCTGTACGCACTCGGAATGTTCGTCGGCGACCTATTCAAGTCGAGGAGCCGGCTTGAGGCTGAGAACTTGTTTCTTCGCCATCAGCTCGCCATCGCTTTGCGACGGGCCCCAACTCGTCTTCGATTGCGCGTCAGTGACCGGGCGCTGCTCATATGGATGATCCGGCTCTGGCCGAGCCTAATCGGCATGGCCCAGGTAGTTCAGCCGGAGACCATCCTGCGGTGGCATCGCGCTGGTTTTAAAGTGTTCTGGCGGTGGAAGTCTAGAAATAGGGCAGGACGTCCCAAGATCGATCGTGGCCTGCGTGATCTTATCCAGAGGATTAGCAGGGAAAACCCGCTGTGGGGTGCGTCCCGGGTCCATGGCGAGCTTCTGGTGCTTGGCTTTGAGGTCGCCCAGTCGACAATCTCGAAATACATGGCGCGGCCTCCGAAGTCGCCATCGCAAACCTGGAGGACATTTCTAAGAAATCACGCTGAGGCGATCGCTGCCATCGATATGTGCCTTGTGCCGACGCTAACCTTTGATCACTTATTTGCATTCGTGGTTCTGGGGTATGGCCGGCGCCAGTTGCTGTGGTTCGAGGTGACACGGCATCCGACGGCCGAGTGGCTGGCTCGACAGATCACCGAAGCGTTTCCCTGGGCATCAGCGCCGACTTATCTGGTGCGCGACAATGACAGTGCCTACGGGCAGCCCTTCCAGCGCCGGGTGAGGGCGATGGATATCCGCGACCGGCCGATCTCGCCTGGATCACCATGGCAAAATGGCTATGCAGAACGTCTGATCGGCACCTTGCGCCGCGAGTGCCTGGACCAAATGATCATCTTCAGCGAGGCTCACCTGCGGCGAATTCTTTCCGGCTATGCGTCATATTACAATCAAGCGCGCACGCACTTGGCATTAGAGAAAGATGCGCCCTTGCATCGAACAGTCCAACGATCTGGCGCCATCGTCGCCATTCCGATCTTGGCTGGGCTGCATCATCAATACGTCCGGATATGATTTTCGGAAAGGACAGGAAGACGTTCCTTCATAATCATGCCGACGGCATCGCAGCGATGGATCTGTTCGTCGTGCCGAAAATCTTATTTCGTCTGCTCTATGGCTTGTTGATTGTGGGACATGGTCGAAGACAGATCATATGGTTTGGCGTTACCGCGCATCCGACCGCGGAATGGATCGCAAATCAGATCACTGAAGCTTGCGGCTGGGAACAGGCTCCCTGCTATCTGATCCGGGATCGGGACGGAGCCTATGGTGAGATCTTCATCCGCAAACTTCGATCAATGGGCATTCGTGATCGACCTTCGTCGCCGCGCTCCCCGTGGCAAAACGGATATGCTGAACGCCCGATCGGTTCGATCCGCAGAGAATGCGTCGATCATATCATCGTCTTGGGCGAACGACATCTTCGTCACGTGTTGCTGTCGTACATGAAATATTACAATGAGGTACGCACTTGTCCCTAGAGAAGGATGCGCCCGTACCGCGCGCCATAGGGACCGTCGGTCATATTCATTGCCGTCCGGTTCTGGGCGGGCTACATCATCAATATGTCCGGATTTGATTTACGACAGGGACAGCCATCGCCGCCATTCCGATCTTGGCCGGGCTACATCACCGTTATGTCCGGATATGATTTTCGGAAAGGGCAATCGTGCTTATCGCCGAGACGATCGAGCCATTTCTGGCTCACCGGAAGCTTTGCCACGCAATCAGCTTGACCACATCGCAGCCACTAGCAATGCCCGCCATCGCCATAGGATGGCGCAATAGAACGCCAGCCGGAGTCACGGCTTGACAGCCGATAATTATCATAAGGATCGCATCGCCAACCGGCGTCTCCGCCCCGAGACGCTGATGATGAGTTACGGCTATTCGCCTGGGCTCTCGGAAGGCTCCCTCAAACCGCCGATCTTCCTGACCTCGACCTTCGTGTTCGAGAACGCCCAGCAGGGCAAGGACTTCTTCAACCTGACCTCCGGACGCCGCGAGCTGCGGCCCGGCGAGAAATCGGGTTTGGTCTACTCGCGCTTTAACAATCCCAATCTCGAAATCCTGGAGGACCGGCTGGCGATCTGGGATCAGGCCGAACATGCGGCCGTTTTTGCCAGCGGCATGGCGGCGATCTCGACAACGCTCTTCGCCTTACTCAGGGCCGGTGACACGGTGCTGCACAGCCGGCCGCTCTATGGCGGCACGGAGACATTGCTGAAGAACCAGTTGGGCACCTTCGGCGTCACCGCCTTCGGCTTTCCGGATGGGCTCGATGTCGCCGCCATGCGCAAGACCGCGCAAGCTGCGAGTGCCAAGGGTAGGATAGGGTTGATCCTGCTCGAGACGCCGGCCAACCCGACCAACGGGCTGGTCGATCTCGGCGCCTGCGCAGCCATCGCCGGCGAGTTGGAGAAGACGCAAGGCTATCGCCCTCCGGTGGTCGTCGACAACACCATGCTCGGGCCGATGTTCCAAACTCCGTTGACGTGCGGTGCCGGCCTCAGGCTGTGATCAGGCTTGGGTTATCCATAAGCCGCGCCTGCTCAGCGATAATGGTTCCAGCTATGTCTCGGCTGAGTTGGCAGATTGGTTGGATACACAGAACATGGGTCACGTTCGCGGCGCGCCCTATCATCCGCAGACACAGGGCAAGATCGAGCGCTGGCATCAGACGCGCAAGAACCGCATCCTGTTGGAAAACTATTACCTGCCGGGTGATCTTGAGGCCAGCATTGGCCGGTTCGTCGATCACTACAACCATCGGCGCTATCATGAGAGCTTGAGCAATCTAACGCCGGCCGACGTCTACTTCGGGCGCGGTCAAACAATCCTGTTGGAAAGAGAAAGGATCAAACGCAACGCAATCCAGAATCGACGCTTGCAGCATCAAAAGAAAGCCGCATAAACTAAAACCAGATGAGCCGGTCACTCCCGTAAATCAGATCGCCATCTGTCTCAAATTATCTGACGACGGACAGCGCATTGCCTCGTTTTTGCGAACAATATCGGCCGCAAGAGGAGAAGCCATCACACCGCGCGCATATTCGAGTGCCGATAATGTTGATGATGCGAACTACTGGCGTGAACAAAGCGTGTTTGGGCGAAGGTCGTATTAAGATGGCCCATGTGCCCATCATGTGCCCCGGAAAATCCGACCACGCTCGTAACTCATTGAAAATGCTTGGTAAGGATTGGTAACGGCTGGCAAGCCGATATCCCCATTTTGTTCTGCTTGAATTTTTGGAATTTCGCAGTAGCCCCGACAACTTAGCTTTGGCTGGGGGACCTGGATTCGAACCAAGATTCTCGGAGTCAGAGTCCGATGTTCTACCGTTGAACTATCCCCCAACGACGCGGAATTGGGCCAGGGACAGCCTGCCATGCGTCTTGTGAAGCGCCTCACATGGGGCAATTTGGCCGGTTTGACAAGACCATAACGCCTCCCGGTCATTTCTCCTTAACTCTCGGGCAACCAACCGCGCCCCGCCGTATTCGATGTCGGCATCATCAGATAGACGCAAGCCCCGTCCTTCGGACAGACCGCGCCGTACAAGTAGATGTATTCGCGAATGAGCTGGGAGGCGACCTCGGGCCTGGTACCGATTCGAGCCCAGCACGGGCGCGGGCGGTTGATCCGGCCGAACCGCGCTTCATCGGCAAACATGAGCCGCAAGCGACGACCGCGCCTGGCGGAAGCCCGCCTGGCTTTCCTCACAGCATTTGGAAAGCCGTTTTTTTTAAATGAGTTTTGAGCCGCTATGTTGCGTTTGGGATGAAAGGGACGCGGCATCAGCTTGCGCCAGCTATGCCGGGCCAGAAGATTATAGAACATGCTGTTGCTGGTTTCGTGCCCGATGGCCTTTTCGTAGGCCGCCTTGAGATCGTGGATGTTTAACATTTCGCCGGCTCCAGCGGCTTTCGCAAAACGCTTGAGCAGCGCCTTTTCTTCCGCCAAGGTCATGTTTTCGCGTTGGCGTCCACCGATCGGTTTGGGTTTGAGCGCCTTGAGCCCGCCGTGGTCATAAGTCTTGTGCGCTCGGTTCACCGTACTCAATGACACGCCCATCGCTTCGGCAATCGCAGGCTGTGTCATCCCGCTTTCGCGCAGCACCATCAGAATGCGCTGGCGCTATTCTGGGCGCCCTTTGCATCGCAGCGCCTTCTTTAACTGCCGGACTTGGCCTTTGCTGTATTTGATCATCTGTTCCCTCCGAATCAGATGGTCAAAGAATCACACCTTGCGTCGAAGGGAAAACCCCGGAAATGCCGTCATCCGGTACCGCAGAATCTTCGATTGAATTAGATATGGAGGCGGTATCAGATGGATCGGAACGGCCCGGGGACCAATGAACAAAGTAATTCTCAACAACGCATTCATCCGGGGCGAGTGTGAACTCAACGGCGTAAACCCCGCCGCTCTCGATACCTATTTTTCCGAGACCTACGCGCAGAAGAATGAAGATCTGATCGTAGAGTCACTGCTGGTGCCGGTCCTGCGCCGGTTCGGCCGGACGCCGGGCAGCATTTTCTACATCGAGACCGGCGCTAATCATCCATCCCAAACCAGCAATACGTATCTGTTCTATCGCAAGCATGGCGCACGCGGGGTGCTGGTCGAAGCCAACACATGCCGAAAAAGGGACGAGTACGAAAAAAAATGCGGCCGATGCCTGCGGGCATCACCGCATATGCGATCGTCGCAGCGACGACGCCGGGCGGGGCGAACGAGTATCGCGAAATGGCAAATTATGCCGATCATTCGCAGGTGGTGGACGTGAGCTACATTCACGATGCGCCGCATCCGGTTTTTGCGCCGGAGCGACGCCCGCCGGCAATGCTAAGAATGGTTTGTGAGCAGAGAGAGACATTCCGCCAGGCCGTTAAACTGTGTGAGGTGGAAGGGCTCGGCGGTACGCTGAACATTCCCGATGACAATTTGCGTGCCATGGTGCTGGAGCTTTACAAGTCGCTCTGCGCGCAAAAATTGCTGCTGGCGCTTTATGAATCGATGCACGCCGAAGAAGAGGCCGAACAGATGCGGCTTCTGAAAAAGCTCGCCTGACCGCGTTCAAATCGCACGGCGCGACCGCGTCGCCACCGTAATAATCGCCAGTGCACTGAAAGCGGCCACCAGCAGGAACACCAGCCGCGGGCTGCCGTGGTCCATGACGGCGCCGAACATCAGCGGCGAAACGATACCGCCCAGATTGAAGCCTGTTGTGACGAAACCGAACACCTTGCCGAACGAGCCGGGCGGGGTGACTTCGCGCACGATCATGTCGCGCGACGGCATGATGACTCCGAAGAAGAAGCCGCAGATGGCCATCACCAGCACGAGCAGCCACGAGCCGAGACCGACATAGGCTATCAGCAAGACGAGAGCGACAATGACGGCAAGGCCGAGGGCGGCGACGGTGCCGTGCCGCGTAGTGCGCCCGACCACCATGCCGCCGATGAGGACGCCGATCGCCGACAGCAGCAGGTGTCCGGAAAGTGCGGTATTGGCAACGGCGACCGGCGTTCCCTCAAGCGCGCCGAGCGCGACCACCGAATAGTTGTACATGCCGCCGCTCATCAACGCCAACAATACGAAGAAGGCGAGGTTGAGCAGAATCGGCGGCGACAACAGAAGTCGCCAGCCGCCACTCTTCGTCTCCGCGCTGCGCGCCGCCGCCGCGGCGTGCACCGTCTCGTTGTCGTCGGTCATGGTAAGCAGCAATGCCGCTGCCGCAAAGCCAAGCACGCCGGCGCCGATGAAAGCGCCGCGCCAACCCCACATGCTCTGCATCAGCAGCAGGCTGCCGGGCGCGGCCGCCGAGCCGAGCATGCCGGAGAAGGTGTGCACCGAAAAAGCCTGGCCGATGCGCCTGGCTGGAACGTGGTGCGAGAGCAGCGCGTAGTCGGCGGGGTGGTAGACGGTGTTGCCGACGCCGGCAAGCGCGAACATCGCGACGAAAAGCCAGAACGAGTGGAACAGACCGGCGACCGTAAAGGCGGCCGCGCCAATCAGCAGGCCGATGATGAGCAAGATGCGCGCGCCGAGCCAGTCCACGAGAAATCCGGCCGGTGTCTGCAGCGCCGCCGAGACGATATTGAATGCGGCGAGCGCCAAGCCGATTTCCGTGTAGCTCACGCCAAATTCGGCGCGCACAAAGGGAAACAGCGGCGGCAACAGCAGAATGTAATAATGCGAGACGAAATGTGCGGCGCTGGTCAAGCCGACGATGCGGGCATATCCGGGCCGGATTGCGGCTAACAGTTCCGTCGTCTCGCTCATTACTTCAAATTCCCGGCACGGCGCGGACTATGGCCCGGCTGCCGGCGCCAATCCAGCGCGTTTCCATTGGGTTTGGCATGCTCGCCGGGCAGAGCAGGCCTCGTCAGCATGCATCGCACAGGCGTATAAAATGGCGATAAAGACAAGCGGCTATGAATAGGAACGCCGCCCGCCGGTGTTAGAATAGGCAACCAATAGCGTCGAAATTGGCTGTAGCGGCGCGACACCAGCTGGTTTCGAGGAAGACGTCATGATCTCCATCACCGTTAACGGACAAGAGCATCAACTCGACATCGAGCCGGAAACGCCGCTGCTCTGGGCCATCCGCGACGAGATCGGCTTGACCGGCACCAAGTTCGGCTGCGGCATCGCGCAATGCGGCGCCTGCACAGTGCATATCGATGGCGAGGCCATGCGCTCCTGCAGCATCCAGATCGGCGATGTCGCCGGAAAGCACATCACCACGATCGAGGGCCTGTCGGGCGACAGCAAGCATCCGGTGCAACAGGCCTGGCTCGCCGAGGACGTACCGCAATGCGGGTACTGCCAGTCCGGGCAGATCATGGCAGCGACGGCGTTCCTCAAGGAGCACCCGCGGCCAACAGACGCCGACATAGACGCCAACCTCACCAATATCTGCCGCTGCGGCGCGTATGTCCGCATCCGCCGCGCCATTCATCGCGCCGCGGCGCTGATGAAGACCTGAGCGGGAGAAAGCGATGAACAAAGCTATCA
Source organism: uncultured Pseudomonadota bacterium (assembly GCA_963817155.1). Taxonomy (GTDB): domain Bacteria; phylum Pseudomonadota; class Alphaproteobacteria; order Rhizobiales; family Xanthobacteraceae; genus Pseudolabrys. The sequence goes on from CAWFNO010000002.1 coordinate 225,602, forward strand.
CTCGCCGCCAGTTCGTCGTCGCATCGGCCTCAACCGCCGGCGGGCTCGCCATCAGTATTGCATTTCCGGCGCTCGCCGATGCAGCAACGATCGGCGCGCAACCCTACGGCAACGACGCCGCGCCGAACGAGATCAATGCCTTTCTCGCCATTGATCCGGACGGGAGCATTTTGATCCGCTCGCCGCACAATGAAATGGGGCAGGGCGCTATCACCGCGCTGCCGATGATCGTCGCGGAAGAACTCGAATGCGACTGGTCGAAGGTGAAGGTCGAATATGCCTCGGCCACGCGCAATTTGCGCGAACATGGCGTCTACGGCGACATGGTTACAGCCGGCAGCCGCGGCGTGCGCACGTCGTGGCAGATGCTGCTGCAAGCCGGCGCCAGCGCGCGTGTGCGACTGATTGCCGCGGCGGCGCGGCGCTGGAACGTGCTGGAGGCGGAATGCAGTGCCGCCAACAGCAAGGTCACACATAAACCGTCGGGCCGCAGCCTCGATTACGGTGCGCTCACCGCCGATGCCGCCAAAATCAAGCTCGACAAAGAGCCGGCGATCAAGACGCCGGACCAGTTCACGCTGATCGGCAGGTCGCTGCCGCGCCTCGATACGTCGCTCAAGATCAACGGCACGGCGAAGTTTGCCATCGACACACGCATTCCCGGCATGGTGTACGCCGCGATCAATGCCTGCCCGGTGGCTGGCGGCAAGCTCAAGAGCGTCGATGAGGCGCCCGTCAAGGGACGCCGCGGGGTGCTGCAGGTGGTCAAGCTCGCCGACGCGGTGGCCGTGGTGGCCGACCGCTTCTGGCGCGCGAAGGAAGCGCTGGCGCTGCTCAAGCCTGAATGGGAGACCGGTGCCGCCGGCAAGACCGACAGCGCTCAGTTCGCCAAACTCTATCGTGACACCCTCGACGGGCCGATGATCAGCGCGCGTAATGACGGTGACGTCGAGAGCGCTTTCGCGCAGGGCGGCAAAGTCATCGAAGCGCTTTACGAAGCCCCGCACGCCGCCCACGCGCAGATGGAGCCGCTCAACGCCACCGCGCATTTTAACGGCGACAAGCTCGACATTTGGGTCGGTTCGCAGGTGCCCATGGGCGCACTGCATCTCGCCGCTGCGACATCGGACTTGCCGGCGGGGAACATCAACATCCACAACTGCTTCCTCGGCGGCGGCTTCGGCCGCCGTGGCACCAACGACGAAATGTGCCAGGCGATCCTCGTCGCCAAAGAGGTCGGCAAGCCGGTCAAGCTGGTGTGGACGCGCGAAGAGGACATGACGCATGACCGCTACCGGCCGCAAGCGGCGGTGCGGCTGAAGGCGGCGCTGGGTTCGGATGGGATTCCGGTTGCGTTCGACGCCAGGATCGCCGTCGGCTCGATCCGGTATTCGAGCGGCATGCGCGCCAGCGGTGGTCTCGAGCCGCAAGCGACCGAAGGCATCGCCAACACCAACTACAAGATTCCGAACCTACGCGTTGGCGCCATGATGAAGAACACCCACATTCCGGTCGGCTTCTGGCGCTCGGTCGGCTCATCGCAGAATGCTTTCTTCATGGAGAGCTATATCGATGAGCTCGCGCACGCGGCTGGCAAGGATGCCTACAAATTTCGCCGCGCGCTGCTCGCACATCGGCCGGATTTCATCGGTGTGCTCGACAAGATCGCGGAGAAGGGCAATTGGGGCAAACCGCTTGCCGCCGGCCGCGGACGCGGCATCGCCATCCACGAATGTTTCGGCACCATCGTTGGCCAGGTCGCCGAGGTGACCGTGAGCAAGAAGGGTGAGGTGCGGGTCGACCGTGTCGTCGCCGCCGTTGACTGCGGCCATGTGGTCAATCCGGAAATCGTCGAGGCGCAGATCGAAAGCGGCATCATCTTCGCATTGTCGGCGGTGCTTTATGGCGACCTCACCATCAAGAACGGCGCCATCCAGGAAAATAATTTCGATCAATACGAGATGGTCCGGCTTGCTGACGCGCCGAAGATCGAAGTCTACCCCGCGCTCACTGGCGGCAGTAAATGGGGCGGCATCGGCGAGCCCGGCACGGCGACGACGGCGCCGGCGGTCGCCAACGCGGTTTTCGCGGCGACCGGCACCCGCGCGCGTTCGCTGCCGCTGAAGAACCTGAAGCTTTCCGGCCCGGCCTGACGGCTAGCCGCTGGCCGCGAGGCTGACCGCACCGCCGCCGTCACCGATCGCCTGGCGGTAGCCGAAGCGATCGAAGTCGCGCTCGTAGGCGCGATAGATACGGTCGGCGAGTTCGCGCGTGTAATAGATCGGCCAATCGTCGTGGTGGGATTCGTTGAGCGGGATCGCCGCCTCGCGGCGCAACGCATCGCTGGCATTCAGATGGTCCAGCACACGGGCGAAATCCGCGTCGAACGTCTCTAGCTTGCCGATAAAGTCGAGCGGCAGTCCGGGAATGCTGAGAATGTCGTCTTGCGCCTGCAGATGAATGTCACGGCGCGCTTGCGCTGCCGCCGCGGCAAAGACAACAAACTCGGCAAACGACAACGTGCGGTTCGATCCCGCCGGAAGCTTAGGGTCGACGTCTTGCCTGATCGCAATATACGTGTTCATAAAAGCGTTTCCAGGTACCAGCGGCTTGTTGGCGAACTTGTCGCTCCAGCACGATACCGCGCGCGCGTAGGGATTGCGGACAAAGGAAAATCGCAGCGTTTCAGGATTCATCGCCAGGCGATAAAACGAGCCGACGGTGATGTTGCGTGGGCCATAGGGGCCGCGGTACCGCGAGCGGCCGGCTGATGTCAGCGAGCGCGAATGGCGACCCTCGGCTTGCGCCAAAGTTCGCCGGATGCGCGTCGATGCCGATTTCGGCACTGCCACGTAGATCAGATTATGCCGCGGCAGGAGCTTCAGCAGTTCTTCCGCTTCGTGGCCGCTGGCCGCGATCTCTGAATAAAATTTCGTCGCCGCCGGATTGAATAACCCGGCCAGCGGGCGGCTGGCAATCCATGGAAATTCTTTGATCGCAATTTCGACGGGTCGCAGAAATCGCATGTGGCTCGACTTCGATCGAGTCACCCCCGAGTGTTTATACGTCCTCGCCCAGGTGAGGCGCATAAACGGAGGGTAAATTCAGCACAACACAATTGGTCAGAGGCGTACAGGAATTCAAGCTTTGGCGCGTTTGGCATCCTGAATCGCCTGCCAGATGCGCGCCGGCGTCATCGGCATTTCGAGATGTCGAATTCCGTATTCAGCGAGCGCATCGATGACCGCGTTGGCGACCGCGGGAAGACCGCCGGACGCTCCGGCTTCGCCACAGCCCTTGGCGCCGACCGGGTTGGTCTTGGTGGGCACCGGGCGGTTTGCGACTTCGATCATCGACACGTCGTGCGCACGCGGCATGGAGTAATCCATGAACGAACCGGTCACCAGCTGGCCGTCGGTATCATAGACCGCGCCTTCAAGTAGCACCTGCCCAAGACCCTGGACGGCGCCACCCTGCACCTGGCCCTCGACCAGCATCGGATTGAGCACCGTGCCGAAATCATTGATGCTGAAATACTTCACCACACGGGTGAGGCCGGTATCCGCATCGATTTCCACCTCGACGACGTGAATGCCGTTGGGAAAGGTTCCCGGCACGGAATCGGTCACATGCGTTACATCGAGCGATGACGGTGCGCCGTCCGGCAGCGCGATGCCGTCGCGCGCGCGTTCGGCCAGTTGCATAATGCCGATCGAGCGGTCGGTGCCGGCAATGGTGAAGCGCCCGCTTTTGAATTCGATGTCGCCGGCGGAGGCTTCCAGCACGTGCGCTGCGAGCTTTTTTCCCTGCTCAATGACCTTGTCGGAGGCCTGCATGATGGCGGTGCCGCTCAGCATGGCCGAACGCGAGCCGCCGGTGCCGCCGCCGGTCGCCAGCAGGTCGCTGTCGCCTTGCACCAAGCGGATGCGGTCGAACGGCACGCCGAGCTTTTCCACCAGCACCTGCGCAAAGGCCGAGGTGTGGCCCTGGCCGTAATCGAGCGTGCCGGTGATGATAGTGACGGTACCGTCGGCGTTGAAGCGGATGCCGCCCATTTCCTGAGTCATCGCCGCGGTGGTCTCGACAAAGCAGGCGAGCCCCAGCCCGCGCAGCTTGCCGTTGCGCTTGCTCTCGCGTCTGCGCTGCTTGAAGCCTTTGACGTCGGCTTGTTCGAGCGCGGCCTTGAACAGGCCAGGGAAATCGCCGCTGTCATAAGTCGTCGCGGCGGGCGTGGCGTGCGGCATTTCGCGCGCCTTGATCAGATTGCGCTTGCGCAGCTCGAAGCGGTCGATGCCGAGTTCGGCGGCGGCGTAGTCCATGGTGCGCTCTATGCTCAGCGCCCCCTCGGGGCGTCCGGCGCCGCGATAAGCGGAAACGAGCGTCGTGTTGGTGAAGACGCATTTGGTCGCCACTTCAAGCAGCGGCGTGCGGTACATGCTGACGATGTTCTTGCTGACGTTCACCGTTGGCAGCAGCGGTCCGAAGTTGGAGCAATAGCCGCCAAGATTGCCGAAGCCCGTGAGGCGGATGGCCTGGATGATGGCATCCTTGTCGAAGGCGATCTCGACGGTCATGTCGTAGTCGCGGCCATGATGATCGGAGACGAAGCTGCCGGAGCGCTCGTCGGTCCATTTCACCGGCCGGCCAAGCATTTGCGCCGCGTGCAGGATGCAGACATATTCGGGATACGGCGTGGCCTTCATGCCGAACGAGCCGCCGACATTGCCGGTGAGTACGCGCACTTTTTCGGCGGGCGCGTTGAGAATGTCGCGCAGCAGGTTTTTCATGCCGAAAACGCCCTGGCTGCTGGAGTGCAGCGTCCAGTGGGCGCTCTTGCTTTCATATTCGCCGATCGCCGAGCGCGGCTCCATCGCGGCGACGACCAGGCGCTGATTGACCAGCGGCAGTTTGACGACATGCGCGGCCTTGGCGAAGGCTGCGGCAACCTTCTCGCTATCGCCGAGATGATAATCGAGCGCGATATTGCCTGGGATCTCGTCGTAGAGGATCGGAGCGCCAGGCTGCGCCGCCTCGCGCGCACTGACGACCGCCGGCAGGGGCTCGATGTCGATTGCGACCGCTTCGGCCGCATCCTTCGCCTGCGCGATGCTTTCCGCGACCACGCAGGCGACTGGATCGCCGACAAAGCGGACCTTGTCGGTAGGGAGCGCCGGGCGCGGTCTGTATTTGATGGGTGAGCCGTCTTTGCTTTTCAGCGGCAAAAGGCACTTCAGCCCGCTGTAGTCTTTCAGGTCGACGCCGGTCAGTACTGCGAGCACGCCCGGCATCGCTTTAGCTGCGGCAATGTCGATGCTGCGGATGAGGCCGTGCGCGTCGCGGCTGCGGACCATCACTGCATAGGCCTGGCCCGGGAGATTGACGTCGTCGGTATAGCGGCCTTGGCCGCGCACCAGAGTGGGATCTTCGCTTCGCCGCACCGGTTGGCCAATGCCGAATTTGGTCAGCGAAAGCGCTGTTTCTTGTGTTCTGTCGTCCATGCCGGGATTAGGTTCGAGGGAAGCCGGACCCCTGAAATAGAGCAGCAAAGCCGCTTTCACAAGAACGCCGCCCGCCGGGCAGGGTTGCACGAGACTGCCGGGCTGTTACACTTTTACCGATAACGGGAACAATGCCGCGCTCGCGGGGCCATGGGAGCCGTCCGCCGCGGCGGGAAGGTTTGTGACATGAGCGGCGGGGCCGGGGACGCCCCAGGCCTCGACCCCGCGTTAGACGGGGCGGCGCAGCGACGCACCCGGTGGGGTCGGCGGTCGCCTGGACGCTTGGATGGTGGGCTGGGCCGCGATCGCGGCGGGGCAACTTATGCCGCGCTTGATCTCGGCACCAATAATTGCCGATTGCTAGTCGCGCGTCCGACCGACGACAGCTTCCGCGTGGTGGACGCCTTTTCCCGCATTATCCGGCTCGGCGAAGGCGTCTCCGCCAGCGGCCGCCTGAGCGAAGCGGCGATCGCGCGTGCCATCGCCGCGCTCACCATTTGCCGTGACAAGATGAAAAATAAGGGCGTCACCCGCGCCCGGCTGATCGCCACCGAGGCCTGCCGCGCGGCGGAAAACGGCGCCGATTTCCGTACCTGCGTCGCCCAGACGCTCGGGCTGGAACTAGACGTGATCGACCGCGAGACCGAGGCGACGCTTGCCGCCACCGGCTGCACGCCACTGATCGATCCGCAGGCCGAGGGCGTGGTGCTGTTCGATATCGGCGGCGGCTCGTCCGAGCTGGTGCGGCTCAATCGCTCGCACGATGTTCGCCGCGGTCCGCCGCTGCCGCAAATCCGTGGCTGGATTTCGCTGCCGCACGGCGTGGTGACGCTTGCCGAACGCCACGGCGGCCATAACGTGACGCGCGAAACCTACGAAGCGATGGTCGACGAGGTGGCGGCGTTGATCGCGCCGTTTGCGCGCGAGCATGGCGGCGACGCCTTGCGCGGCGTCCACCTGCTCGGCACGTCCGGTACCGTGACCACCATCGCCGGCGTGCACCTCAATCTCAAACGCTACGATCGCAGCCGCGTCGACGGTTGCTGGATGAGCGCAGGCGAGATCAATGGCGTTGCCGAGCAGCTTTTGGCAATGAATTACGAAAGCCGGGTGGCGAGCCCGTGCATCGGCGCCGAACGCGCCGATCTGGTGCTGGCCGGCTGTGCGATCCTGGAGGCGATCCGCCGCGCCTTCCCGTGCCCGCGCCTACGCGTGGCCGACCGCGGATTGCGCGAAGGCATGCTGGTGCAGATGATGCGTGAGGACGGCGTATGGGGCGCGGTCGGAGCGGCGATCTCGTGAGCCAACGCAGCAAGGTTAGGATCAAGAGCCGCAAGAACCGCTCGCGGTCATCCAAGCAGTGGCTTGAGCGCCAGCTCAACGATCCTTATGTGGCGCGCGCCAGGCGCGAAGGTTTTCGCTCGCGCGCGGCCTTCAAGCTGATCGAGATTGACGACAAGGCGAAGCTGCTGAAGAATGGCGCGCGGGTGATCGATCTCGGCGCCGCGCCTGGCGGCTGGAGCCAGGTGGCAGCGAGACGCGTCGGCGCGCCGGGGCAGGGCCGCGTGGTGGCAATCGATCTCCTGCCGATGGATGCGGTCGCCGGCGTCGATTTCGCGCAGCTCGATTTTCTCGATCCGGCGGTACCGGAGAAACTCAAAGCCATGCTCGGCGGTCCGGCCGACGTGGTTCTGTCCGACATGGCGGCGAACGCCACCGGCCACCGCAAAACCGACCACCTGAAGATCATGGCGCTGGTCGAGGCCGCAGCGCAGTTTGCCCATGAGGTGCTGGCGCCGGGCGGGGCGTTTCTCGCTAAGGTGCTGCAAGGCGGCACCGAGGCCGCGCTGCTTGCGTCTCTCAAGCGCGACTTTACGGCGGTGAAGCACATCAAGCCGGCGGCGAGCCGCACGGATTCCGCGGAAATGTATCTTCTGGCGACCGGCTTCCGCGGCGAGCGTCTTTTGTTGTCAGTCCAGATTTCGGTGAAGCACGTGTCGGGGCGTGGCGGTGCGGCCGCGTTCACTGGACGTTTGCGTGGTCGGTCGGGCGCGATATAGAACTTGTTCTTCTCCGTTACATGCGTCGGCTTTTTACGTGCCGCGACAGGCGCCGGCTTCTTGCGCTCGACGACATGACGGGGCTTTTTCTGCGCCTTATGCAGGTTCGCGTCATGATGCGAACGGGTGTCGCGCTTGTCGTCACGGCGTGCGCTCTCGGGCGCAGCATGCGGCGGGGCGGTTGCTTTCGGCGGCAATGACGCCGTTACGTCTGCGGTCTTGTCGGCGCCTTTATCAGCGCGCGCGACTTTCTTGTCGTTCTTGTCGTCTTTCGAGACTTGTTTTGCGGCTTGCTTCTGAGCCTGCGCGGTCTTCTTGCAATCCTGGCTGCCGGCCGGTTTTTCCTCTTGCTTGGCAATTTGTTTGTTGGCCGGCTTCACGTTCGCGCGCTTGATCGCCCGGTCGAGGTCGCTCAACGCTGTTGCGTTGTCGCCCTTTGGCTTTTCGATCAGGGCGCGGGCGCGATAGGGCGCGACGCTGATCGTGCCCAAATCAATGGCCTTGCTGAAATCGGCCTGCGCCCGATGATCGTCGTTCTTGGCGAGATAGACCTGACCTCGCTCGCCATAGGCCAAGGCATCGCTTGCATCGGCGGCAATGGCTTTGTCGAGCTCGCCGAGCGCGCGGCCGTAATCCTTGGCGCGGGCGAAGGCCGCGCCGCGCAACGCCAGTGCTGCACTGTTGTCCGGCTCAAGCTTGAGCACCGCGTCGGCGTCATGCATGGCGCCCTTGATACCGCCGTCATCGAGGCGCAGCGCGCCGCGCACGCGCAATAAATTGGCGCTCCAGCTGAATTTCAGCGCGCGATTGATGTGGGCAAGCGCGTTCTTGCGCTCACCTTTGGCGGCGTAGGCTTCGGCGCGCAATTTGTACGTTGTCGGCGAGCGCTGGTCGGCGGCGAGCGCGCGGTCATAGGCGGCAATCGCCTCGTCGTTGTCGCCTTGCTTGCGCCAGAGGCCGGCTTCGGCGGTCAACGCGGCGACATTCTTCGGCTCGAGCTTCGCCGCCTCGGCGAAATCGGAGACCGCGCCGCTGCTGTTTCCGGATGCCTGGCGCGCTTGCGCCCGCATCGTGTAATTCTCAGCGCTGCGATCGAGCCTGACCGCGCGGTCGAAATCTGCGGTGGCGCGGGCGTAATCCTTCTACCGCATATAGAGCTGGCCGCGCCCGCTGTAGGCGCCGGCTTTGTTGCCGTCGAGGTTGATCGCCTTCTGGTAATCCTGCATGGCGCCGTCGATGTAGCCGAGGTCGCGGCGAACGGCGGCGCGGTTGATGTAGGGCGACGGCGAGTTCGGATCGAGCCGGATGGCGCAGTCGTAATCGGCGATGGCCTCGCCGAAATTGCCGCGGGCGTACCAGGCATTGCCGCGGTTCTGGTAGGCGGGAACGAAATCGGGCGCCAGCGTGATCGCCTGGTTGAAGTCGGCGATGGCATGCGCAATATCGCTGCGGTCGAGAAAGGCAAGTCCGCGCAGGCCGTAGGCGACACCGGCGGCCTCGCCGCGCAACCGGCCCGAATTCAGGATCGTCGAGCAGGCGACGATGCGCTGCGTGGCCATGCTCTCGGTCTGTGTCGCGCAGGTCCGCGCGTCACGCGACGAGGCGGCCATCGCGCCGGGCGAGGCGAGAGTGGTTGCGAGCAACGCCGCCGCGAAGGGCGAGTAAGACCAGGTTTGACGCACGAATTAACCGGCCGGATTAACGTTGCCACCCCGCAAATCTGGGTTAATCCGCACGTCTAGCCTAGTCTGGGTGCCCGATATGGTTAATGCAAAACGCTACGAAACATCTCAGCCGGGGCGCTGATCGCTCGCTTCCGTGGGCGCCGGCAGGCGGTTGGCAAGTTCCGCGCCGGCTTCGGGCGGCAATTGCGCAAAAATCAACACCGACAATGCGGAGATCGCCGCGACGACCAGAAAGGCCGGCGGGAAATCGGCGGCCATCAGCGGCCCGTTGTCGTGGACCTGGACGGTGAGCTGCACGGCAAGCGCGCCGACGGCGACGCCGGAGGAGAGCGATAATTGCTGGCCAACGCTCACCAGCGACGTCGCCCGGCTCACTCGCGCCGGTTCGATGTCCGCGTAGGCGATGGTGTTGATGCTGGTGAATTGCAGCGAGCGGAAGAACCCGCCGACCAGCAGCAGCACGAGTATCAGCGCAACCGGCGTCGTTTGCGTGAACGTGGCGCAGGCGGCGAGGAAGCCGGCGCTGATCAGCGCGTTGACAACGAGAATGGTGCGGAAGCCGAAGCGGCGCAAAATGTTCACCGCCGCAAGCTTCATCCCCATGGCGCCCATCGCCGAGGTGAAGGTGATCAGGCCCGATTGCAACGGCGTCTTGCCGAAACCGACCTGCAGCATCAGCGGCAGCAGAAATGGCATGGCGCCGATGCCGAGACGGAAGGTGAAACCGCCGAGGACGCTGGCGCGAAATGTCGGGATACGGAACAGCGTGAGATCGAGTGCCGGATTATCCGTATGCCGCGCGTGCACTAAGTATGCGGCAATGAAAATTGCGCCGCCGCCGACTAATGCCGCCACGATCGTCCACGGCAGAAAATTCAAGCCCAGCACCGACAGCCCAAAGGCGACGCCGGCGATGCCAAGGCCGGCCAGCACCATGCCCTTGAGATCGAAACGGTGGTGCTGCTCGGCGCGCACATCGGGAATGAAACGCGTGGCAAGCGCGATGCCGATGAGGCCGATCGGCACATTGATGATGAAGATCCAGTGCCAGGTGGCGTAGGTGGTGATGAAGCCGCCGACCGGTGGCCCTAGCACCGGCCCGATCAGCGCCGGCGTCGTCACCCAGGCCATGGCGCCGACCAGGTCGCGCTTGCTGATGCTGCGCACCAGGACCAGTCGGCCGACCGGGGTCATCATGGCGCCGCCCATGCCCTGGACGATGCGGGCGACGACGAAATCGGTGAGCGAATGCGACAGCGCGCAACCGATAGAGCCGATCACGAACACGGCAATCGCCACGCGGAACACCGTACGCGCGCCGAAGCGGTCGGCGGTCCAGCCGCTGGCCGGGATGAAGACGGCGAGCGAGAGCAGATAGGAGGTGACCGCGAGCTTGAGCGCCAGCGGATTGCTGCCGATATCGCGGGCGATTGCCGGCAACGAGGTGGCGATCACCGTCGAATCCATGTTCTCCATGAACAGGGCGACCGCGATGATCAGCGGAACGATGCGGTCAGTGCGGATCGGCATAAGCTCACGACGGCGGAATCTGGTTCTGGCGGGGCGTCATGTCTATGTAACGGTCGCGATGGTTCTTTCCGGCTGACGCCGGCGGTTTTACACGGTCATATCAGATATCTGCGATTGCTCTAGGAATCACCGGCCTGCCGTGCTATCGGCCCATGCCAACCCAAAAGCGGGCCGTGAAGCCGGGCGAGGAGACCCCTCGCGAGGGCGTCTTATCACCCTCCGGTAGCTGGCCGTGACGCCTTGCGGGTGAGGCGGAGTTGGCGATGGCTGGTAAAAACAACGGAAGCCCGCGCGAGGCGCTCACTTTCGACGACGTGCTGATCAAGCCCGGCCCGTCCGAGGTGATGCCGGCCGACGTCGATATCCGCTCCCGCGTCACCAAGTCGATCGCCGTCAATATCCCCATCATAGCCTCCGCCATGGACACCGTGACCGAGGCGGAGATGGCGATTGCCATGGCGCAGGCCGGCGGCATCGGCGTCATCCACCGCAATCTGGAACCGGACGCGCAGGCCGCCCAAGTGCGACAGGTGAAAAAGTTCGAATCCGGCATGATCGTGAACCCGGTTACCATCGCGCCAACGGCGACGCTGCAACAGGCGCTCGACTTGATGCGCGAGAACCGTATTTCCGGCATCCCGGTGGTCGAAAACGCGGCAAACGGCGCGCCGGGCAAGCTGGTCGGCATCCTCACCAACCGCGACGTGCGCTTTGCCACCGATCCGCGCCAGACGGTCGCCGAGCTGATGACCAAGGATCGCCTGGTCACCGTGCGCGAAGGCGTCGGCCAGGAGGAGGCAAAGCGCCTGCTGCATCAACGCCGCATCGAGAAGCTGCTGGTCGTGGACGAAAAATACCGCTGTGTCGGGCTCATCACGGTGAAGGACATCGAAAAGGCCGTCGCCAATCCCAATGCCTGCAAAGACGATCAGGGCCGCCTGCGTGTCGCCGCGGCGACCACCGTCGGCGACAAGGGCTTCGCCCGCACCGAGGCGCTGATCGCCGCCGGTGTCGATCTGGTCGTGGTCGATACCGCGCACGGCCATTCGCGCTACGTGCTCGACGCGGTCAACCGCATCAAAAAATTATCGAACGCAGTACAGGTGGTGGCCGGCAATGTCGCTACCTCCGAGGGCGCCAAGGCGCTGATCGACAGTGGCGCCGACGCCATCAAGGTTGGCATCGGTCCCGGCTCGATCTGCACCACGCGCGTCGTCGCCGGCGTCGGCGTGCCGCAGCTCACCGCCATCATGGATGCGGTCGAGGCGGCGAAGGCTTCCAACACGCCGGTGATCGCCGACGGTGGCATCAAATATTCCGGCGATCTCGCCAAGGCCATCGCCGCCGGCGCCGATTGCGCCATGGTCGGCTCGCTGCTCGCTGGCACCGACGAAACTCCGGGCGAGGTGTTCATCTATCAGGGCCGCTCCTACAAGACCTATCGCGGCATGGGGTCGGTTGGCGCTATGTCGCGCGGCTCGGCCGACCGCTACTTCCAGCAGGACATCAAGGATTCGCTCAAGCTGGTGCCGGAAGGCGTCGAGGGCCAGGTGCCCTACAAGGGCTCGGCGGCGACCGTGTTGCATCAATTGGCCGGCGGCTTGCGCGCCGCCATGGGCTATGTCGGCGCGAAAAATATCGCTGGCCTGCACAAGAAAGCGGAATTTGTGCGCATCTCCGGCGCCGGTATGCGCGAGAGCCACGTGCATGACGTAGTGATTACCCGTGAGAGCCCGAACTATCCGAGCAGGGTTTAGTCCGTGTCGATCCAATCCACGCTGCTGCCGCTGTTCGTTCAGATTGCGCTGACACTGGGCCTTGGCATTTGGCTCGTGCATCTGCGCGGACGCGACCTGCGCAGCCGCGCTGTGCACCCCTCGAAAATCGCCATGCGCGAGCCGAACTGGCCGGCGCCCACGCAGCAGGTCGGCAACTGCTTCAGCAACCAGTTCGAGCTGCCGGTGCTGTTTTACGTGCTGACGATCCTGGAACTCATCACCCGCCACGCCGACCTGATCTTCATGATCCTCGCCTGGGTCTTCGTTTTGACGCGCATCATGCATGCCGTCGTTCACACGACGACCAACCGTATTCGATTTCGCGGCAGCTGGTATGCGTTCGGCGCCGTCGTGCTTCTGATTGCCTGGATCATTTTCATTGTCCGCATCCTTTTCGGGTTGCCATGACGCCCGGCGCGCGGCTTGCCGCCGCGATCGAGATTTTTGGCACGATCGAAACGGAACGGCGCCCGGCCGCCGACGCGCTGAAGGCGTGGGGCGTGACTCATCGCTTTGCCGGGTCCGGCGACCGCGCCGGCATCGCCGGCCTCGTTTACGACGCGCTGCGCCGGCGCGCGTCGAGCGCATATCTGATGGGCGGCGACACCCCGCGCGTCATTCTTCTCGGCATGCTCAAGCGCGAGCGTGCGCTCAACGCTGAGGCCATCGGCCATCTTGCCAATGGCGTGGGTCATGCTCCACCGCCGCTGACCGACGCCGAGCGGGAACGGCTCGAAACGGCAAGTCTCGACGGCGCGCCGCCCCATGTCGCCGGCGATTATCCGCGATGGCTAGAACCGCATTTGTCTCGCGTATTTGGCGACGAGCGCACGGAGGAAGGCGCCGCGCTATCGTCGCGCGCGCCGCTTGATCTGCGCGTCAATACGCTAGCCGCCGACCGCGACGAGGCTGCCGCGATGCTGGCGGACCTCAAGCCCGAGCCCGCGCGCTGGTCGCCCTGGGGGCTCCGCATCCGCCTCGGTGCCGACGCCAAGAGCCCGGCGATCCATGCCGAGCCGGCCTTCCTCAAGGGCATGATCGAGGTGCAGGACGAGGGTTCTCAGCTTGCCGCATTCTTCTCGTGCGCGAAGCCGGGCGAGCAGGTGGTCGATCTCTGCGCCGGCGCCGGCGGCAAGACGTTGGCGCTCGCCGCGATGATGGAAAACAAGGGGCAGATTTATGCCACCGACGACGACAAGCGGCGGCTCGCACCGATCCACGAACGGCTCAAACGCTCAGGCGCGCGCAACGTGCAGGTGCGCACGCCAAAGTCGGTTGGCGGCGAACTGGACGATCTTTCTGGCTGCATCGATCTGGTGCTGATCGACGCGCCTTGCACCGGCACCGGCGCATGGCGGCGCAATCCGGACGCCAAGTGGCGCATGCGGCCCGGCGCACTCGATCAGCGGCAAAAGGAGCAGAACGAAATCCTCGCCCGCGCCGTGCCGCTGCTTAAAGCCGGCGGGCGTATCGCCTATGTCACCTGCTCGGTGCTCTATGAGGAAAACGGCGCGCAGGTGCGCGTTTTTCTCTCGCGGCATTCCGAGTTTGCGATTCAACCGCCCGCGGATATCATCAAGGCGCTGGGCGAGCGCGCTTTCATGTTCGCCAAGGCGGCGCGGCTTTCCGACGAAGGTCTGTTGATGACGCCGCGCACGACGGAAACGGATGGATTTTTCGTCAGCGTGCTGCGTCACGGCTAATTTTTGTCGGGCTGCCAGGCGGCGACCGTCGCCACGTCCGCTTCCAGCTGCCAGCGCCCGCTCTTACTCGGCCGCCGTCCGGCCTCTTCCAGCCGCATGAGAAATTCGCCGCGCGGGATGTCGCGGAAACCCATGTCGTGACAGGTCGGCGTAATCAGCTTGCCGTCGTTGAAAGCGTAGCCCCAATGTGCCAGGTGCCAGTTGAGCGCGGCTAAGCCGATTTTCGATGTGTTCGGCTCATGCGAGAACTGCAACTCGGTGGAGAAAGCGCCGCCCACCGAAATGCCGTAACCGCCGCCGACGAGCTCACCCTTTTCGTTCCACACTTCGAAGGAATGCGCGTGGCCGGCGTCGAACAGGGCCGCGTAGGCGTGCATGACCTTCGGCGTAATCCAGGTGAGGTGCCAGCGGCCCAAGCGGCGCCCGGCGCAAGCCGTGATCACGCCTTCGAAGTCGCGGTCGAAGGTGACGCTGTACTGGCCCTGCCGCATCTGCCGGCGCAGCCGTTTGGCCAGATGCGCCTCGGGAAAGAACAGCACCGAGCGCTGCGGCGGCGACCACCACTTCATCGACGCCACATGCGCCAGCGGATAGAGCCCGCGCCGATAGGCGGCGAGGATCGTTTCCGGCGTGAAATCATGGGCAATGCCGGCCAGCCCCGGTGGGTTGCGCAGCGCCTGTTCCGGGTCGGGCAGTGCGTAGTTGGGGGCGAGGAACTCGTCGAAGCACATGCGCACAAGGCTGGGGATACCGGTGAGCCGTTTTGGCGCCAGCGCCCAGGCAAAGCCGAGGATCCACCGTTCGGCCATGTCGGCAAAACTCTCGCGAAACAGCGCCGCGCGTCGGTCGGGCGTGGCGACGATCGACGCAGAAAACGACACATGGTTGGCGTGGTAGTTCAAATTGTCCCCAAACGTGTGGAAATGGCGAAAATTTCGCCCTTTATGTCTCACGCCGGCACTAATGAGGGGTTATCTGAATAGTTCAAAATCTGGCGTAGTTAACCGGAGCCTGACACCGCCTTGACCAATAGCGCCCCAAATCGCAAGAACGCGGCCCAAATGCAGCCGAATCCTGAGCCGAAGGCGGCCAAAAAAGACGACAAGAAAGACAGCAAGCACGACAAAGTGCTGATCGTCGATTTCGGCTCGCAGGTCACCCAACTCATCGCCCGGCGTGTGCGCGAGGAGCGGGTCTATTGCGAGATCGTGCCCTACCAGAAGGCGGAAGAGGCCTTCCTCGCCATGCGGCCGAAGGCGGTGATCCTCTCCGGCGGGCCGGCCTCGATCCTCGACAAGGATGCGCCCAGCGCCCCCAAGGCGATTTACGAGGCCGGCGTCCCGGTGCTCGGCATCTGCTACGGCGAGCAGGCGATGGCGCAGCAACTGGGCGGCAAGGTCGAGGGCGGACACCACCGCGAATTCGGCCGCGCCGAAGTGGAAGTCACCGCCGACAGCCCGCTGTTCGAAGGCGTCTGGGTGAAGGGGCAGAAATATCCGGTATGGATGAGCCACGGCGACCGCGTGACGGTGCTGCCGCCGGGCTTCAAGGTGCTCGGCAAGGCTCCGAACTCGCCGATCTCGATCATCGGCGACGACGCGCGCAAATTCTACGCCACCCAGTTCCACCTCGAGGTTGTGCATACGCCACACGGCGCCGCGCTGTTGCGCAATTTCGTGCGCAAGGTCGCGGGCCTTTCCGGTGATTGGACCATGCGCGCCTTCAAGGACGAGGCGATCGAGAAGATCCGCAAGCAAGTGGGCAAGGGGAGAGTGATCTGCGGACTCTCCGGCGGCGTCGATTCAGCCGTCGCCGCGGTGCTCATCCACGAGGCGATCGGCGAGCAGCTCACCTGCGTCTTCGTCGATCACGGTCTGCTGCGGCTCGCCGAGGCGCAAAAGGTCGTGGCGCTGTTCCGCGAAAGCTACAACATTCCGCTGGTGCACGTGGACGCCGAGGAAACGTTCCTCCAGGCGCTAAAGGGCGTCGAGGATCCCGAGAAGAAGCGCAAGATCATCGGCGGCCTGTTCATCGACGTGTTCGACGCCGAAGCGAAGAAAATCGGCGGCGCCGACTTCCTTGCGCAAGGCACGCTCTATCCTGACGTGATCGAAAGCGTCTCCTTCACCGGCGGCCCCTCGGTCACCATCAAGTCGCACCACAATGTCGGCGGCCTGCCCGAGCGCATGCACATGAAGCTGGTCGAGCCGCTGCGTGAACTGTTCAAGGACGAGGCGCGCGCGCTCGGCCGCGAGCTTGGGCTGCCGGAGGCTTTCGTCGGTCGCCATCCCTTCCCCGGGCCGGGGCTTGCGATCCGCATTCCCGGCGCCGTCACCCGCGAGAAGCTCGACATCCTGCGGCTCGCCGACGAAATCTACATCGAGGAAATCCGCCGCTGCGGGCTGTACGACGAGATCTGGCAGGCCTTCGCCGTGCTATTGCCGGTGAAGACGGTTGGCGTCATGGGCGATGGCCGCACCTATGACTATGTAGTGGGCCTGCGCGCGGTCACCTCGACCGACGGCATGACCGCGGACTTCTATCAGTTTGACATGAATTTCCTCGGGCTTGTAGCCACGCGCATCATCAACGAGGTCAAGGGCGTCAACCGCGTCGTCTACGACGTGACCAGCAAGCCGCCGGGCACGATCGAGTGGGAGTGATCCCGTGGTCGTGACGATTTACGGCATCAAGAACTGCGACACCATGAAGAAGGCGCGTGCCTTCCTCGACAAACGCGGCGTCGAGCATGCGTTTCACGACTACAAGAGTGCCGGCATCGAGCGCGGCAAACTCGAAGGCTGGGCCAAGAAGGTTGGCTGGGAGACGCTCATTAACCGCGCCGGGATGACCTTCAATAAATTGTCTGACAAGGACAAGGCCGGCCTGACCGGAAAGAAGGCAATCACGCTGATGCTGGCGCAGCCCTCGATGATCAAGCGCCCTGTGCTGGAACTTGGCGGCGGCAAGGTGCTGGTCGGTTTCAAGCCGGAGCAATACGCCGACGCGCTCGGGTGAGCCATGAGAGCCTACAAGAAACTCGATTATCCTATTTACGACATCCGCCGCTTTCTCGAGCCCGGGCCGGTGGTGCTGGTCAGCTCTGCATTCAAGGGCGAGCGCAACATCATGACCATGGGCTGGCACATGGTGCTGGAATTTTCCCCCTCGCTCATCGGCTGCCTGATTTCCAGCGGCAATCATAGTTATGAGTTGGTGAGCAAGAGCCGCGAATGCGTTATCAATATCCCGACAGTCGAACTGGCGACTAAGGTGGTCGGTATCGGCAACTGTTCCGGCGCGCAAGTCGACAAGTTCAAGAAATTCGAGTTGACTGCAATTTCCGCCGATGAAGTCAAGGCGCCGCTGATTGCGGAATGCTACGCCAATCTCGAATGCAAGCTGACCGACGGCAGTCTGCGCGACAAATACAATTTTTTCATCTTTGAGGTGGTCAAGGCGCACGCGCCGGCGGCGCCGAAATATCCCAAGACCATCCACTACCGCGGCGACGGCATGTTCATGGTGGCCGGGCGATCGCTGAACCTGCGCAGGCTGTTCCCTCCGGAGATGCTGGGTTAACGCGGTGGCGGCTTGATTTTGCTCGCAATTGCGGCCACATGCACGCCATGCACAAGCCGCTTGCCGCCGCCAATTCGATTACGCTCTCACCGCTCGCGGCCGAGGTCGAGCGGCGGCGCACATTTGCCATCATTTCGCACCCGGACGCCGGCAAGACTACGCTAACCGAGAAGCTTTTGCTGTTCGGCGGCGCCATTAACCTCGCCGGGCAGGTGAAGGCCAAGCGCGACCGTCGCTCCACGCGCTCGGACTGGATGGCGATCGAGCGCGAGCGCGGCATTTCGGTGGTCACTTCGGTGATGACCTTCGATTACGACGGCCGCGTGTTCAACCTGCTCGACACGCCGGGCCACGAAGACTTTTCCGAGGACACCTATCGCACGCTGACCGCGGTCGATAGCGCGGTGATGGTGATCGACGCCGCCAAGGGCATCGAGGCGCGCACGCGCAAGCTGTTCGAGGTCTGCCGGCTGCGCGACATTCCGATCATCACCTTCATCAACAAGATGGACCGCGAGAGCCGCGATCCGTTCGAGTTGATCGACGAGATCGAGAAGACGCTGGCGCTCGATACCGCGCCGATGACGTGGCCCATTGGACGCGGCCGCGACTTTGCTGGTACCTATGATCTTGCGACCGGCGAGATGCGTCCGCTCAGCGACGACGGCAAGACCGTGGCGCCGCAGCCGCTCGACCTCGCGGCGCTGGCGGCAAAAAATTCGATGCTCGACGCGAAAGCGATTGCCGAGGAACTGGCGCTGGTGAAGGATGCCTGCCGCCATTTCGATTTCGTCTCGTTCCGCGAGGGGCATCTGACGCCGGTGTTTTTCGGCTCGGCCTTGAAGAATTTCGGTGTCAAGGATTTACTCGACGCGCTCGCCGCCTTTGCGTCGCCGCCGCGCGCGCAAATGTCGAACACGCGCACCGTGGACGCACACGAAAATGCCATGACGGCATTCGTGTTCAAAATACAGGCCAACATGGATCCCAACCACCGCGACCGCATCGCCTTTGCGCGGCTATGCTCGGGCAAGCTGCGCCGCGGCATGAAGGCGAAGCTCGCGCGCACCGGCAAGTCGATCACGCTGGCGACGCCGCAGTTTTTCTTCGCGCAGGACCGCGCGCTGGCCGACGAGGCCTATGCCGGCGACGTGGTCGGCATTCCCAACCACGGCACGTTGCGCATCGGTGACACGCTGACTGAGGGCGAGGAATTTTCCTTCCTCGGCGTGCCGAATTTTGCGCCGGAGATTTTGCGGCGAGTGAAACTCGGCGATCCGATGAAGGCGAAGAAGTTGAAAGAGGCGCTGCAGCAGATGGCCGAGGAGGGCGTGGTTCAGGTGTTCCGCCCGCTCGACGGCGCGCCGGCGTTAATCGGCGTCGTCGGCCCCTTGCAGCTCGACGTGCTCAAGGTACGGCTGAAGGAGGAATACGGCCTCGAGATTGACTTCGAGACCCCGGAATTCCAGCTGGCGCGCTGGATCGCCGGCGCCGATACAAAAAAGCTCGACGATTTCGTGCAAGCCAATTATTCCAGCGCCGCCGAGGATCTCGATGGCGACCCCGTGTTCATGGCGCGCAACCAGTTCATCCTCGATTACACCAGCGAGCGCGCGCCGGGCATCGTTTTCACCGACATCAAGGATGTGAAGGGCAGGGCTGCGGACGCCGCATAAAGCCGCACTTGCTTCGGCGCGGATCATCCTCTCTACTGCGCCGCGCCAACGATGGAGTGCCTGATGGGCCTTGCGATCCTCATTCTCGGTCTGGCGGTGTTTCTCGGTGCGCATCTTTTCGTCTCGTTCCGTGACGATCGCGCCCGCGTGATCGCGCGCCTCGGCATAGGCGGCTATCGCGCCCTGTTTGCCTTCAACGCGCTGGTCGGGTTTGCGCTCATCGTGTGGGGTTACGCAAACTATCGCGCGCATGGCTGGGTGCAAATCTGGTCGCCGCCGGAATTCATGCGCAATATCACCGTCGGCCTGATGCTATTTTCGGTGATCTTCGTCACCGCCGCCTTCGTCCCCAGCCACATCAAGACGAAACTCAAGCATCCGATGCTGGCCGGCGTGAAGACCTGGGCGTTCGCGCATCTCTTGTCCAACGGCGACCTCGGCTCGATCCTGCTGTTCGGCTCGTTTCTCGCCTGGGGCGTCTATGCGCGCATCGCTCTCAAGCGGCGCGGCGACGAAGGAGCGACAATGCCGCCGGCCGGCTGGACCAACGACATCATTGTCGTCATGCTCGGCGTCATCATCTATTTACTGCTTGGCAAGTATTTGCATCCCCACGTCATCGGCGTGCCGGTGTTTGGACACTAAATTCATGTCCGCGCAGGACGAGATCACGCGACTCACGGCGCCTGATATTTTCGCGCGCAAGGGCGGCGAGCCGATCGTTTGTCTCACGTCCTATCACGCGCACACCGCGCGCCTGGTCGACAAATACTGCGACGTGATCCTGGTCGGTGATTCCCTCGGCATGGTGATGCACGGGCTCGAATCCACCGTGCCAGTCACCCTCGACATGATGATCCTGCAGGGCCACGCGGTGATGCGCGGCTCCAAGCGCGCGCTGGTCGTGGTCGACATGCCGTTCGGTTCCTACGAGGCCTCAAAGGAACAGTCCTTCATGAATGCCGCGCGCGTGCTCAAGGAGACCGGCTGCGGCGCCATTAAGGTCGAAGGCGGCACCCGCATGGCCGAGACCATCGCCTTCCTGGTCGAGCGCGGCGTGCCGGTGATGGCGCATGTCGGCCTGACGCCGCAGGCGGTCAACGTACTCGGCTCGTTCCGCGCGCAGGGCCGCGACGAAAGCGACTGGGCGCGCTTCGAGGACGACACGCTGGCCGTGGCGCAAGCGGGCGCCTTCTCCGTGGTGATCGAGGCGGTGGCCGAGCCGCTGGCGCGCAAGCTCACCGCGGCGGTGAATATCCCCACCATCGGCATCGGCGCCAGCGTTGCCTGCGACGGGCAAATCCTGGTGCTAGAAGACATGCTGGGCCTGTCACCGCGCGTGCCGAAATTCGTCAAGCGCTACGGCGAGCTCGGCCCCAGCATCGAAAAGGCGGTGGCCGATTATGCCGCCGAAGTGCGCGCGCGCGCCTTTCCCGGCCCGGCCCACGTCTATGCGATGAAAAAGCACTAATTCTTTGAAATATTAACGATTGTTGGCGCAGTCTTTGCCTTGCGCCTGCCACATCGCTAGGTTACCGCGCATTCCGCCCGGGGAGGGCGAAGTGCCAAGGGGTGGAGCAATTCGTGGCTGATATCTTTCACGAAGTCGATGAGGAAGTCCGGCGCGAACAGCTCAAAAAGCTGTGGGAACGCTACAGCATCTTTATCGTCGCGCTCGCCGTTGTGATCGTTGTCGGCATCGGCGCCTGGCGCGGCTACGAGTGGTGGGAGGCGAAGAAAGCCGCCGCCGCCGGCGCGCAATTCGAGGCCGCGGCCGCGTTGAGCGAGGCCGGCAAGCATCAGGAGGCCGAGGCCGCGTTCGAAAAAATCGCCGCCGAAGCGCCGGCCGGTTATCGGGTGCTGTCGCGGCTGCGCGCCGCTGCTGAACTGGCGCAAATGAGGCGCGCCGATGGCGTCAAGGCTTATGACGATCTCGCCGCCGACCCCTCGCTTGATTCGACGCTGCAGGATCTCGCCGCGATACGCGCGGGCCTGCTGCTGGTCGATAGCGCTACGCTCAACGAGATGGAACGGCGGCTTGTCCCGCTCGCGGCGCCGGACCACACCTTTCGTCACACCGCGCGCGAACTGCTGGCGCTGTCGGCATGGCGCAACCACGATGTTGCCGCCGCGCGCAAATATATCGACATGATCGCGAGCGATGCGGAAACGCCGCCGGGAACGCGCGCGCGTGTCGAAGTGCTGGCGGCGCTGATCGCCGGCGGCGGAAAGAGTTGAGGGCAATCGAAATGCGCCACGCGCGCCGCCTCGCCCTGCTGACGACATTGCTGGCCACCGCTGCATTGCTAGCCGGTTGCGAGGACTTCGATATGGACAAATTCGACATCTTCCACCTCGCCGAAAAGAAGAAGCTGCCCGGCGAGCGCCATGAATTGTTTCCGGGCGGCGTTCCGGGCGTGACGCAGGGCGTGCCGCAGGAATACATGAAGGGCTATCAGCCGGCGCCGGAACAGAATGCCGACGCCCTGCCGCCGGGCGCCAAGGTCAATCCGGGGGACGAAGACGCCTCCGCCGCCTTGAAGCCCGAGAGCAAGACCGCGGCCATCGAGCCGGTGGAAAAGCCGAAGCCGAAACCCAAGCGCAAGCCGAAACAAAAGCCGGTGACGGCGCAGCGCGCGCCGACGCAGATTACCATACAGCCGGCAAGCCCTGTCCAATCGCCTTGGCCAGCAACGCCAAGCCAGGCGCAACAGCAGCCCGCGCAAGCGCCGTGGCCGGACCCCAAAAAACCGGCGGACAATACCGCCTGGCCGCCGCCGCCGCCGCCGGGCACCTTCTCGCAATGAGCCTATTGTCGGGCTAAGAGAGCATCGCCCGCCGGCGCAGGGCTGGATCGCTGCTCATGAGCTTCACCATTGCCATAGTCGGCCGGCCCAATGTGGGCAAATCGACGCTGTTCAACCGGCTGGTCGGCCGGCGTATGGCGCTGGTGGACGATACGCCGGGCGTCACCCGCGACCGCCGCGAAGGCGAAGGCCGGCTTGGCGATCTTGATTTCATGGTGATCGATACCGCGGGACTTGAAGAGTCGGCGCCGGAGACGCTTTCCGGCCGCATGCGCGCGCAAACCGAGACTGCGATCGCGCAGGCTGATGCGATCTTTTTCATTATGGACGTGCGCGCCGGCCCGACTCCGGCAGATCATGCGTTTGCGAATCTGGTGCGCAAGTCCGGAAAGCCTGCCGTGCTCATTGCCAATAAAAGCGAGGGACGTGCGGCCGAAGCAAGACGGCTCGAAGCCTACGAACTCGGCCTTGGCGAACCAGTCGCGATCTCCGCCGAGCACAATGAGGGCATGGCTGATCTTTACGACGCGTTGTGCGCCGCCGCGCCCGAATTGACCGCAAAACAGAGGGGAGAAGAAGCTCGGTCGGACGACGAAGTGCGCCCTCATCCGATCCGCGTCGCCATTGTCGGGCGGCCCAACGCCGGCAAATCGACGCTCATCAACCGGCTAATCGACGAGGAGCGGCTGCTCACCGCGCCGGAAGCGGGCACCACGCGCGATTCAATCGCCGTCGACCTCGACTGGCAGGGGCAAAAGTTTCTCATGCACGACACCGCCGGCCTACGCCGACGTTCGCGTATCGAGGAGAAGCTGGAGAAGCTGTCGGTTGGCGACGCGCTCAACGCCATCCGCTTTGCCGAGGTCGTGGTGGTGCTGCTCGACGTCGACAACGCCTTCGAGGAACAGGACCAGCGTATCGCCGATCTGGTCGAGCGCGAAGGGCGCGCGCTGGTGATCGCGGTCAGCAAATGGGACCTGAAAGAAAAGACCGCAGGCGCCATCGGCAAGTTGCGCGAACTGGCCGACGAGAAACTGACGCAGGTCAAGGGCGTGCCGCTGGTCGCGGTGTCGGGCCTCACCGGCGAAGGCCTCGACCGGCTGATGCAGGCGATCGTCGATGCTTACGACGTGTGGAACAAGCGCATCAGGACGGCGGCGCTTAATCGCTGGTTCGAGGCGACCGTGGGCACCAATCCGCCGCCGGCGGTGTCCGGGCGAAGTCTGCGGTTGAATTACATCACGCAGGCAAAAAGCCGGCCGCCGAGCTTCGTGTTATTTTGCACCCGCGCCGACGCGCTGCCCGACGCCTACAAGCGCTATCTGGTGAACTCCTTACGCGAGAGCTTCGAGCTGCCAGGCACGCCGATTCGCCTGACTTTGCGGGAAAAAGCCAATCCGTTCAAAGGACGCGCGAAACGAAAGCACTGAGGCGCGGCGAAAAATGTCGCGAAAGTACCACCGCTGCATGTGAGCGATATTGCTCAGAATTGGTTTGTCACCCGCCTTAATCTGAGATTCTGCGCGTTCTACGAGGTCCCTGGCCTTCGATTGGCGATTGCCTTGGGCCGCGAGAGCTGCCGCCGATCGCCCATGACTGTGGAGGCTCGCAATGAATCCGTTCTTCTATTCTATCGACATGAATATCAGGCAATTCAAGAACCTGCTCGATACCTCGATCGATGACGCCGAGCGGCAAAAAATACAAAGGCTCCTAGACGAAGAAAAAGCCAAACAGGCGATGCAGGCATCCGGGCCAAAGAAGGAATAGGCGAAGCGCGCCAAGCAACATGCGGTGATGCTACGGACACGAATTGCGTCAGAGTGCCATCGAGGCGGTTACGATCGACCTGAAGCCCGCCGCCTGGCGTCGGTACAGCCCGTCAAGCGGGCGCTCGAAATTCTAAAAACGTCCTCGCGCGGAAATCGTAAAGCTTGCCGGTCTCCGTGCAGCTCGGCAGGCACAGCGGCACGATTTTCTCGGCAACGGTCTCCGGCGTCGGCAGCGTCTGCGGATCGACGCCCGGCCAGCCGCTCGCATACATGCGGGTGCGCGTCGGGCCGGGATTGAACGCGTTCACCCGCACATTGGTGGATGCCGTTTCCGCCACATAGGTTTGCACGAGCATATTGAGCGCCGCTTTTGACGCGGCATAGGGTCCGCAATAGGCGCGCCCGAGCCAGCTCAGGCCCGACGTTAAGAATACGGCGCGCCCGGCCGGCGCCGCCTTGAGCAGCGGGTCCATGGTGCGGATCAGGTGCCAATTGGCGGTGACGTTGACGGCGATCAGATTGTCCCAGTCCTTCGGCTCGACATGGCCGAGCGGCGAGAGCACGCCGAGAATAGCGGCATTGCCCACCATCACATCGAGCCGCCCGTAGCGCTCGTTGAGCGAGAGCGCCAGCCGTGCGATGCCGTCGAAATCCTTCATGTCGAGCGGGACCAAGGTGGCGGTGCCGCCGGCGGCCTTGATCTTGTCGTCGAGCTCCTCCAGCCCGCCCACCGTGCGCGCGGCCGCGACCACATGCGCGCCGGCCTGCGCAAGCTGCAGCGCCAATGCCGCGCCAATGCCGCGCGAGGCGCCGGTGATGAGCGCGATACGGTCAGCGAGGGGCTTCGACATTACGAGCGCGCTAGACGACTAAATCGCTTCCGCCAGCAGCGACAGCTGTCGTGGGCTGGCTTCGCTGGCGCCGAGATCGGTGAGGGCGGTCGGATAATCACCTGTAAAGCAATGGTCGGTGAACTGCGGGCGGACGGGATCGCGCCCTTCGAAGCCCATGGCGCGGTAGATGCCGTCGACCGAGAGGAAAGCCAGAGAATCCGCGCCGATGAACTGGCGCATGCCTTCGAGGTCATGCGTGGCGGCGAGCAGCTTGTCGCGCTCGGGCGTGTCGATGCCATAATAATCGGGGTGCGTGATCGGCGGCGAGGCGATGCGGAAGTGCACTTCGCGCGCGCCGGCATCGCGCATCATCTGCACGATCTTTTTCGAGGTGGTGCCGCGCACGATCGAATCATCCACCAGCACGATGCGCTGTCCCGCCACCACGGCGCGATTGGCCGAGTGCTTGAGCCGCACGCCTTGGTCGCGGATCGATTGCGTCGGCTGGATGAAGGTGCGCCCGACATAGTGATTGCGGATGATGCCGAGCTCGTAAGGGATGCCGGATTCCTGGGCAAAACCGATCGCTGCCGGCACGCCGCTGTCGGGCACCGGCACGATAACGTCGGCCTCGGCCTTGGCTTCGCGCGCCAATTCCGCGCCCATGGTCTTGCGCACGTCGTAGACGCTGCGGCCGCCGACGATCGAATCCGGCCGCGAGAAATAGATATATTCGAAGATGCACGGCCGCGCCTGCATCGGCGGGAATGGCTTGTGCGATTGCGCGCCATCTTCGTCGAAGATGACGACCTCGCCATTCTCCACGTCGCGCACGTAATGCGCGCCGATTATGTCGAGGGCGCAGGTTTCCGAGGCGAGGATCGGGCAGCCGTCGAGCCGGCCGATCACCAGCGGGCGGATGCCGAGCGGGTCGCGCGCGCCGATCAGCTTCTTGTTAGTGAGGCCGACAAAGGCGTAGGCGCCTTCGAGCTGGCGCAGGCCCTCGATGAAACGGTCGACGAAACGGTTGCGCCGCGCGCGCGCCACCAGATGCAGAATTACCTCGGTGTCGGTGGTCGACTGCATCATGGCGCCTTCGTGCACCAAGGCTTTACGCAGCGCGATGCCGTTGGTGAGATTGCCGTTGTGGCCGATGGCGAAGCCGCCGCCTTCAAGCTCGGCGAACAGCGGCTGCACGTTGCGCAGGATGGTCTCGCCGGTGGTCGAATAGCGCACGTGGCCTAGCGCCACGGTGCCGGGTAACCGGTCGATCACCTCGCGGCGGGAGAAATTGTCGCCGACCAGGCCGAGCCGGCGTTCGGAATAGAAGCGTTTGCTGTCGTGCGAGACGATGCCGGCGGCTTCCTGGCCGCGGTGCTGCAAAGCGTGCAGGCCGAGCGCGGTGATGGCGGCGGCGTCGGGATGGCCGAAGATGCCGAACACGCCGCACTCCTCGCGCAGGCGGTCGGCATTGGGGTCGAATTTGGCCAATTCCACGCGGTCGGGCGTCTGCTTTTGCATCGCTATCGGGTTCCCTCGGCTTTGGCTATTCGAACCACAATCGTCGGCATCGGCACTTCCGAGCGCTGGCCGGGCGTCGCGCCGGGCTGATCCTGTTCTTCCGGTTTCGGCCGCTTTAGCCTCTTCAAGATGGTGCTTTCCGGGTCATCCGGCAACATACTCTTGAGCCAATCCCCTGTGCTCTTGATGACGACTTTCGACTTGGCGTTAAGCACCCATTCCGGCTTACTGCGGTCGGGCACCAGCCAGTCGAAAAACAGGTAGGCGACCACGACGATCAGCAGGCCGCGGCCGAGCCCGAACAGGAAGCCGAGGGTGCGGTCGAGCGCGCCGACGCGGCTGTCGAGGATGAGGTCGGATATGCGTACGGTCAGGATCGACACCAGCATCAGCGTGATGAGGAAAATACTCACCGCCGTGACGGCGGTCGCCACCGTATTGCTGGAAAAATACTGCTGCACCGTCGGCAGCACGCGCTGGTAGCTGTAAAGCGTGGTCAGCGCAGCAATGCCCCAGGCGCCGATCGACAGGATCTCGCGCATGAAACCGCGGATCGTGGCAAGCAGGCCGGACACCAGCATGACCAGCAGCAGGATCAGGTCGAGCCACGTGATTGGCATCGGGCGCGTCAACTCCGCAGGCACGTGACGGCTGCGCCGGGCACGGAGGCGCTGCGTCCGCGCGAATCCGGCGTCGCGCCGAGGGTTACGCAATCGTATGACGATATCGCCACTAAGTGCTTAATTTCGTGCTCTTTTCCGCCCGCGCACCGGGCCCGAAAACGCGCTCGCCACGGGCCAGTGTATAGCCGGGCGGCGCGGTGGCGTCATCCGTCTTGTCCACGACTTTTGTTCGGATTTGCGCGGCGGCCTTTGGCGGCAATGTCGGCGACGAGGGCGGCAAGGTTGCCGATTTCGCTCGCGGAGAGGCCTTGTTCCGCTCCCTCTGCGCGCGAGGATTCCGGCATGATGGCGCGTACAAAGCCGAGCTTGGCGGCTTCTTTGAGCCTGACCGCCGCGTGTGCAACGGGCCTGATCGCGCCGGACAGCGATACTTCTCCAAAATATACCGCATCCGCCGGTAAAGGCGCATTCGCAAGCGAAGACACCAGCGCGGCGGCGGCAGCGAGATCGGCTGCCGGTTCCTGGATGCGCAGGCCGCCGGCGACATTGAGATAGACGTCGTGGCCGCCGAGCTTGACGCTGCAATGGGCCTCGAGCACGGCAAGCACCATCGACAGCCGGCTCGGGTCCCAGCCGACCACGGCCCGCCGCGGCGTGCCGAGGGAGGAGGGCGCAACCAGCGCCTGGATTTCGACTAGCAGCGGCCGCGTGCCTTCGATGCCGGCGAACACGGCGGTGCCGGGCTGGCCGAGGTCGCGTTCTGACAGGAACAGGTCGGACGGATTGGCGATTTGCCGCAATCCGGCTCCGGTCATCTCGAACACGCCGATTTCGTTGGTCGGGCCGAAGCGGTTCTTCACCGCGCGCAAAATGCGGAACCGGTGCGAACCCTCGCCTTCGAAGGAGAGCACGGCGTCCACCATGTGCTCGACCACGCGGGGGCCGGCGATCTGGCCGTCCTTGGTGACGTGGCCGACCAGAATGACGGCGGCACCGGAGCGCTTGGCGTAACGGATCAGCGCCTGCGCCGAGCCGCGCACCTGCGTCACGGTTCCCGGCGCAGCTTCGACAGCGCCCGTCCACATGGTCTGGATCGAAGTCGATGACGATCAGCCGCGGCGTCTTGCCCTCCGATAGCGTGGCGATGATGTCCTCGACCGCCGTCTCCGCCGCCAGTTCGACCGTCGCCTGCGATAACCCCAACCGTTCGGCGCGCAGCCGCACTTGGGCGACTGCCTCCTCGCCGGAGATGTAAACCGAGCGGTGCCCGGCCTGGGCCAAGGCGGCGGCCGCCTGGATCAACAGGGTCGATTTGCCGATGCCGGGATCGCCCGCCATCAAAAGCACCGAGCCGCGCACAAAGCCGCCGCCGGTGGCGCGGTCGAATTCGGCGACGCCGGACGGAAGCCTCGGCGCCTCATGCGCGTCGCCGCCGAGCGGCTCGAGCGAAAACAGCCGCCCCTTGGCGGCCTTACGGCCAGGGCCGGCCGGCTGTTCGGCGCCTTCCTCGGCCAGAGTGTTCCACTCGCCGCAGGCCTCGCATTTGCCCTGCCAGCGGCTGAAGGCGGCGCCGCAGTTTTGGCAGATGAAGCTAAAGCTGCGTTTGGACACAGGAATCGCCCTCGCAATGCGGCCCAAAACCCTAAATCGGGCATGAGAACATTACAAGAACATTCTTACCAAGCCCCCAACAGGAATCGGGTGAGGCCGCTCCGGCGCGGATGCGTCATTTCGGGCGATAGACCCGGTGATAGCGCCGGCCGAGGCTGGTGAGGACCTCATAGCCGATGGTGCCGGCAGCCGTCGCCACGTCGTCGATGCTCAGATCGTCGCCGATCAGCGTGGCGAAATCGCCGCGGCGGGCCGCGGCGTCGGGGAGATCGGTGATGTCGATCGCTATGAGATCCATCGACACGCGGCCGGCCAGCGGGCAGCGCTTGCCGGAGACGATCGCAATGCCGCCCGGTCTTTCGTCGGAGGAACTTGCCGCGCGCAGATAGCCGTCAGCGTAGCCAACCCCGACCACGGCAACGCGCGTGGCGCGTTTGGCGGTCCAAACGCCATCGTAGCCGACGGTTTCGCCGCGCGCCACGTTGTGCACTTGCACGATGCGGGCGCGCAGTTCCAGCACAGGGCGCATCGGATTGGATTTGCCCGGTGTCGGATTGACGCCGTAGAGCGCGACGCCCGGGCGCACCATGTCGCAATGAGCCGCGGCGTCGAGAAAAATGCCGGACGAATTGGCGAGCGAGGACGGGATGCCGCGGTAGAGAATGCGCACTTCGCGGAACAGGCGGATTTGCTGCTGGTTGAGTGGATGCTCGGTGAGCTCGGAGCAGGCGAAGTGGCTCATCAGCAAGGTGATGCCGTGGTTTTCACTGCGGATACGGGATGCCAGCGCCGCCGCTTCGTTGGCGGTGATGCCGAGCCGGTTCATGCCGGTGTCGACATGCAACGCTGCGCCGCCGCGCCATTGCTGCGCGTTGCAGAAGGCGTCCCATTCCGCCAGCTCGACCAGACTGCCGATCACCGGCCGCGCGTTGATCTCGGCAAAAATGGAGGCCGTGCCGGGCGCCAGGCCATTGAGCACATAGATCGCCTGATGCGGCCCCACGCTGCGTGCACGCCTCGCCTCGGCCGGGGTGGCGACGAAGAAGGTCTTGCAGCCGGCCCTGCCCAGCGCCGCGGTAACCTGTTCGATGCCGCAGCCATAGGCATCAGCTTTGACCACCGCGGCGCACTCGCAGGGCATTATGCGGCGGCCGAGCGCGCTCCAATTGGCGACGATGGCGGATAAATCGACGGTGAGGACCCCGCCCGCCTCGCCCTCGGGCGGGCCGGCGGTGACAAGGCCGTCCGCGGCGGCGCGCGGGGGTGCGATCTCTTGAGCGACGGGTTTCGGGGCGGCCATGACGCGAGGTTCATAGCCGCCCGGACGCGGGCCGTCCATGTGGCCGGACGGCCCGCCCGGCGCGGGATCAGGCTGGCGCCAGCCGCAGCATTTTGCGGCGGCGCCAGGTGGCAAACCCCAACCCAGCCATTCCAATCAGCATCATCGACCAGGCCGCCGGCAGCGGCGTGGCGCCGGGCGACGGCCCGAAGAATTGCGCTTCGCTGAGGAAGACCCAGTAAATCCCGGGCGCGAACGAGCGGTCCAGCAGCACCGTGATATCGCTGCTGTTGATCGCGAGGCCTGTGATGTCGATGGTTTGCGGCACGTCGACGGAGCCCCAGGACGCGTCGGTGTAGGGTGTACCGTCGAACAACACCAAGCTCGGCGCGGCAACGTCGCTAATCGCGGAATTGTCGACAAAGAGCTTGATCTTATTGACCGCCTGCGCCGAGCCGAAGTGGAAAGCGATGGTCGGATTTTTCAGCCAGCCGACATTGGCGCCGACGCCGTCGCCGCCGAAAAACGAATTCGTCGGGATGAAACCGCCGGTGAGCTTGCCGAGACCGCCACTCAGGTAAGACCCCGCCAGGCCGTCGGTCGTGTAGTTACTGGCGAGGCAATTGTTGTAGGCGGAATCCCAATAATTGAAATCGCCGCCGGCCGCCGTGCCGTCGCCGTTCGGCAGGTCGTAGCTGCTGACGGTGAGCAGAGTGCTTGCGGCAGCGGGAGCCGCCGCAACGAGCAAGGCGGCGACGTGAGCAAAAAACACGGACTTGAACGCAAGGTGCATGGTGACCCCTCCCCAAACGAACGTGAGGAGAAATTTTGCAATTCATGTTGCGCAACGGGTGGTATGGCCGTGGGACTTTACTGTGATGTGGTTCGAGATAACCCGGCTCGCGGCTACCGCCACGGCCGTGACGGCGGCGGAGGCATCATTGTAGGGGGCGCTAGATGCGCTCGGGCAGGCGCTCTTCGCGCGCGAGGGAGGAGAAGCGCGTCAGCGCGCCTTCGAATTGCAGTTCGACCGTGCCGGTGGGGCCGTGTCGCTGCTTGCCGATAATGACCTCGGCCTTGCCGTGGACCTTCTCGCCTTCCGCCAGCCATTCGGCGAATTTCTCGCGGTTGTTCTCCAGCGGCTTGCGCATTTGGTGGTAATATTCCTCGCGGAACACGAACAGCACTACGTCGGCGTCCTGCTCGATCGAGCCGGACTTCGCGCAAATCGGAAAGTTGCGGGCGCTTGTCGTCGCGGCTTTCCACCTGCCGCGACAATTGCGACAGCGCCAGGATCGGAACATTCAATTCCTTGGCCAGCGCTTTCAGCTTGGTGGTGATCTCGGTGATTTCCTGCACGCGGTTTTCCGCCGAGCGCCGCGTCGAGCCTTGCAACAGTTGCAGATAGTCGACGATCAACAGATCGAGCCCGCGCTGGCGCTTGAGCCGCCGCGCGCGCGCGGCAAGCTGTGCCACCGACAGGCCGCCGGTTTCGTCGACGAAAAACGGCAGGCCCTGTAATTCGACCGAGTGATCCTTGATCCGCTCGAAGTCGGCTTCGCTGATGGCGCCGCGCCGGATCTGGTTCGATGGAATTCCAGTCTGCTCGGAGATGATGCGGGTGGCGAGCTGCTCGGCCGACATTTCTAGCGAGAAGAAGCCGACGATGCCGCCATTGGCGGTCACCGTGTGGCCGTCGGGCCGCACTTCGCCGCGCCAGCTGCGGGCGACGTTGTAGCCGACGTTGGTGGCCAGCGCGCTTTTGCCCATGCCGGGACGGCCGGCAAGGATGATCAGGTCGGAGGGCTGCAGGCCGCCCAGCATGCGATCGAGGTCCTCGAGCCCGGTGGCGAGCCCGGACAGCTTGCCGTCGCGCTGGAAGGCGTGCGCGGCCATGTCGATCGCGGTGGTGAGCGACTGGGCGAAGCGCTGGAAACCGCCGTCGTAGCGGCCGGTTTCGGCCAGCTCGTAAAGCCGCCGCTCGGCGTCTTCGATCTGGTTGCGCGGAGAAAAATCGACCGGCGCGTCATAGGCGACGTTGACCATATCCTCGCCGACCAGGATCAGCGCGCGGCGGATCGACAGGTCGTAGACGGTATGCCCGTAATCCTCGGCGTTGATGATGGTAGTGGCTTCGGCGGCAAGCCGCGCGAGATATTGGCCGAGCGTCATGCCGCCGATATCGACATTGGCGTCGAGGAATGTCTTCAGCGTCACCGGCGTGGCGATCTTGCCGGCGCGGATCAGGTCGCGCGCAAGCTGATAGATTTTCTGATGAATCGGCTCGAAGAAATGTTCCGGATTGAGGAAATCGGAGACGCGGTAGAGCGCCTCGTTGTTGACCAGCACGGCACCCAATAGCGCCTGCTCCGCCTCGATATTGTGCGGAGCGGAACGGTAGAGCTGGGCAGGTTCTTCCGCCAGCTTGCGGACGGTCGAATCAGCGAGTGCCATAGACGGTCGTGCTTACCTTTGAATTGTGGCATAGCACGAGCATTGCTAAAGCCAGTGTCGAGCGCGTGCTTGCACACGCAATCCACAATGAATCACACGCGCAATTCAGCGGTGAACAATGCCGGATTTTTCTTGACGGTCGTGCCGCGCGCGCGGTGGTTTCGTGCCGCTCGCTACTCGCCGGCCAGCCGCAGCGGCGGATGGGTCTTGCCTTCGGCCGACTGCAAACGCTGTTCCTCGCGGCCGATATAGGTGCGCGTCATCGGCACCACGCCCTGCCGCTTGGTGAGCTGGATCTGGAACACCATCAGGTTCTGTTCGCGGAACGACATTTCCGAGGCCGCCAGATAAAATTCCCACATGCGCACAAAGCGCCGGTCGTAGATGCGCTCGACCTCCTCGCGGTGGGCGAGGAAGCGCTCGCGCCAAGCCTTAAGCGTCTCGGCATAATGCAGGCGCAGGATCTCGACATCGGTGACCAGCAGGCGCGCGTTCTCGATGCGCGGCAGCACCTCCGACAGCGAAGGAATATAGCCGCCGGGGAAAATGTATTTGGCGACCCAGGGATTGGTAACGTTCGGGCCTTCCGAGCGCCCGATCGAATGCAGCACCATCACGCCGCCGTCGTCGAGCAGTTCGGCGCTCTTGCGGAAGAAGGTGTCATAATGATTGACGCCGACATGTTCGAACATGCCGACCGATACGATGCGGTCGAACGATCCAGTGACGTCGCGATAATCCTTGAGATCGAACTTGGCCTGATCACTTAGCGCCTTTTCCAGCGCGCGGCCGTTGGCAACGTCATGCTGTTCCTCGGACAGAGTGACCCCGGTCACGTCGGCGCCGGCGACTTCGGCAAGATAGAGCCCAAGCCCGCCCCAGCCGCAGCCGATGTCGAGCACGCGCTTGCCGGGCTCAAGCAGAAGCTTGGCGGCGAGGTGCCGCTTCTTGGCGAGCTGGGCGTCGTCGAGCGATTGTTCGGGGTATTCGAAATAGGCGCAGCTGTATTGACGGTCGGCGTCAAGGAACAGTGAATAGAGGTGTCCGTCCAGATCGTAATGATACGCGACATTCTTTCGCGCGCGCCGCCGCGGATTGAACTGCTGCAGGCGCCGGTAAAGGTAGCGCAACAGCCATTGCGGCCGCGCCCAGTGCGGAACGTCCGAATTCTGCCCGAGCGCAATGGCGAGCACGTCGGCGATCGAGCCTTGCTCGACCACGAACGCGCCGTTCATGTAGGCTTCGCCGAATTTGAGCTCGGGATCGAGCAGAATGGCCCATTCGGCAGCACGGGTGGTAAAGTGTACCGCTACCGGGCGGCCGGTCCCGTCGCCGAACGTCAAGATCGTGCCGCGCGAGGTGGTAACCCGGAAAGTCCCCCGCCGGATAAACGTCTTGAGCAGAAACTGAAGCAACCGGTCCATCGGCCGCCCCCACCACTGCAAACGCTTCGTATCCCCAGCTGCATTCCCAAAAAGCCAACGCGGCAGCCGCACGAACGTTTGCACTTAGGTATTTAATCAAAGTTCCGGCGGCGGAGCAATGCCGCAATTGGCGCCAGTGAGCAATTTTGACCAGGGTCACAATCCCGCGACAATGCGGTAATTAAGCTTCCGGGGCCCAGGCTTGCGCGAGCGGGGCGGCGGTGCGAGAAGTTTTCGCAAATGACGTGTCTTTGTCGCAGCGCAATCGTCTCTCTTGGGTTTCTGGCGCTGGCATCGGTCAGTCCGGCCGGTGCCCAGGAAAATCTGGATGTAGGCAAAAGCCCTGCGCAGCTCTACGCGGCTGATTGCGCCATTTGCCACAAGAGCCCGCAGGGCATGACCAAGAACGCCGGACTGTTTGGCCTGTCGAATTTCCTGCGCGAGCATTACACCGCCAGTCGTCAATCCGCGGCCGCCATTGCCGCCTATGTGGGATCAATCGACAGGGGACCGGCCCCGGCGGCCACGCACCCTCCGCGCAAGCGTAGCGCCAAAGGCGACGAGAAGGGCAAGGAGAAGGACAAGACGGGCAAACCGGCCGAAGCCAAATCCGGCGAACAAAAGTCCGCCGCGCCCAAGGCAGGGGAAGCAAAACCCGAGCAGGCCAAGGCCGGCGAGCCCAAGCCTGCCGAAAGCAAGCCTGCCGACAGCAAGCCCGTCGGGAGCATGCCAAAGGCTGCCAAAGACGACAAATCCGAAAAGAAGCCGGACTAAAACAGCCCGAGCGGCTCAAGCCTCGTCTTTCGCCTCGCCTTTTTTCGTCTTTGCTACCTTGGCAGGTTTCTTATCCGCCGGCGCCTCAGCCTGTGCGGCCGGCGCGGCGGCTTCTTCGCCGCCTTGCTCGCGCAGCGCCTTGGCCGCTTCCGGCTCGAACAGCGCTTCCGCGGCTGCCGCGGCCACAGCCGCTTCCTCCTCGGCATCGGTGCGCTGCACGGTCACGTCCTCGCCGCGGGCGATGCGTTCAGCCTCATCGGCGCTACGCGCGACAATGACGGTGACGATCGTTTCCACTTCCGGGTGCAGCGCCAGCGCCACCTTGAACTGGCCGATCGACTTGATCGGCGCATTGAGCGCCACCTGTGTACGATTGACCGACGCGTCTTCGGTCGTGAGCAACCCGGCGATGTCGCGGGTGGTGACCGAGCCATAGAGCTGGCCGGCTTCAGAGGCCTGGCGCACCACGGTGATGGTCTTGCCGTCGAGCTTGCCGGCGAGCTTTTCCGCGCCGGTCTTGAGCTCAAGATTGCGCGCCTGCAGTTCCACCTTCATGCCCTCGAAGCGCGCCTTGTTGTCGCTGGTCGCACGCAGCGCCTTTTCGCGCGGCAAGAGAAAGTTGCGCGCAAAGCCGTCCTTGACGCGCACCACGTCGCCCATTTGGCCGAGGTTGCCGATGCGCTCGAGCAGGATCACGTCCATTGTCGTATCTCCATCGTTTGATTGCAGTTGATTATGAAATTTCCTGGTTCAGGTTCGTGCCGGTGGCCTGCGCCTGCCGGCAAAACGGGCGCGCAAATCGAAGGCCACCTCAATCAGGCCGAGCGCGCAAAGCGCCAGCACCGGCCAGCCAAAGACGATCACCGAGGCATAGGCGCCGGCGAGCAGGAACGCCCGGCTGTTCATGCCCTGCGTAATTGCGTGCAGCACCGCGAGGCCGAGCACGCCATAGGCCATCAGCAGGCTTGCCGACAGCACGCCGGCGATGATGCCAATCAGTCCGCCGAAAAAACTCAACACCGCGGCGGCAGCGAGCAGCCCTGCGACAAGCTTGGGAAACGTCATTGCGGAAAGTTGCGGCCACGGCCGCTGCAGCCGTCCGGAAAACTTCACGATGCTGCCGGCAAGCCACAGATTGACCAGGCTGGTGATTGTGGCGACAACGGCGGCGGCCGGTGGCACGGCGACCACCAGGAAATCGACCAGCCGGGTGACATTTTTCACGCCGGGCACCGACGGCGGCGCGTCGGCCGGGATGCCACTTTCCACGCGCAGGATATGCATCAGCGCGTTGTCCAGGCTGGCGCGGAAGCTTTCCGCATCGATGCCGAAATTGGGGATCGCCACAACCACGACCAGCGCAGCCGCGATGGCGGCCCAGATCACGAGGCGCCCGGGCGGATACCATTCGAGAGCCGGGGTGCCGCCAGCTCCGCCGCCGTTGGTCACCGGACGCGCGAGCATGGCGAGATAGCCGAGCCACCAGGCGGGGATGCCGGCCCCGGCGAGAAATGCAAAGAAGAATATCGAGCCGAAAACGGCCGCCAGCGCCAGCGCGCCGGAGGCGGCGGCAATCAGCGCCGCCCAATGGCTCCAACCGAGCCCGGCGATCAGGATCGGCAGCGGAGCGAGATAGAACAGCGCAACCGACAGCCATGCGCCGGACGCCACCGAAGCGAACAGCAACGCTGCCGCGGCGCCAGCCGCAAGTCCTATGAGGCCGATCTGTAGCATCACGAGCTGTCCCGCTCCTTATCGAGCGGTTAGAGACGGACCATTCCGTCCCAACCATCGGCTCGCGGGGTGTCCCCGCAAGCCTCGTAGAAGTTACTTTATGACGTAAGGCAGCAGCCCGAGGAAGCGCGAGCGTTTCACCGCCTGCGCCAACTCACGCTGCTTCTTCGCCGACACCGCGGTGATGCGGCTCGGCACGATCTTGCCGCGCTCCGATACGTAGCGCTGCAAAAGTCTCACGTCCTTGTAATCGATCTTCGGCGCGTTGGCGCCGGAAAACGGGCAGGTCTTGCGGCGGCGGAAGAACGGCCGGCGGGCTCCACCACTCTGCGATGATCCGAATGCCATCGTCTATTCCTCCAGCGCCGGAACGTCGACGTCGTCGACGACAACGGCGACATCGTCGCGCCGTGGACGGTCTCTGTCACGGAAGCCGCCACGTCCGCCACGATCGCCACGATCGTCGCGATCGGACTTGCGCATCATCGCCGAGGGGCCTTCCTCATGCTCATCGACGCGGATGGTGAGATAGCGCAGCACGTCTTCGTTGATGCGTTCCTGCCGCTCGATTTCGGTGAGCACTGCCGGCGGCGCGTCGACGTTGAGCAGCGTCATGTGCGCCTTGCGGTTTTTGCGGATGCGGTAGGTGAGCGACTTGACGCCCCAGTATTCGGTCTTGGCGATCTTGCCACCCATCTGGGTGATGACGCCGGAGAGTTGCGCGGTCAATTCCTCTACCTGCTGCGCGGAGAGGTCCTGGCGCGCAAGATAGACGTGTTCGTATAGCGGCATGAAATGCCTTTCCCTTCGTTTAGCCCATGTCCTCGATCCTGGCGCGAAGCCCCTCGAGCCCTTCGGGGAAAGGCTCGAATGCTCTGAAGGCGGGAACACCGGGCGCCGGGCCGATTGACCCTGCCGCTTTCAACCGAAAAACGGCCGCCCGTTCAGCTCCCAACCGGGACCGATGGAACGCGCGAGTTATATGCGGATCAGGCTGGAAAAGGCAAGCACAACAGGCCGGCCAAAAGCGCTGCCAAATCAGGCCGCGCGGGGCCCCGAGTTGCCCTCATTGAGCTGCAGGCGGTCGGCGAGCTTGACCGCCAGATCGACACCATCGCGGATCTGGTGGGCGTGGAGGGGACTATCGTCGTTCGACCGGCGCATCTGGTTGAGCAGCGCCAGCAGGCGGTCAAGGCTCGCCGCCATCAGCTTCTGGCGAAAGACCGCGTCCGTGCGCGCGCGGGCCAGGTCTTCCTCGCTCACCAGCCCACTCATACGCCTGACCCTTCGATAATCGCCTGCAACCCTAGGAGCTTGAGTCTTTTCGCTTCGTTACCGGCTGGCGGGCAACTTGACAGGACCGCAATTCGCGGTGTCTCTCGGCTCGATTTCGACGAAAATCGCAAAGGTTCACGCGATATGGCGGTGGCGTTCGTGTTTCCCGGCCAGGGCAGTCAGGCGGTCGGCATGGGCAAGGCGCTAGCCATGAGCTTTGCTCCGGCGCGAGCCGTCTTCGATGAAGTGGATGCGGCGCTGGGCGCCAAGCTGAGCGGCATCATTTTCGAGGGGCCGATCCAGACGCTTACGCTCACCGAAAACGCGCAACCGGCGCTGATGGCGGTGTCGCTCGCAGCGATGCGGGTGCTGCAGGCGGAAGCGGGCGTCGATCTTGCGCGCGACGCCAAATTCGTCGCCGGACATTCGCTCGGCGAATATTCGGCGCTGGCGGCGGCAGGTGCCTTCAGTGTCGCCGACACGGCGCGGCTGTTGCGCACACGTGGCCAGGCGATGCAGAAGGCGGTGCCAGTCGGCGTCGGCGCCATGGCGGCGCTGATCGGACTTGAATTCGATGTCGCCTCGGCGGTAGCCGGCGAAGCGGCGCAAGGTCAGGTGTGCGAAGCCGCCAACGACAACGGCGCCGGGCAAGTCGTCGTCTCCGGCGACAAGGCGGCGGTCGAGCGCGCAGTGGAGATTGCCAAGGCCAAAGGCGCCAAGCGCGCGATGCTGCTGCCGGTGTCCGCGCCCTTCCATTGCAAGCTGATGCAACCGGCAGCCGGCGTGATGGCGGAGGCGCTGGCGAAAGTCAGCGTGAAGTCGCCCGCCGTGCCGGTAGTCGCCAACGTGCTGGCAAAGCCTGTTCAAGAACCGGCCGAGATCGTGCGCGCTTTGGTGGCGCAGGTGACCGGTACCGTGCGGTGGCGTGAATCGGTGGCTTTCATGGCCGGCGCCGGCGTGCAAACATTCTATGAAGTGGGGGCGGGCAAGGTGTTGAGCGGGCTCATCAAGCGCATTGCCGACGGCGCCAGTGCGAGCGCGATCGGGACGCCGGACGAGATCGCTAGCTTCAAGGCCGGGAGGGCTTCGTAATGTTCGATCTTACGGCCAAGACCGCTTTGGTGACCGGAGCAACCGGCGGCATCGGCGCCGGGATTGCCCGCGCGCTGCACGGGCAGGGCGCGACCGTCGCGATCTCGGGGACGCGGCGCGAGGTGCTCGAGGCGCTGGCCGCGGAGCTTAAAGACCGCGTGCATGTCTTGCCCTGCGACCTTGCCGACAAAGCCGCGGTCGAGGCACTGGTGCCGGCCGCCGAAGAGAAAATGCAGAAGCTCGATATTCTCGTCGCCAATGCCGGCGTCACCAAGGACAATCTGTTCGTGCAGCTCAAGGACGAGGATTGGGATCAAGTGATGGCCGTCAATCTGACGGCGACCTTCCGCCTCACCCGCGCCGCGGTGACGCGCATGATGCGCCGCCGCTTCGGTCGTATCATCGGCATCACTTCCGTGGTCGGCGTTACCGGCAATCCGGGGCAGGGCAATTATACGGCCTCGAAAGCGGGAATGATCGGCATGATGAAGTCGGTCGCCGCCGAATACGCCAAGCGCAACGTCACCGCCAACTGCATCGCCCCCGGCATCATCGCCACGGCGATGACCGACAAGCTCAACGAGAAGCAGCGTGAGGCGATCATGAGCCGTGTCCCCGCCGGCCGGCTGGGCACCCCGGCCGATGTGGCGGCAGCCGCGATCTACCTCGCCTCCGATGAGGCTGCCTATGTGACCGGACAGACGCTGCACGTGAACGGCGGCATGGCGATGGTCTAGCGGATTGTCGCGAAATTTGCCCCGGCGGTTTCAGGCAAGATCATCCACCGATAAGAAGCGGAAATGCTTGGCTTTCCCGGCTTGCGCGACTAGCCTTGCCCACGCTAGTCATTGGTTTTGAAGTATGGTAACCGAACCTCGGCCCGGCTGGGGCGGCCGATAGCGGAAAACGCAAGCGTGTTGCGCCGCGATTGGATGTCGCCTCGCCACCGTCACCACGGCGAGGCCGTACCGCGATGGTTGCGACCATGGTCCCGGCCGCAGCCCAAAACCTAAAACGCACGAGGTTGGAACGATGAGTGACATTGGCGAGCGGGTGAAAAAGATCGTCGTGGAGCACCTGGGCGTTGAGCCCGACAAGGTGACCGAACAAGCAAGTTTCATCGATGATCTTGGCGCCGATAGCCTCGACACCGTCGAGCTCGTGATGGCTTTCGAGGAGGAATTCGGCTGCGAAATTCCCGACGATGCCGCCGAGACCATTCTGACCGTCGGCGATGCCGTCAAGTTTCTCGAAAAGAACGCTAAAAGCTGAGCAACCGCGCTGGCGGCTACTGTTTAGATTCTCAACTCTTCGGCGTGAAAACTATGCCCAAGTGTGCGGGGCGTAGTAGCGTCCGATTTGGGTCGGAGCCCGGTCATGAAGCGTGTGGTCGTCACCGGCATGGGAATGCTGACGCCGCTTGGATGCGGCGTGGAGACCACATGGGCACGCCTGATCAAGGGCGAGAGCGGCGCCAAGCGCATCGACCGTTTCGACGTCTCCGATATTTCCTGCCAGATCGGCTGCAGCATCCCGCGCGGCGACGGGGCGGACGGCACCTTCAATCCCGATCATTGGATGGAGCCCAAGGAGCAGCGCAAGGTCGACGAGTTCATCGTCTACGCCATGTGCGCGGCGCGTCAGGCGCTCGATGACGCCGGCTGGAAGCCGGAGAGTTATGAGGACCAGACCAGAACCGGCGTGCTGATCGGCTCCGGCATCGGCGGTGTCGAACGTATCGCCGATACCGCCGTCACACTGCACGACAAAGGCCCGCGCCGGGTATCACCGTTCTTCGTTCCAGGGAGCATCATCAATCTCGCGTCCGGATACGTTTCCATTGAATTCGGTCTTAAAGGCCCCTGTCACTCGGTGGTCACCGCCTGCTCGACCGGCGCGCACGCCATCGGCGACGCAGCGCGGATGATCGCGCTGGGTGACGCCGAGGTGATGGTGGCCGGCGGCACGGAATCGCCGGTCAACCGCATCGCGCTCGCCGGCTTTTCTGCGCTGCGCGCGCTGTCGACGAATTTCAATTCCGAACCCAAGCGCGCCTCGCGTCCCTACGACAAGGCCCGCGATGGTTTCGTCATGGGTGAGGGCGCCGGCTGCGTGGTGTTGGAAGACCTCGAGCACGCCAAGGCACGGGGCGCAAAAATCTACGCCGAGCTCACCGGCTACGGCTTGTCGGGCGACGCCTATCACATCACCGCGCCTTCGCCGGATGGCGACGGCGCTTTTCGTTGCATGACCATGGCGCTCAAGCGCGCCGGCGTGTCGGCCGGCGACATCGACTACATCAACGCGCACGGAACCTCGACACCGCTCGGCGACGAGATCGAGCTCGGCGCGGTGCAGCGGCTGGTCGGCAACGCCGCCGGCCGCATTTCCATGTCCTCGACCAAGTCCTGCGTCGGCCATCTGCTCGGCGCCGCCGGCGCGGTGGAGGCGATCTTCTGTATTCTCGCCATCCGCGACCGGGTTGCTCCGCCGACGATCAATCTTGATCACCCTTCCATCGAAACGCCGATCGATCTGATTCCGCACACGGCGCGCAAACGCGACATCGACACCACGCTGTCCAATTCGTTCGGCTTCGGCGGTACGAACGCGTCTTTGATCTTTCGCCGTTATGCCGCCTGAACGACGGCTATCGTCGGCGCCCCTCGCTTTCGCCATAATTGTTTCTAACGTGCGAAAACCGTTCATGTTTGATCAAATCGGCTCAACGTCTCCGGAGCCTGCAGCGGGAACTCGCGTTTGAATTCCAATCCACCGCAAAACGGCAATGGCCGCAATTCGCCGGGCACGGGATCCCGGCCGCAAGCCGCTGCGGGCGGTCGCGCGTTGCCGCCGGTGGGAGCGACCGGCCGGCCGGTCGCTGGCGCGGCGCCGATCGGTGTGCCGCCTCCCGGATCGTCCAACGCCAGGCCGGAGCCGCAACGGCCCCCGCTCAACCCGCGCAGTCCGCGCGATGCGCTGACGCCACAACGTATGCCGGCACCGGCACGCTCGCGGCGCGCGCGCCACCCGCTGGTGATCGCCGGCAATGCGGTGTTCACGCTGCTGGTCCTCAGCGCGGTCGTGCTCGGCGCCGCCATCTATTTCGGCAAGCAACGCTTCGACGCGCCGGGGCCGCTTGCCGAAGACAAGGTGGTCGAGATCCCGCGCGGGCTCGGCATTCGCGACATTTCCGCGCTGCTCGAGAAAAACGGCGTCATCGACCAGCCTTGGGTGTTCGTCGGCGGCGTCATGGCGCTCAAGGCACGCGGCGGCCTCAAGCACGGCGAATACCAGTTCACCAAACATGCGAGCCTCGCCGACGTTGTCGATACGATCATCGCGGGCAGGGTGGTGCAGCACTCGCTCACCGTCGCCGAAGGGCTGACCTCCGAGCAAATCGTTGCCCGCCTGCTGGAGAACGACGTGCTCGAGGGCCAGATCAAGGAGATCCCGCGTGACGGAACCCTGCTGCCGGACACCTACAAATTCACCCGCGGCATGACTCGCGAACAGATCCTCCAACGCATGCAGCGGGATCAGAAACGCGTGCTGCAGGACGTGTGGGAGCACCGGATGCTCGATCTGCCGCTGAAGACGCCGGAAGAGCTGGTGATCCTCGCCTCGATCGTCGAGAAGGAGACCGGCAAGCCCGACGAGCGCTCGCGCGTCGCGTCCGTGTTCATCAACCGGCTCAAGAACAAAATACGGCTGCAGTCCGACCCCACCATTATTTACGGGCTGGTCGGCGGCAAAGGCACGCTTGGCCGCCCGATCATGAAAAGCGAGATCGACCAGCGCACGCCCTACAATACTTACGTGATCGACGGCCTGCCGCCGGGGCCGATCGCCAATCCGGGCAGAGCCGCGCTGGAAGCCGTTGCCAACCCGGCGCGCACCAAAGACCTCTATTTCGTCGCCGACGGCACCGGCGGCCACGTGTTCTCGGAAACCTACGAGCAGCACCAGAAGAACGTGGCCAGGCTGCGCGTGCTGGAGCGCAACGATGCCGCCCCGCCGGGCGCCGAGCCGAAGCCATAAGCGGCCTTGTGACGCCAGAGCCTCGCCAAAGAGTGATCCCTGGCGCATGATCTTAAGCGAAAACCGGTTCCCACTTTTCGGGATCATGCGCTAAGGTCGCCGCCACTTTCAATGAGGGCGAGATTTTCTCCGATGGCCTTGTCGAGCATGACCGGCTTCGCTCGCGGCCAATGCGTCGCCGGCTCCTATGCCTGGGCCTGGGAAATCAAGTCGGTCAACGCCAAGGGCCTCGACATCCGCTTTCGCCTGCCGCCGGGCTGGGATGCGATCGAGGCCGTGGCGCGCGCGGGTGCTGCCGAAAAGCTCTCCCGCGGCACCGTCTATGCAAACCTCACCGTCGACCGCAAAGGCCAGGCGCCGGTGGTGAAAGTGAACGAGCCGGTGCTCGCTGCCGTGCTGACAACGCTGAAAAATCTTGCCGGCAAGATCGACGCGGCGCCGCCCACACTCGACGGCATTCTTTCGCTCAAGGGCGTCATCGAAGTCACCGAAGCGGACGAGAGCAAGGACGAGCGCGCCGCCGCCGAGGCGGCGATCGTCAAAGGCTTCGAGCAGGCGCTCGCCGATCTCGTCGCCATGCGTCGTCAGGAAGGCGCGGCGCTGGGCAAGTTGCTCTCGGCGCGGCTTGCCGACATCGCCGCGCTCGCCGCGCGCGCGGAAGCCGCACCCGGCCGCAAGCCAGAGGCGATCAAGGCGCGGCTGGCCGAACAGATCGCGGCGCTGATCGGCACGTCCGAGCGCTTCGACAGCGACCGGCTCTATCAGGAGGCGATCCTGCTCGCCACCAAGGCCGATATCCGTGAGGAACTCGACCGGCTTGTCGCCCATGTGGCGGCGGCGCAAAAGCTTCTCGCCGACGGCGGCCCGGCTGGGCGGCGGCTCGATTTCCTGGCCCAGGAGCTCAACCGCGAATCGAACACGCTCACCGCCAAGGCCAATGACGCGGAGTTGACCACCATAGGCTTGGAGCTGAAGAGCGTGGTCGAGCAATTCCGCGAACAGGTGCAGAATCTGGAATGACAGACGAGCGCGAAATAAGCCGCCGCGGCATCATGCTGGTGCTGTCCTCGCCGTCGGGCGCGGGCAAGACGACGCTTACGCGCACATTGCTCGATCAGGAGAATATCGAGGACCCCGGCAAGCTTGAACTGTCGGTTTCGGCGACGACGCGGGCGCGACGTCCAAGCGAGATCGACGGCGTGCACTATCTTTTCGTCACGAAGCGCCAGTTCGAGAGCATGCGCGATAGAGGCGAATTGCTCGAATGGGCCGAGGTGCACGGCAATTTTTACGGTACGCCGCGCGAGCCGGTGGAATCGGCGCTTGCCGCCGGGCGCGACGTGCTGTTCGATATCGACTGGCAGGGCACGCGTCAGCTTCTCGACAAGATGCGCGACGACGTGGTCACCGTGTTCGTGTTGCCGCCGTCGGCTGACGAATTGAAGACGCGGCTGGAGCGGCGCGCCGAGGACAGTCGCGAAATTATCTCGCAGCGTCTGAAGAACGCCATAGAGGAAATCTCGCACTGGAGCGAATACGATTACATTCTGGTCAATCGCGATCTCGACAAGAGCTTCGCGCGGCTGCGCGCGATCCTCACCGCCGAACGGCTCAAGCGCGTGAAGATGCTCGATCTTGAGCCCTTCGCCGACCGGCTGCTGGCCGATCTGAAAAAACTCGAATAAAAAAAGCCCTAAGCAGTCAGCACCACGCGGCCGACAACGCGGCCACCGCGCAAATCCTCGAGGCTTTTCTGCGCCATGCCGAGCGGCCGTTCCTCGATGGGCGGTGGCGGCACATTCTTGCTGCGCACGAGATCGATGAGTTCGCGTGCTTCGGCAAGCGTGCCGGTCTGAGTGCCTTCGATGGTCATCGCCTTCAGCGGGAACATGGCCACGGCAGTCGAATAACCGCCGCCGATCAGTCCGGTGATGACGACCTTGCCGCCTTTGGCCAGCGTTCCGGTGGCAAAGTTGAGCGACTTGTCGGAGCCGACGAAATCGACCGCCGCGTAGATGCCGCCGCTCGCCTTGAGCACAACCTTGCGCGCGGCAGGATCAGCCGGGTCGAAGGCTTCTCGCGCGCCGGCAGCAAGGGCTGCCTCGCGCTTTTTCGGATCGATATCGGCGACGAAGGGCGCAACGCCATACATGGCGCGCGTCAACGCCAGCCCCATCATGCCGACGCCGCCGATGCCGACCAACAGCAGCGGCGCGCGCGAGGCGCGATCGGC
The DNA here is from genome assembly GCA_963817155.1 of uncultured Pseudomonadota bacterium. Lineage (GTDB taxonomy): Bacteria > Pseudomonadota > Alphaproteobacteria > Rhizobiales > Xanthobacteraceae > Pseudolabrys. Next base: position 270,587 of record CAWFNO010000002.1, read on the forward strand.
GAGCCGCTTAAGCGCGGCATAGGCGGTGAGCCCCGAGCACATCAGCGCGCCAGCGTAAGAGTCCGACAGCGGCGCGTAGTCGATCAGGTAGCGCGGATGCAGCACCAGCACATGCGTGGCATAGCCGCCGTCCACCGTGATGCCGAGATGACGCGGCGCGATGCAGATGTTCTCGTCGCCCGCCTTGCAGGCCGCGCATTGGCCGCAGCCGATCCAGGGATAGACGGCGACAGCCGCGCCCGGCTTGATCATTGCTTCTGGGCCGGCGCGTTCAACGTGGCCTGCGATCTCATGGCCGAGAGTGAAGGGAAGCGTGCGGCCGGCGCGCACGTCGAGCTGCTTGCCGTCGCCGAGCAGGAAATAGCCGTCCTGGATGTGCAGGTCGGAATGGCAAACGCCGCAACAGGAAATCCGCACCAGCACTTCGCTGCCCTTTGGCTCGGGCATTTCGGCGGCCGTCTCGCACAGCGGTGCGCCGTAAGCGGTCATCGATTGGCTGTGGAATTGCATGCGTAAACCGTATCACACGCGGCCTTACACCTGCCCAGCAAAAATGCGCGCGAGTTCGACAAACCCCTCGACCGGGATTTCCTCGGCCCGCGCCGTTGGTTCGATGCCGGCGGCGACAAGCAGTGCGCCGGCATCGACGCCAAGCGTCTTCAGGCTCTGTCGCAACATCTTGCGGCGCTGGCCGAAGCCCGCCTCGGTCACCCGTTGCAGCGCCTGTGAATCGCAGGCAAGCGGCGCTTCGCGCGGGATGAGCCGCACCACCGAGGACGTCACCTTGGGTGGCGGCACAAAGGCGGATGGCGCCACGTCGAACAGGATATTAGCCTGCGTGCGCCAGCCGGCCAGCACCGAGAGGCGGCCATAGGTCTCGCTGCCGGGCTTGGCGACGATGCGCTCGGCCACCTCGCGCTGGAACATCAGCACCAGCGCGTCGTACCACGGTGGCCACGGTTCGACAGTGAGCCAATCCACCAGCAGCGCGGTCGCGATATTGTAGGGAAGGTTGGCGACGATCTTGGCGCTTGCGCCGTCAAGGACGCCACGCGGATCAAATTGCAAGGCGTCGCCGGCGACGATCTCGAGCCTTCCGCGGTAGCGAGTGGCAATTTCCTGCAGGGCGGCAACGGCGCGCTCATCGCGCTCGACGGCAATCACCCGTTTGGCGCCGAGCGCAAGCAGCGCGCGGGTGAGGCCTCCCGGCCCGGGGCCGACTTCGACCACGGTGGCGCCTGCAAGCGGCTCGGCGGCGCGCGCGATGCGGGCGGTGAGATTGAGGTCAAGCAGGAAATTCTGCCCGAGAGATTTTCTGGGCCTCAGCTCGTATCGGCGGATGACGTCGCGCAGCGGCGGCAGATCGTCGATCTGCGCCATGTTTCTTACTTCGCCGGAACGAGTGCCGGCGCGTTGGCGGAAAGCCGCGCCGCGAGCCGCAGCGCCGCAATCAGGCTGGATGCGTCGGCGCGGCCGCTGCCGGCGATGTCGAAGGCGGTGCCGTGATCGGGCGAGGTGCGCACGAAGGGCAGGCCGAGCGTGACATTCACCGCGTGGTCGAAGGCCAGCGTCTTTATGGGGATCAGCGCCTGGTCGTGATACATGCACAGCGCCACGTCGTAGGTTGCCCGCGCCCACTCGTTGAACAACGTGTCAGCCGGCAGCGGACCACGTGCATCAATGCCTTCGGCTTGCAGGCGCTTGACCGCCGGCGCCACGATTGCGGCATCCTCGCCGCCTAGCGCGCCGTCTTCCCCCGCGTGTGGATTAAGACCGGCAATAACAAGCCGCGGTCGCGCAATGCCGAAACGCGCGGCAAAATCGTGCGCCACGATGCGGCCGGTTTCCACGATCAGTTCAGAGGTGATCCGCGTCGGCACGTCGTGTAGCGGCAAGTGGATGGTCACGGGGACGACCGCCAGTTCGGGCGACCACAACATCATCACCGGATGCAGCGGCTTTCCTGTCGCTTCCGCGACGAGCCGCGCCAGGAACTCGGTATGGCCGGGTTCGGCAAACCCGGAGCGATAGAGCACGTTCTTGGCGACCGGATTTGTCACGACGGCCGCCGCGCGTCCGGCGAGGACGTCTTCGACGGCACGCCTAATGGCGGCGATTGCCGCCGGCGCGCTGCTGGCATCCGGCTTGCCCGGCGCGGCGGTCACGGAAAGTCCGAGCGGGGCAATCGGCAAGGCGCGCGCGAAGGTGGAGGTGGCGTCTTGCGGCGCGACAACGGCGAGCGGGACGTCGAGGCGAAGGAGTTGCGCGCGCCGCGTCAGAAAGCCCGGCTCGCCGATCAGATAGAACGGCGGCGGGTCGAGCTCGACGCGGCGGCGCCAGATCGCCAGCGTGAGATCAGGTCCGATGCCGGCCGGTTCGCCAAGCGTCAATGCGAGAGGTCGATCGCGGCGCGCGCTCATTTGTATTCGATCATCGCTTGTTTGCGGATCTCGTCGAGGAATTTCTTCGACTCGGCCTCAAACCGCTTGGTGTAAATCTGCTCGCGCAGTTCGCGTTTGGCCGGCGTGTCGGCGGTGCTCGTTTTCTTTTCGCAGAGCGCGAACATCTGCAGCCCCTGCGGAGTGACGTCGGGCGTGGTCAGCCGGCCGACTTCCAGGGTGCTGAGCAGTTGGCGCAATTGCGGCGACAGATCGACCGAGTTACGCGTGATCGGCTCGCGCACTGCGACGTCGCGCAGCGCGCGCGCCAGCGCCAGGCCTGCGGAGCAGGAGAGAAAACGTCCACGCAAGTTGTCGGCCTCGCGGCGCTTGGCTTCTACGACGGTTGCGCTCGATCCGCTCGGCACGATTACCATGACCGGATAGAGCGTATAGACGTAGCCGACACTGTCTTTGGCCGTCTCGTCGCCGTTCGAGCGCATGGCAAGCGCGATGTCGGAATCGCCGACCTGCAGGGCGAGCGCTATACCGGCTTCGCACCAGTTGTTGCCAGGTCAGTTCGGCCTTGAGGCGCGCCTTGAGGGCGCCCGCCGTGATGCCGGCACGATCGAGAATCTGCATGAACTGCTGCTGCGACAGGCCCTGCCGCTTGGCCATGTCGGTGAACGCCGAAATCGACCTCGGCGTCGCTCATCTCGAATCCATAGAACTTGGCCTTGGCAATCTTGACCCGGTCGTCGATCAACTCGTTGATGACTTCCTGACGGCTCGGCGTCTTGTGGGTCGAGGATGCGATCAGTTTGCTGCGCTGCGCGATATCGAGCTCGGTGATCGGCGAGCCGTTGACAACGACAGCCACCTGCGCCTCGGCGACGACGGGAATCGGCCAGCAAGACGGCAAACACCGCAACGGCGATGAGACGCGCCACAATCGCGGTCACGGTCATTCTCGGCATCGTAACATCCATATCCTCACGCGCGACGGCCGCTACAGCCCGGCGCATCGTCCCGATCATGCTCAATGGCCGCCCACGCTGGAGACGCCTTGGCTGACCGAAGTTCCGCCAAGCGTGCGCAGGCTCAATTGCAGCATGATGGTGTGGTCGAGAACCGGCGCTCCGCTGCCATAGCTGTAACTAGTAATGTAATTCAGGGCGAGGATGAGGCAATCGTCGATGTAACCGAGGCCCAGCCGGGTCTGGTCGATTTTGTCGGCATTGATGTCATAGCGGGCGGCGCCGAGCAGCACCCAATTGGCGTCAAGTTTGACGGATCCGGAGCCGAGAATGCCCTGCTGGCGGGTGAGGAAGCCGAGCGCGGGCTGGGCGGCATAGTCGCCGTAAAGCACGCTGAGGTTCCAGCGGTCGAAATTGGCGCTGGCTTCCAGTTCCGTGCGCTGCACCACGAATGTGTCGTGGTCGAAGCGGAAGCGCGACGTGAAGGTGTAGGTCTTGTTGGGCTGGTAGGATACCCGCGCCACATAGTCGGAAACGGTGGTGTCGAGATCCACTGTTGAGCCCGGTATTCGTAAGGTCTGCCAGGGCGAATGAATTCGTCGCCGAACAGGCTGTAGGACTGGCCGAACAGTGCGTTGACGAAGCCGCCCTGATTGAACTGTGCCGTGTATTGCACGCCGTAATTGGCGCGGCCGCCACCCTCGACGCGATCCCAGCCGGAGAACTTGTCGACGCGGAAAAGGTTGCTATCGTCGAACACGAAGCTCTGCGCGACTTCGTTCGGCCACTTGCCGACTTGCGGCTCGTTCGGGCGCGCGAAGACCTGCGCGATCGGCTCCACCGTTTGCGTGCCCCAGGACATCACGTCGATGAACGGGAAGCGGTATTCCAGGCCGACGGTCGGCATGGCGCGCACAAGATTGGTGTCGCCGGTGTTGATGAAGTTGGAGACGCCGGGGTCTGAACTGATTTGCATGGCGCCTGTATCCGCACGAAGTGAGGCGAATAGCGTGAACACCTCGCCGATGAATCGGTGAAGCTCCGTCGCCACTTCGCTTCGGCCGAGAAGCGGCTATAGGTACCGGGCACACCGCGCAGCACGCAACTCGCCGACGTCTTGATCGCGGGATTGGCGGTCTGGGTACAGGTGTCATTGTTGACCGCACTTTGGGTGATTGGTTCAAAGTCCGCCGATTGGCGAGTAAGGCTGGTAAAATTGATATCGTAATTGAGTTCACCACCAAGTATCGGATGATCGAGCGTGTACGTGTAGTCGACGACAGGATGGATGACCGGAATCTGGCTCTGCGCATCCGCCGTCGAGAAGCCGAGATAATAGATGCTGCGGGCGTCGAAATAGCTGCGGTTGCCTTTGCCGGTAAGATAAAGCTGCGAAGTACCCTCGCTGGTGGCGTTCAGAAACGGATCGTTCGCCGTGTAGTGCGAAAGCCGCGGATTGTAATCTTGCAGGAACGTCTTGTCGGTCAGGGCGATCCCGTCCCAACCCCAGATCCATTTATCGTTAAGCGCGAAAAGACCCGTCGATTCCACGCTGCCGCGGAAGTTGCGATAGCCGGGCGCGGTGGCGCCGCCGCTTGGAGCGAAGTAATTCTTGTCGAGCTGGTCGATGCCGGCGGCGCGGATCGAGTAAGCGCCGTTGAGCAGCCGCTGGCGAAACTCGCCTTGCAGCAGCGGGCCCTGTTTGGTGGTGATCATCGGCGAAAACGTCGCGTCATAATCCGGCGCCAGCGCCCAGAAATAGGGAACCTCAAGCGCCAGCCCGTAGATCGAGTTCGACGAGACCGACGGGATGAGTACGCCGGTCTTGCGCTTGACAGTCGGGTCGGGGGCGGAGAAATACGGCATCCAGGCGACCGGATGACCGTAAAATTCAATGCGCGCGTCCTCGAAATAGATCATCTTTTCGTTCTGGTCGTGGATAATGCGCGCCGCCTTGACTTCCCATAGCGGCGGCTTCTTCGGATCGTCCTTGCACGGCTGACAGGCGGTGTAGACGCCGTTGTAGAAGACGGTGAAGTTGCCGCTGGCGCGCTCGGCGCGCGTGGCCGCCATGCGCGTTTCATCCGGAGTGTCGAGGCGCAGCGAATCCACAAACCCGTTCCGGTAGTCGTCGGACAGGTCCATGATGTCGCCGTAGGTGACCTTGCCGTCCTCTTCGGTCAGCCGGACATTGCCTTCAGCGTGCAGGCGCCGCGTCTTCTCGTCGTAGACGACTTTATCCGCCTGCAGCGTCGAGCCGCCGTAATAGATTTGCACGTTGCCGACGGCGGCGACGCGATGATTGGCGTAGTCGTAATCGATCTCGCGCGCCTGCACGAGCATCTGCTTCTGCCCGGACTTTTCCCGCTCGATGGCGATCCGGGATTTTTTCGGCGGCGGCCGCTGCGGGAATACCAATTGCTGCGCAAACGCCGGCGCGCCGGCAATCAAGCCGGCGCAAGCAAGCAGGCCGAGGATGGCGACGGCGCAGGCAGCACCGCGGCCAAGGTGAAAACCAAGCCTGCGGCGCATGGGTGGACGAGTGCTACGCAGCCTCGTCATCACCCGTCCTCCTGGTACAACAACGCAATAAATCCCGTCAGCCCGCCGACGAACACGGGCAGCCACGCCGCTGCAACGGGGTGCAACAGGTCGGCCTTGCTTAAATCCTCGGTTACCTTGGACAAAACGTAAAGCAGAAAGCCCGCTGCCACGCCACTTAAAACCATCTTTTGCACGCCGCCGAAACGGAAGAGCCGTAAACTGACCGACGCGGCAAGGAAGACCATGGCGGCGAGCAAGAACGGCCGCGCCAGAAGCTTCTGGAATTGCAATCTATAGCCTGCAGCGATCAGCCCGGCGTGTTCGGCGATGGTGATATACGCCGGCAGTTCCCAGAACGGCACGGTCTCAGCCGTGGCAAAACTTTCGCGCGCTTGTTCCGGAGTCAGGCTGGTCTTGAGCAGATAGACCGGCTCGTTCACCGGCATGGTGGCGAGCGCGTAAACGCGCGCATCGAGCAGGCGCCACACGCCGGGCTTGAGCACGGCGGCGCGCGCCTCGATCCGCTGCTTGAAGCGCCCGGCGGGATCGAAGGTGAAAACGGACACGCCGCTGAGTTCGGCGCCCTGATCGCGGCTCGACTGGGCGTTGATGATCGCCTGCCCGGCGCTGTCGCGCTGGCCTGCCCAAAACGTGCCGCCGCTGCCGCCAAATCCGTTGCGTCCCTCGCCGAACAACTCAGCCTCGAAACGCTTGGAGCGTTCCTGCAAGACCGCCGAGATCGGATTGTAGAGCGTGGTGGAGAAGATTCCGATGAGGAACGCCACGATCAGCGCCGGCGCGATGAATTGCCAGACCGACACGCCCGAGGCGCGCGCGATCACCAGTTCCAGCCGCCGCGACAGATTGAGATAACAGAACATGGCGCCGATCAGCACGCAAAACGGCATGATGCGCTCGGTGACCTCGGGCACGCGGTAGAGCGACGTTTTCGCCACCAGCACAGCCGACACATTCGGGATATCGGCGGCACGCCGCATCAACTCGATGTAGTCGAGCAGCGCGATCAGCACGAAAATGCCGGCAAACACCATCAGCACCGCGCCGAGAAAGCGCAGGCCGAAATATCGCGCCAGTGTTCCGGTGAAAATCGGCATGGTCACATTACGAGGTTGCGAAACGGCGGCTGATGCGCTCGCCGAGCGCGGCGAGCCAGTTGGCGATGAAGGCGGGCGGCTCGAGAATGAGACCGCTGCGGATGACGGTGAGGCCGAGTGCGAGCGCGATGGTGAGCGCGACGACTTGCAGCCACACCATCAACGGGAAGTTCACTCCGAACACCGTTGAGACAAAGCCGGCCAGGCGCAGCAGCGCGACGCCGCCGATGGCGCCGACGAGCGACAGCGTGCGGCTTTGCCGCGTGGTGCGCGGCGCGCCAAGATAGGCAAAGGCAATCACCAGAAAGCCGAGCGGATAGAGTGGTGCCATCAGACGGTCGAACAGTTCGGCGCGGAACTGCCCGGGCTGCTCGACGTAGAGCTTGTCCTTGGAGTCGGGGAACAAGAGCTGCCACAGATAGCGTTCGCGGATCGAATATTGCACGGCCTGCGGGCCGCCGGCGAATTGCGACAGGTCGAAGGCGTAGCGGTCGAAGGCGACCATTGCCGGGTCGCGCTCGCTCGGCTGCTTGCGTTGCACCATGCCCTTTTGCAGCACGAGGAACGTGCCGTTGTCGTTGTCGATCAGCTCGCCGGCTTCCGCCAGCACGGTGACGCGTTCGGCGGGATCGCGCCGGTCGTCGAGGAAGATGCCGAGTAGTTGCCCGTTGTTGCTCCGCTCGCGGATGTGGATGGTGACGCCGTTCTCGATCGCGGTGAAGCGGCCCGGCTGCACGATCGTGGTCACCACATTGGCGCGCACTTCGGTGAGCCAGTCGCGCAGCATGCGCAGGCCCTTGGGCGCGAAATAGGCGCTGATCGCGGCGACGAAGATTGACACGACAATGGCGACCGGCACGAAAGCGCGGAACAAGACCCATGGCGACATGCCGGCCGAATTCATGACGATGATTTCGGAGTTGTTCGACAGTTTGTTGAGCGCGTGCGCGACTGCGATCAACAGCGCGATCGGCGCGATCACCAGCACCAACAGCGGAATGATCAGCCCGGTGACGCCGACGAAAACCAGAATAGTCTGGCCTTGGCTGGTCATGATGTCGATGTCGCGCAGGGCTTGCGTGACCCAGATCACCGCCGTCAGGCTGACCAGCACGATGGCGAACGCCGTAAACGTCGTGCGGAAAATATATCGGTTGATCGACCCCATCCGCGACGTCGTCCCCCAGCTCCCGAATACGCAAGGCCCAACGCGCCCGGTCCCCTCGACCGGACGTCTAGCGCCCGCAGCCTAAACCCAACCCCCCTCAGGTTTACCTTGATCCGTCCACAAAGTGGCCGAGCAAAGGCAAAGCCATTGAACATGCACAATAAAAAGTTAATGCTGGAGGGACGGGCCGCACTCCCGATCGGTGCAGGCCACCCCGATTCTTGCAAGCGAATACCGTCACCTAGGCCTGTCGTCAGCGCTCCAGCCCGGCGGTCTTGCGCAGAGGCAGTCTTTGGGGCGATTTGGGGCTTTGCATAAGGAGTTGCGGCGGGCCATATGGGCGCGATAGCCACGCCTGCCGTGATCATGTCCCCGCAATGAGGACCGCCCTCCATGTCCGATGCCGTGACACTCGGATTTAGCGCCTTCGCCACCGCGCCCAAGGGCGTTCTCGTCGTGTTCTGCGATAACGGGCTCAAATTCGGCCCGGCCACCCGCAGGGCGCTGGCGCCGACCGGCGACCTCGTGGCGCGGGCGGCTAAGGCCGAGCGTTTCACCGGCAAGAGTGGGTCGGCCATTGAACTGGTCATGCCCGAAGGACTGGAACTGCCGCGCCTGGTAGTGATCGGCACCGGCAAGACCGCCGACCTGCAACCGAAGGATTTCCTCAAGCTAGGCGGCGTTGCCATGGGCAAGCTGCCGGCGAGCGCCACGGAAGCCACGGTCGTTGCCGAGCTGCCTGGCGGCGCCATGAGCGCGGCGCGGGCGGCCGATCTGGCGCAGGGCATGCGGCTGCGCGCCTATGCCTTCGACCGCTACAAGACCAAGCGCAAGGACGACGAGCGCCGCGCCGCGGCCAAGGTGAGCATCGCGGTGGCCGATGTGGCGACGACGCGCGCAGCCTTCGCGCCGCGCGAGGCGATCGCCGAGGGCGTCGACATGGCGCGCGACCTGGTCAACGAACCTGCGAACGTGCTCTACCCGGCGGAATTTGCCCGCCGCGTCGGCAGCTTGAGAAAAGTCGGCGTGGCCGTCGAAATTCTCGACGTCAGGGCGATGACAAAACTCGGCATGGACGCGCTGCTCGGCGTCGGCCAGGGCTCGGCGCGTGACAGCCGCATGGTGGTGATGCGCTGGAACGGCGGCAAGAAGGGCGATGCGCCGGTCGCCTTCATCGGCAAGGGCGTCTGCTTCGACACCGGCGGCATCTCGATCAAGCCGGCAGCCGGCATGGAAGACATGAAGGGCGACATGGCGGGCGCGGCTTGCGTCGTCGGATTGATGCATGCGCTTGGCGCGCGTAAGGCCAAGGTGAACGCGGTCGGCGTCATCGGCATTGTCGAGAACATGCCGGACGGCAATGCGCAGCGGCCGGGCGACATCGTCAAGTCGATGTCGGGGCAAACCATCGAGATCATCAACACCGACGCCGAAGGCCGCCTCGTCCTGGCCGACGTGCTCTGGTATGTGGCCAAGCGTTTTGCCCCGAAATTCATGGTCGATCTGGCAACGCTCACCGGCGCCATCATCGTCGCGCTTGGCCACGAAAATGCCGGACTGTTTTCCAACGATGACAGGCTCGCCGAGCGGCTCACCAAAGCCGGTCAGGACACCGGCGAGCTGGTCTGGCGCATGCCGCTCGCGCCCGAATACGACAAGCAGATCGATTCAAAATTCGCCGACGTGAAAAACACCGGCTCCGGCCGCTGGGGCGGTGCCATCACCGCGGCGCAGTTCCTGCAACGCTTCGTCGCCGACAAGACGCCGTGGGCGCATCTCGACATCGCCGGCACCGGCTTCGATTCACGCCAGAGCGACACCAACAAAAGCTGGGGCTCGGGCTGGGGCGTACGTCTGCTCGATCGCCTGGTGGCGGACTATTACGAAAAGTAGGCGCCGGTCATCCGGTGTAGCGCGCTTCATGACCGAAATTCTGTTCTACCACCTGCAAGGTCAGAAGCTCGAAGGCGTGCTGCCGGCGCTCTTGGAGAAATCGATCGAGCGCGGCTGGAAGGTGATTGTGCAGAGCGCCTCGGAGGAACGCATCGAGGCGCTCGACGCGCATCTGTGGACCTATCGCGACGACGGCTTCATGCCGCACGGCACCTGGCGCGAGCAGGACAGCGCGCAGCAGCCGGTGCTGCTCACGGTCAACGACGGCAACCCGAATGCGGCGAGCGTGCGCTTCCTGATCGACGGCGCGCCGGTGCCGGCCAATGCCGAGGCTTACGCGCGCATCGTGCTGGTGTTCGACGGCGAGGACGAGGAGGCGGTCGCCGCCGCGCGCGAGCGCTGGAGCGAGGCCAAGGCGCGGGGCTTCGAAGCGACCTATTGGCAGCCGGACGCGAACGGCCGCTGGACGAAGCAGGCGTGACGCTAAGCCATTGCCCTATCAGCCATTGCCCTATCAGTCATTGGCCGAGCCGATGCGCGGGCCCGACTTGTCGGGCGCCTTGCTGATGACGCAAAATACCGCTTAAGAGACAAGACGATAGATCAGCCGGGGGATTTCGTTTTGCCGCGCCACCGCGCCAGTCCGTATTTTGTGCTCGTGTTTGCAGCCGGGCTTTGCGCCGCCCTTGGTGGCTGCAAGAACGCGGCAGGCATCTTCGAGGACAAGAACGAAGGCGGCTTCTTTTCGAAGCCGCTCGACATTTTCGCCAAGCCGGATTGGGCAAGGCCCGTCGCCGCCGAAAAGACGACCGATTTGGCCAATAGCGGTGCGGTCGGCCCCGACGATCTGGTCCGCGCCGATGGCCGCTGCAGCCCGGTGGCGGAGCAAGTGGCGGCGCAGGCCCAAGCCCAGCCCCAAGCACCGGCGACAGCGCTGCAGTCTGCCGCGCCCGCCGCGACACCGCCCGTTGCCGGCAATGCGGCCGCGCCACCGGCCAACCATCTCGTCCCCGCCGATGCAGGCGCGGCGCCGGTCCTCGGCGGCATCGCGCTCGGCATGACCGAATGCCAGGCGGTGCTGCGCGCCGGCCTGCCGGGCAATGTCAGCATTAGCACCGGCGCCAAAGGCGAGCGGCAGGTCGTCCTGACTTATCTTTCCGGTCCATGGCCCGGCATTTATCATTTCAACGACGGACGGCTGAAGGAAATCGACCGCGCACCGGCGCCGCCCGAGCCGCCGCCGAAAAAGAAGAAAGCGACGAAGAAAAAACCAGCGGCCGCCAAGACCTCCCAACGGACGATGGAACAGGTGCAGTGATCGCGCCCGCTCAGGCGGTTTCCAGAGCGGCGCTGGCGGCGAGCCATTCCTCTTCCGCCTTGGCAATCGCGGCGACGACGTTGGCGCGCGTCTTGGACAGCTCGGCGGCGCGATCGGGATCACGCGCAAACAGCCCGCCGTCGGCAAGCGTTGCATCGAGCTTTTTCAACTGTCGCGTCAGGTGCGCGATGTCAGCTTCGGCTTGTGTGATGCGTTTGCGCAGCGGCGCCGTTTCGACGCGCTTGTCAGCGGCGGCACGGCGCGCGCGCGCGGGGTCGGGGCGCGCCGTCGCCTTGCTCGCGGGGGCTTCATTATTGTCAGCGAGAACGGCGCGCCGGTAGTCATCGAGATCGCCGTCGAACGGCGCAACGTTGCCGTTTTGCACTAGCCAGAGCCGGTCGGCGCTGGCCTCCAGCAGATAGCGATCGTGTGACACCAGGATCACCGCGCCCGGATAGTCGTTGATCGCCTCGATCAACGCCGCGCGGCTGTCGATATCGATATGATTGGTCGGCTCGTCGAGGATGATGAGTTGCGGGGCGGAGAAAGTGGCAAGCCCGAGCAGCAGGCGCGATTTTTCGCCGCCGGATAGCGTATTAACCGGATTGTTGGCGGCGAGCCCGGAAAAGCCGATCGCTCCGACACGGGCGCGCACTTTGGCTTCCGGCGCATCCTGCATCAGCCGGCGCACGTGATCGTAGGGGCTCGCTTCGCCGTCCAGTTCGTCGAGCTGGTGCTGGGCGAAATAGCCGACCTTGAGCGTCGCCGCGCGCGTCACCGTGCCTTGCATCGGCGCTAGGCGGCCGGCCAAAAGCTTAACCAGCGTCGATTTGCCGTTGCCGTTGGCGCCGAGCAAAGCGATGCGGTCGTCACTGTCGATGCGCAGCGACAGGCCGGACAAGACGCTGCGTCCGTCGTAGCCGACCGCGACGTCTTCGGTGGCGATGATCGGCGGCGACAGCGTCTTGTGCGGCGCCGAAAAGTGGATCGGACGCACTTCCTCGGTGACGAGCGCGGCGATCGGTTCCATCCTGGCGAGCATCTTCAGGCGCGATTGCGCCTGCCGCGCCTTGGTCGCCTTAGCGCGGAAGCGGTCGACAAAGGCCTGGATGTGCTTGCGCTGCGCCTCTTGCTTCTTGACCAGCTTCTGATCGAGAAGCAAGCGCTCGCGCCGCTGCCGCTCGAAGGCGGAATAGCCGCCGCGATGGAGCGTGAGCTTGCGTGCCTCCAGCGACAGAATGTGGCCGACCGCGTTGTCGAGCAGGTCGCGGTCGTGGCTGATGATGATCATGGTCTTGGGATAGCGCGCCAGATGGTCCTGCAGCCACAGTGTGCCTTCGAGGTCAAGATAGTTGGTCGGCTCGTCGAGCAGCAGCAGATCGGGTACGGCAAACAAGGTCGCGGCGAGCGCGACGCGCATGCGCCAGCCGCCGGAAAATTCCGAACAGGGTCGCTGCTGGTCGGCGGTTGAAAAGCCGAGGCCGGAGAGGATCGACGCGGCGCGGGCAGGGGCCGCATGCGCGCCGATGTCGGCGAGCCGCGTCTGGATCTCGGCGATGCGGTGCGGATCGTGCGCGGTGTCCGCTTCGGCAAGAAGCGTCTCGCGCTCGCGGTCGGCCTTGAGCACGATGTCGAGCAGGCTTTCCGGACCGTTTGGGGCTTCCTGCGCCAGCCGTCCGATGCGCCAGCGCGGCGGCAGTTCGATGTCGCCGTGCTCGGCCGAAATATCGCCGGTGATCACGCCGAACAGCGTGGTCTTGCCCGTGCCGTTGCGGCCGACCAGGCCGACGCGGGCGCCGGGCGTGACGCGGGCGCTGGCGCCTTCGAGCAGCGGGCGGCCGCCGATGCGGACGGTGAGATCGTTGATAACGAGCATGCGCGCCTTGTGGCCGAGGCGGCGGTCCGATGCAATCCCCCGGACGTCATAGGCCTAGCGCGCCACGCGCAATCCGCCTTGGCCGGTCTCGCGCTGAAAGATGATCAGCTCGAACAACGGTGTCGCGTCGTTGCCGAGGACGGCGGAGAGGAGGGCGTGCGCCTGTCCGCGGTGGTGCGTCTGATGGTTGAAGAAATGATCCAGCGCCGGCGCAAGGTCCTGCTCGATATCGGCCGGATTGACGAAGGTGCGATAGCGGATGGTGCCGGTGAAATCCCGTTCGCTCAGGCTTCCGACGTAGTGACTGATGCGCGCGTCCTCGGTCACGTGCGCGGCACGCAAATCGCGGAAATCCCCATAGAGGATGGCGTCGAGATTTGGCGGGACTTCGCCTTTGCCGGTGAAGCGCTGCATCCAGATGCGGTCGCCGACCATGAGATGGTTGAGGGTGCCGTGCACCGAATTGAAGAAGGCGCCACGCCGGGCGCGATAATCCGCGTCGGTGAGCTTGGCCGCCGCGTCATAAAGCAGACGATTGCACCAGGCGTTGTAGCCGGCAAACATCACGTAGCGCGATTTCATAGCAACCCCCGGGACCTGCGCCGGGCAAACATAAAGATTGCGCAACAGGATCACCAGCCGCCGCGCTTGCCGGGCGAAAAAGCCCCCGCTATAAGCCGCGCCAACCTGTTGGCGTAAAAGGAAACATCCGATGCCGGTCGAGCGTACCTTTTCGATCCTCAAACCCGACGCGACCGCGCGCAATTTAACCGGCGCCATAAATGCCATGATCGAGAAGGCGGGCCTGCGCATCGTCGCGCAGCGCCGCATCCGCATGAGCAAAGCGCAGGCGGAAAAATTCTACGCGATTTACAAAGCGCGTCCGTTCTACGGTGAGCTTGTTGAGTTCATGACCTCGGGACCCGTCGTCGTGCAGGTTCTCGAAGGCGACAACGCGATCGCCAAATACCGAGACGTGATGGGCGCGACCGATCCGGCCAAGGCCGCGGCCGGCACCATCCGCAAGGAGCACGCTAGATCGGTCGGCGAGAACTCGGTGCACGGCTCCGATTCCGCCGACAACGCGAAAATCGAGATCACGCAGTTCTTTTCCGACAAAGACATCGTCGGCTGACGCGCCGCGCGCAGCGAATACGGCTATAACGTCCCGATTTTGGCGCTTCGCCCGGCGCGTCCGCGTTTGCGCGGACAAGGAGAAATGGCACGTTGCATTCACTGGCGCAGCTCGCCGATCCGGCCGTCTGGTCCGCCATGTTCGGCAGCGGCTGGCGCGAGACGGGCACCGCCGCATTCTGGGTCGCCGTCGCCAAGATCATCTGGATCAATATCCTGCTCTCCGGCGACAACGCCGTGGTGATCGCGCTCGCCTGCCGCGGCCTGCCGGGCCGCCAGCGCGTCTGGGGCATGATCCTCGGCGCCGGCATTGCGGTCGTGCTGCGCATCCTCTTCATCGGCGTTGTCGCCTCGTTGATGCTGCTGGCGTACTTGAAGATCGCCGGCGGGCTGGCGCTGCTCTGCATCGCGGCGAAACTTTTGGTGCCGGACGATCCCGATCGCAGCGAAGGGGAGGCGGTTCAGCACCTCTGGCGCGCTGTGCGCATCATCGCGGTGGCCGACATCGTCATGAGCCTCGACAATGTCATCGCCATCGCCGCGGCGGTCGAGGGCGACATGGCGCTGTTGGTGCTCGGCCTCTGCGTCAGTATCCCGATGGTCGTCGCCGGCGCGGCACTGTTCATGTCGCTGCTCGATCGTTTTCCGCTGCTGGTCTGGGCGGGGGCGGCGCTACTCGGCTGGATCGCCGGCGAGGTGATCGCCACCGATCCGGTGGCGGCGGCCGCGATCATCCACCAGTACGGTGTCCCCGCCGCGCATCGGGCGGCGATTGGCGCCTCGATCCTGGGTGTCACCGTGGTGCTGGTGGCCGGCGGGTTTTGGCGGCGAACAAGGCTAAAGCCCGGCAGCGAAGTCTGAAAAGACCGGCTATAGTGGCCGCATGAATCAAACCGTCCGGCTGCCCAACGCAAAGCGCATAGGCTTTTCCGCCTGTCCGCACGATTGTCCGTCCACCTGCGCGCTCGAAGTCGAGTTGATCGACGAGCGCGCCATCGGCCGCGTGCATGGCGCCAAGGACAACGACTACACGGCGGGCGTCATCTGCGCCAAGGTTGCTCGCTACGCCGAGCGCGAGCACCACAAGGATCGCCTGGTGCATCCGCTGCGGCGCAAGGGCGCGAAAGGCTCGGGTGAATTCGAGCAAATTTCCTGGGCTGACGCGCTCGATCTTGTCGCCGAGAAGTTTCTCGCGGCGGAAAAGAAATACGGCGCTGAAACCGTCTGGCCCTATTACTATGCCGGCACCATGGGGCTGGTGATGCGCGACGGCATCAACCGGCTGCGCCATGCGAAAAAATATTCGGGCTTCCATTCCACCATCTGCGTCAACCCGGGCTGGACCGGCTTTGCCGCCGGCGTCGGCAAGGTCGCCGGCGCCGATCCGCGCGAAATGGCGAAGTCCGATCTGGTGGTGATCTGGGGCACCAACGCGGTGAACACGCAGGTCAACGTGATGACGCATGCAGTGCGCGCGCGCAAGGAACGCGGCGCCAAGATCGTCGCGGTGGATATCTACATGAACGGCACCATGGAGCAGGCCGACCTGCCGGTGCTGGTCAAGCCCGGCACCGACGGCGCGCTCGCCTGCGCGGTGATGCACTGCCTGTTCCGCGACGGCAAAGCCGATTGGGATTACCTCGACAAATACACCGATGCGCCGCGCGAACTGGAAGCGCATCTGCGCACGCGCGATCCGCAATGGGCGTCGTCGATTACCGGCACGCCGGTCGAAACCATCGAGGAATTCGCCCGTCTGGTCGGCGCCAACAAGCGCGCCTTCTTCCGCCTCGGCTACGGCTTTTCCCGCTCGCGCAACGGAGCGGCGAACATGCACGCCGCCTCCTGCATCGCGGCGGTGACCGGCGCCTGGCAGCTGGAAGGCGGCGGCGCCTTCCACATCAGCCAGGACATCTATGCTCTCGACAAGACCATGATCGAGGGCCTCGACGTCTGCGACCCCGCGGTGCGCGTTCTCGATCAATCGAAAATCGGCGCTATCCTCACCGGCGACAGCGACGCCTTGTTCGGCGGCCCGGCGGTCACGGCGCTGCACATCCAGAACACCAATCCGGTCTCGGTCGCGCCCGACCAGAACAAGGTGAAGCGGGGCTTTGCCCGCGAGGATCTGTTTACCTGCGTGCACGAGCAGTTCATGACCGAAACGGCGAAGATGGCCGACGTGGTGCTGCCGGCGACCACCTTCCTCGAGCACGATGACATTTATCGCGGCGGCGGCCACCAATACCTCGTTCTCGGACCCAAGCTGGTCGAGCCGCCGGGCGAGTGCCGAACCAATCACGAGGTGAACGCGGCGCTCGCTGCCCGCGTCGGCGCGAAGCATCCGGGCTTTGCCATGAGCCCGCGCGAACTCATCGACCAGATGTTGCGCGCGTCCAAGCGCGGCACGTTTGCAGAACTCGAAGCCAGCCGTTGGCTCGATTGCCAGCCGCCGTTCCGGCAGTCGCATTATCTTGACGGCTTTCCCTGGCCGGACGGCAAGTTCCGCTTCAAGCCGGACTGGCCGAAGGTTCCGTTCCGCAGTCCCTATACGTGCGGGCCGGTCGCCGACATGCCGGTGCTGCCGGACCACTGGACCGTCATCGAGACGGCCGACACGGAGCACCCGTTCCGCCTCGCCACGTCGCCGTCGCGCGGCTTCCTCAATTCGACGTTCACCGAAACGCCGACCTCGCTGGCACAGGAGAAGCGGCCAACGGTGATGATCCATCCCGACGAT
This sequence comes from uncultured Pseudomonadota bacterium, assembly GCA_963817155.1. Taxonomy (GTDB): domain Bacteria; phylum Pseudomonadota; class Alphaproteobacteria; order Rhizobiales; family Xanthobacteraceae; genus Pseudolabrys. The sequence continues at coordinate 287,730 of CAWFNO010000002.1, forward strand.
GCGAAAACACTCGGTATCGGCGACGGCGATTATGTCGTGCTTGGTAACACGCGCGGGCAAGTGCGCCTGCACGCGAAACTGTTCGATGGCCTGCGCCGTGGCGTGCTGATTGCCGAGTTGATCTGGCCGAACGCGGCCTATGCCGATGGTTGCGGCATCAACACGTTGACCGGGGCGGATTCGATTGCGCCTTTCGGAGGCGCCGCCTTCCACGACAACAAGGTGTGGGTGCGAAAGCCCTAGAGCTCCTTGCCGATCTTGGCGTCGAGCGAGTAGGGGCCGCCGCCGCACAGCGCGATGGCAAACATCACGATGCCGAGCAACAGCACGTATTCGTAGCCGCCCTGGTTGACGGCAAAGCCCTTGCCGAAATGGACAACGAGGAACGCAATCCCCATTTCAACGGCAAGCGCCGATGCGAAGAAGCGCGTGAACAGGCCGATGATCACGCAGACGGCGCCGATGGTTTCCAGGAACATCGCCGCATAGGCAAAAAACGCCGCCGGCTCCAGGCCGAGCTTTCCCATGAAAGCAGCGATGCGCGCCTCGCCGCTCGATACCTTGCCCCAACCGTGCACGAGCAGGATGCCGCCGATGACGATGCGCATCAGCGTGAAGCCGATGTCGCGCCAGGTCGCGTAAAATCCGGCGAGCCCCGGAAACAGCAATCTTGTGTTTCCATCTGCACTCATGTCGCACCCTTATGTTTTTGTTCTCGCCCCGCATGTCGATGGGCGTGCTCATGTCTAACACCATCCACCACGGAAAAGTTCAATCGTGTCGATGGTGCAGCGTGGGATGCAAATCAGGAATACTGGCTCGGCGCTACTTGTGTTGCGTCCGGAATTGGTACGCCGTCAATCAGGCAGCGCCCATCGATGACAAGGACTCGGCCTTCGGCTACCAGTTTGAGCGCTAGTGGATAGATGCGGTGCTCGACCGCGAGCACGCGGCGGCTGAGCGTTTTCTCGGTGTCGTCCGCGCGCACCGCGATGGCGCCCTGGACGATGATCGGCCCGGAATCCATTTCCGCAACGACGAAATGAACGGTCGCGCCGTGGGTTTTGGCGCCGGCTTCCAGCGCGCGCTTATGCGTGTCGAGGCCTTTGAACGCCGGCAGCAGCGCGGGGTGGATGTTGAGCAGCCGCTGCGGCCACTGGTTGACGAGCCAGGGCGTCAGCAGACGCATGAAGCCGGCAAGGCAAACGATCTCGATGCCATGTTTTGCGAGCGTCGCTTGCAGCGCTCGCTCGAAAGCAACGCGGTCTTTGCCGAATGTTGCGTGATCGACAACTTCGGTGGCGATGCCGGCCGCGCGGGCGGTGGCGAGGCCACCGGCATCCGGCTGGTTGGAAACGACCAGAACGATCTCGGCGGGATAGGATTTGTCCTTCGCCGCCTCGATCAGCGCCGCCATGTTGGAGCCGCGGCCGGAGATGAGAACGGCGGCGCGTTTGCGGTTCATGGCTTATCCAAGATCAAGCTTGCCGTCATAGTCGACGCGCGGCTCTGCCGCGGCGTGCACCACTTGGCCGATCGTCGCCGGCGTCTCGCCGGCGGCAGCGAAGGCAGCGCTGACTTTGGCAGCGTCTTTCTGCGCAGCAATCACGATCATGCCGACGCCGCAATTGAAGGTCTGCAACATCTCATTCTGCGCAATGCCACCTCCGCTCGCCAGCCATTTGAACACCGGCTGAGCCTTGACGCGCGCCAAGTCGATGCGCGCGCCGAGTCCTATCGACAGCACCCGCGGAATGTTGTCGGGAAATCCGCCGCCGGTGATATGGGCAAACCCCTTCACCGCTGTGGTCTCGCGTAGGACGGTGAGGCACGACTTCACGTAGATGCGCGTCGGCGTCAGCATGGCGTCGCCGAGCGATCGATCCGGCGCAAACGGCGCCGGATCGCTCCACGCCAGCCCGCTTTTGCCGACAATCTTGCGCACCAGAGAAAAGCCGTTGGAATGAACGCCGGAGGAAGCAAGGCCGATGATGGCGTCGCCTTCGGCAATATCTTTTCGCGGGAGCAATTCGCCGCGCTCGGCGGCGCCAACGGCAAAGCCGGCAAGATCGTAGTCGTCGCCATGATAAAGGCCGGGCATTTCCGCGGTCTCGCCGCCGATCAGCGCGCAGCCAGCCTCGCGGCAACCGGCGCTGATTCCGGCGACGACCGCGGCGGCTATCTCCGGCTCCAGTCTGCCGGTCGCGAAGTAGTCGAGAAAGAACAGCGGCTCGGCGCCTTGCACGACGAGGTCGTTGACGCTCATGGCGACGAGATCGATGCCGATGGTGGAGTGCACGCCGCTCTCGATGGCGATTTTCACCTTGGTGCCGACGCCGTCATTGGCGGCGACCAGCACGGGATCCTTGAGGCCCAGCGGCTTGAGATCGAATAATCCGCCGAAGCCGCCGATCTCGGCGTCGGCGCCAGGGCGGGCGGTGGCGCGCACCAGCGGCTTGATCAACTCGACCATCCGGTTGCCGGCGTCGATATCGACACCGGCCTGCGCGTAGGTCAGGCCGCGCCGCGTTTTTGCCATGATGGCCCTCGTTTCCGCGCGTCGTACGTCACAATCGCAAGTCGCGCAATGGTCCGCGCCCCGTTATACTCAGCAGCTATTAGGCGCGTCGCCATCGACGCGCCGGCGACCGGGACGCCTGTCTTTGAGCATTCCAAACCTCATTACCTTGGGGCGTATTCTGCTGGTGCCGCTCGTGGTCTGGGCGATTTCGTCCGGTGCGATGTGGATCGCCTTCGTGCTGTTCGTTGCCGCCGGCGTGAGCGACGGCGTCGACGGCTTTCTCGCCAAGCGCTTCAACATGACCACCGAGCTCGGCGCCTATCTCGACCCGCTGGCCGACAAAGCGCTGATCGTGTCGATTTATTTGACGCTGGGAATTAACGGGGAAATCCCGCGTTGGCTGGTGATCCTGGTGGTGTCGCGAGATATCCTCATCGTCGGCGGGATCATGCTCGCCTGGGTGGTGGGCAAGCCGTTCAAGATCAAGCCGCTGGTGGTGTCCAAGCTCAACACCGTGGCGCAGATCGTGTTTGCCTGCGTGGTGCTCGGTTCGCTTGGATTCAATATAGAGGCACATACGTTGACGGTGGTGTTGATGGGGCTGGTCACGGCTTTGACCTTGTTGTCGGTCGCCGCTTATCTCGCCGAATGGGTGCGCCACATGAACACGGCGACGGCCAGGCCGTGAGCCCGCGCGCCCGTGTTACGCCGCGACGCGATGCCGCCAAGGCCGACGGCGGGTCTGCTGGCAGGGCCGATGGCATGCCGATTCAACGGCAAATGGTGTTCTGGCTCGCCGCGCTCGTCGTCTTCGTGCTGCTGCTATGGCTGCTAAGCGGCATCCTGTTGCCCTTCGTCGCCGGCATGGCCATCGCCTATCTGCTCAATCCGCTGGCTGATCGCATCGAGCGCCTCGGCGTCAACCGCGCGGCCGCCGCGCTGACGATCATCGCCGTGGCGGTGCTGGCTTTCGTGCTGGCGATCCTGACGGTCGCGCCGATCCTTGGCGGGCAATTGTCGTCCTTCATCGATAATATCCCCGGCTACGTGACCAAGCTGCAGTCGCTGCTGAGCAATCAGCCATGGGCGCAAAAAATCCTCGGCGCGGGCTTCAATACCGACAAGGGTCTCGGCGGTCTGGTGACGCAAGGCGTCGGCTGGCTGACCACGTTTCTCAAGTCGTTGTGGTCGGGCGGTCGCGCGCTGGTCTCGCTGTTTTCGCTCATCGTGGTGACGCCGGTGGTCGCCTTCTATCTCATCTATGACTGGCACCGGATGCTGTGCAGCGTGGATGAATGGGTGCCGGTGCATCAGCAGGAAACCGTGCGGCAGCTCGCCCGCGAATGCGACGCCGCGATTGCCGGTTTCGTGCGCGGGCAGACCACGGTGTGCCTGGTGCTCGGTGTCTACTACGCGGTGGCGCTCTCCATCAGCGGACTCAATTTCGGTCTGCTCATCGGCTTGGTTTCCGGAGTCATCACCTTTGTTCCCTATGTCGGCTCGATGACCGGCCTGATCCTCGGGCTCGGCGTGGCGGTGGCGCAGTTCTGGCCGCATTGGACGTCGGTCGTGATCGTGCTTTGCATTTTCCTGGTCGGGCAGTTTCTGGAGGGCAACGTGTTATCGCCCAAACTGGTGGGCCGGAGCGTGGGCCTGCATCCGGTCTGGTTGATCTTTGCGCTGCTCGCCTTCGGCTATCTGTTCGGCTTCGTCGGCCTCTTAGTGGCGGTACCGCTCGCCGCCACCATTGGCGTGCTCGTCCGTTTTGCCCTGCAACGTTACCGCGCGAGCGCGCTCTATACCGGGGAAGCCCCCGGTTAATCGCATGGATCCTTCAGTCAGTCCGCGTCAGCTTCTGCTTGCGCTTGATCACGCGGAAAGTTTCGCGCGCGAAGATTTTCTCTCCGGCCCGCCGAACGCCGCGGCGCTCGGCCTGATCGATCGCTGGCCGGACTGGCCAGCCCGCGTGATGGCGCTCGCCGGTCCGGAAGGCTCCGGCAAGAGCCATCTTGCCTCGATCTGGGCGGCGCAGGCCGGCGCGCGCACGATTGCCGCGCGCTCGCTCACGCATATCGACCTGCCGGCGGCTTTCGCCACCGGCGCGCTGGTGGTTGAGGACCTCGACGCGGGCGGGCTCGACGAGCGCGCTTTTTTCCATCTCCTCAATCTCGCCCGCGAGGACGACGCCTATGTGCTCATCACCGGCCGCTCTGGGCCCGGGGCGCTGACGCTCGAGATCCCCGATCTCGGCTCGCGCCTGCGCTCCGTGCCAGCGGTCGCACTGGCGCCGCCAGACGACACTCTGTTGCGCGCGTTGATCGTCAAGCTCGGCGCCGACCGCCAAATCGTTATGGACGAGGCGCTTGTGAGGTATTTGGTCAACCGCATCGAGCGCTCCTTCGCCGCCGCCCGCGACGCGGTGGTTCGGCTGGACGAGGAGGGTTTGCGGCAGCGCCGGCCGGTAACCAAGTCGCTCGCCGCCGAGCTATTCCGGCCTTCTTCGGCTTGACGGGCCGGCCCTGCAGGGCGCGGAATGTCATGGGGACGCCACGTTAGGGGCTTAGCCAGACTATTCTGCTATGACCCGGCCTGGCGATTTCCCGGTGTAGTATCATATGGCCGATCGCGGACAAGCTATTGCTCAGTTTGATGAAATTGCGATTTCCGCGGCTGCGGAGCCCGCGCCCGAACCGGTGCGCGCCCAGCCGCAACGTTTCATCAACCGTGAATTGTCCTGGCTTCACTTCAATCGCCGGGTGCTGGAAGAGGCCGCCAACGAGAGCCACCCGATGCTCGAACGGGTGCGCTTTCTCTCCATCTCGGCCAACAACCTCGATGAATTCTTCATGGTGCGCGTCGCCGGCCTCAAGGGCCAAGTGCGGCAGGGTATCGCCGAGCAGAGCCCGGACGGGCTGACGCCGAACGAGCAGCTTGCACGCATCGGCGAAGCCGTCTCGCAACTCGCCGGCGATCAGCAACGGCAATGGCTCGTGCTGCGGCCGGCGCTGGCTTCGGTCGGCGTGGTGCTGATCGAGGCCGGCGATCTCAAGAAATCCGAGCGCGCCTGGCTCGAGGAGCGGTTTCTCACTCACGTCTTCCCGCTGCTGACGCCGCTCGCCATCGACCCGGCGCATCCGTTTCCGTTCATTCCCAATCTTGGCTTCTCCATGGCGATGCAGCTCTCACGCGCCAAGGACGGCAAGGCGATGAACGCGCTCATCCGCATGCCGCAGAAGATCGAGCGCTTTATCCGCCTGCCGAGCGCGCCCGACCAGACCATTCGGTTGATCACGCTCGAGGAGGCGACGTCGCTGTTCATCGGCCGCCTCTTCCCCGGCTACGTGGTGAAGGGGCAGGGCGCGTTCCGCCTGTTGCGCGACTCGGAAGTGGAAATCGAGGAAGAAGCCGAAGACCTCGTGCGCACGTTCGAAACCGCGCTCAAGCAGCGCCGCCGCGGTTCGGTGATCCGGCTTGAGCTCAACGCCACGATGCCTGTCGAATTGCGTAGTTTCGTGCAACGCGTGCTGGCTGTGACCGACGACGAAGTTTTTCTGGTCGACGGCGTGCTGGCGCTCAACGATCTTGTCCAGCTCACGAGGCTCGACCGCCCCGACCTCGAATTCGTCCCCTACAACCCGCGCTATCCGGAGCGCATCCGCGATCACGGCGGCGATTGCTTTGCCGCCATTCGGCAGAAGGATCTGATCGTCCACCATCCTTACGAATCCTTCGACGTCGTGGTGCAGTTCCTGCAGCAGGCGGCGCGCGATCCTAATGTGGTGGCGATCAAGCAGACGCTCTACCGCACCTCGGCGGAATCGCCGATCGTCAAGACGCTGGTCGAAGCAGCCGAAGCCGGCAAATCGGTGACCGCGCTGATCGAGCTCAAGGCGCGCTTCGACGAAGAGGCCAATATCCGCTGGGCGCGCGATCTGGAACGCGCCGGCGTGCAGGTCGTGTTTGGCTTCATCGAATTAAAGACGCACGCGAAACTTTCGCTGGTGGTGCGCCGCGAGGGCACGGCGCTCGCGACCTATGTGCATTGCGGAACCGGCAACTATCATCCGGTCACCGCGCGCATCTACACCGACCTGTCATTCTTCTCGGCCGATCCGGTAATCGCGCGCGACGTGGCGCGCATCTTTAACTACATCACCGGCTATGCGGAGCCCGCGGAACTCGAGCAGATGGCGATCTCGCCGATCAATCTGCGCAGCCGCATCAGTGGCCACATCGCCCGGGAAACCGCCAATGCCAAGGCCGGCAAACCGGCGGCGATCTGGATGAAGATGAATGCGCTGGTCGATCCCGAGGTCATCGACGCACTTTATGACGCGTCTGCGGCCGGCGTTTCGGTGGACCTCGTGGTGCGCGGCATCTGCTGCCTGCGCCCCGGTGTTCCCGGCCTGTCCGAGAATATCCGCGTCAAATCCATCGTCGGCCGCTTCCTGGAACACAGCCGCATCTACAGTTTCGGCTGTGGCTATGCGCTTCCGCACCCCAAAGCGGCAGTCTATATCGCGTCCGCCGACATGATGCCGCGCAACCTCGACCGGCGCGTGGAAGTGCTGTGCCCGATTCTCAATCCAACTGTGCACGAGCAGGTGCTTGGCCAGATCATGGTCGCAAACTTCAAGGATAACGAGCAAAGTTGGACGCTCTTGCCGGACGGCTCATCGACGCGCATAAAGGCGGCGCCGGGCGAGGAACCGTTCAACGCCCACAAATACTTCATGACCAATCCGAGCCTGTCGGGTCGTGGCAAATCGCTCAAAAAGTCCTCGCCGCGTAGCCTTATACGCCGCCTCATCGAAGGCGCGTAAGCGCTGGCGCGCCGTCAAGCACTCAGCAGCAATCGCAGGTTCGTTCAAGGGCCGGCTCGACCACGGCCCGCCGATCGCCGTCATCGATATCGGCTCGAACTCCGTGCGTCTGGTTATCTACGAGGGGCTGACCCGCGCGCCGACGCCGATGTTCAACGAAAAAGTGCTGGCTGGCCTCGGCCGGCAGGTGCAGAGCACCAGGCTGCTGGCGGCGGACGCCATCGACATCGCCTTCGACGCGCTCAGGCGATTCCGCGCGCTGTGCGATACGGTTCATGTGAAGCGTATATGGGCGATCGCCACCGCCGCCTGCCGCGACGCGCGCAACGGCCGCGCTTTCATCGCCGAAGCCGAGCGCATCTGCCGCACGCCGATTACCATTCTCTCGGGCAAGCGTGAGGCGCATCTGACCGCGCTCGGCATCATCTCCGGCATCCACCATCCGGACGGCATCGTCGGCGACCTCGGCGGCGGCTCGCTGGAACTGGTGGACGTGCACGGCAGCCGGGTGAAATCCGGCATGACGCTGCCGCTCGGCGGCCTGGCGCTGCAGGACATCGCCGGCAAGTCGATGAAAAAAGCCGAGAAGATCGTCGAGGACGCCTTCGACGGCCTCGACATGCTCGAAGACGGCGAGGGCCGCACCTTCTACGCCGTTGGCGGCACCTGGCGCGCGCTGGCGCGGCTACACATGTGGCAGACCGGCTATCCGTTTCATGTCATGCACAATTATCGCATCTCGGCGCGCGAGGCGCTGGAATTTTCCCGGCTAGTGCATCGCGTCGACACCGAGACGCTGTCGAAGATCGAAGTCGTCAACGCCGCCCGCCGACCATTGCTCGCATATGCCGCGTTGGTGATGGAAAACCTGGTGCGCGCCATCAGGCCCAAGCAGGTGATCATCTCGGTGCTCGGCGTGCGCGAGGGCCTGCTCTACTCGCTGCTCAAGCCCAACGAGCGGCCGCGCGATCCGCTGATCGCCGCCGCCGCCGACCTCAACGTGCTGCGCTCGCGCTCGCCGCACCACGGCGAGGAACTGATCGACTGGACCGACAATTTCATCGCCTCGTCCGGCCTGGAAGAAACCGCGGACGAGAAGCGCCTGCGCCACGCCGCCTGCCTGCTCGGCGATATCGGCTGGCGCGCACATCCGGATTATCGCGGCGAGCAATCGATGAACATCATCGCCAATGGCGCCTTCGTCGCCGTCGACCATCCAGGCCGCGCCTATCTCGCGCTCTCGGTCTATTTCCGCCACGCGGGGTTGAGCGAGGATGACTTGTCGCCGCGACTGCGCGAGCTTGCGACCACACGCATGCTCGACCGCGCCCGCGTGCTCGGTGCTTCCATGCGCGTTGCCTACATCATCACCGCCGGCCAGGGCGGCGTGCTGCCGAAGACGCCGATGCGGGTCAAGCGCGGGAAGCTGGTGCTGACGTTGCCAGGAAAATTCTCGCGGCTCGGCAGCGACCGGCTGTACAACCGTCTGCGCCAATGCGCGCGCCTCGTCGGAAGAGAGCCCGTGATCGAAACCTAAGCGTCAAAAGCGATCATTTACCTTTGACCGTGCCGACAAATGTGTCGACTTCACTTGTCGTCGTGGCAAACGATGCCACGAGGCGCACGAGAGTGGCGTCTTGTCCGACCGCGGTGCCTTTCGGCAGACTCTCGGATGTCCGCTCGTAAAAACCCGCGCCAGCGGCCTTGAGGCGATCGCAAATCGCCCTTGGCAGGATGGCGAACACTTCGTTTGCCTCGACTGGCCAGACCGGGGCAAACCCGGCGGCGTCAAGCCCCTCGCTCAAACGATCGGCCATGGCGTTGGCATGGCGCGCTAGATTGAGCCAGAGATCGTCCTCTAAAAATGCATTCATCTGCGCGGCAATAAAACGGTGCTTCGACAGAAGATGGCCGCCGCGCTTGCGCCGCCGCGCCATATCGGCGCCGCGCGCCGGATCGAATAAGATGATCGCTTCCGCGGCCAGCGCGCCGCCCTTGGTTGCGCCAAACGACAGGACATCCACGCCCGCTTTCCATGTCGCCTCATCCGGCGAGACATTCATGCGCGCGATTGCGTTGGCCAGCCGCGCGCCGTCAACATGCACGACAAGCCCGCGGGAATGGGCGAGCTCGGCAAGTTCGCGGATCTGCTGCGGCCGATAGATGGTGCCGGCCTCGGTGGCTTGCGACAACGAAATTGCCGACGGCGCCACATGATGCGGGGCACCCCACTGGCCCTTGTCGAGCATTGATTTGAGCGCTTCGGCGGTGACTTTGCCAGCCTCGCCGGATATGCCGACGAGCTTGATGCCGCTGCCGAAGAATTCCGGCGCGCCGCATTCGTCGGTTGCGATGTGCGACTCCGCGTGACAGAGCACCGCGCCCCACGGCGGCGTCACATGGGCGAGCGCCAGTGCATTCGCGGCCGTCCCCGTCGGCACCAGAAACACGGCGACCTCGTGTTTGAAGACGTCCGCAAAGCGTTTCTCGACGCGCTTCGTCCAGGGATCGGCGCCGTAGCCGAGCACATAGCCTTCGTTGGCCTGCGATAGAGCGGCCATGATCTGCGGCGCCACCTTCGCCGTGTTGTCGCTGGCAAAATTCATGTGTACCGTCAGCTCTTTTCGACCGCCACCACGCGGCCTTTTTCGACCGCCAGCGCCAGCTTGCCGTGCTTCAAGGCCAGCGCCTTCTCGCCGAACAATTCGCGACGCCAGCCCTTGAGCGCCGGCACGTCTGCGTCGTCGGAGGCAGCAATGCGGTCGAGTTCATCGACCGTGGCGATCACCTTGGCGGCGACACCGTGTCGCTCGGCGGTCATGCGCAGCAGAACTTTCAGGAGCTCGACGGTGGCGGCGCCGTTCGGCGCTGGATGGAAGCGGTCGAGCTGCGGCAGCGCCTTCGGGTCGCGTTCGAGTCCGCGCTTGACCGCGTCGATGAGAGCGTCGCCCCAGCGCGAGCGCTCGAAGCCCCGCGGCAGCGAGCGCAAGCCTCCCAGCCGCTCAAGCGTGGTCGGGGCCTGCGTGGCGATATCGCCGATGACGTCGTCCTTGAGCACGCGCGAGCGCGGCACGTCGCGCGTCTGCGCCTCACGCTCGCGCCAGGCGGCGATTTCGATCAGGACGGCGAGATCGCGCGGCTTGCGCACGCGGCTTTTCAGCCGCTCCCAGGCCTTTTCCGGCTCGGCGCGGTAAGTCTCGGGCGAAGTGAGCACGTCCATCTCCGCTTCGACCCAACTGGTGCGTTCGCGTTTTTCCAGGTCGGCGGCGAGTTTGACATAGACGTCGCGCAAGTGCGTGACGTCCGACAGCGCGTAGGTCACCTGCGCGTCGCTCAACGGCCGTCGCGTCCAGTCGGTGAATCGGTGCGACTTGTCGAGCTGGTCGCCGGTGATGCGCTGCACCAGCTGGTCGTAGGAAATGGAATCGCCGTAGCCGAGCACCATGGCGGCGACCTGGGTGTCGACGATTGGGTGCGGAATTTTCTTCGCCATGTTCCAGACGATTTCGATGTCCTGGCGCGCCGCGTGGAACACCTTGACCACTTTCTCGTTGGTCAGTAGGTCGAAGAACGGACCAAGATCGATGCCGGCGGCGAGCGCGTCAATCACGACCGCTTCGTCGGGGCTCGCCATCTGCGCGACGCATAGCAGCGGGTAATAGGTCGTCTCGCGCAGGAATTCGGTATCGACGGTGACGAAGGGATGCCGCGCCATGCGCGCGCAAACCGCGGCCAGTTCGCTGCTGGTGGTGATCAGGTCCATTGCTGCGGGGAGCCTAGCCGATCCAGTGGCGGTCATGGCAAGCGTTTCGATCGGCCGCGCACGGCGGGCATATGGATGAATTCCCAGGGGGAGGGTAGTGGCCCGACCGGCACCTCGATCAGCGTCGGCTCCGGCCGGGCAAAGGCGAGCCGCAGCGCTACGCCCAGTTCCTCCGGATTGCGAGCGCGGCGGCCGGCGGCGCCAAAACTTTCCGCGTATTTGGCGAAGTCGGGATTGGCGAGATCGGAGGCGATCAGCCGGTTGCCAAAGCGCTCCTGCTGGATGCGCCGCACATTGCCGAAGGCGCCGTCGTTGAACACCACCGCAACAAGTGGAATGCGGTGGCGGATCGCTGTGGCGAGTTCGTTGCCGGTGTAGAGGAAGCCGCCGTCGCCGCTGATCGACAGCACCGGTGTTTCCGGCCGCGCGCATTGCGCGCCGAGCGCGGTGGCATAGCCCCAGCCGAGATTGTCCTGAAAGCCGGGCGAGAGAAACGTGCGCGGCTTGTAAACGGGCATGGCGAGCCGGGCGACAAAGCCGATTTGCGTGACGTCGTCCACGTAAATGCCGTCCTCGGGCAGTTCGCGGCGTATCGAGTCGACGAAGGCGAGCTGCGGCGCGAGTTTGGTGAGCCGATCGCGCAGCCTGGCTTGCCGCTCTTTCATTTCGTCTTCGCGCGAGGCGCGACGGCGGTTGAAGCGCGCGAGCTTGTCGATCAGCCGCTTGAGGATAGGAGCCGCATCGCCGATCAGCGCCACATTCGGCTTGCGATAGCGCGCGGGTTCCTCCGGGTCGGAATCGATGCGCACAAGGCCAAGCTTTCTGTCGATGCCCCAGACGGTCATCGGATTGAGCTTGGTGCCGACGGCGAGCACGGCGTCGGCTTGCGCCCAAAAGTCGCGGCCGATCGGCAGCGTGACGCTGAACGGGGAGCGCGCGTCGAGCACGCCGCGGCCGCGCCGGTAGGCCATCACCGGTGCCTGCAGCATGTTCGATAACAGCGTCACCTCGGGCGAAGCATCCTGCGCGCCGCCGCCGGCGACGATCAGCACGCGCTTGGCCTGGCCCAGCAATTTCGCCGCGGCCCGCACGGCGTCGTCATCGATGCGCGGGGCGCGCGGCGGACGGGGCGGCACAATCGACGCGACCGCGCCGCGCTTGCCCCAAATATCGATGGCGCATTCGAGGGCCGCCGGGCCGTAGCGACCCTCATGCATGGAGCGGATCGCGCGTGCAGTTTTCGCCGGCGCCTCGGCCGGTCCGTCGATGCGAGCGGAATGATCGACCAGCCGCGCGATGATGCCGGCCTGGTCGCGGATCTCGTGCAGATAGCCCATGGCCTTGCCGATCTGCGCCGCCGGGATTTGTCCGATCAGCGCCAGCACCGGGGCGTTCATGCCGTAGGCGGTGAGCAGCGCGGCGCCGGAATTGAGCAGCCCCGGCCCGGGCACCACCGCATAGGCCTGCGGCATTCCCGTTGCCAGCGCCGCGCCCAGCGCCATATAGGCCGCGCCCTGCTCATGCCGCGTATGGATGACGCGCAACTTTTCGCCGGCCTCATGGAGGGCGTCGAACAAATGGTCGTTGTGCACGCCGGGCAGCGCGTAGACGGTGTCGACGCCGTGCGCGATCAGGGTGGCGACGGTCGCTTCGGCGGTGGTCATTTGCGTGAGGGCCGGATTTTTGCGGCCTTTGCGCTTTTTCGGGCGCTTTGACTTGGGCATCGTACTGTCCGGCTACGCGTGAACTTGCGAGTGTGCAGATTGCCGCAGAGTCTGTCCATGCGTGTGGCGCTTGCCTTGACAAAGCCGGCACGCCATGCGCTTTTCGCGGCCTCGCCCCACCCTCTGAATTGCTGCCGGACCTGCCAGAATGCATCGCTATCGCTCTCATACTTGCGGCGCGCTTCGCGTGGGCGATGTCGGCAAGACCGTGCGGTTGTCCGGCTGGTGCCACCGCATCCGCGACCACGGCGGCGTCTTGTTCATCGACCTGCGCGATCATTATGGGCTCACGCAAGTCGTTGCCGATCCTGACAGTCCGGCGTTCAAGCTCGCGGAAAAACTGCGCTCGGAATGGGTGATGCGCGTCGACGGCAAGGTGCGCCATCGGCCTGAAGGGACCGTCAACCCGGACCTGCCGACCGGGGCGGTCGAGGTCTATATCGACGAAATTGAAGTGCTCGGCCCCGCCGGCCCGCTGCCGATGCCGGTCGCCGAAGAGCAGGAGTACCCGGAAGAGACGCGGCTCAAATACCGCTTCCTTGATCTCCGCCGCGAGAAGCTGCACGCCAACATCATGCTGCGCGGGGCTGTGATCGACTCGATCCGGGCCCGCATGAAGGAGGCGGGCTTCTTCGAATTCCAGACGCCGATCCTCACCGCATCGTCGCCGGAAGGCGCGCGCGATTATCTCGTCCCCTCGCGCATCCATCCGGGAAAATTCTACGCGCTGCCGCAGGCGCCGCAGCAGTTCAAGCAGCTCATCATGGTGGCGGGCTTCGACCGCTATTTCCAGATCGCACCCTGTTTCCGCGACGAGGACGCGCGCGCCGACAGATCTCCGGGAGAATTCTACCAGCTCGACCTGGAGATGAGCTTCGCCACGCAACAGGACGTGTTCGACGCGGTCGAGCCGGTGATCCGCGGCGTGTTCGAGGAATTTGCCAACGGCAAAAAGGTGACGCCGAAGTTTCCACTGATCCCTTACGCCGAGGCGCTCACCAAATACGGCACCGACAAGCCGGACCTGCGCAATCCGATTGAAATGCATGACGTGAGCGAAGCGTTCCGCGGCTCCGGCTTCAAGATATTCGCAAAGATTCTTGAGACTCCGGGCAACGCCATATGGGCGCTTCCCGCGTCGAAAGGCGGCAACCGCGCCTTCTGCGACCGCATGAATTCCTGGGCACAAGGCGAGGGCCAGCCCGGCCTCGGCTACATCTTCTGGCGCGAGGGTGAGGAAGCCGGTGCCGGCCCCTTGGCAAAGAATATCGGGCCTGACCGCACCAAGCAGATAGCCTCCCAGCTCGGCCTCGGTGTCGGCGACGCCTGTTTCTTCATCGCCGGCAAGCCGAAAGATTTCGTCAGATTCGCCGGCCTTGCGCGTGCCAAGGTCGGCGAAGAATTAGACATGATCGCCAACGACCGTTTCGACTTCTGCTGGATCGTTGATTTTCCGATGTTCGAATGGAACGAGGAAGAAAAGAAAATTGACTTCTCGCACAACCCGTTTTCCATGCCGAACATGGCGGTCGAGGATTTCTTGGCGCTCGATGCCAAGGACACCGACAAGCTCTTGTCGATCAAGGCGATCCAGTACGACATCGTCTGCAACGGCGTGGAACTATCCTCCGGCGCCATCCGCAATCATCGCCCCGAGGTGATGAAGAAGGCCTTCGCCATCGCCGGCTACGACGAATCCGTGCTGGAGACGAAATTTGGCGGCATGCTGCACGCGCTCTCGCTCGGCGCGCCGCCGCACGGCGGCATCGCCCCCGGCATCGACCGCATCGTCATGCTGCTCGCCGGCGAGGAAAACCTGCGCGAGGTGGTGCTATTCCCGATGAACCAGCGCGCCGAGGACCTGATGATGGGCGCGCCGTCGGAGGCGACGCCCCGGCAGCTCAAGGAGCTGCATATCAAGCTGGATTTGCCGAAGAAAAATTAAATGCTGGAACCCCGCTTTCGTGGGGATGACCGCAAGAGCGATCAATTTTCCGGCAGCGGAATGAACTCGATCTCGTCGCCAGGCACCTTGCCGAAGTGCCCGGCCTTCCATTCCACTTTCGCCTGCTCGATGCGCTCCTTGCGCGAGGAGACGAAATTCCACCAGATGTGGCGCGGCCCGTCCATCGGCGCGCCGCCGACGAGCACGAAATGCGCATCACTTGCCGCCGTGACCGTCACCTTGTCGCCGGGCTTGAACACCAAAAGCCGTCCCGCCTCGAACTTGTCGCCGGCAATTTCGACCGTGCCGTCGAGCACATAGAGCGCGCGCTCCTCGTGGTCGCTGTCGATCGGCAGCGTTGCGCGCGCTTTCAGAAACACGTCGGCGAATATCGTCTCATGCTCCACCGGCACCGGCGATTTCGCCCCGTAAAGCGAGCCGACCACTACGCGCACGTTTTTTCCGTTCTCGGCGACCGTCGGGAATTCGCCGACCTCGTGATGGGCAAAGCCCGCCTCCATCTCTTCCTTCGCCGCAGGCAGCGCCACCCACATCTGTAGCCCGTGGATCGGCCCGCCGGCGGCGCGCTTTTCCGCAGCCGTCCGTTCCGAATGGACGATGCCGCGGCCTGCCGTCATCCAGTTCACCTCGCCGGGCCGGATCGCCACCGCGGTGCCGAGTGAGTCGCGGTGCATGATCTCCCCGTCGAACAGATAAGAGACGGTCGCCAGGCCGATATGCGGGTGCGGCCGCACGTCGAGGCCGTTGCCGGCGCGGAACTCGGCGGGGCCGAAGTGGTCGAAAAAGATGAAGGGGCCGACCATGCGCGAACGTGCCGACGGCAGCGCGCGCCGCACCGTGAAGCCGTCGCCGAGATCGACGGTGCGCGGAACGATGACGGTTGCAATGGCGTCGCAGCTGAAGGCGTCGCCGGCGGCTGGGTCCTTGCCGGGAAAAAAACTCATTTCGCTACTCCTGATCTCGGGCGCCGCGTCACGGCGCCAAAGTGACGAACGCCTGGGCCTTGACCGCTTCCTTCAGCCCTTCGAACGCCTCGTTGACCTTCGGCCATGATGGCAGCTTCTTCATGTTGCCGAGCCAGCGGGTGACGTTCGGGTAGGGGGATAAATCCACGCGGACGATTTCGCCAAGCGTGACAATCCCAGCGCCGAAATAGTCGGCGATGGTGATCTCGTCCCCGCACAGATATTGGTTCTTCGGACCGATCCAATAGTCGTTGAGAACCTTGAGCCACCTTTTCGACTGTTCCTTGCCGAATTCGAGCGTTCCCGCCTGCGCCTCGTCGCTGCGCCGCTTGAGATGCGGGAAAAGCTGCGGGTAGCAGAGGTTGTAACCCCACTCGCGATAAAAGTTGGAATTGATCCAGTCCATCATCTCGTTGACTTTGGCACGCTTCTTGACGTCCTTCGGGTAGGCTGGCGAGCCAATCTTGTCGGCGAGATATTTCAGGATCGCCGAGCTCTCCGTCAGCTTGAAGCCATCGTCGTCGATCATCGGCACCAGGCAATTCGGATTGATGCCGGAATAGGGCGGTTGCAGGTGTTCACCCTTCATCAGGTCGATGAACACTTCCTCGACCGGGATCTCGTTCTCGGCGATGAAGAGGCGCACCGGGCGCGCTGCCGTTGATACCGGATGCATATAGAGCTTCATTTTTTCCTCCCCCATGACGCGGCCCCTCATTGCGAATGGTAGCGGCTGGGCTTGCTGCTGTTAACCCATCCCTAACCATATCGACGCGCCCGGCGTCATTCCGGCCGCCTATCTCGCTTACACACTCTTAGGCTTAAGCCGCCCTTTACGGCGGCATGGCTTGTTTAGGTGGGTAATTACGCAGGGTGGACCAGCCGGTTATTGTGATGGGCAGGGGTTTGCGCGCGATTTCGCGCAAGGATGTATTGGCTATGGCCGCAGGGGGTATTCCTCGCCGGAGCGCCCTTGCTTGCCTGCGATGTTTGGCTGAACGGCGTGATCGAACTGCAAGGCCGGGAAGATGTCGACATTTCCGCCAGGCGCGCGGTCTCGCTTGCCGAGGCGAGAGTTGAACACGTCGTGCGCGCGCTCGATGATCTTGCCGCGGTCGGCCTGGATTCATGTCGCCCGGACGATTTGACGCTGTTGCGTCGGGCGGCCTTCGTCACCGTGCCGGTCAAGGAAATCGCTCTGATCGACGCTGACGGGAAAGTCCCGTGCGCGGACCGCGGGCTGCCGCGTGGCGAGCGCAAGGTGTTGTCCTCCGAGCCGCTCCCCGGCGCCGACGGCTTTACCATCGACCTCCTCCAGATCGGCAACGAACGGATGGTGCGGTTGAGCCGCAAGACCGCCGCCGGAACCTAGAGCATTGCCGCGCTCGTCCCGGCCATCCTGTTTCTGCCCCAAGTTTCCACCAAAGGCGGGCCGTTCAGCGCCACAGCCAGCATGACGACCGCCGAAGGCCATGTGATCGGTGCCGTCGGCGAGGGAGACGCCGCGCCCGGCGACTTCGTCAGTCACCTCAAATTGGAAAAATACGGCTTCAAGGCCGAGATATCCGAGCAGCGTGCTCGGGTGATGGACGACAATGCCGACCTGCAGCGACTCGGCGGGGTTGCCACTAGCGGCGTCGTGCTCATCCTGATCGGCTTCGGCGCGCTATTGCCGCGCCGCCGCGCCACCAGCAATCCGGTGGCCGAGATCGAGCGGGCGCTGGAGGCCGGCGAGCTCATTCCCTATTACCAGCCAATTGTAGACATCCGCTCGGGCCAGTTGCGCGGCTGCGAAGTTCTGGTGCGCTGGCGCAAGCCTGACGGCACGCTGATCCTGCCCGGCGCCTTCATTCCGCTGGCGGAATCGAGCGTGCTCATTCTCGACATGACGCGCGACCTGATGCGGCGCGCCTGCGCCGAGGTCGGCACCGCCGTCGGCCGCCGCCCGGCGCTAAAGATATCGTTCAATTTCACCGGCAAGCTGTTCGCCGATGAGGGCATTGTCAAGGACGTGCGCCAGATCTTCACCGCCTCGCCGATCCATCTCTCGCAGGTGGCGCTGGAAGTGACCGAGCGCGATCCGATCGAAAATCTCACCGAGACGCGCCGCATCATCGCCGCGCTGCAGGGCATCGGCGTGCGCATCGCCATCGACGACGTTGGCACCGGCCACAGCGGACTTTCCTACATGCTCAAGCTCGGCGTCGACATCATCAAGATCGACAAGATTTTCGTCGACGCCATCGGCACCGACCGCAACTCAACCACCATCGTCGAGACGCTGGTCGATCTCGCCCACAACATGCGCATGGGTGTCGTCGCCGAAGGCGTGGAGAATTTCGAGCAAGTCATGCATCAGCGCGAGCTCGGCATCCGCTCGGCGCAAGGCTATGTGTTCGCACCGCCGCTGCCGGGCAGTGCCTTCCTGCAATTGCTCGAGACGATCGACCCATTGCCGGCCGCGGTGGTCAAGGAAAAAGTCGCCGGCGCGGCGCGCCGCTATATGTCGGCACGCAAAAGCTTCGGCGTCGCCTGAACGGCGAAAATGGGCGGCCATTGGCGGCCGCCCAAGTCTAAACGCCACGCGGGAGGAACCCCAGTTCACGGGCAGGCATCGCAACTGCGCCGGCCCGCGTGTGCAAATTTCAGGCGCCAATCGCGCATCGGCGCGGTGATTCGTCAATAAAAGTCTATCGGTTTTATGACAGAGGCGTGTCGCGCGTGGCCGCCGGGCAACATTGTGGTGCCCAGTTACTCTCCGGCGAGTTCCTGTTCGATGGCCGCGATCACTTTCGGGTCCGTTGGCTCGACGGCGGAGGTAAAACCCGCTTTCAGGCGGCCGTCGCGTCCGATCAGATATTTGTGGAAATTCCAGCGCGGCGCCTCCAACGGGCGCTCCGTGGCCGCCCATTTGTAGAACGGGTGGGCGTCGGGTCCCTTGACCGTGACCTTTTCGGTGAGCGGGAAGGTGACGTGGTATTGCCCTTGGGCCGTGGCGTGGATCTCCGTGGCCCCGCCCGGCTCCTGGCCGCCGAAGTCGTTGGACGGCACGCCGATGATCATCAGCCCGCGGTCGTGGTAGCGCGTCCACAGCTCCTGCAGGCCGGCAAATTGCGGCGAGTAGCCGCAGAGCGAGGCGGTGTTGACGATCAGAATGGGGTGCCCGGCATAGGCCGAGAGCAGGATTTCGCCGCCATCCAAGCCCTTGAAGGTGAAGGCATAAGCGGTCACGCGGCTACTCATCCCGGCGCTCATGGCGGTGCCTTGGGCCAAGCTGGGCCTGAGCGCGGGGAAGGCGAGCGCGCTAAATGCGCCCAGCGCAAGGATTTTCCGGCGGCTGATCATGCGGGCGACTATAGCCGACAACGCCATGGTTTCGCTTCAGATATTTGTGATGTGCCTGTGTGCCGGACGTTCGCTATAGCGCGCACGGGGCCGGACCGAGGATGAGAAATGCAACTGCAATACCCTGATGCGCAGACTGGCACGAGGTCTGCGATGGCGAATGTGGCGCGCTGGGCCCCATACGTCCGCTCCACCGTGCGCATTGTCGCGGCGCTGCTGTTCTTTTCGCACGGCCTGTCCAAGATGATCGGGTTTCCGCAGGGTCCGGCACTTCCGGTGGATTTCAGCCTGCATTGGTTTTCCGGCGTGATCGAGTTCGCCGGTGGCGCGCTGCTCGCCGCCGGTCTGTTCTCACGCGTTGCGGCCTTCATCATGTCTGGCGAGATGGCTTTCGCTTATTTCCTGTCCCACGCGCCGCACGGCTTTTTCCCGCAGCTTAATCGCGGCGAGGGCGCTATTCTTTATTGCTTCGTCTTCCTCTACTTTGCCTTCGCCGGGCCGGGGCCGTGGAGCATCGACGCGCTGATCGGGCGCAAGGCCGCGCATCGCCCATAGCCAAGGCAAGGTCGTCCGGATTTTTCAGGCCGCTTCGCGGAACCGCACCGTGGTCTCGAACTGGTAGCCGCAGGCGTCGCAGGCCCACAAATGGCGCATGCGCCGCTCATCCACCAGCTCCGACCATTCGGGGACGAACAGCTGGTCGCCACATTGGGCGCATTCGACGATCGGGCGGGGCGGAACTTTTCGGGAGCCGTGGGATCGCAAATCCATCGCGCTATCCTCCGCTTGTCTTCTTTGCTCCCCGTGCCGCCGTGGTCATGATGCGCGCGCGGCCCGGGAGGTATGAAGCAGCAAGGCTGACGTAACGCGATAAAATCTGTGCGCCGGTAAATTCGAGGCAAATCTGGCGCGACATCGAGGGGTCTTGCGCGGCGCGCGGCGCGCGGCACAATCGGCGGTGGGAGCCTCAAGCGATGGCCGAGAAAGTCCTCACCAAGACGCGCACCAAGGTCAAGCCGAAGACCGAGCGGCCGAAGCTGTGGAAGGTGATCCTGCTCAACGACGATTTCACCCCGCGCGAATTCGTCGTGCACGTGCTCAAAGCCGTGTTCCGCATGAACGAGACGCACGCCTACAAGGTGATGATGACAGCGCACCAGCGCGGCGCCTGCGTCATCGCCGTCTATACCCGAGACGTCGCCGACACCAAGGCAAAGGAGGCGACAGAACTTGGGAAGCAGAAGGGGTATCCGCTGTATTTCACGACGGAACCTGAAGAGTAGGGGGCATAATGCCGCAACGCGTCCTGATTACCGCCGGTGCCGCCGGCATCGGCCGCGAATTCGCGCGCACCTTTGCAGCCAACGGCGCCAAGGTTTTCGTCTGCGACATCGACGAGAAATCACTTGCCGCGCTGGCGAAGGAAATCCCCGGCCTCATCGCCCGCCGCTACGACATGAGCAAGCGCGCCGAGATCGAAAAGATGGTGCCGGACGCCATCAAGGCACTCGGCGGCCTCGACGTCCTCATCAACAATGCCGGCATTGCCGGGATGACGCTGCCGGTCGAGCAATACCCGCCCGACGACTGGGACAAGGTGGTCGCCGTCAACTTGACCGCCATGTTCGACGTCACGCGGCTGGCGATCCCCACGCTGAAGGCCGCGGGCGGAGGCTCGATCATCAACATGGCCTCGATTGCCGGCCGCTTCGGCTTTGCCAACCGCTCGCCCTATGCCGCGACCAAATGGGGCGTGATCGGGCTGACCAAGACGCTGGCGATGGAACTCGGGCCCTTTGGCATCCGCGCCAACGCCATTGCGCCCGGCGCGGTTGCCGGCGACCGCATCCAACGCGTGTTCGCCGGCCGCGCACAGCTTTCCGGGCGCACCATGGAGGACGTGAAGGCGGAAGCGTTCTCGCAGCAGTCTATCGCCGACTTCATCGACCCGAAGGACATCGCGCAGCTGGCGATGTTTCTCGCTTCGCCCGCGGCGAAGTCGATCAGCGGCCAGGTGCTGCCGATCGACAATGACAGGCAACGCGCTTGAACGCGCCGCCTATTTGTTCTGCATCGTCCCGGGCGCAACCGGCAGCGCCTGTGGCGGCGCCGTGACCTGCGGATAGAACACGCC
Organism: uncultured Pseudomonadota bacterium; assembly: GCA_963817155.1. GTDB lineage: Bacteria > Pseudomonadota > Alphaproteobacteria > Rhizobiales > Xanthobacteraceae > Pseudolabrys. The sequence goes on from CAWFNO010000002.1 coordinate 308,971, forward strand.
GGCGCCGATGAGCGCGAACAGGATGAGCATGACGACCAGCGCGTTCATGACCGAATCGCGGCTGTAGCCGAACGGCACCGCCGGGATGGTAATGCCCAACGGGTTCACCGGATCGGCGGGCTTTGCCTTGTGCGCCTTGATCGGGATCATGATCGCGCTTTTGTGCGCGCGCTTGTGCGCGGCCATGGTCGCGCTCCTGGCGGCATGTTTGCCGGCTTTTTTGTGAGCCTTGGCCGTTTTCTTGGCCGCCATCTTCATCGTCTTGCGCGGCTTTTTCGCCGCCTTGCCGCGTTTCTTGCTGTTCCGCTTGGCCATGATGTTGAGCCTCTTTGCCGGTTCGATCCCGTGAACGAATTCCGGCGCAAGGTCGGCGCAAAGGGCTAATTTTTTGCAAATGCAGGGCGCGGGAAAGCCATCGCCATCGCTCTAATAGGTACTTGACATATAACTAATAGTTAGTAATGTTCATGACAGTAAATAGCCAAATCATGGAGCAAAATGCATGTCCAAATACGCGCCGCTGGCGGAGTACCTGAAGCGCCAGGGTCGGGAGCGCGTGCCCATGACCTTTGCCGAGATCGAGCGGGTGACCGGCGTCAAGCTGCCGGCCTCGGCCACCAAGCACCGCCCCTGGTGGTCGAACAATCCGGACAACAGCGTGCTCACCAAGGTCTGGCTCGAGGCCGGCTTCGAGAGCGAGCAGGTTGACATAGAAAAGCGCAAGCTGGTGTTCCGCCGCGTGCGCGGTGCCAAGGCGGTCGAGGGCGAGGAGACGCCGTTCCATCCGCTGTACGGCTATATGAAAGACCTCATCCGCGTCATGCCCGGTGTCGATCTCACGGAGCCGGCCGACCCGGAATGGGCCGCGCGTCTCGACGCCGAATACGGCCCGGAAAAGCGGGAAAAGTAGGTGCAATTACTTCTGCTCGATACCTGTACCCTTATCTTCCTGAACCAGAAGGCCCGCATGGCTGCCGCCGCGGTTGATGCGATGCGTGCCGTGAGTGCAGGCGGGGGTACCACGTACATCTCTGCAATCAGCGCATGGGAGGTCGGGATGTTGACCTCGTATGGCCGTCTGCAACTGCTGATCAAGCCTGAGAGGTGGTTCACCGGTTTGTTCGATGTGCCAGGTGTCAAGCTCGCCGACATGTCACCGGATGTGCTGATCGCCTCATCATATTTGCCGGGCAAGCCGCCGAATGATCCCACCGACCGCATCATCGCCGCCACCGCGCGCGAGCTCGGCGCCACATTGATCACGCGCGGCCGCGTGCTGCTCGATTACGGCGCGCAGGGGCATGTGAGTGTGGTGAAGTGTTGAGGGAGGGCAGCGTGTAGCCCGCCAATCGGTTCTCCTCACGAACACCCCGTCGTTGACCCGCACGTGTCGCACTTCATGCAAGTGCCGTTGCGCACCAGGGTGAAGTTGCCGCATTCGCCGCAGGCCTCGCCCTCGTAGCCCTTGGCTTTGGCTTCCGCGCGCTTCTCGGCGGCGGCGGCCTTGGCGGGCTGCGCGCGCGTCTCCAGTTGCTGCGCGGGGGAGAGCTTGGCCTCCGGCTCGGCCATCAGCGCCGTCGCGCCGGCGGCTTCACCGCGGGCGCCGCCGCCGGAGAAGGCGGTGACGTTGCCGCCGCCGCTTACGGCCGGGGCGGGCGCGGGGCCGCCGCTCACCACCTGCAGCCGATCCGTGCGCGAGCGCGTCAGGCCCTTGGAGACGTAGTTGGTGGCGGGCGCGGGCTTGCCTTCCTCGACGCCCTTGCCGAGCGCATCGAAGCCGCCGGCCTCGCTCGGGTCCACATGCGCGAGATCGAAGCGCTCGAGGTAGGAGACCGCGAGCTCGCGGAACACGTAGTCGAGGATCGAGGTCGCGTATTTGATCGAGTCATTGCCCTGCACCGGGCCCTGCGGCTCGAAGCGTGTAAAGGTGAAGGCGTCCACGTATTCCTCGAGCGGCACGCCGTATTGCAGGCCGAGCGAGATGGCGATGGCGAAGTTGTTCAAGAGCGAACGGAGCGCCGCACCTTCCTTGTGCATGTCCACAAAGATCTCGCCGAGCCTTCCGTCGTCATATTCGCCGGTGCGCAAGTAAACCTTGTGCCCGCCGACCACGGCCTTCTGTGTATAGCCCTTGCGGCGAGAGGGGAGCTTTTCGCGCTCGCGCAGCACGGTGATGCGCTCGACGATCTTTTCCACCACGCGCTCGGCCAAGCCGGTGGCGCGGGCGGCGGCGGGACGCTCGATGAACTGATCGACGGAATCGTTCTCGTCGTCCTCATCCGCGATGAGCTGCGAGTTGAGCGGCTGCGAGAGCTTGGAGCCGTCGCGGTAGAGCGCGTTGGCTTTCAGCGCCAGCTTCCAGGAGAGGAGATAGGCTTCCTTGCAGTCCTCGACCGTTGCCTCGTTTGGCATGTTGATGGTCTTGGAGATGGCGCCGGAGATGAACGGCTGCGCCGCCGCCATCATCTTGATGTGGCTCTCGACCGAGAGGAAACGTTTGCCCGTGCGCCCGCACGGATTGGCACAGTCGAACACCGGATAGTGCTCGGCCTTGAGATGCGGCGCGCCTTCCACCGTCATGGCGCCGCAGCAGTGGATGTTGGCGGCGTCGATCTCGCGCTTGGAAAAGCCGAGCGCGGCGAGAAGGTCGAGGGAGGGCAGCGCCAGGTCTTCGGCGGAAATGCCGAGCTTGTCGCGGCAGAAGTCTTCGCCCAACGTCCACTTGTTGAAGACGAACTTGATGTCGAAGGCGGTCGGCAGCGCCTTCTCGACCTTGGCAATCGCTTCGTCGGTCAAGCCCTTGGCCTTCAGCGTCGTGTGGTTGATGGCCGGCGCCTGTCCGAGCCCGCCATGACCGACGGCATAGGCCTCGATCTCGGCGATGTCGGCTTCGGAATAGCCGAGCGTGCGCAACGCCTCGGGCACCGCGCGGTTGATGATCTTGAAGTAGCCGCCGCCGGCGAGCTTCTTGAACTTCACCAGCGCGAAGTCGGGCTCGATGCCGGTGGTGTCGCAGTCCATCACCAGGCCGATGGTGCCGGTGGGCGCGATCACGGTCGCCTGCGCGTTGCGATAGCCGTGCTTCTCGCCGAGCTTGATCGCCTTGTTCCAGGCGGTCTTCGCGTGCGCCGACAAGTCAGTGAAGCCTTTCAGCGTCTTGTTGCCGGCGTCGGTAAGGCAGGCGTGGTCGAGCGGCACGGGCGCGATCGCCACCTGCTCGTAGCCTTCTTTTTCGCCGTAGGCCGCGCGGCAGTGGTTGCGCATCACGCGCAGCATCGCCTCGCGGTTCTTCTCGTAGCCGGGGAAGGGGCCGAGCTTTTCCGCCATTTCCGCCGAGGTGGCGTAGGAAATGCCGGTCATGATCGCCGACAGCGCGCCGCAGATGGCGCGGCCGGCGTCGCTGTCGTAGGGAATGCCGGCAGTCATCAGCAACCCGCCGATATTCGCGTAACCAAGTCCGAGCGTGCGGAATTCGAAAGAACGCTCGGCGATCTCGCGCGAGGGGAACTGCGCCATCATCACCGAGATTTCCAGCACCACCGTCCACAGCCGCACTGCGTGCTCGTAGCTTTCGGCGTCGAACTTGCCGGTCTTGACGTCGCGGAACGTGAGCAGATTGAGTGAGGCAAGATTGCAGGCCGTATCGTCGAGGAACATGTATTCCGAACACGGATTACTGGCGCGGATTTCGCCGAACTCCGGGCAGGTGTGCCAGTCGTTCACTGTGGTGTGGTATTGCAGGCCCGGATCGGCGGAAGCCCAGGCGGCGTAGCCGATCTTTTCCCACAGCGCGCGGGCGTCGAGCGTCTTCGCCGTCTTGCCGTTCTTGCGATAGGTCAGATCCCATTTGCCGTCGGCCTCGACCGCGCGCAGGAAGCCGTCGGTGACGCGCACCGAGTTGTTCGAGTTTTGCCCCGATACGGTGAGATAGGCTTCCGAGTCCCAGTCGGTATCGTAGGTCGGGAAGTCGATGTCCTTGTAGCCTTGCTTGGCAAACTGGATCACGCGCTTGATGAAATTGTCCGGCACCATGGCGCGGCGCGCAAGCTTGATCTCACGCTTCAAGGCGGGGTTCTTCTCCGGCGAGAAGCAGTCGTCGCCCGAGCCCTCGCAATTCACGCAGGCCTTGAACACGGCTTTCAGGTGCTTCTGGGAAATCTTGGAGCCGGTGACGAGAGCGGCGACCTTCTGCTCTTCTTTCACCTTCCAGTCGATGTAGGTCTCGATATCTGGGTGATCGACGTCGACGATCACCATCTTCGCCGCGCGGCGCGTGGTGCCGCCCGACTTGATGGCGCCAGCGGCGCGGTCGCCGATCTTGAGGAAACTCATCAGGCCGGAGGAACGGCCGCCGCCCGAAAGCTTTTCGCCTTCGCCGCGCAGCTTGGAGAAGTTCGAGCCGGTGCCGGAGCCGTATTTGAACAGGCGCGCCTCGCGCACCCACAGGTCCATGATGCCGCCCTCGTTGACGAGGTCGTCGGAGACCGACTGGATGAAGCAGGCGTGCGGCTGCGGATGCTCGTAGGCCGACCTTGAGCGTTCGAGCTTGCCAGTGAAGGGATCGACGTAGAAGTGGCCCTGGCCGGGGCCGTCGATGCCATAGGCCCAGTGCAGGCCGGTGTTGAACCACTGCGGCGAATTCGGCGCGCACATTTGCGTCGCCAGCATGTAGCGCAGCTCGTCGAAGTAGGCGCGCGCGTCCTCGTCCGACTCGAAATAGCCGCCCTTCCAGCCCCAATAGGTCCAGGTGCCGGCCAGACGATCGAACACCTGCTTGGAGGAGTGTTCGCCGATCAGGCGCTCCTTCTCCGACAATTCCGCGAGCGCTGCCGCATCGGCGACCGAGCGCCACAGGAACGAGGGGACGGAATTTTCCTCGACCTTCTTCAGCCGTGCCGGCACGCCGGCCTTGCGGAAATATTTCTGCGCCAGAACATCCGAAGCAACCTGCGACCAGAATTCCGGCACCTCGACATTGTCGAGCTTGAACACGACGGAGCCGTCAGGATTCTTGATCTCGGACGTGGTCAGCCGGAACGTGATGTCCGCGTAGGCCGCATCCTGGTTGTCTTGTGCGTTCTTGGTGTAGCGCCGTTCGATCCGCATTCGTCTCGTGCCCCTTAAATGCCGGGCGGCTGGCCGCCGCCGCGATTATCCCTGACGGACCCTGTCTGTGTCCGTCTGTTTTGCTTTACGTACGCTGCTCGACCCAATCCCCAACTTATTTGGGCCTCTGGTGCTCTCTTCGGCACCTCTTCCGCCGCTCTTTTTGCACTCCGGCGCAGCAAATCCCTGTCCCGGGAACGCCGTTTCCGGCGCGGGCGAGATACGACCTCGAAAGTCGTTTTGGAGGTCCGGAGGGAACCCAAACTCACGCACACCGAACTTACTCAAGCTAAGTGGACTCGTTGCCGTCGTCAACAACAGATAGACATGAAATCTGAATCAAACACTAAATCTTGTGTTTTGCCGGCAAACGCTGGCGACAACGGCTGCGAAACCGCGGTCAGTATTGAGCCATCGGCCGGTCCCGCAAAGCCCTTTTCTTGGCGCGCAGGGGTAGGGCTTTATTCCTCCGGCCATGACGGAAAAATGACGCAAAATGGGGATTGCCGGCCATCCACGCAAAAATTGCGGTGTGAAACGCGGCGGGGACAGAGCGGGGAAAAGCCTGCGTGAAGGCCTGCGGGAGTCGCTGATTCTCAAAACGCTTTCAGCAGCTTACGGCATGAGCGCGGCGCCGGAGCGAGGGTGCTGGCGTTACCCCGGCCTGTGAATTCACCCGGAAGGCGCGATGGCAAAAATTTGCGGTGCGCGCACACCGGCAATAAAAAGGCGGACCCAACGGGCCCGCCTTTTACTCCGGCACTGTCATCGTTTCCATCGAATTGGCCGTCGAAAGATTCGCCGGCCGCTGACTAATTCGTGGGCACCATAGCCTCCGGCACGCGGAAAAATCAACGGGATTGCATGTTGCGGCAGCGAACCGGCCCTTTGCGTGGCGCCGCGGGCGGCTGTTTGCGCCGCGTTTGGGCGTTGGCGCGGGCGAAAAAAGGACCGCCTCGCGGGCGGTCCGTCAGGTGGGAAGAAGGAGAGGCGCGCGGTTAGCGGTAGCCCGGTTTGCGCCGCTTGCGGCGCGCGATCATGCCGAAAGTGCCGATTACGCCGAGACAGCCGAGCCCGCCGACCATCGGCCCCCCGCCGGAATTGGCGTCGGGAGCACCGTCAAATTGTCCAGCTCGAATTTTGTGTTCGGGTCTGGATTGGCGGGGCCAGTGCACAGGCCAGCAGGGCGAAGCGGAGCGAAAGTCACTTCGGTTATATTCGACCAATTGAGGATAACCAGAACCGGCCCTCCGGTGTTGGGAAGGGCAGCGGTCGCGTCGGCAAATTGGCTGTTGAGCGAACTGACAACCGATACGATCAGGCCGGTGTCGTAGGTCGAAGCAATGTAAAAGCTCACGAGCTCAAATGGCGTGGCCGACGATATGCTCGCCCCGCCGCCATTGACGTCGAAGGCAACGTTCGGCGTGGTGACGACGCGGTTGGCATAGACGCCGGTGCCGGCGAAATAATCGAAATTCGTCCAGGTCAGCCCCGCGTATCCGATTGGAATAACCGAACCGCCGGCCGCAGGCATCGGCAGATCGCAAAACGTAATGGTGACGGCGGACGCCGGTGAAAAAGCGGCTGCGACAATCGCCGCGCTCAAAAATCCCGCACGCATCCAGGATCGTTTGAATGCCGATGCGCGTCTCACTGCACGTGCCGAAAGAATTTTCGGCAGTCGATCGCCACGGTTGAAAATATGAAAGTGGGGCAGATCACGGAGCAAGCGTCGGCAGCTGCCGGGTCGCCGGCATCGTGCATCGTGGTTAACGCTCGTATTTGATTAAAATTTTAGGCAACGGCAATTCGGCTAATGCACCGCCGAAGTCAGCTGCTCGAGCAGCTTGCACAGGTCGGCCGGGTTGTAAGGCTTGCGCACGAAGATTGACCGCAGCACCGGCTGCGACAAAGCCGACGGGGAAAATCGGCCGGAACAATAGACGATCGGCAGTTCGGGGCGTTTTTGCCGCACGCATTGCGCCAGCATCGATCCGTCCATCTCACCACCAAGATCGATGTCGGTGAACAGCGCGTCCACGTCGAGGCCGGAGTTCGAGATAGCGCAGCGCCTCCTCGGCATTGGCCACCGCGTGCACATCAATGCCGCGGTCGCACAATACCTGTGCGATCAGCTTGCTGATCAACAGCTCGTCTTCGACCACTAGAATGTTTGCGCGCCGCGCCAACATCTTTCCAGAACCCCAATGGCCGCACGTTGCCCCCGCACATGGTTACAACGCGCCAACGGCGCTTCCATTCGGTCAATCGCAAATATGGGCGGTTCGCGGCGCTGGCCGGCCAAAATTAGGCCTCCACAGCCGGCCGCGCCATGACTAAACTGCGGCAACCGCTACGTGGACCCTCAGCGCGCATGGCCAATCGCGAAACCGGAACCATCGACATCACGCCGGAGGTGCTGCTTAAGGCCTATGCCTGCGGCATCTTTCCCATGGCCGAGAGTGCCGAGGATCGGGCGCTCTACTGGATCGAGCCGGACATGCGCGGGATCATCCCGCTCACCGGGTTCCACGTGCCGGCGCGGCTTGCCCGGACGGTTCGCACGACGCCGTTTAAGGTCTTCGTCAACCGCGATTTCGATGCGGTGATCGACGGCTGCGCCGAACCCAAACGCGGCCGCGCCCGCACCTGGATCAACGCGCGCATCCGCCGCATCTATCGTGGCCTCTACGAGCGCGGCCATTGCCATACCGTCGAGGTCTATGACGGCGATCATCTTATCGGCGGCCTCTACGGCGTTTCGCTCGGCGCCGTGTTCTTCGGCGAAAGCATGTTCCACCGCGCGCGCGATGCTTCGAAGATTGCGCTGGTGCACCTGATCGCCCGCCTCAATGCCGGCGGCTATCGGCTGCTCGACACGCAATTTGTCACGGATCATCTCAAGAGCTTCGGCGCCGTCGAGGTGCCCAAGCAGCGTTATCATGCGCTGCTGGAGCAGGCAGTCTCCGGCGAGGCCGATTTTTCCGCGCTCAGCATGAGCCATCCGGTCAGCGGGCCTGAGGCACTCGCGATCATTCGCAAAATTATTTAACGGAGCGCCGGCAAGAAACTGCGCGGCTGTTGCGGACGCGTCGGGCGCCGCTGCAGTATCGGCGCCGGCTTGGCGGGCTGTTTCGCCGCCGGCTGCGCCGCGGCGGGAGCCTCGGCGACCGCCGGGTTCTGTCCGCCTTTGCAGTCGGTCAGCCACACATCGTAGATCGGATGCTCGACCGCGTGCAGGCCGGGGCTCGCCGCGAACATCCAGCCGGTGAAGATGCGCTTGATCTCGCCTTGCAGCGTCACTTCGTCAACTTCGACAAAGGCGTCGGTGTTCGGTGTCTCTGTCGGCGGGCGCGAGTAACATACGCGCGGCGTTACCTGAAGCGCGCCGAACTGCACCGTCTCGTTGACGGCGACGTCGAACGAGGTGATGCGGCCGGTGATCTTGTCGAGGCCGGAGAACACCGCGGTCGGATTGGCGATGCGCTGCGGCGGCGGTTCCACGACCACTTCGTCGCCCGGCTGCGGCGCGGTGTCGCTGGGCTGCGGCGTCGCATGCGGCTGACGCTGGCCGGGCGGCAGACTGGGCAGGGCCTGGATCGGGCCGGTCTGTTGCTGGCTTTGCGGCTGCTCGTTTTTCGGCGGCTGCGGCGCGACCTGCGCGCCGGGCGGCGGCGCCAGCGGTTGCGACTGAATCGTGCCGCCGCCGGGCCTGCTCGACGGCGGCAGGCTCATCGGCGCCGGCAGCGGTTGCGCCGGCGGTAGGTCAGGCGGGGCTGGCGGCTCGCTCGGCACATTGGCCGGCGGGCGCGGCGGACCATCACGAAAGATCCGGTCGAACTGAGCCACCGCAGGCTGCGCCGTGAGCGCGGCCACCGTCAGCAGACCGACGAGAAACGTGGCTCGCGCCATGAACACTCGGATTTTCAACCTGGGCTCTTACCCGAACGGTTTTTGCCCAAAGCGGTGTCCGGTTAACACGGCGAATACGGCGGGGAAAGGGCGGTCGGGGATCAGATATTAGTGGTCAACGTCAGAATTCTGCCCTTGGCTTCTGATGGCGGATTACTGATTATTGCCCCCTGGCATCCACGCCTTGTAGTCGCCGGTGGCGCTGGGGCGGCGGCCTTGCGCCAGCGTTGAGCCACTCGGACGGTAGCTCGCCGGTGTTCCGGTCATGTTCGGAAGATGCGGCTTCTGCCACGGCCACGGCTTGTCGCTGACTTCGGTCGGCGGCGTGTCCACCGTGTGATGCATCCAGCCGTGCCAGGTCGGCGGAATAGTCGAGGCCTCGGTATAGCCGTTAAAGACGGTCCAGCGCCGCTCGAAGCCGAGCGTCGGATCGATCTTGCCGCCGCGGGTGCGATAGTAGCGGTTGCCGAATTCGTCCGCGCCGACGAACTCGCCGTACAGCCACGTCCACAACTGGGTGCCGAAGGTCTGGCTGTTCCACCAGGTGAACACTTTGAGCAGGAAACTTTTCATCGCCGCCGTGCATTGACGCGCATTGAGAGCGGGGCCGTTTTGCCACCTCGCCGCCTTCGTGTCCAGCGCGCGCAATCGATGCCGCCGCTGTTTTTGTTGCTGTTTTAGTTATTTGCCGATGGGTGTAACTAGGCTTGCATGGATTCGATCCGCTCCGTCCTGACGGCCATTGAACGCTGGCTCATCTGGCTGCCCGACCCGGTGGTCGGTGCGCTCATCCTGGCGCTGGCGGTCGGGGTCGCCTATTCGCTACACCGGAGCGCGCGCCAGTTGGTGCGGCATCTGCTGGCCCGACGCTTTCCCTACCTGCTGTTGGTGTTCACGCAAATGCGCGGGTTGACGCAGCTCGCGTTGCTCATTCTCGCCACGACCATCGCGCTGCCGGTGGCGCCGCTTGGCGATGAAACCACCGGATGGATCGCCCGGTTGCTGCTGATCGGGATCATCGGCTTGATCGGCTAGACGGCGATCACCTCGCTCAACATCGCCGCCGATCTCTACCTGCACCAATTCCGCCTCGACGTGGACGACAACCTGATGGCGCGCAAGCATTTGACTCAGGTGCGCGTCCTGATGCGCGCCGCCGATGTGCTCATCGTGACCGTTACCTTCGGCGCGGCGTTGATGACCTTCGAGCCGGTGCGGCAATACGGCGTCAGCCTGTTTGCCTCCGCCGGCGTCGCCAGCATCGTCGCCGGCCTCGCGGCACGCCCGGTGCTGAGCAACCTGTTCGCCGGCGTGCAGCTCGCGATGACGCAGCCGATCCGCATCGACGCCGGGGGCGGTCTTTTCTTTTTGTCCAAAGCCAGTCGTGGTTCCGCTCAATATTGCATGCCGCCGCGGGCGAGGAACTGCTCGAGCCAGTGGATGTGGTAATTGCCGTCGATGATGTCGGGCTCGGCGACGAGGGCGCGGAACAGGGGCAAGGTGGTTTCGATGCCGTCCACCACCACCTCTTCGAGCGCGCGCTTCAACCGCATCAGACATTCGGGGCGCGTCTTGCCGTGCACGATTAATTTGCCGACGAGCGAATCGTAATAGGGCGGGATGGTGTAGCCCTGATAGACGGCTGAATCGATGCGCACGCCGAGCCCGCCCGGCTGATGGTAATGCAGGATCTTGCCGGGCGAGGGGCGGAAAGACACCGGATTTTCTGCATTGATGCGGCATTCGATGGCGTGGCCGCGAAATTCCACATCGTCTTGCTTGAGCGTCAGGCTGTTTCCGGCGGCGGTGCGGATTTGTTCGAAGATCAGGTCGATATCGGTGACCATTTCCGTCACCGGATGCTCGACCTGGATGCGGGTGTTCATCTCGATGAAATAGAACTGGCCGTTCTCGTAGAGGAATTCGACGGTGCCGACGCCGAGATAGGAAATGTCGCGCATCGCCTTGGCGACCGTCTCGCCGATCCTGTTGCGCGCGGCCGTGTTGAGCGCGGGCGAGGGGCTTTCTTCCATGATTTTCTGGTGGCGGCGCTGCAACGAGCAGTCGCGCTCGCCGAGATGGATGGCGTTGCCCTTGCCGTCGCCGAGCACCTGGATTTCGATATGGCGCGGCTTTTCAAGGTATTTCTCGATATAGACGGCGTCGTCGCCGAAGGCGGCCTTAGCTTCGATGCGGGCGGTGGACAAGGCGCCGGAAAGCTCGGCGGCCTCGCGCGCAACCTTCATGCCGCGTCCGCCGCCGCCGGCGGCAGCCTTGATTAGCACCGGATAGCCAATGCTGGCGGCGATTTTAGCTGCCTCCGCATCGCTGGTGACGCCGCCGTCGGAACCGGGCACCACGGGAATGCCGAGTTTTTTGACCGTGCGCTTGGCCTCGATCTTATGGCCCATCAAGCGGATATGCTCGGGCTTGGGGCCGATGAATTGCACGCCGTGATCGCCGAGGATTTCGGCGAAGCGTGCGTTTTCCGAAAGGAACCCGTAGCCGGGATGCACAGAGTCGGCGCCGGTGATCTCGCAGGCCGAAAGAATGGCGGGAATGTTGAGATAGCTGTCCTTGGCCGCCGGCGGGCCGATGCACACGCTCTCGTCGGCGAAGCGCACATGCATGGCGTTGGCGTCGGCGGTGGAATGCACGGCGACCGTCGGGATGCCAAGCTCCTTGCAGGCGCGCAGCACCCGCATCGCGATTTCGCCGCGATTGGCGATGAGAATTTTATCGAACATCGCGTCGGCCCGGCCAGCACGGCGTCATTCGATGATCACCAGTGGCTCGCCGAATTCGACCGGCTGGCCATCCTCGAACAGGATCTGAATCACGGTGCCGGCGCGGGTCGCCGGAATTTGGTTCATCGTTTTCATCGCTTCGATGATGAGCAGCGTGTCGCCGGTTTTCACGCGGCTGCCGATCTCGATGAACCGCTTAGCGCCCGGCTCCGGCGAGCCATAGGCGGTGCCGACCATGGGCGAGATGACGACGCCAGGATGCTTGGACGGATCGAGCGGCAGTTCGGCCTCGGCGACGGCCGGTTGTGCGACGGGCGCGGCCGCGCGTGGCGCAACTGGCGCAATGGCGCCGCGCGCAACGCGCACGCGTTGGCTGTCCTGCTCGATTTCGATTTCGGTGAGGCCCGTCTCTTCGAGCAGCTTGGTAAGCTCGAGGATCAGCTCGCGGTCGACGATGGGGGCTTTTGGGGATTTTGCCACAATCGGGTCCGTCGCTTCCGTTACGTTTTCGCTTTGGCGCCGATCATGCCGGCGACGCCGGTAATCGCCAGCGCGTAACCGTCGATGCCGAAGCCGCAGATCACGCCCTTGGCCGCCTTGCAGACGTAGGAGTTGTGCCGGAAGCTTTCGCGCTGATGGATATTGGTGATGTGGGTTTCGATGACCGGCACCTTCAGCATCAGCAATGCGTCGAGAATGGAGATCGACGTTGTGGTGTAGCCGGCGGGATTGAGGATTAGGCCGGCCGCTTTCTTGGTGAGCGCTTCCTGGATCCAGGTCACCAGTTCGCCTTCGCTGTTCGATTGCCGGAAGACGATGTCGAGGCCGAAGCGTTCGGCCGTCGCGCGGCAGAGCTTTTCTACATCGGCGAGCGTGGCGTGGCCGTACTTCTCAGGCTCGCGCGTGCCCAGCAGATTAAGATTGGGTCCGTTGAGGATATAGATGGTCTGAGGCATGTTCTGTCGGGCCCGGCAACCCCGTGGAAACGTCCGCGCTTTATAGGTGGCCCAAGCGGCATGGGGAAGCCCGAACGCCGACCGGCGTTAAGGGCTTGTTTGGCTCAATCGTTGCGTCTCGGCGGTGACGCGAGACGCCGAGGTCAGGCAGGGGCAGGCGTCAGCAGGACGGCTTGCCGCAACGCGCGGTATTGATCTTCTCCTGCAAGCCCTGCAGGCCGATGGCGCCGACGACCACGTCCTCGCCGATCACGTAGCTTGGTGTGCCGTTCAGGCCCAGCGCCTCGGCGAGCTTGAAGTTTTCCTCCATCGTCGTCTTGACCTCGGGGCCGGCCATGTCTTTTTCCAGCTGGCCCATGTCCATGCCGACGTCCTTGGCGACAGCGAGGGCGCGCACCTTGTCGGCCTGGCCGCGGCCGCCAAGCAGCTGCTTGTGGAATTCAAGATATTTCTGGCCGGTCTTGTCCTGCATGCGCACGGCAACGGCGACCTTGGCGGCTTCCACCGAGCCGGGGCCAAGCACCGGGAATTCCTTGAGCACGACCTTGAGCTTGGGATCGTCCTTGAGCAGCGTGAGCATGTCGCTCATTGCGTGTTTGCAGTAGCCGCAATTGTAGTCGAAGAACTCGACGAAAGTGACATTGCCCTTGGCATTGCCGAGCACAACCTCATGCGGCGAGGAAAACAGCGCCTGAGCATGTTGCTTGACCGCCGCCTTGTGTTTCTCGGCTTCCGCCGCGGTCTGCCGCTTTTCGAGTTCGGTCATCGCCTCCTGCAGCACCTCCGGATGGCTGACTAGGTATTCGCGCACGATGCGCTCGATCTCGCTACGCTGCGGCTTGGAGAATTCGTCCGCCTTCGCCGCACGCGGCAGCGGGGCGATCAGCAACGCGGCGAAAGCGGCCGCGATCAGGCGCGGGATCATTGTCATGTGCAGTATCCTTATCATGTTCAGTTTCTTTTCGCACTCGGCATCTTTACGTTGACGATGTCGTCGGCTTGCACCCAGGCGGGGGAACCGACGGGCAAGCCGATTTTCGCCCGCGCCGCGAGCTGCCGCGCCGTCGTCATATCCCCGCGGTTGAAGGCGGCCTGCGCTGAGGCAAGATCGGCATCGGCGAGGTCGCCCTTGCGGCCATAGGCCATGGCGAGCTGGGTGTAGGCGTCCGGCGTTTCCGGCTCGCGCTGGATTGCGGAGCGCAACAGGCCGATCGCCTCCTCGGAGTTCTTCACATTTTTGGTCGCGATCAACGCCTGGCCGAGCATGATCTGGATCAGCACCGGATGCGCGGAGAGTTGCACGGCGCGACGCAGCGGGGCGATGGCTTCCGCCGGGTAGCCGCCTTCGAGCAGCGCCTGGCCCTTGAGTTCGTGGAAATACGGATTGTCCGGCTCCGCCGCGATCAGTCCGTCGATTTGCATGAGCGCCTGGCGCAGGTCGCCGTAACGGTAGGCCGAAATGGCGCGGGCATAACGCGCCGGCAGGCTGTGATCGCTGAGCGGATAGCGGCGCGCGACGGTGTCCGGCTTTTCCAGGAAGCCGGACAATTTAGCGCGGATCAGGTCGTGGCGCATCTGCAATTCGGGTGGATCCTTCACGTCCCAATAGGGGCTTGCCTTGGCGAGCACTTCGAGCGCAGCGATGCGTTCGGGCGGCAGCGGATGCGATTGCAGATAGGGATCTGCGCGGCTGAGGCCGAACAACATTTCATTGCTCAGGCGCTTGAACAGATCCAGCATGCCGCGCGCCGACTGATGCGTCAGTGTGAGGAATTTCACGCCGGCATGGTCGGCCTGGTCCTCCTGCGTGCGCACGTAAGCAAGCAGCGAGCGCTGCACCGTCATCTGTGGCGCCAGGATCGCGCCCGGACCGATGTCGGCGTTGCCGCCGGAGCGCGCGCCGGCCACCATGGCGCCGACGCCGAGCAGCATGCCGATGATCGATTGCGTCTGCGCCTGGGCGAGCTTTTCGCGCAAGCGCAGCAGATGCCCGCCGGCAAGGTGGCCGGTTTCGTGCGCGAAGACTCCGATGATCTCGTTCGGTGTCTTGGCTTCGAACAGCGCGCCGGCATTGATGAAGATATGGCGGCCGTCCATGACGAAGGCATTGAAGCTGCGGTCGTTGAGCACGATCACGCGGATGTTCTGCTTGGCAAGCCCGGCAGCTTTCAGGATTGGCGTCGCATAATCGCGCAACAGTTGCTCGATCTCGGTATCGCGAATGATCGGCAGGCCGGGCGTCACCCGTTCCTGCGCCTGGACCGGCTCGAGCCTTGTTCCGTCGCCGGCGGCGGCGAGGGCGACGGCCGCGAGGACCGCCAAACCCCGCAGCGCTGGCGTTGCCCGCCGCGCTTTTCTAGTTGTACCGGTCTCGATCATGCCATTATGCCAGCCAACGGCGTGAACCTATGGTCGCGCCCGGTAGGGGTCAACGCGGGCTGCAATCACATGTGGGTTAGAGCAGGGTGCAAGCCAACCAAGCCCACGGAATACGGCAACAGCGGGGCAATCCCCATGCCCGAGAGGCGATAAGCGTGCTGGAGAACGCCAAACGGCTGCTCAGCCCCTCGAAACGTAGCGATGTTCCGTCGTTCATCGTCATGGACGTAATGGCGGCGGCTGCGCGCCTCGAAGCGCAAGGCAAGCGAGTCGTGCACATGGAGGTCGGCCAGCCGGCGGCCTCGGCGCCGGCGACAGCCATCGCGGCGGCTCAGGCCGCGCTCGCCGTGGGCCGCATCGGCTATACCGAGACGCTGGGGATCGCCTCGCTGCGAGAGCGCATCGCCCGCCACTACGCCGAGACCTACGATCTTGCGCTCGACCCGGCGCGCGTCGCGGTCACCACCGGGTCCTCGGGCGGCTTTGTGCTCGCCTTCCTCGCGCTGTTCGAGCCGGGCGACCGCGTGGCGCTGGCCAACCCCGGCTATCCGCCGTACCGGCACATTTTGAGCGCGCTCGGCTGCGAGCCGGTGCTGATCGAAACGACGCCAGAGACGCGCTGGGCGCTTTCGGCCAAGGCACTGATCGCCGCGCATCGGGCAACGCCGCTTGCCGGCGTGGTGATCGCCAGCCCGGCAAATCCGACCGGCACCATGATGGAGGCCGATACGCTGTCGCGCCTGATTTCGGTGGCCGAAGTCGAAGGCATCCGTGTGATCTCCGATGAAATCTACCACGGGCTCGATTATGCCTTTGCCGCGGAGACCGCGGCGAAATTGTCCGAGCGCGCGCTGGTGATCAATTCCTTTTCCAAATATTTCTGTATGACCGGCTGGCGCGTCGGCTGGATGGTGGTGCCAGAGAGCCTGATACGCGCGATCGAGCGCCTGCAGGGCAATCTCGCAATTTCGGTGCCGTATCTGTCGCAGGTCGCGGCGCAGGCGGCCTTCGACGGGCGCGGCGAAATGAAGATGGTCAAGCACTGCTACGAGGACAACCGCGGCATTCTTGTGGAGGGCTTGCCGAAAGCCGGGCTCGATAAATTTCTCCCGGTCGACGGCGCTTTTTATCTCTACGCTGACATCTCGCGCTTTTCGGACGATAGCCTCGATTTTTCCAAGCGCATGCTGGAACAGGCGGGCGTGGCGGCGGCGCCGGGCATCGATTTCGATCCGGTCAACGGCCACAACTTTTTGCGCTTCTGTTACGCCGGCTCCGCCGCCGAGATGCACGAGGCGGTGGACAAGATCCGCACCTGGCTCAAGCGCTGATCGAGGAGATACGATTGCGCGAACCGGATGATGCTGAGGCGCGGCGGGCAAAGCCGCCGGTGATCGTCTACCCGACCGGCAGCTTGCCGGCGCCCGACATGGCGATGCTCGCGCGCGCGCGGCAAAACCTGACGTTGATCTCCGAGCTCATCGTGCCGCCGCGCGAGGGCCGCGCCTTTTCCGTGCCGGCGGGATGCTTCTTCCGCATCGTCAGCATCGAGGGACCGCAGGTCGGCGACCTGAATCTGTGGAACGCGCATGATCTCTCCGAGCGCTTCTTCAGCGGCAAGACGCGCGCGCTCAACGCCACCCATGTCGGCAAGGGCGACCGGCTGTGGAGCACACTGCCAAACTTGCGGCCCATGGCGACGATCACCGAGGACACGCTCTCCTGGTACGGCTTCGACGCGGACGGCGGCGGCATCCACGACGTGATCGGCACGCGCTGTGATCCCTACACCAATCGGCTGCTCACGGGAGACGACTACCACCACTGCTGCCACTCGAATTTGTCGCGTGCGCTGGCTGAAGCGCGCGGCATGGACGTACGCGAGGCGGAGCTATTGGTGCATGACGTGCTCAACGTGTTCATGTGCACCGGCTTTACCCGCGATACGCACAAGTATTTCATGAAGGCGAGCCCGGTGCGGCCGGGCGATTTCATCGAGTTGTTCGCCGAGATCGATCTGCTCGCCGCGCTGTCGGCCTGTCCTGGCGGCGATTGCGGTTCGACGCATTCGAGCGACACGGCCAAGTGCTATCCGCTCAAGGTCGAGGTGCTGCGGCCGGTCGCGGGCAGCCTTGAGGGCTGGCAGCCGGCACAGCCGAGCCAATATCCGCGCACACACGGCCTATAGGGTGCGCTAAAACTCGACGTCGAGCTCGACCACCTCGTCCGGCTCGGCCTTAGCACCCTCGATCCATTCCTGCATCGCCGGCAGTGCCATGATCGCCTTGCAATAGGCTGCGCAGTCGGAATCGAGCTTTACGTCGTAGGAGAGGAAGCGCGTCACAACCGGCGCGAACATCGCGTCGGCCATGCCCGGCTTGGCGCCGAACAGGAACGGGCCCTTGCTCTTAGCCAGGCACTCGCGCCAGATCGAGACGATGCGGTCGATATCGGCCTGTGCGCCGGCCCAGACCTTGAAGCCCGGATGATGCGCCTTCAGATTCATCGGCAGCGCCGAGCGCATGTTGGAAAAGCCGGAATGCATCTCGCCGCAGATCGAGCGGCAATGCGCGCGGTCGGCGCGGTCCTTCGGCAACAGGCCGGCGTCGGGCAGCGTCTCGTTGAGATATTGGGCGATGGCCAGGGTGTCCCAAACCTCGATGCCCTCGTGGGTAAGGGAGGGCACCAGGAAGGAGGGCGACAACAGCAAGAGTTCGGCGCGGGTCGAGGCGTCGTCGCTCGCGACCGTGATTTCCGCGAACGGCAGCCCGGCGAATTTGCATAAAAGCCAGCCGCGCAGCGACCATGAGCCGTAGTTCTTGCTGGCGATGGTGAGGGTGGTTTTTGTGCTCGCAGCCTTGGCCATGAGGCGAAATCGTCCCCTGTTCGTCACGGCCCGGCCACGGCAGCTTAGACGAAAGTTATGGCCGATCAATACCTTCCCGTAGCGCAAAAACGGCGTTCGTTGCTCTTGTCCCCAGCCCCAATTGCCCAGAATATTATCTCGCACTGCAACATGAAATGCACTAGTTTTTTGCGCCGGGGCAGTTGGGGTTGGAATGCTTTATCAGGCGTATCAGGCGCACGCAGACATCATGGGGCCAGTGCGGGCGCTGGCCAAAATGGCCGCCAGGAACGGCGTCGAACGGCTCAACGGCTCGCTGCGCCCGTCGCCCCTAAGCAACCTGACCGCAGCTTATGAGCTGATCGCGCGCGCAGGGCTCACCCATTCGCGCCCGCCTTATGGCATCGACAGCGTCATGGTCGGCAACCGCGAGGCGGCCGTCACCGAAGAAGCCTTCGACGTCACGCCGTTTGCGACGCTGCTGCATTTCAAGAAAGACATCGACCAGGCGCAGCCGCGCGTGCTGCTGGTGGCACCGCTGTCCGGGCATTTCGCGACGCTTTTGCGCGCCACCGTGCGCACCATGCTCCCCGAGCATGACGTCTATATTACCGATTGGCACAACGCGCGCGATATCGCGACCGCCGACGGCCGCTTCGGCTTCGATGAATATGCCGGCCACATGATCCGCTTCCTGGAAAAGATTGGGCCTGGCGCGCACATGCTGGCGGTGTGCCAGCCCTGCGTCGCGGCGCTGGTGGCGGCGAGCGTAATGGCGCAAGGCGACATTCCGGCAACGCCGCGTTCGATGACGCTGATGGCGGGACCCATCGACACGCGCGTCAACCCGACCAAGGTCAATGAGCTTGCCAAGGGCAAGCCGATCGAATGGTTCGAGAATAACCTGATCGCATCCGTGCCCAGCCGCTACGGCGGCGGCGAACGCAAAGTCTATCCCGGTTTCGTCCAGCTCGCCGCCTTCATGAGCATGAATATGGAACGGCACCTCAAGGCGCACCGCGAACTCTACGAGAACCTGGCGAAAGGCGAGGACGCCAAGGCTGCGCAGACCAAGGCCTTCTACGACGAATATTTCGCCGTGCTCGATCTCACCGCCGAATTTTATCTGGAGACGGTGAAGCTGGTGTTCCAAGACCACGCGCTGCCGCTCGGCCAGCTCACTTACGAAAACCGCAAGGTCGAGCCGGCGGCGATCAGGCGCACCATGCTGTTCACGGTGGAAGGCGAGAAGGACGACATCTGCGCCGTCGGGCAGACGCTCGCGGCGCACGATCTGTGCACGTCGCTGCGCCCCTATCGCAAGCGCCATCACATGCAGGCCGGCGTCGGCCATTACGGCGTGTTCTCCGGCCGCACTTGGCAGCACCAGATCTACCCGATGGTGAAGAACGTCATCTTGCAGAGCGACTAACAATCAGGGCGCAAAGCCTTTCGGCATTTTCTGCGTCTCCGCCTGCATGACATCCCAAGGCTGCGCGCTAGTGGTGAAAAGGTCCATGGCCGGCTTGTATTGCTTGGGATCGTCCAGGCTCGCCGCCTGAAATCCGATGGCGTCGGGAAACCGCTCGAGCTTGGCCGTCACCGGGCTGCCGCAGGTCGGACAGAAGCCGCGGTCGACCCACTTGCCGGCCTCGCCGACGGTCCTGAAATAACGCGGCTCGCCGCGCAGTTTCACCGCCGCGGCCGGCACCACCATGACCGCGGCATAAGCGGTGCCGACCGCGCGCTGGCAGTCGCGGCAATGGCAGTTCACCATGACGATCGGGTCGGCCTCTGTCTCATAACGGATGGCGCCGCAAGCGCAGCCTCCGGCGATTTTTTGGCCCATGGCTTGGTTCCTCCGAGCTTGACTTTGTCATCGTCTCTAGGGTCAGTAAAGATTTCAAGTGCCGAACACATAAATTGCTGCCGCGACGACGCCCAGTAGCGCGAGCGCGAGCAGCATCACGGCGGGGCGGCGCGCGGCCGCGCCGCCGAAGCCGATGGCGTAGGCCGCCTTGGCGGCGTTGTTCGACGACGCTGCGATCAGCACGGCGGCGCAAAGATTGGCGACCGACATGCCGGCAATTCCGCCCTGCGCGATATTGAGCAGGAAGGGATCGATGTCGGTGAGGCCGACCACCGCCGACAGCGCAAAAATCCCGCCTTCGCCGAAGGCGCCTTTGCACCCAGGCGGAGACCACCGAGATGACGACGATGAGCGCGGCGAAGACGAAGGCCGTCGGGATCTGCAGCGGGTTTTTCGACGCGACCGCCAAATTGGATTCGGCGGATCGCGTCGCGCCGCGCCGCCATTCGTAGAGCGCGAGCGCCGCGCCGACCGCGGACAGCGCGAGCAGCGCCGGCGCGAGCCGCAGGGCGACGCGCTGGTTGAAAATGGCGACGACGACGCCGATGCGCAGATACATCACCGAGGTCGCGGCAACGATGCCGGCCGAAATGTCGGCGGGCGCGGCCTTGGCGTCGCGCAGACGCTTGGCCAACACGATGGTCGTCGCCGTCGACGAATACGTCACCGCCGAGCATGGCCGACAGCAGGGCATTGCTGCGCGATCGGCGCGTATCGCTGCAGCAGATAGCTGAAATAGGAGAGCGTGCAGATGGCGACTACCGCGAGCCAGATGCCGTAGGGCGTGAGCGGCGTGAGCGCGCTCACCTGCGTATGCGGAACCAGCGGCAGGATGATGCCGGTGAGGATGAGGAACTTCGCCGCGGTCGACAGTTCGTCGCGCGGGATGACATGGATTAGCCGGTGCAGCCGCTCGCGCCAGCCGAGCAGCAGCACGGCGGTGACCGTGAGCGCGACTGCCACCCAGGGCGGCTCGATCAGGGCAACCGGGCCGATCACATAGGCGAGCAGGTTCGAGGCCGGGATCATGAAGCTTGTTTCGGCGCGGGTGGGAACCGCCTCGCGCGGATAAGCCGTAAAGCCAGGCGGCAAGGCCGAGCAGCCCGGCGATGAAGGCGAGCGCGTGGGCCGGTTCGATCAAATAGAGCGCCGCCCCGCAGATCGCCAGCATCGGGAAGGTGCGCACCCCACCGGGATTCGACCGCTCCTCGGTTTTGTAGACCTCCTCGAAGGCGAGCCCCATGAAGACGGCAAGGCCGACGGCCATGGCCAGCCGTCCGGCCAGTTCCAGCGGTGACAGTGCCAATGGCGTCATGCCGGTTCCCGCACCCAAATGCCCGGTGCCGGGCGACATCGCATCTTAGCGCGGGCCGGGCGAACAGGCTCGCCCCGGACGGCCCGCGGCTTGATGCAGATCAATGCGGTGCCGCGGTTTTCCGCTTTGCTGGCCCCACGCGTTGACGAGATTCGTGCGGGAGGAGCTGCGGAATCTCTTTGCCGCGTTGATTGAGGGCGCTCTTGGGCAGCGGTGGTTCGTAAGGCCATGTCCAGGGGGGCCCATCGTTTTGGCCTACCGCAAGCGCCATGGCTGGGCATGGCACCCGGCCATCTTCCATTTTTGCCGCGCCATCCTACATCTGGGGCCGCACCAACATAACCCAGAGCGTTGCATGCTCGATTTTGCATCGTCTTTCGATGGTCGAGAACCTTATCGAACTTGCCGGGCCGCGGCGGCAGTCGCCGCCCGATCACCGTTATCCTCGACGCCTATTCCAATGCCGTCATTTCCGTCGCCGACATCGTCGGACCGGCCGTGCTGCGCGTGGAAACGCGCGGGACCAACGGCCAGCCGCGCGGCGTCGGTTCGGGTGTGACGATCGCGCCGGACGGCCTGGTGCTGACCAACAGCCACGTGGTCGACGGCGCCAAGGAGGTGCGGCTGATGGACGCCGAGGGCCGCGTCATGGAGGCGCGCGGCCTGGGCGAGGACCCCGACACCGACCTCGCGCTGCTGCGCGCAGGTTCGGCGCGCGACCTTGCCTTTGCCCCGCTCGGCGATTCCAAGCAGTCTCAAGCGCGGCCAGCTCGTCGTCGCCATCGGCAATCCGCTCGGCTTTGAATCGACGGTCACCGCCGGCGTCATCTCGGCGCTGGGGCGATCGTTGCGCTCGCGCACCGGGCGGCTGATCGAGGACGTGATCCAGACCGACGCCGCGCTCAATCCCGGCAATTCCGGCGGGCCGCTGGTGTCCTCGCGCGGCGAGGTGATCGGCATCAACACCGCGGTGATCATGGGCGCGCAGGGCATCTGCTTTGCGGTTGCCAGTAACACCGCGCAATTCGTGTTGAGCGAACTGATCCAGCACGGCCGCGTGCGCCGCGCCTTCATCGGCGTGGCGGCGGAAACGCGCCCGGTGCCGCGCCGGCACGCGCGCGCGGCGGAAATCGACAACGCCTCCGGCGCGACGGTCACCAGCCTCGACAGGCAAGGCCCGGCGGCGCTCGCCGGGCTGATGAGCCTCGACACCATCGTGCGCGCTGACGGCGAACCCGTCACCGGCGTCGACGACTTGATCCGCCTGCTCAACGCCGAGCGCATCGGCCGGGCAATCGCCATCGACGTGCTGCGCCGCGGGCAGCTCAAGACCTTCGACGTCCGGCCGCTGGAGCGGCCGGCCGTCACGGGGCGCTTGACCAAACCGTCGTAAGCGGCGGCAGTTGAGCCGGGCCCGGATTGCGCCTACATCACATCCGGCATCACCATGCACGGGAGGCCGCAATGTTGAAGTTTATGCTGGCTTTGCTCGCGGCGGCCGTCGGCTTCGCGATATTCCCTTCGCCCGCAAGCGCCGACCCGTTCAGCGCCAGTTTTTCCTGGGCCGGCATCAATGCCTGCGAGAAGATCTCGCCGGCCATTACGCTTACGGCTGTGCCGGAGGGCACCAAGCGGCTGCGCTTGTTTATGACGGACCTCGACGCGCCGATGTTCCACCACGGCGGTTCGGTGCTGCCTTACTACGGCGACGATGTCGTGAAGAAAGGTGCAATCAGCTATATCGGACCGTGTCCGCCCGGCGGACAGCACCACCGCTATACCTGGACCATCGAAGCAATCGACGCGGACGGCAACGTGGTCGGCACCGCGAACATGACGCAGACCTTCCCGCCCTGACGGATTTTAAGGCTTCTTGGTGTCGTCCGCGGGCTTTGCCGTCGCGGCGGCCGGCTTCATCGGCCGGCCCGCGCTTGTCGTTGCGATTGGCCATGCAGTTTTTCAGGAACGCCGCACGCTTGGCGCCGGTCAGCTTCTGATCGTCGGCGCCGAACTTGCACGTCTCCATTTTCTGCTTCGTCGTGATCGCCGAGACTGGCGTCGCCAACAGAAGCAGCGGCAATACTCCGGCGAGGGCAATTCTTCGCAGCATGGTCGTTGCTCCCTGGGAGATGGTCATTTGTCGCCGAGCAGGCGCTTGGCCCACCAGCCGCGCTTCGGTGTCCCGGCATCCTCGCTTGCGGTGCTGGAGATGACCGGCGTCGGCGGCGGAATGGTTGCCGGCGGCGGCGGCGAGGTGCTGGCACCGATCGGCGCCGGCTCGCGAATGGTCGAGCGCCGCCGAGGCGGTTCGCCCTCGGGTGCCCGCGCCGCGGGCGCGGGCGCTGCTGACCGCTCGAATGGCGGTGCGGGCTGGTCGAAAGGACCGCGCTCGTCGGCAAACGGGGCCGGCGGACGATCGAGATCTTCCACGGCATGCCGCAGGCTCGGCTCCGGCGTCGTCGGCTCGTTGATGGCAATCTCATCGCCGGGAAATGACGCCTCTGATATTGCGTCCCTGCCGGTTACGGCGGCCACCGCGACGGCCGCGCCGCCGCCGCCGGCGGCCTTCGCGATGCTCGGCGGTTTCGCCCGGCTGCGGCGTGGCGCGCCCACCTCGTGCGGCTCGGCGGCGAAGCCTAGCGTCGTCGGCGACGCCGCCGCCGTGATCCTCGTGCGCGATGGCGTGCTCTGGCACCGTGTCATGCGTGAACGAGGCTGCTTCGCGCGGCTCGCCGCCACCCCCTCGCCCACGACCGCGGCCACGCCGCCGCCGACGACCACCGTCGCGCTCGGCGCCTGGACGATGATGCCCGTTGACCGCCATGCGGCTGCTCGGGCTGCGCCTCGCTAGGCGCTGGCTTCGAGATGTTCGGCTTCGTGCTCGGTTTCCGCCTCGGCTTCGACCGTCTCCTCGCTCGCTTCGTCCTCGACGATGTCGTCGTCCTCTTCCTCGATTGGCCCGGTCAGTTCCGGCTGCATCGCGGCGATCGCCTTGGCGGCTTCCGGCGTGTGCACCTGCTCGCCGCGATCGATGACGAACGACTGCTGGCCGGTGACGGTCGGATCGGCCGACACCGTGATGGTGATGCGGAAGCGTTCTTCCAGCGAGCGCAAGTGCGCGCGCTTGTGATTGAGCACGTAAAGGGCGACTTCCGCGCGCGTGCGTATCGAGGAGATTGTGCGTCGCGCCCTTGATCAGCATTTCCTCGATGCCGCGCAGCAGTTGCAGCGCCACCGACGACACCGAACGCACATGCCCTGAGCCGCCGCAGAGCGGGCATTTTTCCGTCGAGCTTTCCAGCACCGAGGTGCGGATGCGCTGGCGCGACATCTCCATGAGGCCGAAATGCGAGATACGGCCGACCTGGATGCGGGCGCGGTCGTGCCGCAGCGCCTCCTTCAGGCGTCGCTCCACCGTGCGGTTGTTGCGGCCCTCGTCCATGTCGATGAAGTCGATGACGATGAGGCCGGCGAGATCGCGCAAGCGCAGCTGACGGGCGACTTCGTCCGCCGCCTCGGTATTGGTCTTGAGCGCGGTGTCCTCGATGTGATGTTCGCGCGTGGCGCGGCCTGAGTTGACGTCGATCGCCACCAGCGCTTCCGCCTGGTTGATGACGATGTAGCCGCCGGAGCGCAACTGCACCACCGGCGAGAACATGGCGTCGAGCTGGCTCTCGACGGCGTAGCGGGTGAAGATCGGCTGCGTGTCCTTGTAGAGCTTCACGTGCTTGGCATGGCTCGGCATGAGCATGCGCATGAAATCTTTGGCTTCTCTGTATGCGCCTCGCCGGCGACGACGATCTCGTCGATGTCCTTGTTGTAGAGATCGCGGATCGAACGCTTGGTGAGGGAACCTTCCTCATAGACCAGCTTCGGCGCCGTCGATTGCAGCGTGAGATCGCGCACCGTCTCCCACATGCGCAGCAGATATTCGAAGTCGCGCTTGACCTCGGTCTTGGTGCGCGAGGCGCCGGCGGTGCGCAGGATCACGCCCATGCCTTCCGGCACTTCCAGCTCCTGGGCGATTTCCTTGAGACGACTGCGATCCTCTCCGCTGGTGATCTTGCGGCTGATGCCGCCGCCGCGCGCGGTGTTGGGCATCAGCACCGAGTAGCGGCCGGCGAGCGAAAGATAGGTGGTGAGAGCGGCGCCTTTGGAGCCGCGCTCTTCCTTGACGACCTGCACCAGCATCACCTGGCGGCGCTTGATGACTTCCTGAATCTTGTACTGGCGGCGGAAACGCGGCGCGCGTTCCTGCGCTTCCTCCAGCGCGTCGGCGCCGCCGACCGATTCCACGGCCTCTTCTTCGGCGGCTTCGTCGCCATTGCCGCCGTTGGCGACCGGCGCGGCATCGCCGTTTTCGCCGGCCGGAGTTTCCTCATGATGCTGCATCGGCCGCCTCGGCGGCATGAGCCTCGCCGGTATCGGCATGATCGGCTTGCTGTTCGCCGGCGTCGGCAGCCGGCGCGGCATCGGTGTCGAGGTCGCCCACCGGGCTTTCATAGGCCTCGCGCGCTTCTTCTTGCGCGTCGAGCTCGGCGGTCGTCGGAGCGGCTTCCGCCGCCGCGGTCTCGGCCGTCTGCTCAGGCAAGGGCTCGGCGTGCATGGTATCGCTCGCCGGAATTTCGACTGTCTCGTTCGCCGCTCCCTCGCTCGGCAGGGCTTCGCCGCTTGTCGGCTGGCCGTCGATCGGCTCGCTGCGGCGCACGTCGCGATTGCGGTCGGCGCCGCGGTGACGGTGCCGGCCACGGCCGCGTCCGCCGCGGGCGCGATGATCGGCGTCGGCGTCGGCGGCTTTCTGCGCGCGCTCTTCCTCGGCGATCAGCGCCTGCCGGTCGGCGACCGGAATTTGATAGTAGTCGGGATGGATTTCCGAGAAGGCGAGGAAGCCGTGGCGGTTGCCGCCGTAATCGACAAAGGCCGCCTGCAGCGACGGTTCGACGCGGGTGACCTTGGCGAGATAGATGTTACCGCGAAGCTGCTTGCGGTTGGCGCTCTCGAAGTCGAATTCCTCGACGCGGTTGCCGCGCAAAACCACGACCCGGGTCTCCTCCGGGTGGGTCGCGTCGATCAGTATTTTGTTGGGCATATTGAAATCTCACTATGGCAGGCGCAAACGCGCGCTCGCGCACCGTTGCAGGCGCAAGACGGCTGGCTGCCGGATTGTGGTTGAAAGGAAGGGGCGCGTGTTCACGCGTTGGCAAAGCGTCTTCAAACATGACGCGGCCCATAGCGGTACGGCACGGTCACGATTGTTTCGCGACAGCGATGGACCCGAATTTGCCGTTGCTGCATTTGCAGCATGAATATGCGACCCGTGGCGCTACGGCCGCGCCAATAGAAGCGCCGCCGAGGTTTCTCGTCGCTGTCGGTCAGATTACGAGCGGCCAACGAAGCCGCGCGCTGATCCGGATGTCCTTCACAAGGGTTTCGGCTCGCTTCGCCGTCCGGTCGCAAACCTCCTCGAGGGGGCGATCCTAGACTGGCGGGCCGGGGGCCCGAACGCGGCACAACCGGAACTATAACCGTCAGCAAACTCTACATACGGCCGGAATCCCGCAATAGCAAGGGAAGGGTGCCGAACGGCCACACTGCTTCGGCAACGGCCTTAATTCGTCAACTTCCGTTAACCCAAGCACCATTAATGGAGTAAAATCGCTCGAAAGGGTCTGGATTCGTGACGACGCGCGCGCTCGCAATCGCCGGCATTCTGGCGGTGACCATGCTTGGCTGCCCGGCCGCCCATGCGGCCGAGCGCTTCCAGCCTGTGCCTGCGGCCAATTCGTTCCCGGTCGCGACCGACGTGCGCCTCGGCGGCGACGACAAGCAGACCCGCCTGGTGGTCGATTTCAGCCAGAAGGTCGATCTTGCCGCCTTCACGCTGGCCGATCCCTATCGCGTCGTGATCGACCTGCCGCAGGTCGTGTTCAAGCTGCCGCCCAAGGCCGGCGAGCAGGGGCGCGGGCTGGTCAAGGCGTTCCGCTACGGCCTGATCATGCAGGGCGGCTCGCGCATCGTGCTCGACACCAAGGGGCCGGTGCGGGTGGACAAGGCCTTCACGCTTGCCGCCGCCGACGGCCAGCCGGCGCGGCTGGTGATCGACTTGAGCGCCATCGACCGCGAGAGCTTCCTGCGCAACATTTCGCTGGACAACCGCGCCAAGCGCTCGACCGCAATCAAGCAGACCGAAGCCGGCGCCGGCAGCGAGCGGCGATCCGCGCCCGCTGATCGTGATCGATCCCGGCCATGGCGGCATCGACAGCGGCACCAAATCGACGAGACGGGCAGGACGAGAAAGACGTCGTGCTCGCCTTCGGCCTGATGCTGCGCGACAGACTGGAGAAAAGCGGCAAATACCGCGTGGCCATGACGCGCAGCGACGACACCTTCGTGCCGCTCAACGAGCGGGTGCGCTTTGCCCGCGCGCACAAGGCGTCCCTGTTCATCTCGATCCATGCCGACTCGATCCCGCGCAGCGAAGGCGTGGCGACCGGCGCCTCGGTCTATACGCTGTCCGAACATGCCTCCGACGCCGAGGCCGCTTCGCTGGCCGATGCCGAAAACCGGTCCGACGTGATCGCCGGCGTCGATCTTTCCGCCGAGCCCGACGACGTCGCCAATATCCTGATCGATCTTGCCCAGCGCGAAACCAAGGTGTTCTCGGTGCAGTTCGCCCGCACTTTGATCGGCGAGCTGAAGGCGGCCACGCGGCTGCACGCGCATCCGCTCAAATCGGCGGGCTTCATCGTGCTCAAGGCGCCCGACGTGCCCTCGGTGCTGGTCGAGCTCGGCTATATGTCCACCAAGGACGATCTGGCGCATTTGATGTCGCAAGCATGGCGCTCGCGCACGGCGGATTCGCTCGTGCAGGCGGTGGACACCTATTTTGCGCCCAGACTGGCCGGTGCCGGCGCTGCACGGGCCGCCGATCCATGATCGGCGACCGGCCTCAGTTTCAACATAAAACGGCGCAATTTCTGGGCTTTACCGCTGCGATCGAATAGTGCCAAACGCGGCGGCAGGAACGGTGGTTCGGCGGTGCAAAGCCTGCCATTTTTGCGCGGCATGGGACCGGCCAAGGGCCGGCGGCGGGCGGTCCTCGGGATGCTCCAGGCATGAGAATGATCTTGCGTTTCTTCGGCTTCCTGTTCGCGGCAGGCACCATCGTGTTCGTCGTTGGCATCGCCGCGACCGCGGGGCTGTTGTGGCATTTCTCCAAGGACCTGCCGGACTATTCCCAGTTGCAGGATTACGAGCCGCCGGTGATGACGCGCGTGCACGCCTCGGACGGTTCGCTGCTCGCCGAATATGCGCGCGAGCGAAGGCTGTACATTCCGATCCAGGCGGTGCCGAAACTCGTGATCAACGCCTTCCTCGCCGCCGAGGACAAGAATTTCTACGAGCATGGCGGCATCGATTTCACCGGCATCGCCCGCGCCGCGTTCAACTTCATCCAGAACTACGGCACCAGCCGGCGGCCGCAAGGCGCTTCAACCATTACGCAACAAGTCGCCAAGAACTTCCTGTTGACGAACGAACTTTCCATGACGCGCAAGATCAAGGAGGCGCTGCTGGCGCTGAAGATCGAGCGCACTTACTCGAAGGACAAGATCCTCGAGCTTTACCTGAACGAGATCTATCTTGGCCTCGGCGCCTACGGCATCGCCGCCGCATCGCTCGTCTATTTCGACAAGTCCGTCAATGAATTGACCATTGCCGACGCGGCCTATCTCGCGGCGCTGCCGAAAGCGCCGACCAACTATCATCCCTTCCGCCAGCGCGAACGCGCCATCGAACGGCGCAATTGGGTGATCGACCAGATGGCGGCCGACGGTTTCATCAAGGTGGCGGACGCCGACAAGGCCAAGCGCTCGCCGCTCGCTGTCACCACAAAGACCGCCGGCGCGCACACCTTCTCCGCCGAATATTTTGCCGAGGAAGTGCGCCGTGAAATCCTCGAGCGCTACGGCGAAAAGAAGCTCTATGAAGGCGGCTTGTCGGTGCGTACCACTCTCGACACCAAACTTCAGATGCTGGCGCGCAAGGTACTGACCGACGGCTTGGTGCAGTACGACGAGGCGCATGGATGGCGCGGGCCGGTCGCCAAGATCGATATATCCGGCGATTGGGGCGTCAAGCTCGCCGACGTCAAGGCGCTCGCCGATATCGAACCGTGGCAGCTCGCCGTGGTGCTGGAGACGGAAGATCGTTCAGCCCGTATCGGCTTGCAGCCAAAGCGCGACCCGGGCCGCTACATCAGCAAGGAACGCCCGGTCGGGATCATTCCCATCGACGGCATGAAATGGGCGCGTGTCAGCGGCAAGCCGACGACCAAAGTGAGCCAGGTGCTCTCACCCGGCGACGTGGTCTATGTCGAGCCGGCCAAGTTCGAAGGGCAGTTCCGCCTGCATCAGGTGCCGGAAGTCTCCGGCGCGATGGTGGTCGAGGATCCCTGGACCGGCCGCGTGCTCGCCATGGTCGGCGGTTTTTCCTACGACGAGAGCCAGTTCAATCGCGCGACGCAAGCGCTGCGCCAGCCCGGCTCCTCGTTCAAGCCCTTCGTTTATGCTTCGGCGCTCGACAACGGCTACACGCCCTCATCGCTGATCCTCGACGGGCCGATTGAAATCGATCAGGGGCCGGGGCTTGGCGTGTGGAAGCCGGAAAACTACGAGCAGGATTTCTACGGTCCCTCGACGCTGCGTTTTGGTATCGAGCATTCGCGCAACGTGATGACGGTGCGCCTGGCGCAGGACATCGGCATGCCGTTGATCGCTGACTACGCCAAGCGCTTCGGAGTCTATGACGATCTGCCGCCGTATCTGTCGTTTGCCTTGGGGGCCGGCGAAACGACCTTGCTGCGCATGACCACGGCCTACGCCATGTTCGACAATGGCGGCCGGCGCATCAAGCCGACGCTGATCGACCGCATCCAGGATCGTTACGGCCACACCGTCTATAAACACGACGAGCGCGAATGCATCGGCTGCGACGCGCAGAAATGGCAGAACCAGCCGGAGCCCTCGCTGATCGACCGCAGCGAGCGCGTGCTCGATCCGATGACCGCATATCAGATCACCTCGATGATGGAAGGCGTGGTCCAGCGCGGCACCGCGGCGGGCGCGGGCTTCCAGAAAGAAGTCGGCAAGCCGGTCGCCGGCAAGACCGGCACCACCAACGACTACAAGGATGCCTGGTTCATTGGCTTCACCCCCGACATCGTGGCGGGCGTGTATATCGGCTTCGACAAGCCGCGCACGCTCGGGCGCGGGGAGACCGGCGGGCGATTGGCGGCGCCGATCGTCAAGGATTTCATGAAGGTTGCCCTCGCCGACAAGCCGGCCATGCCGTTCCGCGTGCCGCCCGGCATCAAGCTAGTACGCGTGGACCTGAAAACCGGCGCGCGCGCCGGTCCCGGCACGGAAAAGACCATCCTCGAAGCCTTCAAGCCCGGCACCGCGCCGCCCGACAACAGTTCGGTGATTGGTCTGGGCGGTGTCGGCGGCGGGCAGTCCTGGGGCGCGGCTGTGACGCCCGACGCCGATCGTGCTGTGCGCTCGGGCACCGGCGGGCTTTATTGACCTGTCTCGCTAGTTGCGCCGATGCCGGCGCGACGTTAATTCCTCCATACAATTCATCGCCGGACCGGACACGATGCGCGCGGAAACACAAAAACTCGTCGAAGAGATCAAGCAGTCGATGCTCCTGCTGAGGAGGCATCTTTGACGTCGATGCCGCGCAACGTCGTCTCGCCGAGCTGAACAAGGACGCCGAAGACCCCTCGCTCTGGAACGATCAGGCGCGCGCGCAGCGGGTGATGCGTGAGCGCGACGCGCTGGACGAGCGGCTCAATGCGCTTGCCCGCATGGAGCGCGAACTCGACGACCAGCTCACCATGATCGAGCTCGGCGAGTCCGAAAAAGACGAAGAAACCGTCGCCGACGCCGAAGCGGTACTGAAGAAACTGAAAGCGGAAGTCGCGCGGCGCGAGCTTGAAGCCTTGCTCTCCGGCGAAGCCGACGCCAACGACGCCTTTCTCGAGGTGCACGCCGGCGCCGGTGGCACCGAGAGCCAGGATTGGGCCGGCATGCTGATGCGCATGTATGTGCGCTGGGCGGAAGCGCATGGCTACAAAGTCGATTGGCTTGAAGAAAGTGAAGGCGAGGGCGCCGGCATCAAGTCGGCGACGGTGCAAGTCAAGGGTCACAGCGCCTATGGCTGGCTCAAGAGCGAGGCCGGCGTGCATCGCCTCGTGCGCATCTCGCCGTTCGACGCCAATGCGCGACGCCACACCTCCTTCGCTAGCGTCGTCGTGTTCCCGGTGATTGACGACCGCATCAAAATTGAAATCAACGAGAATGATGTGCGCACGGACGTGATGCGCTCAAGCGGCGCCGGCGGCCAGCACGTGAACAAAACCAAGTCGGCGGTGCGCTTGACGCACATCCCGACCAATATTGTGGTGAAGGTGCAGCAGGACCGCTCGCAGCACCGCAACCGGGCGATCGCCTGGGACATGTTGCGCGCGCGTCTGTTCGAAGCCGAGATGCGCAAGCGCGAAGAAAAGGCCGCGGCCGAACAGGCGCTCAAGACCGACATCGGCTGGGGCCATCAGATCCGCTCTTACGTGTTGCAGCCCTATCAGATGGTGAAGGACCTGCGCACCGGCGTCTCCACGTCCGACACCGCCGGCGTGCTCGACGGCGATCTCGACCCGTTCATGCAGGCGGCATTGGCGCAGAAAGCTTTCGGCGGCGGGCCGGAGGAGGTGGAAGACGTCGAGTAGTGTGACTGACGTCACAGCCCTCGGCGGCGGCGGCCGGAACTGCAAAAAAACCAAACACTTCCTTTTATCGATCACATCCACGTGTGTGTGTGTGACGCCCGGCACGGCGGCGCGCTCCGCTCAATCTTATTTTATTGGCACGGAAAAAGCGCCGCGCCAGGCAAGCAAAAAAGCGGCGGCGCATATCGAAAACAGGGTGTCGTCATGTTCAAAATTGTTCAAGACCGACCGTCTTTAGCGGGCGCGGCGGCCAATGCACTGCCCAGCCTTATCCCGGCGCGAAGGAACCTTTGCGGATCGACCGCCTCGCCGTTGATGCGGGTCTCGTAGTGCAGATGCGGCCCGGTCGAACGTCCGGTCGAGCCGATTAGCCCGATCGTTTCACCGATGCGAACGAATTGGCCGGGTTTCACGAGTATTTTCGACAGATGCCCGTAACGGGTCGAAAGGCTGCTGCCATGGTCGATCTCCACCATGTTGCCGTAACCGCCGTCCCGGCCAGCGATCGTCACGCGGCCTGTGGCTGTCGCGTGCACGGGATCGCCGGTTTCGCCGCGCAGGTCGATGCCGGTGTGAATTGCCGGCCGGCCGAGAAACGGGTCCAAGCGCATGCCGAAGGGCGAGCTCATGTCGACGGCGCCGGCGACCGGTTTGCGCACCGGTACAGCCATGAGTGCGTGTGAGAATTGATCGAGCTCGGCCCGCGCCAGGTTCACACGGTAAAGCTGACGTTCAAAGGAGCCGGCGCCGGATTGCGGCGGCCTGGCGGGCACGAACGGACCGCCCATCGCCGAATGGCGCGACAGCTTGCCTGGGTCAACGCCGAGATCGTCGAGCACGCTGCGGATGCGGCGCGCTTTACCGTCGTAACTCTCTTCAAGATTGGCGAGTGTCGCGGTCTGCCGTTGTTCGACCTTGTCGAGCGAATGCGACACGCGCGCGAGCATGCCGTCGAGCCCCGCGCCGGTGCCACTGGCGAGGCGGGTCGCACTCGCCGGCAGCGCGCGGGACACCAGCCGCGCCTCGCGATCCGGCGGCGCGGTATAGATCACGGTGTCGCTGATCGGAGACGACTTTGGCCGTTCTGCCGGCGCTTGCGCCGGTATCGTGCCGCGCATCGTGCGGATCGATCCGGTGGTCAGTCCGTCGTTGCTGAGGGTCGTCGATCTCTGCTCCAGCACCGCTTGCCGATGCAGCAGTGCATTCAGTTTTTTCTCGAACTGCTCCTGGTCGAGCAATTGACGGCTGGTAATGCGGTCGACCTGCGCGCGCAATTCGGCGATGCGGTCCTCGTAGGCGAATTGCATCTGCGCCTGGCGGCCGACCAGCCGCGTAAGCACGTCATCGTGGAAGGCGAAATAGGTTCCGGTGGCGATCGACCAGATGCCCATGACGACCAGCGTGCCGACCATGATCCAGAACACGACCGGGCCGATGCGCACCTGGCGGCCGCCATGCACCAGCATGTAGTCGCCGGTCGGGCGAGCATGCGCGCGGTTGAGGTGATGGGAAACGGCGGCGGCCGATTGCGCGCGGGGTGGGGCGTAGCGGCCGGCTGCGCCGGCACGCTGGACATACGAATAAGACGAATGCGACATCGATACTCCCGCGGCCTGCTCGATATCGCTCGTTTATGGTTAAAAAAGCGGAAATTGGCGCTGCTTGGCACGCCGCCGGGCCCGGAATACCGCGCGATTACAAAGCCTTTGCCGCCTGCAGCACCTCTTCGGCGTGGCCGGGGACGGCGACCTTGGGCCAAACGCGGGCGATCCGCCCCTTCGCGTCGATGAGAAAAGTCCTGCGGATGACGCCCATGAATTTGCGTCCATACATCGATTTTTCGCCCCAAGCCCCATAGGCTTCCAGCATCTGCTTCGTTTCGTCGGAGGCGAGCGCGACCGTCAGTCTGTGCTTGGCCTTGAACTTGTCCTGCGCTTTCACCGGATCGGCGGAGACGCCGAGGATTTCGGTTCCCGCCTTGGCAAAGGCCGAGCCCAGCTTGGAGAACGCGATCGCTTCCTTTGTGCAGCCCGGCGTATCGGCCTTCGGATAGAAGTAGACAACGAGGTTGCGGCCCTTGAAGTCCTTCAGTGATACGTTGGTGCCGCCATCGCGCGGCAAGGTGAAAGCGGGCGCTTTGGCGCCCGCGGCGAGTTCTGCCGGCATATGCCTTCCTTTCGTCGTTTTCACGGGGTCAATGGCCCGATTGCCATGTGCGTCGGGCGGACGCAACGGGCTGCACGGGGACAGCCATTAGGGCATGACCGGCAAAGACATCAAACACAATCATCCGGAACATCACGCGGCGGCCAAACGGCACGCGCCGCATCACGCCGCGCATCATCCGCAGCATCATCACGCCGCGCAACCTGCCGTACAGCTCGATGCTGGCCGGCAACGCTGGGGCCACGTCCAGCGCGAACTCGTCCGCTTTGCGCGCCGCCCAAGGGTGCGGAAAGTGTTCTGGGGCGCGACGCTCGGCCTCGCCATCGTCGTCGCCGGCATGTTCGGCCTGTGGTGGCGTCTGTCCAGCGGACCGATCGAGATCCCGATGGCGACGCCTTGGCTCAAGGCGGCGATCGAGGACAATTTCGGCGGCCAGCGCACGGTTTTCGTCGGCGGCACGCAGATCGAGCGCGATGAAAATGGCCGCATCTCGCTGCGGCTGCGCGACATCGTGGTGCGCGACGCCGACGGCACGGTGGTGGCAAGCGCGCCGAAAGCGGAAGTTGGCATCTCCGGCACGAGCCTGTTCGTCGGCAAGGCGCGCGCGCAAAGTCTAAACCTCGTCGGGGCCGAGATGCGGGTCCGCATCGAAACCGACGGCAAGGTGACGGTATTCGCCGGCGCCGACCAGCGGCCGATCGCGACCGCGGCGCCGGCCGTCACCCCGAAGGCGGCGGGCAATGACAGCAGTGAGCCGGCGCCGCTGCGCGCGGGCCTTACCGACCTTGCCGGCGCGCTCGCCTGGATCGACGGGCTCGGCGCTACCGGGCTCGACGGCCACGATTTGCGTGAACTGGGATTGAAGGACGGCAACCTGACCGTCGACGACAAGCGCAACGGCAAGCATTGGACCTTCAACCACATCAATGTGAGTTTGCGGCGGCCGCAGCAGGGCGGCGTGATTTTCCGCGTCACCTCCGAGAATCCGGCGGAGCCGTGGGATATGAGCGCGGCGATGCGGCCCTTGAGCGACGGCATGCGCGCCGTGGGCCTCGAGGCGCGCAACGTTTCCAGCCGCGACCTGCTGCTGGCGTTGCGCCTTGACCAAAGTGACGTCGAGGCAAATTTGCCGCTGTCAGCAAGCATCCGTGCCGAGATCACGCGGGACGGCCTGCCTCAGATGGTGCAGGGCCAGGTGCTGGCGGGGGGCGGAACAATCATCGACCACGCCAACCGCGATATCCACACGACAATCGAACGCGCTGAAATCCATTTCGCGTGGGATGCCAAGCATCATGTGTTGGTGGCCCCGTTCCGGGTGCATGCGGACGGTAACCAGTTCACTATGCGCGCTACGCTGGAAACGCCGTCCGACCAGCAGGGGGTTTGGCTGCTCGCCGTCGCACGCGATGACCCGGTGATCGATCCGGTTATTCTGGGCGGCTCCGGCCAGGGCGATGACGAGGCATTCGCGATGAACCGCGCGCTGGCGCGCCTGCGCATCGATACCGTGCGCAAGCGCATCGATCTCGAGCAGGGCGATTTCGGCCGCGTCGATACGCGGCCGATGCACAATGTCGCCATCGCGGTCACCGGCAGCCTGGATTTTTCCGGCGCCGAGCCGCATCTGGCATTCGGCGTGGCCTGCACCCGCATGCCGGTGTCGGTAATGAAGCGTTTCTGGCCGATATTCACCGCCGCTGAAGTGCGCAAATGGGTCGAGGCGCACGTTTTCAGCGGCGTCGTAGAACGGGTGGTGGTTGCGGGCAATGCACCATTGGCCGACTTCAAAGCCAATGGCCCGCCCACCCCGCCGGACGGCCTGTCGGTCGAAATGGAAACCAGCGGCACCACGCTGCGGCCGATCCCGTCGCTACCGGCGATCCGCGACGCGGATCTCGTCGTCCGCGTCACCGGTAGTACCGCCGTCGTCAGCCTCGGGCGCGGCACGGTGGACGTTTCGGCGGGGCACAAGCTCAGCGTCACCGGCGGCGTATTCCGGGTGGCGGATACGCATCCCAAGCCTACGCTCTCGCAGACAAGCTTCCGTGTCGACGGCACGGTTTCGGCCGCGGCCGAATTGCTGGCAAGTGAGGCGTTGCGCGACAGCGCCGGTCTTGCGCTCGACCCTTCCACCAGCCGCGGCACCGTCACCGCGCTGGTCACCGTCAACGTTCCGCTCGGCAAGACGGTGCTAAAGAATGCCGCGACCTACACCATCAACGCCGATCTCACCAATTTCGCCGCCGACAAGTTGCTGATCGGCCAGAAGATGGAGGCCTCGCTGCTGCACGTCTATGCCAGCCGCGGCGGCTACGAGGTCAAAGGCGACGTCAAGATCAACGGCACGTCGGCCAGCCTCGACTTCCACAAGCTGGCCGGTCAGCCGCAAGGCGACGTGCGGCTGCAGACCATGATCGACGAGGCGGCGCGGGCGCGGCTTGGCCTCGATCTCGGCAGCACCGTCACCGGTGCCATCCCCATGACGGTGATCGGCAAGACCGGCGGCAATGGCATCGACGACCGCATGAATGTGGAAGCCGATCTGACGCCGGTAAAGATCGACAATCTGTTGCCGGGCTGGGTGAAGGCTGCGGGCAAGCCCGCCCGTGTCACTTATACGCTCGCCAGCACCGCAAAATCGACACGCTTCGACAATCTGACCATCGCCGGGTCCGGGACCAACGTGAAGGGCTCGGTCGAGTTCGACGCCGCCAAGGAGATTACCGCAGCCGATTTCCCGGTGTTCGCGTTGTCCGAAGGCGACAAGGCGACACTGAAAGCCGATCGCGGCAGCGACGGCGTGCTGCGCGTGGTCATGCGCGGCGATATTTTCGACGGCAGCAATGCGGTGAAATCCTCACTCGCCGGCGTCGAGCCGGAAAAGACCAGGCACAAGCTCGCCGATCTCGAACTGGACATCAAACTCGGCACCGTCATCGGCCGTAACGGCGAAACGTTGCGCGGCCTCGATCTCAAGCTGGCGCGTCGCGGCGGTCGCATCCACAATTTTGTGATGAACGCCAAGATCGGAAAGGATTCGCCGCTGATCGGCGATTTGCGGCTACGCGCGCGCGACGGGCACCAGGTCATTTATCTGGAGACCGACGACGCCGGCGCGCTGTTCCGCTTCACCGACATGTACCCACGCATGTTCGGCGGCCAGATGTGGCTGGCGATAGACCCGCCGTCGCCGGACCATGCGCCGCAGCAAGGCACCCTCAATATCCGCAATTTCGTCGTGCGCGGCGAACCGGGGCTCGAACGCGTCGCCGGTGGCGCGCCCGGGCAACCGCATAGCGGCGTACAATTCACGGAAATGAGCTGCGAATTCACCAAAGTCCCCGGGCGGATGGCGATACGCGATGGTGTCGTGCGCGGGCCGGTGGTCGGCGCGACAATCGAAGGGCAGATTGACTATGTGCGCGACGATCTGCATTTGCAGGGGACGTTCGTGCCGTTCTACGGCCTCAACAACATGTTCGGGCAGATCCCGATCCTCGGGCCGTTCCTCGGCGGCAGCAAGGAAGGCCTGATCGGCGTCAATTATGACGCGGTGGGGCCGCCGAGCGCGCCGCGCATCTCCGTCAATCCAGGCAGCGCGATTGCGCCCGGCATGCTGCGCAAGTTTTTCCCCTCGCCGGGGACGCTCGACCGCGATTTCATCCAGCCGTCGCGCTAGAGCGGTTTCAGTAATACGTTGTGCTTCTTGCCTAGCGTCAGTTTGATGACGCCGTCGGCGGTAATGTCTTTTTCGCCAATCATGTGCTTGTCGCTGGTGATCCGCACATCGTTGATTGCGACTGCGTTGTTGGCGATGGCGCGGCGCACTTCGCCATTCGATGTCGCTAATCCGGCGGTCACGAATGCATTCAGAACGCCAAGTCCGGCGGCGACATCTTTGCGCGCAACAGAAACGCTCGGCAGCGCGAGCGAAGTCGCGCCTTCCTCAAACGTCTTGCGCGCGGTGCCGGCGGCGGCGTCGGAGGCAGCGCGGCCATGTACCAAGGCGGTCGCTTCGGTGGCGAGTACCTTTTTCGCCTCGTTGATCTCCTGGCCTTTGAGCGCCGCGAGCTTGGCGATCTCGTTGAGCGGCAAAATGGTGAACAGCTTGAGGAAGCGCGCGACGTCGCCGTCCTCGGTGTTGCGCCAGTATTGCCAGTAGTCGTAAGGCGAGACGAGGTCGGCGTTGAGCCAGACCGCGCCGGCCGCAGTCTTGCCCATCTTGGCGCCAGACGATGTGGTGATCAGCGGCGAGGTGAGCGCGAAGAGTTGCGCGTTCAACATGCGGCGGCCGAGATCGATGCCGTTGACGATGTTGCCCCACTGATCTGAGCCGCCCATCTGCAACACGCACTTGTTGCGCTTGTAGAGCTCAACGAAATCGTAGGCTTGCAGCACCATGTAATTGAATTCGAGGAACGACAGCTCTTGCTGCCGGTCAAGCCGCATCTTCACCGAGTCGAAGGCGAGCATGCGGTTGACGCTGAAATGCCGGCCAACGTCGCGCAGGAAGTCGATGTAGTTGAGCGTATTCAGCCAATCGGCATTGTTGGCCATGATGGCCGTGCCACCGTCGCTTTCGAATTTGAGAAAATTCGAGAAGATGGCGCGGATACCTTTGAGATGCTCCACGATTTGGGCGTCGCTCAAGATGCGCCGGCTCTCGTCCTTGCCGGACGGATCGCCGACGCGCGTGGTGCCGCCACCCATCAGCGCGATCGGCTTGTTGCCCGTCTGCTGCATCCAGTAGAGCATCATAATCGGCAACAGCGAGCCGACGTGCAGCGAGGCCGCGGTGCAATCGAAGCCGATATAGCCGGTGATGCCGCCGGCCTTGGCCAGCGCATCCAGCACGTCCGGCTCCGACACCTGGTGGATGAAGCCGCGCTCGGCAAGAATGTTAAGGAAATCCGATTTATAGGCGCTCATCGAGGGGCCGCGGGCTTGTTGCGTGTTCGGGCCGGTGGTGTAACAGGTCCGGCGTTGGATACAACACGCCGCATAAGCGGGCGTCGGGGGTTGGGCGGTGAAGGCGATAGGGCTGATGAGCGGCACTTCGCTCGACGGCGTCGATGTGGCGCTGATCGAGACTGGCGGCGAGCGCGTGGACGCTTTCGGGCCGACCGGCTATCGGCCCTATACCGACGGAGAGCGCGCTCTGCTGGGCCAGGCGCTGGCCGAGGGGGCGGGCATGAACGACCGCACGTCACGGCTCGGCGTTCTGGCGGAGGCCGAGGCCTTTGTCACCGACGTGCATGCGCAGACCGTCGAGGATTTCATCGAGACCGAGCGTATCGACAAGCGCCAAGTCGCCGTCGTCGGCTTCCATGGGCAGACGGTGCTGCACAAGCCGGCGGCCAAGCTCACCGTGCAGATAGGCGATGGCCGCGCGCTGGCGCGCCGACTCAGGCTGCCGGTGGCTCATGATTTCCGCGCCGCCGACGTTGCGGCCGGCGGGCAGGGGGCGCCGCTGGTGCCGGTGTTTCATCAGGCGCTGGCGCGCGATCTCACCCAGGCGCACCCAATCGCCGTGCTCAATCTCGGTGGCGTCGCCAATGTCACCTTCGTTGACGGCGGCGATCCGGTCGCCTGCGACACCGGGCCCGGCAACGCGCTGATCGACGACTTCATGCGCGCGCGCACCGGCGCGCGTTACGACGATCACGGCGACGTCGCGGCGACCGGCAAGCCGGACCGCAAGTTCATCGCCAACGTGCTCGACAATCCCTTCTTTGATCGCCAGCTGCCGAAATCGCTCGACCGCAATGCCTTTGCCTTCGCCAATATCGGCCTGCCGGATTTTTCCGTGCCGGACGGGGCGGCGACGCTGTCGGCACTGACGGTAGAGGCGGTCGGCCTCGTGCTGCCGCATCTGCCGGCGACGCCGAAGGCCTGGATCGTCGCCGGCGGCGGTGCGCGCAACCGCACGCTGATGAAGATGCTTGCCGCGCGCCTTGCGCCCGCCACGGTCGAGACGGCGGACGAAGCCGGTTGGTCGGCCGACGCGCTGGAGGCACAGGCCTTCGCCTATCTTGCCGCGCGCACGCTCTACGGATTACCGATTACCTTTCCAAGGACGACCGGCGTGGCAAAACCGTTGACGGGCGGCGTGATTACGCGACCCTGAAAAGCAAACGTGGGAGACATGGGGCGATGGCAAGTTTCGATTTGAAAGGGAAAGTCGCCTTCATCACCGGCGGCAATGGCGGCATCGGCCTTGGCATGGCCAAGGGGCTGGCTGCGGCCGGCGCCATCGTGGTCATCGCCGGGCGTAACAAGACCAAAGCGCAGTCGGCTTTGGCAGCGCTGAAATCGCTCGGCGCGACGGCGGAGTTTGTCGAGTTGGATGTGCTCAAGGAAACATCGTGCAAGCAGGCGGTCGCCGACACCGCGCAAAAATTCGGCCGGCTCGACATCCTGGTCAACAATGCCGGCACCAGCGTGCGCAAGCAACCGCAGGATTTGACCGCCGAGGACTGGCATCTGGTGATGGACACCAATCTCACCAGCGCGTTTTTCTGCTCGCAGGCCGCCTATCCGCACATGCTGCGCGCAGGCGGCGGCAAGATCATCAATATCGGCTCGATGATGTCGGTGTTCGCCTCGTCCTACGCGACGCCGTATGCCACGAGCAAAGGCGGCATCGTGCAGATGGCGCGTTCGATGGCGGTCGCCTGGGCGAAAGACAACATCCAGGTCAATACGATCCTTCCCGGCTGGATCGACACTGATTTGACGCGCACGGCGCGTGAGCAGGTGCCGGGCCTGCATGAAAAAGTGCTGGCGCGCACGCCGGCCGCGCGCTGGGGCTGTCCCGATGACTTTGCGGGGATCGCCGTCTTTCTCGCCTCAGCGGCGTCGAATTTCGTGACCGGCGCGGCCATTCCCGTTGACGGCGGTTATTCGGTACTGGCCTAGCGGAAGCTGCACCTCGGGGCCGTGCGCCACACCATTGTGTTTTGGCGCCGGCGTCTTTTTCAGGAACGCAGCGCAAAGCGCACGGTCGAACAGCCGGTAGTTGTTGGTGATCTCTTCGCCCTTGGCGATGTCACGCTTGGCGATGATGTGATCGATGCGCCAGCAGGTATTGGCGTTGTCGGAATGGTTCATGTGGTGGTCGTGATCCACGGTGAGAAGAATTTCACCGTCCACTTGGTAGCCATAGCGCTCGATGTAGTCCTGCGCCGGCTTCGGCAATTTGGCGAAGTCGCGCTGCGAATAGACGCGGTCGAAACCATCGACGAAGCGCCACACCTTGGTGCCCTTGTCGATGTACTCGCCGGCGTAAACGCCAAGACCGTGGATGGCGCTCTTTTCGAGATAGGTTTTAACGAGAAGCATGGTCTATTTTGACGGGCAGGGTGGTCGCGCGGCCCGAATCGATTGTTCAAGATTATCACAGCCGAAAGTCCCCGGTAGGCAGCGGGTCGCTAAGGCCGTGAATATCGGGGATTAGGCGTGCCGCGCTTCGTGCCGCTGCAGCCAGGCGCGCGTGACGCGTCCGGCCACCCTGCCGCGCTCGACCGGCGGGAGATGCGCGTAGGCACGGCAGGGCGCTTCCAGGCCGAGACTCGCGTCGTCCGGCATGGCGTCGAGAAAGGCATCGAGCGCAAGCCCGCCTTCGCCGGGATAGAGGCGGCCCAGCCGCGCCTCGTCGCGCAAGCCTTCGGACGGCGGCAGGTTTGCCGGCGCATCGCACAGGTGGACGTAGGAGACAATCGAGGAATCCAATTTGTCGAGCTTGCCCAGGTCTTTCCCCGAGCGGCTCACATGCAGCGCATCGATCAGCAGGCGGATATTCGGCTGCGCGACCTGGCGTATGAGCCGGAAGGCCTGGTCGAAGTTGCGGACTTGCGTAAATGGCATGAACTCGAAGGCGATCTCCAGGCCATACGGTTTTGCGTCAATCGCGAGACGAAACAAGTTGGCAGATAGTCTTGCTTCGTCCGGGTCGTTGCCGGCAACGAGCACAAGCCGGGCGCCAAGCTCCGCGGCGGTGGCCAGCGCCGGCTCCAGCGCCGCCGGGTCCGTGTCGGGGGACAGCCAAATCGACTCGATCAGCCCGATCGAAACGCCAGTCGATGCCATCAGCGCTT
Organism: uncultured Pseudomonadota bacterium; assembly: GCA_963817155.1. Taxonomy (GTDB): domain Bacteria; phylum Pseudomonadota; class Alphaproteobacteria; order Rhizobiales; family Xanthobacteraceae; genus Pseudolabrys. Next base: position 351,152 of record CAWFNO010000002.1, read on the forward strand.
TCAGGTCGCGCTGAAGCTGCGGCTGGCCGACCACCTCGACAATATCGGCGGCCGCCGTCGGCCGCACAATCCGTAGCCCAACATTCTCAAAGCCGCCGGCCGCCGCCGCCTGGACCAGTTCCCGCGGCGTGGCCTCAATGATGCTGAGATGATCGAGCGACAAAGGACGCATGATTTCTCAGTCTATATCTCGCTGAAGCAATGCCAAAGTGTTAGGAAGCGGCACATTTTGAATCGGACAGGGGACATATGTCGAAACAGGAAAGGCGCGAGGAGGCCGAGCGGCTGGTCCGCGAAGCCATGGAGCGCAAGTCGGTCGCCATCAAGCAGGGCGACACGCGCATCGAGACGCGATGCGGAAAGTGCGGCGCGCCGAACCGCGTCTCAGCGCCGCCCGGACAGGCGCGGGTGGAATTCACCTGCAAGGAATGCGGGCACAAGCAGAAGACGCTGTAAGCGTCCGCTAGGCCGCCGACGGCTTGCGCTCGGTTTTGAGCCGCTTGTCAAGATAGGCGCCGATATTGGTGAGCAGCGGCTCGACCTTACCGTCGAAGAAATGGTTGGCGCCGGGGATCACCTTCTGCTCGATGACGATGCCCTTCTGCGTCTTCAGCTTGTCCACCAAGGTGGTCACGTCCTTCGGCGGCACCACCGCGTCCTTGTCGCCGTGGATGATGAGGCCGGACGACGGGCATGGGGCGAGGAACGAGAAGTCGTAGAGGTTCGCCGGCGGACAGATGGAGATGAAGCCCTCGATTTCCGGGCGGCGCATCAGCAACTGCATGCCGATCCAGGCGCCGAAGGAGAAACCGGCGATCCAGCAGCTTTTGGCTTCCGGGTTGATGGTCTGCGCCCAATCAAGCGCTGAAGCCGCATCCGACAGTTCGCCGGTGCCGTGGTCGAACGAGCCCTGGCTGCGCCCGACGCCGCGGAAATTGAAGCGCAGCGCTGAGAAACCGCGGTGCACGAAGGCATAGTAGAGCTGGTAAATGATCGGGTGGTTCATCGTGCCACCGAACTGCGGGTGCGGATGCAGGACGATGGCGATGGGCGCGTTCTTCTGCCGCGCCGGGTGGTAGCGGCCTTCGATACGGCCGGCAGGTCCCGTAAAAATAATTTCAGGCATTGCTCATCCTCGGTATCCAAACCGGCGGCAAAAGCCCCGTTTTTGGCGGTCCATAACCTAGTTTAGAATCATTCTAAATATAGGAATTTTCCCTGTTCATAGGCGCAGCGCGAGCTATAACTGAGCCCTAGGCATCGGCATTGGCTCCCGTGAACGGCGGCTTCTAACACGATCCGCACTGCAAAAAACAAGCTTTTCGTGGGTCCCGCGGCGAATACGGCAGCCGGATATTGGCGGAATTGATGACGGAACGGCTCTATTTCGACTGGAATGCCACCGCCCCGCTGCGGCCCGAGGCCTATTCGACGATGACTGCGGCGTTGCGGCTGACCGGCAACGCCTCCTCGGTGCATGCCGAGGGCCGCGCCGCGCGCGCCGTGATCGAAGCTGCCCGCGCGCAAGTCGCGCAACTCGTTGGCGCGGAAGCAAAAAACGTCACGTTCACATCCGGCGCGACCGAGGCCAACATGCTGGCGCTGACGCCGGCACTTGAGACTGCGGGCGCAAAGCATTGGCGCGACAGGCTTTTTGTCTCGGCCATCGAGCACCCTTCAGTGCTGAGTGGCGGCCGGTTTGCGCCTGAGTCGGTGGAGACGCTGCCGGTGACAAAGACCGGTTGGCTGGACCTTCATGCTCTGAGAAGCGCGCTTGTTCGGGCCGAGCGGCCGCTTGTTTCGGTGATGCTCGCCAACAATGAGACCGGCGCGATCCAGCCGATCGCGGAGGTGGCGGAGATCGTCCACGCCGCGAACGGCCTCATGCACGTCGACGCGGTGCAGGCGCCGGGGCGCATTGCGTGCCGTATCGACGACCTCGGCGCCGATTTGCTCACGTTGTCCGCGCACAAGATCGGTGGCCCGCAGGGTGCCGGCGCGCTGGTGCGCCGCGGCGACGTCCACATTTCGCAGCCGCTGACCAAGGGAGGCGGGCAGGAGCGGGGTATTCGCGCCGGTACGGAAAACGTTGTGGCCATCGCCGGCTTCGGCGCAGCTACCGCGGCTGCGCTCGCCGCAATGCAGGCGGATGCGTCCCGCATGGCGACATTGCGCGATCGGCTCGAAGCCGCCCTGAAAAAGGCGACGCCGGATGTTGTGATTTTCGGCGTGGACGCGCCGCGATTGCCGAATACGACGTTTTTCGCGGTTCCCGGCGTCAAGGCAGAGACCGCCATTATCGCCTTCGATCTCAATGGCATAGCGGTGTCGTCGGGTTCCGCCTGTTCCTCCGGCAAGGTCACCGCCTCGCATGTGCTCGCCGCCATGGGCGTCGAACCGGCTCTCGCGCGCGGCGCGCTGCGCGTGAGCATCGGGCCGACGACCAGCGAAGCCGAGATCGAACGGTTCCTTGCAACTTGGATTATGCTTGCGGGATCACTAGTTAAAGCGAGACGCGGGATCGCCGCCTAAAGCGCGGCCGCGGAAACCAATAACTCGAAAGATGCGCCAGCGAATATTCGCTCAGCACCATAACCGACAATCCAACCCGCGGTCCTTGAAACCGTGAGCGGAGGAAAGAATGCCGGCCGTACAAGAGACCGTCGAGCAGGTCAGACGCATCGACGTTGATCAATACAAATACGGGTTCGTCACCGATATCGAATCCGACAAGGCCCCCAAGGGTCTGTCCGAGGATACCGTCCGTTTCATCTCGGCCAAGAAAAATGAGCCGGAGTGGATGCTCGCCTGGCGGCTGGAAGCATTCAAGCGCTGGCTGACCATGACGGAGCCTGCCTGGGCGCGCGTTGACTATCCCAAAATCGATTACCAGGACGCCTATTATTATTCTGCGCCGAAGAAGAACGCGCTCGCCTCGCTCGACGAGGTCGATCCGGAAATTCTGAAAACCTACGAGAAGCTCGGCATTCCGCTGCGCGAGCAGGAAATCTTGGCTGGTGTGGTGCGTCCTGAGGGCGAGCGGCGCGTCGCGGTCGATGCCGTGTTCGATTCCGTGTCGGTCGCCACCACCTTCAAGGAAGAGCTCAAGCGCGCAGGCGTGATCTTCATGCCGATCTCGGAAGCGCTGCAGGAGCACCCCGATCTGGTGAAGAAATATATCGGCTCCGTCGTGCCGATCACCGACAACTTCTTTGCCACGCTCAATTCAGCGGTGTTTTCCGACGGCTCCTTCGTCTACGTGCCGCCGGGCGTGCGCTGCCCGATGGAACTGTCCACCTATTTCCGCATCAATGAGAAGAACACCGGCCAGTTCGAGCGCACGCTGATCATCGCCGACAAGGGCGCTTACGTGTCCTACCTCGAAGGCTGCACCGCGCCGATGCGCGACGAGAACCAGTTGCACGCCGCCGTCGTCGAGCTCGTGGCCCATGACGATGCCGAGATCAAATATTCGACGGTGCAGAACTGGTATCCTGGCGACGCCGGCGGTAGGGGCGGCATCTTCAATTTCGTCACCAAGCGCGGCGACTGTCGCGGCGACCGTTCGAAGATTTCCTGGACGCAGGTCGAGACCGGCTCGGCCATCACCTGGAAATATCCGAGCTGCATCCTGCGCGGCGACAATTCGCGCGGCGAGTTCTATTCGATCGCCATTTCCAACGGCCGCCAGCAGGTCGATTCAGGCACCAAGATGCTGCATCTCGGCAAGAACACGACGAGCCGCATCATCTCCAAGGGCATCGCCGCCGGCAAATCCAACAATACCTATCGTGGCCGCGTCTTCGCCCACCACAAAGCGGCGAACGCGCGCAATTTCACCAATTGCGATTCGCTGCTGATCGGCGACCAATGCGGCGCACACACCGTGCCTTATATCGAGGCCAAAAACGCCTCCGCGGTGTTCGAGCACGAAGCCACCACCTCGAAGATTTCCGAGGACATGCTGTTTTACTGCCGGAGCCGCGGCATTTCGGCGGAGGAGGCGACCGCTTTGGTGGTCAACGGCTTCGTCAAGGACGTGCTGCAGCAGTTGCCGATGGAATTCGCCGTCGAGGCGCAGAAGCTGATTTCGATCTCGCTGGAAGGGAGCGTTGGCTGATGCCGGTCAAACGCATCTGGCACGGATGGACGACGCCGGGAAATGCGCAGGCCTACCAGGACCTGCTGCAGACCTACGTCTTTCCGAGCATCGAGGCCAAGCACGTCAAGGGCTACCGCTCGATCGAGTTGCTGCGCAAGCCGGCCGGCGACGAGGTCGAGTTTGTGACGATCATGACCTTCGACGACATCGACGCGGTAAAGGCGTTTGTCGGCGAGGATTATGAAACCGTCTATGTGCCGGAACGCGCTCGCGCGGTCCTCAAGCGTTTCGATCAGAAGTCGAAACATTACGAATTTGTCGAAACCAGAAACTATTGAGTGAAAAATGTCGTTGCTTGAAGTGAAAAACCTGCATGTCGAGGTCGAGGGCAAGAAGATCCTCACCGGCCTGACGCTGACGATCGAAAAGGGCCAGGTCGCCGCCATCATGGGGCCGAACGGCTCCGGCAAGTCGACGCTCGCCTATGTGCTGGCCGGCAAGGACAATTACGTCGTCACCGAAGGCACGGTAAAACTCGACGGCGAAAGCATTCTCGATATGGCGGCGGACGAACGCGCGGCCAAGGGCTTGTTCCTCGCCTTCCAGTATCCGGTGGAGGTGCCCGGCGTCGCCACCATGACTTTCCTGCGCACCGCGCTCAACGCGCAGCGAAAGCATCGTGGCGAGGCGGAATTGTCGACTCCCGAATTCATTAAACGGGTGCGCAACACCGCCGGCCAGCTTGGCATCGATCAGGAAATGCTGCGCCGCGCCGTCAATGTCGGCTTTTCCGGCGGGGAGAAAAAACGCAACGAGATTTTGCAGATGGCGGTCTTGCAGCCACGTCTTGCCGTGCTCGATGAGACCGACTCCGGCCTCGACATCGACGCGCTGAAAATCGTCGCCGACGGCGTCAACCGGCTGCGCTCGCCGCAGCGCTCGATGGTCGTTATCACGCATTACCAACGGCTGCTCAATTACATCGTGCCCGACGTCGTGCACGTGCTGGCCAAGGGCAAAGTGGTGAAGTCGGGCGGCAAGGAACTGGCGGTGGAGCTGGAAAAGAGCGGCTACGCGCAATTTGCCGACGAGGCGGCGTGATCCGATGAACGCCGAAGTGCGCTCCATCAAAACCGCCGCCGAGCAGGCGCTTGCCGACGCCTACCAAGGGACGCGCGCGACGCTGCCTGGCAAGGGCGCGGTGGCGTCGTTGCGCGAGGATGCCTTCAAGTTGTTCGACACGCGCGGTCTGCCACACCGGCGGGTGGAAGAGTGGAAATACACGGACCTGCGCGCGCTGATGCGCGAGGTGCTGCCGCTGGCTGCCCCGCCCGACACGGCAGCGAAGGCGCGGGTGAAGGACGCGGGCAAGCAATTGTCCGGCGTCGAGGCCCGCCGGCTGATCTTCGTCGATGGCGCCTTCGCGCCGGACCTTTCCGACCTCACGCCCGAGCCAGGCCTGACCATCGGCTCGCTGGCCGAAGCTTTAGCCAAGGGCGATGCGCTGGTCGCCCAGCATGTCGGCAAGACCGTCGAAACCGACGATGTTGCCGTGGCGCTCAATACGACCCTGATGGGCGATGGCGCGGTGATCTGCGTTGCCGCCGGGACGGTGCTGAAAAAGCCGCTGCATCTCGTCTTTGCCAGCGGCAGCGCCAAGCCGAGCTCGGCCTTTATCCGCTCGCTGGTGGTGATCGACAAAGACGCCCATGCGACGCTGATCGAGAGCCATGAGGGCGGCGACAACCAGATCAATGCCGCGCTGGAGCTTGTCGTCAGCGATAACGCGCATGTCGAGCACTTAAAGCTGACGCAGACGCATGCCCTGCACGTCTCCACGCTGCTTGCGTCGATCGGCGCGAACGTCACCTTCAACAGTTTTTCCTTCAACGCCGACGCGCGACTGGTGCGCAATCAGATGTTCGTGCGTTTAAATGGCGAGGGCACCCATGCCGCCATTCGCGGTGTCAGCCTGCTCAAAGGCAAGGATCACGTGGACACCACGCTGCTGATCGACCATGCCGTCGGCCATTGCGAGAGCCGCGAGCAGTTCAAATCGGTGCTCGACGGCGAAAGCCGCGGTGTATTCCAGGGCAAAATCATCGTACGGCCGCACGCCCAGAAGACCGACGCCAAGATGATCACGCGGGCGCTGCTGTTGTCAGAAAACGCCGAGGCCGACAACAAGCCGGAACTGGAAATCTTTGCCGACGACGTGGTCTGCGGCCACGGCGCGACCGTGGCGGCGCCGGACGAGGGGCTCAAATTCTATCTGATGTCGCGCGGCATTCCGGAAAATGAAGCCGAGGCGCTGCTCATTCAGGCCTTTGTCGACGACGCGATCGAGGCGATCACGCATGAAGGCATCCGCGAGGCGCTGATGTTTGCCGCGCTCAAATGGCTGGGGACGCGAGGCTGAGATGAACAAGCCGCTCGTCAATGGCTCCTTCGACGTCGCCAAGATCCGCGCCGACTTCCCGGCGCTGGCGATGCAGGTCTATGACAAGCCGCTGGTTTACCTCGACAATGCCGCCTCGGCGCAGAAGCCGAAGCAGGTGCTCGACCGGGTCCAGCGCACCTACACCACGCAATACGCCAACGTGCATCGTGGCCTGCATTATCTGGCGAACGAGGCGACCGAAGCCTATGAGGGCGCGCGCGAGAAAGTCGCAGAATTCCTCAACGCTGAACGCAAGGAAGAGATCGTCTTCACCCGCAACGCCACCGAGGCGATCAATCTGGTCGCCTATACCTTCGGCAAGGAGCGCATCAAGGCGGGCGACGAAATCGTGCTCTCGATCATGGAGCACCACTCCAACATCGTTCCCTGGCATTTCCTGCGCGAGCGCTACGGCGCGGTGATCAAATGGGCGCCGGTCGATGACGAGGGCAATTTCCTCATCGATGAATTCGAGAAGCTGCTCGGCCCGCGCACCAAGATGGTGGCGATCACGCAGATGTCGAACGCGCTCGGCACCGTGGTGCCGGTGAAAGAGGTCATTAAGCTCGCGCATGCGCGCGGCATTCCGGTGCTCATCGATGGTGCGCAGGCAGCGGTGCACATGGACATCGACGTGCGTAACCTCGATTGCGACTTTTACGCCTTCACCGGGCACAAGCTCTACGGGCCGACCGGGATCGGTGTGCTCTACGGCAAGTACAAACATCTCGAGGCCATGCCGCCGTTCAACGGCGGCGGCGAGATGATCCGCGAGGTGTTTACCGACCGCATCACCTATGGCGACCCGCCGCACAAATTTGAGGCCGGCACCCCGGCGATCGTGCAGGCGATCGGGCTGGGCGCCGCCATCGATTACGTCAATGCCATCGGCAAGGCGCGCATCCGCACGCACGAAAAGGGGCTAGTCACCTACGCGCACGAGCGGTTGGGTGGGATCAATTCGCTGCGCATCATCGGCAAGGCGCCGGACAAGGGGCCGATTGTGTCTTTTGAGCTAAAAGGCGCGCATCCGCACGACGTGGCGACGATTATCGACCGCGCCGGCGTTGCTGTGCGCGCCGGCACGCATTGCGTGATGCCGCTGTTGGCGCGGTTCGGCCTGACCGCGACGTGCCGGGCCTCATTTGCTATGTATAATACCAGGGACGAGGTGGACGCATTGGCCGCCTCACTGATCAAGGCGCAGGACTTTTTCACATGAGTGACGACACGCCAGTAACCGAAAAGCCGCCGGAGAATGCCGCGATCAACGGCTCCTTAGCGCTGCCGAAAGAAGAACTGGAGCGCCTGACCGACGAGATCATTGCCGGACTGAAGACCGTCTACGACCCGGAAATCCCCGCCGACATCTACGAGCTGGGGCTAATTTACAGAATCGATATCGGCGACGACCGCGCGGTCAAGATCGACATGTCGCTCACCTCGCCCAATTGTCCGTCGGCGCAGGAACTGCCGATCATGGTGGAGAACGCCGTCTCCAGCGTGCCGGGGGTGAAAGAAGCCAAGGTGGACGTAGTGTGGGACCCGCCCTGGGATCCGAGCCGGATGTCGGACGAGGCGCGTTTAGTGCTCAATATGTGGTGAGTGAAATTTAGGATTTGCTGGCCTATATATACAAGATCGCGAGGATGACCATGGCGACGCCACGACCCCGATCCCAGGTGATGAAGCTGACCGACGCCGCCGCGTTGCGCATCAAGGATGTGATGGCGCGGGCCGAGCGCCCCGTCGCTGGCGTGCGCATCGGCGTGAAGAACGGCGGCTGCGCCGGCATGGAGTATACGATGGAGTATGCCGATGCCGTCGCGCCGACCGACGAAGTGGTCGAGGACAAGGGCGTCAAGATCCTGGTCGACCCGAAGGCGGTGCTGTTCCTACTCGGCACCGAGATGGACTACAAGGCCGAGAAACTATCGGCGCAGTTCATCTTCAACAATCCGAACCAGACCGGCGCCTGCGGCTGCGGCGAGTCTGTGCAACTGACGCCGGCGAAGGACGCGGCGGATTAGTCTAGGCCACTTTCGCCGGGGCGGCCGCCGCCACTTCCGGATCGGTCTCGCACATCACCCGGTTGCGGCGGTGCCGCTTGGCGGCATAGAGGCAGGCGTCGGTTCGCTCGATGAGCTGCTGCGCGGTCTCATTCTTGTGCAGCGTGGCGACGCCGATCGAGATCGTCACCCGGCCGAGATGCTCGCCGGTCGAGCGCTTCATCAATTCCTTGGTCATCACCGCGCGGCGGATATGGTCGGCGACCACGATCGCCGAGCGCAGCACCGTGTTCGGCAGCACGATGGCGAACTCCTCGCCGCCGTAGTGCGCGGCGGTGTCCTGGCCCTTGACGTTCTGCTTCACCGACATCGCCACCAGGCGCAGCACCTGATCGCCGGTCAAGTGGCCGAAGCTGTCGTTGAAATTCTTGAAGTGGTCGATGTCGGTCATCATCAGCGACAGCGGCTCGTTCTTGGCGGCGGCGTCGACGATGGCCTGTTCCAGCGTGGTGTCGAAGAATTTGCGGTTGGCGAGCTGGGTGAGCGGATCGGTCAGGCTCTCGGTGCGCACCGCCTCGAGGTTGACCTGCAGATCGTTGATTTCCTGCTTGGGGCCGTTGAGCCGTTCTTCCAGCTGCTGGTTGGAGACTTCCATCTCCTTGGCGGTCTGCACTAGGCTTTCGACTATGGCGCGAAGGCCCTCGCGGTCCTTCGAGTCACCGAGCTTCTCGGTCATCGTCACGAGGCTTTCGGTGTAATGATTGGCGGAACCGGCGGCGGCGTCGATCATCGCCATGACCTGCTCGATCTCGCCCATCACCTGGCTGCCGACATTGTCGATGCGCTCGGACAGGCGCGTCGGCGACAGGTAAGTGCTGTAGGTTTCCTCGAGCTCGGGCATTTGCGAGGCAAAATGGTCGAATCCGACGGTTAGACTGGGGTTCAAGCCGACGTCAGCCTTTTACCGAAAACGGGCGCAGCAGGAAGGCCGGCAGGTGGCTTGCGTCGCTGTCCTCGGCCACTTCGCGCGGCGGGGCAGCTTTACGCGCCTCGTTGCCGTGCGGCTTTTGCGCGTGCGCCTGCAGTGACCGGGGCATCACATTGGGGTGTCGGTTCGGCTCGGCCGTCTGACTGGGCTGCGAATGGCGCTGCTGTCCGCGTTCGCGGTTGCCACGGCTGGAGCGGCGGTGGCCGCTACGTTCGCCGCGTTCGCCATGCTCGGCGTGGCCCGAACGCTGCTCCCGGCTTTCGGCCGCGGCCGGAGCGCCGGCCCAGGGGATCGTCTGGCCGATCAGTTTCTCGATAGCGGAGACCGCTTTGCTGTCGATCGGCGCCACCAATGTGATGGCGGTTCCGCTCAAGCCGGCACGGCCGGTGCGGCCGATGCGGTGAACGTAGTCGTCTGGGTGGTGCGGCACGTCGAAATTGAAGATGTGACTCACGGCGGGAATATCGAGGCCGCGCGCGGCGACGTCGGAGGCAATCAGTAGCGTGACCTCGCCGCTGCGGAACGATTCCAGCGCCGCGGTGCGCGCCGATTGATCCATGTCGCCATGCAGCGCGGTGGTGTTGAACTTGTGGCGCAGCAGCGAGCGGTGCAATTGCGCCACCTCGCGCTTGCGGTTGCAGAAGACGATGGCGTTCTTGAAGGCCTCGGCCGAGCGGATCAGGTTGCGCAGCGTCTCACGTTTTTCCGCCGGATCGCGGCCGGTGGCGACGAGAAGCTGGGTGATGTTGGCAGCGGTGGTCGCCGGCTTTGACACTTCCACGCGCACCGGATTGTGCAGGAAATTATCGGCGATGCGCTGGATTTCCGGCGGCATGGTGGCGGTGAAGAACAACGTCTGCCGTGTGAACGGCACCAGCTTGCCGATGCGTTCGATGTCGGGGATGAAACCCATGTCGAGCATGCGGTCGGCTTCATCGATGATGAGCAGCTCGACGCCGGAGAGCAGCAGCTTGCCGCGCTCGGAATGGTCGAGCAGGCGGCCGGGCGTGGCTATCAACACGTCGACGCCGCGCAACAACTTGGCATTCTGATCGTCAAAGGAGACGCCGCCGATGATCAGCGCGACATTGAGCTTGTGGTTTTTGCCGTATTTCTCGAAATGCTCGACGACTTGCGCGGCGAGTTCGCGCGTCGGCTCGAGAATGAGCGTGCGCGGCATGCGCGCCCGGGCGCGGCCTTTTTCAAGCATGGTGAGCATTGGCAGTACGAAGGCGGCGGTCTTGCCGGTGCCGGTCTGCGCGATGCCGAGCACGTCGCGGCACGCGAGAACGTGCGGGATGGCCTGCTCTTGAATGGGGGTCGGAGTTTTGTAGCCGGCCGCCTCGACGGCGGCGAGAACCTTGTCGGATAAGCCAAGATGGGAAAACGGCATGTAACCTCGGTAAAGACAATCCCTAAGTCCGCGCGATTTAAGTCCGCGCCGGACACGAAAAACTGTTGCGTTGCGCGGGGGACGGTCGAATTTTTGAATTCGGGACCGGTTGACCGGAACATAGGGCCGGACCCCCCAAAGTCAATGCTTCGGCCGTGCAATAAGTCATATTAATCTTTAGCCTTTTCGTCGCAACGGGGTCGCAAAAGCGGCGAACGTACGCCGTCGGGGCGCGTTATATTGGCGGCATGACCGAGGCTCCCGATACCGCCGGCGTGATCGCCCCGCCGCCGCTGATGTTGGCGGCCGCGATCGTGCTCGGCCTGCTGCTCGACTGGCTGCTGCCGGCCTATACGCTCACTGTGCTGCTCTCCCTCGGCACGCGCATCGTCATTGCCGTTATTCTGATCGCCGCCAGCGCCGCGCTCACCGTTCCTGCAATGCGCGGCTTCCGCGCGGCCGGCACACACGTCGAGCCATGGAAGCCTTCATCGACGCTGGTGACCGACGGTATCTTCGCCTGGCTGCGCAACCCCATGTATGTCGGCGCCACGCTGTTTCTGGTCGGGCTGTCCATCCTGCTCGCGTCGGACTGGATGCTGGTGATGGCGGTCGTCTTTCTGCTGGTTCTGCATTTCGGGGTGGTGAAACGCGAGGAGCGCTATCTTGAAGCAAAATTCGGCGATGCCTACCGGCGCTATTGCGCGGCCGTGCCGAGTTACGGTGTCCGGCTTTAGGATTGGCCAGCAAATCCGGCAAACGTCCATTTGCCGTGGCCGAGCCATGCTCCTATAGATTTTCCTAAGTTTTCCGGGGAGCATGAATGCGTACACAAGTCGGGATTGTCGGCGCAGGACCCGCCGGGCTGATGCTGTCGCATCTGCTGCATCTCGCCGGCATCGAATCCGTCATCATCGAAGACCGCAGCCGCGAATATTGCGAGAACCGCGTGCGCGCCGGTCTGATGGAAAACTGGGTGGCGCAGATGCTCATCGACACCGGCGTGGGCGCGCGGCTCCAGCGTGAGGCCATGGTGCATGACGGTATTTTCCTCGCCTTCAACCGAGAGGCGCACAAGCTCGACTTCAGCAAGCTCGTCAACAAGCGCGTGTATATTTACGACCAGAAAGAAGTCGTCACCGATCTCATCGCCAAGCGTCTCGCCGACGGCGGGCAAGTCCTGTTCGAGGTCGAGGGCTCGAGCGTGCACGACTTCACCACCGGGCACCCCAAGATCCGCTTCAAGCACGGCGGCAAGACACAGGAGATCGAATGCGACTTTATCGCCGGCTGTGACGGCTTTCATGGGGTCACCCGGCCGAGCCTGCCGAAAGGTTCGTGGACCGGCTATGACCGTGTCTATCCGTTTGGCTGGCTCGGCATCCTCTCGGAATCGCCGCCGCCGGAAAAAGAACTGATCTACGCCTATCACGAACGTGGCTTCGCGCTGTTCTCCATGCGCGGGCCGCAACTGTCGCGTCTCTATTTGCAAGTGTCGCCTGACGAGGACATCGACAAATGGTCCGATGCGCGCATTTGGGAAGAACTGACGGCACGGCTCGGTGGCGTGCGACCGCTGCGGCAGGGCAAAATATTGCAAAAAGGCGTGACGCCGATGCGCAGTTATGTCGCCGAGCCGATGCATCACGGCCGATTGTTCCTCGGTGGCGACAGCGCCCACATCGTGCCGCCGACCGGCGCAAAGGGTATGAACCTGGCGATGGCGGATGTGCGTGTGCTGGCGCGCGCCCTCGAGCGCTTCTATCGCAAGGGAGAAAACGACGCGCTTGATGCCTATTCGGCCACCGCCTTGCGCCGCGTCTGGAAAGGGCAGCGCTTTTCTTACTGGATGACGTCGATGCTGCACCGCTATAGCGGCGACTACGCGGACTTCGACATGAAGCGGCAACTGGCCGAACTCGATTACCTCACCAGCTCGCCGGCCGCGGCTCTTTCGCTCGCTGAGAATTACGCCGGGCTGCCGATCGACTGAAGGCGGCACAGCCGACGTTGAAATACTATGGCGGTAGCGCAGTCCCGATTTGACTGACGCATTGTTAAGAACGGGGCGCGCATGGTGCCGGCATGGTACGGATTTTGGCGGCGATGGTCTTAGCGGTGATTTTTGTCGCCAGCGCTGCCGCGGCCAAATTGTCGACGGCACGCGAATTTGAGCGTCTCGATCTCTTCGGCGCATGGGCGCCCAATTGCACGGGCGCTCCGACCCCTGACAACCCGCATGTATTGGTCGCGCGCGGCGAGCGCGGCTTCGTGCTGGAACAGGATGAGTTCGGCTCAGCCTATGAGATCAACCGCTATCTGATCGTCGCCGCCCGCCGTTTGAAGGGCCATGAACTAGCCGTCGACGCGCTGTTTCAGCAGGGCGATGCCGAGCCGCAGCACCAGTTGATCGTCATGCGCGTCGAGAGCCGCACGCGGCGGACCATGTTCACCGGAGCCGGCGACGAGCCGCCGCTGGTGAAAGATGGCGTTGCCGTCGCCATCGGCAAGCCGACGCCAACGCTCAACAAGTGCGATTAGACGTCGAGCAGAGCGTCCGCCGCGAACTCGGCGTTCTCCTGGATGAAATCGAAGCGGGCTTCCGCCTTGCTTCCCATCAGCCGCTCGACCGATTTTTGCGTCGGCTTGCGCTCTTTGTCCACCAGCACCACGCGCAGCAGCGTGCGCTTTGACTGGTCCATGGTGGTTTCCTTCAATTGCGCCGCCATCATCTCGCCGAGGCCCTTGAAACGGGAGACTTCCACCTTAGCGTTGATGCGGAATTCCTTTTTCAGCAGCGCGTCACGATGCTTGTCGTCGCGCGCGTACACGATCTTGCCGTCGTGCTGGAGACGGAACAACGGGGGCACCGCCAGATAGAGTTTGCCGTCGTCGATCAGCTTCGGCATCTGCCGGTAGAAGAAAGTAATGAGCAGCGATGCAATATGCGCGCCGTCGACGTCGGCGTCGGTCATGATGATGACCTTCTCGTAGCGCAGGTCTTTTTCATGATAATGCGCGCCGGTGCCGCAGCCGAGCGCCTGGATGAGATCGGCGAGCTGCGCGTTCTGCGCCAGCTTGTCCTTGCCGGCGGAAGCGACGTTCAAGATTTTGCCGCGCAGGGGCAGCACGGCCTGGCTGCGGCGGTCGCGCGCCTGCTTGGCCGAGCCGCCGGCTGAATCGCCCTCGACGATGAAAATCTCGGAACCTTCCGAGGCCGAGTTCGTGCAGTCGGCGAGCTTGCCGGGCAGGCGCAGCTTCCTCACCGCGCTCTTGCGGGCGATGTCTTTTTCTTGCCGGCGGCGGACGCGCTCGTCGGCACGCTCGATGACGAATTCGAGGAGCTTGTTCGCCTGCAACGGATTGCCCGACAGCCAGTGGTCGAAGGGATCCTTGATGGCGTTCTCGACAATTCTCTGCGCCGCAGCAGTGGCGAGGCGATCCTTGGTCTGGCCCTGGAATTCCGGTTCGCGGATGAACACCGAGAGCATGCAGCCCGCGCCGGTCATCAAGTCTTCGCTGGTGATCGGGCCCGCGCGCTTTTCCTGGCCGACGCGCGCGGCGTGATCCTTCAGCCCGCGCACCAGAGCGCCGCGCAAGCCGGTTTCGTGCGTGCCGCCGTCCGGCGTGGGGATCGTGTTGCAGTAGGATTGCAGGAAGCCGTCGGCGTCCGCCGTCCAGGCCACCGCCCATTCGACGGCGCCGTGGCTGCCGGTCTTGCCGGACGCGCCGGTGAAGATGTCGGGATGCACCAATGTCGCATCGGCGAGGTTGGCGGCGAGATAATCCTTCAGCCCGTCGGCAAAATGGAACGTGGCTTTCTCAGGGACATCCTCGACGCCCTTGAGCAAGGTCTTGTCGCAATGCCAGCGGATTTCGACGCCGCCGAACAGATAGGCTTTGGAGCGGGCCATCTTGAACACGCGCTCCGCCTTGAACGCCGCCTTCGCGCCGAAAATTTCCGGGTCGGGCCTGAAACGGATCTTGGTGCCACGCCGGTTGGGCGCGCGCCCGACATTGACAAGCTTGGCCTTCGGCTTGCCGCGCTCGAAATTCATCTTGTAGAGCGTTTGCTCGCGCGCGACCTCGACCTCCATGCGCTCGGACAGCGCATTGGCGACGGAGACGCCGACGCCGTGCAAGCCGCCCGAGGTCTCATAGACCTTGGAGTCGAATTTGCCGCCGGCGTGCAGCATGCACATGATAACTTCCAGCGCCGACTTGCTCTTGAACTTGGGGTGCGAGTCGACCGGGATGCCGCGGCCGTTGTCGGTGACGGAGACAAAGCCGTTCGCCTCCATCTCCACCTCGATCCAGCTGGCGTGGCCGGCGAGCGCCTCGTCCATCGAATTGTCGATCACCTCGGCGAACAAGTGGTGCAGAGCCTTCTCGTCGGTGCCGCCGATATACATGCCGGGGCGGCGGCGGACGGGCTCGAGCCCCTCCAAGACCTCGATATGCTTGGCGGTATAGCCGCTTTCTGCGCTGCTGCTGCGCGCCTTGCCACGCGCGGAAGACTTCGCAGGCTTGTGGCCTGAGGATTTTCGGCCAGCAGCCTCGCGCGCCGCGGGTTTGCTCCGCGCGGGGCCGTCGAACAAATCGGGCTGTTTCGGCGCTTTCATCTTGGTCGCAAGTTTAGCCATTGAAGTCCCCTAGATGGGGTTAAAACGAATCATTTGCCAGAGAATATGCCACGAACGCGGGTAAACAGTGACAAAGGCAGCCATGTCGCAGGTCCAATCTGCCGAACGAACAGGCGAAAAAAATTCGCCGGATTTTCGTCCCGGCGGATCGAAAAGCTAAGTTATAGAGATCGGCTATTTCTTCGGCACGATTGCGCCGGTCGCTGGATTTTGCGTGTAGGTCGCGTCCAGTTGGCCTTGCGCCAGCACTTTGTCCTTCATCGCCTCCATCGCCGCTGCGCCGTCGAAACCCGCGGGAAGATTGAGCGTCTTAACGCTCAGCGCGTAGACTATGAAATGCATATGGTGAAGGGTCTCGTCGTTCCATGACCTGCACGGTCCGTCATAGCCGAAATATTTGCCCTTCATCGCCTCGCTGGCAGCGAAGACTTTGGTAAAGTCGCTGAGACCGCGTACGCCGACGGGGGCTGGCGTCGCCGCCTTGCCGTGCGCCACGCGCGCGCTCGATTAAGAACCTTGCTTCAGCGCCTTAACCTTTGACGGGATATCGACAGGAACCCAATGATAAAATGTTTGCCGCTCCGCCGTTTTCGGAACGGTCATCCCTTCCATGTTCACTTTGTCGCGGTCTGTTTTCGGCGAGTCGGTATCGGTCAAGAACACGGCATAGGATTGTGTGCCTTTGGGTCCTGCCGACCATGAAATGCGCGGATTGATATCCGGGCCAGGCGCGCTATGGCCTTGGGCAGCCGGCACGCAGAGCGCCTACTTAGCCGGAATCGCCGCGCCGCTCTTGATCAAGTCGACTTTCAACTTGAGCGCCTACGGCTCGGCTGCGGCCGCGCCGGATATTTGCAGCAAGCCGACGCAATTCGCGACCGCCAGTCCGGTGGCGGCGAGATTAGCGAAGCGTTTGGCGGTTGCCTATGTGGGTCAATCTTGACCCCGCCGGCCGCCCAGCCTATATGGCTCCCTATGACGATGCTTTTCGCACCGCGAAACCTCCGCCGCCGCCGTGTTCCCACGGCACGGGCGCGCGTTCGTTTTTAGTCGTCAATCCCGTGCCGCCGGACTAAAGGCCGCGGCACCTCCTTCTTGCAAAACCCGCTGTTGGCCTTGGTCCAGTCGTTCTTTGATGACGTTGGATGAGGATTGAGTCATGGCCACCAAAGCGAAAATCGGCGTGCTCGGCGCCTCCGGCTATAGCGGGGCGGAGCTGGTACGAATGCTGCTGCGGCATCCGCGCGCGGAGATCACGCTGCTCACGGCAGAGCGCAGCGCCGGTAAGGCCATGCGCGAGGTGTTTCCGCAATTCTCGCCATACGAGCTGCCGGCGCTGATTGCGCTCGACGGCATCGACTGGGCGAAAGCCGGCCTCGAAGTCGTCTTCTGCGCTTTGCCGCATGCCACCACGCAGAAGGTGATCGCGAATCTGTTGGCCGAGGCGCCGGCAACCAAGGTCGTCGATCTCTCGGCCGACTTCAGGCTGCACGACACGGCCGCTTACGCCAAATGGTACGGCCACGAGCATCACGCGCCGGAGCTGCAAAAGGAAGCCGTCTATGGCTTGAGTGAAATCCACCGGCGCGAGATCAAAAAGGCGCGGCTTGTCGCTAATCCCGGCTGCTACACCACCTGCGCGCAATTGCCGCTGATCCCGCTGATCAAGGCCAAGGCCATCGACCTCGACGAGATCGTCTGCGACGCCAAATCCGGCATGACCGGAGCGGGCAGGGCCGCGCGGGAATCCATGCTGTTTTCCGAGGTGTCGGAAGGCTTCCACGCCTATGGCGTCGGCCACCACCGGCACATGGCCGAGATCGACCAGGAACTGTCGCTCGCCGCCGGGCGCGAGGTGATCATTACGTTTACCCCGCATTTGGTGCCGATGAACCGGGGCATCCTCTCGACGATCTATGTGCGGGGCCGGCGCGGGCGAACACCGGATGATCTTCACGCGATACTTTTAAAGTCCTACGCGAAGGAACCCTTCGTGCATGTGCTGCCGTTCGGTGAGACGCCGCAGACCCGGCACGTGCGCGGCGCGAACATGACCTTCATCGGCGTCGCCAAGGACCGTATCCCCGGCCGCGCCATTGTCATTTCGGCGCTGGACAATCTGGTGAAGGGCGCCTCCGGCCAGGCGATCCAGAACATGAATCTGGTGATGGGCTGGCCGGAAGCGATGGGGCTGGAACAGGTGGCGCTATTCCCCTGATTCGGCTGGTACACTGATGGCGGCCTCTGCCGGGATCGCCAGCCATGTTCGACGTCAGCAACCAGCCGCCGCCGCTTGAGCCGTATAACCTGTTCGCCAGCGACATTGTGCTGCGCGAGGCGGTCAAGCGTGAGCAGGCGGGCTGGGCCGAAGGCGGGCTGACGACGCTCGGCTCAACGCTGGGTAAGCCGGAGGTTATCAAGCTCGGCTTCGACGCCAACAAATACCCGCCGACCTTGCGCACGCTCGACCGCTACGGCCATCGCCTCGACGAGGTCGAGTTTCACCCGGCCTGGCACGAACTTCTGGCCATCGCGCTGCGCGCCGGCCTGCATTCGAGCCCTTGGGCCGATCCCAAGCCCGGCGCGCATGTGGCGCGCGCGGCCGGCACGTTCATGCTCAATCAGGTGGAAAGCGGCATCTATTGCCCGGTGGCGATGACCTACGGCTCGGTGCCGACGCTGCGCCACGCGCCGGCAATCGCCAAGCAATGGCTGCCGAAGATTTTCGGCCGCGACTACGAAAAACGCTTTATCCCGGTGAAGGATAAGAGCGCCGCGCTCCTCGGCATGGGCATGACCGAGAACCAGGGCGGCTCCGACCTGCGCACAAATTCGACACGCGCCGAGCCGGCGGGCGACGGCTCGTTCCGCCTGCACGGCCACAAGTGGTTCATGTCGGCGCCGATGTGCGACGCCTTCCTGGTGCTGGCGCAATCGGCCAAGGGCTTCTCTTGCTTCCTGATGCCGCGCTGGACGCCGGACGGGGACCGCAACGCCATTCATATCGTGCGGCTCAAGGACAAGCTCGGCAACCGCTCCAATGCCTCGAGCGAAGTCGAATTTGAGGGCGCCTATGCTCAGCTCGTCGGCGAAGAGGGCCGCGGCATCCCCACCATCATTGAAATGGCCGGCTACACGCGGCTCGATTGCTGCATTGGCTCCTCCGGCCTGATGCGGCAGGCGCTGGCGCAATCGCTGCACCACGCGCGCTATCGCGTCGCCTTCCAGAAAACGCTGATCGACCAGCCGCTGATGACCAATGTGCTCGCCGATCTGGCGCTCGAATGCGAAGCCGCGACCGCTCTTACCATGCGGCTTGCCCGCGCCTATGACGAAAGTGACGATACGGCGCAGGTGTTCCGCCGCGTGGTCACGCCGGCGGCAAAATTCTGGATCTGCAAGCGCGCGCCGTTTGCCTGCCTCGAGGCGATGGAGGTGCTGGGCGGCAATGGCTACATCGAGGAAAGCATCCTGCCGCGGCTCTATCGCGAGGCGCCGGTCAACTCGATTTGGGAGGGCTCCGGCAACGTCGTGTGCCTCGACGTGCTGCGCGCAATCGAGCGCACGCCGAATGCGGCGGAGGTGCTGAAACGGGAGTTTGCCGATGCTGGCGACGCGCGGCTGAAAACCTTTGCCGCGAACCTGCAACGGCGCATGCAAGGCCCTGAGCGCAACGATGAAGGCCAGGCGCGCGCGCTCACGCGCGATCTGGTGTTGGCTCTGCAGGCGGTGCTGCTGATCAAGCACGCGCCGCCATCGGTTGCGGACGCCTTCTGCGCCTCGCGTTTGGGCGAGGAACGGGGCGGCGCCTTCGGCATGCTGCCGCGCGGCGCCGATACCCGCGCCATTGCCGAGCGCGCGGCGCCGGAGGCCTGAGCTACATCGCGCCCAAAATCGCCAGCGCCAGCATCACCTGCGCAATGAAACCGACGACGAAGGCGAGCGTGCGCAGCATGGGTATGCCTAATGCGTAGACGATCACGTAGGCGAGCCGCGCCCAGAAAAAGAGGACGCAGGCGAGCACGGTGTTGGCTGTCGAAACGTGGATCAGGTTGAGGATCAGCACCAAAGGCGCAAACACCACGAGGTTCTCAACGGTGTTGGCGTGCGCGGCTTGCAGGCGTTGCGCCCAAGGCGTCTGCAGCTTGAGCGCCGGCGATGGATTCGCCATCGAACCCATCAGCCCGCGCACCATCGCGCGGTCGAGAATGTAGGGCACCCATAGAATGCCGGTAAGGATGACGGTGTAGGTCAGCCAGAGCATTTCCTTGGTCATAGACGTCCCCCTTAGTTTATCCGCGGGTTAATCTCGCATTTTCACGTAGCTGCCCGGCGCGTCCTCAATGGCTTTGAGCTTTCCGCCGCCGATCTTTCGCGCCGGTACGGTTTCGGCGCCGCGCTCTTTGAGCCATTCAAGCCAATCCGGCCACCAGGAGCCGGGATGTTCCTTGGCTTTTGTCAGCCAGGCATCGAGGTCAGCGGTGCCAGGCTTGCCGCCAGTCCAGTACTGATATTTCTTTGTGACGGGCGGATTGACCACGCCGGCGATATGGCCGGAACCAGCGAGCACGTATTTCACCTCGCCGCCGAAATATTTCGAGCCGAACAGCACAGATTTCGCCGGAGCGATGTGGTCCTCGCGGGTGGCGAGGTTGTAGATCGGCACCGTGACCTTGCGCAGGTCGAGCGTCACGCCGCCGATTTCCATCTTGCCCTTAGTCAGATTATTGTCGAGATAGCAGTTGCGCAAATAGAACAAATGGTTTGCCGCCGGCATGCGCGTGGCGTCGGAATTCCAATGGAGAATGTCGAACGGGAAGGGCTTTTTGCCCTTCAGGTAATTATTGACCACGTAAGGCCAGATCAAATCGTTCGAGCGCAGCATGTTGAAGGCATTGGCCATGCGAGAGGCTTCGAGATAGCCCTGTTCTTTCATGTGCTCTTCGAGCTGGGCGATGCGCTCCTTGTCGACGAACACCATCAGGTCGCCGGCGAAAGTGAAGTCGACCTGCGCGGCAAACAGCGTCGCCGAGAGCACGCGGTCTTTTTGCTTAGCGGGTTTCTTGGCGGCGAGCCAGGCCAGCGTAATCGCCAGCAGCGTGCC
The DNA here is from genome assembly GCA_963817155.1 of uncultured Pseudomonadota bacterium. GTDB lineage: Bacteria > Pseudomonadota > Alphaproteobacteria > Rhizobiales > Xanthobacteraceae > Pseudolabrys. The sequence goes on from CAWFNO010000002.1 coordinate 371,831, forward strand.
ACCGACGCAATAGCCGATGGCGTTGACCTGGCTTTCGCCGGTCACTTCCTCGACGGCGTCGAGCGCGGCGATGACGCCTTCCTTCATGTATTCATCGAAGCTTTTCTTGGCGAGCCGCGCGTCGGGATTGACCCAGGAGACGACGAACACGCTGATGCCTTGATCGACGCACCATTTGATGAAGGATTTCTCCGGTGTCAGGTCGAGAATATAGAATTTGTTGATCCAGGGCGGCACGATCAGCAGCGGAACCTTCAAGACCTCCTTGGTCGTCGCCTCGTACTGGATGAGCTGGATGAGCTCGTTCTGAAAAATCACCTTGCCGGGCGAGAGCGCGAGATTGCGGCCGACCTCGAACATCGATGCGTCGGACTGGCGAATCCTGAGATTGCCGTTGCCGGCCCGGATGTCCTCGGTGAGCATGTGCATGCCGCGCACCAGATTGCCGGCGTTCGACGACAGCGTTTCGCGCAAGAGCTCCGGATTGGTGAGCACGAAATTCGACGGCGCAATCGCGTTGGCGATCTGCTTGATGTAGAACTCTGCCTTCTGCCGCGTGTGGGCATCGACGCCCTCGGCGTCTTTCACCAGATGGTTGGCCCATTGCGTCGTGAGCAGATAGGCCTGCTTGAGGAAATCGAAGAACTGATTCTGCGACCATTCCGGATCGGCGAAACGCTTGTCTCGTGGATCGGGCGTGGCGACGGGTTTGGTCTCTTCGCCGGCCATGCGTTTGACCGCACTCGCCCAGAGGTCGAGATAGGCGCGGCCGAGGCTCGCCCGCAATTCGACCGCGCGCTGCGGATCGGCCAGCCAATATTCGGTCACGTGGCCGATGGTTTTGACCACGTCGGCCACGTCTTCGGCCACTTCGCTTTTGATTTTGCCTTCCTCGCGCGGCTTCATATAGGCGGCGAGCGCCTTGCCGCCCTCCTCGACCACGCGCGCGAGATTGCGCGCAAAGGCCTCGATATCGATCGCGCTCAGCTTGCTGAGGTCTTTCGCCGGTTCCTGGGTGGGCTTGTCCATACGCTTATCGCCCGGACATGGTCCGGCCGCGCTCTCCAGCAAGACGTTTCCGCTCGTTTAACCTTGTTGGTGCCATATTAACCCGATAACCGGCCCTTGGTACAATTCGTTGAGTCTGCTTCGATTTTCTCGATCGGACGAGAAGGCCCCGGACCCCATGCGGCAAGCTCTTATGGGACGGATTTTAGCCGCCGCGACTGTCCTAATTGCAGCGGCGCTCGCCGGTTGTTCGACCAACACGGTGATCGACAATGTGCCGGCCAGCATGGGCGAGCCGACCAACGCCCCGGTCCGGCCAGTGGCCGACACCTATCAATATCCCGCGGTGCACGACATGCCGCCGCCGCGCTCGGACCAGCTGATGACCGACGAACAGCAGGTCAAAATGGAGCAGGAACTGGAAAACGTCCGCGACCGGCAAGAAGGCCACGCGGCCGGAAAATCGACCAAAAAAGCCGTAAAGCCGGCGAAAACGACGGCGCCGGCAGCCGATGCGGTGCAAGACACTGGCAGCAAGAGCAACCCGTGATAAAAGCCTGCCGGGATTTCCCGCCGAGCCGGGGAGGGGCCGGCAACTTGAAGGTCTGACCGATGGACGATTTCTACCGCATCCGCCGCTTGCCGCCCTACGTGTTCGAAGAGGTGAACCGGGCGAAGGCCCGCGCGCGCAACGGCGGCGCCGACATCATCGACCTCGGCATGGGCAACCCGGATTTGCCAGCACCGGCGCATGTCGTCGAGAAGATGAAGGAGACGCTGGGCAAGCCGCGCACCGACCGCTACTCGTCCTCGCGCGGCATTCCGGGCTTGCGCCGCGCGCAGGCGGCCTATTACGAACGCCGCTTCGGCGTCAAGCTCAATGCTGACACGCAGGTCGTGACCACCTGGGCTCCAAGGAAGGTTTCGCCAACGTCGCGCAGGCGATCACCGCGCCGGGCGACGTCGTGCTGGTGCCCAATCCGAGTTATCCGATCCACGCCTTCGGCTTTCTGATGGCGGGCGGCGCCATCCGGTCGGTACCGTCGGAGCCGACGCCGAATTTCTTCCATACGCTCGAGCGCGCGATTACCCATTCGATCCCCAAGCCGATGGCGGTCGTCGTCTGCTATCCGGCGAACCCGACCGCGTATGTCGCGAGCCTCGATTTCTACCAGGACCTTGTCGCCTTTGCGAAGAAGCACGAACATCCTGATGCTGTCCGATCTTGCCTATGCCGAAGTCTATTTCGACAATAATCCGCCGCCGTCGCTGTTGCAGGTGCCGGGCGCGATGGATGTCGCGGTCGAGTTCACCTCGATGTCGAAGACCTATTCGATGCCGGGCTGGCGCATCGGCTTTGCCGTCGGCAACGAGCGGATCATCGCGGCGCTGGCGCGGGTGAAGTCCTATCTCGACTACGGCGCGTTCACCCCGGTGCAGGTCGCCGCGATCGCCGCGCTCAACGGTCCTGACGATTGCATCAAGGAGATGCGCGAAACCTACAAGCGCCGCCGCGACGTGCTGGTGGAAAGTTTTACCCGCGCCGGTTTCCCGGTGCCGTGCGCCGCGCGCGTCGATGTTTGCCTGGGCGCCGATCCCCGAGCCGTTCAAGAGTCTGGGCAGCGTCGAGTTCTCGACGTTGCTGGTGGAGAAGGCCGATCTTGCGGTGTCGCCCGGCATCGGCTTCGGCGAATACGGCGAGGGCTTCGTGCGCATCGCGCTGGTGGAGAACGAGCAGCGCATCCGCCAGGCCGCGCGCAACATCAGCCGCTTCTTCAAGACCGGCGTCGAAAAGCTGCACAACGTCGTTCCTCTCGCCACGCGGCGCTGATTTCATGGTCCCAGCCCTGAAAGTGGGCGTCGCCGGATTGGGCACGGTCGGCGTCGCCTTGGTCGCCCAGGTGACGCGCCAGCGCGAGGCGCTGATTGCGCGCTGCGGACGGCGCATCGACATCGTCGCCGTCTGCGCGCGCTCTCGCAGCGAAGAACCGCGGCGTCGATCTGAAGAAAGTGAAATGGTTTTCCGATCCCGCCGCGCTGGCGCGCGAGCCGGGCATCGATGTCTTTGTCGAGTTGATCGGTGGCGACGGCAATCCGGCCAAAGCAGCGGTCGAAGCGGCGCTCGCGTCAGGCAAATCGGTGGTCACTGCCAACAAGGCGCTGCTCGCCAAACACGGCGTGCGGCTGGCGGCGCTCGCCGAAAAGCATCACGTCGCGCTCAATTTCGAGGCGGCGGTCGGCGGCGCCATTCCGATCGTCAAGACCTTGCGCGAGGGCATGGCGGGCAATTCGTTCGATCGCATCTACGGCATCCTCAACGGCACCTGCAATTACATCCTCACGCGCATGGAGCAGGACAAATTGTCTTTCGCCGAATGCCTGAAGGACGCGCAGCGCCTGGGCTATGCCGAAGCCAACCCGACCTTCGACGTCGAGGGCCACGACACCGCGCAGAAGCTGGCGATCCTCGCCTCGCTCGCCTTCGGCACCAAGGTCGACCAGAGCGCGATCTACGTGGAAGGGATTTCGTCCATCGCGCCTGCCGATCTCGCCGCCGCCGACGAGCTCGGCTACCGCGTCAAGCTTCTCGGCGTCGCGGTGAAAACGCCGAAGGGCATCGAGCAGCGCGTGCATCCGACCATGGTGCGCAAGGATTCAGCCATCGCCCAGGTGATGGGCGTGACCAACGCGGTCACCATCGATGCCGAAGGCATCAATCCGCTCACCTTGGTGGGGCCGGGCGCCGGCGGCATGGCGACTGCCTCGGCGGTGCTGTCCGACATTGGCGATATTGCCCGCGGCGTGCGCACTGCGCCGTTCGGCCGCCCGAGCGAAAAGCTGACGACCGTGCGCAAGGCGCCGATGCAGCGGCATGAGGGCGGCTACTACATCCGGCTGCAGGCGCGCGACAAGCCGGGAACCGCGGCGTCCATCGCCACCCGTCTGGCCGAGCAGGACATTTCGCTGGAATCGATCGTGCAAAGGCACGACCAGAAAATCCCAGCCGGGGAGGCCAAAGGCGGCTCCGTGCCCGTTATCCTCATAACCTATGCGACCACCGAGGATGCCGTGCGCAAGGCCCTTGCCGCGGTGGGCCGCGATAGGGTGATCTCGGGCCGGCCACAAGTCATCCGCATCGAGAAGAACTAGCCGCGCTGGACGATGACGGCCGCGCGGCGTAAGGCCTGCGTCCAGCGCCCGGAATTTGAGGGAATTGCACTATGCCGACAATCAGCGTTCAGCCCGATTTGCTCATGGAGCGTATTCTCACTCTCGAGATCGTGCGCGTGACCGAACGTGCGGCTGTCTCTTCGGCGCGCCTGCGCGGGCGCGGCCAGGACAAGGCCTCCGATCAGGCGGCGGTCGACGCCATGCGGCGCGAACTCAACAAATTGCCGATCGATGGCACGGTGGTGATCGGCGAAGGCGAGATCGACGAGGCACCGATGCTGTTCATCGGCGAGAAGGTCGGCAACAAGATCGGCCCGAAGGTCGACATCGCCGTCGATCCACTGGAAGGCACGACATTGTGCGCCAAGAACATGCCGGGCGCCATCGCCACCATCGCCATGGCGCGATGCCGGCACGCTGCTGCACGCGCCCGACTGCTACATGGACAAGATCGCCATCGGGCCCGGCTATCCGAAGGGCACCATCGATCTCGACGCGTCAGCCGACGAAAACATCATCCGTCTGGCCAAGGCCAAGGGCGTCAAGCCCTCCGAGATCACCGCCATCCTGCTCGATCGGCCGCGCCACGCCGACAAGATCGCAGCGATCCGCAAGACCGGCGCGGCGATCAGCCTGATCAGCGATGGCGACGTCGCCGGCGTCATCCATTGTGCCGAACCGAAGACCGGTATCGACATTTATCTCGGCAGCGGCGGCGCGCCGGAAGGCGTGCTGGCGGCGGCGGCGCTGCGCTGCATCGGCGGGCAGATGCAGACGCGGCTCATCATCGACACCGCGGCGCTGCGCGAGCGCACACTGAAAATGGGCATCAAGGATCCGAAAAAGAAATACGAAATCGAGGACATGGTGAAGGGCGACTGCCTGTTCGCCGCGACCGGGGTGACCACGGGGCCGATGCTGCAGGGCGTCAAGTTCGGCAAGGACGTGATCGAGACCGAGACCGTGGTGATGCGCTCGGCCACCGGCACCGTACGCAAAGTGCTAGCCGAACACCGGCAATTCAAAAAGTTTCATCTCGACTGACGGTCGCCGCTCGCGCGCGAGAGCCGACCAAGGGAGGATTGCATGAAGTGGTTATTGGGAATGGCTCTGATTTGCGGCTGTCTCGCCGTGCCGGCGCGGGCGCAGGATGCCGGCTCGCCCGAGGCGCTGCGCGCGGCGCAGGAATTGACCGCCATTGTCACCGGCGACACGATCGTGCAAATGTCGCGCAGCATCACGGCGCAGATGTGGCCGCGCATCGAAGCGCAATTCGGCGGCAAGGTCGATGCCGCGACGCTTGCCGAGCTGCGCATCGCGTTTGAAGGGGCGCTGTCTTCGTTCACCGGTGCCGTCATGAAGGATGCGCCGGCGATTTACGCCAAATATTTCAGCGCGGCGGAGCTGCACGATTTGCTGGCGTTTTATAGATCGACCGTCGGAGCAAAGGCATTGAAGACGATGCCGCAGATCACCGCCGATATCACAGCGGAAATGATGCCGCGCATGCAGCCGTTTCAGGCGACCTGGTCGCACGGCTGGACGGTGATGCAGAAACACGGCTACAAGAATAGTTGGTACCGCGATGCGGCTTGACCGCGGTTGCGGCGACAACATCGGAACACTTCTTTCTCGGCGTCGAGCGCTCGGCGAGCGGACGGACCTGGCGCGACCGGCTGGACGAACGCGGTCAGGCACGCGCGCTGGCGATTGCGCAGCGGCATGGCTTGCCCGAGCTTTTAGCGCGCGTGCTCGCCGGCCGCGGCGTCGAGACCTACGAGGTCGAGGCCTATCTCGATCCCAGCTTGCGGCGGCTGATGCCGGATCCGCATGTGCTTACCGGAATGGAAACGGCTTGTGCGCGCATCGCCGACGCGGTGACGCGCGCAGAGAGCATCGCCATTTTCGGCGACTACGACGTGGACGGCGCCACAGCCTCAGCATTGCTCGCGCGCTATCTGCGCCAATGCGGGCTCGATCCGATCGTGCATATTCCCGACCGGATTTTCGAGGGTTACGGGCCGAACGTGGAGGCAATCCGCTCCTTCGCCGAACGCGGCGCGAGCTTGCTGGTCACCGTCGATTGCGGCACCACCAGTCTCGAAGCGCTCGGCGAAACGAAGAAGCTTGGGCTCGACACCGTCGTGATCGATCATCACCAGGCCGATACGGAATTGCCGCCGACCGTGGCAATCGTCAACCCCAACCGCGTCGACGATCTCTCCGGCCTTGGTCATCTCGCTGCGGTGGGGCTGGTATTTCTCACGCTGGCGGCCGTGAATCGGCTATTGCGCCAACGCGGCTATTGGAACACGCGGGCGGAGCCAGACCTCTTGTCGCTCTTGCATCTGGTCGCGCTTGGCACGGTGGCCGACGTGGTGCCGCTCAAGGGGCTCAATCGCGCCTTCGTCGCCAAGGGGCTGATCGCGCTGCGCCGCCGCGATCATGTCGGCATGACTGCGCTGATGGATGTGGCGCGCCTTTCCGGCCCGCCTGAATCCTGGCATCTTGGCTTTCTGCTCGGCCCCCGCATTAATGCCGGTGGCCGCATTGGCCGCGCCGATCTCGGCGCGCGTCTGCTGCTGGAGGACGACCCGAGCGAAGCCGCGCGCATCGCCGCCGAGCTTGATCGTTTGAACAGCGAGCGCCGGCAGATCGAGATCGCGACCGTGGCGCAGGCCGAGGCCGATGCCATGGCCGCGCTCGGGCTCGAGGACAAGGGGGCGGTGGTGGTGACCGCAGGCGAGGGCTGGCACCCCGGCGTGGTCGGCCTCGTTGCCGCGCGGCTGAAGGAGCGCTTTGGGCGCCCGGCCTTTGCCATTGCGCTGGAGCCCGGCGGCATCGGCATCGGCACCGGCTCGGGGCGCTCGATTCCTGGCGTCGATCTTGGGCAGGATGTGCGGCGCGCGGTGCGCGAAGGGCTGCTCATCAAAGGCGGCGGGCACGCCATGGCGGCCGGTATCACCCTGCGCAAGGACGCGCTCGGCGCGTTTCGCGCTTTCCTCGAGGAGGCGCTGGCGCCGAGCGTGGAAGCGGCGCGCCGCGACCGCGCGCTGCTGATCGACGGCGCCGTCAGCGCCGGCGCCGTCAATGTGGCGCTGGTGGAGATGCTGGCGCGGGCCGGGCCCTTCGGCGCAGGTAATCCGGAGCCGCTGGTGGCACTGCCTGCGCATACGCTGAGTTACGCCGATCCGGCGGGCGAGAACCACATCCGCGCGCGTTTCAAATCCGGCGATGGAAAATTCGTCAATGCCATTGCCTTCCGCGCCGCGGACACGCCGCTTGGCCGCGCGCTGCTGGAGAACCGCGGCCGTGCCGTACACGCGGCAGGCTCCCTCGCCATCGACCGCTGGCAGGGCGAGGAGCGGGTGCAGATGCGATTGATCGATGTCGTTGTAAGCTAGCGCCCAAGCAGCGCAGGATATCGCCGCGTCGGCCATTGCGTTGCTACGTCATAGCCATAGGCCAATTGCATCAGCGATAACTCAGCGCGGTTAGGCGCGACAATCTGGATGCCCATCGGTAGGCCGTCGTCATTGAATCCTGCCGGCGCCGACAGCGCCGGACAGCCCGACATGCCGATGGGGGCCATGCCGTTCATCCATTCGTGATAGGTACGCGTCGGCCGTCCGGCGAATTGCTTGGGCCAGTGGAGGTTCGCATCGAAGGGGGCGATCTGTGTCGTCGGGGCGATGAAGTAATCATAGCGCTCGAAAAACGTGCGTACCGCCTGATACCAGGCCGTGCGTACAAGCGAGGCGGCGGTGATGTCGAAGGCCGAGAGCTTCATCGCGTTTTCGATTTCGTAGACGGCTTCAGGCTTCAACAGCGCGCGCTTTTGCGGATCCTTGTAGTAGGGCAGTAGCGTTGCGCTCATCTGCCAGGAGCGGAGCTGCAGCCAGGCTTGCAATACGGTGTCGACGGGATAATCCGGCAGCGCCTCTTCGACCACGCAGCCAAGCTGCTCAAAGGTCTTGAGCGCGCTCTTGGCTATTTCCAGCGCGCCCAGCTCGTAGCGAATATGGCCGCCGAAATCGCCGACCCAGGCGATGCGCTTACCCTTGAGATCGACTTCGAGCGGCCCTTGCAGGTCGTCGGTGCCGGCGATCGACAGCGGCACGCGCGCGTCGTAGCCGGACTGCACCCGCAGTAGCTTGGCAAGATCGGTCACGTTGCGCGCCATCGGGCCGAGCACGCCTATCGACGGAAACCAGGCGTCGCGGCCATCGGACGGCACGCGGCCGATGCTAGTGCGGAAGCCGTAGACGTTGTTCCAGGCGGCGGGGTTGCGCAAACTGCCGCCGTAGTCGCTGCCGTCGGCGATGGGCAGCATGCGCAGCGCCAGCGCAACCGCCGCGCCGCCGCTGCTGCCGCCGGCCGAACGCGACGGGTCATAGGCGTTGCGCGTGGTGCCGTAGACTTGATTATAAGTGTGCGAGCCGAGCCCGAATTCCGGGGTGTTTGTCTTGCCGATGAAGATCGCCCCGGCCTTGCGCAGCCGCTCGACCATGGCGCTGTCGGCTGCTGCAACAGTATCCTTGAAAATCGGCGACCCGAACGTATGCGGCAGGCCTTTGACCGGCGTAAGATCCTTTACCGCATAGGGGAAGCCATGCAGCGGTCCGGCCGGCTCGCCGCGGGCAAGCTGCGCGCCGCGTTCACGCGCCTGCGCCAGCAGCCCGTCGCGGCTTTGCAGCGCGACGATGGCGTTTACTTGCGGATTGATCCGCTCGATATGATCGAGATAGGCGGTCATCACTTCAAGGCAGGAGATTTGCCGCGAGTGGATCGCAGCGGTGAGTGCCGCGGCATCGAGCATGACGATGTCTGGCGTGCGCGGCGTCGCGGTTGGAGGGTGCGAAGGTGCAGCCAAAGTCACGGGAGCGGTCAGCGCTTGCGCGCTTTTCGGCAGAACACGTCGTAGATGGCGCCGATGACCACGCGCGCCTCATCGCTGGCGAGGCTGTAGTAGATGGCCTTGCCGTCGCGCCGCGTGGTCACCAGACCGTCGGCGCGCAGGCGGGCGAGCTGTTGCGACACCGTCGGCTGGCGCAACTCGAGAATGTCTTCGAGCTCACCCACCGATTTTTCGCCTTCGGCGAGAATGCACAACATCATCAGCCGGCTTTCGTGCGCCAGCGCTTTGAGGAAATCGCTCGCGCGCTTGGCGTTGTCCACCATGCGTTCGAGCTCGTTCGAGCGGCTGCGCGATTCCAGACGATGCAATTCCATTTGCCTGCCAATGATGCGGGAGATTCTCGGTGCAGAGAAATATATCACATTCGGTGAATATGTCGAATTAGCCGAAACGGAACGCCAATAGATTGTCGAAAGAACGTAACTCGATAAGGACACGATGGAGAAGATCTGTATCGTGTTCTACTATCGCCTGAGGAAAAAATTTCATGCCCGCTTTGACGCCGTCGACGAGCCGGCGGAATTCCGGATTCTGGCGCACGTCAGCGCCCGCCATCGCGTCGCAACGGTCGAGCACGCTGCCATAGGCCGCCACCTTGCCGGCGATGCCGGATGCCGTGTCCGGCTTGCTCCAATCGAGGCTGGGCCTGTTGTAGACCATCAGCGCATCCATGGCGGTGTTGGCGTCGCGAATGCAGTCGGCCAAGACCTGAATTCCGGCCGAGCGGCGCAAGTCATAAAAGTCGGTGCGCACGGCATCGAGCGCCTGCCGCGCGATCTCGGGGCGCCCGGAAGTAAGCATCATGTCCGCCGTCACCAACCGCATGCTGACGTCGGTGAGCAGCAGGACATAGTGCGCGTCGCCTGCAAAAACGTCGGGCCGCTTGCCGGCGAAGCGCCGCTGCAACGCGCCCCAGGCGACGCGCAGGCGGTCGAGTTCGACCGCGGCCAAATCGACATTGCCGGTGCGCAGGTAGCCGATCGCCACGCGGTTATGACTTTCCACCTGCTCGGCCTCGGCGTTGAAATCGGCGAGATCGCCGGCCAGCGCGCCACTGGCATTGCCGACCAGAACTATTGCGAGGAATGCAGCGCGCGCAAGGCTGACAAGCATGACCAATCCCCAGACGGGAAGGCAAATATATAGCGAACATGTTATATGTTTGAGGCGGGCCGGGCGCGGCAAGTCTCCTGGCATGGTTTCCGGACTGCTATTGAGGTTTTATCCATGGCAATGACGCGGAGAAACCTGTTGCTTGGCGCCACTGCTTCGGGCGCCTTTGCGGCATTGCCGGCGCGCGCGGAGGGGCCGACGCTCACCGGCGACGGGCTCTACCGCGAGCCGTGGTTTTTGCAAAGCTTCCTCAACCTTGCCGACGATCTGGAAACTGCGCGTTCCGAAGGCAAGCGTTTCGCCATCATGTGGGAGCTCAAAGGCTGCCCTTATTGCAAAGAAACGCATTTCGTCAATTTTGCTCAGCCGCGCATCGCCAATTACATCAAGGCGAATTTCGAGATCACCCAGCTCAACATCATCGGCTCGCTGCCGGTAGTTGACTTCGACGGCGAGCAGCTTTCGGAGAAGAAGCTCGCCGCCAAATACGGCGTACGCCACACGCCGACCTTCCAGTTTTTCCACGACGGCGACCCGCCGCTGAAGGCGCTGCCGCCCAAGGAACGCGAAGTCGCGCGCATTCCCGGTTATCTGCGGCCCGACGACTTCCTCGCCGTGTTCCGCTACGTGCGCGAGAAGGCCTATGAAAAGGGCGGCCTGCGCGATTTCCTGAAGAACCAGCCAAGCTGAGTCTTACATTCGCATCTGCGGGCTTTGCTAAAAATCGGGTTTCGCCTATGAATCTGGGCGAATTCGCCAGCGGGAGCTTCATGGCCAGACTCAATCTCTCCGTCGCCGTGCGTGACTATGACCGCACCCGGCCGCTGATCGATGGGCAGATGGCAATCGACGGCGTCGATCCAGTGTTCATGGCGCTCGACCCGGAAGAAATCTTCTTCCGCGCCTTTCGCCACGCCGAATTCGACATCTGCGAGCTGTCGCTGTCGAGCTTCACGGTAAAAACCGCGCAAGGGGATTGCCCCTATGTCGGCGTTCCGGCTTTCGTGTCGCGCGCCTTCCGCCACACCTCTATCTATGTGCGCAGCGACCGCATCAAGAAGCCCGGCGACCTCAAGGGCAAAAAGGTGGGGGTGCCGGAATATCAACTGACCGCCAACGTTTGGGCGCGCGCGCTGCTCGAGGACGACCACGGCGTCAAGCCGTCGGACATCCACTGGATCCGCGGAGGACTGGAGGAGGCGGGGCGGCCGGAGAAGATCGCCATTACGCTGCCGAAGGACGTGAAGCTCGACAACGCGCCGGAGGGGCGCACGCTGTCGGCGATGTTGGAGGCGGGCGAAATCGACGCCTTCATCGGCCCGCGCGTGCCGTCCTGTTTTGCCCGCGGCACGCCGAATGTTGGCTGGCTGTTTGCCGATCCGGTGGCGGCAGCCAAGGATTATTTCAAGCGCACCGGCATATTCCCGATCATGCATCTCGTCGGCGTGCGGCGCGAAATCGTTGCGCAGCATCTGTGGTTGCCGGCGGCGGTGCTCAAGGCATTCGAGCGCGCCAAGATAATCGCGCTGGAAAAATTGTCCGATACGTCATCGACAAAAGTGACGCTGCCCTTCGTCGAGGAGCGGCTGATGGAAGCGCGGGTGCTCATGGGCCACGATTTCTGGTCTTATGGCGTGGCGGCAAACCGTAAGACGCTGGAGACTTTTCTGCGCCATCATCATGCGCAGGGGCTCTCGTCGCGCCTCGTCAAGGTGGAGGAGCTATTTCACCCGGCAACCTTCGAGGTTTACAAGCTATGACCAGCCCGGCAAGCATCCGCGTGTTCAGCGGCGGCGCCCCACAAAGCGCGTTCGCGCTGCTCACGCCGAATTTCGAGCAGCAAGCCGGTTGCAAAGTCGATTATGTTTTTGAAGTGACCTCCGCACTCGACGCCAGGCTTAAGGCCGGCGAGAATGCAGATGTGCTGGTGCTGCCGGTGCCGGTGCTCCACGGCCATGCTAAGGCCGGCAAGCTGCGCAATGACGCGCGGGCAACGTTTGGCTCCATCGGCGTAACCGTTGTCGTCAAAGCAGGCGCGCCCAAGCCGGACATTTCGACCAAAGAAAAGTTTCGCGCGGCGATGCTTGCCGCCCGCTCCATCATCCACGCCACCCCCGGCAAGACGCCGAGCGGCACGCATTTGGGCAAGGTGATGCAGGACCTCGGCATCGCAGAGGCGATCGCCAAGAAGACGATTTTCAAGCCGGCGCTCGAAGGCGGGGTCGAGGTCGTGGCTAGCGGCGAAGCCGAGATCGGCATCTATCCCGCGAGCGAAGTTGTCATGGTGAAGGGGCTCTCGGTGGCCGGGCCGCTGCCGCCGGGGCTTGATCTGACGATCGTCTATGGCGGCGCGGCGACAGCCGACAGCGGCGAGGCCGCCGCCGCATTCGTGCGCTTCATGGCCGCGCCGGAAAACCGTGGCGCCTGGAAAAGCGCAGGCTTCACACCCGCTTGATGCTGTCGAGGCCGCTAAGCCGGCCGATCAGGGCATTGGCGCCGATTGCCAGCACGAACAGAATGACCAGCATGGCGTACATGCGCGGCATGTCGAATACGCTGTAGGCCTGGATGATGAGAAAGCCGATGCCGGCGCTCGACAATTTGGTTTCGGCGAGCAGCACGCCGATCAGCGCAAAGCCGAAGCCCAGCCGCACGCCGTTGATGACCGGATGGCGCATCGCCGGCAAATAAATCTTGGTGACCATTTGCCATGTGTTGGCGCGGAAGCTTTTTCCCACGCGGATTTGCACCTTGTCGATTGCGCGCATGCCTGCGGCGACGCTGAGCGCCACCGGGAAGAAGCAGGAGATGGTGCCGAGTGCGATCTTCGATGCGGAGCCGAGCCCGAACCACATGATCATCACTGGGAAGAAGATAATTTTTGGCGTCGGGCCGAGGTAATAGAGATAGGGCTCGTAGGCGCGCGACAGGAAACGGTTGGCGCCGAGCAGGATACCGGCCGCAAGCCCCGCACCGCCGCCGATCGCCAGCGCGGTGCCGATCTCGGCGGCAGTAATACCGAGATGCCGGTAGAAATCAGCGTGCGACAAAAGATCAATCAACGCCCGCAGAATCTTCAGCAGCGACGGCATCACGTCGCGATAGAGCCAGCCGGAATGGGCGAGATACTCCCAGACTGCCAGCACGGCAAGAATGATGGCCGCGCGCAGCAGCATGACCGGGATTAACGCCGACGGTCTCGCCTCGGTCAGTTGATCGGTCGCAGCCATCGTTCGGCCTTTTCCAGTGTCATGAAGAACAGCACGCTCACGAAAATCACGAAGCAGATCGCGGCATACGTGCCGGCGAGATCGTAGCGCTCGGCAAGGTCCTCGATGAGCTGGCCAAGACCGCCGAAATTGATGAGGAATTCTGTGCCAACGACGTTGATTAGCGCGAACACCAGTCCCAGCCGCACGCCGACGAAAATCGTCGGCAGCGCCGCCGGCAGCAGGATTTTCCAGAACTGCTGCGAAGCACTGAGGTTGAAGCTGCGGCCGACATTGATCAGCACCTTGCGTGTATCCGACATGCCCTCGATGGTTTTCAGGATGACGGGCGGCAGCCCGGAGATGAAACCCATCATGACGATGGTCCAGGCGTTGCGGCCGAAGATCACCATGAACAGGGGGTACATCAGCACGAACGGCGCCGAAGCGAGCGCGGCGACCAAGGTTTCGCAGGCCTGTTGCAGCAGCTTGAAGCGATGCATCAGTGCGCCGCCGGCGATGCCAAACACGACGAGCATGACGCCGGCGGTAAGACACTCTCCGGCGGTGAGCAGGAAGCGGTGGAAGACGTGCTCCTCGGCAATCAACCGGTAGAAGCTGCCGATGATTTCCGAGGGAGGCGGCGCAATGAAACGGCTGATGACGTCGGCCCGGATCAGTCCCTCGGAGAGCAAAAGGAAGACGACGAGCGAGACGAAGCCGACGGCCGCCGGCGGCGCGAGGTTATTCCGTCTCGCGCGGACGATCGGCGTGACGTCGGTCATGGCGATGCACCATGATAATGAAGCGCATGCGCCTCCTCGTCCTTCATGCCGCGGCTTGCTTCCTCGCGCAGGTCGTTCCAGATCTGCGCGACGTAACGGCCGAAGGCTTCGCTGCCGACGATTTCCGAGGTGCGCGGCCGCGGCAGGTCGATGTCGACGATGCGCTTCACCTTGCCGGGCCGGTAGGTCATCACCAGAATGCGTTCGGACATCTGCACCGCCTCGGTGATGTTATGGGTGATCAGCAGTGTCGTTTGTTTAAGCTGCTGCTGGATCTGCAGCACCTTGTCGCCGAGCAGCAACCGCGTCTGCTCGTCGAGCGCGGCGAAGGGCTCATCCATCAGCAGGATCGCCGGTTCGGAGGCGAGCGTGCGGGCGAGCGACACGCGTTGGCGCATGCCACCGGACAACTCGCCGGGGTACCGCTTCTCGAAGCCGTCGAGGCCGACCATCGAAATGAAATGACGCGCGCGTTCGCCGCGCCGTACGCGGTCCATGCCGACAAGCTCGAGCGGGAAGGCAACATTGTCGACCACCGTGCGCCAGGGGAACGTGGATTCCTCCTGGAATACCATGCCGATAGACTTGTGCGGGCCGGCAATGGTTTCGCTGCCGACGCGAACCGTGCCCTGATGCTGGCCGAGCAGCCCGCCGATGACGTTGAACAGGGTGGATTTCCCGCAGCCGGAGGGTCCGATCACGGACAAGAATTCTCCGGGCCGCACGTTGAACGACACATCGTCCACCGCGACAATCGACCCTTCCGTCGTCTCGTAGCCGACGACGATGTTGTCCACCGTCAGGATGGCGTCGTCACCTTGCGCGGGTGAAGCAGCCGGCATGGCGGGCTAGTCGCTTTTGCGCGTCATCACCGCGGTCATGGCGGCGGCGTAGCCGGGCTCGACGCGCACATCGACAACAGCGACCGCGCCGGCATCCACTGCGGCGATGGCTTTGGCGATTGCGGGCATGAGATCGGCGATTGTCGTCACCGGGCCGAAGCCAGCTGCGCCTTGGGCGCGCGCGATAGCCGCGATGTCGATATCGGGTTCGGAGATGCGCTGGCCGACCCAGCGGTTATCCACCGGGCGGTTGCGCATGCGGGCGACGCGCTCCTGGTGCAACTCATCGTTGAAGAAGGAGCGGTTGTTGGCGACGACGAGCAACAGCGGAATTTTGTAATGCGCCGCCGTCCACAGCGCGTTGCAGGCCATCATGAAATCGCCGTCACCGACGACACCGACTGGCAGCCGGCCTGAACCTTTCAGCGCTAATGCCGCGCCGACGGAAATGCCGGGGCCGCCGCCGACGCCGCCGCCGCCCCAGCTGCCGAGGTAATCGAGCGGATGGCGGAACGGCCAACTGGCGCCATTCCATGACAGCGAGAGGGTCGTGAGGCTCACCGGCCGCTCGTCGACGGCGCGGCGCAGGCTATCTGCCAGATGATCCACGGTGAGCTTGTCGCCGGCGGGCTTGAACGGCTTGGTCGCACGCGTCGGCACCAGATGCGGCTTGACGCCTCCGAGCGCAGCAAGCAGCGGCGGAACCGCGACATCCGGCTCGCAGGCGATCATGACATCGACCGGCGGCAGACCCTGATAGTCGAAGCTCCAGCCGTTGTGCAGGTGGTGGTCGATGGACACCTGGATAATGCGCGCTTGCGTGCCACCGACATGCTTGAGCGTTCCGGCGACGTCGAGCCAATCGAGGCTGAGGATGACGTCGGCCTCGCGAATGGCCTCTACCGCTTCGGGTACCGGCGCGATGATGCCCGGTGCGGCGACATGCAGCGGATGGTCGGTGGGGAAGGCGGCGGCCACTTTCAAATCAGTGACGACGCGGGCGCCGAGGCGTTCGGCCAGCGCAATGCGCGTCTTCCAGGCATCAAGGTCGCGCGAGACGCGGCCGGCAAGAATCAGTGGATGCTTGGCGCCGCGCAGCAGTTCGGCAGCTTTTGCGATCATCGTTGGTGGGGCCGCGCTCTCCACCTGCGGCATGAATCGCTGCGCGTCGATCGGCGCAACCGGCTCAGGCAATTTTTCCTCCTGCAAGCCGGCGTCGAGATTGACGTAAGTCGGCCCACGGGGCGCGGTGTTGGCGATCCAGCCCGCGCGCAGGATGGCTTCGCGCGCGGCAATAGACGAAGCGGGTTGGTCGTCCCATTTGCTGAAGCCACGAATGAGCGCGCCCTGGTCGCTCGCGGTATGGATCCAGTCGATCCACGGTCGGCGCTTGGTCGCATCGACCGGCCCGGTAGCGCCAAGGATTACCATGGGCATGCGGTCGCACCAGGCGTTGAAGATCGCCATGGTCGCGTGCATCAGCCCGACATTGGAATGCACCGCTGCGGCCATCGCCTGGCCGGTGACTTTCGCCCAGCCATGCGCTATGGCAACCGCGCTTTCTTCGTGCAGGCAGAGCAGCATTTGCGGCCGCTCGTTGCCGAGATAGTTGACGATGCTGTCGTGCAGGCCGCGATAGCTGGCGCCGGGATTGAGCGCGATATAGGGGATGTCGAGGGCGCGCAGCGCGTCGGCCGCGACATCGCTGCCGAAGCCGGCGGCGTTGACGCCGGCTGGCTCCGGCCGGTCGATGGCCGCCAGAGTGGGGTCGGCGACGGGTTGCGCCTTGGCGCTTTCGCTCTTTGCTGTGGTCACGGAGGATGGCCCTGGCATTGGCCGGCCCGGCGGGGCGGCGACCGCATCCAACCGGATCAAGAGCCCTGGCGCAACCGGGCCAGTACCTTCAAGCCGGCGTAGCCGTCAGCGGGCTTCATGCCGACCTTTTTCTCGAAGGCGAGAATAGCCTTGACCGTGTCGCTGCCGGTGCGGCCGTCGATGCCGTCGGTCTTGAAACCCTGTTCGTTCAGCCGGCGCTGGATTTCCTTGACTTCGTCCAGGGTCGGCACGCGCTCGCCGCCGGGGAACTGCTGGTGGAACGGCGGGTCGCCACGGATCAGATCGCCGAGATGGCAGAGCGCCAGCGTGTAGCTGGTGGACGGGTTGTAGGAATAGACGGCGCGAAAATTCTGTCCAATGAGGAACTCTGGCCCCCCGCGCACCGGCGTCCACAGCTTCACGCGGTCGCCTGGCCGGGCAAAGGCCTTGCCGTCGGCGCGGCGCACGGCGAGCTTCTCCCATTGCGCATAGGTGCGCCAGCCGCCCGCGTCGCGGCCGCCGGCTTTGACCTCGCAGCCCCAGGCTTCGCCGCGCTTGTAGCCGCCGCGTTCGACCAGATAGCGCGCCGTGCCGGCGAGTGCATCGTTTGGCTTGCCGAAGGGCGTGGTGCGACCATCGTGATCGTAATCGACGCCCATGTGCAGCCAGACTTCCGGCATCCATTGCGTGTGGCCCATGGCGCCGGCCCAGGAGCCGATCATCTCCGAGGGCTTGGCCCAGCCGCGGTCGACGATGATGAGCGCGTTGAGCAATTCGGCTTCCCAGTAGGAGCGCCGGCGCCGTTCGCCCCAGGCAAGCGCGGCAAGCGCCGGGATAACCGGCCGCATGTATTTCGGATTGACGATGACGTTGCCGAACGAGGACTCCATGCCCCACAGGCCAAGCATGATGTAGCGGTCGACGCCGTAGTCCTTCTCGATTTTGCCGAGGAGCCCGGCATATTCCGTGGCGCGCTCCTTGCCGGTAATGACGCGCCAGTCGGAGCAGCGGCGGTTGACGTATTGCCACACCTGCTCGGTGAATTCCGGCTGCGAACGGAATTGCTCGAACACGCTGGTGTCGGGCGTGATCGGGCCCATCACCTGATTATAGGTTGCCTCGGAAATGCCGCGCTTGATGGCGCGCGCACGGAACGCAGCGACCCAATGGGCGAATTCCGGCGACTGCGCCGCGCCCGCATGACCGCCGAATGCGACACTTGTCGCGGCGCCGAGCGCAGCGGCGAGCAGAACGCGTCGATTCAAGGGGCGCATGATGGCTCCGGTATAACGGTCGGGGAATCGGGGCATGTGGCATTCTAGTGGCCGCCTTCACGCAAACAAACCAGGGCAATTGCCAGATCTGCAACAATGCTCAGTTTTCTTCTTTTGCTTTGGGGTGGCGTTTGTGGCGGACACGATGTTTGTGGCGGACACGATAATGCGTCGGCGGTTCTTCATGCTTGGCAGCGGCTTCCGCCGGTTTCGTCGGCGTCGTTGTGGAACTCGTGCTTGCTTCGGGTTCCGGCGCAACATGCAGGATGATGGGCAGTTTTTCGGGAATGGGCGGCGCCGGCTCGCCGGGAAGGATTTCTTTGCCGCGTCCGCCGAGCAGACGCTCGTAGGCCGCGACCAGCGTCATGTACGGGTTGACCCAGACCCAGCCGATCGTGGTGAAGACCTGGATGTTGAAATGGATGTGATATGACGTGCCGTTCTCGAAATCGCCCCAGGTGGCGACCTTGCCGATGATCTGGCCTTCGCTCACTTCAATTCCGTTGAGTAGGCTGTCCGCGTCCATCATGTGCGGATTCATGTGCAAGTAGCGGAAGCGCACATGATCGTTGGCGTCGTTGCGCACGATGTAGAGGCCGAGATTGCCCGGCATGCGCCGGATCATGCCGTCGCTCACCGCGGCAACGAGGTGCTGGTAGGGCTCGCAGCGGTCGGCCTCGGCATTGTTGAGCACGCAATTCGTCGGGCGGATGTCCTCGCCCTGGTGGCCGTAGCCGCCGGGGCACTGGCCGACGAGAAAGTCACGCAGCTCGCAGAAATTGTCGCGCCACGGATAAGTGAAATTTTCCGGCGCCGATTCATCGAACACCAGATCCTTGTCGTTGAGCCTGCAATGGTAATGCGCGCCCTTCTTGCCGAGACGGCCAACGTGCCCGGTGTGGTAGCAGTCGCCCCACGGCGTGAAGGACTGCGATTTCACATAGGCCGGCGCGTAGGCGATGGGAAAGCGCATGCGCGCATAGACGTGATAGTCACCGCGGCCGGGCATTCTGTGCCAGCCGGTATTCTCGATCAGGTCGCCGGGGCTGTAATAGGTAAAATCCGATTTAGCCGTCGGCCGGGTGAGATCGAATTTTGGCTGTTCGATTGTCGCCGGCGTGCCGCCGGTGGTGCGCAGCAGCTTCAGGAAGCGAACCGCGAGCGGATCGGCCTCCTTGCACGCGAGGTGTTTCGACGACGGCCGCTGGTCGTAGCATTGGATAGAGAGTACGTAAGGCACGCCGAAGCGCCGAAACACATAGCGCAGATGCGCCTCGCTTAAGATCCGTCGGATGCCCGGAAACATTTCGGCCAATTCCTTGGGCGGCGGCGTTTCCTTTTCAATGTGGTTGGGGCCGTCGAGATTGTAGATGAAGCCGGCGCCCGAAATTTCGAAGACGATCGGTTTTGCAAAGCGGATTTTCAGCCCATCCGCTTTATCAGAGAGGGTGTAGGTGGCGTCATAGCCAGCGGGGCCGGGCAGGAAGAATTTGGTGGGGTGAAAGCCGCCGAAATGTTTTTCCGACGCCGCAATATCCGCCTTACCGTCGGCGACGTCCTTCCGGAACGCGTCGACGTCGAATGGCAGTAGCACCGGCACGCTGCTTTTTTCGATGCCGGCGTACCGCTTTGCGCTGATCGCATTGAGACGGGAAAACGCCTGCGCTGGCGTATCGCTGCCGTGGTCGGGCAGGCTTGCCGTCGCCGCATCCCAATCCACGGTGGTCAGTGTAATGGCCGGGCTTTCCATCTCGCCCGCGGCCGCAGGGCCGCAAATGAGCAAGGCAAGGCCAAAACTTGCGGCACGTATCAAGTGTTACCCCTCGCTCGTACCGCCAGCCCGGACGCACAGCGCGCTGGAGCGAGAGTAAAAAGCATCATTCAACCACAGACAAGGGCAGGTCAGTCCTTGGCGCGCTCGACATAAGAACCGTCGTCGGTGCTCACCACGACGCGGGTGCCCACGGTGATGTGGGTGGGCACCATGGTGCGCACGCCGTTCGAGAGCGTCGCCGGCTTGAACGAACCCGAAGCTGTCTGCCCCTTCATGGCCGGCTCGGTGTCGGTGATCTCCAGCGTCACCTTCTGCGGGATCTCGATCGAGACCGGGACGCCATCGTGGGTGGCGAGGTTCACCACCATGCCTTCCTGCAAATATTTCTCGTAATCGCCGACGATATCGGCGGAAACCTGCGCCTGCTCGTAGTTCTCCTGGTTCATGAAGTGGAAGCCGTCGCCGTCCTTGTAGAGGTAGGAGAACTTTTGGTCCTCGACATGGGCGCGCTCGACCTGGTCGGTGGTCTTGTAACGCATCTGGGTCTTCACGCCGTCGGAAATCCGGCGCATATCGATCTGCGTCGTCGGGGTGCCCTTGCCGGGATGAAAATTCTCGGCGTTGAGAACGACATACAGCTTGCCGTCGAGATCGACGATATTGCCTTTCCGGAGAGATGAGGCGATGACCTTCACGATGAGCGTCCTTGAGCTTGGGGCGGATTCGGGCCGCACCATACCGATCTTCACGCGCGAAGCCAGTCCTTCCGGCGACCTGTTCCGGCGAGGCCAAAGTGCCCGGTAGACAACCGTTCCGGCAGCCCGGCGCCCATGCCGCTCGCCGGCCGTTCTTGCTGGTGCGCGGCCGCATTGCCGCCGCAGTGCGCGCTTGGTTCGAGCGCTGCGATTTCACCGAGGTAGAAACCGCCGCCTTGCAGGTCTCGCCCGGCAACGAGACGCATCTGCATGCGTTTGCCACCGAGCTGATCGGGCCGGATGGGGAGCGGGCGCCGCGCTATCTGCGCACCTCGCCGGAATTCGCCTGCAAGAAGCTGTTGGCGGCGGGGGAGACGCGCATTTTCGATTTCGCGCGAGTGTTCCGCAACCGCGAGCGGGGTGCGCTGCATCATCCGGAATTCACACTCTTGGAATGGTATCGGGCGAACGAAACTTACGATACATTGTTTGATGATTGCGCCGGCCTGGTGGGCGAAGCCGCGCGCACGACCGGCAGTAAGCGATTTGAATTCCGCGGCCGCAGCGTCGACCCTAACGCGAAGCCCGAACGGATCACGGTGGCTGACGCCTTCGCGCGCCACGCCGGGATCGATTTGCTGGCAACCATCGAGGCGGGGCAGGGCAATCGCGTCCGTCTGGCTCAGGCCGCTACGAAAGCCGGCATAGCCTTCGGTGCCAGCGACGACTGGGGCGACATTTTCAGCCGGGTGCTGGTCGAGCGCGTCGAGCCGCAGCTCGGCAACGGCCGCGTTACCATATTATATGAGTACCCGCTGCCGCAGGCCGCGCTGGCGCGGGCAAAGCCGGGCAGCGACAAGGTGGCCGAGCGCTTCGAGCTTTATGCCTGCGGCGTTGAGCTTGCCAACGGGTTCGGTGAACTGACCGATGCCGCCGAGCAGCGCAAGCGCTTCGAGAAGGCGATGGCGGAGAAACAGCGTATTCACGGCGAGCACTATCCGCTGGACGAGGACTTTCTCGCCGCGCTCGCCGTCATGCCGCCCGCCTGCGGCGTCGCGCTCGGCTTCGACCGGCTGGTGATGCTGGCGGCGGGCGCGCAACGCATCGACCAGGTGATCTGGACACCAGTGGCCGAGCCGTGAAAGAAGGCGCCACCACAAAAGAGGGCTCCCTTATGCCAACGCTCCGCACGCCGGCGCAATTGCGTGATCGAGGATTGGTGCCGCCTGGGCGCGTCGCCGGGCTTGAGCAGGTCGCAGCGCGCTACGCCGTGGCTTTGCCGACGGCGCTTGCCGGCCTGATCGACCGTACCGATGCGCGCGATCCCATTGCGCGACAATTCGTTCCGACCGAAGCCGAGCTCGAGACCCAGCCGGACGAGCGTTCCGATCCGATCGGCGACGACGCCCATTCGCCGGTGCCGGGCATCGTGCATCGCTATCCCGACCGCGTGCTGCTCAAGCTGACGCAGATTTGCGCGGTCTATTGTCGCTACTGCTTCCGCCGCGAAATGGTCGGGCCCGGCAAACCCGGCGCGCTCAATCGCGCGGCGCTTGCGGCAGCGCTCGATTATATCCGCGCGCATGCGGAAATCTGGGAGGTCATCCTGACCGGCGGCGATCCGCTGGTGCTGTCGGCGCGGCGGCTGCGCGAGGTGATGAAGGCGCTGGCGGCGATCGAGCACGTCAAGGTGATCCGCATCCATACCCGCGTGCCAGTGGCCGATCCGGCGCGGATTACCGCGGAACTGGTGCAGGCGATGAGAGCCAAAGATAAGGCCGTGTACGTTGCCGTGCACGTCAATCATGCGCGCGAAATGACGGCGCCGGCGCGCGCCGCATGCGCCAGCATGGCCGATGCCGGAATTCCATTGCTCGGCCAGTCGGTGTTGCTCGCCGGCGTCAACGACACGCCAGAGAGCTTCGGCGCGCTGATGCGCGCTTTGGTCGAATGCAGGGTCAAGCCGTATTATCTGCACCACGCCGATCTAGCGCCGGGGACCGCGCATTTGCGCACCGACATCGCTACCGGAAAGGCGCTGATGCGGGCACTGCGCGGGCGCTACTCCGGCCTGTGCCAGCCGACTTACGTGCTCGATATTCCCGGCGGCCACGGTAAGTCGCCGATCGGGCCGAATTATCTTGAGCGCGCAGGCGCGAATGGCGGCGACCATTATCTCGTCGAGGATTTCAATTCGCGGCACCATTCGTATCCGCCGCGCGAATAATCGCGATCGACGTGATTTTACGTCTCGCGTAGCGGTTCAGCAGCTCGCCTTTATTAGTGAAAATTACTGAAGACCGGCTTCGGCGCAGGTGCGGCGACGACGAGCGGCTTTATTGGGGTCGGCGCCACGACGGGTGGCGGCGTCGCAATCGTGCTTGCTTTAGTGGTGGTGGCTGCAACAACAGGCAATGGAGCCGGCGCAGGGGTAGTGACGGTTGGTGACTTTACTGCGGTTGGCGCGACAACGGGTGGCGGCGCAGGTGCGGCGACGGCGGGCAGCTTTATTGGGGCCGGTGCGACGATGGGTGGCGGCGCGGGCGCGACAGTCACCGTCACCTTTGCGGCCGCAAGCGCTGCGGTGAGGAGGGGCGATACGTCCAGACCGACGGGTGTCTTCGCGCTTATGCTGGCGGTCGCCGCAGGCGCCGCTGCTGCAACGGGCGCCTTCGCGGCCGTGGTATACGCGACGACGGAGACCGGACCTTTGTCGATCGGTGGCGGATATTGATCCACCGGAAAGACTGGCGGCGGCTTGAAGGGCGGTGGCGGATAGTGGTGCACGGGGGAAGGGCGGTGGCGGATAGTTGCACGGGGAATGGCGGCGGGAAATGATGCGGCGGTCGCGACAGCGATATGTCGTCCCAATCATGGTCGCCGTCGCCGCGATTGAATACGGGCAACGCGTCCTTTAATGGCTCGGATTGCACGAGCCTGACGTTAGAGTCCGCAGCGTTGGCGCCATGAACGGTTGTCGCCGCGATGTTGGGCGGCGAAGCCACCAACAGGCAGGGCACAAAAACCGCGCGGCGGCACGATTTCACCAAAAGCCGCCAATACTCAACAGCCACAGGCTGTGATCTCAACCCCAAACAACCCGTGTCTAGGGGCCTTACGCCTGTGTGATCAAATAGCGTTGGTCACGCGGTCCCAGCCGTCCGGCATCGAACATTGGTTCGTCGTGGAAAATCTTACCAACGCACGTAGCGCCAGAGACGCCGCATGTCAGTGGCGGACCGGCAATAAGTCGAACAGGGCTGCAGCCAACGCGAGGCCGGCGAAGCCGATGAACACCACCGCGATCGCCGCGTTCCAAACATACGATGCGTCGCGCCGCAACTCCGCTACGACATTCTTGCTTGTCATCATGGCCTGGCGCTCCCACGAAGCAGACAGCTGAACATCATTTATGTAGCCGTTCGGGGCCCACCCAGCGCATAATTTGTGCGTTAATTATGTGAGCAATTGCAGCATTTCCCCGCATGGCAGCCATGACCAGATACGGCACGGGTGGCGCGCCTTACGGGAATCGAACCTGTGTTTCCGCTGTGAAAGGGGCGTAAGAGCGTTTCTGGGTGTCTCAGCATATCTCGGAAAAGCCAATAAAAGCCGATAAAACGTCTCTTTCTGTATCTGCTTGTCTCTGGCCATATCTACACGTATATTGGACACCTGTTGGACACCGAGTTTCCAAGGGGCGCGGAAGGCTCTTACCGCCGCGCACGATGGAAACGCGGAAAATGTGTTGGACACGGTTGGACACGGAGGCGAACGACGATGGCCCGAACGATTAAGGACTCCTCACTCGATTCTCGGGAGGCTCGAAAGCGTTTAACGGCGCGACCCAAGCCGTATTACCGTCTCATCGAGGAAGGATTGCACCTGGGCTTTCGCAAGCCACGCGGGCGACGTGGCAGGCCCGCAGGGGCCGGCAAATGGGTTTGCCGTCGCTACATTGGCGGTCAAGCCTACGTCGTGGAGGCAATCGGCATCGCTGATGATTTCAGCGACGCCAACGGCAAGTCGATTCTCGACTTCAAGCAGGCGCAAAACAAGGCGCGCACCTTCATGCCGGGTGCGAAGAGCGGCCCGTTCAAGGTCAAAGATGCGCTCGAACAGTATTTTGCGAAGATCGACGCGGAAGGGCGCTCATCGTACGACTTGCGCCGCCGCATCGCGCCCCATCTCGGCCGGCTTGGTGACGTCGCCTGTGACAAACTCACAGCGGAAGAATTACGAAAATGGCTGGCTGCCGTCGCACACGCGCCCGCGCGGCTGCGCACGCGAAAGGGACAAAAACAAAAGTACCGGGATGATCCAAAGGACGCCGATGCGATCCGACAGCGGCAGGCGACGGCCAACCGTATGCTAACCGTACTCAAGGCCGCGCTGAATTTAGGCTATCACGAAGGCAAGATCACCTCGCCGGCTGCTTGGGAACGAGTAAAACCATTTGGACAAGTCGACGTCGCTCGGGTGCGGTATCTCACCATTGCTGAAGCGACGCGGCTGATAAACGCATGTGACCGGACTTTTCGGCCGCTCGTTCAAGCGGCATTGGAAACCGGCTGTCGCTATGCTGAGTTGGCGCGCCTTGAGGTGGCCGACTTCACTGTTGGCAAGCAATCGAGACGCGATGAGAACGGCAACGCGGTGAAGGTGGAAGTCGGGACGATAGCCGTCTGGCTGTCCAAGGCCGGTAAGGTTCGCCACGTCGTCGTGACCGATGATGGCATCAGATTTTTCCGGCATCTGAGCGTCGGCC
Organism: uncultured Pseudomonadota bacterium; assembly: GCA_963817155.1. Classification (GTDB taxonomy): domain Bacteria; phylum Pseudomonadota; class Alphaproteobacteria; order Rhizobiales; family Xanthobacteraceae; genus Pseudolabrys. The sequence continues at coordinate 397,203 of CAWFNO010000002.1, forward strand.
GTGCGCGCGCTGATCTTCTTTTGCCCAATGCGCGCGGCAAAGCCTGGGCGAAATCTGCGCAGCAGCGGCCAATGATCGAGGCGTGCAAGCACGCAAAGATCAAACCGCGTGTATCGTTCCACGCATTGCGCCACACATGGGCTTCGCATTCGGTCATGAATGGAATGCCGTTAATGGTGGTGGCCCGCAATCTGGGTCATTCCGATACCCGGATGGTTGAAAAGCACTATGGTCATTTGGCCCCGAGCTTCATCGCCGATGCCGTTCGCAAAGATGCGCCGAGATTTGGCGTGACCGAGTCGGACAATGTCTCTGCGATCAGATAATGACAAAGCATCCGATCATTAGCGGCCGTGGCGCACGCGGCGGACAGCCAAATCGAGCAGTCCTGAAGCGCCTCTATGCGGACTGGCAGGAGCGCGGCGGGCGGCCATTGCCGATCAGTCTTTGGGCTACGGATATCGACGACGCGGTGCGTCAGCTTATCTATTTGGCAGGAGGTTCAGCAGCGCTAAGGCGCGTCATCATTCGCGTCAACAAACAGACGAAACTCAAGCACGGCGGTAAGCGGCGACCAAACCACGACGCAGCGCTGTTGGCACAGACAGACGGCAGCAACGACGAGATTAGACAATTAGCCGAGCGCTATTGGCACGAAGGCGCTGTCAAAAAGAAAAAGGCGATGATCAAGCGACTGCAACGCCTAAGAGACAAATCGGGATAAAACAGCGTATTTTTGTCTCGACCCACAGCGTGTAGGTGATGAGACACTCTGAAATTCCAGGGAGTGTCTGCAATGCAAAGGACTGATGCCTCTTTCACGATTAGCGAGTGGTGCGAGCACCGGCGAATATCGCGGCCGACGTTCTACCGTCTCGACCAACAAGGCAAAGCGCCCAGAACATACAGCGTTGGAAACAAGCGGCGCATAAGCCCGGAAGCTGACGCTGCCTGGCTTCGCGAGCGTGAAGCCGAAGCCGCAGCGGTACGAGCTAGCGCGTGAACAACCGAAAAACCCCGGTGGCGGCCGGGGCTTCGGGGACTGATTTCGCTGACTGTGTAATCCCCCCGAATAGCGCCGACGTGCTGATACGTCAACGTCTCGATTTGTTTGCCTTGCGATCCCGCGAGATGGTTGAGCGCGTCGATGCCGGCCTGATTTCGTTCACCGACGCTGTTGATTTGCTCTATTCGGCGAGCGTTTGGAGCGGCCTTTCCCAAGATGTCGGCGACGATCTCGTGCAGCAAACGCTTCATCGTGCGTTCAGGCGGGCAAGAACATGACCATCAACGCCGAGCTGGATCGCGAAATCATCAGGCGTGAGCGCAAGGGCAAATTTATTCTTTTCGATGAAATCGAGACGGCCAGCAGCAAGGACTGGCTTGTCCAAAGCTTCCTCGGAGCTGGCGAAGCGAGTTGTTTTTACGGGGTACCGGGTAGCGGCAAGTCAGTGCTGGCTCAAGACTTGGGCCTGCATATTAGCGCCGGGCTGCCGTGGCACGGGCGAAAAGTCAAAAAGGGCACAGTCGTGTCCCTGGCCCTGGAACGCCACGATCTCGTGAAGCGCCGAGCCGTTGCTTTTCGGCTCAAGCATAATCTCACCGATTTGCCGTTTGCGATCGTCGGCGGAATCTACGATCTCCGCATTAGGAAAACCGTGGATGCATTGATCGAGGTCGTGCACGAGGTGGAGCAGGTCACCGGACAACCGGTGCCAACAGCGACTCCAACATCCGACGAGGTACTCAAATCGCTTCTTTTCAGAGCCACAAAAACAGCTCGTGGGGCTTACCCACTGCGCTCGTCTTATGACGATGGTCCCCAAGGAGGCATTGTCGCGAGATTGGACGTTAAATCGGAAGTCCTTACCTGGCCGTCGGCGTTACCATCTTCGTCGATGTCCACGCTGGACCAGGCGCCGGATTGCGCAAGAATCCTGACATTGGCATTTCGCGGCACGCGAATGTCGGATTTGCAGCCTTGATGGTCCCCGCCGCCTCCGCCGCTTTCCTGAACGACCGGCGTTGCGCGGATCGCAAAGCGGCGTTGATCGAAAATCCTCTGGTTCCGGCTTCTGTCGACTTCTCCCGCTCCCCAGGCGCCGATGCTGGATACCTTGGGGTTCTGCAGGTTCGTATCGACATCGAGGCCATTTGAGCATTTGCCGGGTGGCCCAAACCAGCGACGGTCAACCTGGTTTTGAAAAATATGCCATTGTCCACTGTTGTAGAAATCGACGGTTTCTTCGTGTGACCGCGATGCGCTTATCCAATTGTACGACACGAGTTTTTCCTCGCGGAGGATACGGTTGACCAGCCCGTTCCCGTAAACCCCTATCGCGTAACGGCTGCCGACCGTCTGACCGATCACACGAAAGTACTCGAGAACAGAGTTCACGGCAGCACGATTCACATTGAAGTCGACACCGAAATAGATTGCGGATCCTTCGGGCTGTCCGACCAACTTGGCCTGATCCAGCGCGGCCTTTGCATCGGCTGCGACTTCCGCTTTTGCCGAACCGGTATCTTCCAATCCCTTTAGAAATTTCTCGGGAAGATTGTTTCGATACTGGTAGAGAGAAACGATCGAAAGGCCGTCTCTTATCAGAACGGTCGGCTCGCGAACGCCGTCGATCATATTGCCGTCGGATGCCATGATCTTTTCGCGCAGACCCGACTGGGGCTTTCGCGCGAAAAACCGCACGACAACCTTCACATTCTGGGCAGCCAACTTCGACGCGACTTTTGCTGCATTATGCGGCGTATCAATAATAGCGATGCTTCCCGGATCGTTGGGTTGCCCAATCGCCGAGTAGCCCGGCACCAAAGCGCTCGCAAGCAGACTCTTGGTGAATGTTCGTCTCGATACGATCGACATTGCCCCCCGAAGCGCTGCTGCCTGATGATCAACCTTTTTGCTGCGCTTTGATCTCGACCAAATGTAGCCAGCGCCCGCTCGAATATATCATTAAAGAGCCACATCGAATCCAGAATTTCTCGCATGGTCGCGGATGTCTTCGCCCGGTCAGCCTTGCCAAAGGCAAACATGCTGTTGTTGCGCAAGTATCCCATGATTCGCCGCTCGGAAATCCTGTAATTGAGCAGGTTGCCTGAATTGAGCGCGGCTTTGGCCGGGCTGGGAATGATCTGGATAAGCTCAAAAAATCTCATTTGATCAATCGGGTCCGGCAAGGCTTTCATGATTGCCGGTATTTTCGGGAAAAGGTCCGCGTACGCGTTCATGAGGCCGTTTCTCACAGCGGTCCAGTGATTGTATCGTTGATCTGAATTGCCGACCCGCGCTTCTTCCTTGTCGTCGCGAGCGTTAAGTGTGGGATCAAGGGCTGCGACGGACTTCTTGATTGCCGTCCATTTCTTCTGACCATTTTTGTCCTCGGACACCCCTGTCTGAAAACTTCCTTTGTAGGAATTCGAGCGCGCATTGCCTATGTTCTGATGTCCATCTGTCTCGGCAAAGAAGACGGCAAGACTGATGCGGCCTGCCACTTCAGCATGCGCTGCATCGAGGCCCTTGATCCGCGCAATGACGGTGCCCAGGTCGACAACGTCTTTGAATGGCGTCTCGGATTTCTGCGCATTGGCGGGCGGCGCCTGCATGATGGCGAAAAGATTATTATACTCGTCGATCAGCGGCTCATTGTCGGCATCGAAGTATGCCGGAGGAATTTTAAATTTATTGGGCCTGCCGATTCTGGACGGCAGCACGTCGGTAAGGTCTTTGTACGCGCCCATCATGCTGACGCGGGCAAGATAGAGCGCCTGTCCCGGCACATCAGGCAGCTTCTCATGCGAATTGATCTGTGCGCGCCGCTCGCTCAGGATCGCCCTGAAGTTCTGTACTGTCTTGTTGTAGGCATTGAGCGCATCTGACTGTGATGTCGTGAGTGCGGCGGGCTGAGCCAGCGCGAACGAAATGAAACTGAGACTGCCGATGTCGACCGGGAGCCCGGCCAGATTTGCCAGACCGCACAGTCCGATGACTGTCAATAAACGAGGATAATTCAGAATGCGCACGAGCTCGCTCTCAGGTGCCAGCCTTGCCAAAGGATGGTAATCGCGGGAACCCGGATAATGGAAGAGCCTGGTAATGTTCCCTTTTCTAGCGCGAGGGTACCTAGATTGTCGGGGCGTTGTTTAATCACTTCTAGCTATCATCATTCCGCCTGGACCTGTTTAACCACCCGGCACTCGATCTGCTCGGGCTTCTCCCCGGTCTCGATTTGGTGGGATCCCACAACGAGTTGAGCCAATGTGATGTGGCGATTGTCAGCCGCTTTCGCGATTTCCGGACTGATCTTCACGTAAACGTAAGACACTGCTGCGAGCGTCATCTCGTCTCGTGGCGGATCTTCAACGGTGGACGCACGCCGCCCTTGCCGGTGATGGTGGCGGCAGTTAATTTCCAAGAAACGCGATCTGACACTTGATCCACGTAAGCGCGGACAGATTTCAACCGGAGCAGGGGATGGTCAATCGATTGGCGACGGCGCAATCCACCGTGGCGGTATGGCATTGGCGGCCTGCTGCCACCGTAACGCTCGCGACGGTGGCCGCGTTGACGGCGCTGACCGCCGATGCCCTGGCGACACAGGCACGTCCCGCGCCACCCGCAGAGGCGACGGCGCCGCGCGCTGCAGGTGAGCCGATCATGGCAATCGTATCTATAAAGACCCAGCAGGTCACTTTCTATGACGCCGACGGTTGGATTCTGCGTGCCCCGGTATCGACCGGCGTCAAGGGGCGCGAGACGCCCGCTGGCGTCTTCGCCGTCCTGGAGAAGGAAAAGGACCACCACTCCACAATGTATGACGATGCCTGGATGCCGAACATGCAGCGCATTACCTGGAACGGCATCGCGCTGCACGGCGGGCCGCTGCCTGGGTATGCGGCCTCGCATGGCTGCGTGCGGATGCCCTACCGGTTTGCCGAGAAGCTGTTCGACAAGACGTGGATCGGGATGCGAGTGATCATCGCGCCGAATGACGCGGCCCCGGTGGAGATTTTCCACCCGGCGCTATTCACGCCGAATGCGGACGCCATCGCCGCGGCTGCGGCGCGTGCCGGGCCGCTCGCCCGCGAGGCCGCGGAGGCCACAAAGGCGGCCGACGAGGCAAAGAAAGCTGCCGCGCGAGCGGCGCGCGAGACGGCATCGCTCACGGCATCGCTGCGCAAGCTGAAATTGCTCAAGACCCGCGCCGACGCCGAGCTCGCGTTGGCCGACAAGGCGCTCGTCGCAGCAAAGACGGACGAAGCCAAGGCGCGGGCCGAGAAGCGGAGGCAGAAGGCCACCTCCAGGGTTGCGGAAGCGGGGATGCAGCTCGACACCGCCACGGCCGATGCAAAATTGAAAGTCGATACGGACGCAGCCGCAAAGGACGCCGCGAAGGCGGCCGAGACCAAGAAGGTTGCCACCGCCAAGGCGGCGAACGAAGCGAAGCTCGCGCTCGAACCGGTCTCGATTTTCATCAGCCGCGCGACGCAGAAGCTTTACGTTCGACGCAACACGCATAAGCGCTGGCCGGACGGGGGTGAGGTATTCGACGCGACCATCGAGGTTCCGGTCACGATCCGCAATCCCGACAGACCGATCGGCACGCATGTGTTCACCGCGATGGCGCGCAACGACGCGGGCCTGCGCTGGACCGCAGTCACGATCGACAACGGGGATGATGCCAAGAACGCGCTCGACCGCATCACCATCCCGCAGGACGTTCTCGATCGAATCGCGCAGACTGCCTTACCGCGCTCCTCGATCGTCGTTTCGGACGAGCCGCTGAGTAGCGAGACAAATTATCGCACCGAATTTATCGCGGTGCTGAGCAACCAGCCTCAGGGCGGGTTTATAACGCGCCAGCCTACCACCGATGACAACATTGCGAGCGACGACTTCCGGAGCGACACCGGCTTCTTTTTTTCCCGGGGCAATTGGGACGTCCAAACTGGCAATACGCCTCGGCGCGGCGACTATCGGCGGGTCTATGACAATAGGCCGGCGCTGCCGAATCCGTTTTTCCTGTTTGGGCGGTAACGTGCTTGAATGAGGGCGGTCATGTCTGCTTTTGGTACATCGCTGCATTCGCGGCGCTGCAACATTTCCGGTCGCTAACGGAGCAAAGCGGACATTGAGTGACATGACCGCGGAATGGCTCGGTCGCGATTGACCCGAAGCGGACATCCGAACCAAGTCGTCAGGCGATGAAATCTACGATGCCCGTTTCCAGATTGTACATTGCACCAGCGATCTTGATTGTGCCGTTCGACTCCATTTCGGCCAGTACCGGACTGTCCTTGCGAATGTCGGTCATTGTGATTTCCACATTCTTGCGAGCAACTGCATCAACAAACGCATAATTCTTCGACGTTCTTACGCCGGTGTATGTCGTTGCCGCTACGGCTGGTTTTATTTTCGCCAAAAGGCCCGTGAGATTGCCGAGTTCGGCGTTGTCGATGGCGCCTTTAATCGCGCCACACGCGGTATGGCCCATGACCAGAACCACCTTGGCTCCAGCTAGTTTGCAGGCGAACTCCATACTGCCAAGGATGTCGGCGTTTTCGACATTGCCTGCTACGCGACTATTGAAGATGTCGCCGATGCGGAGATCCAAGATCGTCTCGGCCGGTGCACGCGAGTCAATACAGCTAAGCAATACCGCAGCCGGATATTGTCCTTTAGCGCTGGCACGTTGCTGTGCCAGAATAATTATGGTCTTCACGCTTGCCGGTGTAAAAGCGCTTATTGCCCTTTTTCATCAGCGCTAAAATGTCGTTTGGACTCAACTTGTCGCGCTGCGCTTTGGTCAGCGCGTCCGCATAGGCAAGGCTGCTGAGCGCGCCAGCCCCCACGAACGTCAGCGCAGTCAGGGCGCCCGACGCTTTTAAGAAACTCCGACGGTGGAGCCGGTCGACGAGCTGATCGGTATTCTGCTCTGTACACATGGAGAACCTCCTTAGGCGACACCCCCCGAAATGAACGTTCTACACGTATTCCGAGGCGCATAAAGCCCAGGACCCGATCAGATTGTTCGCACGGCTTCCGCTATTTGGTCGCTGTTGGGAGCACCCCGGACAGAGTAGGGCGTCGACCTCGATCAGCAAGGCTGCGAATGACCCATAGCCGACATACGGCTCCGATCGTGCTACCTCACCATGCGGCGGTGGGCGCAATCTGTGGGAGTGTGACATGAATAAACGCGCGATTGCCCTCATACTTTGCCTCCTTCTTTGCCCCGCCGCTTCGCTTGCCGCGCAAGCCCAGAGCGCCATCAGCGAGGAGGAGGCGCACGCCATTGGCGTCGATGCGTATTTATACTTCTATCCGATGATTTCATTTGACGTGACGCGGCTTTTCTCCACCAACGTCGAGCCCGGTAAAGAACTGCTCAAGGGGCCGATGAATACGTTCCTGAGCGCTCCCGCCTATCCCCCCGGCGACCTCAAGCTCGTTGTCCGGATCAACTTCGACACGCTCTATTCCTTCGCCTATCTGGACCTCACGAAGGAACCCATGGTCGTTTCTTCGCCAGACACCAATGGCCGTTACTTTCTCCTGCCGATGATGGACGCTTGGAGTGATGTGTTCGCTTCTCCCGGCTGGAGAACGACTGGTACGCAGGCTCAGACATTTTTGATCGCCCCGCAGGGTTGGCGACCTGATCTGCGAGACCGAGCTATTGAGGAGTTCAAGCTTCCTAAGAACACCCAGCGTATCGACGCGCCCACTCCATACATGGCGGTGCTTGGACGCACCAAGACTGACGGGCCGCAAGATTATGATGCGGTTCACAAAATTCAGGCCGGCTACACGGTCACGCCACTTTCGCAATGGGGCAAGCCGCCCCAGCCGGTGACTGTCAAGGTCGATCCGAGCATCGACACGAAAACGCCGCCTAAGCTGCAGGTCGATACAATGCCGGCAGACCGCTACTTCGCTTACGCTGCCGAGCTTCTGAAAGTGATCCCGCCGCACATCACTGATCAGCCGATGATTGCGCAACTAAAGAAGATCGGCATCGAACCTGGTAAAAGCTTCGATTTCCACAAGGCCGACCCAGCTATTCAAAAGGCGCTGGTGTCGGCTCGGGAAGACGCTCAGAGACTCTATGACGTCGGCAATACCCACGATAGCGCGCATTGTGAATTACTGGTCGATGAACACCAACACTATGGGCGTCTATGGCAATTATTACTTGAAGCGCGCTATCATCGCCCAAGGGGGACTAGGAGCAAATGTTCCCGAGGATGCCATATATCCCTATACCTTCAACGACGAGAACGGCAAGCCGCTCGACGGAGCAAACAAATACACACTCCACTTCAACAAAGGTGAGACACCGCCGACGAATGCCTTCTGGTCGGTGACGCTCTACGACGCGGAAGGCTACCAGGTCGCTAACCCGCTCAATCGGTTTGCCGTCAGCAGTTGGATGCCATTCAAGTACAACTCGGATGGATCGCTTGACCTTTATTTCCAGAATGAAAGTCCCGGCGCGGACAAGGAAGCTAACTGGCTTCCCGCCCCGAAAGGACCATTCAACCTGACTATGCGCATTTACGCCCCGAAATCGGAGGCGCTTTATGGGACGTGGAACCCGCCACCGGTCACAAAAACTCTGGGGGCATCTGGTCCGACAGCGCAGTGAGAAAGAGCGCGAGCGGCGGACGCACACGCGTAAGTACCCGCGCTGCGCCAATGTCGCTTCATGGCACTTCGCGACCTTTCGAACCCATGCCCGAAACCGTCGCTATTGGATCAACAGCGGACATTGGCCAGAACTGTGGCTGATTTTCTTGATCGCTTTTGACCCAAAGCAGACATTGACCGCGCAAAAGTGGCCCACCTAACAAAAGGCTGGGCCTTATTTCAGTGCGATAAGGCAGTCGGCGTTACTCGAAGGCGAAGATGCGCTTCCAATCGTTCTTCATGCTGATTACTAACCAGCCGTCCTTCTTTGCCTCATCATAAAGCGCCTGCGTGAAGGTGCCGAACTTGCTGTCAGGCAAGCCCGCTGCCGGGCCATAAGCGTACTCTCGTGCTGCGTCGTCGTGCAGCACCAGCATTTCCAGCCGCGCTCCAGCACCAGCGGCGGTCCACTCCAACATCTGCTGGTCGCCGATGGAGTTTCCGAACGCCGCATAGGGTCGTCGGCCAATCATCAGGTGGATGCCTTCTGGCTTGCCAGCGTGGTCGTCGTTGAGAAGCAGCTTCGGTTCTTTGGTCAAGAAGGGCTTGCCGCCCTTGTCGTAACCGAGTTTCGTTCCACCCATGCTGCCGACGACTTGCTCGGGCGGGATGCCGTACACGCGCTCGGCGTAAACACGCACGAAGTCCTGCCCTCCGCCAGTCACGATGTAGGTCTTATAACCATTGTCGCGGAGGTAGCGCATCACTTCGAGCATCGGCTGATAGATCAATTCTGTGTAGGGCCGTTTCCAGCGTGGATGCTGGGCAGTCTCAAGCCACTTGTTCACTTCGCCATTGAACTCTTCCACCGTCATGCTGGTCAGCGTCACGGCGAGAATTTTCTCTAGATCGGGCATTGTCAGTTTGGACATTGCCTCCCGATTTCCGGAAAGCACGGTCTTGAAAGGCTCGACACTCCTGAGTTCCGGCTGTTTGGCTACCACTGCCGGAACGCGCTCGAGGCAGTAGACCACCTGCGAGTACATTGGATGCTCTACCCAAAGGGTGCCGTCCTGATCGAACACGGCGATACGCTCTTCGGGAGGAACATAGTTGGGGCTGGCCCGGTCGGTCGTGGCGCGCACGAAGTCGAAGATAGCCTGTTTCGCGGCGCCCTCATTCCATGAGGGAAGTGGGCTTCCCGAGGTTGCTGTTTGCGCCGACGCAGGGAGGGGAAGCATCGCTCCAAAAAACGCTGGAAGCGTCGCCAAGGCCGAGAGCATCGTGCGACGGCTTAGCCCGGAGAGGTTTGGTGACATGCTTGGTTCCTTTCGGCACTTGCAACAGCAAGCCTATCGAGGGCGTCCTAGCTCTTAGGGCGTCAGCTCCAAGGCCTTGAGTTCTTTACGGGCGGTACCAAAGGCTCCAAGCTGGTAAACCGATGCTCCCGCTGCCGAGAAAGTAAACGCCTCGAACGGTTCAGCGAGCATCTTCTTTAGGTAAGTAATGGTGGCGACACCAATTGTGACGTGCGGATTAAATTTCTTCCCGGCCGCAATCTTCACAAAATTGGCCACGTAGGTGATCAAGAACTTTTGGATGTCATGGCCATTCTCGGTGCTCATGAACGCCGCGGGCGTCCCAGTTTTCGCCGTGAATGGGATAACCGCTTTGATTATTTCTTGCTGCAGCCAATGCAAATCTTCTGTCGGCTCGACGACGATGCCCGCAAGACCGATCGGCGGCGAGGGGATGTAGTAATACTTGTATGCCTTCAATTTCCAGCTTGTCGGCTTCTCTTTGGCCAGAACCGCGTTGACCGCAGCGTAGACCTTTTCGAGGTCAGCCGTGTGGACGAACTGCTGCAGCATCGAGACATGCGGGTGGTGCGTTGCGTCCAGAGCAAAGCCTTTCGGAAAGACCTTGAGCAGTCGGGCGTTGTCGGCTTGCGCGTGCCGGATCATCGTTGCGTCCGGCTCCAGCGCAACGTCGATGGCGGTAATCGGATTTTGCTGCGCTCTAGACGGCACGGCGCAGCCGAGTAATGATGCCAGACCAATGCAAAGCGCGGCAAAGCCGTTGGTGTATTTCAGCATAATATCAACCTCAATTTTGGGGGAAGAATGCACATCTTTGCAACGTCAGCTATCATGATGCTTTAGCTTACTGGTGCTCAATAGGATCAATAGATCAAAGGCAATTGGTGCCCGCACATTTGCGTGCATTTTATGAGCTGTAACGGACCTGCTCTTACTGCGCGGGAAGCGGATACCCCTTCCCTTGTCGACCATAGCCAAAGGTTCTATTTGTTGTTCCTCGCGCATGAATGATCGTGTTTTTCCGCACAGAGTTCCGCAATGCAAAATAAAAGCGTGAGCGGTGTCACACAATCGTTATGCCCCAACCCGTAAATTGCCCGATATCATTACGGCCGCTGCTGGGGGGCTGCTATCGACCGACGATCCTACCTGCTGAGAGAGAGACAGAAGCTCCCAGCGGCGCTATCTTCAATTCTAAGTACGCCCGCTACCAGAATTACTGCGTCGAGGAACGCATTGAATAACGCAAGGAGGTGCTAGTGATGCCATACACGCCGACACTCAAACTTGTCTTTGCAGGATTGGTTGCAGCTAGCTTGCCGTTGGTCTGCCTAGGATCAGCACAGGCACAGGCACAAAAGCCCAACATCCTCGTGATCATGGGCGATGATGTAGGCTGGTTTAACGTCGGCGCTTATCATCGCGGAATTATGGCCGGTAAGACGCCAAATCTCGACCAGCTGGCCGCGGAAGGCATGTTGTTCACCGACTACTACGCCGAGGCGAGCTGCACCGCTGGCCGGGCGAACTTCATTACTGGAGAAATTCCGCTCCGCACTGGACTAACCACGGTAGGCCAAGCGGGTGCCGATGTCGGCCTGCCCGACCAGGCCGTGACCTTGGCAACCGTACTCAAGGCGCAGGGATACGAGACCGGCCAGTTTGGCAAGAACCATTTGGGCGACTTGAACAAGTATCTCCCGACGGTGCACGGCTTCGACGAGTTCTTTGGTTACCTATACCACCTCGATGCGATGTCCGATCCATACTGGTTCGATTACCCGCAAGATTGGATCGACAAGACTGGCCCACGCGACCTGATCCATTCCTACGCGACCAATGTGGACGACGCCACGGTGCAGCCGCGTTGGGGCAAGATCGGCAAGCAGCGGATCGTAGACGAAGGCCCGCTGGCGCCGTTCCCGAACATGACTGGGATGCAGAACTGGCAAAAAGGTCGCCCGGCCAAATATGATATGGAGACCTTCGATGATGTGCTGGTGAAGGCCAGTTCGGACTTCATGGACAAGGCGAAGCAAGACGGCAAGCCGTTCTTCATCTGGCACAACACCACGCGCATGCACGTGTTCACCTATCTGCCGCCGAAATATCAGGCGATGATGAACGCGACGAGCGGCTACAACACCGAAGAAGCCGGCATGGCGCAGATGGACGAGAGTATCGGCCAACTGCTGCAGCATCTGCAGGACATCGGCGAGGCTAACAACACCATCGTTATCTTCACTACCGACAATGGTGCCGAAGTGTTCACCTGGCCGGATGGCGGAATGACGCCATTCAAGGCTACCAAAGGCACCACCTTTGAGGGCGGCTTCCGTGTTCCGGCCATCATCCGTTGGCCGGGCAAGGTCAAGCCGGGTTCTGTTGAGAACGGCATCTTCTCTGGTCTCGACTGGCTGCCGACGCTGGCTGATGCGGCCGGCAACCCCAACATTACCGACCAGTTGCTGAAAGGGGTGACGCTGGAGGGCCGCACTTACAAGAACCATCTGGACGGCTATGACCAGATGGACGTGCTGCTGGGCAAGGGCCCGTCGAAGCGACATGAGTTGTTCTACTTCGGCGGTCCGCATTTGGGCGCCCTTCGCATCGACGACTTCAAGTTCCAGTTCATCCAGCAACCGTACGGCTGGCCTGGAGAAAAGGTAACGACCGACATGCCCACCATTACAAACATTCGACAGGACCCGTTCGAGCGCACGTCGTCCGTTCGCGGCGAAACGCTTAACAATCTCGGCGGCGGCTACATGAACGAGTTCTATGCCGCGCGAGTTCTGGCGCTTCGTGGTCGTACAGCAAACCGTGGCGAAGCTGGCGGCAACGGCCATCGAGTTTCCGCCGATGCAAGCGCCGGCAACCTTCAACCTTGATGCGATAAAGACGGAGATTGAGGAAAAAATCAAAGCGCACGAAGGCGAGTAAATCGACGTTCGACATGGCGGGTGCCCTTTAGTGGGCGCCCGCCCACTTTCTAGTACTGAGGAATAATTCGCTCGATTAACCCGTTGGCCATGTAGGGAGCGCGTCATGACCGCCACGCGGTTATTGGTTTTCGGGATATTTGTATTCGTAGCTTCGACATCGGCGAGCCACGCCGACCCGTGTACAAATGCGATCGGCAACATGCAGGTCCGCATCGACGCCAAACTGGAAGCGAAGGCAGCTGCTGGGCCGACTGCTCGCGAAGGAGTGAGCGCCGGTATGAGCGATCAGCCGACGCCACGCTCGATGGCTGCTGCTGAGGAAAAACTTGGCGAGGTTTCACCTGAGACCGTGGACGCTGTCAGGCAAGCCATGTTGCGTGCGCGTGCCGCCGACGGCGCGGGTGACAAAAAAGCGTGCGAGCAATCACTCGCCGATGTGCAAAGACTGATAGGCCCTTAAATAAGCTTCAGGATCGCAAGGGCCGATGTCCGCTTCTCATCGAAACTCAATGGACAATCCGGTCACGCCAATCAATGTATGTTATTGGGGTAAGAGCGGACGCAACCGCAACCATAGCTAATCCATCGGATCTTGTGATATTCTGTGCCGAGGGGGCATCTGATGGCATCAAAGTGTTCTCCGATCCTGTTGATCCTGGCGATCCTATCGGTCTTACCGACCCCGGCCGGCGCGCAGCCTTATTGCGCAAACTTCCACGACGGAATGCAACAGTGCGGTATTCCCTCGCTTGAGATGTGCCAACAAACAATCAGCGGGCTCGGCGGCTACTGCGGGCCTGATCAAACCGCACAACTGCCGCCAAACATGATCCAGCGGCTAGAGCAAGCCAATCCAGAATCGCCGCAGGCGCAGCCGAATGCGCCCTCCGCGCAGCCGGGCGGTCTCAACTGGATGCCGCCACCGCCGGGGCAGTAGACCCGGTTCCATGCGATGAATTTGAAATGCAAAGCATCGCGGACCTCGCGGCCGTGCCCGCGTTTTTCTGCTTTTGGCACTTCGTTGCGTTCGCTGCGCCGCAAAATCTAAGACGCTATCGGATTAACAACGGGCAACGGGCCGCCCGGAGGCTAAATAACTACGCAGCGTTTGACCCACAGCGAACGTCGTGCTCCGCGACTGCGCGCGGTCTGCACGACATGCCCCCGGCGGGGGCTTCCGCCGATGCGCCCAGTCAGATAGCCTCTATAACAGCTCTCTTGTGGAAAAATCGAAGGGGGCGAATTAATGAAGCAAATCGCACTCATTGCCCCAGTCGCGGTCTGCGCCACACTGGTATTGCCTCAATTCGCGACTGCCCAGATGGCGCCCGCAAACACGCCGTTGCTCGCCGCGGTCATCTGCGAGAAAAATACGTCAGTCTACCATAACATGCAGGTGCGGATGGTGTGGCCGGTCGCCCGGCGGCGCTCACGAGCAACAGGATCACTTACATGAATGAAAGTACCATCGAACTTGAGCAGATTGAAGATGATACGTTCCTTGACGAAGTTTCTGACGAGGCGCTGGAGGCTGCCGCGTCTGACACGGTAGGGGAAATTACCTTTACCTTCTCCATGAATCCTTTTTACTGTCGATTTTGCTAACTTAGCTGGCTTCCGGAATTTGAGAGCGCCGAGACCGCCGGTAGACTTCCGCACAATGGCAACCAGGTCTTCAAAGATTAAAGTTGCGCTTGTTGTCGTCGCAATAATTCTCGTTTGCTACGGCATTGTTGCCTACATCCTGCTTCCGCAGACCTGGGCGCACTACGAGCACCAAAAGGGACTCGCGGACTTTTCAATGCTGACGCGGACGGCTCAAGGTATTCCCGGTGGTCCATTAAATGTCGGGCTAGTCGGATCTAAAGAAGATGTGCTGTGCGCTATGCATGCGGCAGCCTGGTATCCTGCCGACCCAATTACATTGCGATCAAGCCTCGAAATTATTGGCAGCGTCGTACTCGACCGACCATACCGGGACGCGCCTGTGAGCAGTCTTTTCTATGATGGCAGACGCGAGGATTTGGCATTCGAAAAGCCCGACGGTAGGAGTGCAGATCGCCGCCACCATGTTCGGTTCTGGGAGGTTATAAAGCGTGGTGAAGAAGGAAGGCCGGTATGGCTGGGCTCCGTGACCTTCGACCGTGATGTGGGCTTGAGCCGTGATACTGGGCAGGTCACACATCACATCGCACCCAATATTGACGCTGCGCGTGACGGCCTGACCGACGACCTTAAAGCTGCGAAGGTTGTCGTGGCGATATATGAGGTTTCCGGGATCGGTCCCACACTCAATGGGCGGAACGGGGAAGGCGATCCATATTATACCGACGGTGAAATCAAGATCTCTCGTCTTGTTGCCGGTTGCAATGTGAAAGCAGAAATCGACAGTCGAGCTTAGCAATCCGCCGCTGGTGGTAATCAAAAATGTTGCATGGCCGATTATCGCCAATATGCTTAAATCGAGTGAGACTGCGACGAAGTCTAACTAAAAATCAAAATAGCTGGTCTCTTTGTCACGGATCCTCTAGGCGGATGTCTGCCGGAAGCTGAGGATATCCGAGGCGACGTTTTATCTTCGGAAATAGCGTGACCTGACCGGGCTTTTTTAGACCAGGCTTTGTGAGAAAATGGTCTTGGAAAGGAGCTTGGGTCATGCCGATGCAGTAGTCTCTATCCCGCTGGTACAAAAAAGCCGTCAGGTCACCACCGCCACGCACTTAGCTATGACCCGGAGCTGATACGAAGCGGGCTATGTAAGCCCTCTATTTTCGGCGCTCGGCCCCTTTGGCGTAGACCTTATTGAGGGGATCAATCGTTGCCGTAACCCTCTCAGCGGCCACCCAAAGCTGTCGACTTTGCTCCACGATCAGATCTAATTGCCGGCGGGCGTGCGAACTCGAAAGTTCAACGATTTCAGCCGGCGATTTGGCTGCTACCAATCCATTAGCCAAATCAATAGCCGCACTGGCCGTTGTACGCGCTGCTTCCATAACTTTCATTCCATAGTCAACACTCTCCTTGACAGCGGTTGAGGAGGTGTCGTGCAGCATTTCGGTGAGTTTCTCGACGGCAGGCTTCATTATCTGCCAGTTTTCCTTCCCAAACTCGGCACTTTTTTCGGACAGGTCACGAAACAACATCGGGAGCTCGATGCTTTTACTCTCCGAACGCGGAAACTCGGAGGCAAGACCGGGCGAGGATGTTGTCAGTGGTGGCTGCTTCAGTTTGGCTCCTTTCGTATCGGCGGCTAAGTCAGTCATGACAGTCTCCCTTCGATAGGCGTCTATATTTGCTAACGCACCAATGGCCTATCAGCACTGGTCCGTTACGCTTTCCAAGTTTTGTTGAATGAGCATCAACAGATCGCAGATTGGATTTCCCTCTTTCTTTAATTTGGCGTTGCTAGTCCGTTTCACCCGGTCCAGTGATCACGCAATTCGCCAGCCTCACGTCGGATGTTGCCAACGTCATCTGTACGCGCGCCGCCTCATCGTCCATGCCTAACCAACGTAATTTTCGAATGAGTTTGATGAGTTCGTTGACCGCTTGTTGTTCCTCTGAGACGTCAGGGGGTTCTTGTCGTTCAAATTGCGATTTCATGACTGTTATCCGTTGTGATGCCTTTAACGGCTGAGCTCACCCAGTGGCCTTTTGAGAAGGCAAATACCCTCCACTTGCAGGGCGAGAGATGGCTCCTCGCCGAGCAACCAACGCAAAACTCAAACTGCACAGCCGAACTATACGACGAGGGGCGTCCGCTCCCGGTCTACGACGGTTGCTGGTCGTGCTGTGGCTGGCAACTGCAACACGACCACATGCTGACCTTCAACAAGAGCATTGACCAGGATGTTCGTCCCATCAGGGAATTCCAGAGCGTCGTGATGCACGGCGGGTTTGTGCAGATCGATTTGCCGAAATACGGCCACCTTTTCCGCAATCTTCTGGTTCCGGAAAAGCCCCCAGCCGTGTTCGTACTCGACTTCTTTCTCAAACGTGATTTCCGTGCCTGGCGACAGACACACCGCCACGTTTGGCTCGTTGATTGCCGCAAAACCACGCGTGATCGAGTTGGTGAACCTTGTTGATACCAGTCTATCGCCGACCTTTGCCGGTCGGGATGCGACGGCGTGCAGACTATAGTCGCACATTCAAAGTGCTCCTCTGCGGCGAACAGCCCGATGGTTGTCCTGGATGACGAACAGGATCAAATCATCGCGGCGATCTTGTGGCACCGGCCGCAAAAATATTTACTGCGACGCAATATCATCCGCCTGCGCAACGCCACGTCCACGAGAATTTCCCTGAGCGCGGAAGACCGATCAACGATTCATGATGACAAATGGTTGTGCGACAGCGGCACGATCATTGTCATAGTTATCGTGGAAGCTTCGCGTACGAAATTCATATGACGATTTTGTCAGCATCGCTGACGTACCCATACAGACCTTAGCGGCGACTAGCCCCGCACTATCGAAAATATTGCATCATCGTATCAATGCATTATGTCTGCGATGGGAACCAGACGCGGATTGATGACGAGCCGGTTCGAGTGAAAGTGCAAATATAGAAAAGATAAAAAATTGAACTTCTGAGAGGTTTGACACCGTGGGAGACAGGTTTGCCCAATAAAAAAGCCCCGGACAATGCCGGGGCTTTAATCGTCGTGTATTAGGCCGCCTTGACCTCGATCTTCTTTGCAAGTTTTTGTGCTTCGAGCTTTTTGGGTAGCGTCACAGTAAGGACGCCCTTTTTGAAGCTCGCCTCGATCTTGCTCGCGTCGACCTCCTCCGGCACTTGGAAAGTACGCTCGAAGGAGCCGAAGTGCCGCTCTTGCACATAATAGTCCTTTTTCTTTTCCTCTTTTTCTTCCTGCTTCTCCCCTTTGATCGTTAGATTACCATTGGAGAGGTTCACTTCGATATTCTTCTCGTTCATCCCCGGTAATTCGGCTGTAACCTCATACGCCTTCTCGCTTTCGACAACATCGACAGCCGGTGTAGCAGCCCATGTCATTTGGTTTTGCCAAGATGGCTCAACCCCGAAGCCTGAACGGAAGGGAGAACGCCAGAAGCCGCTGCCAAAATCGTCGAAAAGCCGATCCATTTCTCGACGAAGGCTCAAGAAAGGTGCCCATGGTTCCATCGTGGACGGAACGCTGGCAGCTTTCCCCTGCATTTTAACAGGGAGTTTCGTCACATTTTCAGCCATGTCCAACTCCTCTTGTTAGATTTGGGTCCTGTTTCGATAGCAGACCAGAAAAAAATTGCATTGACTGAGATCAACATGCCATTTCGATATGACAGTGTTGTCTCAGCGGGCGGGCAGCGCAATGGGAAGAGGCGAAAACGATTTCAAGGGGTGGAATTTAAATTTAACACATGGCCAGATTTGTAGGGTGCAAAGGTGGGACGGTGAGCGGTTGCCGGACGGCGAATTATCGCGACCGTAACAATTTTTCACTTTTTAATAGCTGGTGCGGCCGCGTATCAGCCGCCGATCAAAGACACGGTTTGCATCTTGTCTTTGGCGTCAAGCCAAGGCTTGATTGGAATAATGAACTGGATGCCCCAAACGATGACCACTGCTGCGTGGTTGATCTTTCTTTCAACTTACGCGGTCGTAGCCATCGGCAAGATGCCGCTTTATCGAATTGACCGGGCCGGAGCAGCTCTGCTTGGTGGCAGTTTGATGGTTGCCACGGGCGTATTATCAATTGAGGACGCCTATCGAGCCATCGACTTTAATACAATCGTACTGCTATTCGGCATGATGATTATTGTCGCTAACCTTCGACTATCTGGCTTCTTTCGCGTTGTTACCCATTGGATTGCGGCACATGTTCGTCGGCCGATCACGTTGCTCGGGATGGTTATCATCGCTTCGGGATTTCTCTCCGCATTCCTTGTCAACGATACGATTTGCCTTGTAATGACGCCGCTCATACTCGAAATCGTTGGTCGGCTGAAACGAAATCCCGCCCCTTATCTGCTCGGGATTGCGACTGCATCGAATATTGGCAGTGTCGCGACGATTACCGGAAATCCCCAAAACATCATCATCGGTAGCATTTCGCACATTCCGTATGGCGTTTTCGCCACGGCGCTGGCTCCGATAGCGGTTGTTGGATTGCTAATTGCCGCGGCGCTAATCACACTATCTTATCGGAGGGAATTCCTTACCTCCGACCGATTTAAATGCGTCGACTATCCGGGCCATTATCATGGGCCACTACTGGTAAAGACCATCGTTGTTCTGGTGGTTATGGTGGTGCTGTTTTTTTTAGGCCAACCTGTTGCCAAGGTGGCAATCATTGGCGGCGCATTTCTGCTACTCACACGCCGCGTAAGGCCCGAAAAAGTTTATGTTGAAATCGACTGGCCGCTTCTTGTGATGTTTGTGGGCCTATTTGTCGTG
Source organism: uncultured Pseudomonadota bacterium (assembly GCA_963817155.1). GTDB lineage: Bacteria > Pseudomonadota > Alphaproteobacteria > Rhizobiales > Xanthobacteraceae > Pseudolabrys. The sequence goes on from CAWFNO010000002.1 coordinate 416,525, forward strand.
GTCGGTGGACTTGAGAAGGCGGTAATAACGCCGGATGTTAGAGTTGCAGTCGGCCGTCAGCATCTTGACAATATGGTCATTCTCGGCGGCGTCACGGCGATTTTGTCCAATGTAATTAGCAACGTTCCGGCCGTACTCGTACTTAAATCATTTGTGCCCAGTCTTCAGGACCCCCAACGCGCTTGGCTCGTGGTCGCGATGGCGGCGACGCTGGCCGGAAATTTTACACTAGTCGGTTCGGTTGCCAACCTTATCGTCGCCCAACGTGCAAAGGTGCGGAACGTGGAGTTAAGTTTTTGGGCCTATTTTAAGGTGGGCGCGCCACTCACGGTCCTGACAATTGCTTTTGGAATTTTGTGGCTCTGAGGTAGCTCCACCCACAAGTCAACCGTCCCGAACGAGTTTAGCAAACCAAAAAAACTTAAAAATCTGAGAATGTTGTTCCGGCTGTGTGTCGTGCGGTCGAACTCAATGGCGATTATCGAAAGAGGTTCGTGAAGGAGCGAAAGTGGAAAGGTGGGACGGTGCCGGACGGCGAATTATGTGACGGAAACAAACTTTCACCTTTTAGTTGCCGTTGAATTTTGCCGAAAAATCGTGCGGAAGGTGTGAAGTCACAATAGCCGCTGCGGAAAACTTCGCCGCCGCTGTGCGCTCAATTTCGCATCAACTCTGTTGCCAACATCAAATATTTAAACCCTTGTAACCCGAACCTCTGGGCGTCATTTCACCTTCTCGATGTCGTTGAGCTTCCAAGTCTGGTCAAAGAAAGCCTGCTTCGGACCGTACAGACGGAAGATGGTGAACCAGCCTTTGCCGGGGATCGTGGCCAACCAGTTCTTGCCTTCGCCGGGAGACTTCGGGCCGAAGTAGATGTCGATAGTGCCGTCCGTGTTCTGCACCGGCTTATCCATCGTATTTAAGGACGGAAATGGCTGCCCGTTATCAAGACCGGAGCCGGTGATCGGATCATACACAGTCACCGACCAGAACAGGGCAACAGGGACATCTTTGGGTACATGCAGCTTGTAGTTCTGGTCCCCGCTCAGGTAATCGCCGTCCGCATCAAAAAAAGTTGCGGGGTATTTCGCGCCAACGTTGTCCATATTCACGGCCATGCCGGGACTGGTGGAATAGGCGTAGGTAAAAAAGGCGGTGCGTGCATTGATGTAGTCGAACGAGTTCGACGTAAAGGTGGCGTTGCCGGGGAAGACGTTGATCCAGTGCCGGTCGGGATACCAGAGGCCATTCGTCACGAGTGGCGACGGTGTATAGGCCATTACGTGGCCCATGCGCGTGGCCGTGCGTGCCGCTTTATCCAGTAGAGCGCGTGCGGAAGCATCAGGCGCGAAGGGCTTTCCTTTCACGATGCCAAGCTCCGCCGCCATGCCACGCATATACATGTCGGCGGGATCGACGTACTCATGGTCAATGAACCGCGACAGCATATCGAACGCCGTACCATCCTGCGGATAAAGCATGTTGGCGGGCACAAGCGAGGCATCGGGGAATTTCATTGGCTTCGCCATTTCTTTTTTTCCGAGCGGATAAATCCGCGTCTGCTCCATCACCCGCACAGGTTCTTCGAGTTGCTTCGGGTTCTTGAAAAATCCGCGCCAAAACACGAACACGCCGTACGTGCCGCAGCGGTAGGTGAAATAACCCGGTGGAACCTTGCCCGCGTAGTCCGGCGGCAAGATCAGGTATTTACCGCCCTTGCCCCTGTCCGGGCCGGGTAATCCCACATCGCCGCTCCACTTTCGCCCATCAATCTCACCGATGGAAGGAATTGGGCGTTGCCAAAAATCATCAATGATCCCCTGCAACCCCGGTGGCACTTCGATGACAATCGGACCATCCTCTTTCAAATCAAGATAGCCCAGCGCATAGATCACATCGGAGTTCGGCGTCGTAATCAGCGTCTTGGCATTCAGCCGCTGTTTAAAGATCGGCAGGACGTTATTGTCCGGGATCAGCACCTGTGAGACAGATTTAACGGCTTGAGGAACGGAGGATTTCTGGCTCATCGTAACCATTAAGGAGTGGAGATGAGACAGAAATCCGAACACCCTGAATCGCCGTCCGAGCGGCTCGTGAAGAACATCCGCCGGGCCACGCGCAAGCGCCATTCGTCTGAAGAGAAGATTAGGATCGTTCTGGACGGCCTACGCGGCGAGTCCAGCATCGCCGAGCTTTGCCGCCGTGAAGGCATTGCCGAGAGCCTTTATTACGCTTGGTCCAAGGAGTTCCTGGAGGCCGGTAAACGGCGCCTGGCCGGCGACACGGCGCGGGCGGCGACCAGTGGCGAGGTCAAGGACCTGCGGCGTGAGGCGCAGGAACTCAAGGCGGTCGTGGCTGAACAGGCGCTCGAATTGCGCCTGCTTAAAAAAAGCATGATCGGGGATGGGGGAGACGAGGAATGAGGTACCCCGCCTTCGAGAAGCTGGAGATCATCCGCCTGGTCGAGCAATCCCATCTGCCGGTGCGCCGGACGCTTGCGAAGCTGGGCATCCAGCCGGCAAGGTTCTACCGCTGGTACGATCGCCTGCAGACCGGCGGACCAGAAGCACTGGAAGATAAATCACCGCGGCCCAAGCGCGTCTGGAACCGTATCCCTGAAGGCATACGCGAGCGGATCGTTCAGTTGGCGTTGGATGAGCCCGAGCTGTCGCCCCGGGAACTGGCCACGCGCTTCACCGATACGGCCGGCTATTTTGTGTCGGAGGCCTCGGTGTACCGGCTGCTTAAGGCGCATGACCTGATCACAAGTCCAGCCTACATCGTCATGAAGGCGGCCGATGAGTTCAAGGACAAGACGACGGCGCCAAACCAGCTCTGGCAGACGGACTTCACCTATCTCAAGGTGACCGGCTGGGGCTGGTTCTATCTCAGCACGGTCCTGGACGACTTCTCGCGCTACATCATCGCCTGGAAGCTGTGCGCGACGATGAAGGCACAGGACGTGACCGAAACTCTGGATCTTGCTCTTACGGCCTCAGGCTGTGATCAGGCTCGGGTTATCCATAAGCCGCGCCTGCTCAGCGATAATGGTTCCAGCTATGTCTCGGCTGAGTTGGCAGATTGGTTGGATACACAGAACTTGGGTCACGTTCGCGGCGCGCCCTATCATCCGCAGACACAGGGCAAGATCGAGCGCTGGCATCAGACGCTCAAGAACCGCATCCTCCTGGAAAACTATTACCTGCCGGGTGATCTTGAAGCCAGCATTGGCCGGTTCGTCGATCACTACAACCATCGGCGCTATCATGAGAGCTTGAGCAATCTAACGCCGGCCGACGTCTACTTCGGGCGCGGTCAAACAATCCTGTTGGAAAGAGAAAGGATCAAACGCAACACAATCCAGAATCGACGCTTGCAGCATCAAAAGAAAGCCGCATAAACTAAAACCAGATGAGCCGGTCACTCCCGTAAATCAGATCGCCATCTGTCTCAAATTATCTGACGACGGACATATTGATGCAATGACATACGCTGTCGGCTTGACCCGCAGGACCTTGAACAGAACAAGCACGACGGCTGTATAGATAATGATCAGGAATGCGATCATAGCCGCGGCTCCTTGTCGTCGGAGGAGCTGCGCAAAGCCGGCCCACGCATTGGGGCGCCGCTTTCAACGACGCCGGATGATTGCCGATCGTCACTGATTGCCACGGATTTCGCTCCCAATGGGGCCGCGAATGCCCAGATAAACGCGATAGGCCAAAGCAGCCCGCCAGTCGCGATCCCAATCCAACTCATGGCTGTAATCGCGGCTGCCTGCGGATGGCCCCACTTGCGAGCAAGCTGACCTGGGAGTTTTCCCAGACCGACGACGATGATCACGCCAACGAAGATGAGAACAGCGAACACGACAAAAGCAAACGCGTCCAATATGCCGAACGACGATTCCATAACTACTAGCTCCGGATGCAGGTGCCGACCTGCTACGATGCTACCTCAATCTAAATTCCGCCCTTCGTAGGACATTATCGCCGCGCCCCGGCACCATTTCGCGAATGTTCGTCGCCGCAAGCGACGTCGCTAGGGTGTAGCCATTTGGCAAGCTGGATTATAGGCCCAGTTGCGATCGAGGCCGACCACACACCATTCGACGCCCCACGTCGCACCAATAAATCCCGTGTCTTCGCCAATCCAGTACTTAACCCTGTGGCGGCTACCATCGGATACCTGTGCGAAGGCGGTACAATAACGTCGCGGGATCGATTGCGACGCCCACGGATCGAAGGCCGTTTCACGAACGTCCGCAAACCCAGTGATGTGTAGGTCCGAATTCCAAAACCGACTCTCCGTCGTCGCAAATCCGTCCACAATCTTGTCTAGCCCAGCCTCGCAGGGTGGGACGACGTTGTCATAGCGCGGACCCGAGAGCCAAAAGTTCTTTTCAAGCCAGCTGGCCGCCTGGGCAGGGGCACCGACGAACACGAGCCCGATTGTGAGCATTGCCAAAATGAGGCGGACGAAACGAATGTTAATGTTCATGTCATCCTCCACACAGTTGTCCATTTTTGCAACGCGCGCAATGTTTCGTCGGGAAGCATTCATCGTTCACTACCAAATGCCGAGGTTCTGGATCGCGGTCGGCAGCGTCAGAGACCGGTGTGTCTTGCAGTAGGCCGTGACCTTTGCTGAATTCTTTTGAAAGCTGTCGTAGTTCAAGACGTTGCTATTGGCAGCCGCATTGTAATAACCGCTCATCCAAAAGCGGACGAAATTCCGAATCGTTGGACTATATCCGAGATAGCTTCCGCAAGTGATCTGATTCATATCTACAGCGATCTGTGCCGCGCTTGGTTTTGAAGCGCCTATCAGCAAAGTCGCGGCTATGAAAAGAACCTTCCATCTCATGGCTTTCCTCCGGGTGTCAAGAACGTCACTGCGGACCAATCGCGGTCTGCAAGGCAGTCATCACGCTTGCTTGCGGATTGTATTGGCACCACGATTTTAGTTTCGCGATATTGTTCTGGTGCGCAAGAATATCCACAAATGTCCTGCGGGTTTGATAACTGTACCAGCCGCTCATCCACGCCGAGAAATCAACAGACATAGACAACGGCATTGCTAGATATTGGCTGCACGTAAACGCGCCCATGTTGATGACGACTTGTGCATTTGCAGCCATCGGAAAAAGCGAGATGGCAAATATTGCACCAATCAAGCGAAGCTTCATTTTGCTCGTCCTTTCGGATTATTGCACCAAGGCGCAGTGGCTTCTTATCGGGCTTACTCCCGACACTCGTTGACGGGCGGGGCCTTGCCGTTGAGCAGGACCGCCAGAGCCTGAGCCGTGCCAATCGGAGCACCGACATAGATCGTCGAACCTGACCTGACGGCTTTTTTGTACCAGCGGGATAGAGACTACTACATCGGCATGATCTCATCTAGATGGTTAGCCGAGGGCGCGAAGGTACATATAATACTGCCCCCTTTTACCGACTTTCGTCAGCCCCCTACTAATTCCGATACCAAGTCTTGCTCTTTCGTCTTTGCCCCCATCTGGACTAGCCGCTGCCGACCGCCTCAGATTTATGAGTATCCGGACAGTGTTCTTTCGGCTGATTTGAGGCGAGTGCGCCATGCGTGGCGGAAATCCCGCGGCTGCATGTTCGGTTTTCTATTTATCAATATCTGACGGCATTGTTTGATTTGGTGTCGGTATGGCAGAAAGAAAATCGGGCAGTTGACCGAGCGGATCGAGCGTTATGGTTGAGGCACCAGGAACGGCTGGACAATATCGAGCCGTTTGCGGCGGTTATTCGGTGCACGAGCTCGCTGAAGCACGTCGATGGAAAAGCCCGATGCAAATGGGCGCGGGCTTTGATATTTGCGGCGGAATACAAATTACCTTCTGAACCGTTAGAGGATGTCCTTCGTCGCCACGGTGGGATCAATTTTTGCTTCGCCGAGCTCAGTCGGTTCAGTCGACCGCAAAGCCAGATTCGGTAAGGGTGTTATTTCGTGAGTTAACTACCGCCTAGCAAAGAGCACCCGGTCGTATTCAAGAAAGACCGCTACACTACAGGCTTTGTGAAAACTCATACGTCGGAGAAATGTAGAAAATAAAATTCTTCAAAGCAGTATCCCCACATACGTCTGCAGCATGTCAGTTCTTATGCCGCTCAATCTCTACAAAATTATCCTATGCGCGCGGCAGGTTTATGAGTTTTGACACAGCCAAGACCCATAAGCGACATCGGCAGCTTCGCGTCAATTAGCGCACTCGATAGGTTGCGTGACAAGCCACACATGACTGCGTGACCTCATGAATGGCGCGGCTGACATTTCGCATCGTATCGAGCGATGGTGATACCGAGGCGTCCTGCAAAACAATGACCAAACGACTTGCCACATGGTGCATGCCGGTTCCCATATCTTGCATCGATTTCGGAAAAAAGGGAGCCATATGTGCGGCGTCATGGGCGGTTAGCGAAGTCATTCCAAGGTGCTGTTCTGCGATCTTTGTAGCCTCATCAAACTTGCTATTCGCTATGTCACCTATGATTTCATTTAGCGTCGCAAGATGATCCCGCATATTGCCGAGCATATGTTCCTGCATAGGTTCCGGCAGACGGACGAGCTCGCGAGTATCTTGCGCTTGACTGGGGCAAACCCCGGCGACCAAAAATAGCAGTGCTGCCAAGCCAATACGTGGCATGAAATTGTTTCCTTTCGAAACCTAGAAGCGACACTAGTCAGTTAAGTCCCTGATCTTACCCATCCGCTAAACAGGCACCGTGATGCAGGCGCGCAGACCGCCGCCCGAGCGGTTGGCGAGCGTGAGTTCGCCACCATGCGCCTGCACGATGGACTGCGCGATCGCCAGCCCCAGGCCCGTTCCGCCGGTGTCGCGGTTGCGTGAGTCCTCGACCCGGTAAAACGGTTGAAACACCCGCGGCAGCTCCGCCTCGGGAATTCCCGGCCCGTCGTCGTGGATGGTGATCTCGATCACTTTATCCGTGGCGGTGATCGCCGCCGTGGCCCGCTTGCCGTACTTCACCGCGTTGTCGAGCAGGTTGGTGATCGCGCGTTTGAGTGCGCTTGGCTGGCATTCGTGGACCACTGGCGCTGTCGGCTGCATGGTCACCGGCAATCCGGCATCTGCCATATCGTCAACGACCGTAGCAAGCAGCGCGGCGATGTCGACTTTCCGGCGCGGCTCGGAGCGCACCTCGTCGCGGGCGAAGGCCAATGTGCTGCCGATCATGTCGTTCATTTCGCCGATGGTCGCCAGCATCTTGTCGCGCTCGTCGGCGTTGGCGACCTCCTCGGCGCGCAGCCGCAGCAGCGTCAGCGGCGTGCGCAGATCGTGCGACAGCGCCGCCAGCATCTGCGTGCGGCTCTCGATCAGTCGGCGCAGCCGGTCCTGCATCCTGTTAAATGCGCGTGCGGCATGCTGCATCTCGATCGTTCCGGCCTCGGCGAGCGGCGCGGCCGAAACGTCGCGGCCGAGGCGGTCGGCGGCGCCGGCGAGCATGCCAAGGGGCGCGGTGACGCGGCGCACCGCCCACACCGAGACCACGATCACGATCAGACCCATCAGCGCCATGGAAATAATGAACTGCCACGATACCGACGGCGGTCCTTGCGGCAAGGTGGTGTCGAAGGCGAGCCATTGTCCGTCGACGAGCTTCACCGCCACTTGCAGGCTGCGCCAGGCGCCAAAATTTGGTCCCATCATCTGCTGCATCATGCCGCCCATTCCACCCATGCCGCCCATCGGCCCGAAGTAGGGCCGATGATCGAATGGCGCGTCAGGCGCCACTCCGGCTGGCGCAATGACCGCGGCGCGCACTTGACGGTTAGGCGCGCCGGGAAGCTGTTGGCGCAAATAGTCCTCGATTGCCGCGGCAGCGCCCTCTGCATCGGCTGGCGGCAGTTCAGGCGGCTGCGCCAGTAACGCCACGTGAAAGCCGGGATCACTCAGCGCCTGCACGATACGCGTGCGCCAATCGGGCGGCGCTTCCTCGACGAGGCGGGCAAGATTGGCAACTCGCTGCGCCGCCGCGTAGCCGCCGACCGCCCGCACCGCTTGCTCGCGCGCCCCGGCGTAAATCCAGGCGCCGATCGCGTGCGAGACCACGAGACCCAACAACAGGATCAGCAGCGTTTGCCCGAACAGGCTTTTGGGCAGGAAGCGGGTCATTCCCGCCTCACATCGGGCGTGAAGATGTAGCCGCCGCCCCATATGGTCTTGATGAGTTTGGGGTCGCTCGCATCACGCTCAATTTTCTTGCGCAAGCGGCTCACCTGCGTATCCATGCTGCGGTCAAACGTGTTTGCGGCGCGGTGGCGTGCCAGATCGAGCAACTGGTCGCGGCTCAAAGTGCGCTGCGGATGCTCAACCAGTGCCAGCAGCAGGTCGAACTCACCGGTGCTCAGCGGCATCGCGACGCCGTCGTCGCCGGTGAGTTCGCGTTTGTCGACGTCGAACGCCCAGCGCTCGAAGCGGTAACGCTTGGACTTGTCGCGATCGGCCACCGGTTGCTGCGCGCGATTGCGCCGCAGCACGGCGCGGATACGCGCAATCAGCTCGCGGCTGCCGAATGGCTTGGGCAGATAATCGTCGGCGCCCATCTCCAAGCCGATCACCCGATCGATTTCGTCACCCTTGGCGGTGAGCATGATGATCGGAATATCGCTGTCGGTGCGGAGCGACCGGCAGATCGACAGCCCGTCTTCGTCCGGCAACATCAAGTCGAGTAGGATGAGGTCGATGCGGGCATCGGTCAGCACCTTGCGCATGGCCTTGCCGTCGGCGGCGGTGCTGATGCGGAAGCCTTCTTTGGCGAGCGCGCGCGATACCAGATCGCGTATCTCGCGATGGTCATCGACAATCAGGATGTGCGGACCGGCATTCATGGGTGAAATCTAGTTCGGGCCGGGCTGATTAGGGCAAAAACATTGTAACGATTTTTGACGGATAGCCGCTCCGACACATCTGGTCACAAAATCGCGCTTGGCCGACAAACTTGAGTGACAGGTCGCGCTCCTAATGCACCCGGCGACGGCAAGTGCCATTGCAAGCATAAGGAGAAATTCTATGAAAACGGGAAATACATTGATCGGTCTCGCCATCGCGGCCGCGCTTGTGGCCGGGGTTGCGGCTTTCACCTTGACCGCGTCTGCGCAAGGCGGCCCCGGCTACGGCCCCGGCATGATGGACGGTTATGGACAGAGTTACGGGCAAGGTTTCGGCCCGATGCAAGGCTACGGTTACATGCGCGGCTACGACCGCGATCGCGATAATGACCAACGGCAAGTTTACGGCCCGGGCTACCACATGCGCGATCGTGACGGCGAATACGGCCCCGGCATGATGCAGGGTAACGGCTACGGCTCAGGTTACAGACACGGGATGATGGGCTGGTAGCGCCAAGCGCGACGCCTGCCTGAACGAATTCCAGTTCGATCAAACACAAGGAGAAATACAATGCGGACACGAACACTGATCGGTGCCGGACTTGCGGTGGCGCTGGCCGGCGCGATGTTGAGCTACCAGATGCCGGCATCAGCGCAAGGCTGGGGCATGATGGGCGGTGGCTATGGCCCGGGTTATGGGCACATGGGCGGCTACGGCCCCGGCATGATGGGCGGTTACGGCCCCGGCGACGGCCACATGGGCGGATGGAGCGGCGTACCAGGGCAGGGACAATGGAACTGCCCGACCTTTGGTCAGGTCAACCAGACCGGATCCGGCCCCACCGAAAACCAGGGACAAGGCTACGGCCCGGGTTACCACATGCGCGGCTGGGGCGGCGGCAATGGTCCCGGCATGATGCAGGGTTACGGTCCCGGCTATGATCGCAGGGCCGACACGCAGCGCAATCAATCACTTAACCTTAGCATCGACGATGTGAAGAGCCGCATGGAACGCTGGCTGGCTCGGCGCGACAATCCGCGGCTCAAGCTCGGCGAGGTGAAGGAGAATGATGCCGACACGATCACCGCCGACATCGTCACCAAGGACAATTCGCTGGTCGATCGCTTCATCGTCGATCGCCACACCGGCTTCGTCCGCCCGGACAACAGCTGATCTGCTTTCGTAGCCGAATCAAATCAGAAGCGATCGATCATTGCCCGCGCGACATATGCCGCGCGGGCAATATCCTTGGGCGATGTCTGATATTGGCGGTGAGTTCAACCGATCGACGCATCGAATTTCGGATCGGAATCCATCTCGGTGACATGGTCGAAAAGAGCGATGGCGATCTCATGGGCGACGGCGTCAACGTCGCCGCGCGACTGGAAGGGATTGCCCGACCCGGGGCAATTTGTCTCTCCGAAGACGCCTATCGACAGGTGAGGGCGCGGCTCAATCTTTCTGTAAGCGATCTCGGCGAAACCAAGGTTGTTCAGGGGAACAACACCTTCAGCCTTTCATTCTGAGCCGCACCAAGACCTGCCGCGATAAGCTTTCTTGGAGCTGCGGGCGCCGCCCACGCGTTTGCCGCCCCCTTCGTAGGCACAGCTACGGGCCAGCGTGCACAACGCACCAGCGGCGCTTATTGGCCATATGTTGGACATCGAGATTCTGCCTTTCTCTAAGCCATTGAAATCATTGGCGCGCCCTACGGGAATCGAACCCGTGTTTCCGCCGTGAAAGGGCGGCGTCCTGGACCGCTAGACGAAGGGCGCTGAATTCCGGGTGGGTATAGTGACGTTCACCGAGACCGGCAAGCCGGCGGTATTGGTCACCACTTGGGGGTATTGGGCATCGACTTCCACGGTTCTTGCGGCTCCTTGGCAGCTCCCTTTTGCAGCAGTTCGATCGAATGCTTGTCGGGCGAGCGGACGAAGGCCATGTTGCCGTCACGCGGCGGGCGATTGATGGTGACACCGGCGTCCATCAGTTTCTTGCAGGTCGCGTAGATATCGTCGACCTCGAAGGCAAGATGGCCGAAATAGCGCGCTTCGCCGTAGTCCTCGGTGTCCCAGTTAAAAGTGAGCTCAACTTCGGGCGCCGGGCGGCCCTTCTTCTTGCTATCCTCGACGAGGCCGAGATCATCTCCACCGGCGATGAACACGAGGGTATAGCGGTTCTTCTCGTCCACCCGGCGGCGCGTCTCCTTGAGGCCGAGCTTGTTGCAATAAAAATCGAGCGCCGCGTCGAGATCGCGGACGCGCAGCATGGTGTGCAGATATCGCATGGTGAACCTCGTCTTACGGTTTGTTGGGATTTTCTTGGGATTGCGTTGGACTATATAGTGTGGCCGTGCCGGCCTGCCGCATATAATCATGATCGCGCTCGAACTTAAAACAGCGATTGACCGCCTTCGCGCCCTGATTGAGGTCTCGGCGACGATTTTGCCGTTCACCGGGGCGGGAATTTCAACCGAATGCGGCATTCCCGATTTTCGCTCGCCGGGTGGATTATGGACGCGATACCAGCCGATCCCGTTCGACGATTTTGTCGCCAGCCAGGAGATGCGCGACGAAGCCTGGCGACGGCGCTTTGCCATGCAGGACAATTTCGCCATGGTGAAACCGGGTCGTGGGCATCTGGCGCTAGCGAGCCTTTATCGCGCCGGCAAAGTGCCGGCGCTGGTCACACAGAATATCGACAATCTGCATCAGGTTTCCGGCGTCGCGGCGGCCGACGTCGTCGAATTGCACGGCAATACCACCTACGCGCTCTGTCTCGACTGCGGCGAGCGCTACGAGCTCGCCTGGGTGAGACAGCGATTTGACGCGAACGATGAGCGCGCGCCCGATTGCGCCTGCGGCGGCTTCATCAAGACGGCCACCGTTTCGTTCGGACAGGCCATGCCGACCGAAGCGATGGCGCGCGCCGAGCAACTCACAATGCGTTGCGATTTGTTTCTCGCCATTGGCTCATCGCTTATCGTGTGGCCGGCGGCGGGATTTCCGCTGATGGCGAAACGCAACGGCGCTTCTCTCGTCATCATCAATCGCGAGCCGACGGAATTCGACGAGTTTGCCGATCTGGTCGTGCGCGATGACATCGGCGACGTGCTCGGGCCCTTCATCGCCCACTGATTCGCATCTCGCTGCGCTGTGCATAGAGCTGTGTGCAAGCGAATTTTGCGCTTTTCGCCGCACAGGCCGGTGTTATCTTGAATCGACAGATTCGTTAAATCGCCCTTTAAGAGGCGCCTGAAAGCGGCGGCGTGCGGCGTCATGGCGTCGGACGGGGTTGAATCAAAAATGCCTGGCAGCGATCTCCGACCGGGAACGGTCAGAGAACTCATCGATGAAACAACAGCCAACCTCATCGAGTTGGCAGGCGTCATCAAGTGGTTCGACGTCTCCAAAGGGTTTGGTTTCATCATACCCGACAACGGCATGCCGGACGTGCTGCTGCACGTGACCTGCCTGCGCCGCGACGGCTTTCAGACCGCCTACGAAGGCGCGCGCGTTGTGTGCGAGGTGCTGCAGCGCCCCAAGGGGTTGCAGGTCTTCCGCATCCTGTCGATGGATGAGACCACGGCGGTGCATCCGGCGCAGATGCCGCCGCCTCGTACGCACGTCACCGTGACGCCGACCAGCGGGCTTGAGCGGGCCCAGGTCAAATGGTTCAACCGCTTGCGCGGCTTCGGATTCCTGACCCGCGGCGAGGGCACGCCGGACATCTTCGTGCACATGGAAACTCTGCGCCGCTACGGCATCGCCGAGCTGCGGCCGGGGCAGACCGTGCTGGTGCGCTTCGGTCCGGGGCCAAAGGGCCTGATGGCGGCCGAGGTTCGCCCCGACGGCGGACCGCTCGGGCTTGCCTCCCACTAGTTCTTAAGCCGCTTCAATGAATTTTCGGGTTGCCGCCCGGCGTTCGGCCGCGTAAAGGCGGGCGCATGCGTACATCGACTTGGGTTGCCTTCATTTTCATCAGTTTGCTCGTCGCCGGTCCGGCACGGGCCGCGCCTCCGCAGACGGTCGAGATCATCAGCAAGACCGGTGTGCATATTTTTTCCGTTGAAATTGCCGATACGGAAGCTACGCGGGAGAAAGGACTGATGTTCCGCAAGGAACTGCCCGAAGGCAAAGGTATGCTGTTCGACTTCCACCAAGACCAGGACGTCGCCTTTTGGATGAAGAACACCTACATCCCGCTCGATATGATCTTTATCCAGGGCGATGGCCGCATCCTGCGCATCGCCGAGAACGCCGAGCCATTGTCGATGCAGACGATCCCTTCGGGCGGGCCGGTGCGGGCGGTTCTGGAGGTGATCGGCGGCACCGCCGAAAAGCTCGGCATCGCCCCGGGCGATCAGGTGGCTTCGCCGATCTTCAAGCAGCATTGATAATGGGTGGCTGCGGCCTGCTTGCTAGGTCCGGACGAAGCCTGTAACCCCTGCCGCTTCAACCGGGCATAGCGCAGTCTGGTAGCGCGTCTGGTTTGGCACCGCACCATTTAGGACGCGATTGGAGTAAAGCGGACAAAGATCGGCGCAGAGCCTGAAAAACTACGCAGCGATTGACCCTTGAGCGACTCCACAGTGCGGAGTTACTGCACTGCCGGTAGGCCCTATGCAGCGCCCCAAAGCCATGCCTGTGCGAGTTGGAAAGAGACCGAAGCTTTCGCTAACGCCATGAGATACGTCACAAATTCCTCCAATCGCATCAGGCATGCTGTGGCAAAACAGGTACACGCAATTGAGATTTTTGTTTGATGTCGCACGCGGCTTTCACTGGCCTTGGTGTCGCCCTTTTTGCCTGCCGGACTTCGGTCGGCGGGGGGACTAATTATGTCTCGCATCAACCGGCGAGGGAACTCTTGTGAAGTTGCTAAGGCAAATCGTTTTCATCTTAGCGCGCCTTCAATTTCGGCGGCTGGTGTTCGTAACCTCATTCAGCTGCTTGCCCTTGCACTAACGGCGTTGACACTTGCGGCCTGCGCTCAATCCACTATCGCCACCAATAAATCAGAATTGGTCAACGCCGATCCACCGGCGGCGCGAGAAGGCGGTCGAACAACGGGTGCGGATATTGCCAGAATAAATGCCCCAGTTGCGACGAACAAAAGTCCAGCCGAGAAACAAATCAAATCATTTGGACTTGCCAGCTTCTACGCCGAGGGCCAGAGGACTGCGAACGGCGAAACATTCAATCCATATAATTTCGCTGCCGCGCATCGCACGTTGCCATTCGGCACTCGACTGCGTGTGACAAGCCTCGCGACTGGGCGCTCGGTGACAGTTCGGGTTAATGACCGCGGTCCATACGTTCCCGGACGGGTGATCGACGTCTCGTATTCTGCGGCCAAAACGTTGGGAATCGTCCGGCGGGGCGTTGCAATGGTCAAACTTGACGTCGTTCAATAGCCAGCGGAAGCCGCTCAAGGGGCAGAGCAGTTCAGCCGGTCATGGTTGCAGTTCCCATCGGAGTATGACCCGCCCGCCAATCTAGGATCTGTACCGCTTCCTATCGCACTTCCTATGTGGCCCCCCGCCTCGGTGCACTGGGTCTGCTCGGTTAATTGAAGAAATCTACAACTCCGGTCTCCAGATTGTACATCGCACCGGCAATCTTGATGGTTCCATTCGACTCCATTTCGGCGAGCACAGGACTGCCCTTGCGAATGTCGGCCATCGTGAGTTCTACGTTCTTGCGCGCGACTGCATCAACAAACGCATAATTCTTCGACGTCCTCTCACCGGTATATTTCGTGGCCGCGACCGCCGGTTTAATTTTCGCCAACAAGCCCGTGAGATTGCCGAGTTCGGCATTGTCAATTGCGCCCTTAATTGCACCGCACGCGGTGTGGCCCATGACCAGAACCACCTTGGCCCCGACTAGGTTGCAGGCAAATTCCATGCTGCCTAGGATATCTGCATTCTCGACGTTGCCTGCCACGCGGCTGTTGAATATGTCGCCGATACGGAGATCCAGGATCGTCTCGGCCGGTGCTCGCGAGTCGATACAGCTAAGCAATACCGCAGCAGGATATTGCCCTTTGGCGCTGGCGCGCTGCTGCGCAAGATAATTGTGATCTTCACGCTTGCCGGTGTAGAAGCGTTTATTGCCTTTTTTCATCAATGCTAAAATGTCGTCGGGACTCAACTTATCGCGCTGCGCTTTGGTCAGCGCGCCCGCGTAGGCAATGCTGCTGAGTGCGCCAGCGCCCATCAACGTCATCGCAGTGATGGCGCCAGAGACTTTGAGGAAACTCCGGCGGTGGAGACAGTCGATGATCTTTTCGGCCTTCTGCTCAGTACACATGGATGACCTCCTTAAGGGACGATTGCGAAGAACAAAAAGACCGCAAACACCACCAGGTGAACGATGCCCTGGAGTACTGTGGTTCGGCTAGTGCCAAGCGTGATCACGCTCAAGAGTAGCGTCACGAGTAATAAAGCCTGATCCTTTCCATTCAACCCAAGTTGAACGGGTTGACGCATTACAATGGAGACTGCCGCAACCGCGGGTATGGTCAAGCCGATGGTTGCGAGGGCCGATCCGAGCGCCAAGTTGATGCTGGTCTGTAGTCGATCTGCTTGCGCGGCTCGAACGGCCGCGAGGCCTTCGGGCAACAGAACCAAAGCGGCGATCGCGATTCCTACGACCGACCGCGGCACGTCCGCGTGCATCACTGCAGCCTCGATCGTGGGCGTCAGCATCTTCGCAAGGCCGACGATTACCACCAGCGACACCAAAAGAAGCCCGACACTGAGAAGTGCCGTACTGGAGGAAGGCGGCGCCCCATGCTCATCCTGACCTTTGACCGGGAGAAAATACTCTCGATGTCGGATCGTTTGGACAAACACAAACGAGCCATACAGTGTGAGGGACACGAGGCCGGCAAAAACCATTTGAGACGTACTGAACGTCGGACCCGGCACGCTGATTGCAAAGTTCGGAAGTATTAGTGTGAGTCCCGTCAGGGCCGTCAGCACAGCGAGTGCAGCCGTCGCGCCTTGCAATTGAAATTGCTGTTCGTGGTGGCGAACCGCGCCGAACAGCAGGCAAGCACCGACGATCCCATTACAAACGATCATCACGGCGGAAAACACGGTGTCGCGCACCAGTCCGGCATTTCCACCGGGATCAACTATCATTACCGAAACAATCAGCGCGGTTTCTATCACAGTCACCGCTAGCGCGAGGATCAGCGTACCGAACGGTTCACCCACCCGATGCGCGATCACCTCCGCGTGGTAGACTGCAGCAAACACCGTTACGAGCAGGACGGCGCCCGCGACTGCAACGAGAGCGCCAATTTTGCCAACAATAGTGATTAATAACAAAATTACACAGCCACAGAGCGGCCAGGTCCATGCCCACCAAGGCATCCGTTCGACGGCCATATAGGCTTTCCGATCTCTGTGGGTGCGGAAACGCCCATTTTCAATGGGCGGTCCCTCGGGTCAATGGGGAGTGTAGATACTATCAGCCTCGATCAGCCAGACCGCAAATGACCAAAAGCAGATGAGGTGGATGGCGCCCGCTCACGGCATCTAGGTGCCAGGGTGTGAAGGTTATCAGTCGCTGAGAGCCTACCCGAGGGGACGGTCGATCCACGGCGTTTATGCCGGCGGTGGATGTCGAGCGCCCGCTGTGACAGCGGGCTTTCGCCCGAGCAGTGCCCCGGTTCCGGTCGTTCTCCAGCCGGGCGAAGCAAACACATCGGTCCACAGCTCCTCCACCGGCACGTGAGTGCCATCGGTTGCCGTGTAGGCAATGGTGAAATAGCCCGCTGTGTTTCTGCGCCGCAGCGAATGACGCGATTGGCACATCGCGCCCTTCGCCGAGCCGCAATATCTAGGACGCTATTGGAGTAACAGATGGGGTAATCGGCCGGCAGCTTGTGGATAGCTGAATATTTTTGGTGCTGCGCTTCAGGCTGATGGTGAAACGAGGTCCGTGTGTACGGCCTCAAGCATCAGAAGGAGAAGCGCAGCATGGACCATTTTGCTGGACTAGATGTTTCAGTCAAGGAGAGCAGCATCTGCGTTGTGGATGACACGGGCAGGATTGTACGGGAAGTGAAGGTGGCGAGTGAACCGGAAGCTCTGCTGGCGGTGCTGAAGAGCCCCGCCTATCACTTCAAACGGATTGGATTGGAAGCCGGGCCGCTGTCACAGTGGCTCTTTAGCGCCCTCGCGGAAGCGGGCTTGCCGGTGATCTGCGTCGAGACGCGGCACATGCGGGCGGTGCTGAAGGCGCAGATCAACAAGACCGACCGCAATGACGCACGCGGTATGGCGCAGATGATGCGGGCGGGGCTCTATCGTCCGGTGCATGTGAAGACGTTACGCAGCCAGAAACAGCGAATGCTGCTGACCCATCGCAAGCTGCTGCAGTCGAAGGCCATCGCTGTCGATAATGACCTGCGCGGGACGTTACGCAACTTTGGTCTCAAAGTAGGCGTGGTGGGCAAAGTTAGGTTCGAGGCCCGCATCAGGGAGCTTGTTGAGAACCTCCCCGACCTGGCGGTGCTGGTCGAACCGATGCTCATTGTCCGGCGAGTGCTTCGCGAGCAGTTTTGTATCCTGCACCGCCGCTTGCTCGCTATCGTGCGGGACGATGAGGTGTGCCGGCGCCTGATGACGGTCCCCGGGGTCGGCCCTGTGGTGGCGCTGACCTATCGCGCCACCGTCGACGTGCCCGCTCGCTTCAGGAAGTCCAAGTCAGTCGGGGCGGTGTTTGGGCTGACGTGCGCCAAGTATCAATCAGGCGAGAGCGAACGCAGCGGCAGAATATCACGCTGCGGAGACGAGATGATGCGGGTCATGCTCTACGAAGCGGCTCAGGCCATGTTGCATTCAAAGAGATGGTCCTGGCTCAAGGCCTGGGCCATGAAGATCGCCAGGCACCGCGGGATGAAGAAGGCGATCGTCGCCTTGGCGCGCCGGTTGGCTGTGATCATGCACCGCATATGGGTTGATGGCACCGAGTTCCAGTGGACCCGGGAGGCCGCGGTGGCATGAGAGGTGTAGGTCGCCGGATGCGATAGGAGAAAACTCGAGTTCCACCCAGCGGTGGAATGATGTCCCTCGCGGGACGATGGATGAGGTGAGTTCGCATGTCCGCTTGGACCTATCGTCAATCTGACGCTAAGGCCGCGTAACAGATTGTTCCACCTCGTCCTCGGATCCCATGATGGAAGGGCCCTGGTGCCGATTCCGAAGAGAAGCGCGAGCCCGTGAGCGACATCAACACTGCAGCGGTGGATAGTCTGAAAGTGCTTGACCCCAAACGGCCGATTAGAGAAGCGGACATTGCCGGTTTGCCGACACCCCTTAGCCAGCGATAACTTGCTATCGTAATCCGACAACTGGTGGCTGAACGATGGCTGGCGACGGTAGAAAACGACCGCAACCCGAGCCGGAAATTATTCCGCCGGGGCAGCAACCGGATTCTGACATTTGGGTCTCTGAGTCAGTGCGGATTACTCACCGCGTCTATGGCCCGCGTAGATTTGTTGCTTGTTCTCGATATGTTGGTCGAGGCTTACAGGGAGTTCTGGTGCTCGGGGGAACTAAAAAGAAACCGTGGACGTGGAGACCATCGTTGGTCTGAACGTAGCGTAATGGCGTAGCTCGCTTCTTTTGGACGGGTTTGGGTACGGGAAGGTCGAGGGCGGCGAGAAGAAGAGGTAGCTCCTCTAGGTCGCGGCTACGTGGATCGCGCTCGATACGCGTAAGCAGAATGCTATATACGCGCTGCACTTCCTGCTCGGCTAGCAATAGGGCATTACGTCTGCCGCCAGGTAGGGGTTTGAAGAGGAGCGTCAGGAAATATGGTTCGAAGCGTGCGACGACGAGCCTCTGGATCCATTCGGAATAGGCTGCGATGATTCGTTGTCGGCTCGGCTTTGACGGTGAGTAACTGTATGAAGGGGTGGTGTACATGAACTTGTCTCGCTCAGGTCAAAGCCAATCCATATATATGCTGCTGATCGGTCTGATCGGCAGCCCCCTTGAGTAGTTGCCGAGCGGTGGGAATCCACGCGTCCGGAAATGGTCCTGCAAGCTGCAAGACCGTTAGAAAGTTAGAATGTGACGAACAACCTGTCGCCCCGGAGTTTTTCGCACGGCACTATCGATCAGTTCTTTGGGTTGGCGCTTCCTTCCGAATTGAAAGGGGACGCTAGAGAACACGCCGATGCTGCGCTTGCCGCTGTCGGTGATCTTGAGGGGAAACCGCCTTTCGCCGACGCAACAGACTCGGTTAGGTCTAACGTCATGCTCAGGTGGCGTTGGCGAGCGGCGAGAGGGCGCGAACGGGTGGAGAACCCGCAAATGGATTTGCAGTGGATTTGCAGTGGAATGGGCGCCGCAACTTGCCGTTTGAGCGCCTTTCGTTCCGTTGACCGCCCAAGCGGGACTTGCTTCGGGTGCTGGAAAACCCTAGTAACTTCCGCGATTTCCGGCACAGCGGGGCATAGCGCAGTCTGGTAGCGCGTCTGGTTTGGGACCAGAAGGTCGCAGGTTCAAATCCTGCTGCCCCGACCAACAAAATCAATGACTTACGAGGACAGGACCGCCGCCGACGCATAGCTGGGCTAATATCTGGCTAACAGGAGCCGGCTGGAGCTGGAGGCCTCAGAAGGCCCGTACAGCGGTTTTCAGGGCCTAGAGGCTGCGGAGCCGGCCAACCTTGCGGCGCTCAATCGGCTTCATCGCAGCCGGGATCACTTACTCCGTGGGCAAGGTGGTGGGGGTCAGCCTTGGGGGTTGAGCGGTATTGCCCAAGAGCCAACTACACCACTTGCTGTCCGCAGCAGGGAAAAATCCGCGCAGCCAATTTAAGCTGTTACCTCTCGGCAGCATGGACAACAGCACTGAGTCGCGTTGCCAGAAGTGATGATATAGCGCGGCAACAGCGTGGAAGCCTGCGAGCCAAATCAGCGCGTCGCCAAGCCAACCATGGACATCGGCCAGAACTAAGCCAAGTGCGTGCGATTGCGGAAGCAATGGCTGAATATTTCCAACAGCAAGTACCGTGAGTGGGTGGCCTTCGAGCCATGCCCCTAGAATGGCTGTGACTGGCACCAACACAAGAAGTAAGTAAAGCGCCCAATGCGCCGCCTTGGCTGCAAGCTCCATCCATGCTGGCATTTGTACGCTTTTTGGCGGAGAAACGATTGCTCGCCAACACATGCGCGCCGCCGTGAGCCCAAATACGCTCAGTCCGAGTAGTTCGTGCAGACTGCGGCTGAAATCATTGGCCGGCGAATACACGCGCAGCTCCGGACCGCCCACGCTTACGATGTACGCGATAATCACGAGCAACGCTGTCAGCCAGTGAAAAAGCTGTGCAACGCCGCTATAGCGATCAACAATTATGAGTGACTGAGGGGCATGCATTGCATTTAACCTTATCGAGTTGTTTTCGCCAAAGCGCGGAGCTACGAAGCCCAAATAATAGTGTCAGAAATGGTCCAAACAGCATCAGCTCGACGAATGCCTGCTATGCATTGGAGCGATCATTCAATGCATGAGTCCGATCTGGCGCTAAGCGCCGAAGGTGTCTCGCCCACTTCACATCCGCTCTCGTAGTGTTTCGCTGAGGGTAGCGAATGTCACATTCGCGTGACGTCGAAATAGTCGGCGCCATTCGATCGCTCAGTCCCGCTGCAAATCTTCGATCTGTTTCTTTAGCGCGTTCACCCTTCTAACTTGGCGGAAGGAAGCAAAGAGCCATCTTGGTTTAGCGTATTTTATATTTGAAACTGTGACTGATCCCTCTCATTGGTCGAACATTGACCTGACCGGGCTTTTTTAGACCAGGCTTTGTGAGAAAATGGTCTTGGAAAGGAGCTTGGGTCATGCCGAAGAAGAGGTTCAGCGCGGAGCAGATTGTGACGCTGCTTCGCCAGATTGAAGTATCGATGGCGCAGGGAGCCGCGACGCCGGTGGCCTGCCGGGATGCGGGCATATCGCTGCAGAGTTTTTATCGCTGGCGCAAGGAATATGGTGGACTTGAGATCGATCAGGCGAAGCGGATGAAGGACCTTGAACGCGAGAATGTCCGCCTGAGGTGTCTCGTTGCCGATCTGTCGCTTGAGAAGCAGGTGCTCAAGGACGTTGCCTCGGGAAACTTGTAAGCCCCGAACGGCGCCGGCAGGCGGTTGAGCGCATTCGGGGAAAGTACAGTCTGTCGGAGCGTCACGCCTGCCGGATTGTAGGTCAGCCGCGGGGAACGCAGCGTTACACCACCATTGTCCGTGCTGATGAGGATGCCCTGACGCAGGCCATTATTGCGTTGGCATCGCAGTACGGCCGGTACGGTTATCGTCGGATCAAGTCGTTGCTGGACGAGGCCGGGTGGGATGTGGGCTGCGATCGGGTGCAGCGGATCTGGCGCCGTGAGGGGCTCAAAGTACCCAAGAAACAACGGCCGCGCGGCCGGCTCTGGCTCAACGATGGCTCCTGCATCCGGTTAAGGCCAGAACGGCGCAATCATGTCTGGTCCTACGACTTCGTGGAGGCGCAGACCCACGATGGCCGCAAGCTGCGGCTGATGACGCTGATTGATGAGTTCACCCGTGAATGCCTGGCTATCAGGGTGGCGCGCCGGATCAACAGCTTTGGCGTACTGGAGACCATGGCCGACATCATGCTCATGCGGGGCGTCCCCGAGCACATCCGATCCGACAACGGCGCCGAGATGACGGCAAAGATCGTGCGCAACTGGCTGACCCAGGTTGGAGCCAAGATCCTGTTCGTCGAACCCGGCAGCCCCTGGGAGAATGGCTATTGCGAGTCCTTCAATGGAAAACTACGCGATGAGCTGCTCAACGGTGAAATCTTCTACAGTCTGAAGGAAGCCAAGATTGTCATCGAGCAATGGCGGAAACACTACAACACGATCAGACCGCACTCAGCTCTCGGACATAGACCGCCGGCACCACAAACATTCGCGCCCTCGGCTAACCATCTAGATGAGATCATGCCGATGCAGTAGTCTCTATCCCGCTGGTACAAAAAAGCCGTCAGGTCAATCTCATCTAGGTGGTTAGCCGAGGGAGCGAATGTCTGTGGCGCCGGCGGCCTGTAGTTGAGTCATCTATTTTGACGATCACGCAAAGCGCTGGGCTGCCAGTGATATTTTACTTATTAGATGTTCGACATCTTTAGCGAAAAAATGTTGGGCGTGGCCAGGCGGCAGTTTGAATCGCACTTGTCTTTTTCCGTTCGATTGCCCGCACGTCGCCGCAGGCAAAACATCGGAAGGTGAGTAGTTCAGCAAATTTGGCAACCTTCGGCGTAATGAGCACAAGTGTCATCGGCATCCGACAAATCGGCCATGTTGGTGATGCGTTGGTTGTCGTGGCCACATTCGACTACGTGAGTGGAGGACTAATGTCTGCGTGGATTGATCTAAATCAAGTGCCCCCCGCGGCTTACGCGATCTAATTTTTTGAAAGTCATCTATGTGGAGCACGTGGCGGTGTGGTGCAATCGGTGCCGATGCGCGGCCGTATTCGAACGGGCGTGCACCGATGTGTTTCTATGGCACTCCTGCGCCCAGATAGCGTTTCTGAGAGTCTTCCTGACCGCACTCGACCAATGCGGCACCAACGTAAAAAAAGCTCTTGCCACCGCCCGTCCACATGTGACCCAAAGTCGGCGACGCGGCTGAAAGCACCGCTCAGCCTGGCACAAAGCCCGCTTGCGGCATGGTCTCCACATGCAGCGTCCGCGTCGGGAACGCGAAGTCGATCCCCATCCCGGTCACGAGTGCCATGATCTGCAGCAAGATCTCTTCGCGGTATTTCAATTCCAACCCGTAGTCGTCTGTTGTGAGGTGCACGATCACCAAGACGTTGAGGCTGCTGTCGCCGAAATCGTTGAACCGGACATGGAAGTTGGTGCGATCAGCAAATGGATGGTCGGTGATGATCTTTCGGATACCCTCCAAGAGCGTCGTCATCTTGCCAGGCGCCGTGTCGTATGTGACCTGCACCAGGAACCGCTGGCGCCGCGCGGGGCGCAGCGTGAGGTTTTCCACCTTTGTATTGACCACCGAGTTGTTTGGTATGGAAATCAACGAATTGTCGAGCGTGCGGATGCGCGTGCTGCGGAACCCCACGTCTTCCACCGTGCCCAAGGTGCCATCAACCCGGATGAGATGGCCGACGCGGAATGGCTTCTCGAACATGATCAGTATCGAGCCGAGTAAATTCGCGATTGAATCCCGGGCGGCAAGTGCCACCGCGAGGCCGCCGACCCCGAGACCAGCCAGTACCGAATAGGCTGGCAGCCCAAGTCTGTCCGCCCCACGGATCAAGTAGGCGATTGCTCCGACCAGCCCGACCAATCGCGCGCCCAGCTGGATGAGCTGGCTGTCTAAACTGCGGCTTCGCAGGTGTTCCGAAGAAACGATCACCTCGCCTACGATGATAGCCACGACCATACTAAGCCAAGCCGCGGCCAGATACACTGCTCCGGTTTGCACATACTCAAGAAAGACGCGCACATCGCCGCTGATCCGGAATAGCGTATACACCACCGGCATTAATGTGCTTCCCACCAATACCACCATCACGGGAATCGGCAGGGCATCCCATCTTGGCGCCATCACGCCCCCGCCATGGTGAGCAATCCGCTGGGCCAGGCGGTAGGCCATGAATACCAGCAGCGCGCCGATCGTGAGCCCGACACCTAGCCCCAGCCATTGCCATGACGCCAGACCGAGCATGCGGGCTTTCGCCCACGAAGGTAATCCCAGTATCCACCTTGGCGGCACTATAAATCCCAGCCCCACGGGCGAGCTCAGATAAGCCTCATAGATCGGGACGGTGCTGCCAGGATTAAGCTTTTCGACCGCCGTGCGAAGTGCAAGTGTGACTTCGGACCTGATTGGCAGGCCCTTTACCCGCTCATAGAACTCCGGCAGCCGATCAACCGTGTCGGCCGATACCAAGTATTCTCCGGCACGCGCGCCGCCTTCAATTAAGACAATGTCGATTTCCGTATTTGGCAGGCGCCACTTCTTAAGACTGCGCTGCACCATTGCCGCGCTATCCGGCATCTCCCCGGCCGTTGGGAGATCGATGCGATCGAGGATCGCCCTCAATTGCAACACACGCTCGACCGCAACCGTGCCGATTAGCACTGGGGGGATTCTGGACGTGTCGAGCGCTCCAATGGCGCGCAGCGCATTCTCAGCCATCTCCGCCTGCTTCGCGTGTTCGTCCGCGTTCAGGTAGAGACGGTGGGAATCCGCGTAACCGTTAATGATTCCCGTCATCACGCGATAGGCTGCATCTGTATTTGCGAGGAAGCCTAGCAGCGTCTCCCGTGGACTACCCGTCTCGACTGGCCGCAACGGATACAAATCCGCCGCCCTCGCGGCACCGCAAGGGCCAGGCAAACAATGGATTAAAATCAAGGTGAGCCAGATACGCCCAGCGCATACGGCGGGCAGTTTCCAAATGCTCAAGCTATGACTCCACTTATTGGCGGCCCACGATGCTACGATTCAATGCATACGACTTTTGACTTTCAGATGCCAAAAAATGCACAAAGCGGTGCAAGGTAGCGATGTCATTCGAAGCACGACGTTCACCGCAAGCAAACCTTGAAGCGAAAGCGGCTGAAGCGCAAAGGTTCGATTAGAGCCGCCGATCAAGACATTAGCGCCATCGCCAATTTCGCGGCCAAGATCGCGAGACTTGACGAGACATAATACCGGCCCGGGCTAGTACTTTGGAAGAGCTAAGGCACCAGTCGGGCCCTTTCGCTCGATCCCGTCATGTCGGCCTGTGGCTACTCGCGCATCAGCATTTACGTTAATTCACAGTGTCGCTCGAACTTTTCTATGGGAGGAGGACAATCCAATCTGGTGGCACGGTATCATTTGTCAGGTTGTCACATGGCCAAACTCGAAACGAGCATCACCGATTTTGCGAGCCATAATTTTAAGCGCCACCACATTATGCGACAGATGCCGACCTTGCCGCTGCTCCACGCTTGCGTGCCGGCCCATTCGACACACAGATAAAGGTCGCGCGCCTCACGTTCCGACCATACGTCGAGATATCCCGGCGAATGTCCAGCACCGCGCGAGTCGATTCGAACACAGACATAACCGTCAGGAACCCATCGCTCCGGATCAACGAGCTCCCAGTTCTGGTATTTGTTGCTGGAACCCTGCAGAATTTCCGGTGCCGATTTAATTAAACGCGCCCAATTACCCTCGTACCCTTCCTGGAAAGACAATCCTTTTGCGTAGGGGCCGCAGCTTAAAATAACTGGATACTTGCCCTCGTTAATTGCTCACGCTGTTTGAAGTATCCATGGTGTTACGAACTCGGATTTTAGACAACTGCACAGGCGGTGGGCGACAAGATTCGTCTACGCGGTGATCGGCGCGCGAACCTGAGCCGCAAAATGGATCGCTTGCTCATGCAGACTGTCAAGGCTGTCGCGATTGAGCGACACCCTAAAGAGATTGCCGCGGTAGGAGGACCCCGACTTAGTCGCCTTGCGGGGCGCACCTATCGGCTTTTGCCCGACCTCGCCACCCCATGACGAATACGCAAGAAGATCGGCCGCGGCGAGCGGCAGGGAATCCTTCTTCTGCGCGACGCTCAGCCCGGACAGAGCGCGGTGCTGGCCGATCCGGCCGTTGGCCCAACTATAGATCCTCAGCGCGTCGTCTCGATTCCTGTGGCCGTCTTCGAGCACGATCTTCAACTTCGGCTGCTGCATCACCGGAAGATGGCCGATCGTGTCGATGGTCTGCGACAGGCACGCCCTGAACAATATCCCGTATTCCGAGTCCCGCCGCGTGCCCTTGGGCCACTCCAGGCCGCAGTAGTATTCATAGTCCTCCCGTCGAATGAAGGCGGCGACGCCGCCCAGCAGCGTCTCGTTGATGATGTGCTGGAATTCGTCGAGGAACTCGATCTTACGGTCGACCTTCCAGTCCTTGAAGTTGGCCTTCGTGCGGCGGACATCGATAGTGTGATACGCGCTGATGCGGTAGCGCGCGAAGAGCTTCTTCACGCGCTTCTCAAACTTGCGCCATTCCCGTGCGTCGCCGACGAATCCGGCCATGCCGGCAATCTCGGAGTCGTCATGGGTGCCGCTCTCATCGAAATAGGCGGTCAGTTCCATGGTGGCGTCGATACCGGAACCTGAGCACTCCTTCAATCGGCGAAACAGCGCCTTCGTTTCGTGGCCTAGCCCCCTCCGTCGTCGTTTGATGCTCGCGACGTCTCAAAACCAGCAACAATATTATCCAGAAAGGACTAGCATTTCCCAGCGACGAGAGCGGTACTGTCGTTAAATCTAGGCGCTGTAAGCGCTCAGGGATCCTGCCCCGCCGGCTTGATAGCCGAGGTGGGGCTTCGGTGGTGCGGCACGGAGCCGCGTTAAGCCGAAGGGAACCCTCATGCCAAAATCAGCCAAGAAACCCGCCCATAAGCCGGTAATGGCTTCAACAAACATTTCCCCTATGATTGCTACCCGTCCTGATCAAAAGAAAAAGTACGAGCCAAGCTCAAAGCAGTCTCGCGTAATCACGATGCTTAAATCAGCCGATGGCACGACCATCGCGGCGATGATGAAAGCAACCGGCTGGCAACAACACTCGGTGCGCGGATTTCTTGCCGGCGTCGTGCGCAAGAAGCTGAAACTCAGCTCGAACAAGGTCGACGTCAAGCGGACTTACAGAGTCGTTGGCGGAACCGGCAGCAGCGCAGGACGCCAACAATCTCAGCGTCGCTCGGCATAAGTCAAATGCGGCGTCCGAAAATTGGTTCCCCACGGGCAGGCCAAAAGACACTCGACGCTGAGACCGCGCATCTGCGCAAGCTCAGCGTCGAGGATCTCCAAGCGCGCTGGCACACCGTATTCCGGCAGCGGCCGCTTCCTCAACTGACCCGCCATCTCCTGTTTCGTGTCCTGGCATAATCCGTAGACGCGGCGGTGCTCGCCTCAAAGCGATGTTTAGCTGATGACGGAGAAACAGATTCTCGGCTTCGAGCCTGCGCCGCGACTTGAACATGTCGGCGGCGAACATTTCGAGCGCGTGCAGGATCGAAAACATCATCCAAAAGGATGCGATGATTCTGCCTTACGATGCGAATCCAGGCCGGATAGAATTTTCGGAAAGGACAGCCGTCGTAGGTACGCGCAAGCTTCGGCGCTTTGCTCGATTGATAACTATAGATTGCGATGAGTTTGAAGAGACCCGCGGAGGAGTGCTACGTAGATCAGCTCAATAAGTCGCCTCGGCCGCGTTAGCCCCATACGGTCGAGACAATCCTGCGTGTCTACGGTACGACTGTCAGCACCAATCCCACGCAACAAAAATCTGCCAAGTTGAAGTGGTGACGCCGACGCAAGCCTAGTAAGCGCCGGAATCAGCAGCTGTTCTATTTTCGTGAAATCCGTCCCGAACGGAAAAGGCTGAATCAGCCCGGCGGTGAGCGCGGGACTCAGTGCTCGTTGGATGCGCTCCGGCGTATTATCTCGGCAGAGCGTTGGAATCTCGAAACTCTCTTCGATTTTTCTTGCGTCTTTTGCTTGTCTTAGCAGTTCGTCTTGAAATCGAAAGTCGGCGACGCACAACATGGCGGCGATGACGTCGCGATCCGTTTTTCCGCGCAGGTCAGCAATGCCATATTCTGTCACCACAACGTCGCGCAGGTGGCGCGGGATGGTGGTGTGGCCATAGTTCCAAAGAATATTGGACGTCACGCGTCCTTTGGCATTGCGGGTGGCGCGCACTATAATAATTGAGTGCGCGTCAGCAAGCGCAAAGCTCTGGGCCACAAAATTGTATTGGCCGCCAACACCGCTAACGACTTTTCCGTTTTCGAGCCCGTCCGATATGGCGGCGCCGAGCAGCGTTACCATCATGGCGTTGTTGATGAACCGACCCTTGACGCGCGCTGATCGCTTGGCCGCTTCGTCGCCGTAAAGCTCATTGACGAAGGACACTGCCGTCATTCGGAATTTCCCCCGCTCACCGTCCGACATTGTGCGTAGCGCCTCATAGAACGCTTTCGACGCCACAAAAAACGCCGCGTGCAGCAACGCGCCATCAACCTCACGTTTGAGGATGCCGGCACGGTAGAGGTCGAGAAACGCCTCCACGAACATTTCGCTTGCACCGTAGATGCCTTGCTTAAACAGCGTTTCCTCAAGCGGCTCCGACAATGAAATGAAAGGGGCCAATCGCGCGCCAATATCGCGGAACTCGGCATTTTTACGATGCCGTAGGATCAGCGCCTGTGCGACAGCGTCGCCAAGAGAGCCAATGCCGAGTTGGATAGTTCCGCCATCGGCAATCATGCGCGCGACATGAAAACCGGCGGCATATTCAGAAAGATCGATCGGTTCCCGCGGCGGCGCGAAAAGCGGGAATTCGTTTCGCGAGCCTTCAAGAATGTAATCGAATTCCTCCGGCGGCAGCTCGGCATCCCCTAGCATATAGGGCAATTCACTATTGACCTGGCCGACAAGAATAAATTCTGCCCGCCCATCGCGGCGCGCGGCGAGCAGGTCGAGCGTGATATCGGGATTGCAACTTAAACTGTAGGAGGTTTTGCCGTCTTGCACCCGTTTCGCGACCAATTGCCCAACCATATTGACCTTGCGGTCGAGGACGTAGCGGAGCGCATGGGTGTAGTTGGCCGAAATGTAGTTGCGTTGCGACGCTGCGTTGTTGAGGCGCGTGCCGGCGAGGAAGAAAAATTCATTGACCTCGATATTTGGTGGCAATCTGTTTTGCAGCAGCGCGTCGCCGTAGGCTAAGGCTGGATAGCCTGCGAAAAGGCGAGCCGAAATTGGCTCAAGAAAGCGCCGTTCGAGCTCCTGTCTGGCGCGCGGTTTCCCGAGCGTCAATGCGGTGAAGATGCGCAGCGCCATCGAAGCATCGCCGGCGGCGCGACTGAAAATGGAGTTTGCGACATGATTTGCCTTGCCGAGCCCGAGCGGCAGGGCGAGCACGATATTCTTGCCGACCCGCTCGAGGATTGCCTGCGTTAGCCGGTCCGCATCGTCGAAATGGATCGGGGCACCAGTGTCGCGCATTATTTCAGTCGGCCCCAGCCGGGATCGGGGCGGAATCGATCGCCATATTTCGTAGCCAATCGTTCCAGTGCCTGCTGTAGATTGTTGACACCGCGCGAGCGCGCATAATGCATCGGCCCGCCACGAAATGGCGCAAATCCGGTCGCAAAAATTATGGCGCCGTCAATCGTGTCCTCGTCCGTGACCACTTGCTCGCGCAGGCAGGTCACACAGACGTCAAGCATCGGCAAGAGCAGCCGATCGGCTATATCGGGACTGGGCGTGGGGGCATTGTGGTCCTTGATGGCCTTTCCATCCTTCCACTCATACATGCCTTTGCCACTCTTGCGGCCGAGTTCGCCCTTTGCCACCTTGTCCGACAGCCATTTTGGCGTTGCGGGCATCGGACGATTAAGCTCAGCGCGCAGCACATCGGCAACGTGCAAGCAGATATCCAGGCCCACTTGATCGGCCAGTTCGATGGGTCCCATCGGCATGCCAAAGTCTTCCGCAGCCCGGTCTATGGTTTCTCGTTTCGTGCCTTCATCAAGCATGACGAAGGCTTCCATCAGGTAGGGGGTGAGGGCCCGGTTGACTAAAAATCCCGGCGCGCTTTTTACCGGCGCCGGCAGCCGGTCGATGCGGCCCAAGAATGCGTGCGCTATGTCCAAAACGTCGGCAGCCACGGCATCGTGGCTCACCACCTCCACCAGTTGCATACGCGAGACCGGGTTGAAGAAATGCAGGCCGAGAAAATATTCTGGCCGTTTCAACCCCTTGCGCAGTTCCTCAAGTGGAATGCTGGAGGTATTGGTTGCTAGAATAGCGTCGGAGCGCATTCTGCCTTCGATACCGGCATAGACTTTCTGCTTGATGCCGAGCGTTTCCGGCACCGCTTCAATGATGAGATCGGCCGTAGCTACGCCGTCGCCCTTGAGATCGGGAATAAGGCGGTCGAGCGCATCGCGGATATCGATGCCTTTGTGCGCAATCTTTTTGAACAGATCGGACGCGCGCTTGATCGCGCCGGCAATCGGCTCGGCTTTCATGTCGGCGAGGCTGACGGTAAATCCGTGCCATGCACACCACGCCGCAATGTCGCCGCCCATGGCGCCAGCGCCAATGACGTGAATGCAACGGCCCTGCCAATTGCCGACGGATATACTCTTAAGCTTCTCGCGCAGAAAAAATACGCGGATCAGGTTCTGCGCCGCGGGAGTTACGAGAAGCTTGGCAAAAGAGGCGACTTCGGCCTTTTGCATCGCCGGTGGATTGCCGCCGTGCTCGCGCCAAAGATCGATCAATGCATGGGGAGCGGGATAATGTTTGGCTGGTGCTTTCTTTTCTGTCTCGTTTTTCATGCGTTTAGCGAGCACTTTACGGCCGAGCGACGAATTCAAGAGTGTCACGGAAAGACCGGCGCGTGATGTCTTTAAGTGACCGCTCACCGCCGCCATTACTGCGGCACCGATGTGCCGTTCTTGGGTGACCGCATCGACCAGGCCGATGGCCTTTGCTTGCGGGGCACGGATCGATTTGCCAGTGAGCATACTAGTCATGGCTCGCAGCGGATTGATCAGCCTGGTCAGGCGTACGGTGCCGCCCAATCCCGGATGCAGGCCGAGCAGGACTTCCGGAAAACCGAGGGATGCGTCGTCGATGGCAATCCGGTAGTCACAGGCCAGTCGCAACCTCCAGTCCGCCGCCAAGACAGTAACCGTGGATGACGGCAACCGTCGGCAGTTTCAACCGGTCCAGCCGGTCGATGATGGTGTGAGCGCGGCCGAGACGCGTCTCGACCTCGGCCGTACTTGTCGTGTCGCGAAATTCATTGATATCGGCGCCGGCGATGAACCCACCTGGTTTGCCGGAGCGGATCACCAGACCTTTCGGGGGCTGCCGCTCGATCGTCGCAAGGACGTGATCAAGCTCGACGATCACATCCTCCGATAGCGTGTTGGCACTTTTGCCCTGCATATCGAGGATCAACCAAGCGATCCCTTCGCCGTCGCTCGTTAGCTTCCAATGATGCCAGGGGGACGCGGCGTGCGGGCTCGCCGATCCGCTAAAGGGACCGAGTTCGAGATTACGCGGTTCGAGGACATCCCAAACGTTCTGCGCCATAGGATATCCCTAAATCGTCTCGATCAGCATGGCGCCGCCCTGGCCACCGCCGATACATTCGGTTGCGATGCCGCGCTTGCGGCCAAGCCGTTTCATGGCGTTGACCAGATGGAGCACGATGCGATTGCCGCTGGCGCCGACCGGATGGCCAAGCCCGATCGCGCCGCCATCGATATTGAGCTTGTGGCGGGGAATTAAGCCAGCGGGACCGCTAAGATGCAGCACATCGCGACAGAAGGTGTCGTCGTTCCATGCGGCGAGGCAGGCAAGAACCTGGGCGGCGAAGGCCTCATTGAGCTCCCACAGTTCGATATCATTGAGGCCGAGATTTTGCCTGCACAAAATCGCTGTGGAGCACAAAACCGGTCCTAGCCCCATGATCGAGGGGTCGAGCGCCGACCATTCGCTGTCCACGATCACAGCGCGGGGTGTGAGGTTGTGCTCCTTGACCGCGTCTTCCGACGCCAGAATGACCCATGAGGCGCCGTCGGTGATCTGCGAAGAATTACCGGCCGTGACTTTCCCCCAGGGTCGCTCGAATGCGGGCTTAAGCTTAGCCAGCGAGTCGACTGAAGTGTCCGGACGTACGCCGTCGTCGAAGTCATAAACCTTGCCGTCGCGACCGAAGGCGGGCTCCATTTCGCCGTCGAAAATCCGGTCTTTTTGCGCCCGCGCGAGCCGCTGTTGGCTTTCGGCCGCGTATTCGTCTGCCTCGCGGCGCGTCACGTTGAAAAGGTGCGCCACAACTTCGGCGGTTTGGCCCATGTTGAGTTCGACGATTGGATCGGTGAGACCGCGTTCCAGTCCTATGACCGGTTTGAAGAATCCAGGGCGAATGCTTGCGAAGGCTTTAAGGCGCGACCACACATTACGCGCGGAAAATAGTTTCAAATACCATTCGACCGCGCTCCGCCTGAATACGAGTGGTGCGTAACTGAGCGCCTCGGTGCCGCCGGCGAGGATGAGATCCGACACGCCGTCCTCGATGTCGCGGTAGCCGGTTTCGATCGATTGCATGCCGGAGCCGCAATTGATCTGTACCGTAAAGGCAGGCATCGCTTCGCCCATGCCGAGGCGCAACGCCGCGACGCGCGCGGGGTTCATCTCGTCGGCGATAACGTTGACACAGCCGAGAATGACCTTGTCAAAGGCGTCAGGCGCGAACGGTTGGCGCAAGAGCAAAGGGCGTCCGCATTGAACCGCGAGATCGACCGGTGTAAACGGTCCGATCCCGCGCGCCTTGAGAAACGGCGTGCGGCTACCGTCAATGATATAGACCGGACGCTTGTTTACTCCGCGGCCGCTGGCCGCGGCGGGGCCTGAGCTGGCGATGGGCTGTCTCCCTTGGTATGTTTTGTGTCGTGGTGGGTCAATTCGTCGGCCGCAAAGTCGTCGACTTCGATGGCGGCGGCGACTGCCTTCTCGACCTCGCGAAGCTGTATGGCTTCGCTATCGCTGATGAGGTTCTGTTTGCGTGCTTGATCGATGTCATGGATGTGCGCTTTGTGTAATCGATCACTCAGGGGCTGAGCTGCCGCGGTGAGCCGAAACGCACGCTCGAGGCGTGCAACGCCACCGTCATCGCTGGGATGAAAAAGATCGACCGTAAGGCGGTCGCGCGCTTCGGACGGTTCGAGAAGGATAGCAGCGCAGTCACGCGTAAGCCGGTCGGACGGCCCGCGCCGTCGCGGGCCGAGCGGCTGAATGAGAAATCGCAGCAAGTTTGCAACGAGGCGATTTGGGAAATTGGCCAAAATCTCGTCGAGACGCCTGGCGATGGTCAGCGAGGCCGCTGTCCATGCACCATTCAACCAGCGGCAGGTCGGCGTCCTGCTGCCCTTCGTCCTGCCAGCGCTTAAGCACAGCCGACAACAAATAAAGCTCGGATAGGAGATCGCCGAACCGCGCTGAGATCATTTCATTGCGTTTGAGATCGCCGCCAAGCGTCAGCAAGGTCATATCGACCGACAAAGCGAAGGCGGCCGCGTAGCGGCCGAGCTGGCGGTAGAAACGGGTGGCTTTGCCAGCCCGCGGCGCTGGCGCGAACAAGCCAACGGTCCAGCTGCGGCTCCAGGTGCGCAAAGCATTGCCGATAGCGTGCCCGACATGGTCCCAGAACGCGCGGTCGAAGGCATCGAGCCCGCGCGTCTGATCGTCATCTTCCAGAGCGAGCATTTCCTTGAGGATATAGGGATGGCTGCGGATCGCGCCTTGACCGAATTGAATCAGGCTGCGCGTAACGATATTGGCGCCTTCCACTGTTATGCCGATCGGGACGGCGCGATAGAGGCTGCCCAGGTAGTTGTGCGGCCCTTCCATGATCGCCTTGCCGCCGTGCACATCCATCGCGTCGTTGACAGAGACACGCAGGCGTTCAGTGGCCTGCGATTTCATGATCGCGGTAACGACCGCAGGCTTGTGGCCGGCGTCGAGCGCAGCACAAGTCATTCGCCGCGCGGCATCGACAAGATAGGCGGTAGCCGCAAGCCGTCCGAGCCGCTCTTGAATGGCCTCGAACTTGCCGATTGAAATATGGAATTGCTCGCGGATCCGCGCGTAAGCGCCCGTGGTGTGGGCGGTGTAAACGGCACCCGCCGCCGATAGGGACGGCAGCGAAATTCCGCGCCCGGCTGCCAATGCGCTCATCAGCATCTTCCAGCCTTTGCCGACCTGCGCAACGCCACCGATGACGTGATCCATCGGCACGAAAACGTCGTGACCCCAGTTCGGGCCGTTCTGGAAGACGTTGAACGCGGGGAAGTGCCGCCGGCCAATGTCAACGCCCGGGAGGTGGGTGGGCACCAGCGCCACAGTAATGCCGATATCTTCGTTCGGGCCCAGCAAATGATCGGGGTCACGCAACTTGAAGGCCAGCCCGAGGACGGTCGCGATTGGTCCGAGCGTAATATAGCGTTTGTGCCAATTGAGGCGGATGCCGATGACCTCTTGGCCGTCGAAAGTGCCGCGACAGACAATACCTGAATCGACCATTGAGGCGGCGTCCGAACCTGCCTCCGGACTGGTCAGGCCGAAGCAGGGAATTTCCGAACCATCCGCAAGGCGCGGCAGCCAATAATCTTGCTGGGCTTTTGTGCCGAATTGCAGCAGCAGCTCACCGGGCCCAAGCGAGTTGGGCACCATCGCCGTCACCGCCGCGGTAATCGAACGGGACGAAAGCTTTCCTGACAACTTCGGAATGCGCGTATGCGGAAAATCCCAAACCGCCGTAACGCTTGGGGATAATCATCGCGAAAAATTTATGTGCTTTTAGAAAAGCCCAGGCCTCCGGCGGCAGGTCGCGTAGATCCCAATTGACGTGCCAGTCGTCGAGCATCGCGCAGAGCTCCACGACCGGCCCGTTAAGAAACGCCTGTTCGTCAGCGGAGAGCTTTGCGGGCACCTCGGCAAGCAACTTCGTCCAATCGGGGTTGCCGGTGAACAGATCGGCGTCCCACCAAACGTCGCCGGCTTCGATCGCTTCACGCTCGGTATTGGACAGGCCCGGTAGTACGCCCTTGGCCCATTTGAAAATATACCGGGATACATAGTCTCTTCGAAAGTTCATGAGCCGCCCGCAATCCACTCCGAGGTGACAAGGGCGCTGGATGCAAAGGTTCCTGCCTAACGTAGGCATTCAGATGGCCAATGCAATCACGCGGCCCTCGCGCGAACGGCCGAACTATTGCACAAAGAGCGCGGTGGGGCAGCGCAAATTGAGACGCTCACGGAAAGATGACAGGTTTTTGGCTAGGTCCGTGACCGGGCCAACGTTGGGAAATCAGCTATGTATCAGCAATTAAAACAATGGATCGGCGCGCGAATTCTTCGCTATCTGGAAACGCCGGCGCGTCGTTACGCGCCATTTTTTTCGCCTCCGATCGACGTCCTACGTCGCTCGCTCCAGCCCGGAGACGTGTTGCTTATTGATGGCAATTCTCGCCTCAGCGCGGTGATAAAATTTCTTACCCAATCGACGTGGTCGCATGCGGCGCTTTTTATTGGCGACAGCGCACCGCGAAACGAAAAAGGTGAAGAACAATTAGTTCTGCTGGAAGCCAATGCAAAACGCGGTGTTTTACTCGTTCCGCTATCAAAATATGCACGATTCAATACGCGCATCTGCCGTCCCGTCGGACTAAGCAATGACGAGTGCCAGACTGTCATCAACTACGCGCTTGCACGGGTGGGGACTCAATATGACGTTCAGCAGATATTCGATCTCGCACGCTATCTTTTTCCATACCCACCTGTTCCGGTGTTTTTGCGAAGGCGGCTGCTGGCGATAGGTAGCGGTGACCCGACGAAGGCGATTTGTTCAACGCTCATTGCCGAGTCATTCGCGTCGATCCACTACCCAATCTTACCGGAAAGCGTGGATGGCGCTTCTTACGGAATTGCTCCTTTTGTCGAAAGTGAGTCGAAACATATTCGTCGACATGGTCTCTACACCCCGCGGGATTTTGACATTTCACCATACTTCACAGTTATTAAGCCGACGATTGAAAGCGGCTTTAATTTCCATGCGCTCAAATGGACGATGGAAAAATCTGGGCGCGGTTAGGCACTCAGGCATTTGCAGTTCGAAGCGCTTAGAAAATCGGCTTGTTCTGTGGGCGGTGAAGCCTTTGTTCAACTAGCGGGATCAACTGGGCGTGGTTTCCCATCGGCGTCAACGGCGACATATGTGAATATGCCGTCGGTGACGGCAATTTGCTCGTCGCCAATTCCGCGGCAAGCCCAGCTTTCAATTTTTACTGTTAGGGAGGTGTGCCCAACCTTGATGACTTCGGCATAGCAGGCGACCTCGTCGCCGACAAAAACGGGGCGATGGAAATTCATGCCAGTGATGGCGACGGTCACTACCCGGCCTCGCGCACGACGCGTCGCTGCTGCACTTCCCGCAAGATCCATTTGCGAGACGAGCCAGCCACCGAAAATGTCGCCATGAGGGTTGGTATCCATCGGCATTGCGATGGCGCAAAGAGTCGGTTTGAAGTTTGGAGGGCGGTCGGATTTTGTTTCGAGGCCCATCAGCAATTCCAAATTCCTGAAAGTGCAACAAGCCTATAATGATCAGGTTAGGATACAAGCGTTCGTATTGGCTTGAGAAGCCAACAATGCACCGCAAACGATAAACATCCTTCGATCTTTCTTCGCTAGATAAAATTCCCTGTTCTCGTGCAAGAATTCCCTGTTCCAACAGAATAATTCCCTGTTCTGTTGAGTAGGGAAATTGGCTCAAAAACCCCGCAACGACGGCCCTTTATTGCAGTCTCTGAAGTGCCTGAAGGGACGACTTTGGGAACTGATCCCGTGTGGTTCAGGGAAAACAATTTCTATATGGTTCTGAAGGAAAGGGAGTTGTGAACCATATGGATCAAGTGGATCATATGGATCAAGTGCATCAAGCAAAAGGTCAGGACGAAATGCCGCCGCCGCGCGAAATTCTCGGATCAATCGGGGATCGGTGGATGACGCAGCCCCGTCGCGCTCCGGTCATTGATGCCGCTGGCAACATCGACATTGCCGATGGCGACAGCCTCGATCTGCTCCAGGCGGTCTATCGCGACCCGGCCGCACCATTGCCCCGCAGGCTCCGAGCCGCAATCGCCGCCCTGCCGTTCGAGCGGCCGAAGCTCGCGGTGGCGGCGCACATCGACGGCGATGGCTTCGCGGCGCGGCTGGAACGGGCCATTGAGCGGTCGGGCAAGGCCATCGAATACGGGCCGCTGGCGATCGAAGATTTGCGGGAGACTGCTACAAGACATAGGGCTTGACCACGCCCCGCTTGAGCGCAAGACGAGCGACATCGCTACGCGTCAGAACTTTCTCGAACACGACCCTTCGATAAGTAATGTTGCAATAGTCACCCACTATCGCCTCGGCATGGCAGCGATCATCCGCAACGGTCGCGTAGTACTTCGCTGGCAATGATCGTGCGATGGGCTGCACCCGGATTACCCAGCCGTTAGTGCGAACTGGCTTCGTCGTTGGCATGGCTTCCTCTCTAGTGCTCCCGCGCCTAAACCTTTCGGTCGGTGCATGCCTTCGCCTGCACATAAATCTTCTTTGGCGCTTCCGAGAAATATTTGAACAACGCCGGACACAACCAGCCTTCCATTCCGTATAGCTCCGACCGATACCAGTTCCCACCATCGACATCGGCGCGAAGCCAATCAAATCGGAACTGATGACAGGGGAATGGCGAGCCAGCGAAGATCAGAACAAAGCCCTTCTCGGCGTCAGGGATGCCCGCAGCGATACGGTCCATCATGGTATCGGCCCCCGCCACAAAGGGCTCTTTCAGAGGCCGACGTGCTCGTCGTCGAAAACCCACATGCCGAGGTGCTTGTAGGGCGCGATGACGTTGATTGCGTTCATGGATCGTTTCGTGTTCTTCGAATGTTCCTATTTGAAGAGGGGTGCTGTCTGCATTTAAGTCCCTGTATCCTAATTTGAATCTGGGAATGTCCTAAATTCAGTGAAACTTGGCACGGTTCGCGGGCGTTATCTTGGTGAGAAGCTCCCCTTAATGGAGGAGGTAGCAACGGAAAGGACAGCATCATGCGAACGATCACAAAAGCCGTGCTCGCGCTTGGCTTTGTCGGCGCGATGGCTGTTAGTGCACCGGGGCCGGCCAAGGCTCAGGGAGTTTACTTCTCCGGCCCTGGCGTAGACGTTCAAGTGGGCGATCCATACTGGCGTCATCGTCGCCACCATCATCGCTACTATCGCTATTACGACGGTGGTCCCTATGCCTACGCTCCGGGTTACCGCACTTGGAACGGTTGCCCGCCATACTACACAATTCAAGACGGCGTCTGTAAGCCGTATCGCGGCTACTAATCAGAGCTCGAACTTATCAAGAGGCCGCCTTAGCTGGCGGCCTCTTTCATTAGTCCTGCCAAAACTTCGCAAAGCGATCCGGCGCTAGCGCTGTGTACCTGGCCGTCGATTCCAAATTCCGGTGCCCGAGATAATGCGCCAGCGATCGCGTGTCCGCGCCATCATTCGCTAACAATGAAGCAACTCGCCTCAAACTGCCGTGCCACTTTTTAACGATTCTGCTAGCCTTCACTTTCTGCTACAGCGACGCCCGGCCATCTGAGGTCGATCAGGAGCCTTCATGTCCATTTTCGCATCGCGACTTCGCATCGCAGCCGCCATCGTTTGTCTCGGCTTATCCGTCTCGGCGTGCGGCTATAACACTATTCCCACGAACGAAGAGCAGGCCAAGGCGAAATGGGCGGATGTGCAGAACAACTACCAGCGCCGCTCCGACCTTATTCCAAATCTGGTTGCCACCGTTCAAGGGTACGCCAAGCAGGAAAAGGACGTGTTGACTGCTGTGGTCGAGGCGCGCGCCAAAGCGACACAAGTCAAGATCGACGTCTCGCAGCTCGACGACCCCGCAAAGCTGAAGCAATTTCAGGATGCCCAGAATCAGCTTTCTGGCGCCTTAGGACGCTTGCTTGCAGTCAGCGAAAATTACCCAGACCTCAAATCGAACCAGAACTTCCTTGCTTTCCAGTCGCAGCTTGAGGGCACGGAGAACCGCATCGCCGTGGCGCGGCGCGACTACATCGAGGCGGTGCGGGTTTACAACACCTCGCTCAAGACCTTCCCCGGTATATTGTGGGCAGCGACGATTTTCCGGTCGAACAAGCCGATGGCGGAATTTGCCGCAAACGATAATGCCCAGACCCCGCCGCAAGTAAAATTCTGATACGCCGCCTTTGTCCGTAGAAATCGAGATAAGCTCAAGCCGCGCCGCGCCCCGCATCGCAAGGGGTGGCCTGCGAATGGCCACTATCCTGCTATCATTATTATGCGCGGGGGTTGCAGCATTCGCCGTTAATTATCCCGCACTGACAGGCCGCATCGTCGATCAGGCGAATATTATTCCGGCTGCCACGCGAAACACTATCGAACCAAAGCTAGCCGATCTCGAAGCGAAATCCGGCATCCAACTTGTCGTCGCCACTATCACCTCGCTCGATGGCCAGGAGATAGAGCCATATGCCAATGAGCTGTTTCGCACCTGGAAACTAGGCGAGAAGGACAAAAACAACGGCGTGTTGTTACTCGTCGCGCCGAACGAGCACCGGGTGCGGATCGAAGTCGGCTACGGCCTCGAGGGCACGCTTACGGATGCCCTATCGAAAGTCATCATCACCAATGCGATGACGCCGCGTTTCAAGACCGGCGATTTCGGCGGAGGTATCGCCCGCGGTGTCGACGACATCATCACCGTTCTGACCACCGACTCTGCCGAGTGGCAGCAGCGGCCATCGTTGCGTCTCGATAACACGCAAACCAGTGATCCAACGAATTGGATCCTGATCTTGCTTTTAATCGTCTTCGGCACCCTGTTCATCGGCTGGCCCGGGTTTCCGCTGGTTTGTCTTGAACATGGCGCTGAGTGTTCTCCTCAATTCAGGTGGGTCGCGCAGCAGTGGCGGCTTCTCGAGCGGGGAGGCGGTTTTTCCGGCGGCGGCGGATCGTCGGGCGGCGGTGGGGCTTCAGGGAGCTGGTGATGACGATTTCGCTAGAAGATCGCGAACGCATATCGACTGCGATCCATGCCGCCGAAGCCAAGACTTCGGGTGAGATCGTCGCCGTGTTGGCACGGACCTCGTCCGACGCCACCGCTTTACCGATATTTATCGCGGCAGTGATCTCACTCGCGCTACCTTGGCTACTCGTTGCAACCACAGCGATGCCCGTATTTCGGATCTTGTCGCTGCAAATCGCCGTATTTCTTGTCGCCACCGCGGTCCTTTGTTTGCCCCGTGTTCGCGTCGGCCTCATCCCACGGTCGGCCCGTCGCGCCGTCGCCCATCGTGCCGCGTTAGAGCAGTTTGCTATTCGCGGTATTGCCCATAGAAAGGACCGCAACGGAATTTTGATTTTCGTCTCACTTGCGGAGCGCTATGCACGCATCATAGCCGATGACGGGATCGCGGCTCGCGTGCCGCAATCGGAATGGCAGGGTGCCATCGATGCACTTGTTGCCCACATGCGTGATGGCCGAATTGCCGATGGCTTTATCGTAGCGATCGAAAAGTGCGGGAATGTGCTGGCGACGCACTTTCCGGGCAATGAGGCGGATCGTAATGAGTTGCGGGATCGAATTTATTTAATCTGAACCAGTGGTTTATTCTGGCAAGTCGTCAATTCTGCTGTGGATGAAATAATAAAGTGAAATCAAGCGACGACTTGTGAAGAAACTCTGTAATTTCCACGAGTTATTTGATCGCTGAAATTGTCACCACCGTCGGAGTTTTTACGAAACCAAGACCCGAGGACATTCTTCCTTCGATGGATGCTACCCGCCGAGCGACTATGTTCACGCGACCAGAGGGAATACCGGTGAGCCTCGAGGGCCCACGCGTCGCCAGACAAGAGCGTCAACTCCGAGACTGCGTCCTGGCGGATCGAGCAGGTAGAGCAGCTCTAGAACAACCAGGAACATGTAGGTCCATGGCCATTCGCCGGGTGCGGAATAAAGACCGAGCCAAAGATTGATCGCCATCAAGGCGCCCAACGCGGAGCCAAGCCGTGTCAGCAATCCAAGTATGAGCGACACGCCAATCGCCACTTCGATTGCGTAGACGAGTGGCCCGAACACTGCAATGTTCGGTAGCACGAAGTCACGCACCAAAACGCTTTGCAGATGAGTCGAAGCGTGATCGACCATCTCCTGCATCCAGTGAATCAGCCCATCATATCCGGGTGGTATTTTCCAAAGTGACTGCTGCC
The DNA here is from genome assembly GCA_963817155.1 of uncultured Pseudomonadota bacterium. Classification (GTDB taxonomy): domain Bacteria; phylum Pseudomonadota; class Alphaproteobacteria; order Rhizobiales; family Xanthobacteraceae; genus Pseudolabrys. The sequence goes on from CAWFNO010000002.1 coordinate 457,357, forward strand.
ACCACATCACGCCAACGACAATACGAAGCAAGCAGATGCCGATGTGCCGGACCGAGCGCTGAGTCGGATCGGCCCGCCAAGCTTGCAATGCGACAGCTGCACTCCCAATGAGCAGGAGCCAAAACACCGGAGTTGTCCATCTTGCAACGGTGAGAAAATGCAACACATCGGTGATTGGATTGGGTCTCATGTGCTGAGCCTTCAGAGGATAGGTGCAATGGCCTTACCCAAGACCAGCATGATTTATTTACAGCCACGTATTCGAAATTAACTTCGTGGTTGCCGGGATTGAGATGGTGAAACATGATCAGGTGCAGTCAATCGGGTGTCAAGACGCGCTTAGAACGAGCCTCATCCTAGAGGAGTCAACTATTCTGAGAACTGCAAGTTGAGACGAACGAGACGTGAGACGGACGATGGAACGTCGCGCATATCTAACACCGCGATTTAAAGGTTCGCTAATTCCCTCATGCCGTCTTGGAAATCAACCTGCGGGACCCAACTCAGTTCAGAGCGCAGCCGCGACGAATCAGCCGTAATATGACGGACGTCGCCCAACCTATAACTCCCAGTAACGATCGGCTTGGGCCCTTTCAGCGCCTCAGCTAGCGCGGCTGCCATCTCGGCGACCGTGCGCGGTACCCCTGAACCGACATTGAATGCCTTGATGCCACGCTCCTGTTTTTCGCAAGCGAGGACCGTGGCTTTGGCCACGTCCCGGACATGAATGAAATCTCTGCGCTGACGCCCGTCCTCGAATACCTGCGGAGCTTCTCCACGCCGTAGCGCCGAGGTGAAGATCGCCGATACACCAGCGTATGGCGTATCGCGTGGCATGCCCGGCCCGTAGACATTGTGGTAGCGCAGCGCGGTTAGTGCCCCTCCGGTTAGACGCGCCCAATGGCCGGCGTAGAATTCCTGTGCAACCTTGCTCGTGGCGTAGGTATTGCGCGGATCGAACGGTGTCGTCTCGTCGACCAGCGCCGGGTTTAAGGGCTTCCCGCACATCGGGCAGGGCGGCTCGAACTGGCCGGCGGCAAGGTCTTTTTCTGAGCGCGGCGCCGGACGCACCATGCCATGCTCGATGCAGCGCGCAAATCCCTCGCCGTAGACCACCATCGAGCTTGCCAGGGTGAGCTGTGTTACCTTCGCGCGGGCCATTTCGGCCAGCAGCACTGCGGTGCCTGTATCGTTAGAGTCGGCATAATCTGGCAGGTCAAAGGTATCCACACCAAGTCCAACCTTGGCAGCGAGGTGAATGACAGCCTCAGCGCCGGACAGCGCCTGCGCGACCGCACTTGCGTCGCGCACGTCGCCGATCTGCAACCCTCCGTCTTCGATCGTCTTTGCAGCCGCGACGCCATGCACGTCGGCGCGCAGCGAGTCGAATACGCGCACCACGTGGCCGCGCGAAGTAAGCTCGCGCAATACATGGCGGCCGATGAAGCCGGCGCCACCAGTGAGGAGAATGCGCATCACGCCATCCTTTGCTTCACGGCAAGGCGAAGAAAGGTCGTTGCGATCTTCCAGGTGGCCTGCAACCCGGCGACGAAATTGCCCGACACCTTAGACATGCCGCCGCGGCGGCGGCGGTGATCGACGGGGATTTCCAAGATGCGGCATTGCGACGCCGCCGCGCGCATCTGCATCTCCAAGTTCCAGCCATAGGTCAGCTCGGTCATGCCCAACGAACGCAGCCGGCGCACAGTAATCGCCCGGAAGGGTGACATATCGGTGAAATGTACGCCGTAGGTCAGCCGCAACAGTAGCCCGGCGAGCCAGCCGGCGGCGACCTGTTGCGGCGTCAAGCTGCCCGGTTCGCGGCGACCGCGAATACGTGAGCCCATAACGAAATCGGCATTGCCTTCGGCGATTGGGCAAACAATGGCGGGCAGGAATTCTGGAGCATCGCTGCCGTCGCCGTCGAGAAAGCAGACGATGTCTGTATCGCCGCGTAAGGCGCCCACTCCGGCTGCGCAGGCGCGTCCATAGCCACGCTGTGGCTCGGCAATCACACGGGCGCCGGCCGCAGCAGCGCGTTCAGCAGTGCGGTCGGTGGAGCCGTTATCGACGACGATCACTTCATCGACGTCATGCGCCAAGACGTCGTGCACAACGCCCGCAATCGGCGCCTCTTCATTGAGACAGGGGATAATGACTGAAACGATTTTATGGCCCAGGGGAAATTGCATGGAATTATGCCACGGCCGATCGCTTGCGCAAGAACTCCTGAGTTGCCGGCGCCTCTGCACCGTCAGTTGCGGCGAAGGGCGGACGTTGCCCAGCCAGCTCGGCCTCAAGCATGTGCAACGAGACGGCGTTGTCGACGTCGTACCAGCCCGGCACATTGACAACGGGCAATCCTATTTCGCGCGAACGCTCGAGCGTCACCCGATAGACGTCGCTTGTGCTCCAAGGGATATCTTCAAATAACCGCGCATGCGGCTGCGACAATCCGATCAAGGTGTAGCCGCCATCAAAGGCGGGACTTAAAACGACATTGTCGCCTCGGTGCACCGAGTCGACCGCCTCGAGCAGAATTGATGCCGGTAGCGTCGGCGAATCCGAATTAATAAGGATCGCGCCACTGTGTCCGGAGGCGAGAAGATCGGTGACGCCGCGAAGAAGCCGCTTGCCAAAATCGTCCTCAATTTGTGTAATTAGTCGGAAGCTTTCCGGTAACAGCTGCCGCAGCAAACCTTCCGAGCCGCGTGGCGTATACAGTGCATAGCCTGTGACGCCACCGTACTTGGCCACGGCCGCAATCGTGCTTGAAAGATCGCGGATGAAGCAGGCCGAAATTGTCGCGCACTCTTGGAGTCGCAGGGGCGGCGATAGCCGCGTCTTCGACATACCATTGTTTGGCGTCTTGCAGGTGATGGCAAGCGCGATCGTGCTCAAGTTGCTTCGCCCCATAGTCGGCCAGATGATGCAGTCTGCAGCTCACCAAAAAATACCAAATCTTATTGCTCGCTATGAACAAGCGAAATTCAATAAAAAGTGAGCCGCTCCGCACCACACCGTATATCTTCTATCGTTTTGCATTTTGGGTGGCATCGGCTTCGCTAACGCTTGACTGCAATTATCTACGTCGCCGTAGCGACGAAAGTAGGTGCAACCGCTCCTGCTGTAATCTTACACCAATAAAATTAGCATTATTTGATCGATGGAGCTTAAACAATTGCGGCAAATGCACCACTTTTAATCGGAGCCGATCCAAACCGCGCGGAGCTGTTTCGTGCCACGCTAATGCGGTTCTCCTTGTTCCCGGTGCCGCATATGCTTTCAAATCTTGCGGGCATCTTTAGAAATGCTGATACCGGCTGGACGGAGCAACAGTGTCAGTAGGAATGAATATTGCTGCAAACCTTGTGCTTCAACGTGCCCGTCGCAATCGAGAACACATAAATAAAATGCGAATCGCTGCCGTCGAACGACACCCTCAAATCGCAATCGGACTGGTTGGCACCGCTCTGATCGCGTTGAATTTGATTGCGCTATCAGCTCATGGAAAATGGGATGCCGACTACGAATTCATCTTGGTCTTTCTCATTCAGGGTGCCTTTTACGTTTTTGCCGCCGCCATCGTTCAACGCGTTGGCCAGTGCAGCTGGATGCTCACAATAATTGTTGTCGTCGCGAGCATATTGCGGCTTTCGCTACTCTTCGAAGCACCGATCCACTCGAGCGACGTTTATCGCTATGTTTGGGATGGTCGCGTCCAGGCGGAGGGCACAAATCCTTATCGGTATCCACCCGCCAATCCCGTGTTGGCACCATTACGCGATCCCGCGATCTATCCAAATATCAATCGCGCCGACTATGCCGTCACCATTTACCCGCCGGTTGCTCAGATGGCATTCCTTTTGTTCACCAGGATTGCTGAAACTGTGTGGGCAGTAAAATTCGGATGGCTCTCTTTAGAGGCCGGAATGATGCTCGTCCTCCTCCGTCTTCTTGTGAAGGCGGGGCGTCCAACGTCGCATCTTTTGCTTTACGCTTGGCATCCGCTGCCCATCTGGGAAATTGCCGGCGACGGTCACGTTGACACCGGAATGGTTGCCTTTCTGGTTTTTGCACTTTCGGCATCGGTGGTAGGCCGGCACCGGCTCGCGGGCCTGCTATTAGCTGCATCAGTTCTATTTAAACCTCTGACGCTTGCCGCATTCCCTGCATTGTGGCGGCGATGGGATTGGCAAATGCCCTTGGCTTTTGTGGCTTTCCTTATTCTCGCCTACGTGCCTTACATCGGCGTCGGAATAAGGGTGTTCGGATTCCTGCCGAATTATGTCGGCGAGGAGGGTATTACCAGTGGACGGGCATTCATTGTGCTCGAATTATTTGAAAGGGCCTTTGGACTATTGCCGGCAGCCATCAAAATAATTTACCTCTGCGTTGGTGCGATCGTTCTCGTTTCTATTTCGGTCTACTGCCTGATCCAGCAGAGTAACACTACCGCTTCTATGGCTGCGCGCGCGCAATATCTGCTATTTACATTTTTGGTAATTCTATCGCCCAATTATCCTTGGTATTTTGTCGTATTGGTTCCGCTCGGCTGCCTCGCCCCCTGGCCGCCGGCGCTTTGTCTCACCCTACTCAGTGCAATCTTATATGGGGCGCCGCCGATCGCCGGCGATCCTTCGAATGTTTTGACCCATAGCCTGCTATACGGAACCGCGATTGTCGCTTTGATCTTTGATTTGTGCTGTCGTGTCCGCCGCCGCAAAGTATCAGCAAATCATACAGCCGACGCGGCGTCGGCACAAACGAAGTGATCAAACAGAAGTTCAGTTTGGTGCGGCGTATGAATACGAAGGCGAATCGCTTAGGACGCGTAAATGCAAACCACGCATCAATACGTTCTAAATGGCAGCCCGCATCACTGTGCGTTTTGCAGCGAGTCCACTTTGCTTCGGCGGCTATGGTGAAGCGATCCAATCGTCTCGCTGATCTTACTGATGACCACTGATCGCCAGACGTCGCTGCGACGGGAATTGTAGTGGCGAATTAATGCCGGTCGTGCCCCCGCAGATGGTGAAGTCGCAGCACCCGCATGTCCGATCTGTCGGATGCCGATGACCCTTGTGCTCGTTACTCCGAAGGTTGCTTCATTTGCAGAACTACTCACCTTTCGATGTTTTAGTTGCGGTGACATACGCGCGCTCGAACGGAAAAAGACAAGTGCGATTCAAACTGCCGCCTGGCCACGCCCAACATTTGTTTCCCTAAAGGCGTCGAAAATCTAATAAGTAAAATATCATTGGCGGCCCAGCGCTTTGCGCAGTCGCCAAAATAGATGACACTCGCGCCAGAAAAGACGTCGGCGTTGATTCCCGCCAGACGCGCTAGTTCCGAGACAGGAGTGGAACCAAGTTCCAAAAGGGAATAGCCTGGTTCCATCGCCGGCGATTTAGCCGCGCCGTTCGATGACCGAGAGACCGGTCGTGCGCCGAGTGGCTTAAACCTTTCGCATCGGTACAGAGGATCGGCGCGTGGCCATTTACCGCCTATTTAAAGAAGCCGTCTTTGGACCGGACGAGATTGCGCGCATGAGCGCGGCCTATGAGATTGCGTTGCGCGAGACTAAACTGGCTCGCACCGACCCAGCAACAGAAGCTATCGCCAAAACGATCATTGAAGTTAGTCGTACTACGGATGAGATCGACCCGGGTCGCATCTGTTCACGCGCACTCAAAATATTAGGCTACCGCACTGGCAGTTAGCCAGCGGCGCAAAAGACCGCTGCAGTTGGCGGCCTTTCTTTTTGCAATGCGTTGTCGCCTTTTGGCGGTGGTATCAAGGGATCGACGCAACACCGGGGGCCAGCTAGCATTAAATAACGATGACGGCTCGCCAAACGCTCACCCAATCGCTTTCAGCGAGTCCCTCCGCAACCAGCTATTCCACAACGTGATTTTCTTTGCCGCCCTCGTACCACCACGAAGTCTCTGACTTATCGGCCAATAATCGATCTTTTCCTCTACGATAAAGTGTTGCGTCGACCGGTTGCGACCACCGTGTAGAGCGGACAAAAGTCGTTTGACCCATTAACTTCTGCGCCATGCCGAAAGCCATTATGATTATATGAAGCGGTGTTCTTATTTGAGGGACGACCCATGAAGCAGCTTCAGCTTTTCATTTTTGCCGCGGCGACCGTAACGTTTCTGTACATGGGAGCGCTTTTTATTTCTGAAAGAGCAAGCGCCCAAATATTTGATTTCGGTCAGATTGATGCATTTGAATCAATGGGTACAGGGACGCAACGTGGTGGATCGCCACCGAAGATAATTGTCGAAGATGGCGATTGGCGTACGGTATTTTTCACGATTGTAGAATCCAATGTCGAAGCCAAAATTTATTGGAAGTCGAAAGACGGGGACCAAACCACAATCATTCATGGGTCAAGTGTGAAGGCATTTCAAACCGTCGGAATATTCAAGATTGAAGCTCTCGGCAATGAAGACCACAGTTTTAAGTATGGATACGTATTGTTTCGTTTAAAAAATAGTAAAGGCGAGAAGATATAAATTATCGATTGGGCTTGCCGATTTGTTGGGAGAGCCGTGGGTATTAGCGCAACCGGGCAGCCTGGCGCGGTCACTCCATGACGAGGTATTCCGCAGGAGCGGCCTTGACGTTCCATCCGCGAAGGTGCTGACCGTATCGCTCCATCTTCACTTGCGCCTGATCGAAACGGGGCGTTGGCTTGGTCTCATTCCCGCGTCCGTCATGCGGTTCGGCGGCAAGCCGATGCACATCAAGGTTCTGTCAATCAAAGAGCCGCAGCCTCATGCGCCGGTCGGATTCATTAGAGTTAAGGATCGTACACTGACCCCACTGGCGGAGCGCTTCATCGAGTGCGCCCGCAAGGTCGCCAATTCGAATACCGGCCGCGAGGCGATGCGGCGCTAGATAACGTCTATTTCCGGCACAAGCGGGAAGCGGAGGGCAAATGGCCAAAATTTGCAATCATGTTAAAGACATTCGTGACGTGACGCCGAGTGCGCTGGGTTGCGAGGAGTGCTTAAAAACTGGCGACGTTTGGGTGCATTTGCGTCTGTGCCGGACATGCGGCCATGTCGGATGCTGCGACGATTCTCCCAATCATCACGCGACAAAGCATTTTCATATCACGGGACACCCGATAATCGAGGGTTATGATCCGCCCGAAGGTTGGGGTTGGTGCTATGTCGACGAAGTGATGTTGGATTTATCGGAACGCATGACGCCGCATAACGGGCCGATCCCGCGTTTTGTGTAAGTTAATTTTCGTGAGTCCCTGGACGGTCCATGCTCAGATTACGTCTAGATCCAATTTGTGGTAAGGGCAGCGCCAGACAGTCGCCGCCTTCTCACATGCGGCGTACTGCGCTATGGACATTTAAACATCAACTTGGGTCTCAGGGGTTGGGGGTATCTAAGCCGCGCGCACGTATTGACTCTCGGTGAAAAGTTGTCCGAGTTGCGTGCGAGCTCCATCAATTGCTTGTTGGCGAGATTCGGGACCGAAGGCGAGTTTCTCCGCGCGGATGAAAGTCAAATCCTTGATGCCCATGAAGCCCAAAAGCACCTTGAGATGCGGCTCTTGCGAGTCGAGCGCCTTGGCAGTGCCATCGCTGTAGTAGCCGCCGCGGCTTTCGATTACGATTGCGCCTTTGCCTTCGAGCAGGCCGACTGGCCCCGCTTCGGTGTAGCGAAACGTGATGCCCGGGCGCAGCACATAGTCGAACCAGGCCTTGAGCGTCGATGGAATGCCGAAGTTGTACATCGGCGCGCCGATCACGATCGTATTGGCTGCTTTCAGCTCCCCGATCAGCGTATCCGAGAGCGCCTGCGCTGCGGCTTGCGCCTCGTTCTGGTGCCCATCGCCGCGCAACGCCATCGCCGAGTTGGAGTTGAGATGTGGAACCGGATTGGCGCCGAGATCGCGCTCGGTCACTGTTAGTGCTGGCTCGCGCGCTCGCAGCCGGGCCAGCGTATCCTGGACGAGTTGGTTAGAGACGGACGCGGCGCCGAGCGCGCTGCTTGTGAGAACGAGAACGTTTGACATAGTTGAATCCTTGTATTTCCAGATTTCGAAAGGGATCGGCGGAGGTCCGCCGCTCAGCGCGCGACCGGCGCGCCGAAGGCGATGGAACCTTGTGAAGGATTGCGCGCGATCAGACTGTCGAGACTGAAGGCGCCGGACCCCACCGCCGCGATCTGCAGGAACACGAAGCTGAACAGGATCGCCGCGTCTCCGCCGTTGACGGCGGGGTAGATGCTCACGGGCGCGTGGAACAGCCAGTACGCAATCGCCATCTGGCCGGACGCTATGAATGCCGCGGGCCGCGTGAATAGGCCGACGATCAGAAGCGCGCCAGTAACGATTTCGATCACGCCACCGATGCCGAACAGGCTGAACAACGGTTGGATGCCGGGCTGCGCGCCAGCCGGAAAGCCCACGACCTTTATGAGGCCGTGCGCGAGAAACACCGCGCCCGACACGATTCGCAGAGCGCTTTGGGTCAGAGGCGCGGCGTTGGTCTCGATGGTCTTAAGAACTGACATGGCTTGTCTCCTAAGGCGTTTGAAGTTCGGAACGGCTCACTGCCGCTTCGTCAGCAAACATGGCCTTTTTCCATTTGATTGATAATTGGCTGATCTATTGCTACTCTATTTCCGAATTGGAAATAATTAGATCGGCATAACCAATGGATCGCATTGAAGAATTGCGCGGTTTTGTGACGGTCGCGGACTTGCGGGGATTCGCCCAAGCCGGTCGGCGGCTCGGCATCTCGCCGGCACAAGTCTCGAAGCTGATCGCGCGCCTGGAGGACCGCCTTAATAGCCGCTTGTTCAACCGTACGACCCGCAGCGTCTCTCTCACCGACGTGGGGCGCGCGCTACACGCCCGCGCCCGCGTCCTGGTCGAGGAATACGACCAGTTGGAACGCTCCGCGCAGGAAACGGCGAAGCCACGCGGCCTCTTGAAGCTCAGCGCGCCCATTTCCTTCGGCCAGCAACTCGGTCCGACCCTCCTCGATTTTGCCAGCACCTATCCCGATGTTGCGCTGGAGGTGTCTTTCACAGATCGATTGGTGAACCTCGTTGACGAAGGCTTCGACGCTGCGGTTCGCATTAGTACGCTTGCGGACTTAACTTTGATCGCTCGCAAGTTAGCGAACGTTCAGGGAGCCACGATTGCCGCTCCGCAATATCTGGCCAAGCGGGGTATTCCCCGAGTGCCGGACGACCTACGGGCTCATGAAGCCATTCTCGACCTGAACATGGCCGATCCCCATATTTGGGTTTTCGGCACCGGATCCAAGCGCTTGAATGTGCGCGTGAGCGGCCGACTTCGTTTTGGGGATCCTCATATCAACCTCGCGGCGGCACGCGCCGGCTTTGGCATCGCACGCGTCCCAGATTTTGTTGTAGAGAACAATTTGAAAAACGGCGAGCTTGTAAGACTGCTTGAGAAATACGAACCCGCGGCACACGTGAGCATGAATGTTGTCTATCCGCACGCTCGCCACTTGGCATCGAAGGTCCGCGTCTTTGTGGATTTCCTCGCTGAACGGTATGCTGGAACGAAGACAAAGAGCCAATAGCCGTACAAAATATCGCACCAGCTGGAATTTTCGCACGACGGTTGGACTAAAGACCAGACGCGATTGAAATTACTATCCGTGGTCAAATGACCGCCGTTCAGCAGCGTGATATTTGCGTCGTATAAGTGTCGACAAGACACTTGCTACGGCATCTTCAAAGAGCAAGCCGAGTACAATGGCTGAGGGTGTGTAGCGAGGATCTGCCAGCGTGATACTGGCACGGCGGCGCTAGCGATACAGCGCATCACCGGATGCCACGTCGCCGCGCTTTTTCGTGTTTATCGAATTGGGCAAACTTCTCGATAAGAAAATTACCGAGAACTTTGACGCGCTTCGGCAGCGGTTCCTCAGGCGGCGTCACCCAGTAAAGAGCGCCCAATGGGATAGACCAATCAGGCAGTAATCGCTCGAGCAGTTTAGACGTAATCGCTTCTCGTAAGAAAAATTCCGGTAAGATACCGAGGGCGGTGCCAGCAATTAGCGCCGGCATCGTCGCATCACCATTGTTCACCTGTAGCTCGGACTGTCAGCCTGGCGCTAACCTCACGCTATGGGGTCGCTACGACCGGGCGCACTTAACCGCGAGGAGCGAAGGCGTTCCCGGCAAACGCCATGATCTGATCGCGATGTGCCCGAGCAGCCAAGTCTCTGAGCCCGAAAAATACGATCGCTGTGCTCGACGCGCCGGGCAGCACGAAATGGTGTGCGAACAGGGCGCCGAGTAGAATTCGAATGATCGCCGACCACTTACAGCACCGTCTGCATTTCGATTGCGACGTAGCGATAATTATCACCGTTCTTGGCGACATGGCCGACGCCGGGCCACGGGAAGTGATAAGCGACGATCGGAATTCTCTGGCTCGCCACCATGTCGAACACGCGCAGCCGCGATGTGACGCCCTGCTTCGGATCGGTGTCGCGGGAAAACTCGGCGCGCGGATTCTCCATTTGTAGCAAAGGCTGATGGGCCAGGTCGCCGATATAAACGATCGAACCGCCCTGCGAGCTGATCACAAGGCTTGTGTGGCCGACCGTATGGCCGGGCGTCGACAGCGCCTGCACGCCTGGCACGACGTCCTGGCCGTCCTTCAGGAATATCATGCGGTCGCGCAACGGCAGCAGCGTGTCGCGGATTGGTCCGATGTAGGGGCCGAGCGACGGATGCGATAACTTGGCTTCGTCGGTCCAATATTCGAGGTCCGCCTGGGTGATATAGATTTGGCAGTTCGGAAAGTGCGGCTTGCCGTCTTCGCCGGCGAGCCCTCAGACGTGATCCGGGTGAGCGTGGCTCAAGGCCACCACGTCGATCGACTCGGGATCAATGCCCGCAGCCCATAGATTGTCGAGCAAGTGTCCGCTACGTGGACCATAAACTTTGCGGAATCCCAGGCCGGTATCGATCAAAACGAGCCTGGCGCCGGTGTTCACGACAAGCGCATTCTGCTCGATAAGAAAATTGCCCTTGTCTAGGAAATTGGCGGCGACGACATGATCGATCCGCTCCTCGGTGAAGCCCTTGAACATCGCGGCGCTGAACGTGCCGAATTGGAGCGGGCCATCATCAACCACCGTGCATTCAAATCCGCCGAGTTTGAACCGATAGGCGACAGGCACCTGCTCATTTGCCATCGGGTGCGATGCCGGGGCCGGTTGCGCGAGCCCCGCACCGGCTGCAGTCGACTGTTCAGGCGCGCGCGATGTCATGATCGTCTCCTCGCTTGCTCGGGCAGCTAGAACACTATTCTGCCGCGCGATCCGGCAGGACCGAATTGCTGGCGAAATTAGGTTCAGCGCCGGCCAAATAAGAGTGCAGCGCCGCCACCACCTGGGCGCCTTCGCCGACCGCCGCTGCGACGCGCTTGATCGACTTTGCGCGCACATCACCGATGGCGAAGACGCCCTGACGCGTAGTTTCCAGCGCATGGCGTCCCGTGCTGGCCTCCGGCCCTGTGAGAACGAAGCCCTTGGCGTCAAGAGCGATGCCGGAACCGTCAAGCCAATCCGTGTTCGGGTCGGCACCGATGAACAGGAACAGATGATTAATCTCGCGCCGCACTTCCTGGCCGGTCGCGCGCTGCTGCCAGCGCACGGCATCGAGCACGCCATCGCGGCCTTCAAGCGCGCTGATCGTGGCGCCAGTTACAACTTCGATGTTCGCCAAGCTGCGGATGCGGTCCACCAGGTAACGCGACATCGTTTCCGTAAGGCTGGAGCGACGGACCAGCATATAAACCTTGACGCCTTGGCTCGCCAGATAAACAGCGGCTTGGCCGGCCGAGTTTCCGGCGCCGACCAGCGCGACTTCCCGATTGGCACACAGCTTGGCTTCCAGGGGGGATGCCCAATAGTGAACGCTTGTCGCTTCGAAAGCACCGAGGTTCTCGACGTCGAGCCGCCGGTAGCGCGCGCCGGTGGCGAGCACCACTGAGTGCGCTTTGACCCGTTCGCCGTTTTGCAGGTCGAGCGTGAAGGGGCCGGCAGCACCGTCGGCTGCGAGATGTTTCGCCTCGTCGGGGATGGCGATCTCGGCCCCGAATTTCTGCGCCTGATTGTAAGCGCGTGCCATCAGCGCCATGCCGGTGATTCCGGTGGGAAAGCCGAGGTAGTTCTCGATTCGCGCCGATGCTCCGGCCTGACCGCCAAACGAACGGCAGTCGAGAACCACTGCCGAGAGGCCTTCCGACGCCGCGTAGACGGCGGTGGCAAGACCGGCCGGTCCGGCGCCGACAATGGCGACGTCATAAAGACGTTCGGGATCGATCGGCCGCACCAGACCAAGGCAGCGCGCCAGTTCGTTCTCACCGGGATTGCGCAGCAGTTGTCCGCCGGGGCACAGCACCATCGGCAACTGCGCCGGATCGATGCGGAAACGCTCGATCAGCACTTTCGCGGGTGCATCGGTCTCGGGATTGAGCAGTTGATGAGGATGACCGTTGCGCCGGAGAAAACCTTGCAGCCGCAGCACATCGCCGTTCTCGACGCGGCCAAGGATAATCGGTCCGCCGATCCCGGCTTGCAGGATGGCGACGCGGCGCAAAATCAAGGCGCGCATGATGCGCTCGCCGAGTTCGGCCTCTGCGATCATCAGCCCGCGCAGCCGCTCCGACTGGATGATAAGCGCCTCCACCGGCTCCTGCGCGATCGCGTCCACAAGCGCTGGCTGGCCGGACAAGAGAGCTAGTTCGCCGAGAAAGTTTCCCGGGCCATGGACGGCGAGCGGCTTGTGATTGTCGAATTGGTCGTGCTCGGTGACTGCGACTTTGCCCGCGAGGATGACCATGAGACCGGGAGCGACCTTGCCGACGTTCCAAAGCGATTCACCGGCGGTAAAGGAGCGCGGGTCCCCAAACTGACGCACCCGCTCGATTTCGAAGGGTTCGAGCGTGGGATAAATCTGGTCGTGCCGCTGTTCGCGAATGAACTGTGATTGCGCCATGATGATTTGCCGCGAGCCTGGATCGGCCTGCAGTGGCCGCACTGCGCTTAAGTATTATATCGGAAGGATCTGACAAGGTCCCGGATTTCGACCGGTCGGCGCTCAAGCATCGTGGTCCGGTTGCGGTTGCGGTCGCGGCGCCGGGAGGCGCTGGGACCTTGTCACCTTCATTGGGCAGCATTGCGCAAAACACCACTCAGGTTGGCCGCTTTGGGCCAATACGAGTCATGCTCGCGCCAGCAGACATTCGTCAAATAGCCGGCTCACACCATTATCGCCATACGATACCAAGCGCATGACCTAAGGAATAAGCGCCGCTGCCCCGCAACGCTTGCACCACCAACGCCGCCGCCCAGAAAGCAGAAAATTCCCAGCCGCCGGGTCATTCGATATTTTTGCGATCGCGTCGCGGTAATGAGCCATGGCAAGATCGTTGAGATAGGGTCGGCACGGAAAATCTGCGAGAATCCCATGCATGCATACACGCAGGCATTGATTTCGGCTGTTCCAAAGCCGGATTTATCGTTTCGCCGATGTGCGAACTAGCCGGCAGTGTCCGACGAATTCAATAAATTAATCGTCCCTTCGGTCCAGGGACACCACGCAACATTGCCTTTCCTTGTATACAAGTGTACTTAGGCATGCGGGAGGGCGAAGTAACATGCGCGCCAATGCTGGAATTTTGTCGGTCTCTCGGTTCGAGACCGCTCGGAGTAAGGGCAACCGTCTATATGTGCAGCTTTACGCCGATATTCTGAGCGGAAAGTTGCGGCCCGGAGAGTCGCTCTCGGAGATGCGCATTGCTGAACAACACGGCATCAGCCGCACGCCGGTGCGGGAAGTCTTCCAGCACCTCGCGAAGGAAGGCCTGCTGCGCATCGTGCCGCAGATCGGCACCTTTGTGGCGCCTATCAACCTTGGCTCTGTCAAAAGCAGCCAGTTTATCCGCGAAGCGCTGGAGTGCCGTGCGGTGCGCCTGGCTGCGGAAGGTGCGACGCGCGCGCAGCTTGTTGTGTTACGCCGGCAAATCACCCAGCAGACGCGAGCGATCCGCGCCGCGGACCACCTTGCCTTCTTTTCGCTCGACGAAATAATGCATCGCACGATCCTGGACATGGCGGGTCAGCCGCAGGTGTGGGACCTGATCGCCTCGGTGAAGGCTCAGCTCGACCGTGTGCGATACCTATCTTTGGAAGACCATGCTTGGCTGGCGATGATTTTCCGGCAGCATCGCGACATCGTGGCATGTATCGGCGACCGTGATCCGGCGGGCGCCGAGCAGGCGATGCAGGACCATCTGCGCACGGTATTCGCCGCGATTGCGCGTATTGCCACGACGCATGCGAAATTTTTCCAGGACGAACCGCTGGACTTGAAGCAGGATATTGCGTGATGGAGCAAACTTGGCGCTGGTTCGGTCCGGATGATGCGATTGCGCTGTCCGAGATTAGGCAATGCGGTGCGACCGGCATAGTCACCGCCCTGCATCACATCGCCTACGGCGTGACATGGAGCGTGGACGAGATCGCCAGACGCAAGGCGGCGATCGAGAAGGACGCAGACCTCGGGCTGCGCTGGAGCGTGGTTGAGAGCCTGCCAGTCGCCGAGCCGATCAAGCAGGGCGAGGGCGATCTCGCGACGTTCTATAACAATTACCGCGCCTCGCTGCGAAACCTTGCTTCGCTCGGCGTGACGACGATCTGCTACAATTTCATGCCGGTCCTCGATTGGACGCGCACGCAACTCGCGGCACCGCTGCCGGGCGGCGGTACCGCACTTCGCTTCAACGCGCACGAATACGCCGCATTTGATTGCTTCATTCTCAAGCGCAAAGGCGCGGAAGCCGAGCAGTCGCCGGATGTGCTGGCGCGGGCCCACGCATGGGTCAAAGCCGCGTCCGAAAGCGACAAGGACAGGCTATTGGCCAACATTATGGCCGGTTTGCCGGGTGCTTACGACCGCTACGACGTGCCGGGCCTGCGGCGCAAGCTGGACAGCTACTCGGAGATCGATCGTGCCGGCTTGCGCGCGAACATGGCGCGCTTTCTGCGCGAAATCGTCCCGACGGCCGAAGAAGTTGGCGTCCGCATGTGCGTTCACCCGGACGATCCGCCGCGATCTTTGTTCGGTTTGCCGCGGATCGTTTCCACGCAGGACGATCTCGATTTCATCGTCGGTGCCGTGAACAGTGAGGCCAACGGCATCACGCTGTGCACCGGCTCACTGGGCGCGCGCGAAGGAAACGACCTCCCAGCAATGGCACAGCGCTTTGCAGAGCGCATCCATTTCGCGCATCTGCGCAATGTAACTAAAGAGTCGGATGGTTCGTTCGTCGAAGCCGATCACCTTGGAGGCGATATTGATATTGTTGGCGTGATGGACCCGCTGTTGCACGAACAAGCACGTCGGTGCGAAGCAGGCGAGGCAGATTGGCGTATTCCGTTTAGGCCGGATCACGGCCACGAATTGCTCGACGATACGCGCCGCAAGACGCACCCCGGCTATCCGCTGTTTGGCCGTATGCGCGGACTTGCAGAGCTGCGCGGTGTGATGACCACGATCGCCGCCACCCACGGACTGCCGCTATGACCTTGCCGCGTCTGTCACGCGATAAGCTTTCGATCGTACCCGACACGGTGCGGCAGCCCGATTTCGACGTGAGCCGCATTGCAACCGGCATCGTCCATATCGGCATCGGCGCTTTCGCACGGGCGCATCTGGCCTGTTACACGCAGCCGCTGCTCGCCGCCGATCCGAGCTGGGGCATTCTCGGCGTAAGCCTGCGCAGCGCCACGACGCGTGATGCACTGGCACCGCAAGACTGGCTCTATATTTGCGCCGATCGCGACGGCTCCGGAGAACGATTGACCGTTATCGGCGCGCTGACCGGCGTGCTGGTCGCGCCAGAAAATCCGTCGGCGGTGGTGATGCGTCTCGCCGATCCGGCGGTGCGGATTGTCACGATCAGCGTGAGCGAGAAGGGCTATCACCGGCGCGCGGCGCAGGGCACGCTCGACGAAAATGATTCGTCGATCCAACACGATTTCGCCCACCGGGAGGCACCGCGCACAATGCCGGGCCTCATTACCGCCGGAATTCGCGCGCGGCGTGAGGCAGGCGTGCCGCCCTTCACTGTGCTGTGCTGCGACAATCTCCCTGAGAACGGCAACTCGACGCGTCGCATCATCGTGCGCTTCGCAGAGCTTCTCGATCCCGCGCTCGGCCGCTTCATTGCCGACGAGGTCGTGTTCCCGAATTCCATGGTCGACCGCATCGTTCCGGCGACAACCGATGACGATCGGCCCCGCCTCAGCAGGCTTTCTTTTGTGGAGGACGCCTGGCCGGTTGTCTGCGAGCCTTTCAGCCAGTGGGTAATCGAGGACCGCTTTCGGAGCGGACGCCCAGCCTGGGAGCGAACCGGCGCGCAACTTGTTGACGATGTGCGCCCCTACGAGAGGATGAAGTTGCGATTGCTCAATGGCGCCCACTCCTGCATTGCCTACCTGGGCCAGTTGGCCGGCTGGCAGACGGTGGCCGAGGCGGTCGGCGAGGCGTCGCTCGCCTCGTTCGTTGATGCGTTGATGCGGGAAGCAGCGGCGACGTTGGACATGCCCCCATCCGTTGACCTTGCGGCCTATCGGCGCGCATTGCTCGTGCGCTTCGCCAACCCGGCATTGCGCCACCGCACGGCACAGATCGCCATGGATGGTTCTCAGAAAATGCCGATGCGCCTGTTTGCAACCGCGCAGGCTCGTCTGGCGCGCGGACTGCGAGCGCCGTGTGCGGCGCTCGGCGTTGCCGCCTGGCTGCACTATTTGCGTGGACGCAGCGACGATGGCTCGCCCCTGATCGTGGACGACCCGATGAAGGAAACGCTGCTGCCGGCAGTACGGGCCGCGGGCGACTGCAAGATCTTTGTGCGGGGCGATTTTCGCGATCGAGAACGTGATACCGCCGGCACTTGCGAACTCGGCGCAATTCAAGGCGGAGGTTCTTGCCGCACTTGAGCAACTAGAGACTGAAGGCGTTCGTGAGACTTTAATCAAAACCAACCAACGGGAGAAACGTCATGATGAGGCAAGTGAGAGGATTGCTGGCCACTATAGCGTTGCTTGCAGTGGCGCTGCCGGCGATGGCGCAGGAGCCGCCGAAGCCGGGCGAAAGCCCAAGGATCGACGCGATCCGCAAGTCGGGGGTGCTGCGCGTGGCTGTGTTGGCGAACGCGCCGTGGCTGGTCGAGAACACCACCGGCGGCGGTGAGCATTGGTCGGGCCCGGCCTGGGTGCTGGCCAAGGAATACGCCAAGCGGCTCGGCGTGAAGATCGAGCCCGTGCTGGTCTCGCACGAGACCAAGATCCCGGTGCTGGCGTCGAACCAGGTCGATATCTCGATTACCGCGCTGGCGGAGACGCCGGAGCGCATCCCGGTCGTCGATTTCGTGCTCTATTCAAACACTAGCGTCTGCATGTTCGGTCGCGCGGACAATCCAAAATTTGCCAAGGCCAAGACCGTGGACGATCTGAACAACCCGGATATTACGATTGCCTATTTCATCGGCGCTGCCGAGGAGGGTTGGGTAAAACAGCGCTTCCCCAAGGCGAAATACCTTGGCGTGGCGAATTCGGGGGCGACCGCGCCGCTGGAAGACATCATGGCAAAGCGGGCCGATGCGGCGCCCATCAACCGCATCCCCTATGTGCCGATGAGCCACAAGGTGAAGGGCCTCGCGGTGCTGCCGAGCGCGAATAATTGCCAGGGCAGCACCGAGAAAGCGCAGCCGGTCGGCGTTGCTATCGACAAGAAACAGCCGGTCTTCCTGGCTTGGCTGCGTGACGTGGAGAAATCGATCCACCCCGAGCTCGAAGCGTCCGAGCAGAAGATAATCGGGGCAATGAAGTAATTGACGGGCGCCCCGTAGCGGTGGAACCTGTCTGCGCACGGCATATTTGAGGCCGCTGCGGCGATTCCGGAAGCGCTGGAATTGCCGTGGCGGTCCGAAGGCACGGCCGGCGGCCGGATCCCCCGGGGAACCAGATTGCCATGGAGCTTGATTATTCGTCAGTGCTCGACAGCTGGCGGTTTCTGCTCGGTGGCATTGGGCTAACACTGGCACTGTCGGCGCTCACGATGCTGTGCAGCCTGGTGCTGGGTGGGGCTGTCGGCCTTGCCCGCTGCTACGGCCCACGGTGGCTGGGCGTGCCGCTTGTCTTCTACATCGACTCGATGCGATCCGTGCCGGTCCTGGTCGTCCTCGTGTGGACCTATTTTGCGCTGCCACTGATCACCGGCGTGACGCTACCGCCATTCTGGGCGGCGCTTATCGCGTTGACAGCACAACTCGCGGCTTACGTCGCCGAGATCGTGCGGGCTGGCGTCACCTCAATCCGCCCAGGGCAAACGCGCGCCGCGTTTGCGCTGGGCATGTCGCGCGCGCAGACGATCCGTACCGTCATCCTGCCGCAGGCGCTGGTGCGAATGCTCCCGGCGTTCGGGTCAATTCTCTCGGTCGCCATCAAGGACACGGCGATTGCAGCGGTGATCGCGGTGCCCGAATATATGAACCGGTCACAAACCGTCGCCGGCCAGGGCTTCCACCCCATTGAGGTCTTCACCGTCGCCATGGCGGTCTATTTCGTCATCCTGTTCCCGGTCACCCGCGTCGTGGACATGGTTTATGTGCGTTTTGCCCATCTCGGCCGATCATGAATTTTGACTGGTCCGTCATCTGGCGCAACGCCGGCGCTCTGGCCGAAGGCACCGAGCTCACCATTCTGCTCGCGGTCGTGACGATGGCGATTGCCATCCCGGGCGGGATTTTGCTCGCACTCATGCGACTGTCGGGCGTGCACGTCCTAGTCGCCGCGAGCGCGACCTTTGTCGAGCTGTTCCGCAACCTGCCGCTGATCCTGGTGATCTATACCGCCTATTATATCCTGCCGGTCACGACCGGATTGAGCTTCTCGCCGATTGCGACGGCGATCGTCGCGCTCAGCCTCAATGTGTCGGCCTATAACGGCGAAACCTTCCGCGCCGGCATTGCCTCGATCCGCCGCGGACAGACCGAGGCAGCCTACGCGCTGGGCATGACGCGATGGCAGACGACGCGCGACATTGTGCTGCCGCAGGCGGTGCGGCGCGTGTTGCCGGTGCTGGCGAGCACTTGGGTGTCGTTGTTCAAGGATACCTCGCTGGTGTCGGTCATTTCCGTGGGCGAGCTTGCCTACACCTCTATGCGCATCCGCGCGCAGACCTATCGCGTGCTGGAAATGCTCACAGCAATGGCGGCAATCTATTGGCTACTCGGCTACCCGCAAGCCAAGCTCGTCGACTGGATCAACCGGAAATACGCGGTAACCGAATGAGTGCCGACATACGCAACGCGGCGGCTGGTGGCGGTGGAAATGGAGATCACCGAAAAGGCGCCTCCGAGCCGCCGGTGCTGACCTATCGCGACGTTCGTAAGCATTTTGGCACCTTTAACGCTTTGACTGGCGTGTCGATGGAGGTGCGCAAAGGAGAAGTGGTCTGTTTGATCGGCCCGTCCGGTTCCGGGAAATCGACGCTGCTGCGCTGCACGAACGGGCTTGAGTTGATCGACGATGGCGAGATTTCGTTGGACGGCGAATTGCTGCCGCGCGACTGGGGGGGCATGCGCCGGGTGCGCCAGCGTATGGGCATGGTGTTCCAGAATTTCGAATTGTTTCCGCATAAGACCGCGCTCGGCAACATCTCGATCGGCCCGCGGACGGTGCTGCGCCTGTCGCAGGATAAAGCCGAAGAGCGCGCCAAGGCGTTGCTCGACAAAGTCGGCCTCGCGGACAAGGCCGCGAGCTATCCCTCACAACTGTCCGGCGGGCAACAGCAGCGCGTCGCCATCGCCCGAGCGCTGGCCATGGAACCGGAAGTAATGCTGTTCGACGAGCCGACCTCGGCACTCGACCCGGAGACGATCGGCGAGGTGCTCAACGTGATGGAGAAACTTGCCGAGGAAGGCATGACCATGATCGTTGTCACCCACGAAATGACGTTTGCGCGGCGGGTCGGCGACTGGGTTGTGGTGATGGACCGCGGAGCGGTGATCGAACAGGGGCCGCCGGAACAGATTTTCGATGCGCCGACCGTCGAGCGTACACACGATTTCCTTAGTCATCTGGGTTGGTCCGGATGACTGCCGTTCGGGCTCAATAGGCAATATTCCCTGTTCACCTCTGGGGTGCAGTCCAGACTTCCCTGTTCCGCCAAAATAATTCCTTGTTCTGTAACTGCTTGTCGAGGGGTTCTACGCCGCTGGCGGCCGCGGTGGTTGCCTGTGTCGGCAGTCTATGCGCCGCCCTTGGCGTCGTCTCAGCGATTGGTGCCAAGCACGATAATTCGTGGTGCCTGGTTCGTAAGGGCATAAATCGGCCTCAGAGGGCGATTGGGCGGCGTATTCGAGGACGATCTCACTGGCGCGAACCATGCCAGCTTCCGCTAACTCTGAAGCTATTTCCTCCAGATCTTCCCGTTTATTGAGCACCCCTTTCTCGCGGCTCCCATCGAGCGCTTGCCGCAACACATCCTCGCCATAGGCGTGAAACATATAACCGCAGACTTCGGCCGGGCTATCGAGCACCTCAAATTCACGCGACGGCATCGGCTTCCTCATCTTCCTCGGCCTGTAATTCGAGCAGCAGCCGGCCTCGGTCGCCACGCAATTAAGCGAAACATGGGCAAACATGAGAGGACCGCTGCCATCCGTTGGAAACGTAGTCCTTACTGCGGGAAACGGACACGGGGACATCCTTATTGGAGGCGGCACATTGGCAGTTCACGGCGAAATTGAACCTGCGGAGACTTCGGTCTGACGGTGTGAGGGCAAATGGTTTTCGTGATATGCGAGATATCTGCGCTGTGTGGCGATGCGGTCTGCCACATGCTTGGCGTCATGCCATACGCCCCAAATGAAGCTGGACCCTCGGCGCGACTGCCACGGCAGTCCTAGAAAATAGATGCCAGGTTCAGTCGATACGCCGCGCTGATGTTTGGGCCGGCCGTTCTGGTCAAGGGCCTCAACCTTCAGCCAGCTATAGTCGGCGGTGTATCCGGTCGCCCAGATGACGGAGGTAACGCCGGCATTTCCTAGATCGAGTTCGAGGATAGGGTGGGTGAGGCACCTCGGATCAGGATCGAGCTTTCGGGCGTCGGGCTCTTCGGGTAGGTCAATCCCGTTGCGAACGAGATAAGCGTCCGCCTCGTCGAGCAGCGCCATCAGATTGGCATCGCCGCACGCGATATTTTGGCCGAGATCCGGGGCGAAGGTCATGATCCCTTTTTTATAGGACTTCGTCAGGCCAACCAGCGTGATGCCTTGCATTGCGAGACGGCGGAAATCGATCGTCTCGCCGCCACGGGCGCCACTCACAGCGATCGTAATGTGCTCTGTTCCCGGTCTCGGGGTATCGGCATCCCACTTGCCGAGCACGCCAAGCCACCAACAATAGTCGCGGCCGCGATACGCGCGGGGAGGACGGTCGTGTGGTCCGACCGAGAGGTAGACGCGCTTGCTCGTGCGAACCAGTTCATCAGCGATTTGCACCCCCGAAGATCCCGCGCCCACCACCAGTACCGCGCCCTTCGGCAACTGATCGGGATTTCGGTACGAGTTAGAGTGAATCTGAATGACCCCTGAGTTGTCGGGTATAATCTTTGGCACGATAGGGTGCTGGAACGCCCCGGTCGCCGCAACAACATTGTTGCTCTCGATCACCCCGGCCGATGTTTGGATGCGGAAGCCGCGCCGGCCTTCACTTCTCCTTACTTCCTTCACCTCAACCCCGCAGCGGATAGGAGCCGAAATCATTTTTGCATAGGCGGCGAAATAGTCCGCCACCTTCTCTTTTGCAATGAAGGCGTCAGGATCAGCGTCTGGAAACTCCATTCCGGGAAACCGGTCGTGCCAAGCGGGACCGTTGGCGACCAGGGTATCCCATCGTTCGGAGCGCCATCGTTCCGCGATGCGGCCACGCTCAAGAACAAGATGAGGTACGCCACACTGCGTGAGATGCTCGCTCATGGCGACCCCCGCCTGGCCTGCACCCACGACAAGCGTGTCTACTTGTTCAACTGACATCTGCGTCCTTTTCTGTTGGCGGCCGTGAGCGCGGTCGGGGCTGGCTTAGTTTACTGAACAAGAACGCTCGCGAAAATTACGATTTCATGCGGTAGTGCTTAGGCTGTCCCGAGAGCAGAGGCGTCGATTAGTTCGTCGGTCTTGGCGGCGCTTCGATCTTAGCCCATTGAAACGAAAGCAGATTCTGAATTTTGAAGACGGGATTCCGATTGCCGAAGTTGGATGCTAGGCATTGCTTAGGACCAGGTCGAGCTTGCATGAACAGTATCGAAATTCTTGAAAGGCTCATCTCGTTTCCGACGGTGAGCAAGGATTCCAATCTCGACCTGATTGAATTTGTCGCCGGCTTACTCAAAAGCTACGGCATCGCCTCGCACCTTATCCGCAGCGCGGACGGTCACAAGGCGAATCTCTTTGCCACGATAGGACCGGAGTCGTCGGGTGTTATGCTTTCGGGTCACACTGACGTCGTTCCGATCGACGGCCAAGCCTGGACATTGCCCCCATTTACGATGACGAAACGCGACGGAAAACTTCATGGACGCGGCGCCGCGGATATGAAGGGTTTTGTGGCCTGTGCTCTCGCCGCAGCTCTTAAGGCGTCGACGATGACACTGAAGACGCCCCTACACTTGGCGCTATCCTATGACGAGGAGATTGGCTGCATCGGTGTGCGCAGTTTGATCGAAACGCTTCGAACGGCGCCGTATGGGCCGATGCTTTGCATTGTCGGCGAGCCGACGAGCATGCAAGTCGCTACGGGCCACAAAGGCAAGCTTGCGGCACGCGCAATCTGTCGCGGGAAAGAAAGCCATTCAGCATTAGCGCCGCTGGCACTCAATGCCATCTATCTCGGTTGCGATTTCGTTTCGGCAATACGCGCTGAGCAAGAGCATCTTGCGCGCGATGGTGAGCGAGATGAATATTACGATATTCCCTACACTACGTTGCATGTTGGCAAGATGAATGCCGGCATAGCGCTCAACATCGTTCCAAATCTGTGCGACATCGAGTTCGAGGTCCGTAACGTTGCAACTGATGATATTGACAAAATACTGGAGCGGCTGCGTAACGCGACTGCGCGCATTGTTTTTGAAGCCGCCAAGATTGCGCCCGAAGCCGCGATCGAGATCGAGGTAATCAACGCGTACCCTGGCCTTGACACGCCGACGAATTCGCAAGCGGTAGCCTTCGTCAAGTCGCTGACTGGCGCCAATAGTACCGTCAAGGTTTCATTCGGCACGGAAGGAGGTTTGTTCAATCGCGATCTTGGTACGCCGACCGTGATTTGTGGGCCAGGTTCGATGGCTCAGGGGCACAAGCCGGACGAGTTTGTCAGTGTTGAGCAAATGCGACGCTGCGACGATATGTTGGCGAAATTGCTGGCGAGACTGGCGGATCGACTCGCCTGAGCACAATTAGTCACTTGACGGCGCGTTCCATGCGTGGCTGGCGCCGCCAGCCGGTGATCCAAATCCGCTGAATACGCTTGGTAAAAGCGGCCTGACGACCAAAGCGCCGGGCCCTTCGACGCCCGGTCTGCGAAAGGGCAATCACTGCTGTGAGTTTGCGCGGACCTTTTCTATTCGTCGCCCGGCACGCCGTAGCTGGGTGCGGCGACAGGATTAATGGCACGGGTCACGTAAGCGTCGAGCTGAGGCTTATACATGTCCCATAGCTTGGAAAGTTCTTCGATCGGGCAGTCCTCACTCCAGTCGCAGCGCAGGTCTGCCACCGGCCAGGGCACGTCGCGCACCAATTTCATGCCCGCTGAATGAACGGGGCCGGCTTCGCCGCCGGCCGTCAGCGCAGCTCGCATGGTTGCGATAATGCGATCGCCGAGATGACCGTTTGAAGCGAGAAAGGTATCGACCATGGCTTGCGGCACGCGGTCATTGGCCAATAGGTTGCCGCCGCAGGCAACATTTTCCGCCTTCGCTTCCGTCCAAATTCCCAGTGCTTTCGGTCCGGAATAAATGGCGCTAATGCCGGCGGCGTCGACAGCGAGTACCTGCCGGTATTCGATATGGGTGCCGGTACGCTTCAAGATGTCGATCGTTTCGGTAGCTGAAGCACCGCGGACCATAAGGTCTAACCCGCGCGCGCCCAGGGTAGGATCTGTGATGTTTTGGCTCGCTACCGCACCCACGCGAGCTTGCGCGTAAGCGCATCGTGCGGCGACTGCCGGGGACGAGGAAGACACGGCAACGCCAAACATGCCGGTGCGGCTGCAACGTGCGACGATGGAGAAGGTCATGACAAACGCTCCGGCCACTCAATCGGGGATGACAGCAGTACCGTCGATCTCGACCAGCCATTCGGGCCGAGCGAGCGCGGTTACAACTAAGCCCGTCGATACTGGAAAGACGCCTTTGATGTACTCGCCCATCGTCCGGTAGATCGCTTCGCGGTGTCGCACATCTGTGATGTAGACAACAACTTTGACCAGGTGCTCCATGCTGCCGCCGCACTCTTGGAGTAGTTGCTTGATATTTTGCATGACTTTGTGGGTTTGTTCGGCCGGATCGTGGCTGTTGATGTTTTTTGCGGTGTCGAGATCCTGCGGACATTGCCCGCGCAGATAGACTGTTCTGCCGCCCCGGGTGACCACCGCTTGGCACAGATCATTGTCCAGCTTCTGCTCGGGATAAGTTTCCCTCGTGTTGAATTTACGAATCCGAGTATGCGTCATCTTGGTCTCCATCAGGTCTCAGTCGTGAAAATTGTAGTTCGTGTATGCGCCGCTTCCTAGTCGTGCCCCAAAACTGAAATTTACGCTTTGATGCGCGCCGACTGCGGATCGTAAAGCGGCCGGAGCGATGCATTGGCGCCGACCATGCGTCCGGCAACCTCGATCTCGTAGCGCCCTACCAGAAACTCCTCTTGCGACGCCGGGCGATCGAGATTGACGTAACCCAGACCGATCGTACCGCCCAGCGTATGCCCGAACATCCCCGATGTGACGCGCCCGATGCGGTGTCCGTCTCGCCAGATTGGCTCGTCGTGGTAGAGCAGCGCGTCCGGGTCTTCGAGCAGGAATTGCATCAGCCGGCTCTGCAGGGGTTTGCCCCGCCGGCTCAGCAAGACCTCGCGACCGATGAAGCCTCCCGGCTTGTCCCAGGCGATGCAAAATCCAAGCCCCGCTTCGAGTGGCGATTCATCCGGCGTGATGTCATGCCCCCAATGCCGGTAACCCTTTTCAATCCGCAGGCTGTTCATGGCGTGATACCCCGCAAGCCGCAGCCCATGCAGATCGCCCGTTGCCATCAGGGCGTCGAAAACCCGCGGCGCATCACGGTTCGGCACCAGAAGCTCGTAACCGAGCTCGCCCACATAAGTGATGCGGGTCGCCCGCACCGGCACGCCAGCCAATTCGATCATGCGGCTGCTCGCAAAAGGAAAAGCCTCCGCCAAAAAATCAGCCGACGTCAGTGCCTGGAGTAAGTCACGCGAGCGCGGGCCCATGAGGCCAAGCATCGCAAAATCCGACGACACGTCCGCGATCGCAACGCGCTCCCCGGAATCGGCGTACCGCTCCAGATGGCGGCGATCGTGCAACTGGCTTGCCACTGAAGTAACGACCAAAAAATTATCTTCCGCGCAGCGTATGATCGTGAGGTCGGCCTCGATCCCGCCCCTGTCGTTCAGCCATTGTGTGTAGACCACCGTGCCCGGCGTCACGTCGACGTTGTTGCAGGAGACTCGGTTGAGCTGCTTTAGGGCGTCTGGCCCCGTCACAGCGAATTTCGCAAAGCACGATTGGTCGAACAGCCCGACGCGTTCGCGCACGGCGGCATGCTCGTCGCGCGAGGCGTCGAACCAGTTCTGCCGGCCGTAGGAATAAACGTATTTCGGGTTTCCGCCCGGCGAGCCAAACCAGTTTGGCCGCTCGTAGCCCGCCACTTCGCCGAAGCAGGCACCAGCCGCGGCGAGGCGCTCATGCAGCGGCGAGGTGCGCACACCCCGCGAAGTCTCGTATTGTCGGAACGGCCAGTGCATCGCATAGAGAAGCCCGAGCGACTCTGATACGCGCGGGATCAGGAAGCTCTTCTTGTTCTGATGCGGAAAAAAGCGCGCAACATCCACCTCCCAAAGATCGAACGGGGGCTGCCCGTGCGCGATCCAGTATGCAAGCGCTAACCCTGCGCCACCGCCCGACTGGATGCCAATCGAATTGAAGCCGGCGGCGACGAAGAAATTCTGGACTTCCGGCGCCGGCCCTAGAATGTAGCGGCCATCGACGGTGAAACTTTCCGGACCGTTGAAGAACTTGCGGATGCCGACTTTTTTGAGCGAGGGAACGCGGCGCATCGCGTCATCGAGCACTGGCGCCAAATGCTCCCAATCCTCCGGCAGCTCGCCGAAGGCAAAGTCTTCGGGGATTCCATCGACGCTCCATGGTTTCGCGACGGGCTCGAATGCGCCGACCAAAAGCTTGCCGGCGTCTTCCTTGAAGTAGGAGCAATGATCCATGTCGCGCATTACCGGCAAGTTGGGATGCATGCCTTCCATGAGATCGGTTACGACGTAGAAGTGTTCGCAGGCCTGCAAAGGCAGATCCACGCCGACCTGCAGTGCGATGTCGCGGGCCCACATGCCCGCGCAGTTGACGACCGTTTGGGCGCGAACGATGCCGTCCGCCGTCTCCACGCCAACAGCGCGCCCGTTTTCGACGAGCACGCGCAAGACCTTTACATTTTCAAGGATTTTAGCGCCACCCAACCGAGCGCCCCGCGCCAACGCCATGCAGGTGTCGATTGGATTGCATTTGCCGTCGCGCGGATACCAGACGGCGCCGACAACATCATCGACGTTCATCAGAGGCCACTTCTGCTGGGCTTCCTCCGCGCTGATCGCTTCGGCTTCGACACCGAAGGAACGCAGCATGCCGACGCCCCGCAATAGTTCTTCCCAGCGTTCTTTGTTAGTCGCAAGAGAGATCGAGCCGGGTCGCACGACGCCCGTTGCCTGGCCAGTCTCCGCTTCCAATTTTGTGTAGAGATCAAGTGTGTAGGTCGCGAGCCGTGTCAGATTATAGCTCGCAAGTGCCGCTCGAAGCAGTCCGGCCGCGTGCCACGTGGTCCCGCTGGTTAGCTGCTTCTGCTCGAGCAACAGGACGTCTTTTATTCCGATCTTCGTCAGATGATAGGCGGTTGAGCAGCCGACGATTCCGCCACCGATAATGACCACCTGGGCTTGCGAAGGAAGGGACGCCATTGTGTTTAACTCTTGTTGTCAGCCGCGCAGACGCGTGTGAGTTGGATCATAAGGACTGTCGGCGATGATGCGGGCGCTTCTCATCTGCCCGAACATTTCGATTTCGACGGGAGAGCCGGCCTCGGCGGTGTCCCGGTTGACCAGAGCCAGCGCAAGACTTGCGCGCACCGCATGCCCGTAAGCAGAAGAGGTGACCGTGCCGACGCGCCGATCCTTTTGCCAAACCACGGCCATCGGCGGTGGTTCGGCATCGCGTGCCTCGTCGAGCATCACGGTGACGATGCTGCGTCCCTCGGACTTCTTTCGCTCGCGCAACAGCGCCGCGCGGCCGGTGAAGTCGCTTTTATCGATGGAGATGAAGCGCGCGAAGCCGGCTTCCAGCGGCGAAATGTTGCGGTCAATATCCGTTTTCCAGCCACGATAGCTCTTTTCCATGCGGAGGCTGTCCATGGCGTAGACGCCGCAGTCGCGCAGGCCGAAGTCTTTGCCCGCGGCGGCGAGTTTCGCGTAAACCGCGGACAGCGTAGCAAGCGGCAGATGCAGCTCGTAGCCAAGCTCACCGACATAGCCCACGCGTAGTGCGAGCATGCGGTCAGAACCGATCTCGATCTCTTTCGCGCTCAACCATGGGAATTCGGCATTGCCCAAAGCTGCATCCGTGATGCGCGCCAGAAGCTTGCGGGATTTCGGCCCGGCGATGACCAGCGTGCCCCAGGCGCCGGAGAGGTCTGTGACCCGCACGCTGCCGTCGGCGGGAAGCGCGCTTTCGATCCAGGCGAGATCGTGGTCGTGCCCGGAGGCCGCGCTCACCAGGTAGAAGACGTCCTCTGCAAGCCGGGTGACGGTGAACTCGCTCACAACATGGCCATTATGGTCGAGCGCCCAGGTGAGGCGCAGACGGCCGATGGCCGGGAGCCGGCCGCATAGGAGATTGTCGAGATAAGCCGAAGCCGCCGGCCCTACGATGCGCAACTTGGTGAAGCCGCCCATGTCCATGACACCGACGGCTTCGCGGACGGCGCGGCACTCCTGTCCGACGGCCTCGTGCCAGCCGGCTCGACGGAACGACGGCGCAGGATCAGGATCGTCGGCCGGGCGTGCGAACCACGCGATCCTCTCCCACCCGCCGCGCGCGCAGAAACGCGCGCCTTTCGCAGCAAGCAATGGATAAAGCGGCGTCCGTAGCGCTGGTCGGCCGCCGGGCCATTCCTCGGTGGGGAACGCAATCGCGTATTCGCGGCGATAAAGTTCACACGCGCGCTCGGCCGTATAGCCGATCGTCGCATAGTCCCCGAAGCGGAGCGCGTTGCAGTTCCAGATGTCCCAACTCGGCGCGCCATCGACGATCCAGTCGGCAGCGACGCGTCCCGCGCCACCGGCCTGAGCAATGCCAAAGCTGAATCCGCAGCAGAGAAAGAGACCCGGCGCACCGCGCACCGGGCCTATAAGGGGATTGCCGTCGGGCGTATAGGGGATCGGCCCATTGATGACGCGCTGGATACCGACGCTCGCCAGGATCGGCACGCGTTCCATCGCGTCCGCAAGATAGGTCTCTAGGCGATCGAGATCGTCCGGCCATAGCTGGTTGGCGAAATCGTCCGGGATACCCTCGCGCCACATCATGCGGGCATCGGCCTCATAGGGGCCGAGCAGCAAGCCCTCACGCTCCTGACGCAGATAGTAGCTGACGTCTGGATCACGCAGGATTGGCAGAAGCTTGCCGTGGCCCGTGAGTTTCTGAATCGGTTCGGTGACGAGATACTGGTGCGACATGATGACAAGCGGCAAGGTCCGCCCGATCAGTTGCATCACCTCGCCGCCGCGATAACCCGCCGCATTCACCACGATGTCGCAGGCAAACGCGCTCTTGTCGGTAGTGACGCGCCACTTGCCTCCGGGTTCACGCTGCAGCCCGGTGACACGCGTAAAGCGATAGACGCGCGCCCCCATATCTCGCGCGCCTTTTGCAAGCGCCTGCGTGAGCTGGCTGGGGTCGATGTCGCCATCGCCCGAATCCCACAACGCACCGACGAGATCGTGTAGTTCCAGAAACGGATAACGCGCACGTGCTTCCTGCGGAGATACGACCTCGAAGCCGATCCCGGCAGCGCGCCCCATCGCCGCCACGCGATGAAATTCATCCAGCCGCTCGCGCCCATGTGCAAGCCGCAGCGAGCCGGTGACGTGGTAATTAATCGGATAGCCGGTGCGCTCTCCAAGCTGCGCGTAGAGACTTGTCGAATAGGCCTGCATGGCCATGATCGCCTGGCTGGTCGAGAAATTCGGGCAATTGCCCGCGGCATGCCAGGTCGAACCCGACGTCAGCTCGTCGCGCTCGAGCAAAACGGCATCGGTTAAGCCGCGCAGCGCCAGATGATAGAGAACGCTAATGCCGACCGCGCCGCCGCCAATCACGACGACACGACACTGCTCTATCGCTTCGCTCACGAGGTCCCTCTCGTATTGCCGCGCCAGCTGAACCGGTCGTGCATCCGATGCCACGACCGTTATAGCCGACGCAGGTCCGCAAGCCGGGCGCAAACTGGTGCACGCGCGGCATGTTATCGATTGTCAG
The DNA here is from genome assembly GCA_963817155.1 of uncultured Pseudomonadota bacterium. Taxonomy (GTDB): domain Bacteria; phylum Pseudomonadota; class Alphaproteobacteria; order Rhizobiales; family Xanthobacteraceae; genus Pseudolabrys. The sequence continues at coordinate 487,287 of CAWFNO010000002.1, forward strand.
CGCGACCTTGGCCCGGCGGCCTGCCGGGCATGCCCGATCTGCGGGAATGGCGGGCGTCGATGGCATCCGCCTGAAGCGGCTGCGTTTTCGACGTGATTAAGGACAAGGCAGTCTCGTATCCGATCACTGCGAAGGGGTAGACGACCACTATTGAACCCAATGATCTAGCCGGATAGCATCCACTTTTAATCTGGGGGAGGTCGCGCTCAAGACGTAACCCGAGAGCCTTCGAGTGGGCTAATTGAGCCACCGCAAAATATGGAGGATCCCATGAAGCGCTTGAATATCGTCGCCCTTATGGTGATGGCGATGCCGCTAGCGGGCCTCTCGGTCGGGGCCAACGCTGCTGATTGTCCCAAAGGCAAGATCAAGATGTATACCAGTTGGCCTTTGCAGGGCGCCATGCTTCCGGAAGGAACCGGAATGAAGAATGGCGTAGCCCTCGCCGTCGACCAGGCAAAAGGCGTGGCCGGCGGTTATTGTCTCGAAGTGGTGACCATGGATGACGCTTCGCCGCAAACCGGCAAGTGGGATGGCGCAGTGGAGGCCGAGAATGGCAACAAGGCCTGCGCGGACGCCGATGCCATGGTCTACATCGGGACCTACAACTCGGGCGCTGCGAAGGTCTCGATGACCATCACTCAGCGCTGCCACATGGCCATGATAACACCGGCCAACACCTATCCCGGCCTGACCAAGAAGGCCGGTGCCGCGCCGGGCGAGCCTGAAATCTATCGTCCGCTCGGGATCGTTAGTTACTTCCGCGTGCCGCCAGCAGACGACATCCAGGGTGCCGTGGCGGCGCGGTGGGCCAAGAAGCTTGGCTACAAGAAGGTTTATATTCTGAACGATCAAGAGCTTTACGGCAAAGGCATCGCGGACGTGTTCGAGTCCGAGGCAAAGAAGATTGGCCTTGCGGTCGTCGCGAACGAGGGCATCGACTATAAACAGCCGGACCAGAAGCCGATCCTCACGAAAATCCGCGCGTCTGGGGCTGACCTGGTCTACATGGGGGCCGTAGTCGAGACTGGCGCGCAAACAATCATGCGGCAAATGAAGGACCTCGGGATGGTAGCGCCCAAGGTATCTTTCATGGGCCCAGATGGAATTAAAGAGGAGCAGTTGCTCAAGGCGGCGACCTGCGAGGCCGCTATGGGCGAGCATATGCACGTCACGTTCGCCGGCCTGCCATCCGAGAAACTGACCGGCGAGGGCGCGGAGGTGTACAAACTTTACAAGGAGCGCTTCAAGATCGAGCCGACGACCTATGCGCTCTATGCCTGGGAAGCCGCCGCAGTAGCCATCGACGCCATCAAGCGAGCGGGAACAAAGGACCGCGAGAAGATCCGGGCTGCCATCGCCGCCACCAAGGACTTTAACGGCCTCAATGGCAAGTGGAGCTTCGACAAGGATGGCGATACGACGAGCAAGATCATGTCCGGTTACGATGTGGTCAAGGAGAGCGGGGACATCGGGTGCGGATTCCACTTCACTGACGTGCTAAAATAGCGCCAGCGAGGGGGGTTAGTCTCGGCGTTATCTCGCAAGAGAACTGGAATTGGCGGAAGGATGAATCCGGCCGGGGCGTCCCAGTGACGTCCCGGCCGAGGCGGCGGTGTGCTACAAGTTTGCGCTCCAATCACGAACTGATCGCGCGACGCTGATATCCCAAAGACATCGAATAAACTGCGGCCCGCTAGTCGGCTATAATCTCTGCTGACGCAAGCTTTGTGGATTCGACTTGATGACCTGGTACGAACTCGCCATCCAGCAGACCATTAACGGGTTAACCCGCGGGTCTATTTTTGCCCTCATCGCGCTCGGCTACACGATGGTCTACGGGATCATTGAGCTGATCAACTTTGCCCACGGCGACATCTTCATGCTGGGCCTCATGATCTCGCTCACGCTCCTTGTCGACCTGGGCCTGACCCAGACGCTGCACGGATGGGAGTTGGCGGTCTATCTCCCGTTAATCCTCGTCGGCACCATGCTCGCCACCGGCTTGATCAATGTCGCGGTGGATCGGATCGCATATCGGCCTCTGCGACGCGCTCCGAAATTGGCCCCGCTGATTTCCGCGATCGGTGTCTCCTTTATGCTGGAGAACCTGGTCCTGATATGGAAAGGACCTTACGTTCTCTCGTATCCGGACACGGTCCAGAGCATCGATATCATTCAAGATGTTTTGCATCTGGACAGCAACGTCTACTTTACCACCAAGGACCTGGTCGTCATCGGAATCACGATTCCGCTGATTATCGGACTTCGCCTGTTCATCAACCGGACCTACTGGGGAAAGGCGATGCGCGCCGCCGCTCAGGATCGAGAGACCGCGGAGGCGATGGGAATCGACGTGGAGCGCATCATCATGCTGACGTTCTTTGTCGGCGGCATGCTGGCCGGCGCCGGGGGCGTGGTCCAGGGCCTCTACTACAACATCGGCCAATGGTGGATGGGCTACCAAGCCGGTTTGCGGGCGTTCACCGCCGCGGTGCTGGGAGGGATCGGCAATATTACCGGAGCGGCGCTAGGAGGGTTTCTGATCGGCATGCTCTCCGCCTGGAGCGACCAGATCATCTCGGCCCGATGGACCAATGCCGTCGTCTTCGCCATCCTAATCCTGGTTCTAGTGTTCCGCCCCCACGGACTTCTGGGGGAACGGGTTCCCGAGAAGCATTAACGAGACATCTGTGACAGGCCTCTGGTCGTCCTTGCCCCAACAACCGCGCACCGCCCTCGCGGTGACACTCGTTTGCGCCGTCCTCCTCATTTATCCCTTTGCCGACCAAGCGCTGGGCCTCGGTACGGTCTATGCAGTCAGCGATTCCATGATCTATGTCATCTTGGCGCTCGGGCTCAACATCGTGGTCGGTTACGCCGGTCTTCTTGACTTGGGCTATGCGGCGTTCTTTGCGATCGGCGCCTACACGATGGGTAATATTCAATGTCCCCGCTCATGGGAATCGAGTGGGGCTTTTGGAACGTGATCTGGCTGAGCGCCGTCGTCTCCGCGGCATTTGGGTTGATGATCGGCGCCCCCACTCTTCGCGTCCGCGGAGACTATCTCGCGATTATCACACTCGCCTTCGGCGAGATTATCCCGGTCACCATTCGAAACCTCGGAGACGTCACAATTCAGATCGGTAGCTGGCAGCCGGTCTATCGTCTGAATCTCACGGGCGGCGAGAACGGCGTCAATCCCATCGGGCAGCCCCATCTGTTCGACGTGCCCTTCGCGACCAGCGCGATCCCCTGGTATTTCCTCCTGCTGATCGTCGGAGGAATATCGGTCTGGGCGATGAACCGATTACGCGACTCGCGTCTCGGCCGGGCCTGGATGGCCATCCGCGAGGACGAGACAGCCGCCGCGTGTATGGGAGTGGACCCAATAAAATCCAAGCTCCTGGCCTTTGCCCTGGGCGCAACCTTCTCGGGGTTCGCCGGCTCCATCTACGCCGCCAAGCTTCAGGCCATCACGCCAGGTGCCTTTGAGTTCAATGTTTCGATCATGCTGCTTTGCATGGTGATCATTGGCGGGATGGGCTCGATCCCAAGGGAGTCATCATGGGCGGGATAGTGATCACCCTCTTCGACCGGATCTTCCTCGCCCAGACTCACCCATTGGGCCCTGCGCTCGGCGGCGCGCTCTGGAATCGATGCGTTGACGCAAGTGGACTTCACGCTGTGGCGGTGGTTCTTTTTCGGGTCTCGGCCTCGTCCTCATGATGATCCTGAAGCCGGGCGGCCTGATCGAGGCCGGGCGATGGCGCCGTGCCACGGTGGCACGTGATCGCGAGCAAGACGAGGCAATGCCGCCACCGCGCCGCTCCGCCGAGCCGCCCGCGAGACCTCCCCGTGCTCTCCTGGCTTCGCGAGGGAACGGCGCATCCTGAGTCGCAGGCAGGCGCGGCGCGCAAGGGGATTATCCTTGAGGCGAGGGCGATCACGAAGCGCTTCGAGGGCCTCACTGCCCTCTCCAATGTCAACATCGACATCGAGGAAGGCACGATCAACGGCCTGATCGGCCCGAACGGGGCGGGAAAGACGACCTTCTTCAATATCGTCACCGGCCTCGTCAAGCCGAGTTCGGGCGAGCTCTTGTTCGCCGGACGGCGCATCAGCGGGCTGCGCCCCAATCGCGTTACCGAGCGAGGAATTGCTCGGACGTTTCAGTCCATCCGCCTCTTCTCGAGCATGACTGCGCTCGAGAACATCTTGGTGGGAGAACACTGCCGTCTCCATGGCACTGTGGCGGGGGCGGTGATCCGCCCCCCTTGGACTGTCAGGGAGGAGCATGCAGCTCGGGAGCGCGCCGTTGAACTCCTGTCTTTCGTGGGCCTTGAAGGTAAGGCAGCGATATTGGCAAAGAACTTCCCCTACGGCGATCAACGGCGCCTGGAAATCGCGCGGGCGCTCGCGACCCGCCCCAGGCTGCTGCTTCTCGACGAGCCAACAGCCGGGATGAATCGCAGCGAGACCGCGGAACTGACCGAGTTTCTCATGCGTCTCCCGCGCGAACTGGGCCTGACGATCCTCCTCATCGAGCACGACATGGAGGTCGTCATGGGGCTCTCTGACCACGTGACTGTGCTGGACTACGGGATCAAGATCGCCGAGGGTCGTCCGGCGCAAGTGCAGCGCGATCCTAAGGTCATCGAAGCGTACCTTGGCAAGGGTTACGAAGCGGATTTGGCCATTGCTTGAGCTCTTAAACATCCACACTAACTATGGGAACATCCGTGCCCTGAAGGGAATCTCGCTCGTGGTGGAGCGAGGAGAGATCGTCACGCTGATCGGCTCCAATGGGGCGGGGAAGACGACTACGCTCAAGACGATCATCGGCACGCTCGTGCCGCACCAGGGCGAGATCCGCTTCGAGGGCAAGCGCATCAGCGGTCTCTCGACCAACAAAGTGGTCCGTATGGGAATTGCCCATTCCCCTGAGGGTCGGCGCATCTTTCCCCGCATGACCGTCCTCGAAAATCTGGAATTGGGTGCCTTCGCTCGCGATGATAAGCAGAATGTCCCTGCCGACATGGAGCGGGTCTACGCGCTCTTTCCTCGTCTGAAGGAACGGCGAACCCAAAAAGGGGGGACCCTCTCAGGGGGCGAGCAGCAGATGCTGGCCATGGGGCGCGCTCTGATGGCTCGTCCTAAGCTGCTCCTTCTCGACGAGCCATCCATGGGGCTTTCGCCGATCATGGTCGCAACCATCTTTGAGACGATCAGCAACATCCGCGAGCAAGGGACGACGATCCTCCTTGTGGAGCAGAACGCGCGTATGGCGCTTCGCATCGCCAACCGGGGCTACGTGATCCAGACAGGACACATCGCCCTCCACAATTCCGCCGACGGCCTCTTGCGGAGCGACTTGGTGCGCAAGTCTTATTTAGGGGAAAAAGTCGCGTAGCTGACGACAGAGTGGCGTCGTCGATTCCGGCTTGACGGATCGAATCGATGAGCCGCTCTACCTATCGCTTCTGCCCTAGCGTGGGAGCGATCCGTCGGTCCCACATGCTCATAGCGCGGGTCGCCAGGTGACGACGGCATCGATGTGCGGCGCATGACGAAGGTTCAGTAGAAACCCTTGTATCGTTTCTGGTGGGTTGCCGAATAGAGAAAATTTATCATCGTTATGAAGTCGAACACGGGTAACCCAACAGCGTCCTGTACGGCTCTCGCATAGGGAGGCAGCATGGAGCACTCAAGAACTATGGCGCCGAGGTCCGGCCGCTCCTTCTTGATCTGCCGCGATACGCCAACGACCTCATCCTCGATGAGAGCCGCGTCGATCGACCCCTTCTCGTCAAGTACTGCCGTCTTGAATTCCGCCATCTCTTGAAGGCCGCGGATGATAACAGGGTTGCGCACGGCAACGCCGGAGCGTGCCATGAACTCAGCGGTCAGATTGGTCGAATTCGCGGTGATGACGGCAATCGGCCGCGTCGGGGCAAGTCCGCTCGCAACTAGCGGTAGCTGCAGAAGACTCGACATGCAGACGGGGATGCTCACGGCTTGGCGTACCGCGTCCTGAAATTGCAACATAAAGCCGCAATCGCTGGTAATAGCGCGAACTCCTTGTTTCTCCAGCTCTACGGCTCCGGAAACCGCAGCGGTGGCAAGCTCCGGAGCGCCTCGCAGACATGCGGAAGTGGATAATCCAGGCACTACCCTGTAGAGCACGGGATAGCCATAGGTGCTGGCGTTGTCGACGTCGCCGGGAATGAACGGCAGAGAGCAATCCAGTTGAAGAATCCCGATCGCTTGTCCGTAATTTCTCGCCCCGCTTCGTGTCTTGTAGGTTGTCATGAGTGCTCTCCTAGAGCTTCGGTCGCGTAATTATAAACACTTCGGCGCGCAGCGCCTCGCAAAAGACCTTAAGCCTGCCCACCCCTGCGTTCAGCTACGCAGTCGCTCATTGTTCGAATCGAATGGCGAATCCGGTATCACCGTCGCTTGGTGACGCTCGCCAAGGATCTGGATCTCGAACTGTGAGCCGACCCCGGCGAGTTCCGGAGGCACCATGGCGAGAGCCAGCGATTTGCCGAGGCGCCAGCCGAAATCCGCCCGACGTGCAGCGCCCGACGAGCGCGTCGCCGCGATAGATCGGCTCAGAGCCCCGTGCGTCGGCGTCGGTGACATCGTGAACCTCCATGGTGACGAGTCGGTTGCGAAAGCCCCGCTTCTGCCAAACCAGCAGGGCTTCTCGTCCGGTAAAATCGCCGTTGGCCGCGCGGATGAACCGTTCGAGGCCAAACTCCAGCGCAGCATATTCGATTGAGAGCTCCCGCGGGATCAAACGGTAGGATTTCTCCAGGCGGAGCGAATCCATGGCGCGGATGCCGAACGGCTTGACATCGAATTCCCGTCCCGCCGCCATCAAACGATCGAAGATATCATTCTGTGTCTCGATGGGGTGGTGCAGCTCCCAGCCGAGCTCGCCGACGAAATTCACGCGTAAGGCGCGGGTCCTCGCGGCGCCGATGTCGATGGATTTGGCGCTGAGCCAGGGAAAAGCCGTGTTGGACAGGTCGGCATCGGTCACTTTCTGCAGCAGATCCCGAGACCGTGGACCCGCCACGACTAGCACGCCAATTTGCGTCGTTACCGGCTGGAGTGCGACACTCCCATCCTGTGGCAGCAGCTTGAAAAGATAATCTCCGTCGTGGCGTTCTAGCGCAGCCCCCGAGACGAGATAAAAGCGATCCGATGCCTCGCGAAATACGATGAATTCCGAGCGCACGCCGCCGTTCCCGGACAACAGATAGGTAAGCCGGACCCGGCCGACAGCCGGCGGCCGATTGGTGAGGATTCGGTCGAGCCATGCTTCCGCACGGGGACCGCTGACCTCGAATTTGGTGAACGCTGTCATGTCGAGGAGGCCCACCTTTTCGTGGACATGCCGGCACTCTTTGCCGATGTGCTCGAAATAGTTCGAGCGGCCGAAGCTCCATCGCTCGCGCGGCCGTTCGCCCGGTGCAACCGGCGCATGATTCTCGTTCAGCAGTACATCCGGCTTTGCGAGGGAAGCATCGTCGAGCCCGTAACCCGGCGGCGCGAACCAGTTCGGCCGCTCCCAGCCGAAGACAGTGCCAAACAACGCTCCCAGCGCTTTCATGCGCTCGTAGCATGGCGATCGCCTGAGCGGCCGTCCTGCCGGTCGCTCCTCGTCAGGATAGTGCACGGTGAAGACCTTGGCGTAGGCCTCTTCGTTCTTCTCGCGGAGATAGCCGCGCGCGGCGTAAGGTCCGAAGCGCCGGGGATCAACGCCCATCACATCGATGCTGGGCTCACCCTCGACGATCCATTCAGCAAGCTGCCACCCCGCTCCGCCCGCCGCCGTCACGCCGAAGCTGTGCCCCTCGTTGAGCCAAAAATTCCTGAGGTCCCATGCCGGGCCGATGATCGGGTTTCCATCGGGCGTATAGGCGATGGCGCCGTTGTAGACCTTTTTGATCCCAACCTCACCGAACGCCGGGACGCGTCTGATGGCTGCCTCAATGTGCGGGGCCAACCGGTCGAGGGCGTCGGGAAATAACTCGTATTCCGCATCCGGCGCCGGACCGTCGAGGTAGCACGCGGGAGCACCGGCCTCGTAGGGACCAAGCAGCAAGCCGCCATTCTCCTCACGCATGTAATAGGACGCATCCGGCTCCCGCAGCACGCCCATCTCGGGCAAGCCGCGGCGGCGGCGCTCCTCAATTGCAGGATGCGGCTCCGTGACAAGATACTGGTGCTCGATCGGCAGTACGGGGAGGTCAAGGCCGACCATCGCGCCAGTCTTTCGCGCAAAGCTGCCGGTCGCGGATACGACGTGTTCGCACACAATATCGCCCTTGTCGGTGCGCACCAGCCATTCGTCGCCCGACGTGCGCGAGATCGCGGTGACCGTGGTGTGCCGATAGATCTCGGCACCACCGGCGCGCGCTCCTTTGGCCAGGGCCTGAGTCAGGTCGGCCGGCTGGATATAGCCGTCCTCGGGGTGCTGAATAGCGCCGATGACGCCGTCGATGTTGCAGAGCGGCCAGATCTTCTTGACTTGCGTGGGCGAAAGAAAGCGGGCCTGAACGCCGATCGTCGTGGCGACGCCGGCGTAGTACTTGTACTCGTCGAGCCGATCCAGGGTGCAGGCGAGGCGAATGTTCGTGACCTCGCGCAAGCCAACGTGCTGGCCGGTCTCATGCTCCAGAGCCTTGTAGAGCTTCACTGAGTATTTGTAAATCTGTCCGACGGAGTAGCTCAGATTAAAGAGCGGCAGGAGCCCGGCCGCGTGCCACGTCGATCCCGAAGTCAGTTCCTTGCGCTCGACGAGAGTAACGTCGGACCAGCCCTTCTTCGTCAGATGATAAAGCGTGCTGACTCCGACGACGCCGCCCCCAATCACCACCACGCGCGCATGATTCTTCATGGTTTCATCGCTTCCGCACGCAGCATCGGACCGTCGCGCAAACTAGCAGAATTTCGATGCGACAATGAAACGTCGTCGCGTCCTCATGCACAAGACTTGAGGCAGAGGTCGAAGCCCTGAGCACCGTTTGCTTTCTCCCCGATCGCTTGCCAGAATGATCCGGGTGCGACGCCAATTTGCGCCGGTCGCGAGACCCGCGATATTCCGGATGACCGTTGGCGCTGGATACAATTGCTCCGGAATGGGGCAAACTATCGGTGGTATCATGCGCATCGTCGTGTTGGGCGCTGGTGTCGCGGGGGTAACCGCCGCCTATCAGCTGCTGCGAGATGGCCACGAGGTGACGGTCATCGACCGGCAGCCGATCGCCGCCAACGAGACTAGCTACGGCAATGCCGGCATGATCGCGCCCGGCCATTCCTATACCTGGGCGTCGCCCAAGGCTCCTGGCGTCCTGGTGCGCTCTCTCTTTCAGCCCGATCAGGCGCTGCGCCTGACGCTGCGCGCCGACCCAAGGATGTGGGCGTGGTGCGTGCAATTCCTGTTGAACTGCACCGACGACCGAGCCAAGACCAACACGCTGCGCAAGCTCAAGTTGTGCCAATTCTCCCAGGCTATCCTGCACGAGACGATCGCCGAGACCGGGATCGAGTACGACCGCAGCACCCGGGGCATATTCTATCTCTATCGCGACAAGCCATCCTTCGATGCCGGGGTGGCGCATATGAAGATCCTGGAGGATGGCGGCCAGAAGTTTGACGTTCTCGATTTCGCTGGCATCTTGCAGCTTGACCCGGCGCTCGAGACCGCGCGGGGAAAAATCTATGGCGGATTGCACGGTCCGACCGACGAGACTGGCGACTGTCACAAATTTACGACAGGGCTCGCCGAGCTCTGCCGCGCACGCGGCGCGGAGTTTCATTACGGGACGATGATTTCGGGATTTCAGACCGAGGGCGACCGGATCCGCTCAGTCGAGACCGACAAAGGCAGCGTGTCTGCCGATCTCTTCGTGCTGTCGCTCGGGAGCTATTCCCCCATCACCGCGCGCGAGCTCGGCATCAATTTGCAGATCTATCCCGTCAAGGGCTATAGCGTCACCGTCCCGATCAAGAACGTAGACGCAGCGCCACGGGTGGCGGGCATTGACGAGAATTTTCTGGTTGCCTATACGCCGATGGGCGATCGGATCCGCATGACCGCGACGGCGCAGTTCGCGGGCTACGATACGACCCACACGCCCGCCGACTTTCGGACCGCAATGGATGTCGCCGAGACTCTCTTCCCCGATGCATGCGACTACGCGCGCGCCACCTACTGGGCGGGGCTCCGGCCGATGACGCCGGAGGGGACACCGCTCCTCGGACAGTGCCGGTATCGCAATCTCTATCTCAATACCGGCCACGGCCATATGGGCTGGACGATGGCGCATGGCGCTGCACGCATCGTTGCCGACATGATCGCCGGTTGCGAGCCCGCGATCGACGTCACCGGAATGACCATGGCTTAAGGCGGGCCTGCTACGGCAAGAGGCGGGCTAGATCTTCTCGTCGTCCACCAGTTCCGGACGGCTCGCACTCCCGCCTCCGCCGCGACCGCTACGACAAAATCTGGTAATGCGCGTCCGTGATCACGCCCTGCTTGCCGTTGATCGGAAGAATGTCCTGCGGGCATGCGGACATCGCGACGATGCTGTCCATCATGGCCCGGAAAATCACATAGTCGCCCGGCTTCGAGACTGGCTCGCCCCAGGAGGTGTTGCCTTTCCCGTCGACTGGGATATTCATCCAGAGATTCAGCGGCGCCGGCACTTCGGGTGGCATCAAGCCGATTTGGCGCATGCCCGCGATCAGATTGTCCGTACAGTTATCGTGATACTCATTGCAGCCGAGCAAACCGTAGCGGTAGTCGTCGCACGCGGCCATCAACGTGTCGTGGATGCCCGGCGAAGTGTCGTCCTCGAAGAACAGGACCGGCCGGCGGCGATTTGTGTGGAGATGGTGGCCCTTGCGCGGAAAAATTGTTCCGATCGTCGGCCGCATATGCTCCATGGACATGAATTCCCGCATGTCCTCGGCGCTGAAGGCCCAGGTGTCGACGACCTGCGTGCCGTGGGTATTGATGATTTTAATCGCCTGACCGCTTTTCAAGCGGACGGCACGACCCTTCCGCGCCGGGACGGTCATCAGATTGCCATCGGCCATTGCTCGTACCTCGCTATTCACCGACTTAATGAAGCGGCACGCGTGGGAGCGCTTTCTTCAATTCATCGCCAAGCCACTGTACCCAGTGCCTAACAAAGCTCCAGGTTCGTTTGAAAAAAGCGCGCATTGGGCGAAGTGTACTCCTCTGAAAAGCTAAAGGCGAGGTCTTGGGATTTCTCGTTACATTCCGCTTGTATCTTATTGATTTCCAATGCTTCAAAATGGCGCCGTTTACCGACAAGTACTTGCTTCGGCTTAGAGAGAGACTGACTCTTAATCAGCGGGTCCCAGGTTCGAGCCCTGGTGCGCCCACCACCCAGTCCCTATCGAACCCAGAATTTCCGGTCTCTGGTGCAAGAGGCAGATATATGCGGGCATTGCGCTCGAAGCTACGCGGCTTTCGGTCTCCGTTCGCGATGGCTTGGGGAACATGGGAGATTTGGCGCCCTAGTCTCTGACGCCTGAATTTCCGTTTCCGCGATGCACTGCTAGTTTTGCGCGGCTAATCCCAGCGCGCGGTATTGGCGAGGCCATTCTGCTGGAAGATCGGAGAGCCTAGCGTAACCGATACCACGGGGTAATTTTCCTTCAAGGGCCGCCTTGATGAGGCTCGGCGCCAGGAAGGCAAGCGAGACCGTCATCGCGACTGAGCGAACGCTGCGGCGTTCGCGAATGGCGATTTCAGTGGTGTCCGCTACGGCTCCGGTGACAAGTTCATTTAACCAGGCACGGCCTCGCGAGATTGCCTTTATAAGTCGTTCGCGAGCGTCGCTGCGGATGGGTTGAAGGGGCGTGCTATTCGCAGGCGTTGAGGGCAGTAGGATCTCGCGTTTCCGCTTCGTTGGAGGTTTTTTCCAGGTGATGTGGATTTTAGACGAAGTCTTGGACCCGGCCTGACGCTTGACGGAGACGATAAGTTCGTCCCTTCGGACATCGACGCGCTCAACCAGACTCCGAATCATGTCGCCATCGTGTTGATCGGAATTCACAGCCGTTCGTTTCCTGATTGCCGCAGCGATTGTGTTCTCAATTTCAATTGCGGGGACACGATCGATGGATCCGGCAAGCTCTTTGTGGCCCTGCAAAAGGCACGAGGAGATGTGATACCGATACTTGCGGCCGTTCTTGCGAGCGTGGGTCGGCCCCATCAAGGTACCTCGGTCGTCGAATATCTTGCCGAGCAACGGGGCGTCGGATTTTGTACGTTTTTGGGTATGGTTGTTAAGTTGTTCGGCGAGCTTGGCCTGAACGGCGTCAAACAGGTAGCGGGAGAGCAGGGCGGGCTGTGGCCCTGAAAGAATTTCACCCTTGTATACGACCTCGCCGATATAGAACCGGTTTCGTAAGAGATACGACAGCGGTCCGCGCGTGAACGGCATCCCGCCGACTGTCCTGCCGCTCTTGTAGGTGCGTCTTTTTGTTCGAACTCGCCGGCGGCGGAGCTCGGCGGACAGGCGATCGATGCTGCCGAGCTTTAGGTATGTCCGGTAGATGGCCCTGACGAGTTCTGCTTCTCTTTGAACGATCGTTAGTTTGCGGTCCTTGAGGGCATAGCCCAGGGGCAAGTTACCACCGACCCAAAGGCCCTTCCGTTTCGAGGCCGCGATCTTGTCACGGATGCGCTCTGAGGTGACCTCCCGTTCGAACTGGGCAAACGATAGCAGAACATTGAGCGTCAGTCGCCCCATGGAGGTCGTCGTATTGAACTGCTGGGTGACCGATACGAATGAGACGCTGTGCTGGTCGAATAGCTCGACGAGCTTGGCGAAGTCCGCCAGAGAGCGGGTCAGGCGATCGACCTTATAGACGACGATCACGTCGATCTTTCCAGCCCTGATATCTGCCAACAGGCGCTGCAGCGCGGGCCGGTCGGTATTGCCACCGGAGAAGCCCCCATCATCATATTTGTTGCGGGTTAGCGTCCAGCTGGCGTGGATCTGGCTCTTGATATAGGCGCGTGAAGCGTCGTACTGGGCATTGAGCGAGTTAAAGTCTTGTTCCAGCCCCTGGTCGGTCGAAACCCTGGTGTAGATGGCACACCGGACCGGCTTTCTGCTTTTGGTATTCATGATCTGGAACCTGCTGGTGCACCGCTATGGGCCGTTTACGAATCCGCCGAGCTACAATACGGTCCAAAACAGGGCATCTGTGTATACCGAGAACCTCATCCGGCGATGGTATCAATTTCGGGCGATAAAATTCCCTGTTCTGGCCCCAGACTGGACTGCACCCCAGGGGGTGAACAGGGATTAGGGTGTTGGATTGACAGTTTGGTCGGCGTGTTGGTCCTCGAACTCCTTAGGGCTCCGATATCCAAGTGCGGAGTGGAGCCTGCGTTTGTTGTAGACCTCGTCGATGAAGCGCGGAAGCGCGTGAATGACGTCGGTGAACGTCTCGTAGCCGCCGAGGTAGACCTCCTCGGTCTTGAGGGTCTTCATAAAGCTCTCGGCCTTGGCGTTGTCATAAGGAACGCCGCGGCGACCCATTGAACCGCGCAACCCATGCTCGGCGAGCACCGCGCGGTATTGATCCGCAGCATATTGGGATCCACGGTCCGAATGATGCACGCATCCGGGCTTAGGCTGGCGGTTCGCGATCGCTGAACGAAGCGCAGCCAATGTCAGCCTGGCATCGATGGCTCGCCCGAGGGCATAGCCGACCACACGCCGCGACCAGGCATCGAGGATGACAGCGAGGTAAACGAAGCCTCGCGCGATGGCGATGAAAGTCAGGTCGGCAACCCACAGCTCGTTCGGACCAGCTGGGATCAGCCCCCTGGCGAGGTTGGGGAAGATCGGACCCCCGTGATTGCTGTCGGTTGTGGCGACGAACCGCCGGCGGGGCCGCACGCTCAGGCCCTGCTCGCGCATGATCCTCATGGCCCGTTTGTGGTTCACTACAACCCCATCCCTGCGAAGCTGGGCGGTGACCCGCCGGTAGCCGTAGCGCGGGTACTCGGAGCAGATTTCTCCTATTTTTTCGGCGACTTTTGCCTCCACCATCGGCTGTCCGGCCGGCTCGTCGTAGTATGTGGACCGGGCAGAATTCATGAGCTCGCATCCTCGTCTGACGGAGAGGCCACGGGGCCGGTGACGATCGATGTAGGCTCTCTTCTGCGCGATGTTGGTGTTCTCGCGACCCCCCTTAAAAACTCAAGCTCCATGGTCAGCCTGCCGACCATCCGCTCCAGGCCGGCGATCTTAACCTCGTGAGCCTTCAGGCGATTATCGTGCTCGAACTCCGGCTCAAACTCGCCGCCTTCGTGCTTCAACACCCAGATCCGGATAAGATTGCGAGCAATGTCGTACTTTCGCGACAGGCTGTTCAAACTCTCCCCGGTCAAGAACTCCTGGGCGACCTGGCGCTTAAACCCAACGTCAAATGAACGGTAACGGGGCATGGCCCTCTCCTCGAAAAGAGCCGCCAAAGTATCAATCTCTCAACGTCAATCTGTCCACCTCAAAGGGTGCATTCCAGACTTCCCTGTTTCGCGAAAATAATTCCCTATTCCGTTGCATAGGGAATTCGCATCAAAAGCCCTAATACGCCGCCATTATTTACAGCGTCTGACGCTCCTAAAGCCCCAATTATGCAAAATTCCCTGTTCTTTTCCCTGTTATCAGGGAATTTGAGATTGGAGACAGGTTCGATAGCGACTGCATCCACCACCACCCAGTCCCCCGCATCTCTGAAGACCGCAGTCTCCGGCCAAAAGGCCGCCAGTTGCGGGGCACTATGCGACTGCCGGTTAGTTTCTGCTCGGCCGCAAACGGCACATCTGCGTTTTTCGCCTCCGCGTCTCTGGGCGGCGAAATTCCGTTTCCCGTGATCTGAAACGCATTTAGGCGGAGACAGGTTCGAGTGTCGGCACGGGCCATACGTTCGAAATGCAGCGAGTTAGGCATCGCATTGAGGCCGCCGCGCATCAACGGAACTGTCCGTCTTTTGCTTCGCGACGATGTGGCGGCATTGCTGAAGGCCGCTGCCAAAGCACGCGGCGTTACGATTCAGCGGATCGCCTTCCTGATTCTCAGCGCGGCCGCGCTCGATGGCCTGATCGATGCCGTCGTCGATGATTTAAGCTGGCAGCGACGGGCAAGCGCCAAGCGCAAATTGCAATTCGAAGCGCGGCCAGAATCCGCTTGTTAGTCGGTCGTCTTTATTTCCGCTTGAACAGGCGCGATGCGAGCAGCACGACGCCGACGGCCGCAGCCGCCATGCCGCCCCCAATGGCAGGAGCGGGAACAGCCAAAGGGGCCCATGCCGGTGACGATGCGATTAACAGACAGATTGTTCCGAACAAGACGCGCATTGCACACCCCTTCCAAATGGAAGTTTACGCCACACCCAAATGCTACCAAGCCACACCCGCATCAGCAAGCCCAGTTCAAACAGCCACTGCTTGAGCCTTCCGCTTCCTGCGCCAGCTGAGCAGACCCAGCGCGCCGAGGCCGGTGGCGAAGAGTGGTAGGGCCGCAGGAAGAGGAGTAGCGCTGGTGGCTGAAGTCCAGACCCCGTTTGTGACTGGATCCACAACCACTCCGTAGGTTTCATCGGTGCCAACTAGGAAGTGACCGTAATCAAAATCTTGCTGGGCAAAGTCATATGTGACTATTCGGTTATATTGGAGGTCGGGAAGTTCGGCTGGGATTTGTACGTTCCACCAGATGATGGCTCCAGTATTATCAGTGGTGAATTGGAAGAGCGGGGTGCCCATTAATGGGGTCATATTATTAATCGTCTGCACACCATCAGAAAAAGAGAATGAGTCGGGCGTTTCCGTAACAGGTGCCAACATCGTACCAAGCGAAGATGGGAGTGGGACGGCGAACGTAACAGATCCAGTTACGGAGTATGAGTGGTTTTGATATGGACCAAAGGTGGTCACAAAAGCAGGACCCGCATAATTGTATGTCGCTGCAGCGGCGGGCAACATGCCGCTCATGGCTAGCAGGGGGACGGCGATACAGAGTCCCAATAATTTCGTTTTCATGGAGCAGAGATCCCAAAAAAGGAAATGCTAGCCGCTCTTTGCCCTAAGCTCGCCAGCAATCTCCAGCGCCACGTCCGCATGATGGGCGTTATTGGGCGCACTGCATACGGCATGTCAGCAGCATTTATCGTTATTTACGCAGATTTCACCTGGAGTGTTGCGGACGCCAGCAGACGGCGGCGCTTTCAGCTTTCACCGGGCGCTGCATAGGGCCTACCGGCAGTGAAGCACGGCGCGGTCGGCAATAACGGACGTACGCATTGCGGCCGCGCCGACGTCATAGAGGCAATAGCGAACGAGATCGAAATCGACTTGATCTTGCCGCCAAGCGCGAATGCCTTATGGCGTTCTGCTAGAGGCCGTGTCATCCGATCTGCGAAGTATCAGAAATGGCTCCGCGAGATGGATGCCCTCAGTCTGGCGGCACGTTGGCAGATTTGGCCGCTGCCAATAATTCGTCCTCGATTTTCATTTGCACCTAGCCGCCTATAGAATGGAAATCTGCTACCAAATGTTGATTGACGCCGACCAGGCCAATGTGGGGACCATTTTCCGGCGTGGCGACGAAACCATGTATGCCGCCGCTACTGTCCGTGTAGTAACCGGTAATCTCGCCCTTGTCGTTAATCCCGGTGGCGACAGTGCCGTCGTTGTTGGCGCCAATGAAGTTGTTAGCTAAGGGGTCATCGATAGTGGTGAGGGTGCCGTTTTGGTCGAGGAACCCATGAGTGCCGGTGCTGTCTTTGTACCACCCGACAATCTCACCTTTATTATTGATGCCAGTGGCGACAGTCGCGAGAGCCAGCGGAACATCGATTGTTGTGTAGACGCCGTTGTTGTCGAGAAACCCGTGAGTACCGCTACTGGAGTACCACCCAACCACTTGGCCCTTGTCATTAATTCCAGTGGCGACAGTACCGTACTCGGTTTGGTTAGCTAGCGGATCGTCAATAGGAGTGAAGGTGCCTTTTTTGTAAGTGAAACTGTGGTCGCCGGTGCTGGAAAGATAGTATCCAACGATTGTGCCTTTGCTATTGATGCCACTGGCGACAGTGCCGCCGGAAGCGGCACCCGGATTATCGAAGACAGTGAACACGCCGTGCGATTCCACAAAACCGTGGGCCGTTTTTCCATTGGCATCATAATTAACGACCCCGACGATATCGCCTTTGTCGTTGATACCGAGCGGGACAGTCGGGTTAGCCAGCGGATCCTCTAGACACGAGCTACCTCCAACTTAGTTGCGAGGGCCGAATGGCACCCCGCCGCGTCTGCGGACTACCTTGCTCTTGGAGAAGCAGGTTCTGGTGGGGGCCATACTCCGCGAAGGCCCGTCTCTCAACGCTGAGCCGAATCTAGGGACGGCTCTTTGAAAGACAAGTTCTAGATGGAGATTTACGATTTGCGTTTGGTTAATAGGGACGGATCCCAGATTCCAAAAGACGGTGGTGGTGGGTATTCGGAGAAGGGATTAATGAGGAGCGGCAGGTGGGCCGGGAATTCGAGGTCATTCAGCTTGAGATGGCGGGCGATGCTTTCAAGAAGTTGCCGAACCGCGAGCGGCATCAACTCGTGGGCTGCATGCACGCGCGTAACGAGTTAGCGACGATGGACCGGCTGCTGCTGTTCAGCTTGGACCGCCCGCCCGTCAGGAGATGATAGTGTTTACCCGCGCGCGCCGATCTTGTCCTGCGTTTTGCTCTCGAAATCACTGGCGTCATGGCGCTCGTGCAATTGTCCTTCAGGCGGCCCGCTGGCGCGGTTGACCATTCGCCCGCGCTTGACGGCCGGGCGCTCACCGATTTCTTTCGTCCAGCGCGTCAGGTTTTTATATTCGTGGGTTTGCAGGAAATTGCGCGGGTCGTTGTAGGAAGCGCCGTTCAACATGCCGTTGCCGTACCACGGCCAGATCGCCATATCCGCGATCGTATATTCGTCACCGGCGATGAATTGATTCTCTGCAAGCCGTCGGTCGAGCACATCGAGCAGGCGTTTTACCTCCATTGTAAAGCGGTCGATGGCGTATTTGATCTTCACCGGAGCATAGGCATAGAAGTGCCCGAACCCGCCGCCGACGTAGGGCGTTGAACCCATCTGCCAGAATAGCCAGTTCAGCGCCTCGGTGCGCTTGCCGCGATCCTTTGGCAGGAAGGCGCCGAATTTTTCCGCCAGGTAGAGCAGGATCGCGCCGGATTCGAACACGCGTCGTGGCGGCTGCTCGCTATAGTCCATGAGCGCCGGGATTTTGGAATTCGGGTTCACCCCGACAAATCCGCTACCAAACTGGTCGCCCTCACCGATGCGGATCAGCCAAGCGTCATATTCCGCTCCGCTATGACCGGCGGCCAGCAATTCCTCCAGCAGGATTGTAACCTTGACGCCGTTAGGCGTCCCTAGTGAATAGAGCTGAAGCGGATGTTTTCCGCGCGGCAACTCCTTCTCATGCGTCGCGCCCGCGACGGGGCGGTTGGTGTTGCTATAGCGCCAATTGGGACTGTCGTCCTTCTCCCAGACCCAGACTTCAGGTGGCGCGTATTCAGATGTGTCAGTCATGTCGGGCTCGCGTTTGTCGCTTGGTACATTGGCCGAATGAATAGAGTGGCGAGCGTGGGCTGTCCATTCATGGTAGTCGGCGTTGTCATGTTATGCGGCGGCTACCCACCCGCGTATTTAAAGAAACACCCTCCGCTCCGTTCAAAGCCTAGAGTGGCAAGGAGCGTATGCGTCGGCATTGAATGCATCAACAGCAATGCCGCGCACAATCGCTGACGCCGGAAGTGCGCGATGTGCAAGCCGGCAAGAGATCGTGAGCGAGTCGGCCACGTATTGACGTGTAACGTCATGGGGAGATGCGGAATGGGAGTCGGATCGCCGCCGAGCATCCGTGAATGCATGTTGGGTGACTCGCTGAAGCGCTTCCGCACCTCCGCCGTCCGCAGGAATGTACTGAACGTCTTCTCTTGCATGTCAGCTCCTCCTCAAAATAATACTTCGACGTCGTCGGCCGGCTCGCTGCCGGCCGTCACGTACCAGCGAAGGGTTCGGTGGCTGTCGTAGCCCTTGCTGAGCACCAGATATTTTTCCTTCGTCAGCTCTTTCAGTCCCTTGCTGGCCCAGTCGACGATGGTCTTCTTGGTGATGTCCAGGTCCAGGGCCTCGGCGAAGGCTTCCCCGACCCACCGCTCAACCCGGCTACGCCGGTCTTCGCGCCATGGGCCCTTCATCCTGAGGGCTGCTTGAATCTTGCGAATGCCCTCGGCGCCGACCCGTGGATGGACATCTTCGGGGGTTACCCACCGACCAACGACACCGATTTCGTCGCCGCCGTTGACACCGTTGCCGAGCGCCGTCGACTCGATCTTGAACCAGTCGGCGTTTTCGGCGGGCTTTGTGAGATTTGCCTTGCCGACGTCGGAGCGGAAGTGCTGACGCCGATCGGCCATGTCGACACCGAGCAGTTCGGCTTCGGTCTTGTTCATGGTGTTCAACGTGCGCGCGGTGCGCGTGGCGGCCAGCAGTGCGGATGCCCCGCGGCTATCGTCGACCGTGGCCTCGTTGCCGCCCGTTTTTTTCGAGTGGTGCACGATCATGATCGCGCAGTCGGCCGCATCGGCAATATGCGCCAAGGCTTTGGCCACGCGCTCGATACCGCTGTTGTCATTCTCGGTAACCCGGTGGCAGGCAACAAACGGATCAATAATCAGCACGTCGATTTTGTTGGCCCGCAGTGTTTGAATAATCTCCCCGATCAGCGGCTCGGCAACGTGGACCCCGGTCCTGCTGTCTTCGGCAATCACGATCGGCAACGTGCGGCCTGAATCAACGAACAGATGGTCGCCGATGTCTTTCTTGCTGATGCTGTAATGGATACAGGCGGCGGCAAACCGCCTCTGCAATTCGTCAAAAGGATCCTCGCCATTCCAGTACCAGACCCGTAACGCCTGCTGCGGCGCGACGCCGAGCAGCGATTTGCCCGTCGCCATCGCCAATGCTTCGGCGATGGTGAGGGAGCTTTTGCCGACACCGCCCGTTGAAATCGTGCAGCTCAAAAATTTGCGGATGTAATGCGGGCGGTACAACCATTGCCTTAACGGAATTTTCGTCGGGTCGGTCCAATTGAACGGCGTGGCGGCGATGTCCTTGAGTTCGGCGCGCCAGTGTGGTGAAGCTTGGGTGGCGTGGTGGAAGATCGTGCCGGCGCTGAAGCCGGTGACCGCCTTGCATTGCTCCCATTTTTTCTTGCATTCGTCGGCCGAATATTTCGTCGACTTCGCCGACCACAAATTGAAGAGGTCGAAGCCATCGTCACTAAGCTCTTTGTGCAAGGCGCAACCGATCTCGAACCATATTTGGTAGTCGTCGCTGGGAATGACTTTGAGCGCCGCGGCAATCTCCTCGCGGCTCGCGGGCGGGTAGGTGCCGGGCCCTTCGCGGATGTCAGCATCCTTGCGTAATTTGCTCTTGCTGATGTAGCCGAACTCGCGACACAGCAACTCGGCGGCGGCCTCGATCAGCTGCTGTGCCGCCGCGGCGTCGATTTCCGGCAGCTGCTCGCGCTTGACTGGCCCGGGCTCACCGCCGCGCCAGCTGTACGGCTGCTTCGTATCCGGATGGATGCCGAAGCAGACCACCTGCTGACCATCAGCCAAGAACTCGAGCTTCTCCCCGGCGTCGCCGTCGGCTGCCATTAGGGGGATGACAATTTTCTTGAAGGGGGCATCGGTGCGGAAGGGAATTGCGCGCTTCGGCGACCTGCCGGTGCGCACCAATACGTGGCCACCGTTACAACGCTTGCGCACGAATTGTTCGACGGCCTCGGCTGCTTTCTTTTTGAGAATGTCAATGTCGAGTACCGGCACGCGCTGCGTGAGGATGCCCGTATTACGCGCGTACGGCCAACGCGCGATCTCGGTGTCGGAGATGTTGTGCTTGCTCGTCCACCCGGGGAGAAAGGCCTCCTTGCCATGCACCGGCGTCGGCGTGAAGCCGGACGCGCGCAAGCGTTGGCGCAGCTGTGTGATGGCGCCGGGTGTGTTCATTGCTGGCCAACGTGGTAGAAGCCAACGGCCAAAATTGAATCCAGTTTCTCCGCGCAACAATTTCCGGTTAGCGCGAGAACACCAAGGGCGCTGCCGTAGAAGGTGGCATCGCGATGAGCGAACGGCCGCCGGCATAGCGTGCAGTAGTCGCCATCAGCCTCGACGCGCTGCTTAAAGAGCCAATCAATGCGGTCGGGACGGTACCGCGCCCGGCGCGCGTAGGATGCGCGGGTCATGTGGGCCTCAGGGCGCGCAACAACTCGCGTTTTGTCGAGCATGCCCGATAAGAGGACAAAGCTTGCGACGGAGGTGGCGATGGTGTAGGTGTTGAACGCAACTGCTTCTTCCTTTAGTGGCCGGCGTGTGCAGCGTCGGCAAGCTTCTCACCACCGCCGCGGCACCACCGCGGCGGTTTCGATTTCAGGAATCGACGAGTTCGCGAGCGCGCTGACCTGACCGGGCTTTTTTAGACCAGTCTTTGTGAGAAAATGGTCTTGGAAAGGAGCTTGGGTCATGCCGAAGAAGAGGTTCAGCGCGGAGCAGATTGTGACGCTGCTTCGCCAGATTGAAGTATCGATGGCGCAGGGAGCCGCGACGCCGGTGGCCTGCCGGGATGCGGGCATATCGCTGCAGAACTACGCGATGAGCTGCTCAACGGTGAAATCTTCTACAGTCTGAAGGAAGCCAAGATTGTCATCGAGCAATGGCGGAAACACTCCAACACGATCAGACCGCACTCAGCTCTCGGATATAGACCGCCGGCACCACAAACATTCGCGCCCTCGGCTAACCATCTAGATGAGATCATGCCGATGCAGTAGTCTCTATCCCACTGGTACAAAAAAGCCGTCAGGTCACTGCGCCGGGACCCAATTGCTATTTCGTGTATGTCGCGGCGGCGAGGCGGGGCACCCACCTCAAACTTATCCTCTCTAACGTCCCATCGTTTACCGACTGCTGATTGTTGTAGGCTCGGTCAATGGTCGCTAATGGCACTAAGCGACGTTTCGCGGCCGTGCGATGGCATGTCGGCTATTGGACTAACAACGGACAAAGGTCTGCGCTGGGGCTGAATGGCTCGGTCGCGAATGACCCACCACGGACATCGCGCCATTCAGATTTTTCGCAGCGCAAATTGAGCGCCGCTCCCTATTTTGTTCGTCGCCATTTGCTGTTTTAATGGACCTAATCTGATTGTGAAGATTGGCGTGGCCGCGAGCCATGGAGGCAAGTTTCATGAGCGATGCCACTTCACAGACCGTTTATTTCTATAATCGTCATCCGATCTCATGCGAAATCATCCTTACGAAGCTACGCGCAAGCCGTGGCCATCTCGACGGCTTGCGTCCTGAAGAGCTATTTCCCCATGACCAAGATCATTATGGCGGCCTCGCCGCTACAGATGAATTGGCGCGAGGAGCGCGGATTAGCAATGGATCGCGCGTAGCCGATTTCTGTGCGGGACTTGGCGGCACGGTGCGTTATCTGGCTCACAAATATGGAGCCGATGTCACTGGTATCGAATTGACCCCGGCACGCGTCGCAGGCGCGCAAGAGTTGACCAAGCGCGTCGGACTTCAGGAAACTGCCCGCGTCATTGAAGGCAATGTATTGGAAGTTCCGCTTGCTGACGCGAGTATGGACGCTGTCGTCAGCCAAGAGGCGTTTTGCCATGTACCTGACGTGAAGAAGGCGCTGACCGAGGCTTTCCGAATTTTAAGGAAGGACGGCAGATTGGCCTTCTCAGATTGGATCGCTAATGAACCGCTCACCGCTGATGATGCTCAACTGATGTGGGACGGCATGGCCATTCAGCCTCTCCGTTCGTTTTCGGATTACAGCCATCTGGTCGAGAGCAGCGGTCTTGGGGTGCTTTCAGCAACTGATTTAACAGATGAATGGGAACCAATCCTCCAGGAACGACTGGCAATGTATGAACGACTGCGTGAGGAAGCTCGACAAGCCGGGACCCCAATGGGGCACGATGCATTTCACAGGTCCTACGTTCGATTTATTGAACTTATTCAACAACGCAAGCTAGGCGGCATCCGAATTGTCGCTCTGAAATAGCTTGCGATCTGATCGAATTCTGTTGTGATTTGTTGCGGTGCATGAGTCCGGTTGTGGCACAAAGCGGACATGCCGAGTTGCACTGCACATGTCTGCTTTTGGAGTGATAGTGTTGCAAAAGTCTTTTTGCGCAGCTGATCAAAAATTCTCTGGGCTACAGATGCGATTGTTGAATAAAGATGTGAGGGACCTCATCGCCAAGTGATAAACTTACCGGTGACTTCGGTAACGAGCCTGCGGCCACATCAATTGGCGATTGCGGCTTGTTTGGTCTTCTGGCGGGAAAAATGTAGCCCGGCAATTTCGGACTTTTGCAACACTATCGGAGTAAGAGCGGACATGACGTTTTGCATCGCAAATGTCTGCTTTTGACCCAAAGCGGACATGCGCCGCAGGTACGGTCAGGCGGTAGAGCGTAACAATCTCGCGCTAAGTCAGCCGGTTAGTGAAGCGTCCGCACATTGGGCCACTATAGCGACATATCGATAGCTATCTGTTGAAAATAGCGCGCAGACCTCGACGGTGCTGTTTCGCCGGCTGGCTCAAACGGCAATGATTGATGATGACGCAAGGGGTGATTCGAGAATGCCAAAGGTCCTAAAAAAGCGCGGAAAAGCGACAACGAAAATTAAAACGAAAGCAAAAAGGAAACCGGAAGCTAAAAGAAAACCCATAAAAAGATCGAAGGGAAAGATACAGAAGAAAGCAAAAATACAGATGCCCACGACGCGACCGAGTGAACCTCTAAAGCTTCCTAATAATGTCAAACGCGATGAGCCAAGACCTGTCACAGTTCAGACTCATGCGCCTGTGGTGGAAAACAAGTCTGATCTCGGTCGTAAGACACTACCGACGACCAGCTATCAGCTCGAAGTCGATGGGAGATGGAAGTCCGAATATCCGACGCAACAATTAGCAATGATGGCGGCGGTAGAGCTTAAACGAAAATACCCTCAAATTCGGGTCGTTATCGTCGATTTTAAAGAGCGAAAACGCATTACCGTAGAATTGCCACAGACGGCGGCCTAACACCGTCAATTGCCATTCTGCCTCGGCGGCATACCCCGCAAATTCAAACAGACGGCCGCTCTGCGAGTATGTCGATGACGCATTTCCTGAGCCACGTCAGGTGATACGGCGTCGGGCAATGCCGATATGCGAGTGGCCCTGATGATGGACCCGAATATTGCTGAAGAGTTTTTGGAATACGGCTTGCCCTGATGATGAGGAGACCAATCGGTGCCCACGCCACAACCACGTTTTGACATGCCGGGGCTTTTAGTTGTTTGACGCTAACTATGTCTGCTTGTGGCACAAAGCGGACATCGGCCAGTGCACTGCACATGTCTGCTTTCGGGGGGATCGTGTTGCAAAACTCCCGTTGAAACGACTCGCGAACCGTGATTCCGTTGGATTGAGACGGACATCGTCGGGAGCTTCGCATGATGGGTCGGCGGCATGATAGTCAGGTCCAGTTCCTGTATGCGTTTGATCTCGACGAGGTGGTGCCACCTGACCATCTTGTCCGCCAGATCGATGGCGTTCTCGATCTGAGTTGGGTGCACAGGGAGCTTGCGCCTTACTACTCGCACACCGGCCGGCCCTCGATCGACCCTGTGCTGATGATCCGGATGCTGCTCGTGGGCTACGTGTTTGCGCTTCGGTCGGAGCGGCGGCTGTGCTCTGAGGTGCAGGTTAATCTGGCCTATCGTTGGTTCTGCAAGCTCAGTGTTGAAGATCATATCCCCAATCATTCGGTGTTCAGCCGCGCCCGGCATGAACGCTTCCGTGAAAGCGATGCCTTGCGGCGGGTGTTCGAGGGCGTAGTGGCGATGTGTATCGCGGCCGGGCTGGTTGGCGGCGAAGCATTTTCGGTCGATGCGAGCCTGATCAAGGCCGACGTGGACAAGATGAAGCGCCTCCCCGGCGACCAGCCGATTGCATGGCCGACGATATCCCATGCGGTTCGAGAGTACCTCGCGGCCCTTGATGCTGCCCGCAACGATGAGAAGGGTGACGGTGGAGACGGCGACGGTTCGAGCAGCGGCGGCAGTAGTCGAAGCAAGCCCCCCAAGGAGGTCTCGCTGACCGATCCGCAGGCATCCTGGGTGACCAGGCCGGGCATGAATCCGTTCTTTGCCTACGATGCGAACTATCTGATCGACAACAAGGCGGGGATCATTATCGATGCCGAGGGCACGCGCGCCAACCGCACAGTGGAGATCGCGGTTACCCAGACCATGATGGACCGGGTCAGCCGCCGCTTCGATCTGCGGCCCCAGAGGCTGGCAGGCGACACCGCTTATGGCGCAGTCAGACTGCTCAAGTGGCTGGTAGATCGCAATATCGCACCGCACATTCCGGTATGGGACAAGTCGGCACGCCCCGATGGCACCTTCAGCCGAGCGGACTTCGTCTTTAATCCGGAGCGCAACATCTACACTTGTCCGGGTGGTGTGGAGCTGACCAGCACCGGCAATATCGACCAGGGCCACATCGTGCACTACAGGGCCAGCAAGAACGCTTGCTCGACCTGCTCGCTCAAATCGAAGTGCACGACGGCGGCCGTGCGCAAGGTCACCCGCGATCTCGATGAAGATATACGGGACCGCGTCCGCGCGCTGGCCAATACACAAGCCTTCGAACAATCACACCGCGAGCGCAAGAAGATCGAGATGCGGTTTGCGCACATGAAGCGCATCCTTCGGCTCGACCGGTTTAGATTGCGCGGCCTCAGCGGTGTCAGGGACGAGGTCTTGCTCACCGCAACCGCGCAGAATCTGAGGCGGCTCGTCAAGTTACTCAGCCGTGCCCCACCGCCATTCGCAGCCGGGTGCCCAGCTTAGCGTCGTGTGAGGCGTTGGTGCCGAAGCGGTCTTATCACAGCAGCCGAACTACCCGCTGCGAGGAACCGAGTTTTGCAACACAATCGGGGGTAAAGCGGACATGCTGTTTTGCGCCGCAAATGTCTGCTTATGACCCATAAGCGACAATGTTGAGCGGCATAGCTGCACCGCGATATGTCCTGTTCCGCGTCCGCTTGTCATATTTTTTGTTATAAGAGCCAACCTAAATTGGCCTTTCTTTCCGTGTGCCGTACGGCTCGTCAGGAGATTAGATGTCAACACGCCGCCAGTTCATTCAGTCCGTTCCCGCTGCAGGTGCCGCGTTCGCGGTGGCCGGGAGTTTTGTCTTAGAAGAGAACCCTGCGCACGCTCAACAAATCGACCCATTGCAAGGGCATTTCCATCTTCAGGGCAAAGCGCCATCAAAATTCACGCTAGAGGTGCTCAAGCAGGCTAAGGCTACGCTGCCGTTTGCAGACAAGAGGGATCTTGAGGAGCAGAAGAAAGGGCTCGTTGCGCCCATGAAAGACCTCAAGTGTTTGACGTCTTTCTTTTTGCGCTGATCATGCTGCGGTTGCTTTGGTCGCTCATGGCACTTAACGGGCAATCCGGTCACGCCAACCAATGTACGTTATTGGGGTAAGAGCGGACATGGAAAGGGAACCTAAGCACCTTCGGCAAATCGGGACATTGCGCCTGGCAGCGATCATTCCAATTTACCGTGTCCGTGATCCGCTTCGGGCAATCACCGGCAATCTCACCGAGCCAATCGACGATCTTGGCATCGCGGCCACGCTTCTCAATGAGACGGTTCAATCCATAGCAACCATCGCGTCCGCACTTGGTGCAGGACACGCGCAACAGGTCGAGCTTGCCGATGAGATCGCTGAATATGATTGCGCCGTCGCGGGGCATCTAAAGGGAATCGCACCATTTTCGGACCTGATTATCCGTGATCTTTTTCTTTAAGGCCACAGAAGCGACCTTCGCCAATGTGCGGTAGAGCGCAGTTTTGCCAAACAGATCCCGTGCCTCGACTGCAAGCATCCGGACATAGCCGCGGGCCTCGTTGTTTCCGTGGTCACGTTTGACAACCGTCGGAGCTTGAGAGGCCTTTAGTTTTATAAATACATCTACGTGCTCATCACAAAACTTGGCTGCCTCCTCAATGCCCCTTGTATGAAAATCTGCGAACTGCCCACCGGCATGTATTTGTACGCCATACCGCAATTTTAGTTTGCGCAGATTTGCTGCCGAAAGCCGCAGGCGCGACGCCTCAAGTTGGTACAAGGCAATTGGCAGGTTTTGTCGCGCGACAGTGCCGGCAACGACTCCCGCCCATGCCAGCGAATAGGCGCACCAAAAGAATAGGGTCAGTGCGTCAGGGTTATCTGGCAGGGGCGTATCCGCTCGTTCGCTCAACAAGTTTGCCATTGCGCTTGGTTGTGGGCACTCATGCGGCTCGCACTTTGTCAACACACGCCAGACCATTTCCATCCGCTTGTCGGTCGCAAGGCGGATGACAAGATCAGCGTCAGCGGTCTTGGCAATTCTGAGAATACGCCGCGCTTCGAGACCTACGTCAGACGGCAGCCATTTAGGGAAAGTTGGTGGCGCTAGCATCGCGTTCACCGTTCGCCACTGACGAGATTATTGACATGGGCCGCCCATGTTTCGAGAGCCTGTCTCTTTTCGTCGGCAAAGTCGTGCTGCTGATAAACCGAGACGATGCCAGAGAATGACCCGCTGATATGGTTCAGCACTTTTTCGGTCACCGGCAGAACGACACCGAACCGGGCCATGCCGCTGGCACAGGTACGCCTTAGGTCGTGCAGGCACCACGGCGGCATCTTTGCCGGCAGCAATTTATCAAGCCGTCGCTTGTTTTTGCCAAAGTCGCTTGCAGGCGTGTTGCCGTTTGTCGTGAATACAAAACGGTCGCCTATGCGCGGCGCTTGCTCAATCACGGCAAGAGCTAGCGGAGACAAAGGGACGGTATGGCGTTTATTATTTTTGACGCGCGGGGGCGGCAACGTCCACAGTCGTTTCTTGAGATCGAGTTCTTGCCGCTCCATACCGGCGACCTCACCACGGCGTTGGCCGGTAAGGATCAAGAGCTTGACCACGAGGCCGAACGGCGTCCCCATCTTTTCGGCCGCCTGCCAGACCAGACGGATTTCATCATCGCTCAGGACGCGATCGCCTGAATTCTTGGGGGAGGGTGGGTCAATTCCGTCGCAGGGGGATTTAACAAGTTTTCCGTCCTTCACGGACCAAATGAAAAACGTCTTGAGGACGTCCAACACCCGATTGGCAAGCACCGGCCCGGCTTTCGCAGTCTCACGTAGCAGCTCGCGCACCTCATCCTTGGTGATGCTGTCGAGCTTGCGACCCTTCCAGCGCTTGAGGACGCCGTTGCCGGTGGCAATCCATTCGCCGGCATTGTCAGGATCACGCTTGAGACCAAACAGGCGGGCGCGTTCGCGGCGGGTACTCTCCCGCACCGGATCGCCATTCTTCTTGCGGGTATGGTTCTGGAGGAAATCAACGAAAGCGGATTTGATCTCGCTTTGCTCAGCCTGTGCCTCTTGCTTTTCAAAGGCCGGGTCACGGCCCTCGGCGGTCATCCGCAGGGCTTTGCCGCCCAGCTCGCGGGCGACCTTGAGGCTGAGGCAGGGGTAGGGGCCAAGCGTGTGTTTGCGCGGTCGTCCGTTATGGCGGTAGCGCACCGCCCAGGATTTTGCCCCGCTCGGCTGCACGACGAAATACAAGCCCGGCAAATAGGCGTCGGGGAGTTCCTTGCGCGCGCCGTCAGCGGTGGCGGCCTCGATGCTGCGGGTGGTGAGCGCCTTTTTCATTTTACCAGAAAGTCACTGGGGTAACGATGGGGTAACAAAAGTAGCATCTCCGACAACGTCTGGCAACGTTTGATACAGATGCAGAAATTATTGATAATAAACGGCTTTAGCTGCCAAGAATGTGTGGAAGCTTCCACTATCGTTTGACAGAAAAATCTGTTTTTGGACCAGAAGGTCGCAGGTTCAAATCCTGCTGCCCCGACCACTTAAAGTTGTGAAATAACGGTGTTTTTAGACACGCCCGGTTTACCGGGTAAACGGCCAACCCCCAAAGGTCAGCACTCGGTCAACACCGCCAGCCCGGTGCCAGCCGGTCAACACCGCCGCCAGCCCGGTGCCCTTGGGCGGCCAGCCCGGCACTAGCCCAATGCCCTACTTGTCCAATGCCCCACTAGCCCAGTGCACTAGTAGCCCAGCGCACTAGCAGCTGCCCTGTGGCTTTGAGCGCCCCGGCCAGCACCCGGCAGCAGGCCCCTTGCTGGCCAGCGGCGGGGCTTACGCGGGCATGGCCCCGCGCCGCGCAGCCTGCACCTTGGTGTGCGCGGCACAAGCGGCAGCGCCGCATGCCCATTTCGTTTTTGCAGCCACTTTTTCCTTACAGCACCGTGGTGGAATGCATTCCGGCGAAACGAAATGCGGTTTCGACTTCTGCAGCTAGGGGGCCGCCGGGATGGCGCGTTCCCCGTGATGGTCGTGCTCAGTCAGAGTACCTTTTTGCCGGGCCACCCGTGCGTGGGTGGTGCGGTGCCCGGTGGCATGGATGCCATCAGTATAATGAGTGCGATGTGGCGAGCGTTGGTCGCCCGCACTTTCATGTCGGCGCTCATACGGTCTTTGTTGTCGTGCTTGCCCGGACCGGCATGAAGCTTTCGTGCATCCGCGTTGCCGTACAGCCTGCGGTGCACTGCTCAAGCTGACATGCGAATGCGACTGGGATGGCGATGATCGCCCCGACAGCACGGGACCTACCGTCACTCTGAACTCAGGCTCGAACTCCTGACCTGAGCAAACAACAGCTACCAGCAATTATTGGGGTGCCGGGTGTGGCGCGGGGGCTTTGGCGAGCGGTGACGGCCTTGGCAAGCATGCCAATCATGGTGGTGATCTTCGCCGGTCTGCTGCATGTTGAAGTCCGCTTTGGGGGGATAGTGTTGCAAAAGTCTTTTTGCGCAGCTGATCAAAAATTCTCTGGGCTACAGATGCGATTGTTGAATAAAGATGTGAGGGACCTCATCGCCAAGTGATAAACTTACCGGTGACTTCGGTAACGAGCCTGCGGCCACATCAATTGGCGATCGCGGCTTGTTTGGTCTTCTGGCGGGAAAAATGTAGCCCGGCAATTTCGGACTTTTGCAACACTATCGGGGGTAAGCAGACATGGCGTTTCGCAGTGCACATGTCCGCTTATGACCCAACAGCGACATAAACCAGTCGCTCGAGAACATTTGCGCTAGATCAAACGGGACCCCTTCCGGGGCGCTAATCTAAAATCGTTCGTTTTCTCGGCCTCGGGGAAGGCAATGAGACGACGCGATACAAAAAGCGGCAAAACAATCAAAGTGCGACGCCACAAGGCGTTGTCGCTGAGCCGCAGCACTACGCTAAAGGCCGCGCACCGTTACAGTTCCTCGTCTACGGGCCGCGAAACAAATGTGGCACGGCTTAGCCGAGAGTTGAGAGAAGCGTGCGAGCTGCAAGCCGCGACAGCCGATATTCTGAGCATCATCAGCGATTCTCTCACTGTCACGCAGCCCGTGTTCAACGCTATCGTGAAGAATGGCTTGAAGCACTTCGCGGGCGCCACTGTCACCGTCGTGCTCAAGGAGGAAAATATGCTCAGCGCGGCAGCCACCGCCGCGCCTGATCCTGTTCGCGTCGAAGCTTGGCGGCGCGGGTTTCCGGCCCCTCTCTCTCGCAAATATATGCATGGACTGGCCATACTAGATCGCAGAATGGTAGACATTGCCGACGCAGGTAATGTCCCGGACGACCTTGCCATCGGGGCCCAGAAATTCCTTAAAACCGGCTACCGCGCGATCACGATCATGCCAATGATGCTTGGCGATGAGGCGATCGGCGCGCTCAGCGTCGTGCGGCTTTTACCTGGACCGCTCTCGGACTTGCAGCTTGCGGTGCTGAAGACATTCGCAGCGCAAGCCGTGATCGCCATCGAGAACTTCCGATTGCTCAACGAATTGCGCAAGCGCACCCATGATCTCGGCGAGTCGCTGCAGAAGCAGACCGCCATTGCCGCAATGCTGGAGCGCGAACGAGATAGCAAGCTAATTAACATGGAAGCGATCGTGGCTTCAATTGCTCATGAGATAAAACAGCCACTAGCAGCTATCGTAATGAACGGCGGTGCAGCACAGGATGATCTTGAACACGCGCCGCCCGACATTGAAGAGGCACGGTCGGCTCTGCGCGACATCGTTGCTGATGGCCTTCGTGCAAGCGAAGTATTCCGCAGCATTCGCGCCTTATTTAGGAGCACCCTTCGGGATCAACAGGCGATCGATATTAACGAGATTGCTCTTGAAGCACTAAATATCTTGGAGGGAGAGTTTAAAAAACATGGCATCACAACGCACACTGAACTTACGCGCGAACTGCCGCTTGTTATGGGCCACAGGGATCAATTGCAGCACGTCATTCTTAACCGGATCCAAAATTCGATCGACGCAATGGCCACAACGAAAGGTCGAAATCGTGTGCTGCGGGTGAAAAGTAAGCACCATCGCTGCGATGAAATTGCAGTCACTGTAGAAGACTCGGGACCGGGAATTGATCCAAAAAAGATACGCGCCATATTTGACGCGTTCGTTACGACGAAATCCCATGGAATGGGATTGGGATTAGCGATTTGCCGGATGATTATTGACCATCATGCGGGTCAAATTTCGGCGTCGCCCGACTTCAGAAGCGGAGCAATGTTCCAGTTTACTCTACCGATCAAAAAGATTGTGCTAGGCTCTGTAACTGAATCACTTCAGGCAATGTGCAAGAATGGGGGGATCAGTGGAGCAATGCAATGACGCCCCCCGAATTGAGAAATAGCACTGCGCAATGATCGAGCAGCAATGCATTTCTACAAGGGTTTCTGTAACTAGCGGTAAGATGGGGGTAATGCCCTAGAAGGCCATTTTATGTTTTTGGACCAGAAGGTCGCAGGTTCAAATCCTGCTGCCCCGACCATTTAAGCCATTGTTTTGTCATCGTTTGCTCGGAGCGATCCTGACATCGGGTCTCACCTTGTTCCGACGTGCCCGATATCCTGCCAAGTGTTCTTGCTGCAGCTGGCGACGAATTCGGCGATGCGAGCGATCGTGTCAGGCTCGGCGAGCAGCGGCGCATGGCCCTGATCCGGCACCTCAAGGATCGCCATCGACGGCCGCCGCGCTCGCATCGCCTCGACCGTGGCGGCTGTGAGAATGTCGGAATTGGCGCCGCGGACCGTCATCACCGGCACCGCCGAAAGCGCGTCGAATTCCTTCCACAACGGCGGCAGCGGCCTCTCGAAATCGACGCCTTCCATGGTCTTGGCGAGATTGATGTCGTAGGTCGGCACCAGCGCGCCGTTCTCTTGGCTGAAGGTGCGGTGAGCGTTCGCCAGCCAGTCGGCGGGGGAGAGTCTCGGGAAACTGGACATCGAACAGTCGCCGCAGGATCTCGGCCGCTTCCTCGAAGTCGCGCGGCCGCGGCAGCTTGCCGACATAGCCTTTGATGCGCATCAGCCCCTGCGGTTCGATCACCGGCCCGATATCGTTGAGCACGGCGCCGGCAATCGCCGTCGGCCGCACGACGGCCAGCAGCATGGTCAGAATGCCGCCGCGTGAGGTGCCGATGAAAACCGCGGGCAGGGCGTCAAGCGCGGTCGTAACAGCGAGCACGTCGGCGAGCTCGACCTGGAAATTATAGTTGGCGGGATTGCGGTCGTATTCGGATTGGCCGCGGCCGCGGTAGTCGAGCGCGACAACCTGCCGCGGGCGGCTCTTGTCGCTTGCCAGCGCCAGTGCCAGCGTGTCGAAATCGGCGACGGTGCGGGCGAGCCCCGGCAGGCAGACCACCGGCGCCGCCGTGCTGCTGCGCTTGCCGTAGCAGCGCGCGTGCAAGCGCAGGCCATCGGGCGCGGATATAAATGTCGAGACAAAGGCGTCGGGCATGGCTGCACTAATTCGGCGCGCCGCGCCTGAGGTCGGCTTCGATCAGCAGCTTGTTGCTGCCGCCGAAGCGGGCGCGATAGACCTGCAAGTTCTCCATAATCCGCTCGACATAATTTCGCGTCTCGGCGAGCGGGATGTGCTCGACCCAGTCGACCGGATCGACCTTGGGATCGCGCGGATCCCCGTAAGCGGCAACCCACTGCCGCACTCGCCCGCGCCCGGCATTGTAGCCGGCAAAGGTCATGATGTAGGAGCCGTTATAGGTCTGGATCAGCATCGACAATTCGGCCGCGCCCATCTGCATGTTATAGACCGGATCGCTGAGCAGGCGGGTGCGGCTGTAAGTGACCTTGTAGCGCTTGGCGGTATCCAGCGCGCTATCGGGCGTAACCTGCATCAGGCCCATGGCATGGGCGCTGGAAACGATCTTCTGGTTGAAGTGGCTTTCCTGGCGGGCGATCGAATAGGCGACCGCTGGCTCAATCGCCGAGGCGATCGGCTTGTAATCGGGCAATCCCACCACCGGATAGGCGTAATAATCGAGCGGCACGCCGCGCGACATCGCGCCTTGACCGAGCAACAGCATCGAGCGGCCGTCGTTGTGAGCACCCGCGACTTCGCCTAAGGCCGCGAGGCCCGCAACATCGGTGCCGCTCTCGCTTAGTTCGGCGTAGATCGGTGCCACCAGATCGCGCTCGTTAAGCGCGTAGAGGATCTCGACCGCGCGCACGACCTCGAGCTTGCTCAGCGCAGCGGTCTCCGCCGGGGTGAATTTCGGCGGACCACGCAGGCCGAGATCCGGCAGGCCGAGGCGACCGCGGGCGAGCTGGCCGTAATAGGTGGCCGAATGCGTGGCCGCCTGCTCATAGAAAGCCTTCGCCTGTGCGTGATGGCCCATGGCATCGGCGGCGCGGCCCTGCCAGTAGCCGGCGCGGGCGAGCGCGTGCGGATTGACCGTGCCTTTCGGAATCAAGGCGAAATGCGCGGCGGCGGTCGCCGGATCGTGCAAGAAGCGCAGCGCGATCCAGCCGACGGTAAAATGCTGGTCGACACGATGATTGCCGCGCTCCGGCGGAGGCGCGTCGCGGGCAATGCGGTAGGCGGTTTGCGCGTCGTGATCGTCGAGCAGCTTGCGCACCAGGATGCGCCGCTCCAGCCACCACTGGTCGAGATCGACGAGCACGTCCGCATCGCGCGGCGCGGTCAGCATCAGCTTGGCGGCTTCCGCGGTTTTGTCATTTTTGAGCAGCCAGCGCACGCGCGCGAAAATATAGTCTGCCTCGTGACGCGTGCCGGCTGGCACGTCGTCGAGCAGCGCTTTGGCGTTGTGCGCCTTGTTGATCACCGCCGCCCAGGCGCGCGCGATGGCGACGTCGATGCCGCCGACGCGTTGCGCGGCGCGCAGGCCCGCCTCGGTGTCGTCGGCGTAGAAGCGGTGCTCCATGCGGGATTTGTGGTCCTCGCGCGTGAGCATGCTGCCGAACATGTCGAGCACCTTGCTCTCGACGTCGGACGAACAGTCGTCATTGCGCCAGGCCTCGCGCACCAGCGCCTCGGCGCCGGCGCGGTCGCCTTTGGCGAGCAGCGCGCGCGCCAGCATGAAGCGCCCCTTGGCGGTGGCCGGCTTCTTGTCGGCGAAGAAGGCAAGCACGGTCGCGTCGTCGAGCTTGTCGTTCCACAGCGCGTTTTCGGCGCGGCGGCGGAACAGCGGCGCGTGCGGCCAGCTCGGATTAGCATTTACGAAGGCGGCATAGCGCTGGAAGCTCGGCTTGGTATTGTCGCTGCGCAGGATGACCCATTCGGCGAGCTTGCGCGCGACCGGATCGACGATCGTTTTTTCGGCGGCATTGGCGTCGGTATCTTCGCCCTTGCGCGAGAATTCGATCACCTGCTTGACAGCGGCGATATCACCGGCCGAGGTGGTGGTGGTCGGCGCTGCAGCAAACGGGCCAGAGGTCGGGCGCAGGATCGGCTTGATGGTGGCGCTCGAGGCAAACAGCGAGCCGCGTAAGCCCATATTGGCCTGGGCGAAGGCGGAGAGACCCTGCGGGTGCTTGTCCGGCACGGGGGCAGCGGCAACGCGGCCGAGAATGGCCGGCCGCGGGCGCGGCAAGGGAACCTTCTTGTGAGCCGCTATGGCGGTCCCGGCGCTTAAAGCGCCGACCGCCGCGACCGCCAAAACGACGCATAGCCTGATCGGTTTAGTCGTGGTCATTCAATCCCTTGCACCCCGTTCCCCGATGGGTTGGCTGCCTGCGGGCGCCCCCCGACGCACGACTCGGGCAAGGGGCATCCTGAAGCGGCCATTAGGCCAATATTGGTGATGAAGGGAAACCCAAATATCCCATTTTGTTGGTATCGGTAAACAGGCTGTCAGCCCGCCCAACGGCCGATCATCATGCCAAATCATGGCACCCATTTGAGGGAAGGGCTTTTAAGCGTGCGGGCGACCCGATATTGATGGGAGTGCCGCCTCGCGCTGCCGGGAGACACCTGCCATGACCGCCAAGACGAATTTCAGGGGATCGTTCACCGCGCTGGTCACGCCGTTCAAGAACGGCTCGGCCGACGAAAAGGCGTTCCGCGAACTTGTGGATTGGCAGATCGCCGAAGGCACCAACGGCCTGGTGCCGGTCGGCACTACCGGCGAGAGCCCGACGCTGTCGCACGACGAGCACAAGCAGGTCGTCGAATGGTGCGTGGAGCAGGTGAAGGGCCGCGTTCCGGTGGTCGCCGGCGCCGGTTCCAATTCCACCAAGGAGGCGGTCGAACTGTCCAGGCACGCAGAGAAGGCGGGCGCCGATGCGGTGCTCATCGTCACGCCCTATTACAACAAGCCGACGCAGGAAGGCCTCTACCAGCATTACAAGGCGATCAACGACGCCATCGGCATTCCGATCATCATCTACAACATTCCCGGCAGATCTATTGTCGATATGTCGGTCGACACCATGAAGCGACTTTTCGAACTGAAGAACATCGCCGGCGTGAAGGACGCGACCGCCAATATGAGCCGCGTCTCGCAGCAACGCGCGGCGATGGGCGCCGATTTCAATCAAATGTCCGGCGAGGACATCACCGCACTCGGATTCATGGCGCATGGCGGGCACGGCTGTATCTCGGTGACGTCGAACGTGGCGCCGCGGCTCTGCGCCGAATTCCAGAAGGCGTGCCTGAAGGGTGACTTTGCCGCAGCGCTCGAGCTGCAGGACAAGCTCAGCCCCCTACACATCAACCTGTTCGTAGAAACGAGCCCGGCGCCGATCAAGTATGCGATGTCGCTGATTGGCAAATGCACGAATACCGTGCGCCTGCCGATGTTGCCGGCGACCGAGAAGGCGCAAAACGCGGTACGCGAGGCCATGGTGCATGCCGCGCTGATCAATTAGGGCGCGCGCTCATAAACGCGCACCTGAAGCTGACGTGCGCAGCGGCAGCCGAAGTTTGTTATCGGGCGTAAAGCCGACTTTACGGAGACCTATAGCCGTCCGCTAATAACCCAAATCGTAAGCGAAGAATGCACTACAGCGGCGGCGTTTCTCGAAGCGGCGTCGACAAAAACCTAAAGCTCCGTAGTCTGCTCGCAGGTAATCGCGCAACTTTGAAAAACCTCCTTAAAACGGCCGAAACGTAAGCGCGGCCGATTGCCAGCAGCAGAACAAAAACACAAGGTGGCTTTAAGTCCGTTTGCTCTCGCCGTCGAATATATATCTTTCAAATAATTCCTTTGAACCGGGCCCCGCGCGTTGATCATGAAGATTTGCCTGTAGGTTGGCTTGCCGTCGGCAAAGCAAACCGGCTCCCTTCCAATCGCCATAAACTTGAGCTTTGTGCGGATACATTTCTCGCAAACGCCGCAGTTCCGCCCGGTTCGGATACCTTCTCAGCAAACGCGCAGGTTACGGGCAATGTCATTGTATGCAGTTATTGTCTCTGACATGGTGCGTTCTGGTGAAACCGCTGCCTTCCGAAATCATTTTAAACGGTCCACCGGAGAGAAATGGGTTGCTCGCGGGGTTAGATCCCCACGGCAAGACGATGTGGCCATAGTCCTCGTCTGCGGCTATCACGCGAAAATTCGCCACCCTGGCAAATTGATGAAGGCAAGCTGCCAGTTCGGCAGCAAATTCGTTTGTCCACTTACCGCAAAGATGCTACTTCCAGTTGGTTTTGACGATGACAAGTGGAATTCCAAGCGGCTCAGTGCGTCCTCCGCGGACGCAGTAGCGACTTTAAACGCGTCCTGCTCGTGCAGCGCAATGTCAAATCCATGCACAAGACAAGCGGCGACCGGCCTGCATGTTCGCTCTCGTGCGGTTTCATACTAGTGTTTGATCAGCGCAAACGCGCCGTCGACACCACCCGAATAGGCAAACACGCCAGTGCGTTCTTGCCGCTCTTGATCGTCAACTTCGGGTTGGGGCGTAATATGGATGACTTTGTATTTCGGGCGCCATAGCGCCCATGCGTCCTGAAAGTCCTCAAGGTCGCGCAACATCGCTTGGCTGACTGCGCCGTTGATATGAAGCGCTTTGCCGCGACGCATGGCATAGAATACGGTTACCAAGGCTGAAAAATCGAGCGAGCCGCATTTAGGAAGATCGATGCCGTGACATTCGAAGAAAGTGTCGGGGCATGACGGCCTGGCGTCCTCACTCACCGATATAATTCGACGCACGAATTTCTTCTCGTGTTCTTCGCGAACATCGACGGTCAGCATCTTCGTCGCCCCGGATGACCGACGAATGCTAACTGAGGAAGCTAAAACGAAAGAGAAAAATGAAGATAAAAAAAAGATAAAGAAAAAACGATTAATATATGCTCACGCTGCGGCGCGCCACTCATGATGGTTGTTCAGTAGTCGGTCCGTGACAGCGGTCGAGAGTCCGCTTTCGGGGCCAGAGCCGACATTGGCATGCCAGTCTCAATCCAGGAGGGCACGCACCAGAATCCGTATTCGGCAAAGCCTAAATCGCTTCGAACACGCCGGTCTTGGCGTTCTTGCGCACCTTGTTCCAGGCAAACAGCGAGCCGTTCATCGCTACATAGACGCCCGGGGCTTTAAACTGGGCGGCGGCGACCGCGAAGCCGAGATTGAAGTCGGCGTCGGTATCGCGCATGCGGGCGGGCTGCGCCGCGCCGGTGAAAACGATCGTCTTCTTCAGCTTCTTTTTGGCGACGAAAGCCGCGGTGACGGTCATGGTGTCGGTGCCGTGGGTGACGATAATCGACTTGCATGGCGTTGCGGCGCACAGGTTGAGGATTTTCTGCCGGTCCCGATCGGTAAAATCGAGGCTGTCCTTGGCGAGCAGGGGCTTTATCTTCCAAGCGCGCGGGACGACGGCACGGGTAAGGACGTTGACAACGGCGGAGGTTTTCCCAAAGGAAAGACTGCGCACGCCGGCGCCGTGCCCGTATTCCTTGTCGAAAGTGCCGCCGGTGGTGATGATCAGGAGGGGCTTCATCGCCTGCTCAAGGGTTGAGGAGCTTTGGGAGTTCTGACTGGCGTAATATACAGTCCTGCCGACAAACAAGAGGCGAACGATGCTCGAAGAGTTCAAGAAATTCGTTTTGCGCGGCAATGTCGTCGATCTCGCCGTCGGCGTGATTATTGGCGCGGCCTTTGGCGCCATCGTGCAGTCGCTGGTCGGCGACGTGATCATGCCGGTCGTCGGGGCGGTAACCGGTGGCGTAGACTTCTCCAATTATTTTATTCCGCTCTCGGCCAAGGTCACCGCCACCACATTAGCCGAGGCAAAAAAGCAAGGTGCCGTACTGGCTTGGGGGAATTTCCTCACTATTGTTATTAACTTCCTGATCATCGCCACGGTGCTGTTTTTCGCCATCCGCGCAATCGGCAGATTGGTGAAAAAGGAAGCGGATAAGCCGGCGCCTCCGTCCAAACAGGAAGAGCTGCTCTCGGAAATCCGTGATCTGTTGAAGGCGAGTTGACGCGAACGGACCTCGTTATGGCCGCCAAGACTGAGCGCCGCTACAAGCTCGCGGCCGACAACCGCAAGGCGCGTTTTCATTACGAGATCGGCGAGATGTTCGAGGCC
This sequence comes from uncultured Pseudomonadota bacterium, assembly GCA_963817155.1. GTDB lineage: Bacteria > Pseudomonadota > Alphaproteobacteria > Rhizobiales > Xanthobacteraceae > Pseudolabrys. Next base: position 526,430 of record CAWFNO010000002.1, read on the forward strand.
GGCATTGCGTTGACCGGCACCGAAGTCAAATCGGTGCGCGCCGGCAAGGCGACAATTGCAGAATCCTATGCCGACGCGCGCGGCGGCGAGATCTGGCTGATCAACGCCACCATTCCCGAATATTTGCAGGCCCATCGTTTCAACCACGCGCCCAAGCGGCCGCGCAAGCTGCTGCTGCACAAGAGCCAGATCAACAAGCTTGCCGGCGCGGTCGAGCGCGAAGGCATGACCATTGTTCCGCTCAAGCTCTATTTCAACGACAGGGGTCGCGCCAAGATCGAGATCGCGCTGGCACGCGGCAAGAAGCTGCACGACAAGCGCGAGACGCTGAAGAAGCGTTCCTGGGAGCGCGAGCGCGGGCGGCTGCTAAGGCAGAAAGGATAGCCTATGCGCCGCATCGGCATGTTGCTGTTTCCGCAGATGACGCAGCTCGATCTGACCGGGCCCTACGAGGTGCTAGCGCGGCTGCCGAACAGCAAAGTCGATTTGATCGCCCGCACGCTCGATCCGGTGACGACTGACCGCGGCATGCAGATCGTGCCGACGCTGACTTATGAAACGTCCCCGCCGCTCGACATGATCATGGTGCCGGGCGGACCCGGACAACAGCAGCTCATGGAGGACGAAACGACGCTCGACTTCCTGCGCCGGCAAGCGGCCACCGCGAAATATGTCACGTCCGTCTGCATCGGCTCGCTGGTTCTCGGTGCGGCCGGCCTGCTTAAGGGCAAGCGCGCGACCTCGCATTGGGCCGCGCTCGAGCATCTTAAATTGCTCGGCGCCGTTCCGGTGAGCGAGCATGTGGTGATCGACGGCAATATCGTCACCGGCTCCGGCGTGACGTCGGGTATCGATTTCGCGCTGACGCTCGCCGCGATCCTCGAAGGCGAGCAGACGGCGCGCGAAATCCAGTTGCAGATCGAGTATGATCCGGCGCCGCCTTTCGATTGCGGTTCGCCGAACAAGGCGGCGCGCGAATTGGTCGACAGACTGCGCGCGCGGGGCATGCAACTCTACGAGGCGCGCAAGGCGGTCGCTGCGCGCGTCGGCAAGCGGCTCGGGGTGTGACGATGGCGTTGCCGGCGAAACTTGATCACTGCGTCGTTCACGTCAGCGAATGGGACCGCTCGAACGCCTTCTATCGCGACGTGCTCGGCGCCGAGCTGGTCAAGCGGCCGGTGGGCTGGGCCTACCGATTCAGCGACAAGCAACTCAACGTGCACGGGCCGGGCGTCGAGCCGGCGGAAGTCGCGCGTCGGCCGGTGCAGCCGGGCAACAGCGATCTTTGTTTCGAGTGGAACGGCCCGATCGATGGTGCCATCGCGCATCTTAAAGCGCGCGGCGTCGCCATTATCAGTGGGCCGGTTAAGCGTTTTGGCGCCAAGGGGGCGGGCACGTCGGTTTATTTCCGCGATCCGGACGGATCGCTGATGGAGTTTATGTCTTATGGAGACGGCAAATGAGGGAAGCGCCAGGCCAACATAATCCGAATTTTCTGCCGCACGGCATTCCGGTGCCGAAGGATGACGGCGCCGCGCGGCATCTTGCCGGCATGACACTGCCAGACATCGCCCTGCCGGCGACCGACGGCAAAACGGTCAACCTGGCAAAGCTCAAGGGCCGTACGGTCGTCTATGTCTATCCGCGCACAGGCGTGCCCGGAGTCGATGCGCCGCCCGGTTGGGACGACATCCCCGGCGCGCGCGGCTGCACGCCGCAATCCTGCAGCTTCCGTGACCATTTCGGCGAGCTGAAACGGCTCGGCGTGGCGCAGCTTTATGGGCTGTCGACGCAGGACACCGCCTATCAGCAGGAGGCGGCGACGCGCCTGCATCTGCCCTTCGCCATTTTGTCAGATGAGAAAATGTCGCTGACCAAGGCGCTCAAATTGCCGACCTTCACCACCTCCGGCATGACGCTGGTCAAGCGCATGGCGCTGGTGCTCGACGACAGCAAGATCAGCAAGGCGTTCTACCCGGTGTTTCCGCCAGACAAGAACGCGGAGGACGTGATCACCTGGCTTCAGGCGTCCAGATAACTCCGCACCGCTGCAAGGACGTCGCGGAACATATCCGGCGTGAGCACGCCGGTATTGGTGTTGTAACGCGAGCAGTGGTAGCTGGAAAATAAGGTGAAATCGCGCAGCGTGTGACGGCCGCCATGCTTGAAAGACGCCGCGGATTTCTTCGCGCCGAGCGCCATGATCGTGCTGTCATGGGCGATGCGGCCGAGCGCGACAAGCACGCGCAGTTTCGGCATTTCCTCGATCGTCTCTTTGAGAAAATCGCGGCAGGTGGAAATCTCCGCAGACGTCGGCTTGTTCTCCGGCGGCACGCAGCGCACCGCATTGGTGATGCGGCAATCGATCAGTTGCAGTCCGTCATCGGCGCGTGCGTCGAATGTGCCGCGCGAAAATCCATAACGGGAGAGCGTCTCATAAAGCAGCACGCCGGCAAAGTCGCCGGTGAACGGCCGTCCGTTGCGATTGGCGCCTTGCAGGCCGGGCGCAAGCCCGACGATCAGGAGGCGCGCATCACGCGGGCCGAAGGAGGGGACCGGCGCATTGAACCAGCCGGGTTCCTCGGCGCGCCATGTGTTGCGGAAGGCGACCAGCCGCGGGCAGCGCGGGCAATCGTGCCCAGGCTTGCTCCCGGCTGCCGGCATGGCTTGCGGCTAATCTTCGAAGTCGTCGTCGTCTTCCACGCCGCCGGCAACGGCAGGGGCGCCTGTCCGCGGCGCTGCCGCCGGAGGACGCTGCAGGAACGCGGGGTGCTGGCCCGGATCGCCGGCGCGGTCATCGCGCGGCGGCCGCGCCGGCCGCTCGGACGGATCGCGGCCGATTTTTCCCTGCAGCGTGACGATGTCGGTGAAGATGTCGGCCTGGCGGCGCAACTCGTCGGCCACCATCGGCGGCTGCGTCGAGATGGTCGAAATCACGGTGACGCGTACGCCCTTGCGCTGCACCGCTTCGACCAGCGAGCGGAAGTCGCCGTCGCCTGAGAACAACACCAGGTGATCGATCGTGCCCGCGATCTCCATGGCATCGACGGCAAGCTCGATGTCCATGTTGCCCTTGACCTTGCGCCGCCCAGTCTGGTCGACGAATTCCTTGGTCGCCTTGGTGACAACCGAATAGCCGTTGTAGTCGAGCCAGTCGATCAGCGGGCGGATCGAAGAATATTCCTGATCCTCGATCACCGCGGTGTAATAGAACGCCCGCAGCAGGTAGCCGCGCGACTGGAATTCGCGCAGCAGCTTCTTGTAGTCGATGTCGAAGCCGAGCGACTTGGCGGTGGCGTAAAGATTGGCGCCGTCAATGAATAGAGCGATCTTCTCTCCAGGAACTGTCATGGGATGTCTCTATGGGCTCTCGTGATGGAAACTCGGGACTCATTTCCAACGCTGCCCGGCGCGCAAGGCGCGAGCGTGGCATTGGTTCGGCAGTAGATGGGACGGTAGATGGTACCTTCGTTTTAATCGCTTAGCACCCGCGCGGTTCGGCCGGTCCCAAAATATCAAATCGGAGGGGTCTGACCGCGGTTCCCGGATATTTGCCTAACAGAGGGGTTTGCTTAATCCAAGACAAAAATGCTTGAATTTTAATGACGGCAGGGCTACCTAGCGGTCAAATTCCAGGACAAGTTCCACCCGAAGGAGTGACGAGCTTATGGCCCGTGTCACCGTAGAAGATTGCATCGACAAGGTTGAGAACCGCTTCGATCTCGTCCTCTTGGCGAGCCACCGGGCGCGCATGATCTCGTCCGGGTCGCAGATTACCGTCGACCGCGACAACGATAAAAATCCGGTCGTCTCGCTGCGCGAGATCGCGGAAACCACGGTTTCCCCAGGCGATCTCAAGGAAGACCTGATCCACACCTTGCAGAAATACGTCGAGGTCGATGAGCCCGAGCCCGAGGTGCCGCTGATTGGCGCTGGGGCGGGCGCCAGCGTCGATTCCGACGATACCGAGGTCACCGCCGACCGCATGACCGAGGAAGAGCTGCTCAAGGGCCTAGAAGGCCTGGCGCCGCCAGAAGAGCAGCCGGAAGACGACGCCGAATAGGCGCCACGGAGCATTGATTTGCCGCCACGGCCCGGCTGTTGCGGGGCGGTCAATTTTGCCTGATTTATAGCAAGCCTAACGTTTTGCTTGCACATGATCTTTTCCAAAAACCGGTCCCCACTTTTCGGGATCATGCGCCAATCGGGCCGTTTCGCTATTTGGCGGCCGGCAACCACGTCCATAAAGCCTTGCGACTGTGAGGAATTGACGTGATATCTTAGGAGGCAAGTGGCTGCCGCGGCCCGTTTGGTGCCGATTGGCGACTGGCGAGACCCTGAGTTATGGCGCGTCTGCGATCTAATCTTCCGCGCATGCAAAAGCAGTCCCCGATCCGGGCGCCGCTGCCGGGAAGCGTGAGCGTTTCCGAACAAGTTATTGAGAAGCCTGCGCAATCGCCAAAGCCGCCGATGATGCGGCAATACGACCTGATCGAGCGCGTGCGCCGCTACAATCCAAACACCAACGAGGCGATGCTCAACCGCGCTTACGTCTACGCCATGAAGGCGCATGGCGAGCAGAGGCGCGCCTCGGGCGATCCGTATTTCTCGCACCCGATCGAAGTGGCGGCGATCCTCACCGACCTCAAGCTCGACGATGCTACCATTGCCGCAGCGCTCCTGCACGACACCATCGAGGACACCGAAGCCACCCGCGCCGAGATCGACAGCCTGTTCGGGCCCGATATCGGCCGGCTGGTCGAAGGCCTCACCAAGCTGAAGAAGCTCGACCTGGTCACCAAGGAGGCCAAGCAGGCGGAAAACCTGCGCAAGCTCTTGCTGGCAATCGCCGCCGACGTGCGTGTGCTGCTGATCAAGCTCGCCGATCGGCTGCACAATATGCGCACGCTCCATTTCATGCCGGCGGAAGCGCGCCGCCGCGCCGCCGAGGAGACGCTGGAAATCTATGCGCCGCTGGCGGGCCGCATGGGCATGCACGAGATGCGCGAGGAGCTCGAGGATTTGGCGTTCCGCGAGATCAACCCGCAGGCCTATCAGGTGATCAGCGAGCGGCTCGACGCCTTGGCTGCCCGCAGCAAGGCGCTGATTTCGGAGATCGAGGAACAGCTCACTAGGAAGCTCGCCGACCGCGGCATCGCCGCGACAGTGCAGGGGCGGCGCAAGCGCGCCTATTCGATTTCGCGCAAGATGGAACGCAAATCGGTCGGCTTCGAGCAGCTATCCGACATTTTCGGTTTTCGCGTCATCGTCAAGACGCAGGCCGACTGCTACGCGGCGCTCGGCGTCGTGCACACGACCTGGCCGGTGGTGCCGGGGCGCTTCAAGGATTACGTCTCGACGCCGAAGGCCAACGATTACCGCTCGATCCATACGACAGTGATCGGACCCGGCAACCAGCGCGTCGAGCTGCAAATCCGGACGCAGGAAATGCACGAGATCGCCGAATACGGCATCGCCGCGCATGCGCTGTACAAAGATGGCAAGGGCACGCCAACGGAAATGCTCTCGCGCGAGTTGAGCGCCTATGCCTGGCTGCGGCGCACGATCGAATTGCTCGCGGAGGGTTCCAATCCTGAAGAATTCCTCGAGCACACCAAGCTCGAACTGTTCCACGACCAGGTGTTCTGCTTCACGCCCAAGGGCAAGCTGATCGCGTTGCCGAGCAAGGCAACCGCCATCGATTTTGCCTATGCGGTGCACACCGATGTCGGCAATACCGCCATCGGCTGCAAAATCAACGGTCAGATCGCGCCGCTGATGTCGGAAATCGTCAATGGCGACGAGGTTGAGATCGTCACCGCGAAGACGCCGGTCGCGCCGCCGGCCGCCTGGGAGTCGATCGTGGTGACCGGCAAGGCGCGCGCCGCCATCCGACGCGCCACGCGCACCGCAGTGCGCACGCAATATGCGGGCCTCGGCCGGCGCATGGTCGATCGGCTGTTCCAGCGCGCCAAGATCGCCTATTCCGACGAGAAGCTCGCCGGCGCCTTGCCGCGGCTGGCGCGGGCCTCGATCGAAGACGTGATGTCGGCGGTCGGCCGCAGCGAATTGAAGGCGTCCGACATCGCCCGCGCCATGTATCCCGATTACAAGGAGGAGCGCGCCGCGGCCATGGCGGCGAAGCCGAAGTCGGACTCAAGTTGGTGGTCCTTGCGCAAGCTGTCCTCGGTCAAGTTCAAGGTGCCGGGCGTGAGCGCCGCCAAAGGCCCGTCGATCCCGATCCGCGGCATAAACGGCGATCTGCCGGTGCGTTTTGCGCCCGAAGGCGGCGCCGTGCCGGGCGACCGCATTGTCGGCATTCTCACACCGGGCGAGGGGATCACTATCTATCCGATCCAGTCGGCGGCTTTGTCGGAATTCGAGGACCATCCCGAGCGCTGGCTCGACGTGCGCTGGGATGAGGAAGAAACGACGCCGCGGCGGTTTCCCGCGCGCATCGAGGTGCAGTCGGTGAACGAGCCGGGATCGCTGGCGCAGATCGCGCAGGTCATCGCCGAGCACGACGGCAATATCGACAATATCCGCATGACGCGCCGTGCGCCGGATTTCACCGACGTGCTGATCGATCTCGAAGTCTATGACTTGAAGCATCTCACCGCCATTCTATCGCAGCTGCGCGCCAACAAAAAAATTGTGGCCAAGGCCGAGCGGGTGAACGGATAAAAGATGTCCAACGCCCGCTTAAGACTCGGCGTGAACGTTGACCACGTCGCCACCATCCGCAACGCGCGCGGCGGGCGTCACCCCGATCCGGTGCGCGCGGCCAAGCTCGCGATCTCCGCAGGCGCCGACGGCATCACAGCGCATTTACGCGAGGACCGCCGCCACATCCGCGACGACGATATCGAGCGGCTGAAGGCGGAAATCGACAAGCCGCTAAACTTTGAAATGGCGGCGACGGCGGAAATGGTTGCCATCGCGCTGAAAACGAAGCCGCATGCTGCCTGCCTGGTGCCGGAAAAGCGCACCGAGCGCACCACCGAGGGCGGCCTCGACGCGGTTGGCCAGCGCGCGCAGCTTACGCCGGTGGTGCATGAGCTCAAGCACGCCGGCATTCGCGTCTCACTTTTTATCGGCGCGCAGCCCGCACATATCGAGGCGGCGGCGGAGTTGGGCGCACCGGTCGTCGAGTTGCATGCCGGCGCCTGGTGCGACGCGCTCACCGAGGAGCGCACAGCGCAAGCGAAAGCCGAATGGGAGCTATTGCGCGCCGGCGCCCTGCTGGCGAAAGGTCTCGGCCTCGAAGTGCATGCCGGGCACGGCCTCGATTACGCGAGCGCCGAGATGATTGCCGCGCTGCCGCAGGTCGTCGAGCTCAATATCGGGCATTTTCTGGTCGGCGAAGCGGTGTTCGAAGGATTGGCCGAGACGGTAAAATTCATGCGGGCGGCGATGGATCGCGGGCGGAAAAAGGTTGTCGCGTCATGATTATCGGCATCGGCTCGGATCTCATCGACGCGCGGCGCATCGGCAAAACCATCGAACGCCACGGCGAACGATTTCTCGCGCGGATTTTTACCGCCACCGAACGCGCAAAAGCCGAAGGCCGCGCCAAGGCGGTTGAAACCTACGCCAAGCGTTTCGCCGCCAAGGAGGCCTGCGCCAAGGCGCTCGGCACCGGGTTCCGGCGCGGCGTGTTCTGGCGCGACATGGGCGTCGTCAATCTGGCGTCGGGACGGCCCGCCATGAAGTTGACCGGCGGCGCATTGTCGCGTTTGCACGCCATCACGCCTCCCGGCTGCGACGCCCAGATCGACGTCTCGCTCACCGACGAGGGTCCGATGGCGCAGGCGATTGTGGTCATCACCGCGGTGCCGCCGGCTGTGGAAAATTCGGCGACATGTCGGAAAACTTAATTATCACAAGTGTTTGTGGGAAATTCGCGGCGTTCTTGATTGCGCCGTCCGGGACCACCAGCTACAAACGGCGCCGAGGGCGCGACGCGAGCGGGACGAGAGGCGAATGAGCGTGTCATCCGGAACAAAACGGAAAGAAGGCGGCATTGGCGAAACCGTCCGCGTCGTTTTCCACGCCCTGGTCATAGCGCTAGTCATCCGCACCTTTCTGTTTCAGCCGTTCAATATTCCGTCCGGCTCGATGAAGGCGACGCTGCTGGTCGGTGACTACCTGTTCGTGTCGAAATATACCTACGGCTACAGCCATTTTTCGCTGCCGCTGTCCCCGGATCTGTTTTCCGGGCGAATTCCTTCTGCTTGGTTGCCGCAGCGCGGCGACGTCGTCGTGTTTCGTCTGCCCAAGGACACCTCCACCGATTACATCAAGCGCGTGATCGGCCTGCCGGGCGACAAAATTCAGGTGATCGACGGCGTGGTGCAGATCAACGGCGTGCCCGTCAAACATGAGCGCGCGCCGGATTTCATCGAGACCGAGGAAGGCACCCATGAGGCGCCGATTAAGCGCTGGAAAGAAACGCTGCCGAACGGCGTGACCTATTTTGCGCTCGACCTGGTGGATAACGGCTTTGCCGACAACACGCAGGTCTACACCGTGCCGGCCGGGGACTATTTCATGATGGGTGACAACCGCGACAATTCGACCGACAGCCGCTTCAGTCAGGTCGGTTTCGTGCCGCTGGAAAATATCGTCGGCAAGGCGCAGATCATCTTTTTCTCCGTCTATGAAGGCGAGCGCGCCTGGGAATTCTGGCGCTGGCCGGTCTCGGTGCGCTGGAATCGCCTGTTCATGATCGTCAGATGAGCCGCAAGGCGAAGGACTGCACCGTTCTCGAAATGAGGATCGGCTACAAGTTTGCCGATAAGGTCCTGCTGGAACGCGCGCTCACGCATATTTCGGCGCTGTCCGGCGGTCCGCACAACCGCGCCGCGAGCTACCAGCGGCTCGAATTTCTCGGCGACCACGTGCTGGGCCTCGTCATCTCCGACATGCTCTACCGCGCTTTCCCCCGGGCGAACGAGGGCGAATTGTCGCGCCGGCTTGCCGATTTGGTGCGCCGCGAAACCTGCGCCGACGTCGCCCGCGACATGGATCTCGGTCCGGTGCTTAAGCTCGGCAATTCGGAATCGCATGCCGGCGGTCGGTTGCGCGCGACCATCCTCGCCGATGCCTGCGAGGGACTGGTCGGCGCCGTGTTCATCGACGGCGGCTACGAGGCGGCCGAAGCGCTGATCGAGAAGTTCTGGAAGGAGCGCATGCTCAAGCCGCTGCGTCCGTTGCGCGATCCGAAAACTTTGCTACAGGAATGGGCGCAGGCGCGCGGCCTGCCGACGCCAGCCTATCGCGAGCTCGCGCGCACCGGCCCGCATCACGATCCGGAATTCCGCGTCGCCGTCGTGCTGCCAGACCGGCCGCCGGCCGAAGGCATAGGCTCGTCCAAGCGCGCCGCCGAACAGGCCGCCGCCGCCGCCATGCTGACCCGCGTCGGCGTGTCGGCGGAAAAACTCGATGGCTGACCCCGCTACGCCGGTCGGCGACACGCGCTGCGGCTTCGTCGCGCTGATCGGCGCACCCAACGCAGGCAAATCGACATTGCTCAATGCGCTGGTCGGATCGAAAGTCACCATCGTCTCGCACAAGGTGCAGACTACGCGCGCGCTGATCCGTGGCATCACGCTTGACGGTAAGTCGCAGCTTATCTTCGTCGATACCCCGGGAATATTTTCGCCGAAGCGCCGACTCGACCGCGCCATGGTGACGACAGCATGGAGCGGAGCGCATGAGGCCGATCTGGTCGGCGTGCTGATCGATGCCCGTAAGGGTCTCGACGAGGAGGCGGAAGCCTTGCTTGCGCGCCTCGCCGACGTAAAGCCGACGAAGATTCTGATCCTCAACAAGATCGACTTGGTGCCGCGAGCGACGCTGCTGCTGCTGACTAAAATCGCCAATGAAAAAGCAAAATTCGATTCGACATTCATGATCTCAGCCTTGACCGGCGACGGCGTCGCCGATTTCAAAAACTGGCTGGCCGAGCGCATGCCGGAAAGCCCGTGGCTTTACCCGCCAGAGCAGATGTCGGACGCGCCGCTGCGCCAGCTCGCGGCCGAAATCACGCGCGAGAAGCTGTTCGAGCGGCTGCACCAGGAGCTGCCCTATCATTCCACGGTCGAAACCGAGTCGTGGAAGGAATTGCGCGGCGGCGATATCCGCATCGAGCAGACGATCTATGTGGAACGCGAAAGCCAGCGCAAGATCGTGATCGGCAAAGGCGGGCAGACGCTAAAGTCGATCGGCGAGTCGTCGCGGCGCGAAATCGCCGGGATCGTCGAGCACAAGGTGCACCTGTTTCTGTTCGTGAAGGTACGCGAGGGCTGGGGTGACGACCCCGAGCGCTACCGCGCGATGGGGCTGGAGTTTCCCAAGGAGTGACGTAGAACAGCAAAATGCAATGGACCGATGAAGGCATTGTGCTCGGCGTCAGGCGGCACGGGGAGGCGAGCGGCATCCTCGAACTGATGACGCCCGAGCACGGCCGCCATCTCGGTCTGGTACGCGGCGCCTTCGGTTCGCGCATAAAGCCGGTGCTGCAGACCGGCAATTCGGTCATCGCCACATGGCGCGCGCGGCTCGACGAGCATCTGGGCAGTTACGCGGTCGAGGGCCTGCACTTTCGCGCGTCGAATTTCTTCGCCGCGCCGCATGCGGTCTATGGCGTCACGCATCTGGCCGCGCTGATGCGGCTTTTGCCGGAGCGCGATCCGCATGAAGGTCTCTACGCCGCGCTCGACGACATTCTCGGCCACCTCGACGACGCGGGCATTGCCGCGCCGATGGTGGTGCGTTTCGAGTTGCAGTTGTTATCGGAGCTCGGCTTCGGCCTCGATTTGTCACAGTGTGCTTCGACCGGCGCAACCGCCGAACTGATCCATGTCTCGCCGAAATCCGGCCGCGCGGTGTCGCGCGCCGCGGGCATCCCTTACGCCGACAAATTGCTGCGGCTGCCGGCGTTCCTGCGCGAGCCAAACGCGGAGCCAGTTGGCGGCGATGTCGCCGACGGATTTGCGCTCACCGGATATTTTCTGACGCGGCACGTGCTGGAGCCGCGCGGCCTCGCGCTCGCCGACGAGCGCGCCTATTTCATCGCCGCGCTTTCGCGTGCGCTGCCGAGCGTCGCGTGAGGCATTTCATAGCTTGTTCATAGCTCTGTGGCGGATTAGTTATCGACCATGGGCAAGCGAGTGATTCCCCCCGAAAAGGACGCGGTCGAGGACGTAGGCTTGCGCGAGGCGCTCGAGGAGCGCTACCTCGCCTACGCGCTCTCGACCATCATGAATCGGGCGCTGCCGGACGCGCGCGACGGCTTGAAGCCCGTGCACCGGCGCATCCTCTACGGCATGCGCATCCTGCGCCTCGATCCCGCCGCCGCATTCAAGAAATCGGCCAAGATCGTTGGCGACGTGATGGGCTCGTTCCATCCGCACGGCAACGAGGCGATTTACGACGCGCTGGTGCGCCTGGCGCAGGATTTCGCCTCGCGCTATCCGCTGGTGGACGGGCAGGGCAATTTCGGCAATATCGACGGCGATAACCCCGCCGCCATGCGCTACACCGAAGCGCGCATGACCGACGTCGCGCGGCTCCTGCTCGACGGAATCGACGAGGACGCGGTCGATTTCCGCTCCAATTACGACGGCACCAGCCAGGAGCCGGTGGTGCTGCCGGCGGCGTTTCCCAATCTGCTGGCGAACGGTTCGCAGGGCATCGCCGTCGGCATGGCGACCGCCATTCCGCCGCACAACGCCGCCGAACTGTGCGACGCCGCGCTCGCCCTAATCGACAATCCGAAGGCGCGCAGCAGGACGCTGCTCAAATACGTCGAGGGTCCGGATTTTCCGACCGGCGGCGTTATCGTCGATCCGCCAGAAGCGATCGCCGAAGCCTACAATACAGGGCGTGGTTCGTTCCGCGTGCGCGCGCGCTGGAAGCAGGAAGAGACCGGCCGCGGCACTTATCTCGTCGTCATCACTGAAATTCCCTGGCTGGTGCAGAAATCGCGCCTGGTCGAGCGCATCGCCGAACTGCTCAACGACAAGAAGCTGCCGCTGGTCGCCGACGTGCGCGATGAGTCCGCCGAAGACATGCGCCTTGTCATCGAGCCGCGTTCGCGTTCGGTCGACGCCGACATCATGATGGAGTCGCTGTTCAAGCTGACCGATCTGGAAAGCCGCATCCCGCTCAACATGAACGTGCTGGTCAAGGGCCGCATCCCGCAAGTGCTCGGCCTCGCAGAAGTGCTGCGCGAATGGCTCGACCATCGCCGCGAGGTGCTGGTGCGGCGCTCGAAATACCGGCAGGCGGCAATTGAGCATCGTCTTGACATGCTCGGCGGCTTCCTGATCGCCTATTTGAACCTCGACAAGGTCATCAAGATCATCCGTAGGGAGGACGAGCCCAAGCCCGTCCTGATGAAGACCTTCAGGCTTTCCGATGTGCAGGCCGACGCCATCCTCAACATGCGGCTGCGCAATTTGCGCAAGCTCGAGGAAATGGAAATCCGCGCCGAGGACAAGGCGCTGCGCGGCGAACTCAAGGGGGTCAAGTCGCTCATCGGCTCGAACGCGCAGCAATGGAAGACCGTCGCCGGCGAAATCAAGACGGTGCGCGAGACATTCGGGCCGAAGACTGCGCTCGGCAAGCGCCGCTCCACGTTCGGCATCGCGCCGGCGCACGACGAGGCGGCAATCGAGGAAGCGATGGTGGTGCGCGAGCCGATCACCGTCGTCGTCTCGGAGAAGGGCTGGATCCGCGCGCTGCGCGGCCATGTCAGTGATCTGTCGGCCGTCACCTTCAAGACCGACGACGCGCTGAGATTTGCTTTCCCGACCGAGACCACCGCCAAGGTCTTGATCTTCAGCAGCAACGGCAAGTTCTACACCATCGAGGCCTTGAAGCTCCCCGGCGGACGCGGGCACGGCGAGCCGGTGCGCATGTTCGCCGATCTTGAGCAGGACGCCGATGTGGTCGCCGCCATGGCTTATCAGGGTGGGCGCAAATTCCTGGTGGCGAGCTACGGCGGTAACGGTTTTGTCGTGCCGGAGGACGAAACGCTCGGCACCACGCGCAAGGGCAAGCAGGTGCTCAACCTGAAAGCGCCCGACAAAGCGGCGGCGGTGACGCCCGTTGACGGCGAACTGGCGGCGGCGGTCGGCGAGAACCGTAAGATGGTAATCTTTGCACTCGATCAGGTGCCGGAGATGACGCGCGGACGTGGCGTGCGGCTGCAGCGCTACAAGGAAAAGGGCCTCTCCGACGTCAAGACCTTCAAGGGCAGTGACGGCCTCACCTGGATCGACACCGCGGGGCGCAGCTTTTCGATGACGCTGAAGGAACTCGCTTCCTGGCGCGGGGAGCGGGGCGCTGCCGGCCGCATCCGTCCCGACCGCTTTCTCACCAACAACAAGTTCGGCGCGCCTGCGCCGGCCAACGGCGGCAAAAACGGCGCAGGTTGAATGAACAGCTCGGGTACCCGTTTTTGGTGGCGGAAACGCATTATTTGCAATTGCAAACTATTCGCAACTAGACTATCTTTAGCCAGAGCCGGGGGGAATTCGCCAGCGAGGCGAGAGATCTAGGAAACCGATGGACGCGGCGACGCCAAAGCCCAAATCGCTGAGCGACCGCACCGTCATTGCCGCGCAGGCGATCCTTAGCGGGGAGCGCCGCGGGCCGGGGGCTTATCTCGCTTTTGCCGGCCCGGCGGTCGTTGCCTCGATCGCCTACATGGACCCGGGCAATTTTGCCACCAACATCCAGGCCGGCGCCAGATACGGCTACAGCCTGCTGTGGGTCGTGCTGGCCGCCAATCTGATCGCCATGCTGTTCCAGGCGCTGTCGGCCAAGCTTGGCATCGTCACCGGCCGCAACCTTGCCGAATTGTGCCGCGAACAGTTTTCCAAACCCGTCGTTGTTGGGATGTGGCTGGTGAGCGAGGTTGCGGCGATGGCGACCGACCTTGCGGAATTTCTCGGCGGCGCGGTGGGTCTCGCGCTGCTGTTCCACATGCCGCTGCTTGTCGGCATGGCGATCACGGGCATCGTCACCTACGCCATCTTGATGTTCGAAGCGCGCGGCTTCCGTCCGGTCGAGCTGATCATCGGCGGCTTGGTCGGCATCATCGCGCTTTGCTATCTGGTCGAAATGTTCATCGCCCATGTCGACTGGGCCGCCGCCGCCTATCACTCGTTCAAGCCGGAAATTCCCGACGCCGTCGCGCTGCTGATCTCCGTCGGCATCATCGGCGCGACCGTCATGCCGCATGCGATCTATCTGCATTCCGGCCTGACGCAAGCGCGCACGCCAGGCCGCGACGACCGCGAGCGGCGCATGCTGGTGCGCATTTCCAATCACGAGGTCGTCATCGCGCTGGCCATCGCCGGGCTGGTCAATATGGCGATGGTGATCATGGCGTCGAGCGCCCTCCATGCCGGCCATCCAGACGTGGCCGAGATTGAGACTGCCTATCACACGCTGGCGCCCTTGCTCGGCATCGGCGCCGCCGGCGTCTTTCTGCTGTCGCTCATTGCCTCGGGCGTCTCCAGCTCGGTAGTGGGGACGATGGCCGGGCAGATGATCATGCAGGGCTTTGTGGGTTTTCGCATCCCGATCTGGTTGCGGCGCGTGATCACCATGGTGCCGGCCTTCGTGGTGGCGGCCTATGGCGTCAATGCCACGCAAGCGTTGGTGGTGAGCCAGGTGGTGCTGTCGATCGCGCTGCCGCTGCCGATGATCGCACTGCTGATGTTCACCCGGCGTCCCGACATCATGGGCAGCTTCGCCGACGGACCGATCACCCGCGTCACCGCGGTGCTGGGAACCGTGGTGGTGCTCGCACTCAACGCTTTTCTGATCGCGCAGAGCTTCGGCGTGCCGATTCCAGGATTGGCGGGCTAAACTCGATCCGCGTCCAGCCCGAGGGCATCAGTCGTTCCTGAGGCAAGAAGCGGCCCTTGTAGTCCATCTTGCGCGAGCCCGGAACCCAATAACCGAGATATATGTACGCGAGCCCCAAGGTCTTGGCGCGTTCGATGTGGTCGAGGATCATAAGCGTGCCGAGCGAGCGTTCGCCGGCGTCGGGGTCGAAGAACGAATAGACCATCGATAGGCCGTCGCTGAGCACGTCGGTGAGCGCCACCGCCAGCAGTTGCCCGGCGCCGCGGCCGTTGATGCCGGTGTCTGGCCTGCGTTTGCGGTATTCGATGATGCGCGTCTCCACGTGGCTGTCCTCGACCATCATGGCGTAGTCGAGCACGGTCATGTCGGCCATGCCGCCGTCGCGGTGACGGGTGTCGAGATAGGCGCGGAACATGGAATATTGCTCCGACGTCGGATCGGCGCTGCGCATCTCGCCGACCACGTCGGCGTTGCGCTCGGCGATGCGGCGCATGCTGCGCGTCGGTCGGAAATCGCTCGCCGTCACCCGCACCGAGACGCAGGCGCGGCACGTTTCGCAGGCTGGCCGGTAGGCGATCGACTGGCTGCGGCGGAAGCCGCCATGCGTGAGCAGGTCGTTGAGCTCGCCCGCCCGCTCGCCGACCAGATGCGTGAACACCTTGCGCTCCTCCTGGCCCGCCAAATAAGGGCAGGGCGAGGGGGCGGTCAGGTAGAATTGCGGGGTGTCGCGCGAATGCTGGGTCAAAACGTCATCTCACCGCACGGGAATCCTTGGCTTTTCGCCGATAGCATCGCTCGCTTGGGGCTTTTCGTCAAAGCCCTTTCCGGAGGGACAATCGGCCCCGGCGCTGTGCATAAAGGAGCGCAAAACCGCCGCCCGCTCCGGGTTATTGATCACCACGGTACCGAGCAGGACGTCGTGCAGCAGCCGCCGGCGTTCGTTGAAGAAGCAGACCAGCAGGATAAACGGCGTCAGCGTCGAGACCGAAAGCCAGAACACGATGGCGTGCACGGCGCCGAGCACGAAATAGGCCGGCGCCCCGTACCAGGTGCGCATTTCCAGGTCCATGATGCGCATTCCGATGGTGGCCGAGCGCGGCCCGCCCAAAGTGACGCCGAAATAGACGAGGGCCCAGATGACCGAGCAGGGTGGCAGCAGCCAATAGAGCGCGAACCCCAGCCCCAGGGTGATCACCCCGAAGGCGAAGATGAACATGGCCGCCAGCACCACCGGCACGGCGATGACAATGAAATCGATCATGAAGGCGACGATCCGGCGCGGCAGAACGCCCTCGAACAGCTCCGGGTTCGCCTCCGGGTCGTAGGCATGCGGTTTGATATCGATTGCCATGGCTCCGAGCCCCCACGCTTCCGATCCGGGCACTTCGTCGGACACCCCGGAGATGGAGAAAAACCCGGCGGAACGCAAGAGGGCTTCGACCGATCTTGCCGGCCGGCGTGGCTGGATCGGCCGCGTCAGTTCCGGCATTGTGAGGCGGTTGGTTGGAGGTTTTGCGTGTCCGTCGATTTTGCCGCCATCGAGAAAGCCCGCCGCATCATAGCCGGCGCGGTATTGCGTACGCCGATGCTGCCGGCGCCGAAACTTTCGGCGCTCACCGGCGCGGAGGTCTTCGTCAAATACGAAAATCTGCAGGTCACCAATTCGTTCAAGGACCGCGGCGCGCTGGTCAAGCTCACCTCGTTGAGCGAAGCCGAGCGCAAGCGCGGCGTCATCGCCATGTCGGCCGGCAACCATGCGCAGGCGGTAGCCTATCACGCAGCGCGGCTCGGCATTCCAGCGACCATCGTCATGCCGGTGACGACGCCGTTCGTGAAAATTGCGGCAACGCGCTCGCACGGCGCCGCGGTGGTGCTCGACGGCGAAAGCGTCGCCGAGGCGCAGGCGCGCTGCGAGCTGATCATGGCCGAACGCAAGCTGACGCAGGTGCATCCCTTCGACGACGAGCGCATCATCGCCGGGCAGGGCACGATCGCGCCGGAAATGCTGGAAGATGTTCCCGATCTCGAGGTGCTGGTTATTCCCATCGGCGGCGGCGGGCTGATCGCCGGCAATGCCATCGCCGCGCGCGCCATAAAACCGGCCATCGAGATCGTCGGCGCCGAATCCGCGCTCTATCCCTCGATGTGGAACGCGTTGCATGGTCAAAGCAAAGTCCTGGCCGGGCCGACGCTCGCCGAAGGCATCGCCGTCAAGCACGCCGGCAGGCTGACACTGCCGGTGGCGCGCGAACTGGTCGCCGAGGTCATTTTGGTCGATGAGGTGCTGATCGAGCGCGCGGTCAATGCCTTTCTCACACTACAGAAAGCGATGGCGGAAGGGGCGGGCGCAACCGGGCTTGGTGCAATGCTGGCGAGGCCGGAGCGCTTCCGCGACAAGAAAGTGGGCCTCGTGCTCTCCGGCGGCAATATCGATCCCCGCATCCTCGCTTCCGTCATGGTGCGCGAGCTTGAGCGCGAGAACCATATCGTCTCGTTTCGCCTCACCACGACCGACCGGCCCGGTGTGCTCGGTAACATCGCCACCCGGCTCGGCGAGCTGGGCGCCAACATTCTCGAGGTCGATCACCGCCGCCTGTTTCTCGACGTGCCGGCCAAGGGCGCCAAGCTCGACGTCACCATCGAAACGCGCGACGCCGCCCACGCCGAGGAGATTCTCGCCGCGCTTGCCGCCGACGGCTATCAGCCGGTGCGCATCGTCAGCGGCGCGGCGCTGGAGTGAGCGCGGGGAAGCATTATTCCTTCATCGATCCGTTATTTAGCCAAATTCCGGCATGTCACACAGTGCTTGGAAAAAATACGTCTCTACCTTGCAATTTTCTGCTACGCGCCGCGCGCAAAAGATGACGCACGGCTTGGCACTGCATGATCGGCAGCAGGAATTTTGCTCGGCGTAATCGTGCGGAATTTAGAAAGAGCTAACGCCGGACGGACAAAAAGCAGAAATCTCGACACGCGGCCGCAGTATTACAGCGAATTTTATTTTTGGTTTGACGCAAAAAATCATGCGTTCATACGGAAGAGATGTTCGAGTTAAAGCCGTCCCAGGCATCAGCCGACAGCGATGAGGAAAATTTCGGAATCAACGGTGTTTCGCGGCCGAATATTCCGGACGACGAGATCGCACAACTTTCGCCGGCCGACCGCATCCCCTTTCTGCGGCGCTCGGTCGCGGGACCGATCGTGTTCACGCACGGCTTCGGCATCGAAGGTCAGTTGCTGTTTCACTGGATCGTCGGACGCAATCTCGACATCGATGTGGTGGCGCTCGATACCGGACGCCTGTTCCCGGAAACATACGAGTTGTGGGAGCGCACCGAGCGCCGCTATGGCCGCCGCATCCGCGCGATCTATCCCGATCACGTCGAGGTCGAGCGAATGGTGGCCAAGCAAGGGATCAACGGCTTCTACGACTTGAAGGAGGCCCGAGAGACTTGCTGCAACGTGCGTAAGACGCGGCCGATTGACGTCGCGCTGGAAAACGCGGCGGGGTGGATCACGGGCCTGCGCGCCGACCAAAATGCCAACCGACGCAACGGCGGCCTGGTCAGCTTCGATGCGACGCGCCGCCTCATCAAGCTCAATCCGTTGTACGACTGGAAACGCGAGGCGGTGCTGGCCGAGGTGGCAGCGAACAACGTTCCAATCAACAGCCTACACAGCCAGGGCTTCGCCTCGATCGGCTGCGCGCCCTGCACGCGCGCCATCCCGCGTGGCGAACCGGAACGCAATGGTCGCTGGTGGTGGGAAAACAATGGCAGCCGCGAATGCGGCCTGCATTTGCCGCGCAAAATCTGCGTCACCTAGATCTTATTCATCACCCGCCAGATGCGTTCCGCGGTCGCCGGCATCTCGATGTGAGATACGCCGAATTCTGACAGCGCATTGACCACGGCGTTGGCGACAGCCGGCAGCGCCCCGACGCAGCCGGCTTCACCGGCGCCCTTGGCGCCGAGCGGATTGGTCTTGGTCGGCACCGGATTGGACTCGACATGGATGGCGCTGAGATTGTGCGCGCGCGGCATGGCGTAATCCATGAACGAGGCGGTGACGAGCTGCCCGCTGGCGTCGAAATGGATGCCTTCCATCAGCACTTGCCCGGCGCCTTGCGCCACGCCGCCGTGGATCTGCCCATGCAGCAGCATGGGGTTGAGCACTGTGCCGACGTCGTCGACAACGCTGTAGCGCGCAATCTGCGTCTCGCCGGTTTCCATGTCGATTTCGACTTCGCAGATGTGGCAGCCGTTCGGATAATTGTTCACCGGCGTCTTGTGCACGGCGGTCGCATCGAGTCCCGGGTCCATCGTCGGCGGGATTTTCGCCGGTGCCACGGCGGCTGCGGCAACTTCCTTGATCGTCATCGTCTGGTTGGTCTTGGGTGACGAAAAGACGCCGTCGGCGAATTTGACGTCCGCGACATCGACCTTGAGCGCAAGCGCCGCAATCGCGGTCGCCTTCTCGATGACTTTGTCGGCCGCCTTGGCAAAAGCCGAGCCGCCCATGGTGGCCGAGCGTGAGCCTCCGGTGCCTTCGCCGTAGAACACCTGGTCGGTGTCGCCCTGGACGTAACGGATGTCGTCGGGGGGAATGCCGAGGCGGTCGGCGACGATTTGCTTGAATACGGTCTCGTGGCCCTGGCCCTGGCTGTTCGATCCGGCAAACATCGTGACCCCGCCGGATTTGTCGAAGCGCACTTCGGCGCCTTCGGTGCCGGGCGCGGCTGCGCGCTCAATGGTGTTCGAGAGGCCGATGCCGAGCAATTTGCTGCGCTTGCGCGCTTCCTTCTTGCGTTTGTCGAAGCCTTTGAAGTCCGCGAGCTCCATGGCCAAATCCATGTTCTTCTCGAATTCGCCGCAGTCATAGGTGAAGGTCAGCCCGGTCTTGAACGGCATTTCCGACGGCTTGATGTAATTGCGCAGGCGCAGCTCGGTGCTGTCGATTTTCAGTTCGTGGGCGGCAAGCTCCACCATACGTTCCATGACGAAGGCGGCCTCAGGGCGGCCGTTGCCGCGATAGGGGCGCACCGGATTGGTGTTAGTGAAGACGCCGGTTGCCTCTACGTAAATTGCCGGCGTGCGGTAAGTGCCGGCCAACGTTCCGGCGTTGAGGAAGAAGGCCGGCATGTTGTTTTGCAGATAGGCGCCGACGGCCGCGGTGGTCTTGACGCGCATCGCCAGAAAATGGCCATCCTTGTCGAGCGCCAACTCGGCATCGGTCACGTTGTCGCGCCCCTGCGCGTCGCTCAAGAATGCTTCGGTGCGCGTCGCGATCCATTTCACTGGGCAGCCGGTGAGCCTCGCGGCGTAACATACGAGCGGAATTTCATTGAACACCGGCGTCTTCATGCCGAAGGAGCCGCCAGTGTCGCCGGTGATGACGTGCACGGCGGTTTCATGGACCTTGAGGATGTTCGCCAGCTCGCCGCGGAAGCCGTGCGGGCGCTGCGTCGCGCCGTAAACGGTATAGCGCCCGTCACCGCGGTCGAAACGGGCCACAGCGCCGCGCGGCTCCATGGTCACGGCGGTGATGCGGTTGACGACAAACCGGTGCTTGACGACATGCGCGGCCTTGGCGAAGCCGGCGTCGCAGGCCGGTTCGTCGCCGATCGGCTCCATGAAGGAGATGTTGTCGAGGCAATCGTCGTAGACACGCGGGCTGCCGGGCTTGGCCGCCTCGGCGGTGACGGTCACCGCCGGCAGTTCCTGGTAATCGACCTGGATCAATTCGGCGGCGTCCGTCGCCTGAGCCAGCGTGTCGGCGACGACGAAGGCGACGGGATCGCCGACCCAGCGCACGTGGTCCTCGGCCAGCACGGTATAGCGCGGCTTGAACATCGGTCCGCCGCCCGGCCGCTTCAGCCCGCTATGCGAGGGGAGATCGCCAAGGCCGGCCGCCTTCCAGTCAACCCCGGTGAGGACAAGAAGCACACCCGGCGCGGCCTTCGCCGCCGTCGTGTCGATCGAAATGATCTTGGCGTGTGCGTACTGTGAGCGCAGAACGACGCCATAGGCCATGCCGGGGAGCTGCACGTCATCCGTATAGTGTCCGGCGCCGCGCACCAGACGCGGGTCTTCAAAACGCGGGACGCCCTGACCGATTGCAAACTCACCCATTGCACGCGCGCCTTTTTAGATTTTCATTTTCAATGAATAGCGAGCGAGATTTGCGGACGGAAGTGGGGTGTCGTGCTTACTTGGGCGTCAGCTTTTCCGCCACGCGCGGCGCGAAATACGTGAGCACGCCGTCAGCGCCCGCACGCTTGAAGGCGATGAGGCTTTCCATTATCGCGCGCCCGCCATCGAGCCAGCCGTTGCCCGCCGCGGCCATGAGCATCGCGTATTCACCCGACACCTGGTAAGCGAAGGTCGGCATGCCGAAAGTTTCTTTCACCCGCTGCACGATATCGAGATAGGGCAGGCCAGGCTTGACCATGATCATGTCGGCGCCTTCCTCGATGTCGAGCGCGACCTCGCGCAGCGCCTCGTCGGTGTTGCCCGGGTCCATCTGGTAGGTGCGCTTGTCGCCGGTGAGCGTCTTTGCCGAGCCAACCGCATCGCGGAACGGGCCGTAGAACGCGGAAGCGTATTTGGCCGCGTAGGACATGATCGAGACGTCGGTGAAGTTATCGCGGTCGAGCGCCTTGCGGATGGCGCCGACACGGCCGTCCATCATGTCGGAGGGCGCGATGATGTCGCAGCCGGCTTGCGCCTGCACCAGCGCCTGCTTGACCAGCACGGCGACGGTCTCGTCGTTGAGGATGACGCCGTCGTGCAGCAGGCCGTCATGGCCGTGGCTGGTGAAAGGATCGAGCGCCACGTCGCAGAGGATGCCGACTTCCGGCACCTCCTTTTTGATGGCGCGGATGGCGCGGCACACCAGATTGTCCGGGTTGAGCGCCTCGTTGCCGGATTCGTCGCGCAAGCTCGGATCGGTGTAGGGAAAGAGCGCGATGCAGGGGATGGTCAGCTTGGCCGCCCGCACGGCTTCGCGCACGGTCTGATCGACAGAGAGCCGCTCGACGCCGGGCATCGAGGGGACCGGCGTCCTTGCGTTCTGCCCGTCCATGACGAACAGCGGCCAGATCAGGTCGTCGGTGGTAAGCGTCGCCTCGCGCACCATGCGCCGGGCCCATTCGGCTCGCCGGTTGCGGCGCATGCGCACGGTGAGATCGAGCGGGATGCGCGGAATGTCGCTGCTGTCGGCTTGCGCCGGGACAAAGCCGATTTTCCGCTCGAGGGGACGACCGAATTTCACTGCCATATTTACAGCCTTGGGGCTCTCCAGGGGCCTCTTTTTAGCCGTTCCGGACGGATGATGCTACCCGGAGCACGTGTGTAGTTGACGCGCGTTAGGCCCCCACTTATCGGTCAAATCATGGACTTCGAACTCACCGACGAACAGCGCGCCTTTCAGGGCACAGCGCGGCAATATGCGCGCGACGAAATGATGCCGCATGCGCGCGATTGGGACGAGAACGAAACCTTCCCGGTGGAGGCGCTGCGCAAGGCTGCGGCGCTTGGCTTCGGCGGTATCTGTGTGAAAGAAGATGTTGGAGGCTCGGCGCTCACCCGGCTCGATGCCGCGCTGATTTTCGAGGAGTTGGCGAAAGGTTGCACCTCGACCGCGGCTTACATCTCGATCCACAACATGGCGGCGTGGATGATCGACAGTTTCGGCGACAACGCGGCGCGAAAGAAGTTCCTGCCCAAGCTTTGCACCATGGAGCATTTCGCCAGCTATTGCCTGACCGAGCCTGAGTCCGGGTCCGATGCGGCGAGCCTGAAAACCAAAGCCGCGCGCGACGGCGACCATTACGTGCTCAACGGGACCAAAGCCTTCATTTCTGGCGGCGGCGTCTCCGACATCTATGTGGTGATGGTGCGCACCGGCGAAGCCGGCTCGCGTGGCATCTCGACCATCGTGGTGGAGAAGGGCACGCCCGGACTTTCCTATGGGGCGCGGGAGAAAAAGCTCGGCTGGAAGACGCAGCCCACGGCGATGGTGATGTTCGCGAACTGCCGCGTGCCGGTTGAGAACCGCATCGGCGCCGAGGGACAGGGCTTCCGCATTGCTATGGCCGGGCTCGACGGCGGGCGGCTCAACATCGGCGCCTGTTCGCTCGGTGGCGCGCAATTCTGCCTCGACCGCACCATTGTGTACATGAAAGAGCGGAAGCAGTTCGGCTCGCGGCTTGCCGATTTCCAGGCGCTGCAATTCCGTATCGCCGATTATGCGACCGACCTCGAGGCCGCGCGTCTCCTCCTGCATCGCGCGGCAGTCGCGGTTGGCGAGGACGAGCCCGCGGCGACGCACCTTGCGGCGCAGGCCAAGCGCCTGGCGACCGACGTCGGATTCGAGGTGGTCAATGGCTGCCTGCAGCTGCATGGCGGCTACGGCTACCTGCGCGATCATCCGATCGAGCGGGTCTTACGCGACGTGCGCGTGCACCAGATCCTCGAAGGCACCAACGAAATCATGCGCACGATCATCAGCCGCGCCATTCTGGCGAACTGAACGCGCTGCGATGGACGCAACCGCCGAAATCCTGTTCGAACGCCGCGGCGCGGCCGGGCTCATCACCCTCAACCGGCCGAAAGCGCTCAACGCCGTCACGTATGCGATGGTGCTTGCGCTGCGCAAGCAGCTCGACGCCTGGGGCGACGATGCGGCGATTACGCGGGTGGTGATCCAAGCTGCCGGCGAGCGCGCTTTTTCCGTGGGCGGCGACATCCGCCATCTCTATGATCTGGGCCAGGCCGGGCGGCACGAGGAAGCTCGGCAATTCTGGCGCGACGAATATCCGCTCAACGTCGCGATCAAGAACTACCGCAAGCCTTACGTCGCGCTGATCGACGGCATGGTCATGGGCGGTGGTGTCGGCGTCTCCGTGCACGGCTCGCATCGCGTGGCCGGCGACCGTTTCCAGTTCTCCATGCCGGAGGTCGGCATCGGCTTTTTCCCCGACGTCGGCGCCACCTGGCTTCTGCCGCGCATGCCGGGCGAGCTTGGCGCTTATTGCGGCCTGACCGGCGAGCGTTTCGGCGGCGCCGATGCGCTGGTCGCCGGCGTCGCCACGCACCGTATTCCTTCGGCACGGTTTCCCGCGCTGCTCGAAGGCCTGAGCGGGACAGTCTCGGTCGACGCGGTGCTCGCCGCTTTCGCCGAGCCGGCGGGCGAGGGGCCGATCATGGCGCGGCGGGCGGTCATTCGCCGGCTTTTCGCCGGCAACAGCGTCGAAGGCATCCTCAACGCGCTTGACCGCGAGGCGGCGTCGGGCGGCGCCGATGCCGAATGGGCTGCAAAAATCGCGGCCACCATGCGCACAAAGTCGCCGCTAAGCCTGAGAATCGCGCTGGCACAGGTGCGGCGCGGCGCAACGCTGGATTTCGAGACGTGCATGCGCACCGAATTCCGCATAGTGTCGCGCATCATCCGCGGACATGACTTTTATGAGGGCGTGCGCGCCGTGATCGTCGACAAGGACAATGCGCCGCACTGGCAGCCCGCGGCGCTTGCAGACGTGAGCGATGCGGAGGTTGCGCGCCATTTCGCGCCGCTTGAGCATGAGCTCAGGCTGCCATGAGCGTGAGCATGGGTGACCCGACACTGAGCGACGACCTACAAAGCCTGGAGCCGGTGCGCGAGCACGAAGGCGAGCCGTCGGTCGGCCTGTGGACGCGGCGGCTGGTGCTGTTCCTGCGGGTGATGGCCGGCATTTCCATGCTCAAGGGCCTCTATCACTGGTCGCGCGTCTGCGGCATCGGCGTCGCCGACAACGATACTTTTGTCCTGCATTCGGTAGCCTGGCAGACTGCCACCGTGTTCTTCGCGGTAATCGATCTGGTGGCGGCGGTCGGCTTGTGGCTCGCGGCGGCCTGGGGCGCGGTGATCTGGCTTACCTCGGTTGCCTCGATGCTGGCGGTGGAAATATTTTTCCCGCGGGTGTTCGACGGCGGCATGCTGACCGGTTTTGCCGAAGCGGCGCTGCTTGCGGTCTACCTCTGGCTTGCGCTGCAAATCGGCGCAGGAACAACCGCCGTGAGCGGTCGCGATAACGATTAGAATCGAAGTAGGGAGGATTCAATGGCGCGGATTGCATTTCATCGGGCTCGGCAATATGGGGCTGCCGATGGCGCAGAACCTGATCAAGGCCGGCCACCAGGTCGAGGGCGTCGACGTCAATCCGGCGGCGGTCGAGCAAGCTGGAAGCCGCCGGCGGCAGTCGCTGTCGACATGGCTGCGGTCGCCGCAGCGCGCGCCGATGTCGTCATCACCATGCTGCCGGCGGGCAAGCAGGTGCGCGAGGTCTATCTCGGGCCGAACGGCATCATCGCCAGCGCCAATGACGGCACGCTGCTGATCGATTGCTCGACCATCGATGTCGAAACCGCGCGCACGGTCGCCGGCGCGGCCGAAAAGAAGGGCCTCATGATGGTCGACGCGCCGGTGTCGGGCGGCGTCGGCGGCGCGCACGGCGGCACGCTCACCTTCATGGTCGGCGGCAGCGACCAGGCCTTCGACCCGCGCACAAGCCGATCCTGGAGAAGATGGGCAAGACCATCGTGCATGCCGGCGGCGCCGGCAACGGCCAGGCGGCGAAGATCTGCAACAACATGATCCTTGGCGATATCGATGATCGCGGTGTCGGAAGCGTTCGTGCTGGCCGAGAAGCTCGGTCTTGATGCACCAGAAGCTGTTCGACATCGCCTCGAAATCCTCCGGCCAGTGCTGGTCGATGACGAGCTACTGCCCGGTGCCGGGTCCGGTGCCGACGTCGCCGGCCAATCGCGATTACCAGGCGGGCTTCACCGCGGCGATGATGCTCAAGGATTTGCGGCTGGCGCAGGACGCGGCCAAAAGTGCCGGTGCCAAGACCCCGCTTGGCGCCGACGCGGAGAAGCTTTACGCGCGGTATGTCGAAGGCGGGCAGGCGGCCAAGGATTTTTCCGGCATCATTCAATTCGTCCGCGGCGGAAAATGACAAAGCCCGGAATTGCTTCCGGGCATTGATTCATGTCGGGGGTGGCCCGATCAGTAATTATGGCAGTGCCGATATCCGTGCCGGTCGTGCCAACAATGCCGATGATGGGTAATGCGCGGTCCGCCCACGACACCGCCGATGACGCCGCCCACCACCGCGCCGGGCGGTCCAGCGACCAAAGCGCCGGCACCTGCGCCGATCGCCGCGCCGGTCACAGTCGTTTCGCGCACATACGCGTTCGCGGTTGCCGGGGCGGCCATTAACGCGGCCAACACCGCAACAAGGTGAAGTTTGCGCATTGTCTCCTCCTCTGAATGTCCCACAACGCACCCAACGGGTGACAACGCGCGAGCGCCAGCAAAGTTCATTCAAGTTGTCCGCGATTGACGGGGCTGCGCAGGGTAAATTATTGCTGAGGCAATTTGCTCTAATGCCGAATTGAACGAAGCATTCACCGTTGTAAATAAACCTAATCTTTATGGTGTTATTTAAGCCGATTTTAGACTGCGCCTTTTAGGGTGCGTCGACTGGAACGAGGAAAACAGGGCCTCGTTACCGGCGAAGTTGCAAAGATAATAAAACGCAAAAGGGGCGTTGGACATGAAAGCCGTTGCAAAGACGGTCGAACCGGCTGAGCGCGATGCGCGGTTCGATCACATCCGGCCGCTGTATCTGGAGGCCTTGACCTTGGTGGAGCGGCTGCATCGCCGCCTGCTCGACGTGATCAAGGACGAATTCGACCGGCGTGGCCGCGCCGACATCAATTCGGTGCAGGCGCTGCTGCTCTACAATATCGGCGACAAGGAGCTGACCGCGGGCGAGTTGCGCACGCGCGGCTATTATCTCGGCTCCAACGTCTCCTACAATCTCAAGAAGCTCGTCGAGATGGGCTTCCTCGATCATCAGCGCTCGCGCGTCGATCGCCGCTCGGTGCGCATCAAGCTCACCGACAAGGGCCGCGAGGTGCGCGACATCGTCGAGACGCTCTACCAGAAGCACGTGCGCACGGTGGAGCAGGTCGGCGGCATCAATTCCGACGAGTTCGCGACGCTCAACAAGTCGCTGCATCGGCTCGAGCGCTTCTGGACCGACCAGATCCTCTATCGGCTTTAATATCTTTCCTGGACGGTGGGATAACTTGCCCCGGCCTCGCGGCCGGGGTTTTGTTTTTGCGTTCCATGCCCTACATATTGCGCCTCGCCGCCGTCCACATGCCAATGCTTGGCGGCTGGCGGCGGGTATGCTATTTGCGGACGGTCACCCCCGGAGATCACGATGTCGGCGACGTCAAAGCCCGCGCCATCAGGCGACGTGGCGAGCCTGTTTACCGCCAGGCTGTGCGAGACCGACCCGGAGATCACCGAGGCCATCCGGCTGGAACTCGGCCGTCAGCGCGACGAGATCGAACTGATCGCTTCCGAGAACATCGTCTCGCGCGCGGTGCTCGAGGCGCAAGGCTCGGTGCTGACCAACAAATACGCGGAAGGCCTACCCGGCAAACGCTATTACGGCGGCTGCCAGTTCGTCGACATCGCCGAGCGGCTGGCGATCGAGCGCGTGACCAGGCTGTTCGGCTGCAAATTCGCCAATGTGCAGCCGCATTCGGGCGCATCGGCCAATGCCGAGGTGTTCTTCGCGCTGATGCAGCCCGGCGACACCTTCATGGGCCTCAATCTCGCCGCCGGCGGTCATTTGACGCACGGCTCGCCGGTCAGCATGTCGGGCAAATGGTTCAAGCCGGTGCCCTATAGCGTGCGCCGCGAGGACCAGCGCATCGACATGGATGAGGTCGGCCGTCTTGCGCGCGAGCACAAGCCGAAGATCATCATCGCCGGCGGTTCGGCCTATCCGAGGATCATCGACTTCAAGGCGTTCCGCGCCATTTGCGACGAGGTCGGTGCCTATCTGATGGTGGACATGGCGCACTTCGCCGGGCTCGTCGCGGGCGGCGCGCATCCCTCGCCGTTCCCGCACGCGCATGTGGTGACCACGACGACGCACAAGACGCTGCGCGGCCCGCGCGGCGGCGTCATCCTCTCCGACAATGAGGAAATCGCCAAGAAGCTCAACTCGGCAGTGTTCCCCGGCATGCAGGGTGGACCGCTGATGCATGTCATCGCCGCCAAGGCGGTAGCCTTCGGCGAGGCGCTGCGGCCGAGCTTCCGCGCCTATGCGCGCAACGTCGTGGAGAACGCCAAGGCGCTGGCGGAGACGCTGAAATCGCGCGGTTACAACATCGTCTCCGGCGGCACCGACACGCATCTGATGCTGGTCGATCTGCGGCCCAAGCGCTTGACCGGCAAGGTGGCGGAAGCCGCGCTCGAACGCGCCCACATCACCTGCAACAAGAACGGCATTCCCCACGATCCGGAAAAGCCGACGATCACATCCGGCATCCGCCTCGGCACGCCGGCCGGCACCACGCGCGGCTTCGGCATTGCCGAATTCCGCAGCGTCGGCGAGATGATCGCCGATCTGCTCGACGTGTTGTCGCGGAAAGGCGCTGAGGAGGATTCGCTGACCGAAAATGCGGTGAAAGAGAAAGTGAAGACATTGATTTCACGGTTTCCGATTTATTAAAACTAAGAAGCGGGTGGCGTCATGCGGTGCCCAAGTTGCGGAAGCCTCGACACGCAGGTGAAGGATTCGCGGCCGACCGAGGATTCAGCAGTGATCCGCCGCCGCCGCGTCTGTCTCACCTGCAATTTCCGCTTCACCACCTTCGAGCGCGTGCAACTGCGCGAGTTGACGGTGATCAAGCGCAACAGCCGCCGCGTGCCCTTCGATCGCGACAAACTTATGCGTTCGGTGCAGGTCGCGCTGCGCAAGCGCGCGGTCGAGCCGGAGCGCATCGAGCAGATGGTCTCCAAGATCGTGCGCGAGCTGGAAAGCCAGGGCGAAAACGAGGTCTCCTCGGAGGCGATCGGCGAGATGGTGATGGAGCATCTGCGCGAGCTCGACGACGTCGCCTATGTGCGATTTGCCTCTGTCTATCGCAATTTCCGCGAGGCCAAGGACTTCCGCGCCGCGCTGGATGAACTGTCGGGCGATGACGAGGCGAAGCTGGCGACTAAGCCCGCGGCCGCTCGCAAATGAGCGAACAACCTGCCGCAGCAGCGACCGCAACGGGAACGGATGACGCGCGCTTCATGGCATTGGCGCTGGCGCTCGGCCGGCGCGGGCTCGGTAATACTTGGCCTAACCCGGCGGTTGGCGCGGTCATCGTCAAGGACGGCGTCATCATCGCGCGCGGCTGGACGCAACCGGGCGGGCGGCCGCATGCCGAGGTCGAGGCACTGCGCCGCTCGAAAAAAGCTGCGGAAGGCGCGACGATGTACGTGACGCTGGAGCCGTGCTCGCATCAGGGCAAATCACCGCCCTGCGCCGACGCTATCATCAAGGCGGGCGTTACCCGCGTCGTCTCGGCGATGGAGGACCCCAATCCGGAAGTCGCGGGTCAAGGCCACGCGCGGCTGCGCGAGAAGGGCATTGCCATTGAAATCGGGCTTGGCAGCGAAGATGCGCAGCGCGACCACGCCGGGCACATCATGCGCGTCACCAAGGGTCGGCCCTATGTGATGCTCAAGCTGGCGCTGTCCGCCGATGGCAAGGTGGGGCTGCCCGGCCGCAGGCCGATCGCGCTGAGCGGCGAAGCCGCGCGGGCCCGCGTGTTCCAGATGCGCGCGCAGAGCGACGCCATCCTGGTCGGCATCGGCACCGTGCTGTCCGACAATCCGCATCTGACCTGCCGGCTGCCGGGTATGGACGAGCGTTCGCCGGTGCGCGTGGTGCTCGACTCGCAGTTGCGGCTGCCGCTCTCGACTTCGGTGGTGGCGACGGTGCGCGAGGCGCCGACCTGGGTGTTCACCTCGGGCAATCCTTCGGTGATCGCCGAGGAAATTCTCAAGCAGAAGGGCGCCAAAGTGTTTCGCGTCGGCGAGCGCAAGGGCAAACTCGACGTCGGTGAAGTTTTGCAGGTGCTCGCCGGCCAAGGCATCACGCGCCTGATGGTGGAAGGGGGCCCGATGGTTGCCGCCAGTCTCACGACCGCCGATTTGGTTGACGAGGTGGTGCTGCTGCGCGCCGGGAAAACAATCGGTGTCGGCATCGAACCGCTGGAGGGCATGCCGCTGTCGGCCTTGACCAACCATCTGCACGAGCGTGGCAGGGAGCAAATCGACAGCGACATTTTTGAAACCTACGAGCGGGCGTGATGTTCACCGGCATCGTCACCGATATTGGCGAGGTGCGCTCGGTCAAGCCGCGCGCCGGCGACCTCACGCGAATCACCGTCGCCTGCGACTACCCGCGCGCCGAACTAATCGAGGGCGCATCGATGGCCTGCGCCGGCGTTTGCCTGACCATTGTCGGCGCCGGCGAGGAAGAGGGCCGCGCCTGGTTCGCGACCGACGCCGCGGCGGAGACCTTGCGCGTCACCAATGTGGGCCGCTGGCGGCACGGCACTAAAGTGAATCTCGAGCGTCCGCTCAAGCTGGGCGATGAGCTGGGCGGGCATCTGGTGTCCGGCCACGTGGACGGACTGGCCATGCTCGCCGCGCGCGAGGATCTGACCGACATGGCGCGTTTTGCGTTGCGCGCGCCGCCCAAACTTGCCCGTTTTATCGCGGCGAAGGGATCGGTCGCGCTCGACGGTGTTTCGCTCACCGTGAACACGGCCGAAGACGACACCTTTTCGGTGCTGATCATCCCGTATACGCTGCAGGTGACGACGCTCGGCGCGCTGCAACAGGGCGAAGGCGTGCATCTGGAAGTCGATCAGATGGCCCGTTACGCGGCGCGGCTGATGCAGACCGCCTAACGCTCTTGTTCACTGCGTCCCCGCTTGCTACCACGCTCGCGCCATGGCCAGGAAACGACGCAAAACGTCAAGCCGTCGCAAGAAAAGCGGCAGGCGCAGCAACAAGCTGCGCATGCTGATCGTCGAGGCGCGCTTCTATAGTGAGATTTCCGATGCGCTGCTGCGCGGGGCGACGCGCGCGCTCGATCAGGCCGGCACCACCTACGATCGCATCACCGTGCCCGGTTCATTGGAAATCCCCGCGGCAATCGCGTTTGCCGTCGATGCGGCGCGGCGCAAGCTCAATCCCTACGACGGCGTGGTCGCGCTCGGCTGTGTCATCCGCGGCGAGACCTATCATTTCGAGATTGTGGCGGTGCAATCGGCGCGGGCGCTGATGGATCTCGCCGTCAGCCAGCAGCTCGCCATCGGCAACGGCATCCTTACGGTCGATACCGAGGCGCAGGCACATGCCCGCGCCGGCAGCGACGACGGCGACAAGGGTGGCGACGCCGCGCGCGCGGCGCTCGCGATGGTCAAGCTCAAGCGCAGCCTGGCGGGACGCTGATGGCCAAGGGCGCGCCAGAGCCTAAGGCAACGCGCAAGGCGAACCGGCGCGGCGCGGCGCGGCTTGCCGCGGTGCAGGCGCTCTACCAGATGGACATTGCCGGCGCCGGCTTGAACGAAATCCTTGCCCAGTTCGAAAGCCATTGGCTCGGCCGCGAGGTTGAGGGTGCGCAATACCTTCCCGCCGAGGCCGCGTTCTTCCGCGACATCGTTTCCGGTGTGGTGCGTGAGCAGCGCACGCTCGACCCGCTGATCGACGAGGCGTTGTCCAAAAGCTGGCCGCTCAAGCGCGTCGAGGCGATCCTACGCGCGGCGCTGCGCGCTGGCGCATACGAGCTTCGCCATCGTGCCGATGTGCCCGCACGTGCCGTTGTGGCCGAGTATGCCGACGTCGCCGCTGCCTTTGTCGAAAAGGAAGAGACCGGCATGGTCAATGCTGTGCTCGATCAGTTGGCGCGGCAAATGCGCGCGGGCGAATTCGGCCGCGCCGCCGGGTGATGCCGTGGCGAAATCCGACGACAAGATGTCGACCGAGGACAGACTGATCGCGCGCTTCTTTGCGCCGTTGGCGACGCATCCCGGCGCGCTCGGCTTGTCGGACGACGCAGCTTTCCTCACGCCGCCCGCCGGCTGCGACGTGGTGCTCAAGGCCGACGCGATCATCGGCGGCGTGCATTTCTTCGACGACGAGGCGGCGGACATGGTGGCGCGCAAGGCGCTGCGCGTGAACCTGTCCGATTTGGCCGCCAAGGGTGCAAAGCCACTCGGCTTTCTTTTGTCGCTGGCGCTGCCAAAGGATATTGGCGAGGCCTGGCTCTCCGGCTTTTCGCAAGGCCTGCGCGCCGATGCTGAACTCTACGGCTGTCCGCTGTTCGGCGGCGACACCGACCGCACGCCGGGACCGATCACGATTTCTGTCGCAATGTTCGGCAGCGCCCCGCGAGGCACGATGGTACGCCGCGCCGGCGCCAAATCCGGCGACCGGATTTTCGTCACCGGCTCGATCGGCGATGCCGCGCTTGGTCTGGTGCTACTGCGCGCGGCCAACTGGAAACTCAGCGCGGCGCAGCGCGAGCATCTCATCAACCGCTATTTGTTGCCGCAGCCGCGCAACGCGCTGGCCGAGGCGGTGCGCACCCATGCCTCGGCTGCCATGGATGTCTCGGACGGGCTGGCCGGCGATCTCGGAAAGCTCGCCCGCGTCTCCGGCGTCGCCGCCAATGTCGTAGTCGGCAAGGTTCCGTTGTCGGATGCGGCGAAAGCGGCACTCGCCACCGATCCGGCGCTGATCGAAACGGCGCTCACTGGCGGTGACGACTACGAGATCGTCTGTGCGATCCCACCCGCAAAGGCGGACAGATTCCGCAATGCAGCGAAGGTGGCCAATGTACCGGTCACGGATATCGGCGAAATCGCCGCGGGCGAGGGTGCCCGCTTCATCGCGGCCGGCGGCCAGGCGATGACTTTCAAGCAGGCGTCGTTCAGCCATTTCTGATATTGGCTATGGTCGCAGGCGAAACATCGGGAAGGAATGGGCAGGCATCATGGACGACCTGACGGCAAAAAAGGAAAAGGAACTCACCCAGATGCCGCATGGGCTCAGTCCGAATTTCGAGAAGCTGCACAAGACCTTCCCCAGCTCGGCCTATCTGCGCAAACGCGCGCCGCGCAATATCCCGCTGTTCTCGTTCGAATATGGCGACACCGGCGCCGGCGCCGACGTCGGCATCGAAGACAACTGGAAGGCCTTCGACGCCATCAAGGTGGCGGCGCGCTACGGCGGCATTACCACCGTGCCGCCGGTCGACGTCGAGCTGTTCGGCACTCGCTATGCCGCGCCAATTGGCATTGCACCAATGGGTGGTCCGTCGCTGGTCTGGCCGGGCGCCGATCTGTTGATGGCGAAAGCCGCGCAGCGGGCACGCGTCCCCTACACGCTCGGCGTCGCCGGCGGCGCCTCTATCGAAGACGTGGCGAAAGTCGCGCCCGATGTGTTCTGGCTGCAACTCTACCGCTTCTACCAGAACGATCACGCCATCGGCTTCGACCTGATAAAGCGCGCGACCGCGGCCGGCGTCAAAGCATTGGCGCTCACCGTCGACGTGCCGGTGCGCACCACGCGCACACGCGAAACCTATGCCGGGCTCGGCCGCGAATTCTATCCGAACCTGCGCATGCTTTACGAAATGATCATTCGACCGAGATGGCTCTTGGCGCTGCTGCGTCACGGCTACCCGCGCTTCGCCACCATCCGCCCCTATATTGGCGAGCACGCCAGCACCAACGAAGTCATCCGCTTCGCTCGCGCCAATATGGGCGGGGTGTTTTCCTGGGAAGAAGTCGCGCGCTACCGCGAAAAGTGGAAGGGGTCGATGCTGGTCAAGGGCATCCTGCATCCGGCGGACGCGGAAAAGGCTGTGTCACTCGGCATCGAAGGCATCTGGGTGTCGAACCACGGCGGCCGGCAGATCGAGGCGCTGGCCCCCTCGATCGACGTGCTGCCGGCGATCGTTTCGGCGGTCGGCCACAAGGCGACCGTCGTGCTCGACAGCGGCGTCCGCAGCGGGCAGGACGTGATGCGGGCGCTGGCGCTCGGCGCCAAGGCCGCTTTTGCCGGCAAGAGCTTCCTCTGGGCGGTCGGCGCGCTGGGCGATCAAGGCCCCGCACATCTAATCGACCTTTATATCGACGAGTTGCGCTCTTCGCTCGGCCAGATCGGCGCCCGTTCGCTGGAGGAGGCGCGCGACGCGATGATCCGCCATCCTGGCGCCTGGCGCTTCGACCGCAACGATTAGGCCTGACGATTTAATTTAGATCTGCGCCAGCAGCAGTGGTTAAATTCTTCGAGCGTCGGTAGAAGGAGAACGCTGTTACCTGGAATCCCGCATGTCGGCACTGGCCGAGCCTATTCAAAACGCTGGCTTCGACAACAGGCTGGCGCGCCGCAATGCCATCGTGCTCGCGGTGGCGCAGGCACTCGCCGGCGGCAACAATACCGTCATCGTCGCCACCACAAGCATCCTCGGTTCCATGCTGGCGCCGGAAAAGGGCCTAGCGACTTTGCCGATCACCTTCATGGTGTTCGGCATGTGGATCGGCACGCTGCCGGTCGGTTACCTTGCGCGCCGTTACGGGCGGCGCTTTGCCTTGCAATGCGGTTCCGTCTTTGGCGTGCTCTCCGGGCTCGTCTCCTGCGCCGCGACGATGCAGGGCTCATTCGCGCTGCTGCTTGCCGGCACCTTCTGCGGCGGGCTCTACGCGGCCGCGCACATGTCCTACCGTTTCGCCGCCGCCGACACGGCGAGCAACTCCTACCGGCCGAAGGTCGTCTCCTGGGTCCTGGCCGGCGGCGTCTTTGCCGCTGTGATCGGCCCGCAGATTGTCATTTTCACCAAGGACCTGATGCAGACGCATCTGTTCGCGGCGACCTTTCTTGGACAATCTGCCTGCGCGTTGGTCGCGGCCATGGTGCTGCAATTCGTCCGTATTCCGCTGCTTCCGCGCCGGGCTGAGGAGGCGCCGCGCCGGCTTGCCCACATTACGCTGACGCCGCGCTTTATCGTTGCCGCCGTGTGCGGCGTGGTGAGCTACGTCACCATGAACCTGGTGATGACGTCGGCGCCGCTCGCCATGGTCGGCTGCGGTCATTCGGTGACCGACGCGACGCTCGGCATCCAGTGGCACGTGCTGGCGATGTATGCGCCGAGTTTCCTCACCGGCGGCCTGATCGTCCGTTTCAGCGTCGAGCGCATCACCGCGATCGGCCTGGCGCTGATCGTCGCCACCGCCGCGGTGGGCGTGAGCGGCACGTCGGTCGCGCATTTCTGGACGGCCTTGATCCTGCTCGGACTCGGCTGGAACTTTGCCTTCATCGGCGCCACCACCATGGTGACCGAATGTCACTGGCCGGAGGAACGCAACAAGGTGCAGGCGTTCAACGATTTCCTCATTTTCGGCAGCATGGCGGTCAGCTCTTTTTCCTCCGGCCAGCTGCTTGAATATTTCGGCTGGCAGGCGGTGAACATGGTGGTTTTCCCCACCGTCTTCGTCGCCGCCGCCACGTTGCTCTGGCTCTCTTTGCGCGAGCGGGAAAACCCGACCTGAGTCTTGCGCAAACGGCGAAACGCCCGCAAAACCGCGACTAATCCAGCATTGCGTCGGGCGCACTTTTTTGGCTATATCCGCGCGCTTTTCCGGTCGGGGTGAAGCGCCCTTAACAAGCGGCCATCCTCGACGCTCCTGGCGCCGGCGGGAGCGTTTTTCCAGTCTCGCGCCACCATCAATCGAGGTTTACTCCCCATGACAACTCTATGGGCCATCGTCGGCTGCGGCGTGCTCGCAATTCTCTATGGCATCTGGGCGACCGGCTCGGTGCTGCGCGCGGACGCCGGCAGCAAGAAAATGCAGGAGATTTCCGCCGCCGTGCGCGAGGGCGCGCAGGCCTATCTCAAGCGACAATACTCAACCATCGCCATTGTCGGCGTCGTGATCTTTGTCATCCTCGGCTTCACGCTGGGCTGGCTGGTGGCGGCGGGCTTTGCCGTCGGCGCGGTGCTCTCCGGCGCCACTGGCTTCATCGGCATGAACGTCTCGGTGCGCGCCAATGTGCGCGTCGCGCAGGCCGCGACCAAGTCGCTGGCCGGTGGATTGGAGCTCGCCTTCAAGGCCGGCGCAATTACCGGGATGCTGGTGGCGGGCCTCGCGCTGCTCGGCGTCACGCTTTATTTCGGCTTCCTCACCGGCACGCTGCACAAGGCACCGAACGATCGCATCGTGATCGACGCCATCGTCGCGCTCGGCTTCGGCGCCTCGTTGATCTCGATCTTCGCCCGTCTTGGCGGCGGCATCTTCACCAAGGGCGCCGACGTCGGTGGCGATCTTGTGGGCAAGGTGGAAGCCGGCATTCCGGAAGACGATCCGCGCAACCCGGCGACCATCGCCGATAACGTCGGCGACAATGTCGGCGATTGCGCCGGTATGGCCGCCGACCTGTTCGAGACCTATGCGGTGACCATCGTCGCCACCATGGTGCTGGCCTCGATCTATTTCGCCAACACGGACATGCTATTGAAAATGATGACATACCCGCTCGCCATCGGCGGCGCCTGCATCATCACCTCGATTATCGGCACGTTCTTCGTGCGCCTCGGCGCTAGCCAGTCGATCATGGGCGCGTTGTACAAGGGCTTCATCGCCTCGGCGGTGCTGTCGCTCGGCGTGATCTGGTTCGTCACCTACGAACTGGTCGGCTTCGGCGCGATCCAGGGCGCGGCCTTTACTGGCATGTCGCTCTACATTTGCGCGATCGTCGGGCTTGTAGTGACGGGCCTTATCATCTGGATCACCGAATACTACACCGGCACGAACTTCCGCCCGGTGAAGTCGATCGCTGCGGCGTCAGTGACCGGCCACGGCACCAACATCATCCAGGGCCTGGCGATCTCGATGGAAGCAACCGCTTTGCCGGCCATCGTCATCATCGCCGGCATTTTGGTCTCCTATGCGCAAGCCGGATTGTTCGGCATTGCCATCGCGGTCACCGCGATGCTGGCGCTCGCCGGCATGGTGGTCGCGCTCGATGCTTTCGGTCCGGTCACCGACAATGCCGGCGGCATTGCTGAAATGGCGGGTCTGCCGAAAGACGTGCGCAAGGCGACCGACGCGCTCGATGCGGTCGGCAACACCACCAAGGCGATCACCAAGGGTTATGCCATCGGCTCGGCCGGCCTCGGCGCGCTGGTGCTGTTTGCCGCCTATAACCAGGATCTCCTGTTCTTCTCCAAGGATGTCGCGCACCATCCATACTTCACCGGCATCCAGCTCGACTTCGCGCTGACAAATCCATACGTGGTCGTCGGGCTGCTGTTCGGTGGCATGCTGCCTTACCTGTTCGGCTCAATGGGCATGACCGCGGTCGGGCGCGCTGCCGGCGCGATCGTCGAGGAAGTGCGCCGCCAGTTCCGCGAAAAGCCGGGCATCATGAAGGGCAAAGACAAGCCCGATTACGGCCGCGCGGTGGACATGCTCACCAAGGCGGCGATCAAGGAAATGATCGTTCCCTCGATGCTGCCGGTGCTGTCGCCGATTTTCGTCTATTTCGCCGTGTTCCTGATCGCCGGTGGCGGCGCTGCGGGCAAATCGGCGGGCTTCTCCGCGCTCGGCGCCATGCTGCTCGGCGTCATCGTCACCGGTCTGTTCGTCGCTATCTCGATGACCTCAGGCGGCGGCGCCTGGGATAATGCCAAGAAATACATCGAGGACGGTCACTATGGTGGCAAGGGCTCCGACGCGCACAAGGCGGCGGTGACCGGTGACACGGTCGGCGATCCCTACAAGGATACGGCGGGGCCGGCGGTCAACCCGATGATCAAGATCACCAACATCGTCGCACTGTTGCTGCTCGCGGCGCTCGCGCACTGAAGTAGCCGACGTTCGCCAACGTTAAAGGGCCCGCGGTTGGCGCCGGCCCTTTTGCATGATGCTTCCGTCAAGCGCCGGCGGTCGTCACACCTTGAAATTCAACGCGTTGAAAACGCCGCGTAAATAATTGAAGTCTTGGCCGCCGGTCGCCGTCGTTTGCGACACGAAGTCGAAGATTTTTCCATCCCTCATGGAGTAATTGGCAAGCCGCTCGACGCGCCGGTCCTTGTCGAAATAGACGGCGATCACGCGCTGGTCCTTCACCTCATAGGGCATGAAAGCGGCGCTGCGCTCCGACTTTTGCGAAATGTAGTAGAAAGCTTCGCCGCTGACGGTGGCGACAGTGGAGGGCGTGCCGAGCACGATCAGCACCTGTTCCTGAGTGGCGCCGACCGGGATCTGCTCGAGCGTGCCGTCTTGCAGCACATAGCCGCGCGACAGCGTCTCGCTGAAGCTGCCGCAGCCGGCGAGGGTCATGCAGCCAAACAGCGCGAGCGCCGGAAGGCACCGTGTAGCGCACTTGCAATGGTCTATAATTTTCGACTGCAATACCGGCAACTTCATTTCCGTCTTGATTTCAGCCTTGCATCGGCGGAGGCATTGACGTACCCGGCAGCGAGCCGCGGTCAACCCCCAGAACCCACACAATGATTTGGTCCCTTACGCGCCGCAAGCCGCGCGCCCCCGACATCATTTCGATCCTCTATGGCATGATCGTGGCGCAGGCGCGATTGCCCTGTTTTTACCGCGACTTCGCGATAGCCGACACGGTTAACGGCCGTTTCGACCTGATTGTGCTGCATCTGACGTTAGTCCTGGACCGGTTTTTTGCGGAACCTGCGCTGCGCGGCCTTGGACAGCGGCTTTTCGATCGGTTTTGCCGGGATATGGACGATAATCTGCGGGAAATGGGCGTCGGTGACCTTTCGGTGCCCAAGGAGATGCGGCAAATCGGCGACGCCTTTTACGGCCGCTCACAAGCCTATATAGCGGCCCTAAAGGCGTGCGAGGAGCAAGAACTGGCCCAAGAACTGACCCAAGAATTGACCCAAGAATTGACCGAGGTGATTGCGCGCAATGTGTATGGCGGGTTCGCCGCGACAAACGATGCGCCGCGCCGGCTTGCCGCCTATACGCGCCGGGCGCAGCATGATCTGAAGGCGCTGGACGCGGCCGCGTTGGCTGAGGGCGAGTTGCGATTTCCCGACCCAGCAGGTTTGCTCGTGGGTGCGGACTGAAGGCAGACGACGATGAGCAAAAACGAACCCGTATGGAGCGTGCCGATGGCTGTCGAGGACATTGCGGAAACCGGTCTCCATGTTGAGATCGAAGCGTCGACGGACGCGCGCTCGGCCATAGCCAAGGTTGCGGCTTTGCGCGAACTGCCGCGCCTCGTTGCGGCCTTCGACCTGACCAAACAAGGCGCCAGGGTTCATGTCGCCGGCCAGGTCAACGCGACCGTCGGGCAGACCTGCGTGGTGACACTGGAGCCGATCGAGAACGACATCGAGGAGACGGTCGATCTCACCTTCGCGCCAGTAGGCGCCGACGCGCCCGGCAAAGGCAAAGAAGAGCCACCCGAGCCGCTGGTCGGCGGCACGATCGATCTCGGCGCGGTGGCGACCGAATTTCTCATTCTCGGCATCGACCCGTATCCACGCAAGGCCGGCGCGAAATTCGTGAGCCCGCCGGGCAGCGACGACGGCGCGCATCCCTTCGCCGCGCTCGAAGCCTTGAAAACGCGCGCAGGAAGCAAGCAAACGTGAGCGGTGAGCAAGTCATTCGGCGGCGCCAATACCGGTTTGTCTGCCGCAGCCGAGCGGATAAAGTCGCGCCGCATGCCGGATAAAATTCGCATCGCTCTTGACGCCATGGGCGGCGATCACGGGCCTTCGGTCATTTTGCCCGGCGCACTCATTTCGCTCACCCGGCATCCCGACACCGAGTTTTTACTTTACGGCGACCGCGCGCTGATCGAGCCGTTGCTCGAGGGCCTGCCCGCGCTCAAGGCCAAATCGAAAGTCGTGCACACCGACATCGCCATCCGCATGGACGACAAGCCGAGCCAGGCGCTGCGCTACGGCCGTTGGAAATCGTCGATGTGGCTTGCGCTTGATGCCGTGAAGAAAGGCGAGGCCGATGTCGCGGTGTCGGCCGGCAATACCGGCGCGCTCATGGCGATGGCGCGCTTCAACCTCAAGATGATAGAGGGCATCGAGCGGCCGGCGCTCGCGGGGCTATGGCCGACGATCAAAGGCAAATCTGTCGTGCTCGACCTCGGCGCCTCCATCGGCGCCGACGAGACGCATCTGGTCAATCTCGCCATCATGGGCAGCGCCATGGCGCGCGTGCTGTTCGACATCGAAAAGCCGACTGTAGGCCTGCTCAATATCGGCGTCGAGGAGGTCAAAGGGCTCGAACAGGTGCGCGAAGCCGGACGCGTTCTGCGCGAAGACCGCTTCCCGTATTTCGAATATGTCGGCTTTGTCGAGGGCGACGACATCGGCAAAGGCGCGGTGGACGTCATCGTTACCGAAGGTTTTGCCGGAAACATCGCGCTGAAAACTGCCGAAGGCACCGCCAAACAGTTCGCGCAGTATTTGCGCAACGCCATGAACCGGACCTGGGCGGCGCGGCTTGGCTATTTACTGGCGCGTCCGGCCTTCAACACGCTGCGCGAGAAAATGGACCCGCGCAAGTCGAACGGCGGGGTGTTCCTCGGCCTTAACGGCGTCGTCATCAAGAGCCATGGCGGGGCCGACACGGAAGGCTTCGCCGCGGCGGTCGACATGGGCTACGATATGGTGCGCTACGAATTGCTTGCCAAGATCGGCCAGTCGATGGCGCGCGACCGCGGCGCCGGCGCCGAGGCGAAGCTCGCGCAAGGAGCCGGCTCGTGAGTGTCCCGCGTTCGGTCGTCCTCGGCTGCGGCAGTTATCTGCCGGCCCGCATTCTCAGCAATGACGAGCTTGCCCGCTCGGTGGACACGACCGACGAATGGATTGTGCAGCGCACTGGTATTCGCGAGCGCCACATCGCCGCACCCGGCGAATTTACTTCGGAGCTGGCGCTCAATGCGGCGCGCGCGGCGCTTGCCAACGCCCATGTCGATGCGCAATCGATCGATCTGATCGTGCTCGCCACTTCGACACCGGACCAGACCTTTCCCGCCACCGCGGTCACGGTGCAGGCCGGTCTCGGCATCACCCACGGCGCCGCCTTCGATCTACAGGCGGTATGCTCCGGCTTTATCTTCGCGCTCGCCACGGTCGATGCGCTGCTGCGCACCGGCGCGTTCAAGCGCGCTTTGGTGATCGGGGCCGAAACGTTCTCGCGCATCCTTGACTGGACTGACCGCACCACCTGCGTTCTATTCGGCGACGGCGCCGGCGCATTGGTGATCGAGGCGCAGACGCAGCCGGGCGAGCGATCCGACCGCGGCATCCTCACCACGTATTTGCGTTCGGACGGACGGCACCGAACAAAGCTCTATGTGGACGGCGGCCCGTCTTCGACGCAGACGGTCGGGCATCTTCGGATGGAGGGCCGCGAGGTTTTCAAGCACGCTGTGGCTATGATCACCGACGTGATCGACGACGCGTTCAAGGCCGCCGGCTACACGGCTGCCGATATCGACTGGTTCGTCCCGCACCAGGCGAACAAGCGTATCATCGACGGCTCCGCCCACAAGCTCGGCATCGCGCCGGAAAAGGTCGTGGTGACGGTGGACCGGCACGGCAACACTTCGGCGGCGTCGATTCCGCTGGCGCTGACCGACGCCGTTTTCGACCGCCGCATCAGACGCGGGAATTTGATCCTGCTGGAAGCTATGGGTGGTGGCTTCACCTGGGGCTCGGCGCTCGTCCGCTGGTAGGAAAAGGGTCCGCCGACGCCGGAAGGGTCGGAACTTGCCCCCGGCCGGGTTCCTGTCATATTTCACGACGCCCCATTGACCCCACAGGCAAGATGCTAATATCGTCGATAATTCAGCGGGATATCTTCGCCGGGGGCAGGGCAGGCGATGACCGGTAAAACAGTGACGCGGGCCGATCTATGTGAGGCGGTCTATCAAAAAGTAGGCCTTTCACGCACGGAATCTGCCGCGCTTGTGGAGTTGGTGCTCAAGGAGATCACCGACTGCCTGGAGCGTGGCGAGACCGTAAAACTGTCGTCTTTCGGCTCGTTTGTCGTGCGTAAGAAGGGCCAGCGGATCGGGCGCAATCCGAAGACCGGCATGGAAGTGCCGATCTCGCCGCGCCGGGTCATGGTGTTCAAACCATCGGCAATCCTCAAGCAGCGGATCAACGGCCACTCTGAACCGGCCGTCTGATCTCGGCGTTTGTTTCCGTACCGCGTTAATCCGAAACTTGAAGCTGGAGGCTGCTTTGGACAACAAGGCGCCGGACGCGTTCCGCACCATTAGCGAAGTCGCCGACGAACTCGACCTGCCGCAGCATGTGCTGCGGTTCTGGGAAAGCCGCTTCAACGACATAAAACCGATGAAACGTGGCGGCGGCCGGCGCTACTACCGTCCCGACGATGTCGATCTGCTGCGCGGCATCCGCCATTTGCTTTACGGCGAGGGTTATACCATCCGCGGAGTGCAGCGCATTTTGCGCGAGCAGGGCGCGCGCTTCGTGCAGGTGGTGTGGCAGGAAGGCGCGCCGCAGCCACCACATGGCGCCAGCGAGGACGAGGACTTTGCCGATGAGGTGGCACCGGCCGCCGCCGTGCTGGAGGACAGCCGGGGCTTGCGCGGCAAATTGTCTTCGCTGATCGGGCACGATCTCGGCGACCGGGACGACAAGGCGCACGCGCGCCGCGAGCCGCCGCTTAAAAGCGCGCCGGAGCCGCGCATCGATCCGGGCGACCGCATCGATTATGCCGTGCGCGAAGCGCTTCCGACTTTCGAAGAAATCCTTCCGAACGATCGGGCGGGTGCCGAGCCGCCGACAGCCGGTGGCGCGGCATTGCCGCGCGAGGCGCTCAACAAATTGCGGGCGGCGCTGCATGAGCTCAGCGAATGCCGCAAGCTGATCGACGCGGCGGCCCGCTGATCCTTCCGTTCGAGTGAAACGGACAGCGAATGTGATGGCCATTACTTAGTTAACGATTTATTTCCCCGCCTTGAACCGTCTCGCCGGCGCGCGCGACCAAAAAAGGCGCAGGGGGAAACGCCGCGGCCCAGCGCAAGCCGTCGGTGACCCCGCTCGCCCGAACCGGGCGGGGTTACTCACCTCACCGCCGCGCAGGGCGAGCGCCAGCGTGAACCTACCACCGCAGTGGCGCGACTGACAGCCGATGATGGCACAATGGACCAAGGTCAGATCTCGCCGCTCAAGCCATTTCCGCCGCGGACAGCGTCGAAACCAGCCGGCGCGGCGGCCCTGTTGCCGACCGCACCGATGTAGGCCTCGGTCGGGGCGGATGCATCGCGACCGCTGGCCGCGCAGGCCGGCCAGCCGCCGGCAGGCAAGTCGCCTTTTCATCGAATTTGCGGATCGGCGGTGGTGGCGCTCGGATTGGCCTGCACGGCGGCTTGCATCATTTTCGTCGGTTACGGCCTGCTGGCCCTCATGGGGCTCGTCATTTAACTGTGCCATAGCGGGACACCCTGACCGCCGCACGGCTCCGGCAAACTTCGCTGAACACATCTGTTGTTCGCCCCTCCGGGGCCGCCCGATACAGACTATCGGCAGTGGCGAAGATCGGGTTGCGGGACGCGGCTATCCGACGGCTGGCGGCGATCGCAGGCGTATTGATCACGGTCATGATTGGCACCGGCACGCCGGCGCCGGCGGCTCCACCACCGCCCGACGAAGGCTCGATCCTCCCGATCCCGCACAACACAATTTCTCCGCTCCAGACTTACGCGATCGGCGCGTTCGGGATCGCCGTCGTCGCGCCGATGGTCGGCACGATCGTGCTTGGCCATGAATTGAGCTCTGCCGAATTCTGGCACATTGAGCTAGGCGCCGTTCTCGGACCGGTTGGTTGGCTGCTCGCCGACCAGATGTTTCCGTCGAACCAGGGCGGACCGTCGGGGCATCCACCGTCGCACGGGCCGGGTAACGCCAACAACATCAACTTCCCGTAGCCCTGGCAACCTTTCTTCGTGCCGAATGAAGTCATTATCGAAGTCGATTCCGGCACTTCGGCCGCCTATCTCGCACGGCTGGCGCGCCGCCTCGGCCTTACGCTCATGCAGACGCAGCGCTTCGTGCTCAGTGGCCACACGCTGCTGCAGTTCCGCATCGACAACGGCCGCTCCATCACCAGCATTTTGCGCTCGCTTGGCCGCTATGCGCGCATCGCCGCGGCGCAGCCGAATTATCTTTATCTGCTGCAACAGTGACCTGACCGGGCTTTTTTAGACCAGGCTTTGTGAGAAAATGGTCTTGGAAAGGAGCTTGGGTCATGCCGAAGAAGAGGTTCAGCGCGGAGCAGATTGTGACGCTGCTTCGCCAGATTGAAGTATCGATGGCGCAGGGAGCCGCGACGCCGGTGGCCTGCCGGGATGCGGGCATATCGCTGCAGAACTACGCGATGAGCTGCTCAACGGTGAAATCTTCTACAGTCTGAAGGAAGCCAAGATTGTCATCGAGCAATGGCGGAAACACTACAACACGATCAGACCGCACTCAGCTCTCGGATATAGACCGCCGGCACCACAAACATTCGCGCCCTCGGCTAACCATCTAGATGAGATCATGCCGATGCAGTAGTCTCTATCCCGCTGGTACAAAAAAGCCGTCAGGTCAGGACGCTGGTGCAAATGCATCAACAGGCTTATTTGGCCAGCGAAGCGCAGTGCCAACAAAGAATGCTAACTGGAATACGAATCTTAACCCAACCCCGGTAGGCAGAACCAATATGTCGATGGGCTGTTGGGGAACTCCGGTTTTATCAGCCGGGGCCCCGTACAACGCCTGGGACCCGGTTGCTATTCGGGGGATGTCGCGGCGGCAATGCGGGGCGCCCACCTCAAACTTTTCCTCTCTAACGTCCCTTCGTTTACCGACTGCTGATTGTTGTAGGCTCGGTCAATGGTCGCTAATGGCACATCGCGCCCTTCGCCGCATCGGACCGCCAATGACGCTATTGGAGCAACAACGGACATCGGACGACGCTGTGGGCTCGATGGGTCGGTAGCGATTGACCCATCAGCGACATGCAGACGGAAGCGTTGCGCCGCCGGTTGGCCCCAAGCAGCACCGGTGAAGGCTGAGACCTTTGACTGCCACGTACTCGATCCACTCGAGCGAAGGCGTTTTGTCTGGTTGTGTAGG
The DNA here is from genome assembly GCA_963817155.1 of uncultured Pseudomonadota bacterium. Classification (GTDB taxonomy): domain Bacteria; phylum Pseudomonadota; class Alphaproteobacteria; order Rhizobiales; family Xanthobacteraceae; genus Pseudolabrys. The sequence goes on from CAWFNO010000002.1 coordinate 571,389, forward strand.
ACATCGGCAGGTACCTTTTGGCCCAAAGCAGGAGGGAATTGAAATGTACAAGGCTGCCTATCATATCCGGTTTCTATCGTTCGCGATTGGCCTATTCACAGTACTGACGGTGAATTTTGGAGTCGCTTTCGCTCAGGATGAAACTCGCAAGACTTACCGATGCACCACGAAGGACGCTGTCAGTATCATGACGGACGGCACCCTGAATAAGGAAATAGGGAAAACTGCATCCGAAGTCTTTGATAAGATGGTCATTAACCTATCAACTGGAAACATAACTTTTCCAAGCGCTGGCAAGGTGGAAAAGTATATTGTCGCAAAGATCAGCGCGACTGACAACGATTACGTGCTGTTCCAAAGTCTTACTCGTCGAATTGATGAAACAACTGTCGCAAACGCAGTATCTCGTTTCATTCGAGTGCGCGCAGAACGCGGTGATCCGCAACCGAGATTTGCTGCGTTTGCGCTTTCATATTTAGTGACCGGAACTTGTGCGATTGCGCCGTGAGGTACCAAGCTTGACGATGCGGTGGGTAGCCAACATATGGCTCAGAGTCTCAGCCCGTTGCTTTGCCTAAAAACGATTTTTTAGCTGCCAGAACTCTGGTCGTGACCGGATGAAACTTGTGGGCAACGTGCAGCGCGGCGAATGACGCTAAGTGCCATGAACGGACAAACGCACCGCGACATGATTGGCGCAAAAAGAAAGACCGCCTTGCGCGGCGGTCTCTCCGAACTCCAATCAGATGTTTTGATCAGGTTGCGATAGCAGCAGCGTTCTTACGCTTCCTGCGCCGCAAGAGTAGACCCATCACGCCGAGGCCGACGGCGAAAAGCGGAAGAGCGGGGGGAAGCGGCGTCGCGTTTAGCGGCGTCTCTTGGAATGGGGGAATTTGCAACGATGTCGAGGTGCCTTCGTTGGTGAAGAACAAGCCCGAGTTGACCAATGCATCGAACGTGGTGTTGTGGACAAACGCGTCGACCATTTGGCCGAGCGTGAGACCACTATCCACCCACGTATTGACTTGCGTCGAGTTTGAACTACCCAGCGCAAGATCGATGACGTTCGTCGCTTCGAGTGTCGTAGGAGCAGCGTTCGGATTAGCAATGGCACCGCCATTGTTCAGGGTCGCGAATGCTGACGAAGCAACGAAGGCATTGACCATGCCCTGCTCCGTGACGTTGCCGTTCTGAATGGCAGAGCCCCAAACATCGACTTGACCAACCGTAGCTTGCTGACCGGTCGTGAGTGCGATGGTGTATGTTATTGTATCCGCGATAGCAGGATTTACAGTCGTCACCTTCAGTCCTTTTGCGTTGCGTGCGGTGGATCAAGCAACCGCCTCGAATCGTCTCGGCTCTGCTAAAGGCAGTGCAATCGCAATCCTATCCTCGTTCAATGCTCATTAAAAAGTTGAACTGGAATTAAGGTTAGCGCGGCTCTGGTTGTGAAAGCGCATTGAGGCGGCCGCAGCGGCAACACACAAGCGGAACAGCGAAGTCGTATCGAATCCATGTGGCGTTATTCAGGGGCGCATTTCGGGTCGTCCTTGCGGTTGCCTAAACCCGGCAGCGAGCGCTGAACACCAAGGCAAAGGAACCATGAAATACGTGACGACTGCCGCAACGAAAGAAAGAAATTAGAACAGCAAAGCTAGGCTCGCTTGCGGGCTGCGAGAGCCTTCCGCTTCCTGCGCCAGCCGAGCAGACCTAACGCGCCGAGGCCGGTGGCGAGGAGAGGGAGGGTGGCCGGAAGGGGGGTTGTGGTCACTGCAATCTCAAGAGCCGACGATGCCTCTTGCGCTGTAACAGTGCCGCACCCAATATCGGTTTGTAGTTTGCACCCTAAATTATAAGTGACATAGGATGCGGAAGAAATTGGGAAATTATAAAGGGATGCAAAAAACAAACTGAACGAGTCAGATGCACACGTCGAACTGCCTCCTGCATAGAACTGAATATATGAGTTGGGTGACGAAGTATTTTCGAAAAAAATGTTGTAGACTCCAGCGGTAGGCGGGACCGACAGCGAAGCAGTCAGCGGGAGCGGATACCCAGACGCGCTTCGGCCTTGGCCGCGGTAGCCGCAGCGATCATTCATGCTCTCGCTTCATGAAGTAAGGCCGCCTCAGTTGACGGCCTCTTCGTTTTCAAATTAGAAGTGCGATGTCCGCTTCTGGCACAAAGCGGACAACCTAATCGCACCCTTTGGACAAGAGCGGCCACATCGGCAGAAATATTAGTTGCGAAGGGAATGGGACTTCAATCTTTACAATCGACAAAGGTGATTGGCGCCATGGAACGGCGATCAATCTCAAGATGCAGCACCACGGCTATGCCACACCAGATGAATGCAGCGACCGTCAAAATCGCGATGGCCGCAGCCAAATCAGACTTGGGTCGGTGCATAGGGCAACCCTAGGGCCGTTCGCACATGCAAAATAGGTCACTAAAAGTGGATTATGGTTGGATGGTTACGGTCGCTCATTTTCTGGAGGTGTGGGCGCAAGTATCGGCCTACCGAATTGTTTTCTGAAACCGGACCATTAGCGAATGATTGCAGAAATAAAAACCGTCAATCCAAGTACCAACAACGCCAAGTAGGTAATCCAATACAATTGGCGAGCGTCCCTGCCACCCAAGATAGGTCGGCCCGCTTTCGTTCTGATCCATTCATAAAAAGCCATGCCAGAACCGGTGGCGAGAAAGGCTATCGCGAGTCCGAGTTTTGCAATCGTTTCCATTTTCATTCGCTTCGCACGGTTGCGTTAGACGGTAAAAAAACCGCGCCAAATTGGCGCGGTTTGTGCAGTGATGGAGGATTTCATGCGGCTCACAAATGGCTGAAGTGCACTGCATGATCGCACACATGAACTCAATCTTGGAATCGAAAGCTAAACAACTAACTTTTCCATAAATGTACATGCGCCAGATCGCTGATCGCCGTCGCAATTAATCATCATTTAACAGCAAGCAATCGCTGCTCCGGGTTAAATAGAACAACAAATGTGTGGCGCTTGCCGAGCGCCTTTATGATCCACCAATCTCTCACGGGCGGAGCCATGGAATCGTTTGTGATGAATTGGCTTGTTTCTGATTTGCCCGTGTTTGGATTGCAGGCACAAAACTGGATGCTGGTCTTTATTTTGTTTTTTGCGATGTATTTTGCCTACGTAGTCACGGATCATTCGCGCGGCTGAGCCGCTCGAAAAGCTAGGTGGAGGAAACTAAAAATGGACTTCGGTTGGGCGGCTAAAGCGTTCTGGATAATCTCCGTTGCAATCATCATTGGTTCGGTGTGGTACGCCAAACGAAACAGAGAGGACTCACTGACGAAGCCGGATAAATAGGTTAAGTCGGCGCATATAGGTAATCCGAAAATCAACATCCGAGGCTTCTGCAATAGTTCCTTCGGCATGATGTCGCATATTGGCACGTCACGCCCTTCGCTGCATTGCACCGCCAATGACGCTATTGGACCAACAGCCGACAAACGTCGGCGCTAGGGCTGAATTGCTAGGGCGTGAATGACCCTCAGCGGACAAAATAACTAAAATATAAAACCGCAGCGTATGACCCATCTTCGATTTGCCCAAGTCCGTTGAGTAACTTCTTAGCTTTCATTTGGCGGCCGACGTGTACGATAAGACTGCTGCCGCCGCCGTGACCGTCATATAACTGTCAACATACCTGTAATCATTGCGACTAGATGCGCACAAAGTCCGTGTCAGCTTCAGCGTGAAAGCAATGCGCGATGAATGAACAAATCAAAGTCCAACCAAATCACCGCACTGCGAGCGTTACCAAGCGATCATCGCCATTGCTGGGCCTGTGTGATTGTGCGCCGGACGACGCGCTCGCGCAGCTTAATGGCGCGCGGACCGGGCTGACGCAGGAACAGGTCGAAGAGCGGCTTGAAAAGTACGGCGCCAATGAAGTGACGCACGAAAAGCCGCCGACTTGGTACGTCCAGCTTTTCCACGCCTTCCTGACGCCCTTCAACGGTGTGCTCTTTGCGGTCAGCGTAGTTTCCGTATTCTCCGACGTGATCTTTGCCGCGCCCGAGGATCGATCCTTTAGAACGATCATCGTTCTAATATCCATGGTGTTGCTCAGCACGCTGTTGCGCTTCTGGCAGGAATTCCGCTCCAACAAGGCGGCGGAGGAGCTCAAGGCCATGGTGAGTTCAACAACGGCCGTACTGCGCGCTGGAATGGATCGCCCGCAAGAGATTCCGATTGCCACACTGGTTCCAGGTGACATCGTATATTTATCAGCAGGCGACATGGTTCCCGCCGACGTCCGGCTGCTGACCGCAAAAGACCTCTTCGTCAGTCAAGCCATGCTGACCGGTGAATCTGTTCCGCTGGAAAAACATCCGGTCCCGCCCAAGCGCATCAATTCGTCCGAGGCGCCTGGAACGCTGCTGGAACGCGAAACAGCGTGCTTCATGGGAACAAACGTGGTGAGCGGAACAGCGACCGCGGTCGTTGCCGCGACGGGCGACGCGACCTTCTTCGGCGCGGTGGCGAAAGATATCGCCGGTGCGCGACCGCTGACGAGCTTCGACAGGGGCATCAGCAAAGTAAGCTGGATGCTGGTCCGTTTCTTAATGGTCATGACGCCACTGGTCTTCCTCATCAATGGTATTTCCAAAGGCGATTGGCTGGAGTCGCTACTGTTCGCCGCTTCGGTGGCGGTCGGTTTGACGCCAGAAATGCTGCCGATGATTGTCACGACTAACCTCGCCAAGGGCGCAGTCGTGATGGCGCGCCGCAAGGCCATCGTGAAGCGACTCAACGCAATCCAGAACTTCGGAGCGATGGATATCCTCTGCACCGACAAAACCGGCACGTTGACGCAAAACAGGATCATCCTCGAACGTCATCTCGATGTGCACGGTAACGAGGACGTGCAAGTCTTGGAATTTGCTTGGCTCAACAGCTACTTTCAGACAGGTTTGAAAAATCTCTTGGACGTTGCGGTGCTCGACTATGCAGTGCAGCACGATATTTTCAGCAAACTGCAGCACTACAAGAAAAGTTGACGAAATCCCATTTGACTTCATGCGCCGCCGTATGTCGGTGGTCGTGCGTGATGGCGACGGCAAGAATCTCATGGTTTGCAAGGGTGCCATCGAGGAGATGCTGCCGCTCTGCGTATCCGCCGACAATAACGGGGTCGTCGCAGGAGGCGTGGTGCCGTTTACCACCGAAATGCGCAAGGAAGTGCGCAGGGTCACACGCAAGCTGAACCAAGAAGGCCTTCGCGCGTTGGCCGTCGGCTATAGGTGGCTACCGCCTGAGGATCGGACCTACACCGTCGACGATGAAAAAGATTTTGTCCTGGCCGGCTATGTGGCGTTCCTCGATCCGCCCAAGGAGACAGCGCGACAGGCCATTGCCGCTCTGCGGGATTACGGCGTTGCCATCAAGATTATTACCGGCGACAACGAAGTCGTTACCCGCAAAATATGCAAGGAGGTGGGGCTTCCAATTGAGCACGCGTTATTGGGCAAGGACGTGGAGAAATTATCGGATATCGACCTCGAGGCAGCTGCCGAACTTACCACTATCTTTGCGAAAATGTCGCCCGTACAGAAATCGCGCGTGATCCGCGCGCTGCAAAGAAAAGGCCACACCGTTGGCTACCTCGGGGACGGCATCAATGATGCGGCGGCGCTCAAGGATGCGGACGTAGGGATTTCGGTGGATACTGCCGTCGATATTGCCAAGGAGTCGGCCGATATCATTCTTCTCGAAAAGAGCTTGCTAGTTCTTGAAGAGGCGGTAATTGAAGGCCGCAAGACATTCGCCAACATCATCAAATACATCAAGATGACGGCAAGCTCTAATTTCGGCAACGTATTCAGTGTGCTGATCGCCAGCATCTTTCTGCCCTTCCTGCCGATGCTGCCAATCCAATTGCTGGTGCAAAATCTGCTTTACGACGTCTCGCAGGTTTCGATCCCTTGGGACGACGTAGATCAGGATTTCCTCAAGCAACCGCGCAAATGGGATGCTGGAGGCATAGCGCGCTTTATGGTGTTTATTGGCCCCATCAGCTCGATCTTCGATCTGGTGACTTTCCTCGTCATGTGGAACGTGTTCGCGGCAAACACCGTCGAAAAGCAATCGCTGTTTCAATCGGGCTGGTTTGTCGTCGGCTTGCTGACGCAGACGCTGATCGTGCACATGATCCGCACGCAGCATATCCCCTTCATCCAAAGCAGAGCAGCCACGCCGGTCATTCTGTTGACGGCCTCGATTATGGCATTCGGCATCTATCTGCCGTATTCGTCGGTAGGCGCGCATTTGGGATTGGTGCCGTTACCGTTGTCTTATTTCCCGTGGCTTGCCGGAATCTTGCTCAGCTACTGCGTGCTCACGCAGGTCGTGAAGCGGATTTACATTCACAAGTTCGGTCAATGGCTATGACCGACCTGTGAGAGGCGAGTACGTTGATCGCAACTTGCGACGTACCGTATCGTTTGGATCGCTAGGGATAGCCGGCCATGCATCTTGCGACAGGGGAGCTTATTGCCGGGCGTTCAAGGCTTTATGCTGCGAGCGCCCTAATCAGTCTTGCGCGGTCCATCCTATGGCTGGCCCACTATATGTTTCGAGCCGGATTCTTGGATATTACTGGGGTTGAATACGTGATTCGAATCAGTGGGAAGTTACGGCGTTTCGGTTGGCAGTTGGCGCGGTGGAAGCACCACTGAGGATAGCAATTAAGAGCGAAATGCCCACCGGGTGTCCGCTTCTGATGCTGTGGACGGCTCCTCCACCGGCACGTGAGTGCCATGGGTGGTGCGTCGGAAACGGCGAAAAAGTCATTGTTCTTCCGCGGTGCGAAATGACGCGAATGGCACGTAGCGGACATTCAGGCCGCGCATGCGAATGCCCGCTTCTGGACTAGGCTGTGTGAAAACTCATACATCGAAAAAATATAGAAAATAAAATTCTTCAATGCAGTATCCCCGCATACGTCTGCAGCATGTCAGTTCTTATGCCGCTCAATCTCTACAAAATTATCCTATGCGCGCGGCAGGTGTTTGAGTTTTTACACAGCCAAGGACCAAAGTAGACAAAGGCTGGATTTCGGCCACCGGTTGTTCGTCCGCTAATGCAATCGGACGAAGTGACGTTGGTCGATGACGATCCGCAGTAGGGGTTATACGAGCCCTATTACTCGGCTGGCGCCATAGCTTCCTGGTCCTGCAGCCATGGGCGCTCTTTCAGGCGCGTGGCGTTGAGGCGATAGATCACGAAACAGACAATGGCGCCTACCGCAAACGGCAGCGCCGACCACACATAAAGCCTCTGGACGGGTAGGCCGACGAACAAGGCGCCGACCAGCGGGCCGACGATCGATCCGACACGTCCGACGCCCAACTCCCAGCCCGAGCCATTCGCGCGGAGCGAGGTCGGATAGATCAACGCGCCCGCCACGTTTATGCCAGTCTGGACACCGAGCACGCAAAAACCTGCGGCGAAAGTTGCGACCAGCAAGGCGGTCTTCGAAATTAGGCCGGCGAAGCCAATTGATGCGACCACTGGGACAGCCATAACGACGACGATAGCGATGGCAAGGAAGCGTTGCCGTTGGAACCAATTGCAGAGCACCAGAGCTCCGACCGTGCCACCGACCTGGATCGAAGCGCCCGCAAGCGCAACAGTCGTCGGGGGAAGCTGTGCAGCAGTAAGGAGCGTCGGCGTCCAGCTCAGCAGGAAGAAGTAACCCATAAGATTAAGGGCGAATAGCAACCACAGGAGCGGCGTTATCAGTGCGAGACCTTCGCGGAATAGATACGTTGGATTGAAACCAGAAAACTGTCGTTCATCCTCGATCACAAAGCGCGCATTTGGGGGCGCCTTGAATCCCGGACGGATAGTCGCGATTAGCTTTTCCATCTTGCCCCGTTGACCCTCGTGCAGAGCCATGTATTTGATCGATTCCGGCAAGCCAAATATCGAGACGATGGCAATGAAGATCGGCGCTATGCCGCCGACGACGAACAAAATCGGCCAACCATGGGTTGGGACGAACAGCGCTGTTACGAATCCGGGTATGGCGCCTCCGAGCGGAACAAAACCGACTGCGATCAGCGCCAAGGTGGCGCGCAGCCGGCGTGGTGCAGATTCGGTGTTGATGGCGACAACGTTAGGGATGACTCCACCAATACCGAGGCCGGCCAGTAAGCGCAGCCAGAACATCTGATCGAGATTGGTCGCGTAGGCGGCCGCCCAGGTGAAGACACCAAACAGCAAATTCGCGCTGATGAGTGCAACCTTGCGTCCATAACGGTCGCCAATCCAGCCGAAAATTGCCGAACCGAATAGGATGCCAATGAGGCTCGCGCTGAAAACTGGACCGAGTGCGTGGGGATTCAGGCCCCACTCTCTAATCAGATGTGGCGCGGCAAAGGCGATGGCGCCGATGTCATAGCCGTCTATCAATGCGAGGAGTACCGACCAGACAATCAAATTAATCTGGAAAGCGCTAAGGCCACGTTCGTCAAGTAGTCGCGAAATCTGAACAGTTGGTTGATCCGCCATTTTGTCTTTCCCCATGGCACTTCAGTTTTATTTTCGCAAAGCGTTGCCGCACGATGTATAGACAGGTATTTCCGATGGGGCATCGAAGACGGCACAGCCCACCACTCAAAACTCGAATAAGTGGGTCAGCCAAAAAAACCGCGCCGATTTGGCGCGGTTGTGTGCCGAGATGGAGGATACGTGTCGCTAGGACAATGGCTATAGTCCAAGACGACATAAGACACACGGTGATATTCAGCTCCACGGAAGTTGAATGCACAACTAGCTTTTTCATAAATACGCCGTATCAGGCCGTGGTGTGCCATCACGTGTACAGCCACATGCGCACCATGTGGCAAGTGAGGGCGACGAACCCATGCCGCTGCATTAGCCGATGACTACTCATTTTTTCCAGGTTGATCGATAAATGAAATCAATTTACGAAACTTTTAGACGGGAGGAGAAAGCTCATTCACAAAGCGCTAATTAGTGCTGCCCTAAAGCGATATCGTGTCGAGATAGCGTCTGAGCCTCGGCATGCTACAGGGAAGCTCCGGCTTAACCGCCGGAGCTTTCTTGCATGGGCCAACGAAAAGCCAGCTCCCGTGCTTCCTTGTCCGTCGCCTATATACTTGCGTCTCAGCAACATTTTGACGCCGCTTTTCGGTGACAAATGGCGACGCGGGGGTCTGAGTTTACGCAGCCTATGTTGACACTCTGGCCAATATCGTAAGAACTCTGACCTGGTCAGGACATTTCCAATAGCGCTACCTCAGAGCCGCCAACTACGGCGGATTGGTAGGTCCGACGACCGGAAAATTTCTTGGCAGCTGCCGATCCCATTGCGATTTCGAAAGATGCCCTCAAATTAGAGGGTATAAAATAGAGCCTTGTAACGCTCAGTAGTACCAACACTCCAGGGAGGAAACGACAGATGACATATAAACTCAGCCGCCGTACCGTTGTCGGTGGCCTCGCTGGCTCGATGGCGCTCAACTTTCGTGCCTTCGGCCAAACGCTAACGATGCCGACATCGCCGGTCACGCTCAATTTCGTCGACGTCGCCGGCAATCTTGCGCTCACTCAGAAGGCAATCGAAGCCTATCGCGACAAGAATCCGAAGTTGGTTGCGAAGGTGAACTTCAACAAGGCGCCGGCGCCGGAACTGCCGGGCAAGATCAAGGCGCAGCAAGATGCTGGTCGCGTCGATATCGACGGCGTATTGACCGGCATTGACGCGCTATCGGCCGGCGTCGATCAAAAGCTTTGGATTCCGATTGCTACCGAATTTGTCGCGAAGCTGCCGAAGCTCAATGACGTCTATCTGACCGGTGCCGCGAAGATGCAGGGTTTAGCCTCGAACCAGGGCGTGTGCATCGTGTTCTGCCCGGCCGGTCCGGTGATGGAATACATGCCGGACAAGGTGAAGCAGGTGCCCTCGACGGCGGAGGAACTGCTCGCGTGGGCGAAAGCCAATCCCAATCGCTTCATCTACGCACGTCCAGCGAATTCAGGGCCGGGTCGGATCTTCATGATGGGCCTGCCCTACATCCTCGGCGACAAGGATCCCTCCGATCCGAAGAACGGCTGGGACAAGACATGGGCCTATCTGAAGGAGCTTGGTCAGTACGTCGAGTACTACCCAGCCGGAACCGGCCCGACCATGAAGGAGCTTGGCGAAGGCTCGCGCGACATGCTGCCGTCGCAGATGGGTTGGGACATCAACCCGCGTGCGCTCGGCATCGTACCCAAAGAAGCCAAGGTGTTCTTCCTGAAGGGCTATCACTGGATTCTGGATGCGCACTATCTCTGCATCCCCAAGGGCGTGTCGAACGACAAGCTCTACGTGTTGATCGACTTCCTCAATTATATGCTGTCGCCGCCGGCGCAGGCCATGACCTACGATGACGGCTATTTCTATCCCGGCCCCGCCGTGAAGGACGTGCCGCTATCGATGGCGCCTGCGGCGAGCCAGAAAGTCATCGCGGAATACGGGCGCGCCGAATACGCCCAGGCGATCACCGCGGCTCCGCAGGAACTGCCGCTGCTGCCGGACAAGCTCGTCTATGCGTTCGCTCGCTGGGACGAGGAGATCGGTTCGAAAAAGAAGAAGTAGGCTGCGGCGCAAAAATGAAGGCTGGCGATTCTCGTCGCCAGTCTTCACTATCTTCATCTTGCGCCGTCCGGCGTCTCCTGGGGAGGAGCGATTTTTATGGCAATCGCCGCACGCGATTTCCGCGAGCTGCGGCTCGACGGAATGAGCCGCAATTTCGGCACCGTCAACGCGCTCAAGGGCGTGACGTTGAGCGTGCGGCGAGGCGAGTTCATCGCGTTGCTCGGGCCCTCTGGCTGCGGCAAATCGACGGCGCTCAATTGCCTTGCCGGGCTGCTGACGCTCTCCAGTGGCAGCATCTGGCTCGACAAGACGCGCATCGACCGCCTGGCGCCGGAAGAACGCGGCTTCGGCATGGTTTTCCAGAACTACGCGCTATTCCCGCACATGAGCGTGCGCAAAAATATCGGCTTCGGCTTGAGCATGCAGGGCATGGCCAAGGCCGAAATCGGGCGCAAGGTGGATGAGGCGCTCGGCATCGTCCGCCTCGGCGACCAGGGCGACAAATTGCCCGGGCAGTTGTCCGGCGGCCAGCAGCAGCGCGTCGCCATCGCCCGCGCCATCGTCATCGAGCCGCCGCTGGTGCTGATGGACGAGCCGCTGTCCAACCTAGACGCCAAGCTGCGCCTGGAGATGCGCGCGGAAATCCGCCGCATCCATGAATTGATCGGCTCGGCCACGATCTACGTCACGCACGATCAGGAAGAGGCGCTGTCGCTCGCCGACCGCATCGTCGTGATGCGTGCGGGCGAAGTGCGCCAGGTCGGCACGCCAGAGGATCTTTACGACCATCCGGCGCGGCCGGATGTCGCCGAATTCATGGGCTACCGCAATCAGATACGCTCGCGCTCGGCAAAATCCGGCAACAGGCTCAACGTCATCGTCGGCGGCGTCAACCTCGCCGGCACGCCGGTCGATGGCGTCGGCGCCGGCACCGTCGTGGCGGCGATCCGGCCGGACGATCTGAAGGCGAGTGCCGCGGGCGCGATTTCCGTGACGGTTAAATCGGCGCAATATCACGGCCACGATTTTTACTGTTCGGGGCGCACTGGCGATGGCACCGAGCTTTATTTTCGCTCCGCAACGAAAGTGAAAGAGGGCGACACCGTGCGGCTGGCGGCCGATCCCAGCCGTGTGCTGATCTATTCGGGGACATCTCCGTGAGTGACCGTGTGCTCGGCGCCGCGCCCGAACGCCTGCCGCTGCGCGTGCGGCTTGCGCTTTACGACCTCGACGGCGTGACGCTGCTGGTCCTGCCGGCGGTGCTGTTCGTCGTCGCGCTGTTCGTCTATCCGTTCCTCTACGGCTTCGTATTATCGTTCGAGCCGAAGAAGGGAACCTGGATTGCCAACTACGCGAAATTCTTCTCCGATCGGTTCCTCTACGACACCATCGAAGCGACGTTCCGGCTCGCCATCCCGGCGACGCTGATCAACGTGCTGGTCTCGATTCCGGTGGCGCTGCGCGTGCGGCGCATGCGCAACCGGCGCATCCTCACGACGATCCTAGTGATCCCGATCACGCTCGGCACGGTGCTGATCGCCGAAGGCCTGCTCACTTATCTAGGGCCGCAGGGTTGGTTCAACCGCACGCTGGTGATATTCGGCATCGGGCAGGTGCGTCTGGTGCACAATTACACCGGCGTGATGCTCTCGCTGATCCTGTCGGGATTTCCCTTCACGTTCCTGCTGACGCTGTCTTACCTCACCGGCATCGATCCCTCGCTCGAGCAGGCGGCGGCGACTCTCGGTGCAAGGGCGCGGGCGCGATTCTGGTACATTCTCATGCCGCTGCTCGCGCAGGGGCTGGCGATCAACCTGTGCCTGTCGTTCGTCCAGACCTTTTCGGTATTTCCCTCGGCGGTGCTGCTCGGCGCGCCAGCCGGCGCCACGCGCGTGATCTCGATCGCCGCCTACCAGGCCGCCTACGAGCAATATGACAGCTCGATGGCGTCGGCAATCGCGATGGTCATGGGGTTCTGCCAGCTGTTCGTCGTGGTGCTGATCCTTGCCGCGCGCCGCTTCGTCTATCGCGGCTCAGCAGGCGGCGGCAAAGGCTGACCGGCATGGGTGGGGAAAAATCCGTATCCGAACGGCTGTGGGCGATCGCCATCTGGGCGCTGGTGATTTTCTTCATCCTCAACTTCACGGCGATGATCGCGACCGTTTTGGTCAATTCCTTTGGCACGCGCTGGTTCAACGCCTGGCTGCCGGCGGCGTTCACGACGCGCTGGTACAGGTCGGCATGGGACGAATTCCAGCTGCACGACGTGCTCATCGTCACCTTCGAAGTCGTCGGCGCTGTCGTTCTGTTCTCCGGGCTGCTCGGCGTGCCCGCGGCCTACGCGCTTGCGCGGCGCAATTTCCCCGGCAAGCAGTTTGTCATCCTGCTGTTCCTAATGCCGATGCTGATCCCGCCGATCACCTTCGGCATCCCGCTGGCGACGGTTCTTTATCAGGCGCGCCTTGGCGGCAACATGTCCGGCGTCATTCTCGCCAACCTGGTGCCGACGGTGCCCTTCGTGGTGCTGGTGATGATTCCCTTCGTCGAGCAGATCGATCCACGCGTGGAGGCGGCGGCGCGCGTATTCGGGGCGGGGACCGCGCGGCTGTTCGTCCATATCCTGATCCCGCTGCTCGCGCCTGGCATCCTCGCCGCGTTGCTGTTGGTTCTGGTGCGCACCATCGCCATGTTCGAATTGACCTTTTTCACCGCCGGTCCCGGAAGCCAGACACTGGTAGTTGCTCTTTATTACGCAGTCTACGCGGCGGGCGTGCGCGCCGGCCAGTCGATCGATGCCATGGCCGTCGTCTATATGTTGACGACGCTGGTCTGGCTGCTGATCGCGCTGCGCTTTGTCGATCCAACGCAGATTGTGACGCGGGCCAAGCGGGAGGCAACGCAATTATAATAGCTCCAATGACGTGAAGGTGCCACACTGGCAGTTTCTCTTTTTACGATGCGTTGTCGCCTATTGGCACATCGCGACCTTTCGGACCCATGCCCGAAACGGTCGCTATTGGATCAACAGATGGGGAACCCCATCGCAAGCTGCTGCAGTCGAAGGCCATCGCTGTCGATAATGACCTGCGCGGGACGTTACGCAACTTTGGTCTCAAAGTAGGCGTGGTGGGCAAAGTTAGGTTCGAGGCCCGCATCAGGGAGCTTGTTGAGAACCTCCCCGACCTGGCGGTGCTGGTCGAACCGATGCTCATTGTCCGGCGAGTGCTTCGCGAGCAGTTTTGTATCCTGCACCGCCGCTTGCTCGCTATCGTGCGGGACGATGAGGTGTGCCGGCGCCTGATGACGGTCCCCGGGGTCGGCCCTGTGGTGGCGCTGACCTATCGCGCCACCGTCGACGTGCCCGCTCGCTTCAGGAAGTCCAAGTCAGTCGGGGCGGTGTTTGGGCTGACGTGCGCCAAGTATCAATCAGGCGAGAGCGAACGCAGCGGCAGAATATCACGCTGCGGAGACGAGATGATGCGGGTCATGCTCTACGAAGCGGCTCAGGCCATGTTGCATTCAAAGAGATGGTCCTGGCTCAAGGCCTGGGCCATGAAGATCGCCAGGCACCGCGGGATGAAGAAGGCGATCGTCGCCTTGGCGCGCCGGTTGGCTGTGATCATGCACCGCATATGGGTTGATGGCACCGAGTTCCAGTGGACCCGGGAGGCCGCGGTGGCATGAGAGGTGTAGGTCGCCGGATGCGATAGGAGAAAACTCGAGTTCCACCCAGCGGTGGAATGATGTCCCTCGCGGGACGATGGATGAGGTGAGTTCGCATGTCCGCTTGGACCTATCGTCAATCTGACGCTAAGGCCGCGTAACAGATTGTTCCACCTCGTCCTCGGATCCCATGATGGAAGGGCCCTGGTGCCGATTCCGAAGAGAAGCGCGAGCCCGTGAGCGACATCAACACTGCAGCGGTGGATAGTCTGAAAGTGCTTGACCCCAAACGGCCGATTAGAGAAGCGGACATTGGCCAGAACTGTAGCTGATTTTCTCGGTCGCCAATGACCCAAACGGTATGGCCCGTTTTGATCCCTATGGCCTAGTTTGATGGCGGCAGTGGCCTGTTTTGGATTATGCTGGTGGGATGGCGACGATCCTTACCCATACCGGCGCCGTCGTCGCGGGACTGGCTATAATTGCTAGCCCTTTTATGATCGCGCGGGGCGGCCTATTCCGCAGTTTGGCGGCTTCCGTCGGGCTGGCCGTGGTAGCCGCAGCGATCATTCATGCTCTCGCTTCATGAAGTAAGGCCGCCTCAGTTGACGGCCTCTTCGTTTTCAAATTAGAAGTGCGATGTCCGCTTCTGGCACAAAGCGGACAACCTAATCGCACCCTTTGGACAAGAGCGGCCACATCGGCAGAAATATTAGTTGCGAAGGGAATGGGACTTCAATCTTTACAATCGACAAAGGTGATTGGCGCCATGGAACGGCGATCAATCTCAAGATGAAATATATCCGGACGACCGTAGTGACCTGCCACATCCAATGATTTGCGTGAATTCCGAGCCGCTTCCACGTCGATGTCTGCATACAAGATGCTTTTCTCATTATGCAGCGGGCCGGCCACGACACCTCCGGACGGTTTAATGACCACCGCGTCGCCAGAGTTTATCCACTCATCGTCCTTGAAGAGCCTAGCCCGTTCCGGAAAGCGCTCCGGCACATCGGAGCCCTGAAGGGCTGTTGCCGAACTAAGAACCCAACACCCTCCTTCGCGGGCGATGTGGTTCATCGAAGCGCGCCAAGTCTCGCCGCAATCCCAAGTGGGCGCAACATAAATGTCAGGATTTTGTGCATAGAGCGCAAAGCGCGCAAGCGGCATGTAATTTTCCCAGCATATAAGACAGCCAATCCGCCCGATGGGGGTATCGACAACGCGCAAACCGCTCGCATCGCCAATCCCCCACACCATTCTTTCGGGGTTCGTTGGCATCAGTTTTCGGTGTCGATTCAAAATTGCGCCGTTTGGCCCGATAACGACGACTGTATTATAAAGTGTTGTGCCGCTGAATTGAGCATCAATCTCATGAAGCCCTATCACCACAACGACGCCACGGTCGGCGGCAGATTGGCAAATCGGATCGAGGCCACCGGCGGCAATATTGACCGAATTTCTTCGTAGTTCGGCGTGAATTCTATTGCCCAGCGCCATATCTTCGCCAGGCCGCAGTCGCCATATCCAAGTGGGATAGCCCGGAAGGTAGGCTTCCGGAAAAACAACGAGTTGCGCACCCGCGTGGCTCGCTTCAACAATCGTCACGATGGTCCGGTCGATTGTCGCCTTCAAATCGAGCAGGATTGGCGGCCTTTGGCAAATGGCAACCTTAATGCTCATGTCATTGTACTCATAACATTCCCGCTCCAGTCTTTCAGCCTATGCCGATCGATGCCGCAGGAAAAGCCGTCAAGGGGATCGCGGGGCGATGTCAGCTTATGGCACGAAGCGGACATCGTAACGCTGGCGATTAATGTCTGCTTTCAGAGTGTCGGTTCAACCGATCAGTGCAACACCGCTTGTAGTCTATCGGCTGGCGTTTCGAAGCCCAAGGTCTTTCGCGGACGTTGATTGAGCCGCAGGGCAATCGCGTTCAGATGATTCTGAGAGATGCGCGAGAAGTCGGTTCCTCTCGGGAAGTACTGACGCTGCAGGCCATTGGTGTTCTCGTTTGAGCCGCGCTGCCAGGGACTGCGCGGATCACAGAAGTAGACCTGGACGTTGGTGGCAACCGTAAAGCGCTTGTGGGCATGCATCTCTTTACCTTGATCCCAGGTCAGGGAGCGTCGCAGCTCCTTAGGCAGCTTGCGGATGT
Source organism: uncultured Pseudomonadota bacterium (assembly GCA_963817155.1). Lineage (GTDB taxonomy): Bacteria > Pseudomonadota > Alphaproteobacteria > Rhizobiales > Xanthobacteraceae > Pseudolabrys. The sequence continues at coordinate 587,866 of CAWFNO010000002.1, forward strand.
GCTTGGCAAGCCTAGCAACAACAGTCGTCGTGTCCTTGCGGGGAATCCTGACAAGCATCGTGAAGCGCGTATTGCGCTCGACGAGAGTGGCTATGTGCGTATCGTTCGCTCCGGTAAGAAGGTCTCCTTCCCAATGCCCCGGCACGGCGCGATCCTCAACCTCGGCGGGCCGATCCCGGATGGAGACCATACCGAGGATATGACCCTGTCCACTCTTCGCGTTGTGGCTCTTGGGGCGACGCATCCGCCGCGCAGTACGCAACTGCGCCGTCAGCTCCTTCTTCAGCACGCCGCGGGTCTGAATGAAGAGACTGCGATAGATCGCTTCGTGAGATATCTGCATGTCTTGGTCGGTTGGGAACTCCTGCTTCAGCCAGCCGGAGATCTGCTCCGGCGACCATTGCAGCGCGAGCTTCTGCGCTACGCGCCATCGTAGTTCCCTATGCAGCGCCAAGCGACAAGGCTTGGGGCGCAACGCCCGCTCCCAGGCACGCCGATCAGCCCGGTTTGCACGATAGGCCTGACTGCCGCCGTTGCGCCTGATCTCTCGGCTTACTGTCGATGGCGCTCGTCCGAGGCATTGGGCGATCTGCCGGATCGACCGGCTCGCCGCAATGCCACGGGAAATCTCTTCGCGTTCCTCAAGCCTTAATGCTGCCAGGGCCCTCCGGCGCGGCGCCGGCACGATCCCTCCATGGAGTACCACGATCCGCTCAACGCCGGTCTTGTTCCTCCTTTCCAGCGCCCCCGAGATAGCCGCAGCACTTTGCCCGTTCTGCCAGCGCTCCCAGAGCTCAGCCTTCTGTTTGGCCGTGAACCTTATCCGTGCATGCAACCCCATCGCACACCTCCCCATCCCGTAAGATTAGAAGGTGTTGCGCTGACCCCTTGAATCCGCCACCCAAAGCGGACTTAAGCACGCGCGGGCTTGTCAGATCGGCCTAACGGCGCCAAATTATCGCGCCGCGCGAGCGTATCCTGGGAATGTCTCACGGACGCAATTTGAGCGCGAAAACCTGCCCACTGAAAAGGAGATCCGCTGTGAGCGTTCAGGCAATGGGTTATTTTTGTGTCGGCACTTCAAAGCTCGATGACTGGACCAGTCTTGCTATCGGCCAGCTTGGACTTCAGGCGGTTGATCGCGGAGGCCCCATGCGTGCCTTCCGCATGGACGACAGGAAGCAGCGCCTGATCGTCGACGGCGGGTTGATGGATGGAGAGCGTTTTTTCGGCTGGGAGGTTGCGGACGCGACGGCACTCGATACGCTGGCGGCGCGGCTAGAAAAGGCCGGCGTCGCGGTGCGGCGGGAGATCGCCGTTGTGGCGGACCAACGTTGCGCCGCTGAGGTGATTTCTTTCCGTGATCCGGCCGGCAACCGTGTGGAAGCGTTCCACGGTGGTCAGATCGCCGATGAACCGTTCCGCCCAGCACGGCATATAGGGGGGTTCCGCACTGGGACGCAGGGCCTGGGGCACGCTGTGCTGATCATGCCCGAAATCGACGCAGCCCTTACATTCTATCGGGACCTGCTGGGCTTCCAGATCACTGATTTCATGGGGCCGCCGGTGTCGCTGTATTTCATGCACGTTAACACTCGCCACCATAGCCTCGCCATCGCCCAAGGGACACGCAACCGCATGCACCATTTAATGATGGAATTTTATTCTCTCGACGATGTCGGCCAGAGCTACGATATTGCCCAACGGGAAGAGCGCGTCGCGGTAAAATTCGGTCGGCATCCGAATGATTTCATGACGTCATTCTATATGCGCACGCCTTCGGACTTCCTGATCGAACATGGATGGGGTGGTCGCGATGTCAGTCCCGGGTGGCAGCCGGTCGAGCTGAAATCGGCCGGCAGTTTTTGGGGGCACCAAGGGCTTTTCGAATCGCTGGGTGAAGGACCACCCCTGCCAGATGCGCCGCCACACCCGCCGATGCCAGCTCCGGAGCCGAACCACGCACCGCTGCAAGTGATCGACGGCAATTACGAGCGTATGAGCGGCGTTTGCCCATGGTGGGATGCGGTGAAGCGCAGTAGTAGACCGGTCTAGGTCTAGTTGAAGGATTTGCAAACTAGCGGTCGACTGCGTGACCGGCGAAAGTGCATCTCAGCGTAGAGGTCGCTTCAGTTAGCGGCCTCTTTCGTTTTTGTACGACTGCCGCGATGTCCGCTTTTGATGCTGTGGACGGCTCCTCCACCGGCACGTGAGTGCCATAGATGTGGGTGCTGTTAAGGCCCCCACAATTTGGAGGAGCCAAACATGCAAACGATCGCGACAATCGGTCTCGACATCGCCAAGTCGGTATTCCAGGTCCACGGCGTTGATGCGGCTGGCCAGGTGATCATCCGCCGGCAGTTGAAGCGGCGCTACGTCCTCGCATTCTTCCAGAAGCTGCCACCATGCCTAGTCGGCATCGAAGCTTGCGCGTCGTCACACCATTGGTCGCGCGAGCTCAAGACGCTTGGCCACACGGTGCGGCTAATGCCGCCGGCCTACGTGAAGCCCTACGTCAAGCGGCAGAAGAACGACGCCACTGACGCGGAGGCGATCTGTGAGGCGGTCGCCAGGGCCAACATGCGGTTTGTCAAGACCAAGACCCCCGAGCAACAGAGCGGCATGGTACTTCATCGCACGCGCCATCTGTTCATCCGCCAGCAGACTGCGTTGATCAATTCGATCCGCGCTCATCTTGCTGAGTTCGGAATCGTCGCGCCGGTCGGCCGCAAGGGTGTTGATGAACTGCTCGATGTTGTCGCCGATCCAAGTGACAAACGAGTTCCTGAGATAGCCCGTGCGTGTCTTACAGCCCTCGGAACACAATTACGTAGGCTCAAGGAGCAGATTCTAGAGTTTGATCGCATGATCAGGACTTGGCATCGGTCTGATGAGATGAGCATGCGGCTGGATAAGGCCCCCGGTGTCGGCCCAGTACTGGCCACCGCGCTGGTCGCTACCGTTGCTGACCCAAAAGCCTTCCGATCAGGGCGCAACTTCTCAGCCTGGATCGGGCTGGTGCCGAAGCAGCATTCAAGCGGAGGCAAGGACAGGCTCGGCAGTATCAGCAAGCAAGGTGATCGCTATCTGCGCGGCCTGTTCGTAGCCGGCGCGCTCGCTGTCATCCGCTATGCCAAGATCCACGGCACTAAGCACCGGCCCTGGCTTACGGCATTGTTGGCGCGGCGGCCGGCTAAGGTCGCCGCCATTGCACTCGCCAACAAGATCGCGCGAATGGTCTGGGCGATGATGGCCAGGGGCGAGCGTTACAGGGAACCCATTGCACTTGCGGCGTAAACGAGATCGCGCCGAACATCCGGCGTGATGTGAAGGTTGGGAGGAGCGAACAGCACGTAATGCAGAGCCGGTCGATCCGGCGATCAGGACAACCCACTTGTGCCATCGCATTGTCGAATGCGTGCTTTTGATCGGGACCTGATCCGCGGAGGGCATTATGGCCAGCGGCCTTGCGTGCCGCACTCAAAGGCCGAACACATGGCTGCACCGACCAATGCTGCAAACGTGAAGAAAGCTCTTGCCAACTCGGAGCCGTCCACACATGGCACTTAGCGACGTTTCGCTGTATTGCAGTGGTTTGTCGCTTATTGGAGTAACAGATGGGGTAATCGGCCGGCAGCTTGTGGATAGCTGAATATTTTTGGTGCTGCGCTTCAGGCTGATGGTGAAACGAGGTCCGTGTGTACGGCCTCAAGCATCAGAAGGAGAAGCGCAGCATGGACCATTTTGCTGGACTAGATGTTTCAGTCAAGGAGAGCAGCATCTGCGTTGTGGATGACACGGGCAGGATTGTACGGGAAGTGAAGGTGGCGAGTGAACCGGAAGCTCTGCTGGCGGTGCTGAAGAGCCCCGCCTATCACTTCAAACGGATTGGATTGGAAGCCGGGCCGCTGTCACAGTGGCTCTTTAGCGCCCTCGCGGAAGCGGGCTTGCCGGTGATCTGCGTCGAGACGCGGCACATGCGGGCGGTGCTGAAGGCGCAGATCAACAAGACCGACCGCAATGACGCACGCGGTATGGCGCAGATGATGCGGGCGGGGCTCTATCGTCCGGTGCATGTGAAGACGTTACGCAGCCAGAAACAGCGAATGCTGCTGACCCATCGCAAGCTGCTGCAGTCGAAGGCCATCGCTGTCGATAATGACCTGCGCGGGACGTTACGCAACTTTGGTCTCAAAGTAGGCGTGGTGGGCAAAGTTAGGTTCGAGGCCCGCATCAGGGAGCTTGTTGAGAACCTCCCCGACCTGGCGGTGCTGGTCGAACCGATGCTCATTGTCCGGCGAGTGCTTCGCGAGCAGTTTTGTATCCTGCACCGCCGCTTGCTCGCTATCGTGCGGGACGATGAGGTGTGCCGGCGCCTGATGACGGTCCCCGGGGTCGGCCCTGTGGTGGCGCTGACCTATCGCGCCACCGTCGACGTGCCCGCTCGCTTCAGGAAGTCCAAGTCAGTCGGGGCGGTGTTTGGGCTGACGTGCGCCAAGTATCAATCAGGCGAGAGCGAACGCAGCGGCAGAATATCACGCTGCGGAGACGAGATGATGCGGGTCATGCTCTACGAAGCGGCTCAGGCCATGTTGCATTCAAAGAGATGGTCCTGGCTCAAGGCCTGGGCCATGAAGATCGCCAGGCACCGCGGGATGAAGAAGGCGATCGTCGCCTTGGCGCGCCGGTTGGCTGTGATCATGCACCGCATATGGGTTGATGGCACCGAGTTCCAGTGGACCCGGGAGGCCGCGGTGGCATGAGAGGTGTAGGTCGCCGGATGCGATAGGAGAAAACTCGAGTTCCACCCAGCGGTGGAATGATGTCCCTCGCGGGACGATGGATGAGGTGAGTTCGCATGTCCGCTTGGACCTATCGTCAATCTGACGCTAAGGCCGCGTAACAGATTGTTCCACCTCGTCCTCGGATCCCATGATGGAAGGGCCCTGGTGCCGATTCCGAAGAGAAGCGCGAGCCCGTGAGCGACATCAACACTGCAGCGGTGGATAGTCTGAAAGTGCTTGACCCCAAACGGCCGATTAGAGAAGCGGACATTGCCGGTTTGCCGACACCCCTTAGCCAGCGATAACTTGCTATCGTAATCCGACAACTGGTGGCTGAACGATGGCTGGCGACGGTAGAAAACGACCGCAACCCGAGCCGGAAATTATTCCGCCGGGGCAGCAACCGGATTCTGACATTTGGGTCTCTGAGTCAGTGCGGAGGACTCACCGCGTCTATGTCAGAAAGGTCGGTCCGTTCGAGATCATCCTATGGATGATGATCGTCGGTGCGGTGCTGACGCTAATTGCCGCTCTGCTCCTTGGATTTTTCTTGATCTTAATTCCAATAATGGCGGCGTTGATCATACTTGCGATAATGTCCGCCGTCGTGCGCGGATATTTTCACCGATAGTGCGTGACGGAATTGTTTATTTTGCAAATTTTTTATAACTGGTTGCAGCGAAGCGCCGGGGCAAAGGAAAAATAAACTTCGGACTCCTGATTCATTAGCGGGGTGTATCCGGTTTGCACCGGACCCAGTTCAGGATTTGCGCCGAGCCTCATCGCGCTTAGCGCTCGTTCCTTCGATCAGCCGTCCGTTCGCAGGCCGCGCTAATCATTAGAGGTGCAGGGCTTCACGCCGCAATAATGATTCAAAACAACGTGTGACATCGAATCAATCTTGCGCCGATTGTGCTCGGTGATTGTCCGTATTCTTACTAGAATCCCGCCAGTGCAACACCGATGAAGGGCACAGCACATGGCAATTCCGCGCTTCAGACTGGTATCGCCAAGCAAAGAAAATCGGACAGTTATGCCGCTGCGGCGCCCGAACGCTCAGCTGCGACCGCGAGAGCATCTGACCGAGCGGGAGGTTGGCAAGCTGATCAAGCAGCGGCCGGATCAAAAAAAGCTAAATCGAATTTCGGAAGGACCGCCGCGTTGGCGGTCTTTCTGATTCAGAAGTGAGATAGATGCGCACGCTTAAGGATCATAACACGCCAGCGGCTGCATGCGGTGTCCTGGTCAATTCAAAGTTGGCGGAAAGAAATCGTAGTGAATGTCTCCAAGATATGCGACGCCGACCTGCGTGTCAGACCGCCAGACCATTCGACAATTGCGGCGCCTTGTCTTGTCATTGGTCAGGACGAGCCAAAATTCCTTTGGCAATTCATCTGGGGATGGCACCATAATTCGAGCTCCGCCCTCGGAAACATCCAAGACCTCACAACGGCGCGGCCGAGAGCCATCACCGATGTCGATCCAGGCTGGGAATTGCACTTGTTCCCGTATCGACTGGCGCTGCTCGATAAAGGTCCGCTTGAAGCGCGCGAATGCCTGAAACAAAGACACGGCTGCCTCCCGGTAAGGCGTTAGTCGCATCAAGCGCGACTGCCCCGGATGTTAGCCCAGTATGGGCGCTGCCATTTACCGGCTTGTTAACAAGACCTGGCGGTTTTTAATTGGTGAAAGCTCGGGCGGTCTTTCTTTATGCATTGTTTGCTGCTGCGCGTTTGGTCGCTAATGGTCCATCGCGCAATTCGTTGGATTGCGACGCCATGGTCGCTAGTGGATCAAGAGCAGACATTGGTCCGCACTGGCGCTGAACGGCTCACGCGTTAATGACCCAAAGCAGACATCGCTGGGTCACGTGCTATCGTGGACACTTCGAAAGCGATATCGTGGGTAACGTTGCGTTATCGAAGCCATCAATAGTATTGGATGAAACTCTTCATGGTGCAGCGCGCCGTTGTTGTTGCTTCTTCAAAAAGCAGTACGTTTGCGCGCTTATTCGTTCCTTGTTTTATTTTCGTTGCCACGGTTGTAATTGTTTGCAACCCATTGGTCTGTGCGCAGGAAATTGATTCAGCCGAGCGCGCTGCATACAACGATTTGTCGCTGGCGATTCCATCACCTTTTGGCTTGACCGTTTGTCATGGCTTCGGCTGTCGGCTTCGGACGGAAATTGCTTTTTCTGATTCAGATCGTATGAAAATGTCGCAAATTATGCACACCGGATGGGCCTCACCGAGCGCCGAGCGCCAAGCCATTGCCGCCGCAGTCGAATGGTTTGATCGCCGTGTCGGACTACAAGCAGGCACGCAACATCATGTTGCAAAGGCTGGACTGACGCAGCTGTTCGATTCGAACGGGCAATTCGATTGCATCGACGCTAGTAGAAATACGACAAGCCTACTTCTTGTTCTCGATGCGCTGCATCTACTCAAGCACCATCGGGTCGAGCAACCGGTGGCGCGGGGGGCACTGCTTGATGGGCGTTGGCCACATGCGACCGCTGTAGTTGTCGAAGCGGCAAGCCAAAGAAAATGGGCGGTAGATTCATGGACTCATATGGCGGGTGAGCGCCCTGACATTATGCCGCTCGAGCAGTGGTTACAGAGGTAAAAATTATCGCATTTGCGACCTGAAGCGAACACTCTAGGGGCAGCTCGCGTTTTGAATGGTGGTTCATGGCACTTAGCGACGTTTCGCTGCATCGCAACGCCAGTGACGCTATTGGAGCAACAACGGACATCGGACGGCGCTGTGGGCTCGATGGGTCGGTAGCGATTGACCCAAAGCGGACATCAGGCGGCCGTCTGCCTACCGGGTCGTTGCCCCAATGGGCAAGTATAACAGAAAAACGATAGCGATAATTTCGGGCGCTCGACCATCGACCAAGCCCCTCGACGCTGTACGCTAGTAGAGGTTAGGCTCGGCTTATAGCCTGCCCCGACGGTCAGCCGATATGAACAGATCACTTCTGGCGAACGTCGCGGCCTGCTTCGCCGCGCTTTGCGCTGGCGCCAGCGTCGTGGTGACGCGTTTTGCCGTCGGCGAAATCGACCCAATCACGCTCGCGTTCTATCGCTACGCGATTGCGATGATCTGTCTTTTGCCCGTGTTGCCTTTCGTCTGGTCGAAGGCGCGCGTTCCGGCCGCCGACATCATTACCATCGCGCTGCTGGGAGCGGCGTTCTTCGGGTTCTTTCCTTGGGCTTTCAGCGCGGCGCTGCAATACACCACGGCAGCGCGCGGCGCGATCGGCATTGCCACCATCCCGATCCAGACCCTGATCGTTGCGGCGATTTTCGGCCACGAGAAGTTGACGCGCGGCAATCTTCTCAGCGTCGCTTTCGGATTTGCCGGCATCGCGATCGTGTTCGGCCCGGAGGCGTATCGCGGCGAAGTGTCGCACCACTGGCTCGGCGACGGGCTGATGCTTCTCGGCGGGCTAAATGCAGCGATCTATTCCGTCTTCGGCCGGCCGATCTTCGGCAAGCATGGCGCCATGTTTGTCATGGTGCTGGCAGTCGCCTTCGGACTGTTGACGCTGACATTGCTCGCCGCCGCCAGCGGCGTCCTGACGAACTGGCCAACGTTCAGTCGAAGCGGCTGGATTGCCCTGATATTTCTCGGCACACTCGGCGCCACCATTCAATTCTCGCTTTTCACCTGGGCCCTGCGCTGGCTGCAGCCGTCTCGCGTCGTCATTTATCTGACGCTCAATCCGATCGTGGCGATCCTGCTCGCCAGCCTGTTCCTTGGTGAAACGGTGACACCTGTGCTGATAGCCGGGCTTGTGTTTGTCATTGGCGGCATTTTCGTTGCCAACCGGCGCACGGCCGCTGCAGGCGCCGGCGGTCCGCAAACGCCAAAGGTGTGAAGAGCTCTCGCCCGCGATGGCGGTCCGTCTCACAGGTCTGGTCGCAATAGGCAATTAACGTCATTCGCCGCGCTGCATCGTTTCCGGTCGCTATCGGGCTAACAGCGGGCACTGAGCGGGGCGGGCGCTGGATGGCTCGGTCGTGAACGACCCAAAGCGGATACCGTCGCGTCAAAGGAATTCGGAGTACGGAGGATATGGGATATCTGACGGCTAAAGGAATGAGCCGGAGATCGTAGGAATCATCCTGACGCGGACGGCATTTTGATCGTGCTTCGTACTCACTTTGATGGTGTCGCTGCGAAGTTTCGTCCAAGCCATTCACACCGTATAAAAAATGGGACAATAGCGCTGTCTGATCCAAGTCAATGACTTCTCGGTGGTTTCAGTCCTGCTTGAAAACTAGTGGTGAGGCTCGTGGGGGGCGCGTTCGTTCAAGCTTCAGAAAAAAAGCGGAGCATCGACCATGGCCCGTGTTTTTATTGCTTTTGCTATTGCCACACTAACGATGATTGCGCCGGCGATTGCTGTTGAATTTGGGACCAAAGAAGAAGCCATTGCAATGGTCAAGCGTGTTCAGGAACAATTCAAGAAGGACGGCCCCGAGCTTACTTTCAAAGCCGTCTCAGATAAATCAGTAAAAGAATTTCATGATCGCGACTTGTATCCGTTCATTTATGGAATGAACGGACTAATGTCGCTCACGGCGCGCGACCCGCATTAATTGGGAAAGACTTGATCGATCTTAAAGACCAAGATGGCAAGTATCTCATTCGAGAGATGATTAAGATTGCGGAAGATCCCGGGAGTGGCTGGGTTGACTACAAATGGCCCAATCCGATTACCAACAAGATTGAGGATAAATCGAGTTACATCGAAAAAATGGGAAACTACTTCGTAGGCGTCGGCATCTATAAATAATAGAACGAGCGCAACATTATGGTCACCGATGAAAATACCGAATACCCCACGAACTTTCTCCTTCTTTGAAAATCTACCTATCCAGATAAAATCATTCTCTTCATCGGCAATTTTGTTAATTTGCCTAATTTCTCTCGGCGCAATCGCTTACGTCACATTGAATAAGTCGGAAGACAACCTTCATACCCTCTCATCGAGAATTTTGCCAAAACAGAGTGAATTTGCTTCGGTCAACGACAGTATCGTCGCAATCAATATGAAGACATTTCGTTACGTGTCTTGGGCAAGCAATGGCATAAGCAACGTACTCCTTGAATTTCTTAGCGCGGAAATTTCCTCCGACTTACGCAATATTAATTTTGACCTCGAAAAACTTGCAGAGCGACCAGATTTATCCGCTAAAGAGCAATTCGAATTAAAAACTCTCGTTTCGAAGTGGAAACGATACGAAAGCTCGGCACTCGATACAATCGAGGTTGGTAGCACTGATGCCGCAATGGCAACCATGATGCTTGGGCAAACGGACGAGAAGTTCACGGCCGTGGCAAACGATTTTAAAAGTATGGCCAATTCAGTCGCGGCGACAGCAAACACAATTTCTACCGAACTGTACACGGATGCTGCCCGAAAAAAGGTCATATTGGCCATCGGAGCAATTATCGGCCTGCTGCTGAGCGTCGTCGCTACTATCTTAGTTTCGCGATCGATTGTTGCGCCAATTCAGTCCGTCACAAATGTTATGCACCGATTGTCATCTGGTGACACTGAAGTGGAGATCGGTTATCGAGGTCGCGGCGATGAAATAGGGCAGATGGTCGAATCCATTAATGTATTTCGCAAAAATACTATTGAATTGCGCGCAATGGAGATTGAAAAACTCGAGACCGAAAAGAAGAACCTGAGAGAAATCAGTGAGGCTCGAACAAGGCTGACTGACGCCATCGAAACCATTTCCGAAGGTTTCTCGCTGTATGACGCGGATGACAAACTTGTCATTTTTAACAGCAAATATAAGAATCTTTTTGCCGCCCGCGCCGACGCCATAGAGTTGGGCACGACTTTTGAAACAATCGTTCGCGCCGCTGTTAAAAGCGGAATGATTGACGATGCCGAAGGAGACCACGAAGCTTGGTTGGCGGAAAGAATCGCTCAACATAAAGCTCCCACTAGTGCGCATATCCAACAGCGCAGCGACGGCCGGTGGATTCAAAGTTAGCGAACGAAAGACCGCGGCAGGTGGCGTCGTGGCCACCTATGCGGACATCACTGAAGTGAAGCAGCGCGAAACGGAGCTTGCTGCCGCGCGCGATGCTGCCGAGGCGACGTTGCGTGACCTGCGGGTCGCGCAGGACCGCTTGGTCCAAACCGAAAAGCTCGCCTCGCTCGGTCAGTTGACTGCAGGCATCGCGCACGAGATCAAGAACCCACTCAATTTCGTCAACAATTTTTCGGCGATTTCCGTCGAGCTTATAGATGAATTGCGGCAGGCGCCTTGCCGGAGCCAACCTCGACAGCAAGCTGCGCGCGCAGATCAGCGAGATTGCAGACATGCTGCAGGGCAATCTCGACAAGGTCGTGCAGCACGGCAAGCGCGCCGATTCGATCGTCAAGAACATGCTGCTGCATTCGCGCCAGGGCTCACAGAGAGCACCGGCCGGTCGACATCAATGCCATCGTCGAGGAGAGCCTCAATCTCGCCTATCACGGGGCGCGGGCCGAGAAGCAGGGCTTCAATATCACCCTGGAGCGGTCCTTGGATCCGGCCGCCGGCGAGGTCGACGTGTTCCCGCAGGAGATCACGCGGGTGCTGCTCAATCTGATTTCAAACGGCTTCTACGCCGCGACGAAGCGCAAAGCGGAGGCAAATGGGGGCGACTACGAGCCGACCCTTGCTGCCGCGACAAAGAACCTTGGCGACAGCGTCGAAATCAGGATCCGTGACAATGGCACCGGCATTCCGCCCGAAGTGAAGGAGAAGATGTTCAATCCCTTCTTCACGACCAAACCCGTCGGCGAGGGAACGGGCCTTGGCCTTTCGCTGAGCTATGACATCATCGTCAAGCAACATGGCGGCTCTATAGAGGTCGATACGCAGCCCGGCGAGTTTACAGAGTTCAGGATCGTTCTGCCGCGTGGCGCTGCGACCGTTGCCAAATCAGGAGACCGCTTGTGAACCTCCTCATTCTCGTGGTCGACGATGAGCCGGACGTGGAGTTGTTGTTCCGCCAGCAATTTCGGCATGATCTGCGCTCGGGCCGTTTTACGATGGAGTTTGCGCAGTCGGCCCCCACAGCGCTTGCGCGTATCACCGATGCGGCGAACGCATCCCTCATTCTGATCCTGTCTGACATCAACATGCCAGGAATGAGCGGCCTCGAACTCCTGCCCAAAGCTAAGGCCATGCGGCCAGATGTTCCGATCATTATGATCACTGCCTATGGCGATGCGGAGACCAAGCGCCAGGCTCTGGAGAACGGCGCCGAGGCGCTTCTCACCAAGCCCATCGATTTCGGCACGCTGCGCAGCGAAATCGACAGCCGGGTTGAACGCGCCGCATGACCGCCCGGATCCTGGTTGTCGACGACGAGCCGGATCTGGAAACGCTTATCCAGCAGAAGTTTCGGCACCAGATTAACGGTGGTGCCGTCAGCTTTCTGTTCGCCCGTGACGGGGTCGAAGCCCTGACCGTGCTGGAGGCCGATCGAAACGTCGATTTGGTGGTTACCGACATCAATATGCCGCGGATGGACGGGCTATCGCTGCTGCAGAAACTGCAGGAGAGCGAAGACAAGCTCTCCACCATCATCGTCTCGGCCTATGGCGATATAGCCAACATCCGCACCGCGATGAACCGCGGCGCATTCGACTTCCTGACCAAGCCCATCGATTTTGTTGATCTCGAGACAACAATCGCCAAGACCATCCGGCATGTCGAGGTTTTGCGCGAAGCGCGGCGGCGACAGGCAGAGGCCGAGCGGGCGCATGCGTCGCTGTCACGTTACTTCTCGCCCAATCTCGCCAAACGACTGGCCAGCGATGAGGACACAATCGATCTCGGCGGGCAGCGCCGCGAGATCGCAACGTTGTTCACCGACATTGCCAGTTTCACTGCGTTAGTGGAGACGCTCGAACCTGACGTGCTCGGGCCGCTTCTAAATGACTACCTCACGGGTATGACAGATCTTGTGTTCGAACATGACGGGACGGTTGCAAAGATCGTCGGCGATGCCTTGCATGTGTTGTTCGGAGCCCCGGGGGAGCAATTGGATCACGCCGATCGGGCTGTTGCGTGTGCATTGGCTTTGGATGAATACGCGCAATCCTTCCGTGAGCGATGGCACAAAAAGGGGATCGCGCTGGGCGTCACCCGTATCGGCGTTCATGCAGGACCGGCGATGGTCGGTAATTTCGGCGGCAGCCGCTTCTTCGACTACACAGCCTATGGCGACACAATCAACATCGCGGCCCGCCTGGAGGCCGCCAACAAACAACTCGGCACCCGCATTTGCGTCAGCGCAATCCTAGTAGAAAAGGTGAAGGACTTCCGGGGTCGGCCGGTGGGGGACCTATTGCTGAGGGGAAGGTCCGAGACCCTGCGTGCGTTCGAGCCCTTACAAGCGAAAGAGTACGAAAATCCCTCAACAAAGAGTTATCTGGAGGCATTTGCCAAGCTAGAAGCGGGCGACCCCGGCGCAATAGCAGCATTTGCCGCCCACGTTGGTAAGCGACCCGAGGATCAACTTGCCAGCTTCCATCTCAAGCGACTGCTAAATGGCGCAACCGGCACGCGGATCGCCCTGGACTAGAAGGCTTCCAACTTTGTTGCAGTGCATGAGTCTGGTTTTGGCACTTCGCGTCATTCGCCGCGACGCGACATTTTTGGTCGCTATTGGAGCAACAGATGGGGTAATCGGCCGGCAGCTTGTGGATAGCTGAATATTTTTGGTGCTGCGCTTCAGGCTGATGGTGAAACGAGGTCCGTGTGTACGGCCTCAAGCATCAGAAGGAGAAGCGCAGCATGGACCATTTTGCTGGACTAGATGTTTCAGTCAAGGAGAGCAGCATCTGCGTTGTGGATGACACGGGCAGGATTGTACGGGAAGTGAAGGTGGCGAGTGAACCGGAAGCTCTGCTGGCGGTGCTGAAGAGCCCCGCCTATCACTTCAAACGGATTGGATTGGAAGCCGGGCCGCTGTCACAGTGGCTCTTTAGCGCCCTCGCGGAAGCGGGCTTGCCGGTGATCTGCGTCGAGACGCGGCACATGCGGGCGGTGCTGAAGGCGCAGATCAACAAGACCGACCGCAATGACGCACGCGGTATGGCGCAGATGATGCGG
>CAWFNO010000003.1:0-570702 GCA_963817155.1 uncultured Pseudomonadota bacterium
TGCTTTGCTCGCAGCCTTCATTATAGGGGGCACTACTTTGGGCGCTTGCAGCTCGCGCGAACAGCGCGCGCAAGCCTATTACGAACAGGGCAAGAGCTATCTTGCGAAGAAAGATTATGTAAAGGCGGCTATTGAGTTCAAAAACGCGCTGCAGATCAAAAAGGATATGGTGGAAGCTTTCCGCGGCCTTGAGCAAGTTGACGAGCACAACAAGAATTTTCAGGGGCTTGCTGGGGATCTGCGATCGATCGTCGAGCTTGACCCAAAAGACAATGAGGCAAGGGTCAAGCTCACCAAGCTGTATTTGTTAGGTAACGCTCTTGATCCAGCGCTAAAGCTGGCCAATGCCGCTGTTGATCAGGAGCCCGAAAATCCGGAGTTCCTTGCTTTGAAAGCAGCTGTGCTTCTGCGACTCAAAGATGTCAATGGAGCCATTCAGGCTGCGGAAAAAGCCGTCAAAATCGATCCAGGTAACTCAGATGGTAACGCGGTTCTTGCCGCGGCAAAGTTTGCTCAAGGCGATTTTGCTGACGCGCTAAAAACACTCGCAAATGTTACCGATGCCCACAAAGACGATATTGGCATTTTGGCGTTGGAAATAAATATCTACAGTCGAATGGGTAATACTAAGGAAGTTGAAGCGTTGCTGCGCCATTTGATCGCGCTGCATCCCGATGAACCGGCATTCCGAACGCAACTGGTCAGGTTTTTCATCGGACAGAAGCGCGAAGATGATGCCATAAACGAACTCCGCACAATCACGGCTGCAAGGCCGGATGATGTCAGTGCCGAAATACAGTTGGTCAATCTGCTCGCCTCAATCAAAGGGATTGACGCGGCTCATGCCGAACTTGTTGCGCGCGTCGCAGCCGGTGGAAAAAGTTTTCCCTATCAGATCGCACTCGCAAGGCTCGAGTTCCTCCAAGGCCATGTCGCCGACAGTAAGGCCGCTTTGGAGAAGCTCATCCAGAATTCAAAATCGCCTGATGAGAGCATGACTGCTCGGACGACTTTGGCTGAACTCTATATGATCAAGAAGGATACCGCCGCTGCCGAACCAGTGATAGCCGACATTCTTCGCGTCGATAGCCGCAATCCCATTGGCCTGAGGCTTCGTGCGGCGATCCGTGTTGACCGTGGTCAATTCGATGATGCCATTGCAGACTTGCGTGCTGCGCTCAACGATAGCCCACGGTCGCCCGAACTCCTTGCTGGTCTAGGTTTGGCCTATGAGCGTAGTGGGTCAATCGAATTGGCTGACAAGGCGTACTTGGATGCGGTCAAGGCGAGCAACTTCACGCCGGATCTTGGACTGAACTACGTCGCGTTTCTGCGGCGGCGGGGATTGTCGGAGCAAGCCGAACGCGTGCTGACCGACCTTGCCAGCCGCAATCCGAATAATGTTCGGATTTTATCGACTTTAGCAGAAGTAAAGCTTGCGCGGCACGATTGGGGCGGTGCGCACGAAATTGCTGATACCATTCATCGATTGGGTGATAAGAGCGGCGCCGCCGATTTGATTAACGGAGCCGCTTTCGGTGGCGAGAATAAGATCAGTGAGAGCCTGGTCGCGTTTCAGAACGCCTATGAAACCAATCCAAACGCCGGCCAGACAATGACCGCTGTCGTCAACGAATATCTCCGATCGAAGCAAATGGACAAGGCCGAGTCCTTCCTTCAGGCGGCGCTAAAAGCCAACCCGGCAAACGCAGAGGCGTTGGTGCTCACCGGTCAAATTCAACTCATCAAAAATGAACCCGACGCGGCAAAGAAGAGTCTGGAAGACGCGGTGGCGCGGCAGCCCAAATACGCGCCTGGATATATTGCGCTTGCTAGTTTCTACGCAAACAAGAAAAACGATAATAACGAAGCGCTCAATGTTATAAACGCAGGCCTGCAGCAACAGCCGAAAAACTTTGACCTACATTTGTTCTTGGCCGGCATATTCGAAAGGACGGGTCAATTCGAGTCCGCCATATCAGAATACGAATCGATGTTGAAGGATCAGCCTGGCTCGATGGTTGTGGCTAACAATGTCGCAAGCCTGCTTGCTGATCATCGGACAGATAAGGCGAGCTTGGAACAGGCCAATTCTCTGGCCATGATGCTTAAAAAATCTGACATACCGCAATTTAAAGATACCATCGGCTGGATTTCATATCGTCGTGGAGACTACGCAGCTGCGCGTTCAATGCTCGAAGATGCTGAGGCAAAACTGCCAAAAAATCCAGTAGTCCGTTATCATCTCGGAATGGTCTATGAGGCTGTCGGGCAAAGCGCGAAGGCAGTAGAACAGTTCAAAGCAGCACGCGACCTACAGCCGACAGATCCTGACTTGAAGGCAAAAATTGATACGGCACTCAAAAGTCAGGCAGATAAAAACAAAGGGTAGAGGAAAATTTGAAGCCAAACGCCGTTGCGGCCTTGGCGAACACCAAGGCCGCGACTTATGCGAGCAAGCACGTTGCTGTGTTGATGTGCCGGAGGCCGCTAATTGGTTATCTAAATCGTGCGTTCAACGAGTGTCATAGCGCTTTCTGTTTTTGCCAATATCAACCGACTTGACTATTGTTAACCTGGCCATTCATTGGAAAAATTCCATAGTTTTGTTTGTCCTTGATGACCTCACGGACTAAGTCGCTCGTAATCAAATTCGATTGGGTTGAATAACCATAGACGAGCGCGGTGTCACATAGAACATTGATCATGCGCGGCACGCCACGGCTCGCCTCCGCAATCATCATGCAAGCCTCATTCGTAAAAAGATTAGCGCGCGAACCTACGGCGCTAAGACGATATCCGATATACTCACCGACCTCGCTCTGCGCCAAAGCTTTGAGGTGATAATCTGACGATACTCGCTGCGCAAATTGAAGTAGCTGTGGCTTACTCAGTATGTCCTTAAGCTGCGGTTGACCGATGAGGATCAGTTGCAGAAATTGTTCCTTATCGACATTGATATTGGAGAGCATTCTCAGGCCCTCTAAAGCGTCATCTCCTAAGTTTTGTGCTTCGTCGACAATTAAGATAGTCCGACGCCCAGTCGCGTGTTGCGCACGCAAAAAGTCTTGAAAGTTTCTAAGCATAATAGGCGTGGAGGTCTCGATGCGTTGATCGAATGACACCATGATCCATTGCAGTAACTCCTCCCTGCCTTGGGGAGTGTTCGAGATAACGCCGATGTTAATTGCTTTGGGATCGAGTTTTTTTAACAAATGTCGCACCAGCGTGGTTTTCCCCGAACCGACTTCGCCGGTGATCACGGTAAATCCAGCATTATTCAATACGCCAAATTCCAGCATCGCAAATGCCATGCGATGCATGCGCCCCCAATAGATGAGATCGGGATCGGGCAATATCGAAAATGGCTTCTCCCGAAGGCCATAGAACCGCTCGTACATCACTGACCCTCGATGAAAACCGATTACAACATAAGTGCCCTGTATCGTCGTACCGCGAGATAACAACCCATGACAAATTTGTCACCATAACAATGCTTTAATGGAAAACGACCGCATCATCTTATTAACGGTGGCGCAACAGCCGGTCGTCACGCATATCAAAACCCAGTGCAGCTATACCCTACAGTCCAAGCGCTAACGGTACCTGACGCGCTACTAGGCCCATAAGACCCGCAACGCTTACGTGTCTGGTTACTTGCTGCCTTTGCGCCTATGGCCTTATAATTCCTTGCTTTTGGGCGCTCCATCGGAACGATCATATTAACTGTGATCATTTTTCTTGGCAAAAGGGGCCTTTTGTAGGCCATTGTTTTGCTTTAATTATCTTCGACGCGAGTTGCTGATATCGGATCACTTCAATCTCTTGTTCGCACTAAGATCCGGAGTTGTCAGAGCAGCACGTGGCGCGAATAGCTGCGATATGATTTTTCTACAACGCGGTCATAAATAGCAATGCTCGAACGACAAGGATTTCAAACGTATCGGCCGGACGAAGATTCCGGCCAAGCGCTTTCGCCATCACATCTCTTTGGTATTTTGCGCCGAAGAGTATTTCACTTCATTGTTCCATTCTTGTTGATCTTGGCGATCGGCACCTTCATCACTTTCGCCTGGCCGGCGCGATACCTTTCCGAAGGCAAGGTCCTGATTTCGTCACAGGAAATTCCGAGCAATCTCGTTCAGCCCACCGTGGCAACTCTTGCCAACGAGCGCATCCAGATTATCCAGCAACGCATTATAACGCGGGATAATCTTTTGGCATTGGCAAAGAAATACCAACTGACGTCTGGCTGGCAGGGTCTCATCTTGGGGACGGAAATCATCGATTTCGTTAAAGACAGAATTCAAATCAAACCGTTGGAATTGACGCTCCAGGGCGACCGCAAAAACGCAATCGCTTTTACGGTTGGTTTTGACTATGAGCAGCCGGTCATTGCAACGAAGGTGGCCAACGAACTGGTCACCATGATCCTCAATGAGGACGTTCGTTCGCGCACTAATTTTGCGTCAGAGACCACGAAATTCCTCGACGAAGAGGTCAAGAGACTTGAGAACGAGGTCAATAATGTTGACACACAAATTGCCGCGTGGAGAGAAAAAAAGGTAGGCAGTCTTGATGACAATTTGCAATTGGATGACTCGTCCAAGGAAATTGCTGCGCTCAAGGCTGAGCTTGTCGTTAAAAGTGCGATCTATTCCGCTACACATCCGGATATCGTCGCGCTGAAGCGAAAAATTGAAGCATTAAAAAAGGCCAATGCCGCCGCGACTGACAACCCTGATTCGTCCCCCAAAAAAGGCGAAGCTTCACCGCAAAAAAATGCAACTGTAAATGCAAACGAAGCTTTGGGAATCGATGCGCTCGCGCTCAAACGCCAATCGCTCAGAGCAGAGTTGACCAAGGCGCGCGAAAAACTCACGGCTGCACGAATGGGTGAGGCCCTGGAAAGGGGTCAGCACTCGGAACGTTTGGAAGTTATTGAACAAGCCACCATTCCGAAAAAGCCCGATAGCCCGAATCGGCCGAGAATTTTCGCTGCGGCACTTTTCGTTGCCCTCATGGCTGCGAGTGGGTTTGTGTTTGTCGCTGAAACATCAAACCCCGCAATCCGTACGCAGTGCTGATCTTTACTCCCTGATCGACAGCCATCTAGTCGTTGCAATTCCATATGTCACGACGCGACGGGAAGTGCGACGTCGTAAAACTTCAATCATACTGACCATCGGAATTTTTGTTGTGATGCTAATAGGGGGCCTGGTCGCAATGTACACCTTCTTGCCGCCGCTAGACGTTTTGTTCGCTAAAGCGATGACATATTTGGCGCGATAGGGTTTTGGTAGACGTCATATTGGAATAGTAGGGCACAGATGGAGCACATTAGAAAAGCAATTGAACGCACTATCGGCTCGTCAGCCGCGGGCTTACTGCCCGCAGAGCAGGCAGGCTCGATGGTGCGCGAGCCCCTAATTCAGGGGGCGGCTTCCGGTTCACCTCATTCCTGGGGAACCGAAATTTCATTGAAACCGGCGCAACTCGAATCAAAGCGAATAATTGCGCACGATATCGCGGATCCGCGCTCAAAGCCTTTCGACATGTTGCGGACGCAAGTTTTGCAATCCATGGCGATGAAGTCATGGCAGATCCTCGGTGTTACATCTCCAACTCCAGGCTGTGGAAAGTCCACGATCGCGATCAATCTGGCGCTGAGTATTGCGCGCCAACCCGGGCGATCGGTGTTGCTAATTGATATGGATCTTCAGAAGCCACAAATTGCGAAATCACTTGGTTTGGATTGCAAATGGGGCATCGGTAGCGTCCTCGAAGGAAAGACTGACCTCCCGAATGCCTTAGTTCAGGCATCCATAAACGATGAGAAAATTCTTGTGCTGCCGTGTCGGGGCGCGAGGCTAAATTCGTCCGAATGGATGGCGTCGCGAGAAATGGCCGCTCTCATGCAGCAAATTAAGCGGGATTTCAGAGCCTGGACCGTGATCATTGATTTACCCCCGATTTTGATGAGCGACGATGTCATAGCAGTTCTTTCGCAGATTGATTGTCTGCTTTTTGTTGCGGCGGCAGGCACGACGACGGTTGAAGAAATCAAAGAATGCACTAAGCATCTCGAGTCGGCGTCTATCGTGCGTGTTGTTCTCAATAAAGCGTCAGGTGAGGCAACATCATATTATGCGCGATACGGCAAATATCACGCCGCCGGCGCGACCGCTTAGGCGCGATTTTTGACTTTTCGTAAAGCGTGAACTCGTAAACGTGCGTTGTGTGGGAACGGAACCCGAAGCGCAGCGGCTGCCATCCAGACTACGCCGCACGGTGCCTCCTAGGCGTACGCTTTCTCTCTGCAGGGCGAGCGGCCAGGGTTAGACCCAGGGCACCGATCACACGCATTACCGTGCCGAATTCGGGATTACCTGTCTCGCTGAGCGCCTTATAGAGGCTTTCTCTGTTCAGATCGGCTGTCTTAGCCACCTGGCTCATGCCGCGCGCCTTGGCCACAATGCCGAGTGCATCGCGCACAAAATCTGCATCACCGGTTTCCAATGCTGCCGTGATGTATGAAGCTTGTTTCTTCTCGGTGTCGAGAAAATCGGCGGCTTTAAATCGTGTCGTCTTGAGCATTATAATTCCTCCACTAATTCTCGAGCCCGCTTGATATCTTGCTGCTGCGTTCGCTTATCGCCGCCACATAACAGGATCACAATTTCGCTTCCACGGCGCACGTAGTAGACGCGATAGCCGGCGCCATAATCGATCCGCATCTCCATCAGACCACCGCGAAGGCTCTTGTTGTCTCCCAGGTTTCCGAGCTCCATGCGGCGAATACGAGCGACAATCCGCGCAATCGCATTCGCATCTCTCAAGTGGCATAACCAGCGAGAAAATTCCTCGGTCTGGCGCACCTCTATCATAGTTTATTGTAGTCTATAGGGTACACGATTGTAACAGGTCATAAGACATTCCAAAGATTCGACGGTTGGTCTCGCAGCTCGTCACCTGACCTCGTCGACCAATGCGCTGGGCTCGCGTCGTCGAAACGAGAAGGGAAAGCTTGAGCGGCTCGGGTGTCGCTTGCGGCGCCGCAATGACTCCAGCGTAAACACAAGCTGCCGCGCTTGCCGCCACAGTATATGCTCGTAGCGGCTGAGGCGATCGAGGGGATAAGTCGGAAGCTCTGCGAGGCGCAAGAAGCGGTCGGCGATCGCTTTTTTCGAATCGGCGTTGAGCTCAACTTTCTCCATCGCGTCGGCTTCGGTTATGGTTCGCAGCAAGGGTCGGTTGCGCTCTGCTGCAGCGGCGTTCTCGTGTGCAAGCTGATGGTCATGCCTGTGAGAGCCCTCTGATATAAACTCAAAGAGAGCAGTCTCAATACCGGTGGCACGGCGCAGCCGCCATAGGACGCTCGCCAATCGCAGCGCCAGCTCGCGTTCGACTGCCGATTCGGCATCGTAATCGGCAATCACCGCAGCTTCGAAGGCTTGGTAATCTTCGCAACCCTCAAGCTCCGTAATGACGGTCTCGGCGGTAAGGCCATGGCGCAACGCATTGCGGCGCGAACGGTCTTTGCCCTCTGGCGTCGTTGGCCCGGTGCTGTTTTGTGCGTTGCGGCGATTGGCCGCGATTTGCCTGAGCGAGCTCATTGAGAGCCACTCGGAGGAATTGGCTTCGTTTCATCATTTGGAATGACCGGAATGGCGCGGGGGTCATCCTTTTCCTTGCCGTTTGTGGTGTCTTTGACCTCAGCCATTGACGCATCCGCGGTCAACTCTGGGGGGCTTGCCGCGAGCGGGTGTGACGTCTGCCATAATGTTGAGGCGATGCTCAGCGGCTCCAAGTGATGATTGGTCCACCAGGCCAGCTCATCGCCGGCCTGATGCAGCTGTCGATGATGTCCGCGGCAAAGGGGAACGGTGAACTCGTCGCTGACCTTGAGACCCAAGGCTCTGGGTTGGGCAAATCGCAGATGGTGCGGATCGCATGGTTGTCGGCCGCAGACCAAGCAGGGCTGCGAAGCGACGAAGCGCAGATGGGTTTTGTCACGCAGCCGCCTGGGCTCGGCAACGGTGAGAAGGCTCTTGTCAATTTTGGCTGGGACGAGACCGGGTGAGACCGGGACAATCGAGGTCTCGGCGGATGGTTGCACTTGCTGATTACGTCGGCCCTGCGCCCGATCGCGCGTGACCAGATCCTGGCGGCGACCATAGTAGCGGGATGGCCGCGGAATTGGCGTCGTATCGTCTGGATGAAAACTATGACGGGCGTCGGCGGACACCGGGACAGGAGGCGGTGAGGGCAGGGGCTTCTGGAGCAATGCTGGCCTGCCATTCCGATAGAGCTCAAGACCAAATGGTTTACCGAAGGTCGCTAGTGCCCGTTTGGTGGCATCGGTTTCTGCAGCCTTGAGTGAAATGTCGTGCACTTCGCCCGGGGAGGCTCCATGCCCCTCACCGGTGCCATGGCCTTCACGGATAATGGTTCTGCCCCTGGCCCGCACGGTGACCCGCACCCGGGCGATATAGACCGCCAGATAAGTGCCGCGGTTCTCCCTGGCCAATACGCATTTGGATTCGACCGTCTCCCGGTTCCAGCCATCAAAGCCGAAGATGCGGTTGGCCTCCGAGATGGCGTACCAGCCCTCGAGATAGGTGAGCTCACGGCCATGCGCCTCACGGGTGCGGATATACTGGTGGCTGGGTTGGCGCCGCAGCGCCTGTACTTGTTTTGCTGAGAAGCCCATTATCGTGTCCTCACGCTCAACACTGGTTCGGGATTAGAGAGCGTGACGCCGGGGACCTCGGCCCCATGCTTGAGTTCCTGCGCTAATTCCTGCCGCTTGAGGCGGGGCTGCACGGGCTGCCAATAGATGCTCGGCACTGCATCCTCATTGAGCACGACAAGCGCTGGCATGCCGTCGCGGATCGAGGCGGTAAAGTCGGGCGCGGTGAGCTTTTTGAGATCAAGCTCAATCATCACGTCTTTGGCGATCTGCCGGCGCTTGACGGCCCGGTCCTGCAGCCGATCGAGGCGGTCCTGCATCTCGGCAATGCGACCCTTAAGCCCTGCGGCCAGGGCCTCATCGGCCAAGGCAGCCCGGATGACCGCCTGCAGGATCTCATGCAAGTCGGTCAGCCCTTCCACGGTATCGGCAAGCGTCTGCTCGTCGATCTGCGGGTCTTGCGCCCGTATACGATCGCGGATGGCGCGGTAGGTGGTGGTGGCGATTGCTAGCTGGTCCATTGGTTCACTCCATCTGGTCATTTGGACATTGATACGATGCATATATAATATTCATGTAAGCATATATAATATATGCTATCGGTCTTGTCCATAACTTTTTTATGGAATTGTAGGAATCGATCGTAATTGGCATCTAGGGCAGATGATGACCCCAGCCCAATGCAGGGCAGCGCGCGGCTCTAATCAGTTGGAGCCAGCAAGATCTCGCTCGCGAGGCTGGCGTTGGTATTGTGACGGTGCATCAGCTTGAGGCGGGCATTAGCCAGCCGCGATCGCGCCACCCTTGACGTAATAAGGCGCGCGTTCGAATCTGGCCGGCGTCGAATTCATCGACGAGAACGGCGGTGGACCGGGTGTCCGCCTGCGTAAGTCTGCAAAAGAAAAATCGCGGAAATGATCCATGAGCAGCTGACAGATTGCCGTATATCTGACCGTGCACACTGTGGTCGAAACCCCAGAATATATACAGGACGCAAAGGACGCGGCCTGTCCGGAGATGCGATGGCGGCCATCATCGATCATCGCGTCCGACCCCAAGGCGGGCGATGGTAGGGACCGGTGGCGCACGAAGCTCCGGTTTGCCGCCAGCGGCAAGGGCAAACGCGGCGGCGTTCGCACGGTGCAGTACTTTGCAGGCGACGACGTTCCCGTCTTTATGCTCGGAAGCAATCTATGAAGGCAATGAGTGAAGAAGACAGGAATCGCGGATGCCTACAGAACGTCAGTCAAAGCCAGGACCTTTAAACGGCGAGTGAAATTAGAATGAATGATGACAGATGAGCAAGCTCGGTAAGCGGCTGATTAAGGCGGCGAAGTCGGCACAAGCAATCGCTAGAGGCGATGCCGATCCGACAACTCCGTACCAGCCAAAGTCGACGTGCGGGAAATGTTGGACAGAAAACGTTGACCGTGACTGGTGCACGGAACGATCTCACGCTTGCGCCGCCGGTCGGAATTGCGGCCATCCACATACGCGGTCGGCGGAACGTCGACGAGTGCCTAAGTTGGCGAGGCGACCATTGCCATCCGCAGTCCCGCTCTTTGCCACCGGCCTCGGCGCGTTTGGCCTGTTGATACTGCGCGGAAAACGGACGACGCTGCACTCGCAGCCTGATCAAAACGCATGATCGGATTTCCGAGGGACCGCCTAGTTACGCCACATTGCGCCGTTGCGGGGGTTACATCGCTTCAATGAAATCCCTGCGTCCGTGACGAGGACTGCGGGGTATCTTTTCAACCCACTTTCCAAGACTAGCTGTGATAAATGGACGTAGTCTCCCGTGGACCCTCGCGGGCCTTCGGTCGAGATGTAGGGGATTTCCGGCCGATTGACACACTTGGTCACGGCCACACAGCCGTGCTTGAGCTGAGAATTGCTCTTGAGCTCGGGAGGGTTACGATGCCCGCCAGTGTCACCGTTGCTCCTGCCCAGACCCGTCAGCTTCCCATGCTGACCGGCATCCGCGCATTGGCAGCCATGCTAGTTCTGGGATTTCACATCAACTTCTATTTTCCCGAGATTCATTTGGGAGCACAGATCCCTTTTTTGGAGAGGGGATATCTAGGAGTCGATCTGTTCTTCATCCTTTCTGGATTTATCATTACACACGTTTATTTTTTCGACCTGGCCCGTCCTACTCCTGCTGCGGCCGTTGTTTATATTTGGCACCGCTTTATTCGCATTTACCCGGTCTATGTCGCTGTGCTACTCGCGCTTGCCGTGATGATTAAAATCCTCTCTTTACGTGGGATTACACCCGGACACCCCGAGGCATGGCAGGGTCCCGATTTTTTCCGGAATCTCGCGTTGATCCAGGTCTGGAGATACAATGTCTCGGGTTCGTGGAACGCGCCGACATGGTCCGTCAGCGCCGAATGGTTCGCCTACCTGGTCTTTCTCGGTTTGGCACCATTGCTGCTGCGGCTCCGCAGCTCGATAAGCGCTCTCGTCGCTGCTTGCGGTATACTAATCGCCGCCACGGCAATTCTTTGGACTGTGCACGGGCGCCTGGCACATAGCCATCCGCTTTTTCGGGTTACCGTTGAGTTTGCGTGTGGAGCTACTCTGTGCCGCGCCCACCAGATCGGCGAGCTCTTTCCAAGAGCGAGAACCGAAGTACCAGCACTGTTACTGTTCGGCGTTTTTCTCATTGCAGCTTCGACGATGATTAATGACTCTTTCCTAATTGGTGTTTTGGCTTTGACGATCTTTTTTTCTGCGTCGTCATGCACCAGCTATGTGCTCGGAAGCCGCATGTTAGTTTGGCTCGGGGAGATTTCATATTCGATTTATGTGTTGCATTACCCGGTTATCATTACATTCAGACACCTAGTTGACCGTTTTCTTCCGGACATGGTCCCGATTATGCTGCCGATGATCGCGACGGCGATAGTGGTCGCCGTTGTTGGTTCGGCGACAGTAATGTACTTGCTCGTCGAGCGCCCGGCACGTCAAAAGCTTCGCAATGCGTTTGGAACCTTGAGTAGTCAGAGCACTCTCGACCCGACTTCCTAACCTGCGGACGCCCGCTCACGTTGGTTTCCGGCCCCGCGAGGCGGACTGGACCACTGAACTTGTGTGCGCGAAAATCAATAGCCGCACGGGTCAACGGGACGCGGCCCGGCCTTTCGGCGGCACGCGCCCATTCATTATCCGTCCCGAAAAATTCCGCTATTTTGCCCCTGTTTCCGCTAAATTTCGATTGCCTCATAGCTTCCGCTATCGTCGTTGCGACGAAGAGGCGTCGGTAAAATCCAGCAAATCCGGCGCAAAAATAGCATCGGTCCGCCGACTTGATCGCTTTGGCGCAGCGCTAACGTTTTCAGGACGCGTTTAGTGGGTTGCTTAGCGGTACTCGAAAAATTCCGTTAAGAGACGAATAGCGAGCAAAGCCGGGAATGGACATTCTGGCCGCGGCCAATTCTCGCAAACACGCCGCGTTGACAACATCTATCATCTCGACGGCAGGTACGATCCGCCCTAGAGCTCTGCAATCAGTCGCTTCGCGAGACGAAGCGCAAGACATACGATGAGAAATGTTGGATTAGCCTGGCCAGAGGTCGGAAACACAGCGCTGCCGGCGATGTGGAGATTGGGGACGGCGTGCATGGTACAGTTTGCGTCGACGACGCTCGATCGCTGGTCATCGCCCATGCGCGCGAGCCCAATTTGATGATACCCATCCGCACCGTGAGCCACGACGACGGCGCGTCGGTCCGCTGGTTCAGCATGGTACTCTAATCGACCCAGCTTCAGTCGTCGCAGTTCAAGGTCCAATATATCGTGTGCTTTCAAGATGCTCATCACATCGGCGTCGGCGATCGATTTTTCGATGATGACACGCGGCAGCCCAAGCGCATCCCGATCATGCGAAAGAAAAATCCGACTGGCGTAGGAGGGTGACTGTTCCGCGATATACATTAGGCGGTAACGTCGCGCTTTATTGCGGACAAACATACCAGGGGCTTGCGGGCGCTTTAATCGTTGCAGCAGGGCTTGGACTGCAAAACCAATGATGCCCGGACCGTCGCCAACAATGTTCATCAGATGATGTCGTAGAGCGGCAGCATTGAATGGCTGCCCAAGCAGAATATCGCGAACAGGCCCCGGCTGCAGCGTCCGCCCCAAAATCGGCATGTAGAGCGCGAGCGCTGCCGCCGACAAGGCGCCCGACCGATGGCGCCAGTCGCCGAGCGGCTGATTGGTCGGCAAAAATGCGATATTTCGCAGATCGTTTCGCCGGAGCGTTTCCGGCCCAAGCATGAGGCGAGGACGCACAAAGCAAGCTGTGCCGTCGAGTCTGTAGTCGAGCGCATCATCGCTTAGGCCGTCCATAACGATATCCGCAATACTCCCCTCAAAGTGGCCCATATAACTGCGGCCGAGCCACGGGGATGAGCAACCCGTCTCCGCGGCTACAGTCTTGTTCGATGCGAGAAGTAGTCGGGCGGTTTCGATCCCGCCGGCGGCAAGCACGTAGTGGCGCGCGGTGACCAGACACTCGGAGCCGGAACGATGCTTGACGCGTAATCCGAGCGCCTGTCGTCCACCCGCATCGAAGGCCATCCCCGTGCAGGTGAGACCCGTGTAGAAGCGCGCCTTTGCACTCGTCCGCATTTCAGTGGCGTGCTGCCTCGCAAGCCGTGGATCGGCACACCAGCGTTCCAACCGAGTGTGCAAGACGCTTTCGGTCCCGAGGCAATCAAGCTGCACCTCAAACTGAGGTCTACCGATGCCGAGGAATGCAGCCGCCGCCGTTGCTTCGGCGGTCGCATCCTCATAGCTGATCGGCCAACCCGGGACCTCGGCTCCAAGCCGCGGCTCGAAATCAATTGGATCCATGTCAACGCATCGGCCGCCCCATGTCCAAGTTGCCCCGCCGAGCCTGCGCGGCGAGGCCCATTCAAGCGGCGCATGATTTTCCGGCGTGATCGCCGCGGCCGAGGACAGCGACGTCGTCCAGATATCCGCCCGTTCACCACCGGATTCGATGATGACAGTGTCTATATTCGCGCGCGCCAATGCCAACGCCAGTGAAATGCCTGCCGGGCCCGCGCCGACAATCGCTACTGCCGCCTTGATGTCGGATGCGTCGCTTCTTGTCGTGAGGACCATTCATTCTTGCTCGGCGCGAAGCGGCTTTGCTTAACAGCTATCGCTGAAATCGAGGGAGCGCGAGAAATGCACGTAACTCTTTCCACCGTTTACAAGCGCGTCCCATGTCATGCAAAAAAATCGTAACTGCGAGGTGAATCGGTAGCGCTTTTCGAATGGACATAGCCCTATCGTATTGAATTATCACCAATCCCATCACGTCTGGCGAAGTCGACTGCGATTGGCGCCATCGGCGGAGCATTTCCGACATGGAACCTTGAACCGGATTTAGCCGGCGGTAAGAGGCGCAGCTTCACGACGATGTAGGCAGCACTGGCGTACAGATGATAAACCCAGTGCAGCATCACTCCGACGACGAGCGCCCTAACGCCGCCGCGCCGCAGCAGCAATTGAAATAGTCCACGATTTAGAAACAGGTACAAAAAGGCAAAGAATAGGAAGCCGATGCCGGACCAAGCCGACAAGAAACAGCCCGCTAGTGTGAGCAAGGAAAGATAGGCGAGCGCTGCCGACCAGCGCTCCCGCGTGGCGCCGTTCAGATGGCCTTCGACGCAAGCGCCGCTCGCCAACAGCCGGGCCCACGGAATGGCCCTGTAAAAAATGTCCGTCCGCCAAAGCTGCGCAATCGTCCAGTCCTTGCAGTGTGTCCCAAGAGCTTCCGGAACAAGCCGGATCCGCCCGCCTTCACGCTTTAGCCTCGTCCCGAGTTCGATATCCTCGATCATGGACATGGCCGGTTCTTCATCAAAACCGCCAACGGCCCAGAAAGCCTCTCGGCGCACCGCGCCAAGGCCGGCCCAGAACGTGACAGCTTCGCGTTGGCCGCTCTGGTGGACCCAGTGGTGTCGTAGGTTTGCGTAGAGCGCTGCGAGTCTCGTCACGCGCGGGGTATTGTCATACGACCCGAAAGTCGCCCAAATTTGCGCGTCGTCTTCCATCTCGGCCAAAAGTAAACCGAATGCGTCTTTCGCGACGATGACATCGGCGTCGACAAATATCAGAACATCGCAAGTCGATTCTCGGGAGCCGGCATTTCGGCCCCGCGCTGGCCCAGCAGGCGGGCCAGGGTTGGCAATGACGCGCACATTGGGCGTGCGTGCGATTTTGTGTACGTTGTCCGTTAGTCCATCGTGATAGACGATGATTTCACTTGGCTTCCGCGTTGAACTCAAAATGGCGTCAATACAATCGACGATCGTTCCTGAAGCATTATAAGCCGGCACGATCACGGCGAAACGGTCTATTGCGGCCGAATTCATAACCGCTACTCCGCCGCTTGGGCTTGTATGTTGAGCGTGAATTGTTCGTGATACGACCGTTCGACATTCACGTCCCACACATTGTGCTTATGGCGTCCAAGATTTTGCACCGCTAACATCGCGGTAAGCATTGAATGGTCTTGGTTATTATAACGATGCAATCCGTTGCGACCCACGGTCTGAAAATTCTCAAGTCCGTTCAACCAACTTTGAATGACGTCCAGCGCGCTGCGGTAATTTTCGTCGTAGACGGGGTAAGCTTTTGGTTGGCGGATGACCGTGCCATCGATCACGCTTTCCTTGGGTGCCAGGCCTAATCTATCGAGCTCGCCGGTCGCAAGGGCTATCAATTGGGCATTCGACATGGACCAAAGCCCGTCGCCGGCATGGCAGAAATACTCCAAACCGACGCTTGCGTGCCGCGGATCCGGCACCATGTCTGGCGACCATGCTCGGAAATTCTGAATTCGCCCGACTTTGACCTCCGGGCTATGGATATAGATCCAGTTATCGGGGAAGGGATCGCTATGGTCGAGAATCAGTGTAACGATCAAGAAATCGCGGTATTTGAGTTGTCGGGCCGCGCGCACGACCTCTTCGGGCGGCGCCGGCTCGATGCAAGCAATGAGATCGGTGAGTGCCATGCTCGAGATAAATTCATCGGCAGTCACTCTTAGTGGCCTGGTGGTCCGATCGCGACCGCCGATCACTACCGCCTCAACACGGTTGCCAGTGCGCATGATACGCTCAACATTGCAATTCAATCGAACTTCGCCGCCACGCTCATGAATGCGATCGCGGCACTTCTCCCACATCATTCCGGGCCCAAGGCGGGGATAGTCAAACTCCTCGATCAGACTGGTGGTGTCATTTGCTCCAGAAATTGCATTCCAGACGGCTTTTCCCAGAGATAAATTCTTGATGCGTTGTGCTGCCCAATCCGATGTAATTTGCGTGCCTGGGATGCCCCAAACCTTTTCTGTGTAGGTCTTGAAGAAGTAATAATAGAGCCGCCCGCCAAAACGATTCATGACCCACTGTTCTAAACTGTCTTCGGTTTTGTGGGGCCACACTTGCCATTTAAGGTAGCTGAGGAAGATTCGTAACGCTTCGACTGGCCCCAGTTTCGACAACGCATTGAAGGTCTTGAGTGGGTACGAATAGTATTTGCCAGCATAATAGATCCGGCTCAGCCGTTTCCGCCTGACAAGGTCGTCGCCACAGATTTCGCGCCAGAGCGCCTGCACCTCAGGGATCTTGGTAAAAAACCGATGCCCGCCGATGTCGAACCGGTAGCCTTTGTAAGTCTCAGTCCGAGCTATGCCGCCAATCATATCTGACGCCTCAAACACAACGGGCTTGAACTCACTTCCAGGAGTGGAAAGCGTGTAAGCCGCCGTTAGTCCGGCGGGGCCGCCTCCGATGATGGCAACGGTTTTCTTCATGACTTTAATCGTGGGCCTGCCAAGGTGCCTCGCCCAGTTGAAGCTTGTGCACCACTATCCTTCACCATGAGTTCATAATGGTGCGAGCGTGCCAATATCCACACGGGTCCACCGATCGCGTCAACAATGAGTTGGAGAATCCCATATGTGACGGAGATGCTGAGCGCCATTGCCGCTGGCACGCCCACATGTCCCAAAAAGAATATTACGCTGGCTTCGCGCACGCCCCAGCTTCCCAAGGCGATCGGCACCATGGCGACCAGAAGAGAAATTGGGACAAGGGCAAAGAGAGCCGCAAAGTTCACTCCGGCATGGAATGCAGCCGCAATTGCCGCAAAGGTCGAAACCCGCAGCAGGTGAGTCGACGTTGAAAATAAAAGACTGGTCGGTGAGTAGCGTTTGCTTGAGAGAGCCTTCAAGAAATCATTTGAAACACCAGCAGCCTTGTTGAGGACAGTTGGCAGCTCAACGAGGGGAAAACGGTTATGAGCTGAACCAAATATAACAATTGCAACCATTCCACCGATACCAATTGCGACAAACGAAACTAACAAAAGTTTATCGTGGGGTTGCAATCCGTAGCCAAGCACGATTGGCAATCCGCAGGCAATAACCGCAAGCAGAGAGGTCAGCGACATTAGTCTCGTCGTAACAACGGCGCGAATTGCAGTTTCCGTCGGAATGCCCGATTGTCGCAGTTGTACGGCCCGAAAGATGTCGACGCCTGTCCACGACAGGCCAAAAGCGCCGAAAAACGAGCCAACGATGCAGTAGAGAAGAGCGGTTCCGAGCGAAATGCGGTGCCCGAGCGAGCCCAACACGCTTTTCCAGAACGCTGCGTCCGTGACGAGCATTGCCAAGGACAAAAACAAAGCTAAAGTCAGAAACAAAATATCTGCGCCGCCGATCGCCTCGCCCACAGCACCAATGTTGATCCGGCTGAGGACAATTGCAAAAACGATGACCGAGACGACAAGCTTCAAAAAAAGCTTTGGCATAGTAGGAATTTTACAATGAACACACTGGCCCTCAACCAAGATACAATCAAACAGGGCTCATCGGCAAGAAACCTGCTAAACCAATGGAATATTGCTCACGATAGTAAACTTGCTAACGGATCGGTTGTTGATGGACGACGTGGTTAATAGGACAGACCGCAAATCACGTGTGCTTATGCTCGGCATCGACGCGATGAGTCTCCCTTTCGCGCGCATGCACCTTGATCAATTGCCGGTTCTGCAGTCATTGCTGAAACAAGGTGTCGTGATTGCACCAGAAACGCCGGGGGGACAATTCAGCGGAAGTCCATGGCCAACCTTCGCATCCGGCAAGGATGTCGGGGACCATGGCATATATTTTCCGTTTCAGTGGGACGCCAAGCATCACAAGCAAAGGCGGCAGCGAGATGCGGTTTGCCGTGAACAATTCGAGTTCGAACCGTTTTGGTATGAATTTTCTCGTGCTGGTATTTCGTGCACTGTCCTCGATGCCGGATGCGTCCTCAATAGCCAAACTGCACCTTGCTGCCAGATTACCAACTGGTCCTACCAAGAGACCTCATGGTCAGAAGCATCTGATTCCGCCCTACTTGCAGAGATTTGTCACCGGTTCGGGCGTCGGCCCATCGGCAAGGACGTTCCCGTACCCAAGGACGACGCACAATGTAACGAGCTCCGCGTTCGGTTGAGCGAGGCAGTCGAACGTAAGTCCGATGCAATTCTCTGGTTGATGAATCGACACGAGTGGCAATTCTTTCTTGCAGGGTTTTACGAAGTACATCGAGCGGGCCATATCCTTTGGCCGAATACAGGAGAATTTGCCTCCAAAGCAGATCCAAATGCATTGTTGGAGATCTACAAAGCGCAAGATCGCCAACTTCAACGGATCATTGATCACGCGCTAGACGAGCGCACCACGTTAATTTTGTTCGCGCTGCACGGGATGGCCCCAAATACGGCGCAAGACCATTTCCTGCGAACAATCATGGCCAAGCTCAACGCGCGTTACCTCTCTGAACGCGGGATCGTCGATACACCAGCGAAAGGACCCAGTTTCGTCTCGCTGCTTCGCAAAACCGTTCCCTATAAGCTGCAAACAGTCCTTGCTGAACTTCTCGGTGAGACCGTCCAGGATTGGGTTGCCAATCGGAGCATCATTGGCGGCTATGATTGGTCCCGCACTCCGGCATTTGCACTATCAACCGAAGGCTTGGGATATCTGCGCCTCAACATTAAAGGGCGCGAAGCCCAGGGTTTCTTTGAGGCTGGAAGCAAAGAATTGGATGACTACGTCGCTTGGCTTGAGGATGCACTCATGTCGATCCGCGTCGTCGGAACGAATGAGCCATTGGTCAAAAACATCTTGCATACGCGCGACTTGTTCGAGGGACCGCGAAGCCATCTTCTTCCTGATATTCTTGTGAAATGGGCGCCGGCAGCACCCGTCGAATACATTGTCTCAGACAAAATCGGTCAAATTCATGAGCGGCTGAGAACCGGCCGCGGCGGGAATCACGTTGGCGAAAGTTTCGTCGTGGTCGCGGGACAGTGCGTATCCAATAACGCAGTCCGAGACATTGCGCACATAAAAGATATCGGTCGATTTGCCCGCTCGTGTTTCGCGCAAACTATGGCTGGTCAAAAGCGCTGAGCCTATTCTCCGCGAGTGCCTGATTGATAGTCCTTCAATCCCTCAATGACTCGTGCAGCATCCGCACCGTGAATTAAAATTCACAGTGGCCTTGCACCACTACGCCTCCCGTACTGCATCTGTGCGGACACGTCGCTCGAACAATTTCGTCATTTTTGGCTGCCAATATTTTGCGGCAATAAGTCCGAGAATGAACAGAGGGATCCACGATACACGAGTTTGATACCGCGAGGCTGGCCCCGATAAGATTCCGCATATTGCCGCATTGCTCACAATTGCCAACGCCATGAGCGTGAAAATGGGGGTCCATTCTGGCGGGGGTAAAACTAGCCGGCTTCTTTTGGATCTTGTCCAATACAACGAAACTGAAATCAGCAGCAGAGCTACCAGCGACATAAGGTAGGTCAAAAAGTAAAATGTAGCGAGGATTTGCAATAACCGGTCACGCGTTGCGATACGCGACCGTGTCATTGCGTCAAAATAAGATGGGGGGAGGCTTGTCGCAAAGTTTTTTAGCGCCTCCTCGTTCAGAAAAAACGAATCGAGTGTAATTTTGAAGGATTGACGGAAGAAGTCCCTCGTTGCACTCGCGATGACCGCTACGGGGTCGAATCGAAACACGTCGATTGCAAATGATGTTTGTTCCGAAGAAAGCGCTATTCGCGTAGGGAGATCGGCCACGCGAAAAACGCCATTCGTTGGGCTTTCCGACCACAAGAAGTCCCCGTCAGAAACCGGCAGCCGGTTGATATATTTGCAGACGGCATAAGTCCTTTTTGCGCAATTTCCTTGAAGAAATTTGTAACCCGGCCCATCGGCGATCATGCGCGCCATTAAAAATGGCGGTCGAATCGGATCGGCACCGATTGTATGGCGCACGCCGTATGAAAACGCGAGTTCACCAAAGATTCCGACGATACTCAAAGCAAACAAAACCGCGATACTGTTTCGAACGGACCTATGCGGTTTAGCATTCAGCCCCACAAGCAAGGAAATCATCGTGACAATTGCAACGATCCAGATCAGCAGGAGCAGATGCGATGTGTGGACAAGTGTCGAATATAATATTATGCAAGACAAAATAACGCGGTCGCGATATTTTAGTAAATCCCAAAATCCGACTGTAATAATTAGGCTCAGAATTAAAAAACCGGCAAATACGTCGGGCATCAAGACACTAATGAAAAAAGAAACAGGGGTAGCGATCAGTGTGATTGCGGTCGCGCACACGAAAGAGACAAATGATAACCGCAAGCACCCGATCGTAAGAGTATATGATAGGTATAAGAAAATCGCGGCTTGCGTGAAAACGACCAACCAGAATCCACTTGAGATATAGCCTAGGTAAAGCAAAGCGCCATAATAAATTGATCGCCCGGCCATGACGGATTTATCAAATGGAGAATTGAGACTAATCTCGCCGCTGTTTTTTACTCCGTGCGCCTCATGCTGCTGCCGTGGTGGCTCCACTCCTTGCAAGGTACGCGGTTGGGTCCAAGCGGTGGCAAACTTAGGCCCTAAGAAATAGACAACCGCGAAATCTGCTCCCCGCACATAGGCGGTCGTGTCGATATTAAACAGCGGCTGACCGTTGACTAACGCCACCCACGTACTTGCCAGCAACAAAAATAAGAACGCAACTAAGCGATTAATGTTTACAAGTCGTCGCCCGATTGGACGGGGCTCTAAACGGATCATTCTCCACACCATTGCAATCTAAAAATATCGATCTGAATGGGCTCGGCCTTGATTCGGACTTAAGCCATTACAACATTTTCGCGCGGGAAGTCTGTGCTTATGTAAATGCGCCGTTTCGCACGGAATGGGGCTGATTCAGGTGGCGCAATCGCCCCGTTCACAGCTTTTCACCGCTGGTGAGCAGGAAGGGCCGGAACGGCTTCATAACCGGAAGATTGAAAATGACATTGTCGATGAAGTTATAGATGACCAGCAGTTTACGCTTACGTTGCGAGGCCCCGGAGCGAAAGGCGAGGCCGGCAAGATATTCGGTGCTGACGCTGAAACCTTCCTTGCGGAATATCTCGACCACTCGCGAGGCCAGGACCGGGCGCTCGTTCTCGGTGACGCCGATCGGGCTGTAAAATGGCGACGACCGGTCCCGATAGAGCCACATGAAAGGGTTCATGCGGTTGGGGTCGTAGGCAACAAAGCGCCCACCCGGCTTGAGCACGCGCCGCACTTCTTTGGCGAGGCGGCTCGGATCGGGAAAGTGATGGACGAGGCCGCTGAGCAGCACGCCATCAAGGCTGCCGCTCGCGAACGGCAAATTCTCCGCATCGCCGACGCGCAGATCAAGCCCGGGATATTTGACGCGTCCGAGCGCGATGAGCTTGGGGCTAATGTCGAGGCCGACACTTAAGAAGCCTTCGCGTCGCAACAGCTCGGTGAATACCCCTGAGCCGCAGCCGAGATCGGCGACCCGCGCGCCGCGCGGTAGCCCGCTCAGCCGCACAAAGGCGGCGATGAGCCGCGCATTGGCCTGAGGGGTGAAGACGTCCCATCCGTCGCTTAGGGCATGCGCGTCGAAAAAATCGATTTCTTTCTGCTTGTCCTGCAATCCTTGCGTGCTCATCTGCCCTTCAAAACTCATACCTCGCGTTCATGCGCGGCTTGCTCCAACTCTATATTAACGGTGGCGCGTTACCTGTGCGAGCGCTCGCTGTGGACGATAAGGCCGATCTCTGGCTGGCGGAGCGGCATTTAGTCGTTCATCAACGCGTCCAAGTGGACGTGACTGTCATCCATCCGGTTTGCCGCTATCCGTTCAATCTTTTCGATCGGCATATTGTCAATGCGATAAGGCGTTTTTCGTCCCTGCCGTAGCAGCTCATAGTCTTCGACTGACATAACGATGAGCTCCGGGCGCCCGTGGTAGGTAACTTCTACAGGTGGCGCCGCGCTTCCGAACGAAGCAAACCCGTATTCTTTTGCAGCTGCTCTCCTGTAATAGATGCAGTCATGCCATTCTCCATCTCAATGTGCCAATTTATGCGAATTTGGCGACCGGCAGGAGCGTGATCAGAAATGTAACGCTTGTCCGATGCTAGTCTTGTGCGAGATATAAATCTGCGTTTTACCGCGCCACTCGCGAAGCACGCGCAGTGCATTTTCGCCACCGGCAATTCTGTCAACTAGGTCTGATGGGATGAGCGGCATGTCAGCGGTAATCTCGTCCCTGCATCCGGCGCAGCGCCTGCGACGGACAAAGTGCGTGCGGCATTGGAGCGGCAATTACCGCGGCATATGGTGCCCGCGTCCTTTGCCTGGCTTGACGCCATGCCAATGACACCCAACGGAAAGCTTGACCGCAAGGCGCTCCCAGCGCCACCGCGTGGGGAAGCTTCAGCCTCCGCGCATCAGCCGCAGAGAATCAGGACTGGAGCGCGAGGTCGCCGGAATCTGGGAAGATGTGTTGCAGAGGTCGCCGATCGGTGTCCATTCCGACTTTTTCGACCTCGGAGGGGATTCGCTAGCGCTGCTCAACCTGTTTGCCACCATCGAGGCGCGCTTCGGCCGACGCCTCACCGTCGACGTGGTGACGGGCGGACTGACGATCGCCGGGTTGGTGCAACTGCTCGCGGCAGATGAGCCGCCGCCGCCGGCAATGGATCCGGTCGTGGCGCTGCAGCCGTTTGGACATCTGCCACCATTCTTCTGCGTTCACGGGGTCGGCGGCGACGTGCTGCACCTGCAGCGTCTCGCCACGCACATGGGCACAAATCGTCCCTTTTTCGGCCTTCGCAGGACGTCCGAAGCCGGCCTCACTGACAGCATCAGTCAGATCGCCACGCGTTACGTCGCCGCGATGCTCCGTCATCAACCTGCCGGGCCGTTCTATCTGGGCGGCCACTCATTTGGCGCGATGGTCGCTTACGAGATGGCACAGCAGCTTGTGGAGCAGGGCCATGAAATCGGGCTGCTCGCAATTATCGACCAGCGCAGACCCGGCTGGCGGCTGACGTTACGCAATGTAGTACCGGTTTTGCATCGAATTCCTCGCCAATATACCGGGCCGCGTTCGCGACGAATTGGGCTCGTCGGACGCCGCCAGTCAGTTTCGCGGCATGCTGCGAATATTACGGAGGTGGTTGAGAGTGGTCTTAGGGTTGCGGCGAGACGCCGCTTCGGTGTTTGACCTTAGCCCCCTTGAGCCAGAGCAAGCTCGGGTGTTCGAGGCCCATTTTCGAGCCCTGCAAGACTATCAGCCAATACCTTCCCCAGTGCCGATCACACTGTTCCGCGCGCGCGTGCAGATGCTGTCTCACCTGGTCATGGATCCGGCTTTGGGTTGGAGTGATCTGGCCAAGGGCGACGTGCAAGTCCATGTCGTCCCCGGTAACCATGGAACCATCACTACCGAGCCTTTGGTCCGCCACCTTGCGAGAGCGCTGGCTGCCGCGCTCGATGCGGCGCAAGGGGCATAATCGCGTCACGCTTTCTGTATCCGTCCCGAAAAATTCCGCTATTTTGGCCCTGTTTCCGCTATATTTCGATTGCCCCATAGCTTCCGCTATCGTCGTTGCGACGAAGGGGCACCGGCAAAAGCCTGCAAATCCAGCGCAAAAACAGCGCTGGTCCGCCACCTTGATCGCCTTGGCGCAGCGCCAATGGTTTCGGGACGGGCTTTTTGGGTTGTTTAGCGGTACCCGAAAAATTCCGTTAAGAGACGCATACCGAGCAACGCCGGAACGGATATTCGGGCTGCGGCCAATTCTCGGCGGCGGGAATCCGCAAAATTCGCGCAGCTCAAAGGAGCGTCCCGAATTGGGAGACATGGGGTAACCCATCTTTGTCCGCAGCCAGCGCTGTTGCTTGATCGATCGGTCCACTGCGAACCGGCTGTATTTGCAGCACCTAAAGGTAGATCCTATTACGCTCTATGCCTCATTTTGGCAGAACGAACCCAAATGGCGATAAAAGGTTGTAACGACAGCAGTTTCGACCGCTTTAGCAGGTCGGCCTCGAGGCGCTAATAGGCATTCTCGCCGCGGACAATTTCAACGACCGTCATCAATATGATTTTGAAATCAACAAAGAGATTCCAGTTGTCGATGTACCAAAGATCGTATTTGACCCGCTTTTCAACATCGGCGGTGGTGCGCGTTTCGCCGCGGCAGCCATGGACCTGTGCCCATCCGGTCAGGCCCGGTTTCACGTGGTTGCGGAACGCGTAGTTGCCCACGGTCTGGTCGAAGAGATGTTCATGCGCAAGGGCATGCGGCCGCGGTCCCACGATCGACATCGTGCCGGCAAGAACATTGAAGAGCTGAGGCAACTCGTCAATGCTGGTCCGTCGCAACAGGCTGCCAACACGAGTGATGCGAGCATCATCCGGTCGGGCCTGCGCGATAGCGTCGCCATCTTCCATGACGGACATCGTACGAAACTTAAAAATTTGAAATTGTCGGCCGTTAAATCCACAGCGCCGCTGGCGGAAGATTACCGGGCCAGCCGAATCCAATTTGATTGCGATAGCCGTCATCACGAGCAAGGGGCTCAGCAAGACTAACGCCGCGCTCGCAATCACGACGTCAAAGATCCGCTTGATGGCCCCGTCCCAGAGCGTGCGCGGGCCGCGTTGCAGTTCAATCGAAATCGCATCGCCGATAAAATGTGATTGAGCCGTCAGCAATTCCGAAATAGGTCCGCGCGGCAGGAGGTTGACCGGAATAGGAAGCACCCGCAATTCTGCCAACAGACTTTTTAATTCAGACCAACGTTCAAGGTTGGCACTGACAACGATCTCTTCAATCTTCGAGCCGCGGGCCGTTGAGATGACTTGAGCGATGACGTCCTTGCGGCGTTGTGTATCTTTCGTATCGGGAAGCACGAAGTGATCGGAAAGCCGCATACCGTGCCGTGAAAATGAATCGAGAAGGCTGGAATCCGCGGACTGTTCCTCGATCAGCATAACTTCACGACCGGAAAATTTGCGCACGGCAAAACCGTCAGCCAGAAAAAACCGCCAAAAGACACGCGCACTAGCCAAGGCGAAATAGCCGGCGATGGCGAATATGAACGTCGTCCCACGCGAGAACTCGTCGCCAATCTTCATTGTAAAGGCGACGCCCGTGAGGAACAGAAAAATGGCGCCCCACGCCATCGTAATTTCGCGAAGCTGCGATCGGAAACTCAGCAGCTCCGTCAACTCGTAGAGCCCGCGATTTTTTGCCAGCGCAATGAACAGAACAGCGACAACGGCGGCAAAGCCGGTGAACTTTGTGACGTCACCTTCAACGCCAATTGTTTCGAGGTGGTAGACAACGCCGCTCACTACACTTGTCGCAAAAATTATCAGTGCATCAAAAGCAATAGCCAGCGGTTGGACGGCTTTATATGAAATTGTCGGTGTAAATGCCTTACGTTTCGGCGAAATGGGTCTTTGCGGATCGAGAGGGCGGCTCTTTCGCGCAGGTACGCTCACTTTGCTAATGTAGTTCATGACTGTGACACCGACACCCACACTAATTCTTCAGCACGCACGCTGTTGCCACCCAGCGGCAGATGCGTTTCTTACATCCTCATAGCAATTTCGCAGTCGCACGAATTAAATTCAATAAATTTATCTTAATAACGGTACGATTAAATAGCATTTAGGACATCGGCCCGCCATTTCCCGGTCAAAACGCACAAAAACCATCCGCCTAAGAGCGCCTCTGGCGGTAATACCGTAGTCCTTCGTCGCAAGGTTAATCGAAATCGGTGCCAATTCTTGTTGTTGTATAGCAGCAAATGATCGGCCGATATTATTGTTCGGCTGCTTTCGGAGGGCGCCGCCATCATTATTTCCGGGCCGCGCGCCGGGAAAGGTTAATTGGCCGCACGTAGCCGTGCGTGCGACGTTCGAGTACGCCAGGCATCATCGGCACAACCGGCTGCTCGCGATCGAGTGCCTCAATCTGGCTCTTCTCAGCGATACCGAGGACGAGGGCTCAGTTGGGCGGGAAAGGCAAAGGCCAACGATATCGCGTATCTAGCCGACGACCTGCCTCTCCAAATACGCGTGTTCCTGCGCGCTTGTTCCTGCGCACTCGGCACCAACGGCTTCCTGCGCACTCAGCACCAACGGCGCGATTGACAGCCTCTCACACCTGCATCCGCCATAAGCGCTCTCCTTTGGAACGATCCGAGCGCTCCTCTATAATGCGCCGAACTTGCGTTTGCGGATGACTAGTTCCATTTTTTAAAAAGCCTGATTCCAAGAGGTACTT
Source organism: uncultured Pseudomonadota bacterium (assembly GCA_963817155.1). Classification (GTDB taxonomy): domain Bacteria; phylum Pseudomonadota; class Alphaproteobacteria; order Rhizobiales; family Xanthobacteraceae; genus Pseudolabrys. The sequence goes on from CAWFNO010000003.1 coordinate 26,414, forward strand.
AGTCGTACGGGGAGTTGAAAAACGATGGCTAAATTGCTCGGCTTGTGTCTAAAATTTGAGTATTGACTCCCATTAAGATTGGCTCGAAACTATGTACCAACGTGGCATTTTTAGTACTGGAAGAAGGCAGCCTATGCGAAAATTACTTTTTTCAACAGCGATACTCATCGTCGCTCCGCTGATGGCTTCGCCAGCATTGGCCGCGACCTGCGTAACCGCTACTGTCGCTGCGTACACAGCGGGCGGCTTCTCGTGCAGCGTCGATGGGGTCACGTTTAGCAACATTGCGTCTCCACCACTGTAACGTGGAGCTGGGTCGGTGACCTTGACTGATTTTACTCCCTTTCAGTCGGGTAGCGAGTTCGGGCTGACGTTGGACGTTCGCTGCGGTCGCGCCGGGCCCTGGCGACGTTGCGGATATCCACTGGCACTACACGGTATCAGGGAAATCTGCTAACCGACGCGCTATTGGCGTTGGCAGGCAACACATCGGGCAGCGGCCAAATCGGGGTCGGCGAAACTTTGGTGGAAAACGGTGGTAACGCTAAGCCTGAATCGCAGCGGGCTCTACGAGCGTAACTTTTGATCCGATAGCCCAGCTTACAGTACTCAAGGACGCACTTCAATTGTCCGTCGAGTAACCACCGAGGCGGTGGGTCAGCAACCAGCGTCGATTCTCACCAATGCTTTCAGCATAAACGAGGTGCCACTCCCGGGTGCTCTGCCGCTTATGGGGACTGGTTTGGGCTTGATCGGACTACTTGGTTGGCGGAGGAAGCCGAAGAAACAAATAATCGCTTAGTTTGTTTGGCTTCTGATCAAAACGACCCCCGGCTATTCCGCCGGGGGTTTTTTGCTGCCCAAATCGCTTACGAATTCAATTTAGCTTATACCAAATCGCGCTACCCGCGACCCGTCTGCGACGTTGCAGCCGGATTGTAACGTCCGTCCAAGTGTGTGATTTAACTCATGTTTACGATGCAACCATCCCCGCACAACGCAGGGCAACATGAGTATGATTTCAGAGTTTTGGTATTAGCAGCCTGAATTCAGGATTGACGGCGCAGCGTTGCTGGTGTGAATAAGCGGGCAGGTAATCCAGTCGGAAATAAAGAGCTTTTGATTTTCCGAAGCGTTTGTGTGTCAAGCTGACGATGGCGGCAGGGCGACTGGATCTCCTACGCTTTAGAAACGGGAACGCTGGCATTCCTGGGTTCTCGGCCGTCCTTACTGTGCGAGTAGTCTGATGAGGCTGACCAGCCCGTATCCGAGGGCCGCGATCCAGACGATATTCAACCCCGCTCCAAAAATAATGATGGCGGCAGGCCAGATCCACTGAAACAGCGTGGTATTCGAAGTTGCACGCGCGCCCGTCGCGACCGCCGCCCGTGCGTCAAAATTAACCATCGCTTGTTCGGTAGTCGCTGTGACGACACGCAACTGCACTCTCCATTCTCCATCGGCCTTTTCGGGTGTCCTCTTAATGGTCCCTAAGGCTCTCTATCAGCGGCGACGTTCGAGAACCGACACACCATCTCTTCGAGATGCGGCGCCAGCGTGGTGGTGACGAGTTTCGTGCCGGGTTGCGCATTGAGAAGGGCCTCAAGTTGCGCCCGATCGACCAATCTTGCCGAAATGCGTCTCACAAACCGGCCGCGCAAAACTCTGCTGTGCCCATAACGACCGCTGGCTTTTGCTTCAATATATTCAAAAATCTTGGTGCGAACCCTCGGCGGCAGTCGCGGTGCCAACAAAATACGATTGATGATGGCCGGCGAAAGTCCCGAACTTTTGTGACTAGCTTTTAAAATTGTCCAGGTGGTGCTTCGGGACAGACTGAGGATCTTGGCCTGCTTATCCAGGCCGGTGACGCCGGCAGCAATGAGCGCCGCGCCGATTTCCCGGATCTTGGCCGCCTGATCCGCCTTTGTCTCAAACACCGATTTCGTGCGTACGCGTCCCTTTCTCGCTGACTTTTTGGGCATAGCATCACTCTCATGTAACGCAGGACTAACGATGGACATGATTTGCCCCATGATTTGGGCGATGCTACGCTCAACAATTGCCGCGGGCACGCGCAATTGTCATTCATGATAATTTTTTATAATGAATTTGGTTTGACGCTCGCGTGATGGCGCCCGTCCGCCTTTCACGCACGTAGAAGCCACATCTGAATGCTAGCGCAGAAGCTGTGAGCGCAGTGTGAAAGATATCACACAATCAATGCGGGACTTTTTGTCTAACCGTCACAATTTTCTCACCAAGGGGTGGAACTTTTAGCGGATATTGGCGCGATTCCCAATGAATTCGTAATATCGATGCTACTGGCACGTTCTATGTGGACCGACAGTGGACGTCGCATTGCAACGCAGAAATCCTCACATGGGGATTTCCGAGTCAAGGGGCAAAAAATCATTAGTGCATGAGTTAAGACTCCGGTGCCTATTTCGGTATCCAAGGTCCAAGCCCGTTCCGTGATCTGGTTGGTCCTCGCCAGATCAACCTCACATCCGGTCGTCGCGCAAAGCGACTGCACCAATATCCCGCTTGCGGCGGGCGGGGCTCAGGAGGACGAGACCATTCTAAACTGCGGCTTTTCAGGCCATGGTTTTCGGCGGTTCGTCCACCTGGATCCGCCAGGACTAACGGTCCTGGAAGATTAGAAAATTTGGTTAGCGTTCACATCAGGCGGCTTTCATCACGGCTCCCTCGATGACGACGCCTGCGGTCACGTATTTCCAGAGCGCTACCAGCAGCTTTCGCGCCAGCGCCACGATTGCCGTCTTCTTAAGACGGTCGCCATTACGCCTGACCCGTTCTTCAAACCACAGGGCCAGCGCCGATTGCGGCTGATGGCGCAGCCATAAACTCCTTACAACCTCCGGCGGTCTCTCCAACTACTTACAACCTTAAGAAGCGCCACCGAGGCGGTCTTTCTGCTTTTGTGGCGGCCGAATGGTCATTTTGCCTGTTGCTCGTATACGCCGTTAAAAAATCAGCTTTGACGCAAAGGCCATTGCATCAATTATTAAATTGTGGTTAATATTAAGAGTGGCGCGGTTTTTGGTTGGGGAGTATGGGCGATGTCCAGTCCATTTAGACGGACGGCGTGCTTTGGTTTACTTTTAGCGGCCGGGTGTTTATTGGCTGCTGGTTCATCGGCTCAAGCCGGTTCAGTAAGGTTCTTCAACGGACAATTGACGACTGGAGACGCCTACGGCACGCAGGCTTACTATAACTCTGCAGCTGCCGGTCAAGTTTTTCCTGACACAATTAGCTGTCCGACAGTCGCTTGCCCGGCCGCTGACGTTATTGCCACAAGTGAGGTCTTTACTGTCGGTGCCTTGACGATAACGGCAACCGCCACCACAAACGGCACCACCGCCACGAGTGTTTGGGGCGACTTCCAGCCAAATTTTGGCGGTTTGGGCGTAGGCACCGGTACTGGAACTGGAAGCAGCGCATTGGACCAAATTGATGGTACGGAAACCCTCAAGCTCCACTTCAGTCAATCGGTGACTTTGCTGGGCGTGCTGACGCTGGTCAGCAGCCATCATACCCCATTCTTTTCTGGCAATACTGGAACCTCTGGGAGTACTGGGACTGCACAAGCCGCTGCCGCGGCCGCATTTAATCTGGATCATTTTTACATCAACGGCGTCCTTGTCAGCTTTAACAGTGCAAACGGCGATTTGCTCAGCGATCCAGCGTTCACCGGAACGGACTTCATTTTCAAGGATTATAGCGGCGATACCACTCCGGTGTCGTTCTATGTGTCCGGTTTGGTGTGGTCAGCAGTACCGCTTCCTGGCGCACTCCCGCTGTTCGGCGGTGGGCTTGGTGTCCTAGGTCTGCTGTTGCGCCGCAGAAAAAAGAGCCCCGCTTTGGCGGCTTAACGCTCCGCTCCCCAACAGCTGTCGACAGAGAGGCCGCCTGGTGTGGGCGGCCTCTTTATTTTTGTGAGCCGCTCTCCTGGCAGCGTCGTTAGGCGTCAGCGTCAGCGGCGTGTGGAGAGAGCGGCAGCGGGTAGTGTCACAGAATCTTTCGCAGTGCGCCGGGAGACCAAAGCGGACAAAGGTGAGTAAGTCTTTCATGCAGAAAAGGTAGGCCGCCTGATCGGGCGGCCTACGCAGAACGATAGGCCATAAATCGTCAATCCACGTGGGCAACACGCTTCTGAGCGTCTGCCTCAGCCGTAGTCGTTGGCGGCGCAGGTAGCTGAAGCACCGTTGCCTCCTGACCTTCGTCTAGTTGGGTCAGAATGACAATTTCTCCGTCCGGAAATTCGAGCGCATCGTGGTGTGCAATTAGATTGCTTTTGTTAACTTGGCGAAAGATTGCCATTCGGTGGTTTGTCGCTTTCGTTTTCGTGCGAAAGTAGCCGTCCCACTGATGGGCCACGTTATTAGCAAAGGCCAGTTCCGTTCCTGGTAAAACGCAAACCGCCATATTGCAATCTTCTCGCGCAGCGAACCCTCGCGTGCCGGTACCAAAGTTATGTGTTGTGAGCTTGTCGCCGACCCTCGCAGGCCGCGACCTGACGTTTTGAAGGCTGTAGTCACACATCTCTCGAACTCCCTGGTTGGAAGCCCCTTCAGCCCAATTAGAGATTAGCGTACTTGTGGTTCTCCCCGGCATAAAATCTTTGCCTCCGAATCGTGGCAGTCGCTTTCGGCGCAAATTAGGCATTGGTCGGTATTGGCGTATTAGCACTAGCGCCCTTGTGCTGACAGCGCCCGGGATAAGGCGCTTAGAATCCGGTAAATAGCGGAGTACCGCCTCAAAGTGGCAGAAACGCCAATCTAGCTGTTGAGGCTTCGCAACGGCCTAGTGATTCACGCGCGGTGCGCCGCGAGGTGCTAGGCGGACTCATACGGCGCAGCAAAGAGCGTCCTATTCGATCACCTCGTCGGCGGCAGCGAGCAGCGTGGTCGGCACGGTGAGGCCGAACGCCTTTGCGGTCTTGAGGCTGATGAACAGTTCAGCTTTTTTGAACTGCTGAACCGGAAGGTCGGCCGGCTTGGTGCCGTTGAGGATTTGACCTGTGTATATGCCCCCCTGACGAAATGCATCTCCGATGTTCATTCTGTAGCTCATCAGACCTCCAGCGTCGACGAACTTACGCGATGCATAAATCGCTGGGACCGCGTGTTGTGCCGCTATTAAAACGAGTTGATTGCGGTGCGCTTCATAGAAAGGATCGGCGGCCACGACGAGTGCACCAATCCGATGCTCGACAAGGATTGCAAAAGCTTTGTCGAAGTCTCGGTCGCTGCTGGCGTACACAATCTGCAACTGAAGGCCGAGCCCATGCGCTGCATCCTGCATCTTCTGCATCTTGTCATCGGTTGTCGGATTAATCGGATTCACGAGGTATCCGACCATGGAGACGTTCGGCACCAGCTCGCGCAGCACCTCTAAGCGTTTGGCCTCCAGTCCTCTGGTCATCACGTAAACACCCGTCGCGTTCCCGTCCGGCTCATCGAAGCTCTCGACGAGTCCGGCCATGACCGGATCAAAGTCCGTGACAAAGACGATTGGGATTGTCGCTGTCGCCACCTTGGCCGCCATCGCCGCCGGAGGTGCTTCGGCGACTATGACGCTCACCGGACGGTGCAGCAGATCAACTGCCAGAATTCGCAGTCGATCATATTGGCGTTCCGCCCAGCTGAATTCGATCACCACGTTCTGGCCCACAATGTAGCCAGTTTCGCCCAGGCCTTTTGCGAACGCGGCAACAAGCTCCGCAGATTCCAAAGACGACGTGCTACCGAGGAAGCCAACAACTGGCAGCGCCGCGCGCTGCGCGGACACTCTGAGTGGCCAGGCGACTGCCGTGCCGCCGAGAAGCGCTATGAACTCCCGCCGCCTCATGGGCCTCGTCCTGGGGCCAAGGACGACATCCTAGCACGTCGTCGAACGAGACCAGCGTTGTGCTGGAAAGGGATCGCTCTTGTCCGAGAAGGGGCAGTCATAGCCAAGGCATTCAGCGCCCGTGCCGAACAATGTCCGCTGTCAGCACTTGGTCAATTCGCCAGCAAGACGGGCAAAGCAGCATTTGCCAAGACGTGTTGGGTTGCCCCACCGAATATCATCTGTCTCAATCGGCTCTGCGTGTAGGCACCCTTGATCAGAAGGTCACAGTTTAATGATTGTGCTGTCGCGAGAATCGCAGCCCCGGTACTTCTGCCATCGAGCTCCGCTTGCAGCGGCTCCGCGACAATCCCATTGCGCTGGAGGTATCGGATCAATTGTTCAGCGGACGGTCCCGGCACTCCAGTTCCGCCAGTGACCGTCAGGACCGAAACGCGATCAGCCCTCTCAAGAAGCGGCATTGCAAGAGCGATGGCTCGTGCCTGCTCTGTGCTGCAATTCCATGCGATCAAGACGTTGGTGGCGATCTGGTGTGGCGGCGACGGTGGCGCTAGGAGTATCGGCCGACCACTTTCGAACAGACCAGATTCAATCGCTCTGCTGTACAGGCCGGTCGAATTTGCGTCGGGCCGGTTTATCACGATCACGTCGAAAACGCGGCCGTAGCTGCCAACGAAGCTTTCACCCTCCGGCGCCTCATCTAACCAGCCGAATGACGGCGTACCTGTCGCAGTTGGCGAGCGCGGAACATTATGCTTCTCCATGAACGACTCAAAAAATTGACGTGCTTGCTTCGAGTCTTTTGCCATGTCCTCGCTGAATGCTTCAACCGTAGGGCCGCCCACTATATCGCCTCCAATGAACGCGTTGAGCGCCAAGCGCAGTGCGAACCCTTCGATGTAACTGTTGTATCGTCGAGCCAAGAGCAGCGCAGTTTCCAGGGCGGATTGCATGCCGTCATGATTTTCTGTCGGAACCAAGATCGTCTTCATGCTCATCGTCACCCCCATCAACTTCGTCCTGAGCCCGCAAGACAGCCGAAAAGCGATGCGCGTCACCGCGCCCAAGGAAACAGTACGGCGGGGAAGTCTGCGCCATAGCGCCGCCCGTCTGGATGCTTGCGCTCGGTCGGGTGTGGACTTTGTTGCGGGTCGACCACCTTGCGGTAGAGATGCCAGGTGGCGTGGCCGAGAATAGGCATTACGACAGTGAGGCCGAGGAAGAACGGCACCGAGCCGGCGAACAGCAATGCACCGACGATCAGTCCCCACACCGTCATGGTGAGCGGGTTAGCCAAACGGGGACCTTCAGTACCGCTCGGATTGAGGTCAGCAGCGCCGCCGCGGCCCCGACATCACGGTCGAGCAGCAGTGGGAATGATACCGTGCTGATGACTAGTACCACCACCGCAAAGATAAGACCGACGCCATTGCCGATCACTATCAGGTTCCAACCGGCCCGCGTGGTCAGAACGTCTTGCACGAAAATGCCGATCGACTGCGGCGGTGCGTAGCCAAAATTCGCTATGTAAATCGCGTTGGCGAAGGCGATCCATAGCACAAACAAGCCCAGCAGCAGCAGGCCGAGCACGATCAGTGCGCCGATCGAGGTGGATTGCACAAAATCGAACGCGCGCATAGCGGAAACGGGTAGCCCGGCTTCCCGACGCCGGCTCAACTCGTAGAGTCCAAGCGCGGCTAGCGGCCCGACCAGCGCAAATCCGGTGCCCAGCGGATAAAGCAGCGGCAGCATCGAATATCCGAAAGCTAGCCGCGCCAGTAGCAAACCGACGATCGGATAGATCATGCACAGGAACACGGCGTGTGTTGGGATCGCGTAAAAGTCATCCGCACCCTTGGCGAGTGCGTCCTTGAGGTCGGCAATGCCGATGCGACGAATGCTGATGTGGGCGGGCCTGTCTCCCGCGCCGAGAAGCGCGTGCGAATGTGCCATGATCGTCTCCTGAAACCGTTTCCGCGGCTGCAGCGTCACGATCGCGAGAAGTCTAAATGAGCTGGCCCTCGGTCACCGATGCCACGAGCCGTTAAGGACAATAACACAGCTGAGCCACTTTCATGTCAGTAAAGCTGACGTTTTCGCGCGACACTCGTACTCAGCGCAATGCGAAACATGAGAGATAATAATTTGACTGAAAAAGAAATGCTGCTGCACGACATCCACACATTCGGGAAGACGATCAATCGCCGCGGCTTTAAATTTTTCTTCCTCTGCGGGGCTCGGTAATTGTAGATGCAATTCGAGACCGGATCACTAGCCACGCTCCCTGCAATGCGAGGCTGGCCACGCTGGCTGCGATGACGATATCCGGCCAACCTGGCCGGTGCCGGTAACGCCGCCAAAATCGACCGCCGTTTTGTGTATGAGCCGCCGTCAAGCGATGTCCGCGTTGAGTCGTTCATCCTTCAATAACAGACATCCGCTTAGACGGCTGGCGCGTCCGAAATGCGCGAGAACGCCTCCGGCCAGTGGCGCTCGAGTGTTGTTTGTTAGTTTAGTTGCGGCCGGCCATTAGTGATCTGACTTCGTCCCGTCAGGCGCTGTGGTCGAGGATCTCGGACATCCGACACGCCTGAATGACGTCCAACTCGGTGCATCGCTCGCAGGAAAGCTGTCTTCCGAGTTGATCTCGATAGCATCCCGGGATGGCGCCGCGGAGTGAGCCTCTTTAACAGGGCGCTGGGGCTTCATTTTTCAACCGATCCCTCCAAAAAGCCTCATGGGTTAGTTCGAAGAGTTGATGGTAGCGAGCCGCCTCAATCGCCTGCGCCCGGATTTGGCGAGAAGTATTGGAGTTTGTCCGGCTTGCCCTCCCACTCCTTCCAGTCGGGCGGGGGCGTTTTTTTGATGGTAATATTTGGCCAGATTTTCGCGTATTCCGCATTCAGCAATAGCCATTTCTCAAGCCCTGGTTCGGTATCGGCCTTGATGGCATCGACAGGACATTCCGGTTCGCAAACGCCACAGTCGATGCATTCGTCGGGATGGATGACGAGCATGTTCTCGCCCTCGTAGAAGCAATCCACTGGGCACACCTCCACGCAGTCCATCAGTTTGCACTTGATGCAACTCTCGTTGACTACGTAGGTCAATTAGACCCCCTTCCAGCAATTTGCCGACTTCAACTCAGTAATCCTGTGCGCCATCGCGGGTTTCGTTCATTGGCTGAAAATGGACACACAGGAGACTTACGTCCTCTGGCGGTATCGGAACATCGAGGAGCAGGCATTGAGCGGCCGTGAGGGTCGTGTCCGGCAGGTTGCCGCACTTCTCTCGGCCAAAGTGCATGCAGTCCTGGCAAACACCGATCGCCCTGTGCGCACCATTCGTAGCTAAAGTGGACACCACCTGGCGCAGGGCGCGACGCATCGCAGTCCGCTCTTTCGCGGCGAGCGAGTCCACCGCATGCACCAGAACTTCGAACGGATCACGCGCAAGCTTTTTCTTGCCCTTGCGCGTCAGTCGCAGACTTACGCTTCGCCTGTCCACCTTGGATTGCTGTCGGACCAGGTAGCCACCCGCCTCAAGTGATTTGATGGTTTGCGTAGCGGTGCCACGGGTGGTCGCTTGAAACTCAGCGAATGCTGACGGGTTGCGGGAGAACGAGTTGGCGCGGGCGAAGAAACGGAGCGCCATCCATTGGGCCGGACTAAGTTCACCATAGCCCTCGGCTTGTAATAGCCGTCCCACCTGCACCAGGAGCTCTGCCGTTTCGCGTGCTGGCATGGCGACCTCTTAAGCTGATAGTAGCGTTTCGAAACCACATTGACAATGGGGTCCAGTTGTTTATAATTTTGTTTCGAAACCAGTTTGGAGACAAAATTGCCTACGATGGATGGAGATCATGGGGCGGCTGGCAACTGCTGACTGGAGTGCGACGGCCGGATCCGGCCTCACCGGTTACCTGTGGCAAATCCAGCGGTTCCCGATGCTGGAGCGGCACGAAGAGTACAGGCTGGCCAAGCGCTGGCGCGGGCACGGCGACCACGAGGCGGCGCACAAGCTCGTCAATAGCCATCTGCGCCTCGTCGCTAAGATCGCCAGGGGCTATCGCGGCTACGGCCTGCCAATGTCTGATGTCATCTCGGAGGGCAATGTCGGCCTGATGCAGGCGGTCCAACGCTTCGACCCCGAAAAGGGCTTCCGGGTCGCGACCTACGCCGTGTGGTGGATCAGGGCGGCGATCCAGGAATACATCCTGCGCTCGTGGTCGCTTGTGAAGATAAGCACCACGACTAATCAGAAGAAGCTGTTCTTCAACCTACGCAAGGCCAAGAGCAAGATTTGCGCGCTTGATGAGGGCGATATGCGCCACGACCAAGTCGAGACCATCGCCAAGCGCCTAAGCGTCACCGAGCAGGACGTGGTGGACATGAACTGCCGGCTCGGCGGTGACGCCTCGCTCAACGTCAGTATCCGTGAGGATGGCGAGAGCAGCGAGTGGCAGGACTGGCTGGTTGACGAGGGTGCCAGCCAGGAGGCTACGCTCGCCGCGAGCGACGAGCTCGACGACCGCCGCAAGACGCTCGCCTCGGCGCTCTGCGTGCTCAACGACCGTGAGCGGCGCATCTTCGAAGCGCATAGGCTCGCCGAGGAGCCTGATCACGCTTGCGGCTTTGGCCGCCGAGTTCGGCGTCTCGCGCGAGCGCGTTCGCCAGATCGACGTGAGTTCGTTCGCGAAGGTGCAGAAGGCGGTGATGAGCCGCGTCGCGGCGACGGAGACCCAGACACCTCGGCAAGTGCATTAGCGTCCAACCCTCACCCGTGGTGGGAGAAGCTGGCTCACCGGGCGCACCTGCCGGTGCGCCGAACGGAGGGCCGCCATGGGCGAGGTTCCGTCGCGCAACTTCACCATCAATTTCGGGCCGCAGCACCCGGCGGCGCACGGCGTGCTGCGTCTTGTGCTCGAGCTCGATGGCGAGGTTGTGCAGCGCGTCGATCCTCATATTGGGCTTCTCCATCGCGGCACCGAGAAGCTGATCGAGCACAAGACCTACCTGCAGGCGCTACCCTATTTCGACCGGCTCGATTACGTCGCGCCGATGAATCAGGAACATGCCTTCTGCCTGGCAGTCGAGAAGCTACTTGGCATCGACGGTGCCCAAGCGCGGTCAGCTCATTCGTGTGCTCTATTGCGAGATCGGTCGCTTGCTCTCGCATCTGCTCAATGTAACGACGCAGGCGATGGATGTCGGGGCGCTTACCCCACCGCTGTGGGGCTTCGAGGAACGTGAGAAGCTGATGGTATTTTACGAGCGCGCCTCGGGTGCACGCATGCATGCCAATTATTTCCGGATTGGCGGTGTGCACCAGGATCTGCCGCCGAAGCTCCTCGACGACATCTGGGCGTTTTGCGATCCGTTCCTGCAGGTCTGCGACGACATTGAGGGTCCTGCTGACCAACAATCGCATTTTCAAGCAGCGCAATGTCGATATCGCCGTGGTCAAGCTCGCGGACGCGTGGAAGTGGGGCTTTTCCGGCGTGATGGTGCGCGGCTCCGGCGCCGCCTGGGATCTGCGCAAGGCGCAGCCTTACGAATGCTATTCCGAGCTCGATTTCGACATCCCGATTGGCAAGAATGGAGACTGCTACGACCGCTACTGCGTCCGCATGGAAGAGATGCGCCAGTCGGTGCGCATCATGAAGCAGTGTCTGGAGAAGCTGCGGCTGCCCGAAGGTCAGGGACCGGTTGCCATCAAGGACAACAAGATCGTCCCGCCGCTGCGCGCCGAAATGAAGCGCTCGATGGAGGCGACTATCCACCATTTCAAGCTCTACTCCGAGGGCCACCACGTACCCGCCGGCGAGGTCTATGCCGCGGTCGAGGCGCCCAAGGGCGAATTCGGCGTCTATCTTATCTCTGATGGTACCAACCGGCCCTACAAGTGCAAGATCCGGGCACCCTCATTCGCCCATCTTCAGGCGATGGACTTCTTAAGCCGCGGGCACATGCTTGCCGATGTCTCGGCGATCATCGGCTCGCTCGATATCGTGTTCGGGGAGATCGATCGATGAGCGTTCGCCCGCGGTCGCCGTTCTGCCAGAATTTGCTTGGAGACAAGTACATGACCGAAACTCTCGCCGAGAAGACATGCACGCCTTGTCGCGGCGGCGTCCCGCCACTCACGCGTGATGAAGCCCAACGCTTTCAGGCGCAGGCTCCCGATTGGGAGTTGGACGACGATGCCAACCGCATCCAGCGGACGCTTCGATTTCGTAATTTCCGGGAAGCACTCACCTTTGTTCAGGAAGTCGGGGAGCTCGCCGAGAGCGAAGGCCATCACCCGGACATCAGCTTCGGTTGGGGTTACGCGACCATCTCCCTGAGCACCAAGAAGATCAAGGGACTGCACGAGAACGATTTCATCATGGCGAGCAAGATCGATCAAAAACACGATCGCTCGGGTCGGCCCCTCGACCGCTAATGGTCGGAAACTGGCGTTTGGTACCGCCGCTGGAAGCAGTATACAGCAAGGTATGCGCACTTCCGGCGGACTCAAGCGTTTGAATTTTACCACTAGGGATCAGGTCAAAGCAGACCTCAAAAACCGTCTTCCCTTTCGTATCGACAACGATCAGCAGCTCGAAGCCGCCTACCATTCCAAGAGGCGCGGGAGGCGCGTATGCCACACATCCGACCCGACAATCAGCCCGTAACTCAGATCACGGTCATCGAGCCCGAGCCGGGGAAGCAGGCCGAGACGCTTTCATTGATGACTGAGCGAGCCTGCTGCACGGCGCGCCAGCCCGAGTTTATCTCCATCAACCCACATCGCAGCCTCGACGGGCGCCGCATCGTCGACTACATCGAATGGCGTAGTCGTGATCTCTTGCAGTCGGCTCATAAATCGCCGGGATTCCGCAAGGAGTGGGGCCAGTGCGGCAAGCGGACGAGATCGACGCCCACCTGTGCGAGGTAAGCCCACGTCATGGACGGTCGTCGGTAGGCATTCCGTGACCTGAACCGTACGGTTGAGACGGCTCCCGCGTGAGTTGACGAATTTGAGCTTCGGCGGCAATGAACGATCGCACCGTTACCGTTTTCGGCGGAACCGGGTTTCTCGGCCGCCGCGTCGTTCGACATCTCCGCCAGCGTGGGTTTTCCGTTCGGATTGCATCAAGGCATCCGGATCGGGGGCACAAGCTGTTCGCACTGGATGATCCGCACCTTCAGTCGGTCGCGGCCAACATTCACGACGAGCGGTCAGTCGCCGATGCTCTTGCCGGTGCTTATGGTGTGGTAAATGCGGTTAGTCTTTACGTCGAGCGCGGACAGGAGACCTTTCATTCCGTGCATGTCGAATCGGCCCAACGGGTAGCAGCTCAGGCACACCGAGCCGGAGTCGAGCGGCTCGCGCACGTGTCAGGAATCGGCGCCAATGCCGCCTCACCATCCCTGTATATCCGCAAGCGTGGCGAAGGCGAACTGGCCGTTGGGGCCGCGTTCGCAGGTGCAATTCTCATCCGCCCGGCGGTGATGTTCGGACCGGACGACGCGTTTCTCACCACCATCCTCAAGCTCCTCGACCGGCTTCCAATCTATCCGATGTTTGGCCGTGGCCTCACAAGATTGCAGCCGGTCTATGTGGAAGATGTGGCGGACGCGATCGCAAGGGCGCTGCAACGGACGGAAATGCATGCGATCACATTCGAGTGCGGCGGTCCTCGCGTCTACTCTTACAAGGATTTGCTCAGAGCCGTTGCACACGAAGCCAGCCTTAAGCCCACGTTGATTCCAATCCCATTTACCGGTTGGCACGCGCTGGCTTGGTTCGCGGAAATGCTCCCGAATCCGCCTGTCACTCGGAATCAAGTGGAACTAATGCAGCTCGACAACGTGTCATCGCCAGAGATGCCCGGATTTGCAGAACTTGGCATTTCGCCGCACGCGGTCGAGGAAATACTCCAGGAGATATTATGGGATCACTGATCAAAGAGCGTCTTCGGCTATAAGCCCCGCTCGGCCTGATCGGAAGGGGCGACCGAGAATGCTGCCGTCGTGTAGGCGCTCATCGACAATCTGACCGAGCGCTGGCTCCACCCGAGGATCTGGGCTCCGTTCGAAGATATGCTGCCTTGGGTGAACCGCAAAACTCATCCGGTCAGGATTTCAGTTTTACCAATTGAGGTTCCCTGTTTCGGCTCCAGAATTCCCTGCTCCGCCGAAATTATTGTGTTTCGCGGCGCGATGACGCGCGCGACGGCAAATGGATGGGTACGGGCAAAGTCCTCGATATCGGCACACTGCGGCAGATTGAAAATATTAACCAAATGTTAACCAACGCAGCGCGAACGTTTATTATCACTTAAAAGGCGAGCCGATATGCATGTTTGACAGGCACAAAACAAATTTGGGGCCGAGTTCTGAGCCTCAGAATTTGTCTGGAAAAAGTGATAGTGATTCCAATGCTAAGCAGAAGAAGCTTGGCGTTGAGCTCAACGACATTCCGGGAGTAACGACGCTAATGCTTTTCGTCTTTGGTGAACACGGCATAAGGTCCGTTGAAGATCTCGCCGACTGCGCCACCGATGATCTTGATGGCTGGAATGAAATTACGGACGGGAAGACGATTAGACACGCGGGCATTCTTGATCGCTTCAGGGTGTCGCGTCAGGAATGCGAGGCAATGATCATAAACGCTCGCACCAAGGCTGGATGGTTTAGCTAATAGGCCATTCATCCAGCAATTAATATGCGCCAACCTTGGAACCTTTCCTTCCATCAGGCTATCCTGGCATTCCAATTGTTGCAGCTTCGACAAAAATGCTGACAAATGATGCTCGCATGAACGTGAAGAAGCCCCCGCTTGGAATGAAAGAGACAGCAGCTGAGCAGCCTTCCATCAACGGGACGACAAGACCCAAAAATTCGTCAGCCAATCTCTTACCAAGCGAGGGCTATGTCCTTGAGATCGACGGAAAACTCAAATCGGAATATCAGACCTCGGAAGCAGCGACGAAAGCAGAGTTGGAGCTGAAGAAGAAATATCCGTATATCCAGGTCATCGTATCATGGAACAAAAGAACGAACGCGGACGCCACCCGAATGGCGGCGCGCTTCCCACGGCTCGTAGATCGCCAATGCCGCTACCAGCAGCCCAACGACGAATAGATTTGTCCTTGCTGTTGAAGAGCTGATGCCCAGAATCCAAGGGCAGCACCCACAATACAAGCGAATATCAACTTCCGCAGGAGGGGTTTGGTTGCCCCAGCCATGGTGCTTGTCGGGCGCAGGGGGCTGGGGCTTCCATCTTCGGGAGCGCACGCAACGCTACACTCACGCTACACGCCATCCCGGTTACGATCTAATTCAGCTACGAGTTAGGCCGCAGCTGCGAAGCGGATGTTGGGTGAGCCCACTACGCCGCTCTTCTCCATCGCCGTCTTCATTTCGGCTGAGCCAAACCAAGTGCGGGCCTTTGCCACGTCGGTGACATCCTGGAGGATGACCAAGTCATTCTGATCCTCAGCGTTGCGGAACACCCTCCCATTCGTGATGCCGGCAGATACGCGGCTCTGCTCGCGTCCATTGTAGCTTGTCCGCCATGTATTGAAGTCCTTGACCTTGAGGTGGATAGTCAGATTTTCCTTATTCATAGGTACTCTCCTTTGTGAAAACTTCTGTGATACGCAAGCGACCAGAATCGCACGCGCGGCCGATCTGCGGGATGCCGACGGCACCCGCAATGCATGCCAAGATGAACTTTTAGACTAGAATTGTGCCAACCGATGGCACCAGCACTGCCAATTATTGAGAGCGGAGACTTCGGTAGGTCGCCGTTTTTTTATGCAGCTCTCGGGCAAGCATCTGCCTGCCAGTACCTGTGTATCTATGGTACCAAGGTCAAAGCACAATAGGCGTTGAAAAATAGAAGTTCAGCATCTTAGTGCCCCTAGGTTGCGCGGCAACGAGGTGTTGCTCAATATAAATTTGAAATAGACGGAATGGCCGCTAGCCCGTCGCGTCGGTTGCAGTGATGCAGCAATTCCCAAGTTGGTGTCAACCAAACTGGCAGCAGCCCAAAAGTGTTCAATTCCGAAAGGAAACTCCATGGCTTTCAAGCCGAATTACGGTCTGCAACGCGCCGATCGCAACCGTGCCGCGCAGGCACGGAGAGAGGAAAAACAGCGAAAGAGAGAGGAAAAATCTGTGCAACGAAAAACCGAACGCATAGCAGAGATTAAAAGCTCACCTGACGATGCGAAGGCATAATAAGGAGAGGTCGATGACTGCCGCCGAATCAAAAGGCCTCAAGAAGGGCAGCCGCGTTTATTGGCGGGGTGATGCCAGCGACGGCGGCCGCATCACCGAAATAAATTGGGATGCAGTCACGATCGCCTGGGACAATGGTCAGGTGGAAAGAGTACACCATGGGGACATGCGCGAAATTCAGCAAGCGCCGGCAAAGCCGGTCACGGTGTAGATACTATGTTCGCCCGATCGAATGCCCGTTCGTGTCCGAAATGAGAGATCCCGTCGACACCTATATGAATTACCTGGTGCCCATGGTGGTCGAACAGACCAACCGTGGCGAGCGCGCCTACGATATTTATTCGCGCATGCTCAAGGAACGGATCATCTTCATTACCGGTCCGATCGAAGACGATATGTCCATGTTGGTGGTGGCGCAGCTCCTATTCCTAGAAGCGGAAAATCCGAAAAAAGAACTCTCCATGTACATCAACTCGCCGGGCGGGGCAGTGACCTCCGGCATGGCGATCTATGACACCATGCAATTCGTGCGCCCGCCGGTGTCCACGCTCTGCGTCGGGCAGGCCGCCTCTATGGCCTCGCTGCTGCTCGCCGCCGGCGCCAAGGACATGCGTTTCGCGCTGCCGAACGCCCGCATCATGGTGCACCAGCCATCCGGCGGGTTCCAGGGCCAAGCCACCGACATCATGTTGCATGCCCAGGAGATTCTGAACTTGAAGAAACGGCTCAATGAGATCTACGTCAAGCATACCGGCCAGTCGCTGAAGAAGATCGAGGACGCGCTCGAGCGTGACTACTTTCTCACTGCCGAGGCGGCCAGGGAGTTCGGCCTGGTCGACAAGGTGATCGAGCGGCGGCCAGAGGAAATGCCTCCCAAACCCGCCTGACGTTCCGCCAGGGGCGGTTCCTAACAGATGAGCTTGGGACGCTTGCCCCGGAGTGGCCGCTTTATCGTCACCCATGTCAGGGAGATAGGCCTCGCTGTGCAGCATTGGATGGTAGCGATAGAAGCGATGCTTTACGCCGCTGCTGCTGGTTTCAGTCCAATGAGCGGTTGGAACCACCAAGCTTGCTCGAGTGGATGAAGTTTTGAGACGTGACAGCCGCCTCGGCACCTGTGTCGCGATCGTTCAATGCGCGGTGAGCGTCGAGGCTTCCTCCTCGACCGCGGCCTCCTCGGGCACGGCCGCTGCGGCGGTCGTGGTCTCGTCCCATTCGATCGGCTCCGGCTTGCGCGTCATCGCGCGGGCGAGCACCTCGTCCATGCGCGAGAGCGGAACGATCTCGAGCCCACTCTTGATGCTGTCCGCGATTTCGACAAGATCCTTGGCATTCTCTTGGGGAATGAGCACCGTTTTGATACCTCCACGCAAGGCCGCGAGCAGCTTCTCCTTGAGACCGTCGGTCGGCCACACGCGGCCGCGCAGCGTGATCTCGCCAGTCATGGCAACGTCGCGGCGCACCGGAATTCCGGTCATCACCGAGACGACCGCGGTGACCATGGCGACGCCCGCCGACGGTCCATCTTTCGGGGTGGCGCCGTCCGGCACGTGGACGTGGATGTCGTGTTTATCGAACAAGGGTGGCTCGATACCGAAGGAGAGCGCACGCGAGCGCACGTAAGCCGCCGCCGCTGAGATCGACTCCTTCATCACGTCGCGCAGGTTGCCGGTCACGGTCATTTTGCCCTTGCCGGGCATCATGGCGGCTTCGATGGTGAGCAACTCGCCGCCGACATCAGTCCAGGCGAGCCCAGTGACTATGCCGACTAGGTCCTTGTCCTCGACCTCGCCGTAGCGGTACTTCGGCACGCCGAGATATTCCGCGAGGTTATCGGTTGAGGCCTTCACCGACTTCTTCTCCGAGAAGGTCAGTTCCTTGACCGCCTTGCGGATCAAGGTGGAGAGCTCGCGCTCGAGGTTGCGCACACCCGCCTCGCGGGTGTAGCGGCGGATGATGGTCAGTAGCGTCTCGTCGTCAATCGACCATTCCTCGGCGTCAAGGCCGTGCTTGGCGGTCACGTTCGGGATCAGGTGCTTGCGCGCGATCTCCACCTTCTCATCCTCGGTGTAGCCGGCGATGCGGATGATCTCCATGCGGTCCATCAGCGACGGCGGGATATTGAGCGTATTCGCCGTCGTGATGAACATCACATTCGACAGATCGTAGTCGACCTCGAGATAGTGGTCGTTAAAGGTGTAATTCTGCTCAGGATCGAGGACCTCGAGCAGCGCCGACGACGGATCGCCGCGGAAGTCGGAACCCATCTTGTCGACCTCGTCGAGCAGGAACAGCGGATTTGAGGTCTTGGCCTTGCGCATCAACTGGATGATCTTGCCGGGCAGCGAGCCGATGTAAGTGCGCCGGTGGCCGCGGATCTCGCCCTCATCGTGTACGCCGCCGAGCGAGACGCGCACGAAGTCGCGGCCCGAGGCATGTGCGATCGATTTGCCCAGCGAGGTCTTGCCGACGCCTGGAGGGCCGACCAGGCATAGGATCGGCCCGGTCAGCTTGTTGGCGCGCTGCTGCACCGCGAGATATTCGACGATGCGCTCTTTGACCTTCTCGAGCCCGAAATGGTCGTGGTCGAGGATCTGCTGGGCGTGGACGAGATCCTTGTTGGTCTTCGACTTCTTATTCCACGGGATCGACAGCAGCCAATCGAGGTAGTTGCGCACGACGGTGCCTTCCGCCGACATCGGCGATATCTGCCGGAGCCTCTTGAGCTCGTGGGTTGCCTTCTCGCGCGCCTCCTTCGATAGCTTGGTCTTCTTGATCTTCTCTTCCAGTTCGGTGAGTTCGTCCTTGCCTTCCTCGGCGCCGAGCTCCTTCTGGATCGCCTTCATCTGCTCGTTGAGAAAATACTCGCGCTGATTCTTTTCCATCTGCCGCTTGACGCGGGTGCGGATGCGCCTCTCGACCTGCAGTACGGAGATTTCGCTCTTCATCAGGCCGAGCACCTTCTCCAGCCGCTCGTTGACCGCCGTGGTCTCCAGGATCGCCTGCCGGTCGGAAATCTTGAGAGCCAGGTGCGCGGCGATCATGTCGGCGAGCTTGGCATAGTCGTCAATCTGCTGGACCGGGCCGACGACCTCGGGCGGCACCTTCCTGTTGAGTTTTACATAACTCTCGAACTCGGTGGCGACCGAGCGCGCTAAGGCTTCCGCTTCGACGCGCTCACCTATCGTTTCGCCGAGTGCGACCGCCTCGGCCTCGTAATACTCGCTGCAATCAGTGTACTTGATCACTTTCGCGCGCTGAGCGCCCTCGACCAGAACCTTGACGTTGCCGTCGGGGAGCCTGAGTAGCTGCAGCACGCTCGCCAGCGTGCCGATCTCGTAGATGGCCTCGGTCGCCGGATCGTCGTCGGACGCGTTCTTCTGGGTGGCGAGCAGAATGAAGGTGTCGGACCGCATCACCTTCTCGAGCGCGAGGATCGACTTCTTGCGTCCGACGAAGAGGGGCGCGATCATGTGCGGAAATACGACGATGTCGCGCAGCGGCAGCACCGGATAGGCGCGGGTTTCACCTGGCACAAGCGATGGGCGTGGCTTTGCAGTGGTCATGGCCCCAAGTCCGTATTGTTATCCCTCTCCGCCGCGACGCGCCTGTGCGCAGCCACGACAGAGTGCCGATGGGCCGGAAAAGGAATACGGACCGCCGCAGCGATTTCGGCGCCGAAAGGGCAGGTATGATACCCTGTCCCTTCCGAAAATCATATCCGGACATATTAATGATGCAGCCAGGATAAGATGGGCAGAGCTACGTGGACTTGTGACCTACTGCGCGCTGTTTTTCATCCATCGCAAAAGCCGCAAGGTGGACATCGCCGGGATCACGGTCATAGGCGGCCTAAGCTCGCCAACTCATGCCACGCCATCCCGCCCACGGGAGAGAGCATAAGGCTAGGCGGCAGATCGCTTAGAGTCCGCGATCGATCGTAATTCGTCGATTGCTGCTTGAAGCTGCCGCGTAAGGTCAATCGTCGTCCCCTTCCCCAACGGCAACTCCGCTGTTGGGATCGGTGACCCGAATGTCACCTGGATGAGAGGTCGATGCAGGAGATGCGCGACTTGCATCTGCTTTGGGCCTTGAAAGAAGGCGGGCACAAGTGGAACCCGGGCATGAAGTGCGATTGTCGCGGCGCCACGTTTGAAGGCAATATTTTCCTCGCTTCGCGTCCCGCTCGGGAAAATCAGGATGATTTCACCACGCTGCAGCATGTCGACTGCTGTCTTAATCGAACTCGGCGAAGGACTTGCACGGTCAATTGGAACAGAACCGCCATGCGTCAAGACCCAACCCGATAATGTTGAACCGAACAGCTCCTCTTTTGACATATGGCGTAGCTGTCTTGGATACACGGCATAGGCCATCCATAGGCTGTCCGCCCAGCCAACGTGATTGCAGGCGATGACCGCTCCCGCTCCACCGAACCGAAAAAAGTCAGGCCGATTGACGACCTCCGGCTTGCCGACGCGCTCGAAGAGAACCTTTAGCCCAGGCGAGATGACCCCGAGTACGTTCATGCAGCATGTCTCCTAACCGAGCGTCTCTATAACCGCAAAAATCCATGATCAAGTCTCAAGCTGCCTCCAGGCATGTCCGCGCATTGCTGCATTCGGAGTGATCGGCCCACCAGTTACCTACGTGTGTCGAGCCCCGATGGAAGTTCGGTTACGGGCGGATCGCCCAGTAATGTCAGTGTTGGCAAATTCATTGCCACCAAGTGCGTCACGAACGCTTCGACTGCCATCCTGTATTCGCTGTGAGCATCAAGCGTGTGTGTATCCATTTCAGTTCTGGCAAAGAAATCCATTGTTGCGCGTTAAAGCGCCGATAAGAAGCGAAGACGGGAGCGGCTCTATCTCCAGCAATACATCCCCTTACTGACCACAAGCGGCCGTCGCAACAAAGTCTCTTATGTCCCTTCTGAGTCCGAGCGCATCGATCTGAAATAATGTTCGGCGTACTGGTAGTAGTTCTCTGCCGCGACCGTATTGCCGATTTGGGCTTCAGCACGGGCGAGCGCCAGATACCGCTCATAGTTTCTTTGCGCGTTTTGCGAGCTCTGCGGCTCGGGGCGGGCGGCACTCGATGTCCAGCGCTTCGCGCGTGCGGCAAATGACGCTGCTGGTCTGTGTTGGCGCGATCTCATGATTGTCTTTGGCCATTTTGCATGGCTCACTCCTAGGTAGTCACGGGTAAAATGCTCCGTGCGAAATGATCACAATTTATGGAGCTGATTGGTTTAATCGTCGTGGCAGTACCTGCCGAATACACGCGACAAAGATGAATTAAACGTAGCATAACACAAAAGCGGGTGACTCCTATTGTTCTTTATCTCCGGCACGCCCATTTATACAGGCAAGCACTGACTTGTCCGAAGAGCTGCCCAAAAAACGGCGACGTACCGAAGTCTCCGTTTCTTCCAATTGGTAGCCACGGTGCCCATCGGCAGGCACACCTTCAAATGACCTTGGTTCGTAGCGGGTGCCATCGGCACCCGAATTGTGCATATCCGTGCGCCAGTGGCCCGGGCGCCTTGGCCATCGGGCCTATCAACCGCTCGATCGAAGTGGAACGCCGCGTGCAGATTCTCGTCCGTGACAACAATGTCGACCAAGCCCTCAGGGTGCTGAAGAAGAAGATGCAGCGCGAGGGTATCTTCCGCGAGATGAAACTCCGCGGCCATTACGAGAAACCCTCCGAGAAGAGAGTTCGAGAGAAGGCGGAAGCCATCCGCCGCGCCCGCAAGCTCGCCCGCAAGAAGATGCAGCGCGAGGGTCTGCTGCCGATGAAGCCTCGGGTGATCCCAGGGGCCCCGGGAAGAGGCGGCCCCGCGCGCGCCCCGCGCTTCTGATCTTGGCACAGCCGTAACCTACACGCTGGATAAAAATCTTGGCTTAAGAACCTTCTTCAACGGCAGCGTCAACTCAGCGTCGATTGTGGAGATTCATGGCAAGCAAGATCGAGGTGACGCCGCAGAAGGAAGAGAGGTTGGAGAAGGAGGGTCCCGAGACCCCGCTGCTCGATCTTTCCGACGCGGCGGTCAAGGAGCTGATCCGCAGCGCCAAGAAGCGCGGCTATGTCACCCACGACCAGATCAACGCGTTGCTATCCTCGGAGCAGGTCAAGTCCGAACAGATCGGAGACATCCTGGTGATATTCAGCGACATGGGCGTCAACGTGGTCGAGACCGAAGAAGCCAAAACCGAAGAAGGTAAAGTAAAGACCGCCGCCGGGGAGCCTGACGGGGAGGAGAACCAGGGCGAGCTGGTCGAGGTCAAGCCGAAGCTCCCGGCCAAGACCGAGGCGAAGGAACTCTCCGAGCGCACCGACGATCCCGTCCGCATGTATATGCGCGAAATGGGCACGCTGGCGCTTCTTTCCCGCGAGGGCGAGATCGCCATCGCCAAGCGCATCGAGGCCGGCCGCGAGGCGATGATCGCGGGGCTGTGCGAGAGCCCGCTCACCTTCCAGGCCATCATTATCTGGCGCGATGAGCTCAACGAGGGGAAGGTGTTCCTGCACGACATCATCGACCTCGAAGCGACCTATGCCGGCCCCGACGCCAAGGCCATGCCGGCCCCGTTGATGATCGGCCCCGACGGCCAGCCGGTTGCGCCGCAGCCGGGCGCGCCGATCGTCGGCACGCAGACGCCGGCACCCGCGACCGCGCCGACCGTCCCGACCCCGTTCAAGGTTGCCGGCGAGCGTGCCGAAGGCGAGGAGGGGGCCGCCGAGAACCCGGCCGGTGAAGGCGATTTCGACGACGATATGGAGAATTCGCTCTCTTTCGCCGGCATCGAAGCCGAACTCAAGCCCAAGGTGCTGGAGACCTTCGACAACGTCGCCGACGCCTACAAGCGGCTGCGCCGGCTGCAGGACCGGGACATCCAGTTCCAGCTCAAGAGCCTGTCGCTCTCGCCCGCGCAGGAACGCAAGTACAAGAAGTTCAAGGTCGAGATCA
Source organism: uncultured Pseudomonadota bacterium (assembly GCA_963817155.1). Lineage (GTDB taxonomy): Bacteria > Pseudomonadota > Alphaproteobacteria > Rhizobiales > Xanthobacteraceae > Pseudolabrys. The sequence goes on from CAWFNO010000003.1 coordinate 49,493, forward strand.
TCGCCGACGTGAAGTCGCTCCGCCTCAACCAGGCGCGCATCGATTCGCTGGTCGAACAGCTTTACGACATCAACAAGAAGCTGGTTTCGAACGAAGGCCGGCTGATGCAACTCGCCGAGAGCCACGGCGTCGCACGCGAGGATTTCCTGAAGAACTATCAGGGCTCCGAGCTCGACCCGCGCTGGCTCAATCGCGTGTCGAAACTTTCCGCCAAGGGCTGGAAGAGCTTCGTCGCCAAGGACAGGGACAATATCAAGGAGCACCGCCACCAGATCCACGCGTTCGCGGGCGAGACCGGCCTCGATATCGGCGAGTTCCGCAAGATCGTGCACACAGTGCAGAAGGGCGACCGTGAGACGCGCCAGGCGAAGAAGGAGATGGTGGAGGCGAACCTGCGCCTCGTCATCTCGATCGCTAAGAAATACACCAATCGTGGTCTGCAGTTCCTCGACCTGATCCAGGAAGGCAACATCGGCCTGATGAAGGCGGTAGACAAGTTCGAGTACCGGCGCGGATATAAGTTTGCGACCTATGCCACCTGGTGGATCCGGCAAGCGGTCAGCCGCTCGATCGCCGATCAGTCGCGCACCATCCGCGTACCCGTGCACATGATCGAGATGATCAACAAGATCGTGCGCACCAGCCGGCAGATGCTCAACGAGATCGGCCGTGAGCCGACGCCGGAGGAGCTTGCCGTGAAGCTCCACATGCCGCTGGAGAAGGTCCGCAAGGCTCTCAAAACCGTCAAGGAGCCGCTGTCGCTGGAGACGCCGGTCGGCGACGAGGAGGATTCCCACCTCGGCGCCTTCATCGAGGATCAGAGCGCGATTCTACCGATCGACGCGGCCATCCAGTCAAACCTGCGTGAGACCACGACGCGCGTGCTCGCATCACTGACGCCGCGCGAGGAGCGTATCTTACGCATGCGCTTCGGCATCAGTATGAATAGCGACCATACGCTGGAGGAAGTCGGTCAGAAATTCTCGCTGACGCGCGAGCGCATCCGGCAGATCGAGGCGAAGGCACTACGGAAGCTCAAGCATCCGAGTCGATCGAGGGTGCTCAGGAGCTTCCTCGATAATTGACAGGGCGGGTCTGCTCGCCAGCGGGCACGTGACGGCACTTTCCGCTAAACATGCGCGCCATCAGGCGCGTCGCTTTAGAGTGTGCTCTGGGTTGTTAGTAATCCCGCCCGAGGCCAGCGTGTTTTCGGGACGTGCGCGGCCTGTCATTCCTTGCAACCCGGCCAAAATATGACAGGCCCAAGCCTCGCGGACCTTTGGAACCGAAAGGCGGGAGGCTTGCCGAGTTTCGGCCGTTATTCCGACGCCCTCAAGTCTGCGGACATCATTTTGAACGACAAGACGCTCGACGAGTGGATCAATGACCCGCAGCATGTCGTGCCCGGCAATCAAATGACCTTTGCCGGTATCAAAGACGCTCAACCGCGCGCCGATCTGCTGGCGTTCTTAAAGGAAGCAACTCAAAAGGGAGGCGCACAAACGGCTCAGCAAGGCGGCCCGATGGGCGGCATGAGCAGTATGATGGGGGGCGGCGGCGTTCCCAATCTCAGGAAACTTGATCCAGCAGAGCGCGTGCAGGCGATCACCTACTGTAAAGACACTTACACCGTCACAACCGCTAATGGCCAAGCCCGCAAGTTTTGGGAACGCAATCTCCGCCCAAAGACAGATGCGAGCGGCGATGGACCAGAAAAGAACGCACCGGCCCTGGTCGGAGCCGGAATGATGGGTCATCGCGCGGACGTGATCCTTGCTGAGCCAAGCGAGATCAGCCCGTTCATTGCCGCTAAGTGCTAAAGTTGCTAGACGCCAATATGGAGGACACCACAATGAAACGTATAGCTCGCCATCGGATACATGGCCATTAAGAACACCGGGACGACACCTGACCGCCTCATAGGCGGATCAGTTGACGTTGCGGCAGGCTTCCAACTGCACTCGATGGTCATAGAAAATGGCATCGCGAAAATGCGTGCGTTGCACGACATCGAAATTAAGCCTGGACAAACGATTGAGTTTAAGCCAGGCGGCTCGCACGCCATGTTCGTTAATCTGACACATCCGCTGAGCAAAGGTGAGCATGTCACCGGGACGCTAATCTTTGAGCACGCGGGGACGGTGCAAATTGAATACGATGCGGAAGGCATCGGGGCTCAGCAAGGGCCAATGAACATGGACTACATGTAGCATTAGCTCGGCATCATGATCGAAAGATCCACAATTACCTGTCCTAAGTGCGGACATCAGGCCACCGAGCAAATGCCAACCGATGCTTGCCAGTTCTTCTATGAGTGCAAGGGATGTGGCGAGAGGCTTAAGCCAAAGTCCGGGGACTGTTGCGTGTTCTGCTCTTATGGGACGGTGCCCTGTCCACCAATGCAAGTGGACAATTGTCGCAGCTAGGTGTGCCGATGGCCAAGAAACAGCCCGACCCCGTTGATAAGCATGTTGGCGCTCGCGTGCGGATGCGCCGCATGATGTTGCACATGAGCCAGGCGAAGCTTGGCGATGCAATAGGCCTCACGTTCCAGCAAGTGCAAAAGTATGAGAAGGGCATTAACCGCATGGCGTCGAGCCGCTTGCAGCAAATCGCCAACGTCCTCCAAGTGTCCGTCTTATTCTTCTTCGAGGATGCGCCGGGACAGCCGAGACTAAGCGGTAAGGCACCGTCGCCGGCCTATGTGTCGGACTTTCTGGCAACACCCGATGGCCTCGCGCTCACCCGCGCGTTCATGCGAATAAAGAATGCCAAGCTACGCCGCAGCGTCGTGAACATAGTAGAGGAGATCGCGGGCGGTCCCGAGGATTGAGCTATGCCTGAGAAGTACCGCCGTCCGCGCGAACACGAGATGCGGCAGACAGTCGAGCGGATGCAGCAGGCGTGGGAAGGCGCGTGCGTTCATGCATGCACGGAACAGACATAGCTTTGTAGGACTGGAGCGCATCATGCGTGAGATCCGCCGCCGGACACGCGTCGTCGGCGCATTTCCAGACGGCCAGTCCTGTCTCAACCTAGCCGCACCACGGCTGCGATACATCGCAGGAACGGCATGGTCGACCAAGTGCTACATGAACATGCGGCCTCTCTACCAGCCGCAGATCATGCAAACCGGAGCCGTCGCCTGATCAAAAGTGCGAAAGATTCTGGACACTACCACGTGACGCGCAACTTCGCCCGGACGATAAAGTTTTGGCAGGTCAAAGCGACAGCTTCGCGTTTCCCTGCTCCAGCCACTCAAAATCGAGTGCCCGGCGCGCGCATTGCTATTGCGACCTACGGCGCAAAAGTCGGCAGTACACCCGCTGTTGGCAAGGCTTTCTGCGCCAGCGCCAGATCCTGCTGCGCAAGTTCCGATTGCGTCTTCTGGATTCCAGTCGGCGGTTTGCCGAAGAGCGTGAAGTCATGCGTCAGTGTCAATGCGACAGCGCTGGACCGCACCAAACCAGACTGACCGTTCGACTGACTATAGGTATACGAGATGTTGCCCCGCCATTCACGGGCAAACACATAACCGTAGATGGCCGAAGCGGAAAAGAAATCCGACGGGGATGAGGTGACGCCTGGAGTGCCTTCGCTCGTTGTTTGCGAGAATTGGGTGAAGAATGAAACGTTGGAATAGTTGTTGATTGTATGGGTGACAGAAACTCCTACAGACTCGACGCCCTGCAGCTGACCGAAGACCGTTGGACTAACCGCGCGGGTCGCGGTGAGAGACGCGTTAGTATCGTGTGAGATTTGGTAATTTAAGTTGAAATTGCCAAGCCAGCCACTCGCAGAGCCGACGGTAATCTGGAAGGCTCCGGGCGGGCCAGCCCCAGCAGAGCCATTTTCCCAGGCGTTTACGAAGGCGGCACCAACAGTGCCGTAGAAAAACAGGCGCTTCGTAAGCTGGGATTGCACTCCAACCATTGGATTCCAAAAGAGCCGCTGGCTATTGGCAGCATTGTTTTGCACGAACCAATCAAAGCTAAGCGTAGTGACCAAAGTTGTTGTCGCGCTGAGCTTACGATTCCAACCAAGGTTCGATGTGTAATCGTCATAGGGCGTTTGTGTTTGATCCGAAAATGAGGTTGTGGAAGCTTGAGCTGACCAATTAATTGTGTCGATGGCGTCGAGCTGGTATTTCAAGCCGCCTCCGATGTTGTATGTGTCATCGCTGCCGTGACCGGATGCCGTTCCAGTTTGCTGTAAAGAAGTTGTCGCTACGTCGGAGCGTTGCCAAGAAGCGTTGAAATTATAATTCGTTAGAGGTTCGACATGATTGATTGTGAAATTTGCCCCGGCGGGCTTGCCGTAAGTTGGAGACGTATCATCAGCACCTGGTCCGAAATAACTGAAGTAACTGAAATAAGAGTTTAGATCGTATTGAGTGGTTGGTGTCGCCGCAAGAAAATCAAGATCAATGGTGCTCAGCGAGTGTCCCGTATTTCCCGACGGGGACTTGCTCAAAAAATAATTATTGCTGCCGTCGAGCGTCTGGCTAATGTTACCTTTGACCGAAAACTCGGCCGCAAATGCGCTCGATACGCAAGTGCCCAAATAGATGAAGGCCAAGATGGTCGAGCTTTTCACAATACGACGGACCTACTTGGGATGGTTGCGGTCTTGCCACACGATTCATTCAAGCAGACCTCGCTCGGGGACTATGACGATGTCGCCTGCGTGAAGATTGATATTTTCGGTGGGCTCCGCGCCAGCAAGATAGGCGTTATAGTCGAACAGATAAATTGAATCGGCTCCTTTGATTTTTCGATGGATCTGAATTCGTTGCTTGGCGGCGAAAATTCCCAAGCCGCCTGCTTCCGAGATCGCTTGGACAATATTGGTTGCCTGAGTGAGAAGGTAGGGACCAGGCTTTTGCACTTCGCCGGTGACGTAAAATCTCGGCTTTGTCTCCATTTCAGCTTCTTTGTTGACCTCGCCCAGCGCAACAGTGACGTCGAGTTCGCCAGAATAATTCTTTTGCAGACGCGATTTGAGGGCGTTCTCAAGAGCTTGGGTGGTCAATCCGCCAGCTTTGATGTGCCCAGCCAAGGGAAATGAAATAAACCCGTCCGGACCAATGACAAGTTTGCGGTCAAGCTTGGGATCCTGCCAAACCGTAATCGTAATAGTGTCGCCCGGGTGTAATGGCTCGAGTTGCGCGAAAGCGCCGGTCGCTAAAGCCATCAAGAACAGAAAAGCCAACACGACACGCATTGAATCCCCCACTTCGCGACGTAAATCTGGTGGCTGCCGACCGATTCTTCCAATAAATCCGTGACTTCCGACGGTGTCAACTCATTCTTCGGGCGTTCAACAGCCGCCTAACCAGCTGCTGCTCGGGCAAAAACCTGGCCAAACAGAATGACTTCGACCTACCAGGGGCTGGCTTTGCAACGCTAACGTTTTGCTCGGACGTTGCAAAAATATCACATCCAGCCGATCATTGCTCCGCATCCCGATCAGTGTGACGCAAACCGTAGCTTTGCTCAATTCGCGGCGTGGGACAGCTCCGTTTGCACCAAAAAAACAGAAAGGCCGCCTCAGCAGGCTGTGTGAGAACTAGACGAGTCAGATGGGCCGCATCAACAACGATGCGGCCTTTTTCATGAGCTACGTTCAGGGCGAGGATCGTGGTCAGGCCGCGCTGCTGCCGGCGGCGATTGGGGACAACGTGGCGGCGGATGCGCCGGTTCGGGTGATCGACGCGTTTGTGGACGGCCTCGATATGAGGGGGCTCGGGTTCGGGCGGTCAGTGCCGGCCGTGACTGGGCGAGCCTCCCTATGATCCGCGGGATCTGCTGAAGCTTTATCTTTATGGCTACCCGAACGACGTGCGCTCGTCGCGCCGGCTGAAGCGCGAGTGTTCTCGCAAAGTCGAGGTCATGTGGCTGCTGCGCCAGCTGGCACCTGACTTCAAGACGCTTGCGGACTTTCGACGCGACGATGATGCAGCGATCGTAGGGACATGCCGAGCCTTTGTGCTGTTCTGTCGAGATCGGGGCCTTTTCACGCCGCGCTTGGTAGCGCTCGACGGCTCCAAGTTTCGGTGATCCGCCCTCGTTGAAGTGGTCCGACTTGAAGTAAAACGATCTCTTCGATGCGGTCAAACTAATCACGCATTTTACGTGACACAATCACACCCTCGCGATCTCGGCTCCGACGGCGCGGGCGGCAATTGCCATCGTCTTGTCGAATGTTACAAGCGGTGCTTCCATGCGTCGAGCGATAGCAATATTAAGCGCATCGGGCGTGCGCAGGGCGAGATCGAGGCGGCGTAGAAGAACTTCAGCTGCAATGATATCTGCTCCATGAAGGAGCGCGCGTTGCGTCGTCGACGCGGTCCAGGTATCAAAGTTGGAGAACACGGTACGGGCATCGTTCTTCGTGATTTCTTTGGTTCGCACGAGGCGCGCGATGACGGAGGAGAATTCTGCTGCAGCAAAGTCGCTGACCAACAACACCGCGGGATTCGCGCGCAAGAAGCTGTCAGCACGTGCTGTAAGCGAATCGTTCGTAAACAGCGCGACGAGTACGCTAGCGTCGAGATAGACGCTCACCTCTCGTCCCGCATCGCACTCACGAGCTTCCCTGCGTCCCTTGTTGCCGATCGCCTTCTAATCCGGTGTCTTGCCAGCCAGTCCAAATCGGCTGCGGAGACGGCTCGGGCCGGCTCTGGAATGGGCTTTAGCTCGATCACAGGATGGCCATGCCGGGTAATCACCACCCCCTCACCTTTGAGCGCGCGGTCGATCAGTTCAGACAACTGGTTCTTGGCCTTTGCAATGCTATGGGTGCTCATGAATCAAATATAGCCATATGATGGCCATTTTGTCCAGTTCGGGCCCTGCAGCGCGGCAAATCCTGATCGGCGATTCGATCCACCCAAATTGGGCTATCCCTCGCATCGCCAAGTTGAAATGGACTCGAACTGAAAGCTGATATCGGGCGATGCTCAGACGGGCGGTTGAGCTGGCGGGCGTCGAATTTATCGACGAGAACGGTAGTGGCCCCGGGGTACGCCTCCGCAAACGTCCGCGGGCGAAGCCCTAGTCGAAAAGCACGAGGTCAAATTTCTTGATACCCGGTGTCGTATTTTTCAATGGCATCGGCTTCATCGACGAGAACGGCGGCGGACCGGGGGGCCGTCTCCGCAAACGCCCGCCGGCAAAGCTATCTAAACGCTAGATCGCGCCTTTTTTTATGTGTCAGTCGGTAGGAATAAAAACGCAAACCAGATCGCCGTTCGATGCGATTTTGCGAAAAACGAAGCCAAAATTAGTGGCCGCGAACAAGCCCCGATATGGAATTTCAGTTGTTCCCATATATGGAACATGCCAACATGGTGTATGCAGGTGATCGCTCGACGAACATTAAAACAGTTCTGGTTGCGGCATCAGCAAGCCGAAGGTCCGCTACCGTGCTTGGTATGCGACGGTTAAGCGGGCGCAATGGCATCGACCAAGTGATGTGAAAGCCATGTTCGGAACTACCGTCGATTTCGTGGGTGATAACCGCGTGGTGTTTGACATAAGCGGCAACAAATATCGGTTGGTGGCGCATGTGGCTTTTCCATACAAACGAGTCCTCATCAAGTTCGTGGGGACGCATGGCGAGTACGATCGGATAGACCCGGAGACTGTGTGATGAAGATGAATGTGCGTCCTATTAAGACCGAGGCTGACTATGACTGGGCACTCAAGGAAATTGCCCGTTATTTTGATGTTCAGCCGAAAACCGGAACGACGGAGGGCGCTCGTTTCGACGTACTTGCGACGTTGATCGAAGCCTATGAAGACAAACATTGGCCCATAGATCCGCCCGATCCCGTGGATGCCATCCAGTACCGAATGGAGCAGGCAGGGCTGGGTCAGGCCGATCTAGCGCGACTCCTGGGTTCGCGATCCAGGGCTTCGGAAATCATGCGGCGCAAGCGTTCTCTGACGATGGAGCAGGCGCTGAAGCTACATGAGGAATGGAAAATCCCAGCCGAGGCATTGCTGAGACCGTCGCTCAAGGAGACGACATGACACCATGAGGGGCAAGGCCACTCGCATCATTTCGGCCTGAGGAGCCGAACCGCATGAGCGCCGACAATACCGTGAAGACAACGGCTAAGCCGCCGAAGCGCCGCGATGACCAATGGCGGGTTTGTTTTCGGTGGATGGCAGGGAACGCCGAGGATGTCGAAATCGTGGACTATCATTGACCTCGAAAAGATCAGGAAAGGACTGCATCATGGGGCAGCTTCGCAATCCGCATCCTGGAGAAATTCTGAAGGAGGAATTTCTTAGAAAATCGGTGGGAGCCAAAACCAACTAGCCCAAGCAATTGGTGTGCCGGGCATGCTTGCCAGTTCTTCTATGAGTGCAAGGGATGTGGCGAGAGGCTTAAGCCAAAGTCCGGGGACTGTTGCGTGTTCTGCTCTTATGGGACGGTGCCCTGTCCACCAATGCAAGTGGACAATTGTCGCAGCTAGGTGTGTCGATGGCCAAGAAACAGCCCGACCCCGTTGATAAGCATGTTGGCGCTCGCGTGCGGATGCGCCGCATGATGTTGGACATGAGCCAGGAGAAGCTTGGCGATGCAATAGGCCTCACGTTCCAGCAAGTGCAAAAGTATGAGAAGGGCATTAACCGCATCGCGTCGAGCCGCTTGCAGCAAATCGCCAACGTCCTCCAAGTGTCCGTCTTGTTCTTCTTCGAGGATGCGCCGGGACAGCCGAGACTAAGCGGTAAGGCACCGTCGCCGGCCTATGTGTCGGATTTTCTGGCAACATCCGATGGCCTCGCGCTCATCCGCGCGTTCATGCGAATAAAGAATGCCAAACTACGCCGCAGCGTCGTGAACATAGTAGAGGAGATCGCGGGCGGTCCCGAGGATTGAGCTATGCCTGAGAAGTACCGCCGTCCGCGCGAACACGAGATGCGGCAGACAGTCGAGCGGATGCAGCAGGCGTGGGAAGGCGCGTGCGTTCATGCATGCACGGAACAGACATAGCTTTGTAGGATCGATTGTAGGCTGAATAACATGGCTTCAGGAAAGCGCACGATCACGGCTTTTCTCGATTGAGTTTGTCTCCCAGCGTCTCCACCACTTACTTCGCATTCAGGAGTGAGGCGGAGCGTTGCCCGCATTCAAATAGCCTTGAAGCCGCGCAAGCAGCGCGTCGTACACTACCACGTGACGCGCAACTTCGCCCGGTCGATAAAGTTTTGGCAGGTCAAAGCGACAGCTTCGCGTTTCCCTGCTCCAGCCACTCCAAATTGAGTGCCCAGCGCGCGCATTGCTATTGCGACCTACGGCGCCAGCCTCTCCGGAATGTCATTTATGCAAATCCCGTCATGCTGCCGCGAGGACAGGCTTCTTGCGTTTCGTGCCCCACAGCAGCAGCCCAAACACGCCGAGACCACCGGCAAAAAGCGGGAGCGCTCCGGGCAGCGGTGTTGATACAGCGTCAGCTGCGATGGCCCATACGGGAGTCCCCTTCGACTCCAACGCCGCCAAGAACCAGATTGGTTGATTGTTGACGGTAAGATCGTACAAACAAGCCGTCGAGAAAAACTAGCCTCGATGTGATGCACATCACCTGGAAAGTTCCATCCGTTCCGAATTGCGACGATCGCAAGCTCAGCTGGAGATTGTGACGAAGAAATATAGTCCGCGGCGGGACACGTTATCAAAACGAATGACCCCGGCTTTGTGGCGGAGCCGGGGCCATCCCTCCGCAAAGGAGTACTGCCGACAGTCCCAGTGTTATGCGAGAAACTTTCGTAAAGGTCGATAGGTTCGAACAGAAAGCTTGCGATTAGTGTTATTGAGAAAGCTTAATATTTGTCCGCGACCGCAGCCGGCGACATCTGCTCCCGAACGAATTGCTGCGGATCTTTTCGCCTTCGCGTCTGCTTTCGACGATTTGTAGATAGGCGCGCCCGCCGGAGGTTTTCTTGCGGAAATACATGGCCGACTCGCCTTGTTAGTCAGCACATGATCGTCCAGAAAATGGCTACATTTCTGGCAAAACCGCTGCCGGCCCTCAACAATATTAGTCAGTTACAGTCAAACCCGCGCCGCAACTGTAGAAGATGGGTCAAAGAACTCGCACGCGGATCTTGCCCCCCAATTCGTTTGCCGTTCTATCAGATCCGTGTTGGTCGTCGAGCAAAGCATGCCGCTTGATGACCTTCTTACAATTCTTCGGACGCCCTGCGGACCGCCATCCTCGATCGCATCGTTCACAACGCCCATCGCAGCGGACGCAGCGGTGACAGCCTCCGAAAAAATCGAGCTCCCGAATCCGTCGCTTGACCTCGCTACGCAAGTAAATGATCATCACAAACGACCTGACGGGCGATGCACCAGGTGGCCGGCTTCGCGTCGGAATCTCTGGCCGACATCAGTTCGGAATAGCGGCCGGCTTCAGATTGGAATGCATGGCCGGCTTCGTCGGAATCCGCATGTGCGGCAAGAAGAGGCAAAGTCCGGGGCAAAAAGGAAGCCAAATCATAGAACGAGCGCGCGGAGAATTGATCGCGCGGTTCGACGACGACGACTATTGTGGCGTCAGTTATCTGTCGCGCATGCTTTCGGTCATGCGCAATCAGTTGGCTCATGATTGTCTAGAAAGAACGAGTTCTCATGCGCAAAAAGCAAATCGTCAGAATGGACATCAACATATTCGATACCTGGGAGAAAGCCGAAGCATGCGTCCGCCAAATGTTGAAGGAAGGATCGATAAAGCCTGATCCCGCACCGGCAATTGTTGCGTTAAACAACGGCGGTTTTCTTGTCTTGGGCACGATTGAGCTGGAGATGGAGATGGAGATCTAAGCAGTGTTAACTTCGACGCCTACGCGCTTTCGTGAAACGAACCCATTTTTGACACGGGCGATGGCGCACGCCGCCGAGCAATATCCCTGCCGCGGTGAATTCGATCGACGCCCAGCTGGCACGATCGGTGAGACAAAAGAACGAAAAAACACCGGCGGCATTCCAGCCGCCGGTGCAATCAAGTTGTCAGGGTCACGTTTTGCTTCAGTCGAAGCTTTCGTCGTCATCAAATGCTTCCGTCTTCTTTCGCGCGAGAAGCTCAGCGACTGGGATTCCCTTTGGCTTTCGCTCCGGTTTCGACCCATTCGTAGCGCTAGCTTTCTGCGCAGCGAGGATATCATCGGCCTGTCTTATGTCGCGGTTTTTGTAGAACTGGCCAAGGAGGCGGTTGAGCATGGCACACAACTCCTGTCGGCGCGCCAAGGCAATATTATTCTCGTGTTGGATGCCGAGCACGAGACTAAGCAGCTTTTCCATCGCGATTACCAATGAATTAACGTCCTCTTTGTGCGCCTGTTGAGCGCGCTTGTCTTGTTTGTCGATCTTTGTGGCCGCGTGAGCCAAGGCATTCAATTTTTCTTCCTGCTCGCGGACGTACGATTCCAACTCAGCAGTCACTTCTCCTTTGCTCTTCTCCAGCATTCGCGCGATTGGATGTACGGCGAAAAATACGCCCCATATCTTATCGACGCGACCCAGGTCTCGCAGGGTGGCTACTACCGCCTCGGCTACTGTGCTGTTAATGACGCCCTCGGGGCGCAGCTCATCAAAGACCGCTTCCTTGAGCTTCTCAAGAACTTCTGCGCTTTCGCCGGGGAGCAGCCATTGCTTCGAGAAAGCGCCATGTTTTAAGGCATTTAGTTTATGTAGCATGAGAATGAATTCCTCTATATAAGATTTTGATGGCGACGGAGCTCGTTTGAGCGCCGGCGCCGGTTCAGTACACAATGTCTATGGGGATCGAGCCGGCAGCGTACTCAGACTGATCGTTGCCGTCGCGGCGACGCGATAGTTACGCGTCGCAAAATGTCATCGCCATAGCAGGCGGCAATTGCTCTACACCCGCCCCGCACACATGGCTTCGTGGGTTTTACTCATCCTCGCCGGCTGCCATCGGCGCCGATCGAGGGACCGCCCACTAACAGTTTAGATAGTCACCGCGAACAGCCGACGCAAGGTGATCGAACGATGCTGCGGCGGAGCCCCGACAATTTTTTTTGCCACTCGCCCGCTTCCGTAGGTCGGCGATCTTGAGCGTGAGTTGGGCGGATCATTCATTAGCGGACGGGAGAGAGAGAAGCCATTTGGCGCGACATTCTGGGGCGTCAGCAATAGGACCCCTAGCGAAGCTTCGGCCAGCCCAGAATCATGGACAACTAAAGAGATAATTATTTTTAAATTCAACCTAAGGTTGTAATTTGCGGAAACGAGAATGCCTGCGAGGGGATGTGTTGAAAGACTTAGCCGACACCCACTTCGCGCCGTAACGCCACAATTGTTTTTCATGAAGATCGTCTTGTGCGGACGTTTTTCATGGAGTATGATGATTTTTCTTAGTTTTACCGTTTACAGTATGGTTTTTCACAAGAAGAGAGCGTTTTTCATGGAACATGGCCATAGACAAAGTTTTTCAGGACCTGTGACGGTTTTTCATGAAAGGAGGCTCCCTGAGACGGGAACCCCAGCAGGCTATGCCGCGCTCATCGGCGCCTACAATCCGCCTGTGCCGCTTCCGCGCACATTATCCGCAATTGGAGCGCGCCACAGGATCACCGAGGAAGCCGGCTGGCGCCTTTACACGCCCCGGCACAAGCCGCCGGCCACCCTTGAAGGCCATCTGACTTTTGCCCTGAAGTATGAAGGGCTCGATCTTGCTGTATTGAAACGCGTATTTCTGGCCGCCGGTCCGGCCTCCATCGAAGCCCTTGTCCGCGCCACCCCGACAGGCAGCTACGCCCGCCGCGTCTGGTTCCTTTACGAGTGGCTGACCGGAAGCCGGCTCGGCCTGCCCGATGCCGAGCGCGTTGCATACGTGCCGGTCGTTGACCCGGATCAGCAATGGGCCGCGGAAGGAGAAAATTCCGCGAGGCATTGTGTCCGTAACAACCTGCCGGGTACGCCTGAGTTTTGTCCGCTGGTTTTTCGCACCCCGGCGCTCGATCAATTTCATTCCCTGAATCTGGCCGAGCGCGCGCGCGCGGTCGTCAGCGCCGTGCCACGCGACCTCCTTGCGCGCACCGCCGCCTTTCTTTTGTTGAAGGATTCGAAGTCCAGTTACGTCATCGAGGGCGAGCGTCCGCCGCAGGACCGCATTCAACGATGGGGCAGGGCGATCGCCGAAGCAGGGCGCGTGCCCCTAGATCTCCACGAGTTACTGCGCCTGCAAAAGATCGTAATCGGAGACGACCGTTTTGTGCGGCTCGGCCTGAGGCGCGAGGGAGGCTTTGTCGGGGAGCATGACCGCGACACTCAGGCTCCAATTCCCCGCCATATCAGCGCTCGGCCGGAAGACCTGGAGCCTCTGGTTCAAGGGATGGTGGCGTTCGACCGCGGATCGGACAACATCGATCCAGTCCTCGCCGCGGCCGCGCTTGCATTCGGGTTCGTTTACATTCACCCGTTCACAGACGGAAACGGCCGCATTCACCGCTATCTGATCCACCATGTTCTTGCCCGGCGTGGGTTCAACCCGCCCGGTGTCGTATTCCCGGTGTCGTCGGCTATTCTCGACAGGATCGACGGATACGACGAGGTTTTGGAGAGCTATTCGCGTAGGCTCTTGCCTGTCATCGAGTGGGAGCCGCTGCCGGATGGCAATGTGCGCGTCCTGAACGATACCGGCGATTTTTACAGGTTCTTCGATGCGACCCCGCATGCCGAATTTCTCTATGGCTGCGTCCGCAAGACGATCGAGGAGGACCTACCCAACGAGACAAGGTTTTTGCAAAGGTTCGACCGCTTCCGCGCCGGCATCGAAGCGATCGTCGATATGCCCGACCGGACGCTCAACAACCTTTTCGGGTTCCTGCGGCAAAATAGCGGCCGGCTATCCAAGCGCGCGCGCGAAAGCGAATTCGCCGCCCTCACGCCCGATGAGATCAAGCATATTGAAGAGGTCTACGCGGGCAGCTTTGGTGAAGCCACTGAGACCCATGAGTGACAATGCACACCCCGTTCTTACTTTCGCGGATAATCTTAAAAAGTCCTGCCGGTACTGCGCTGCGATTTCGTATATCGAGACAAGCCGATTGCTTCGTCAGCCTATCCCGGAGCCGGAGGACCCGACTGCGACGGCGGCGTTTCTCCAGTTCAGTGACCGAACCTATGCTGTCACGGCGGCACACGTCGTCCATGGCTTCCGGGCATCGGTAACCGACCCGCAGAATCATACATTTTTCATTCCAAAGGCTCCCGGCCATAGCCCTTTTTTGACCGCTTCGTTCAGCTGCCGGGGCGGGCAGGGTGAAGACGGACGTGGAAATAAAGCACCGGCAGCAGCTCGGCCTGCCGCTCAGCGAGCCATTGGACCGATCAGTGCGGCCACCTCATTAACTGCCGCGTCAGCGGCTTCGTGCAATCCCAAATCGATTTGGCGTAGTGTCATGCCGCTTTAGTGGTGTGAATCTGACGCTTGGTGCCCAAGTATCACAGCAGAAACTCGCGAAAATTCGGCACTTCCCGTGGACTCAAGTGTATGATTTTCACCACTAGCAATTGAACCGGGGATTCCCGTGGAGCGCTGGATGAGCGATTCTATCAGCCTTGATCCGCTTTTGGGAGGCGGAACGATGCCAAAGGCCTATACTTCGGATAGGCGGGGACGAGTGATTGCGCGGGTCGAAAGCGGTGGTTCGCGGCATGAGGTGGCGCCGGGGCATTTCAGGAGTGAAAGGTCGCAAGTTAGGCAGCGGGCAAATACGTTGCGCTTGGAAAAAGAAGAAATCTTGAGCGATGCGGTCGCGCGGCTCCTTCGAGTAGCAGAAGCTGTCGCAAGAATGTCGCCGGAAAAGCAGGCCAGGGCATTGGAATTGGCAGAGCGGACGTATTTGAACACTGCTCTTGAATTGAATTACACGGAACAGGAAGCGAAATCTTGGGCGTCCGCAATGATGTTTCGGTTGCACAGGGAAATAGATCTTCGACGATCGAATCCGCGAGGTTCGGCTTCTTAATCGAACGTGCAACTTCGCATGCAAGAACGCATGGGGACTTTCGCCAATCGATCCAATGCTAGCGCGCCTGAGTTGCCGTGTATCGTGGGAAGCAGCAACCGTTCAGATGCCTGTAACGTTAGTGCGACCGTCGATTTGATATTTCTGAAAGAACGCAGCATGCCATCGCGGCTGGGGCTCGCAACAAAGGGATCGCGCCGCTACCGTTCACGTCCTGCGGAAAAAAGCCAAAGAAACATGAATATATAGCATCCTAAGATAGCGATCATCGCTACCACAATGAAAAATACGAGACCATTGATATAAATTGCCGCTGCAGCTCCCAATCCCAAAAAAACAGCAATGCCAATTAGCGTTACGGCGATTGATGCGAACGTCTTTCTCCGAAAATTCTCAGTAGAGCCCTTCTTACCACGAATACCCTCGTTTTTTTTCCGAATGGGCGGTAACGCGGCTACCGGTTTTGGCCGAACCGGCTTTGCCGCATATCCAGCGGTCCGAATTGGCCTTGGGGACGCTTCAGCTTCTGCGCGACTGATCGCCGACTCTAGCGCAAGCTGATGTCTTCTAATATCTGCATCAGAGAGCGGTGGAATTTGTTTTCTCAGCACAGCAGAAAATGCAATTCGGGCGGTTTCGTATACCCGGCGACGGGACAGATCGGTGCTGTGATCTAGCTTCGAGATCGCATTTGCAATTACGTGATAATAGTCTGACATCTCACGGACTTGTGGTTGCTGGAAGTCCCGCGATGTCGGGCCGGCCCGAAACGCCTTAAGGGAAAAAGATTGCGGGTTCAACCGGGCCCAAAGGCCTCGAATCCACCATGGATCTTCGGACTATACGAACGCAATATGAGAGGCAGTATATGCCGCAAACTGGTCGCCAAGAGCAAAGGCATCAAAAACGCCGACAACCGACATTCCCGTATGCGCCCAGGCGTTAACCTGGTCTGTTGTCGGCGTGGTGCCAAGTGCATTGGTGATGATCTGTTCTGCCAACGATTGCGTGATCGGAGAATCCGGATTAACCGTGATGCCCGAATTATATCGGTCCGCAAAAATGCTGGACCCGACAAATGCTTCCTCGATGGAATGCAGAGAGCCGCCTAATAAATCATATTGAAGCCATCCGGGAAATTGCTCATACAGGGTGGTTCCCGAGAACGGTTCGCCCGTGCCGAGCTGTGCAATCTGGAAGTACTCGGGGAACGGATCATAGCCGCCCGGCAGCGGATGACCCTGATCCGGCTGTGCTGCAACCCCGAGCTGGTCGCCCAAGGCAAATGCCTCGAACACCTGGAGGACCGAAGCTCCGGAGTTCAGCCACCCGGCTTCTTGAGCCAGGCTCGGCAGTGCACCGGTTGCATGTTGAATAATTCCCTTCAAAATTTGATCTGTAACGGCGGAATTCGGGTCCACCTCGGTCCCTTTGTTGTAGAGGTTTCCGAAAACGGTCGATTGAACAAAAGCCGCGGCCATCGACTCGACCGAGCCACCTGACTGCGTATAATTTGTCCACCCGCTCAACTGTGCTTGGGTTGGGTATGAGACGAGCGTCGCCACCTCTATGACGGCCCGAACAACCGACATGATACGCCTTACGCTACGCGTTACAAAACAACGTTAACTCACTATAAACCATAGAGAACACAGCTGGGCATAACAACCGCCGTCGATCAGCAGGGTTAACGGGGGCAGCGGTTCAAGAAGGAACTCGCCGGAACTCATAAACTCTGGCTTGCACGCGTGGCCGCAGAGCCTATAGCACCCTGGTTCGGTATCGCCGCGACAATGCGCGCCTTCTCCGCCCCTTATCAGCGCCCATGTCACTCAACCAACCGGTGATCACCTCAACCTGAAGGCGCCCCTCGCCGAGAGCAAAGAAGAACTGAGGGCAGCGTCTTTTTCCGCTGCCTGGGCAAGGACGAATTTATGAAGCTGGCGAGCGCTGTTCGCGCGGTCAAACCTGCAACGCCGTCAGCAGCGGCGTGCTCTGCTCCTTGCGCATCGGCAGCCGCTGTTCAGCAGTCAGGCCGTTGATGCCGGGCTCGATGTCGAACAGCGCGTCGATGCGCTTGCACCACAACACCGTAGATTTCCCGGAACGAGAGAATCGACCGATTCCCGTCAACTTAGTTGGCAAATAAAACTCGGTAGGTCACCGGATCATAATAACGCATGAGCTTGAGGACGAATTCACGTGCCGGTACTCCAAGCGCCTCCGCCCAAGCCCTATACCTGTCGGGGGGAATTCGGCCCCTGCCAAACTCCACCTGCGAGATGAAGGTGTAGTAATCGACACCTACTTTTTGCGCCAAGTCGCGTTGAGAAATCCCTCGCGCTTCTCGCAAACTCTTCAGCCACGCTCCAGCGTCTCGTCGCAGCTCAGCCATATCTTCTCCGGAAGCCCTGGCGGATTTTGTGTGCAATTCCGTATCATTTGGCATGAGGAGGTCCTAAGTGATCCAAACCGGCATTCCTCCGCTTTGCCCAACCAAGCCAGCGAAGAAATTAATACTTCAACAGGATAAGTTTCTCAAGTCAATCAATTTGGCGGCCAAAATGCGACCAGGAAAGAATACCAAGACAATTCAGACCGAAAGCGGCGGCAACTACGGCGGCCCCTGTGGCCACAAAAATCCAACTGGGACAGGTATTTGCATTGAAACTGATTGACCGTGCATCGGACGGCAAGAATTGCCGGGCAGCCGCAGTTTATTCCGCTACTCCTGCCGTCTTGATCCAAGAATGCGCTGGAGAGACAAGTCCTTACGGCCTAGTCATCTGGAATCGAAGTTCGCCACATTATACGAGCGGCTTTATTGCGGATGCAGGGGTTAGAGGCCGGCGCTGAACGCGCAAGAAGGGGCGAATTTGGACAGGTCACCGTTTTGCAAGGCAGTCCAAATGGACCAAATCTGCCGATCAAATCCTTGCCCCCGGTAACGCCCCCACAAAGTACAGCAAACATTATGCGGCGAACTTTAGATTCACGTGACTAGGGCGTGTACTCATTAATCAGGCCCGATTGGCTGTTGGTCAATGTCCGCTCTTGTCCAATAACCGACAAAATGTTGCGGTGCCGCGAATGTCCGCTTTGTGCCAATAGCGACCAAACACGCTGCAACATGATCGGCGCAAACAGAAAGACCGCCAGCGCGGCGGTCTCTCCTAGATCCGATCGGGTGGGGGCGTGTGGCGCTTCTGCCTAATCGGGATTATTTGATCAGGCTGTAGCTTGGCCCTTAACTTTCCTGCGCCGTGCAAGCAGCCCGATGACGCCGAGGCCTGAGGCGAAGAGAGGGAGTGCCGAAGGCAGCGGAACGTTGCTCGGAGTGACCACCAGACCCGACACATAGTACTCGGGGTCCCCCGTGGTGCCATTGTAGTTTGGGCCAAGTGCAAGGACCAGTGTCGTCACGTTGTTGAACAACCCGTGGAGATTGTCGCCGTTCGCATCAGCCAAGCTAACGGTCATGCCGTTAATCGTAATGCTGCCGGTCAGCAGGTTCCCAGCAAACGGCGTGTGACCGCTGTCAAATAAGGTCAGGACGCCAATTAAGTTCACCGCAGTTCCGAATTTGAACGTCAGGGACTGGCCGGGATCGATTTGGTCGTCACCCACACCCGCGCCGCCAACGGTGTAACCTGGCGAACTGACGCCTAAGCCGCCGTAATTCGGCGAGAAGTCGCCCCAAACGCCGTTGGTGCTGTTGGCGGAAACATCCAACGAAATGTTGCTTCCACCATTACTCGTGAAAGAGAGGCCTGCCCGAGTATTGTCGGTTGAACACGTACCGAGCGTCGGGCACGTCATCCCGTTACCGTTGATGGCGTTGTATGCCGCAGATCCATAATACGGCTCGCCGCTCGGATAACTCGTACCATTGTAAAACTTAAAAGTATCGGCCTTTGCAGCCGAACCAAGGGCTGCCAACGTTCCGGCCGCCAAGATCGCGCTGAAGCATGAGGCAAGAACAGTCGTCCTCCGCATCTCGAAATTCCCCGTATTCAAGCGCCACGGAGGTACGTTAGTTAAGATCGACTTAGATCGGCTAAAAACACAACATCGTGGTTAATGGGCGCCAGGAACCGCCGAAAACCGATCTTTTTTTCTGGATTGCGAAGTTTTATTTGTCCGCTCTGGGTCGATGCTGGGGCAAGCCGTCCGAAGGCAACAAGAATCCACGAGAGCACTATAGAAGGAAATTGCGATTGATGCTGGCATCAATCAATGAGCTGGTGACCGCTAAAAGACTATTGCAACAATACGGTCATCGACACCTGCCGATATGTCCGATATGCGGACATTGGCCGTCGATTATACCAGTGTCACGGTCTAGTTCGCCGCTTAAGTTGCTGTACTTTGTCCGCTTCTGGGGTCATAAGCGGACAGAACCGTCGTCGGACTGCAGAAACGTCACCTGTCCAATTGTCCGTTATGGTCCAAGAGCCGGCTCTAACCCCTGCATCCGCAATAGGCCGTCGTATAATGTTATGAAGTTCATTCCAGAGGCCTAGTCCAGCTCTTGCTTAAAGGCCTTCAAGGCATCGAATTGTGAAAGTCCTCAGTAAAGGAGGTACGATGTCAGTATCCGTTATTCCCGCAACCAATAGCAATCTCTACGCCGATCTACAATCGATTTTGCAGCAGGCATCGTCCACCGCAGGCACAAGCACAACCTCGACGGTCGGCACGAACATGCTTTTAGCAGGGCGCCTGAATGTTTTATTTTGGTGATGCCACCTACAATCACCGACATTCTGCATACCGTTTTCGTTTTGCGACGTTCGCCTATATTTGGCACCCTTTGTTCAGGCGCGGAAGTTGCAGATTTCGCCGTGGCAAGGAATTGACGTGCATTTACCCGAACGAACGGCCTGACCTTTGCCCCGAGCTGCCGAATTGCATGCAGCAGCAAGGCGCTCAGCAATTGCTCCGGAGCGATCGAAGGACGGCCTTCGCTTTCGTAGAGCTTCGAAAGGCTGCGGTTCAACTCACCCAGCACATCGCGCACAAGCTTGCCGACCTTCCTCAGCGGATGGCTCGCCGGCACCCGCGCCTCCGTCGAGATGTACGAAAACAGCCCGCCCTGATCCTCAACACGCATCCTCGCCTCCGCCCATTCGGGATGCAAAATTGAATCAGTAAAATCTTGCTATGGCGAGGAGTTTTTCAGCAAACTACTAGCTGCAGTTTGTAGAGCTTTCTGCAAAGCAGCTCCGGATGCAGCCACCGAAATTGTATGGCGCGCTCCCGTGTTCGTTTTTACAATTCCGATTTGAATCCCTACAACTTTATAATTTTGATCAGTGTCGCCTGATAAGAGCGGCCCTCCAAAATCGCCAGGTGTTGCGTTACAATTCGACAAAAGAGCTGCATTTGGGAGACAACTCACAACTCGGCAATTCAAGTCGGCCGTCAGAGCCTGTGCTTGGCCCTTGTGAAATCCGGCCAGCTCAATTTTCATTCCAGTGGGAGCGTCACTCTTCATTATCGGAAGGGGCTTCGCGAATGTCGCCCGATCACGGAGTGTGAGCACTGCCCAGTCAGAAGCGACCGTTTTCAATTCGTTTTGCGGGTCAAATCCGTTCCCGATTTCATAGCTTTGAACGCGGGAGGCCTCCTTGAAATCACCCATTTCATAGCCAAACAGCAGGTGAATACCTCTCGCGGGCACAAACCTCTTAGCTTTTGACACATAGAGGCAGTGCGCAGCTGTGAGCGCAATTTGCGGGGCAACGAGGGTGCCAGTGCAGGTTTGCTCGTTGGTGATAAGGACTTTGGCTATCGCGGACCATGGATAAGAAAGAACATCCACCTTGGGACGGATGGCGGGCGCCCCGAATGCGGTCGCACTCAGGTACGATAAGATTAAACCTGAAATCCCGTATTTTAGGGCGCCGTGGGCGTTTTCCTTCCGCCCGGTCCCTATATTGTCAATGGTTGACGGCCGGCGAGTAAAGCCAAGCAAGCCGGCCGCCAGATCACGGTGGGCGAGGACAAGGCTTATGACACCGTCGATCATGTCGCCAAGCTGCGTGCCATCAACAGGTCTGCATTCGATACCTTGATGGGGATCGGGTTGCGAACCGGTCCAACGGATTATGGACGGTTGATCAGGGGGAGGGGTCAAGGCTGACGCTCTCAGCGTGGCGCGGGACTCATATCGAGTGATGGCGGATTGAACTGGTAGCTAATCTCTACTTCGGCATTGAACACGGCCAGCGCTTGGTTCACCCGGCTCGAGCTGAACCGCTCAAGTCGCCCAGCCAACATCTCCGAAATGTGAGACCGTTCAAGCCTCACCAGCTTTGCCAAGTACATTAGTCAAGAAACAGCAGAAAAACTAGACCTTGTGGGCACAGGAACTAAGGGGATAAGCCGTCTTTACGATAAGGTTGACCATATCCGGCATTGATGAGGTATGCGGCACACTCGCGCATTGAAAAATCTGCGAGGCAAGAACCGATGACTGCCCATGAATGCGTTTGGTGAGCGGGCCGTTCTCAAGTTGATGTTCGGTGCGCTGATCTGCGCTGCAGAATGTTGGAAGTCGATCAAGTTCACGGAGTTCGAGCGTCGGCAGATGGCCGCCGTCAAAAACGAGCTCGATCAGGAATACGAGGCGCCGATCAGCCTCAATCGAAAGTCTTCAAAGGCAGCAGCCCTCAAAATATCCAACAGTTCTCAGACTTGACCACCCGGCCCTGACGGGGGAGGTCAGGACCGGGCTCGCAGAATGCATCTGATTGGTCGGTGTTTGTCGTAATGGCACCGTTCAGATGCGTTATCATATCTACTTGCGGATCAGCTCGAGGTGTAGCGATAATCGAATTAATGATTATCGGCGGAATTGATTAGGTCAGAACGAGCGCTTATGTCGTGGCGTCTGGCATCTGCCCTCTTGCACTTGTCCGCCTGGGTGATCTCTCATTTGCTAATGCAATGTGATTCTCGATTGTAGTGTTTGCAGCTTCAAGACGAGAGAAAAAGCCGGGCATACTGCCCGATCACGATAATTGAGCGCGAACATTAATGATAACGATTATGGTTTTTACCGCGATTCCCAAGACATGAAGCCAACTCGATGGTAGCGCATTTTGTCTCCTTATCGAGAGAAGGCGATGCTGTACCGATTGGCAATTGCTCTAGCAATCTTCGCTACGGTTTCCGGCGCTCTGCTAATCCGGAATTCCGATCGCATGACGGCCTCGCCCAAAATGCGCCGGATACAGATAACGATCGCTGAGCCGACTGATGCAGGCATGGATAAGCGATTACGCGAGCTTCACCAGGTCGCGCGAGACGCTTTGCTGAGACTAAAAGCGAGGTCACACCAAGTAGCCGCGGCCTCTCGCACAATCAGCCAAGCCTTTCCGGAGTAATCGAGTCCCCCATTCGGCCTCAATGAGTCTTGGTAAAAGGTATTCTCATCGAGGCTTCCTCTTCGCGGTCTCTCTGCCAACCCGCCGTTGGGCCATCGAGGAAATACCGCCGGCCCATTGAATTTCCGCTATTCCGGAGATCGCCGGGTCGTACGGGGTAAGATTCCCGCAGCAGAGGACGGTTGGCGTTCACTTGGCAAAAGGTTGCTCGTAGAGACCTGCGCCAAGCCAGAGTTTGACTGCCATCAGCCCGCAGATCACCGGCAGTAATATCTTTCTACTTTCGTTATTGCCTCAACTGTGTCGATGGCCTCTTTCTCGCCGTACCGCTCGTTTAGATATAAGTTGAATGATCGATCGCGAATGCTTCGTGCATTATTGGTTTCGAATGTGTCGGCCAAATATCGTTTGACCCATGGCCATTCGTCCACGACATAACAATAATGTGGATTGAGATCGATGCCTTCCTTCTGCACTGCTTTGGCAAACTCAACTTTCGTACACCTAATTCGATCGCCTTCAACGATGATCGGATAATAAAAGGGAGAGTCGGTCGGTCGGTGCTCATAGGGGCGGCACGCTTTCGCATGTTCTGTCAATCCCGCCACCACGTCCGAGATATACGACAGGCGCCGCATAATGGTCTTATCGAGTCGGCTTAACGAGGCAATCCCGATCGCACAGGAGATCTCATCCGTGTGGAAATTTAGCGCCGGGAACAGATAACCCGACGGATCCCTATCATTGAAATCATCGCGCCAGCGCGGCTTGCCTCGATCCGCATGAGCGAGAGCTCGACGAAATGTCTCAAGCTCTCGACTGTAGACTATTCCGCCGGACGGCCCCGTCATGTGCGCTTTTCGGTACATGGTGGAAAACGCGGCGATGTCGCCAAATGTACCAACCGCTCGACCCATGATGCGGGCTCCGTGGGCCTGGCTACAATCCTCCAGAACCTTGATGCCCCGCGAGTGGACTGCGGGAGTGATTCCGTCCACGTCGGCTGCTTGTCCGGCCGCATGGACAACCACAATTGCTGATACATCAGGCGTGATTCGCTCAAGGACCTGCTCCAAGCCGATATTATAGCTATCAACTTTACTATCGCAGAGCTTCGGTGTTAGCCCATTCAAAATGATTGCGCTGATGGTGCCAGGGTCAGTAATCGGCGATACCAACACGTGACTACCCTTCGGCAGGTCAAGCGCAGCAATCGCGACGTATAGGCCGGAGGTGCCAGTTGCCACCGCATCGGCGTAACCACCTCCCATAAATTGTACGAAGGCGTCCGTATACAGCTTTTCGAATGCGCCCTGATAGCCGGGATCGACGTTGCGTTCCCTATAGTAGGCGATGCATTCCTGAATCATGCGAATTTCATCATCGCCAAGTGCGCGACGAGCAGGCATAGGTTCTGCGCGGACAGGCTGACCTCCGCAAACCACAAGCTCATCAGTTCGCGCGTCGACTAGCTGCATGGCAGACCTCACAAGTGCCCTAACTTAGAGCCGATGTTATTCAGGCTCAAGCCATGCTCGGCGAGCAAATCGTCGTGAGATCCGTAATTATGGATGAATCGGTCCTGCAGGGTGAACGTGTCAAGCCGACAAGCGGCGTGTATATCCCAGGCAATCTGCTTGGTCTGGGGAGCAAGGCCGCCCTGCGGGACGTGCTCTTCGATAACGATGACATGTTTATGATTTTGGAGTGCGGCAACGATGCCCTCCCGATCGAGCGGCTTTACAGTGTGACACGAAATAACGGAAACCGACTTACCCGCCGTCGAAAGCTTATCTGCGAGCGCAACCGCTGTCTTAGCAATAACCCCGTAGGTAAGAATACAGATGTCATGACCTCGGCGCAGATAGCGCACTTTTCCGAAACGCCAAGGCTCTGCATCTTGCGTCAGAATCGGCTCACCAGCTTTTCCGATACGAAGATACACCGGACCATTTCTTTGGCGCGCACACCAACGCGTAGCATCGGTGCATTCTGATGGATCACAAGGCGCTATGATCTGCATGTTCGGGATCGCACCGGCAACTGCTATGTCTTCCATAGTATGGTGCGTTCCACCCAGCGTCGAGTAGATAACACCTGCCCCCATTCCCACGACCGTCACAGGAAGATTCTGATAGCAAAGATCATCCCGCACCATCTCGAACGGGCGATACAAAGAGAATGTTGCGATCGTGTATGCAAAGGGCTGGCAACCTTTTAAGGCGAGCCCGGCACAGATGCCGATCATGCTCTGTTCGGCCACGCCAACATTGATGAAGCGCTCAGGATACTGAGAACTGAATTTGGTCATGCTGCCTGCAGGCGAGATGTCTGCGACAATGACATAAATATCAGGGTTTTTGGTAGCTTCTTCATAAAGCGATTCGGAAAACGTGTTCCTCATCGAGCGGCTTCCAGTTCCTCGACCGCCTGCCGATATTCATCTTTATTGGGAGAACGATAATGCCAGATCGGCACATTCTCCATATAGCTGACGCCCTTGCCCTTAATGGTCTTTGCTATGAGCATAAATGGTTTGTGCCCGTCCCTATCTGCAATGGCGTGAAAAATGGCATCAGAATCGTGCCCCGACACCTCAGCAGTTTCCCAACCAAATGCAGCGAACTTGTCGGTGAGCGGATAAAAACTGGGATGGGTTTCAGACGTCCTGCCGAGGCTCTGAAAATCGTTATTGTCCACCACTGCAACCAGATTAGTGAGCTTTAAAGAAGAGGCCATCATGACCGCTTCCCAGGTCGAGCCCTCTTGCACCTCACCGTCGCTCAAGACCGTATAAATCATGCCGCCGGTCTTTCGATTTCGTTCGGCAATTGCCATTCCGCAGGCCATCGAGAGTCCGTGCCCCAGTGACCCGGTAGCTGCGACAATTCCCGGGTTGCCATAATCGGGGTGAACGCCGAGCCTGCCCTGCGGCGTGCAGTATGCATCGAGGTCGGCTCGACTAAGCACACCCAAATCTTCCAGGATGACATATTGGATCATGCAACCATGGCCCTTGGACATGAGAAAAGTGTCTACAGGTCCAGTTGCCGCTCGGCGCATAAGGTCGTGATAAATCGCGTCGACAATCTCTGTGCAGGAGTACGCCGATCCAATATGAAGCGCAGAGACCTGCTGCGAAATGTCCAGAATGCGACGACGGTATTTGCGGCATCGCTCACGAGCTCGCGCGGCGTCGAACCGATTTTTGGCCAGTTCCGGCGAAAGTTGTCGCTGACTCATTTGATGATCGTCCAATAATAGTCGCCAGTGTACCCGGCCTCCTGGAAAGTCTGCCGCCATCCCGATGGATCGTAATGCGTCTTCGCGGTCAGAACCCAGCTTAGGAATACCTCGCGCTCTTCCGGAGTACGATAGGAATCGACTTGAATGTAGCCTCGGCCCGGCGCCAAACGCTCGATTTCTTTGATCGCCGTGATGCATTCGTCCCGCTCGAGATTATGCACCACGTTTATTGCGATGACAGCCGAGAAGCCATAATCCGGAAACGGTAGCTTCACGCAGTTACCGAGATGGATCCGGCCAATCACCTCAGGCTCGCAGTTCATAACGGCATATTCAGAAATATCCAGCCCGAAGACTTCCAGCCCGGGACACACTTTCATCATGTCTTTGACGAGAAAGCCCTTTCCGCAGCCCACATCAAGCACTCGATCTCCCGGCTTGAGCCTCCAGTGCGCAATCATATCCTCAGCAATAGCAATCCACCGACCGTCATACCGATACCCGCCGTACCCGGTGTCACGAGCTCCATCAAAGTACTCCCGACCATATTGACGGGCGATGCGAATGTTTTCGGCGCTCTGAGCGGACGTACGCTTCTGGATGTTGCGCTTCGCCTTCGGATACCTTTGAAGAAGATTTATCTCTTGCACCGGCACCTCACGATTCACCCCTTTTGAAGGGGTGAGCACCGTAATGAGATTTTCGGCGGGAAGTCCTACCCCTGGGGCCTAGATGCGAAATCCTTATGGGGCTGTCAATGGGAGCGCTCTGCGTCAAATAATCAAACTTTAATGGCCGAATTCAGCCCTCGTCTCCCGCTCTATCAAGTACTCAGCGCGGCGCGTTTGGGACCGCATTCCTGCGGCGCCGCTCTTTTATGATGATTTCGGTCATCGATCCGAAATGATCTCGTCCCTCAATCCAGTTAATCGCACCGGGATGCGGAAATGCCTCCGTTGCCCGACTTGGGCCCGCTTGCTTGCTTGCCCGCTGCAAAAAGGAAGGACCGCATGCCTGTAGAGAGCGCGACGACGCGCCAAGCACGCAAGATTACGATAGAAGGCCGTCGGCCGCTTGGCTGCAGGTGTCGTCAAGCGGGCTTGTCGGTCCGCCTTACTTCTTGGTATGGCAATGCGTCAGAGCGAATGGGTTCTTTTTACTGGAAGCTGACCGCGAAAAAGCGAGGGTGCCGAGTCGCATGCTATTCGCTTCGATTAAAATCGATCGACTTGAAAACACGAGCTTAGAACCGATCACCCGCCACGAGTGGTTGCGCCTCAATCCAGGCGCAAGGATTATTCAATCCACGGTCAAAGGGCCCCTCTATCTTAATCGTCACACCCAGATTGGTCCGGACGTTACAGTTGGAAAGTATTTTGGAATGAACGAGCATGGATTCGTCGCTCGCGCCACCGTTGGTAGCTTCTGCGCATTTGGGGCGAGAACTGCGATCAACCCCTTCAATCATCCGACGAATTGGCTGAGCATTCATGAGTTTCAATACCATCCGAGATCGTTCGACTGGGTGGATGAATACAACGATTTCGTGCGGCTAGAGCGTACGCCCGATATGTTTCAATCCGTCACCATTGGCAGTGACGTTTGGACCGGACACAGCGTCAATGTCATGCCCGGCGTGAACATCGGTCATGGAGTGGTGATAGCCGCGGGTTCCGTGGTCACCAAGGATATACCGCCATTTGCAATCGTGGCCGGCGTTCCAGCGGTCATCAAACGGATGAGATTTTCGGAGCGTACTATTGAGCGGCTACTCAAAGTGCAGTGGTGGGATCTCGAATTATCTGAATTATCCGGATTGCCCTATCGAGACGTAGAGCGTTGTCTCGAAAAGCTGGAGCTGATCCGCGCGGAAAAACAAACAGGCTGAACATGAACCTCGCCGGATTTGAGCAAGAACTTGTCAATTCCGTACTGCGACGCGCCGGGGTGCCGCGAGACGGTATCTTATTTGTGCACTCCGCATTTCGGCAACTTGGGCAAGAAGGTCTCACGGTTGATCGTTTTATCGATGCATTACTCTCATATATGCATGGTGGCACGCTAGTCATGCCTACGATGACATGGCGCATCGTAACACCTGGCTACCCCATATTTGATGAACTTACGACACCCTCGCATGTTGGGGTGTTAGCGGAAACGTTCAGGCAGACAGCGGCAAGCTACCGTAGCATTCATCCGACTCATTCTGTTGCAGCGCGGGGACGCCTCGCAAATTATCTAACCTCAGGTCATCACCTGTTGGACACGCCTTGCTCTCTGGAAAGCCCATATGGCCGGGCTAGAGACGAAGAGGCTTATGTCTTGATGATTGGCACAGGATTGGAGCGGTGCACCGCGATTCATCATGCAGAAGAAATTGTTGCGCCCGACGTTTACCTGGACTCGTGTGCCGACGCGCAGATCTACACATGTCGAGATCGCCACGGAATGAGCTATCAGGTTCGGTTGCGTCGGCATTTGAAACTAAACCGTGATTTCCCTCAATTTACAGATCCCCTACGCCGGCGGGGCGCTCTGACAAACACCAGCATAGGTAGGACACCATGCCTCATCTTTTCGCAGCGTGAACTGTTGCAGGAGGTATGCTCGGCTCTGGAAAGGGATCCGCGCGCAATTATCGCCCCTCCAGGGGCCTCGGTTATCCCATGAGTGAAGGGCACAGCATCGCTAATCCGCTGATTGCGGGGACGACTCCGCTGCGTCCTGCCAACGCGGCGGCTGCCATTATCACTGTCGGAGAGGCAGGTTACCTGATGCAGCAACGGGATGCCCGCTCCGATATCTGGTATCCGGGCTATTGGGGCCTTTTCGGAGGAAGTCTGGAAAACGGCGAAGATGCAGCAATAGCACTCGCTCGCGAGCTCGCAGAGGAACTGGAGCTGAAAATCGAGCCCCAACAACTCCATTTTTTTATGAAGCTCGATTTCGACCTGGGTGCGCTCGGCGTTGGAACCTTTTTTCGCACGTTCTTCACGCTGGCGCTGACGAAATCGGTTCAGGAGAGCCTGATATTGCGGGAAGGGGCCGCGATGCAGGTTTTTCCTGGCCACGAAATCCTTTGTGAGCAGCTCGTAACGCCATACGACAGCTTTGCCCTATTTCTGCACTATTCGCGAGCGCGGTTGGCTGGCACCTGAATAACTGCTTAGAAGCTTGCCGGAGTAGCGGCAGACCGGTAGAAGGTGCCTGATTCAAGGACAGCGGCGAAATGCGGGATTGGTCTAAGGCGGACTGGGTAGACCCAGCTTACAATTGGAAGCCTGCGCATGTCCCGGATATGCCTGAGCGGCTTCTGATTGATTTCGCGACGAGATGCAACCTAAGGTGCCCGATGTGCCCGGTTTGGGGCATCGAGGATGACGCGCAGATTGCGCCGTTGCGGGGAGAGATGGCGCTTCAAGCGGCCCGCAAGATGCTCGATGAATTTACAACCAGCAAGCCAATGGTTGCGCCGAGCATCTATGGCGAGCCATTGTTGATTCCAAACATGCGCGAGGTTCTGCGGGAAGTGAAAAGTCGCGGCATGGCTTTGGCTCTGAATACCAATGGACTTACCTTGACGGAAAGCATCGCGGAGTTTTTCTGCGAGATAGAAATCAATTCGGTGATGTTCAGTTTGGACGCCGTTACACCAGAGACGCTGAAAAAAGTACGCGGCGTCAACAAGCTTGCGAAGATCGAGAGCGCGGTCTTTCGACTAATGAAGGTACGCGGCGATCGCGTTTATCCTCGTATCGGCGTCTCGTTCACCCGGCAAGATACTAATCGTCACGAAGAAGAAGCCTTTATCGCGCGCTGGGTGGGAGTCGTCGACGTCGTCCGAATGGGAATTGTATTCGAGGGTGGCAAATTCCCCGAGATGCATGAGCCTCCGAAGCGGCTGCCGTGCCCGGTGATTTATAAGAGTATGCCTGTTCACCACGATGGCAGCGTGCGCCTGTGCTGCCTCGACGGGCTTCGTGCTACCGATATGGGCAATGTCTTTGAGGATGGCGTCCGCGCGATTTGGCACGGCGAAGAATTCGCCAAGGCGCGCTACTACCACGAAACTGAGCAGTGGGACAAAGTACCGTTCTGCAAGCCATGTAATGGCTGGGCTCAGTATGAGTATACCGAGGAGATCCGGGATGGGCTGCTTATCCGGCGATCCCCCGAATACGTGTACTACAACACGATCAAAGCGCTAAAGAACTGGACGGGCAACTTGCTGGGCGGCCACAAACCTCCACCCCCCGAGGTGGATTTGCCGTCCAATGCTGCCTGACGATACATTCAATGGCCGCGCACTCGCAAGCGTGGCACGCTGAGGGGCAATTCCCTCGATCGACAATCCTAATGGGAAACGAGTGCCTTCTCTGACAGTTCTTTTAGCACGGAATTGATTGCGATATCTGTTACGAGGTTTCCGCCGGCGCCATTCTCGCAGATGCTTTTGAAGTGTTGGTATTCTGCGAGCCAGGTAGGGTCTGTTTGCACCAGCGTTACAGATTCTTCCGTGGGTCTGCCGCTCGGCAAAACTCGCTTCCGGTGTGTAAAGACAGAGGGGCCCCATTTGCAAAGCGATTCGATGTGGGCGCTTCCGTATTCACCATATATATCGGCCGTAAAGTGGTTCCGCCAGGATAGAAGCGTTATTTCCATTTCCAGAACGGGGGCACTTCGGGAGCCAAAGGCGATGTGATCGAATGCCCGGTTCTCAAAGCGGTCGGCCGACCAAACCTCGAAATCATTATTTCTTTTACCGAACCAGTATATTGTCGTGTCGATGAGATGTGAGCCGAGGTCTGGCAGGACTCCGGTCCCCCGATCCCTCCAAGGAGATTCTCGGACATCGCGTGCGGTTCCATTGCCGTAGAACATGCGGCAGAGATAAATTTTGCCGAGTGCTTCCGACGCGATGAGTCGTTGCATGCGGACAAAATGCGGTTCAAATCGATGATTGTAAGCCGTGTAACAAACTGCGCCACTCGATTTGCTTGTCGCAATCAGGTCCTCAATGGTTTTTTCATCGGGAGCAAGAAGCGGCTTTTCAACGAGCACGTGCTTTCCGTTCTCGAGCAGATACGTGATGAGCCCAATTTTTTCTGAATCTGGAGTACAGACCAAAGCGGCATTGTAATCACTGAGCGGGACATCCTGAAGAAACTGGTAATCCGCGCCGGACACGACAGTGTCGACCTTTGCAACCGCATCGGGTCCAGCAATTGCCAACCTCTTTTGGCCCTGAATGCCGAGGCCGACGACCACAACTCGCATTAGCTTATCTCGAGTTAGTGCCGATATTGCCCGCGCCTTTCGAGTAAATCGATGCGCCCGACAACGCCTTCAACGGACACTGGAAGATTGCCATCTACCTCGCATTCAAGCGCGGCGGCTATTGAGCCCAAAACAGTCGCCGCCACTTCCGATCCGCCTGCCACCATAGCCAGTGTCGCGTAAGCGAGGAGCGCGTCGCCTCCCCCGACCGCATCGACTACTCGTTCGGCGAAGCTGTCAACCACGAAGAATGAGCGTAGGTCATTCCCCTTTCCTGCGCGGCAAGTCAGAACACCACGATTGCCAAGCTTCAGGATCACCATGCGGCATTGAGCCTGTTCATGCAATCGCGCGGCAAGAGGTCGAACACCGGTGTCCTGGTCAGCCATCGAAAAACGCGCCTCGCGTTCATTCGGAGTGATTAAGTCAAAGCCGATGAAGTCGAGAATATTGCCCCAGCGGCTAGCCACCTGGCTATCCGCCACTCGAAATGAGCTTTTTGGTATAGCCCCGATCAAGCTCGGAATAGTCCGGCGATTAAAAATGCCGTGGCGAAAGTCGCTGAATACGATCGCCTGGGTCGGGACAGCTGAAATCTGATGGACAAACTCATTGAGGATATGGTCCGAAATCGAGCGATTGTCGAGTGTATCGACCTTCAGCAATCGGTAATCGCCACATACGAATGCATTTTTCTGCGTCGTTGGACGGTTGTGGTCAAGAATCGGCAGCACCTGTACGCCGAGCTTTCCCAACCCATGGATCACGAAGTCTTTTAAGACATCATCGCCAAGTACCGTGGAAAAAGTGACCTGCGCACCCGCCGCAGCAAGATGCGCTGCGACGATAGCGGCGCCACCAATGAAATCCTGACGGTTATCGAATCGCACACTGGGAGTCGGAGTTTTTGTCATGCCGCCTATCATCGTCGTGTGAGTCAAACTGTCCACTATCGTGTCGCCAACGACATGGACCGAAATTCCCCCGAACCTGTTCGGGAGGCCGCGCAAATCGGAAAAACTCAACCCTTCGGCATCCATCAACATCAACAGTTTTTCCACTGCTATGTTAGGTGCAGATGAATCGATAATTGCCGAGGACGAGTAGACGATATCACCCGGAGTAAATAGGATTTCACCACCATAACTTTCGATCGTCTCAAGCTCTTCGCGGGTTTTAGCATGAACGCCATTCTGTTGGTATTCGTACCCCTTCGCGAAATAGTCCGGCTGTATACGAGCAATATTCGACAGCGGAGTGGCCTCCTCATCGATCACGACGTAGTCCACCATTTCAAGCGCCGCCAGATTAAGCGCGCGCAATTCCTGAGGTACGAAAGGCCGGTAATTAGCTTTATGAATGTGGATATCTGCGGTTAGGCTTGCCACCAGAATCTCGGCCTTACTCTTTGCGTAGACAAGGTGGCGGATGTGTCCCGGATGCACGAGATCAAACACGCCATGACACATCACGACCGTCTGTTTGCGCGGTCTTTGACCGATAATTTGAATGAGCTGATCGACGGTCTTTATCTTGTGCCCGTACTTACTAGATAGTTCATTCATGGCGAGCTTCTCGAACCCAGATACTCGAACCAACTGCGCGTCGCCTGCTCGATTTTTTGGGGATCCCATAGCGGAGCATCGCGCCAGCTTTGGATATCCGCAATCATCCGGCGGACGCCTTCCTCAAATGGAACACGAGGTTTCCAGCCGAGCTCAGTTCTTATTTTGGTAATTTCCGCCCATGTGATGTCCGGCTCTCCTGGCCTTTTGGGAAGGTGCGTAACCGAACCACCGATGAGTTCGACGAGGTAGTTAATGGATTGCGGATCTCCTGCACCGAGATTCCAGATCTGGCCATTGAGAGGCGTTGTAGATGCCAAGTAGAACGACTCAGCGACATCGCTAGCATACACGAAATCCCGCCGTTGCGTTCCGTCACCGACTACTGTAAACGGACGCCCGGCAAGCTTCTGCTTCAAAAAAACCCCAAAGACCGCCCCGTAAGCCCCCGTTGTACGGACCCGGGTACCGTAGGCATTGAATATCCTGATGGAGTTGACCGGGAGCCGGTAAACAGAATGCCAGTGAAGGGCAGCCTGCTCGCCCTGATATTTCGAGAGGGCGTACGGGTACTGCGGAGAGATTGGATGATCCTCTTTGGTCGGGGTATCCGCCAGTCCGTAACAAGAAGATGATGCCGCATAGACCAGCTTCTGCACACGAGCTTGTCGTGCGGCCTCGAGGACACAAACCGTGCCCTGCACGTTGGTCGACATGTATTCGATTGGACGCTCAATCGACGGAACGATGTCTCCGATACCCGCAAAGTGATAAATGTATTGCGCATCCGCAAACAGCGTCGATTCTGGATTGACTGTTCGAATGTCCCGACGTTCGAACGAGAGACGCGCGTCTCGGGCATGATGAGCGAGGTTATCTTCCCGGCCGCCAACCAGATTATCAATCACGCGAACGCGATGTCCGCGCTCCAAGAGACAATCCACCATATGGCTTCCAATGAAGCCGGCTCCGCCCGTTACAACAGCTGTCTTGCCGCTCATTGCGCTCCGATCTTTTTCATCGTGCGTACGTTGTAATACCAATCGTCTTCAAAGCTACTTTCGAGCAGATGGTTGCGAAACGCGCGCACGAGGTCACGCACGGCATCTTCGATTGTGCGTTTTGGGGAAAATCCGAGAACGCGACGAATCTTGTCCGAATTGACGTGGTACGAGCGATTATCATTCGAGGGGTAGTTACAATTTCGACTTCTCCGTAATTCGGAAATTCATTTTTGATTACTTTCTGAACCATTTTTGCGATAGCGGCGATGGAATGGTTTTCGAAGCCGATATTGAACACCTGACCCTGAATCTTTTCAGGTGGCGCTTTCAAAATGAGCTCATATGAATCCACCATGTCTTCGATGTGCAGGTTCGGCCGCATTTGGGCGCCGCCGAAAACCGTGATCTTACCTTTATTCACGGCATGATTGGTCAGGATGTTGACCGAAAGATCAAGCCGCGTCCGGGGGCTATAGCCACAGACAGTGGCCGGCCGAATCGTAACAGCCGTAAATTCATCAGACATGTGTTTCCATAACAACGGTTCACACATTCCCTTGAACTTATTGTAGAGAGTTAGGGGAACGAGCGGATGCTCCTCGGTCACCTGCAGCGAGCCGCTTACTCCGTAGACTGAACTCGAAGAGCAATACACAAATCGGCGGATTCCAGCTTCTTTCGCCGCAATCACGAGAGGCTCAAAGCAATCGTAGTTGATCGTCTTAGATAGATTTTCATCAAGCTCGAAGCTCGCGTCATTGGAGATGCAAGCGAGATGCAGAACGGCATCCTGGCCCTGCAGCGCCTCGCTTACCCTGGCGGTGTCCCGAATATCGCCTTTCAGAACTCTTAGGTTCGGATGGTTGGGCAGCCGGCAACCAAAATAAAGTGTGTCGTAGACCGTGACTTTATAGCCTGAGTCCAGCAAACGCGGCGTCAAAACATGGCCCACATATCCGGCGCCACCGGTTACAAGTAGATTTTTCATTTCAAGAAAGTCTCCAAACCGATCGTAAGTGGATTAAGCAACCTTGATGCTTTGCTGTCGTTGTCCGGTTTGGATCGAATACCCTGCCGCGGCGGCGTCGCGATGAAACATCTCTACGGTTTCCAGGGAGTATGTTTCGAGGCTCTTTCCGACGAGAGATAGCTTCGCCAGAACATCGTTGGTCACTGTTATGATGTGGCAGCCGATTGAGTTCGGCTTGAAAAATGTTGAGAAGCTCGCGTGGGCTGGCCCAAATTAGCTCGGCGCGAGGTCGTTGTTTCAGGATGTCCAAGGCTTCAGACATCAGGGGGACCGGATCGCGACCAGTATCCGCTATTCGGCCTGCAAAAATCGAAACTATAGCAGGTGCGTCATCGGCTAGGGCTAAAACTACGTCCTGAACTTGCCTTAATGTCATTACTGCTGTGACGTTGACAGTCACCCCCGCATGCGAGAGTTCCTTGATCACAGGTCCTGCGAATTCCCCTTGCGTATTTGTGACTGGGATCTTGACGTTTACATTGTGTCCCCAAGAGGCAATTTCCTTGCCCTGCATGACCATAATATGAAAATCGTCTGCAAAAACCTCAAATGAGATAGGCCGATCGGGAATCGCAGCAAGCACCTTGCGCGCAAAGGCTTCGTAGTCGATGATGCCGGCCTTCCGCATCAGCGTCGGGTTTGTGGTGAACCCTTTTATTAGAGGGTTCTTGTACATCCGGATGATGCCGTCGTAATCCGCTCCATCCGCGAAAATCTTGACCTTTAGGCCGCTTGATGCCTCCATTGGAGTTCCCCGATCCACATTTCGGATTGTTACCCTAGAAGCCAAGCACCATTGTTGGCACGCTCTGTCAAGCAGCTTCCGGATAGTACCTTTTCTGTGGCCTCCGCTAGTGAGGTTACCACGTAATCCGGCGAGCAGGGGTCCTCGTCCCGGTAACCCCGGTCGAGAAAAATAGTCCTACATCCAGCTGCCCTGCCTGCAACCACGTCAGATCCGCGATCGCCGACCATAAAACTTTTTTCCCAATCAACGGCGAATTTCTCACCGGCATGTAACAGCATGCCGGGTTTCGGTTTGCGGCAGGAGCATTCGTCTGCGCGGGAGTGGTAGCAAACCTCAACGGCATCAAGCGGCAGCGCATGCACCAACTGTCGATGCATTTCCTCGACCGCGCCTTGTTCTATCAATCCATTCCCGACATCGGGCTGATTTGTGACTACGATCAAAAGGAAACCTGCCTTTTTCAGTCGTTTGAGACTGGCCTCCGTTCCACCATAAATTCTAAAATCCTCCAATCGGCGTGGCGCAAAAGATCGGCCGTCACGAAATTCCGGGATGGTCAGAACGCCATCACGATCGAAAAATACGGCAGGCCTCAGTCGTCTCACCATTTTGTCGCCCGCGCTTGCAAACTAGGGTGGGATACGAGGCAATGCCAGACCACAGCTTGCATGCCTTCCGACAAGGGCGTCACCCTAGTCGGATTGACCTGTGGAACTACGACCACGACATCGCCGTGGCGCGCAGTGTAGCCGCTATCGCGACCGACGATGCCAAAGATTTTGGCGCCACGCTGTTTCGCAAGATCGATAGCCCGAATGATGTTGACGCTGATATTCCGCTCGGCATCGCCCCCGCCCACCGAGAATACCATCAATGCGTCGTTCTTGCTGATCCTACTGGTTTCCAACCAGGCGCAAAATACCGTCTCCCAACCTTCATCATTGGTTCTGGCGGTGAGCTCGGAAACATTATCAACGGGCGTATAGGCTTCAATTCCACACAGTTTGCGAAAGTCACTTACAGCATGGCTGCAGTTGGACGCGCTGCCGCCGACCCCAAGTAAAAACAGCCGACCGCCCCGCTCACGAAGGGAGACAAGTTCTCTAACCATGTTTTCCACTTTGGTGACGTCAACTCGCTCGAGCGCCTCGCGGGCCTCTGCAAAAAATTGCGTGGCGTGATTGCTCATGGGTCGAGTTCCACTCGTCAGCAGGCCGCCCCCCTTACAAGGCCTGCGGCGCCCTTTCAACCGTTTTCCTCGATCCTATCTGTCGAAAAAACTCGCTATTTTCGCTGCTTTCTTTGGCGGCGCCTCGGGCGCGAGGCCTTGCTTGGCGACCCAACAGAGCTGGTGCAAGCACCGCTTGCAAGTTTATGGCACACTGAGTATTCGGTTCAGCCTCGAAAAGTTGTGCTGTTCTGCCACGGCGCATCGATAAGCGCATTCGTTCGCTATCAATATAGCGCAGAGGAAGCGTAAAACTGTGCGGGTAGGCTTTGCGGGGATGACGCATCTCGGCATTAACTCAGCAGCCGCCACCGCGGCTCGGGGCTTTCAGGTGCTCGGCTGTGGAGAGCACAGCGTTATTGAGCGCCTGCGAGCGGGCGAAATTCCCGTCAGCGAGCCCGGCCTGAAGGAGCTGGTGGCTGAACACGCCCAGCGGATTTCATTCACATCCGAATCCCATGATCTCGCGAACTGCGATATCGTTTATATCTCCGCCGACGTTCCTACTGACGATACGGGATCAAGCGACTTGGAGCCTATTCGTAGGCTCATCGACGTGGTCACGCCTCACCTTCGGAGAGACGCCATTTTGGTAATTTTGTGCCAGGTCCCGCCGGGCTTTACGCGGGCACTAGCACAACTGCCTCACGATCGGCTCTTCTACCAAGTCGAAACTTTGATCTTCGGCCGTGCTGTTGACAGGGCATTAAATCCCGAGCGTTTCATCGTAGGCTGTGAAAGTCCTCATTTGCCGCTGCCGAAGAGCTATCGCGATCTTCTTAGCTCGTTTGGGTGTCCGATTCTTTGCATGCGCTACGAAAGCGCGGAGCTAGCGAAAATCAGCATTAATTTTTGTCTGGTTGCTACAGTAACGGTTGCCAATACATTGGCAGAATTAAGCGAACAGGTTGGCGCAGACTGGAACGAAATTGTTCCGGCACTTAAGCTTGATAATCGCATTGGACAGGCTGCCTATCTCAATGCTGGTCTTGGAATTTCAGGTGGAAATCTGGAGCGGGACCTTCAAACCGTTTTGAACCTATCGGAAGGCAATCACGTAGATACTAGCGTTATTCGAGCCTGGATGCACAACTCGGCGCATCGGAAAGATTGGTGCTGGCGCATCCTGAAAAATCGGCTTCTCGATCGAAAACCAAATGCCCGGATTGGGGTACTTGGGCTTGCTTACAAGGAGGATACCCATTCGACCAAGACTTCACCCGCTTTGTCATTGCTAGCGCATCTTAAAGGATTTGATGTCCGGATTCATGATCCGGTTGTGCCGACCTCGATTGTGCCTTTTGCAGTCGGGTGTAACGAGCCGATCGACTGTGCAAATGATGCCGACGCGCTCGTAATAATCACACCCTGGAATGACTATAAGAAGCTCTCAATCCAGAAGCTCGCAAAGGCAATGAAGGGGCGGCTTTTAGTTGATCCCTATCGACTGCTGGAGAAGCAAGAACCTGCTAGCCACGGCTTTGAGTATCATATGCTTGGAAGATCCCCGATGATGCCAGGTCAAAGCGGGTAGAGTGAAACAGGATCAATGCTGTCTCATCTCGCAAGTATTCCGGAACCGCCCAGTCGCGTGGTCGTTATGGGAGCTCGCGGTTTCGTAGGCCGTGCAATCGTTCGTCGGCTGGTAGCAGATAATGCCCCTGTCGTAGGTCTTACGCATGAAGACGTGAATTTACTTAGGCCGGATGCGACTGAGCAACTCGCATGCCTGTTGCGCCCCAGAGATACTTTTATAGCCGTCTCGGCCATAGCGCCGTGCAAAACTTCGGATATGCTGCGTGACAACATCATTATGGCCCGGGCAATGACAGCGGCTGCCTCACGGTCCGACTTGGCGCACATAATCAACATCAGCTCAGATGCGATCTATGCAGATACTCTCGATCAGATAAACGAGGATTTTATCGCCGCTCCAGAATTGT
Source organism: uncultured Pseudomonadota bacterium (assembly GCA_963817155.1). Lineage (GTDB taxonomy): Bacteria > Pseudomonadota > Alphaproteobacteria > Rhizobiales > Xanthobacteraceae > Pseudolabrys. The sequence continues at coordinate 87,933 of CAWFNO010000003.1, forward strand.
TTCATGGCGTAATGCATCTCGCAAGAGAGCTCATGTTCAAATCTGATATCCACGCGCCTCTCGCTATTTTGCGACCCACTCTTATTTATGGCCCAGGCGACCCTCACAACGGATACGGACCAAATCGCTTTCGGCGACTGGCTCGAAACGGGGAGCCGATTGTTTTGTTTGGGGAGGGGGAGGAGCAGAGAGATCACATCTTTATTGACGATGTCGCGGACATAATAGTGCGTGTCGTATATCATCGTTCTATAGGAATATTGAATGTCGCCACCGGCGTAGTGACGAGCTTCCATGAGATTGCGAAACTCTGTACTGGCTTGGCGGGGAGCAAGGCTCGGATACAGAAGACGCCGCGCGTTGGGCCAATGCCGCACAACGGGTACCGCGCCTTCGATACTAGGTCTCTTCGCGCCGCTTTCCCGGAACTAACCTTGACGCCGTTACCTGACGGCCTTGCTTTGAGCCAAAGTCTCGAATCGCACACGGCTGAGGTGCTATAATGGCCTCGATTCTTCCTAGGATGGACACGATACGATTTTAGTTGATATTTCAATGTTCAGCGGGCGCCGAATGCCGGCACTAAGCTGTAGGAAATGAAACCAGGTGTGCCATGCCGGCAAGCAACTCGGTCGCCACGCTCAAACCTTCCGGCGTTGGCGGGCCCGGCCAACTCACTATATCGGTGATCCTGCCGAACTATAATCATGGCAAGTGGCTGGGCAGAGCGGTTGAGGCCCTGGCTTCTCAAGCAATGTCCGCAAAAGAAATCGTGCTTGTCGATGACGGATCCACGGACAACAGTCTGGAGATCATACGCGATCTCTGCCAGAAATATGACTGCATCCGGCTGATCCGGCACGAAACCAATCGTGGTGCTCACGCAGCGGTTCGAACCGGTATTGCGGCGGCCAACGGAGAACTCATGTTATTCGCGGCCGCAGATGACTTTGTTTTGCCTGATCTACTTTCTCGCGGAGAGAACGCATTGCGGAATCACCCGGAAGCAGCGTTCTTTTGCGCTGACGTCGCAATTCTCGACCGGGCCGGGCATCTCATCGACTGTCGCCCTGTGATTCCGCCACGATTTGAAAGCGGCTACGTGTCGCCCACTGAGATGCGGCAGAAAATCCAACATTCGGACAATTGGTTTATTGGTTCGAGCGTTATTTATAGACGGTCACTATTGAGGGAGATCGGCTATTTTGACGAGCGACTTGGCACCTTGTGCGATGGCCTCGCAACACGACTCCTCGCATTTCGCAATGGCTTTTACTATGAGGCTGATGTTCTGGCGGCGTGGATGGTAGATCGCACCACTCTCTCGTCTCAGACAGCATTGTCGCCCTCAGAGGGCCGCAGGGTTCTCAACGTCGGACTGCAATGGATTTCGGATCGATTCCCGCGTGACGTTCGAGACACCTACAGAGAGCTATTTCGCCGCCGTTATATATTTAATATGGCGCGCCAGCAGTTACTTTGGCTGAACGGCGAAGATGCATCGGCTGCAGTATGCGATTTGCTTGAGTGCGGTCGCTTAGGATCAATTTTGATCCACGCGCTTTGTCGAATCCCGCGGATGGGTCGGCTGGGAGCTCTCGCTGTCGTGGCGTTGCGAATGCGCCCTGTTAGCATCATACGTCTCGCTGTGCACCGGTTTCGATTTGCTGTCCTGCGGAGAGCCGCATTGAAGCGGCGGTTGGAACGGCCGCGATCTTCCGAGCATGCTGTTCTGAAGCGCCTCATTTGATGCAGACAGTCGGTGCTTGGTAGCCGGACCGCGTTCTCTTTGCCAGGAAACGAACCTCAGATTTATAAGATGAGCGACAACCGACCGCCAAAAGAGCCTGCACGACTGATCATACCGGCTTGGGGCGATGTCTATGTAAGTAAGCTTACGACGATAACCTTACCTGCCGCGCTTGCATCAGGAAATCTGCCAGCGTTATCAAAGTTGTTTGACGTCGAACTGGCGATCGTTACGGAGTTGAGGCTATTTGAGGCGATTAGGGATTCGGAGGCGTATATCGCAGCTACAAAGGTTTGCGCCGTGCGTTTAGTTGCGCTCGACGATATAATGACTAATCGTTCTGTTGATTATGGAATGATGTTGACCTACGCGCTGTTCCGCGGATTTGCAGATCTCGGCACGCGCATGACGGAAACGTATTTGCTGTTTCTAAATGCCGATTTCATTCTTAGCGATGGTTCGTTGCGGCATCTAGGCAAACTCATGTGTGAAGGAAGGCGAGTAATACATTCGCCTAGTTTCCGTGTTGTTCTCGAGCAAGTATGGCCTCAACTTGTGGCACGCGTTGATAAGAAGTTATGCACATTATCACTTTCCAGCAAAGAGATGGCCCGATTAGCCTTGGTGAACAGGCATCGCACTGTTCAGGCACGCACGGTTAATCAGCGGCTATGTCATCAGGTTTATCAGGACCAGTTCTATTGGTACGTCGATGAAGAAACGCTGATCGGATATCAATGGCCCGTTGCACTGGTCGCCATCAAGCCTGAGCGAGTCATCACCGGACCAGTCATGTTCTGGGACTTCGCATTTGTACCCGAGGCGGCCCCCACGACACAGCCGTACTTCATTGGTGACTTTGACGATTTTTTTATGATCGAACCACAAAATCGCAATAGTGGCGAAGACATGATCCGGATTGGCACGGCCTCCATGGACGAGATCGTCTCCGTCCTGCGCACATATGCAACAAAGGAGCATAGGGAGAGCGGAAAGCAGCTGCTGATAATCCATTCGGGCGATCTCCCCAGTAACCTACAGGAGGTCATCAACCAATCCCGATCGTATATGGCGGAGATTTTCCGCCGTCTGCCACCGGATCCCGTTGCCCATGTCGATCATCCTCAGTTGGGCGCCTGGTTTGAAGAGGCGAGGCGGCGCAGGCTCGGCTCCGCTCCTGCCCTGGTAGAATCGGGATATGCGGCTCGATCTAAATCTCAAACCCCATTGGTATCGCTTCTGTTCTTATTGCAAAGGCTGCATCGACGATTGTTCGGCATTCCTCCGCGGATCAACCGAGCTCACCCGTTTTGGGTCGATACGGCCCCGGTCGTAGAAAAGATCACGAGCTGGCTTGATCGGGATAAGAAAAGAGTTCTCTGGATCGGTTCTGTCGATTCTCAATTTGCCGGTATACTAGAACAACCCATAAGTCTAACCGCGCTTCTCGGCTTCGGCCTCGCTGGCTCGGTCGTCAAAAACGCGCCCTTTGACGCCTGTCTTTGCGAGCTGAGTCTTGCCGACCTTCTCCGCCTAAAGCAGCTCTATGCAACAATTAGACCTCTGATACGCAACGGTGGCGAGATTGCAGTGAGCATTATTGGAGATAAAGGGGTGCTCGATCCGGCTGCATCGATCCTGCGACAAGCCGACTATCCTTACGTCGATGTTTCAGAAATCCATTTCTTTGGAACCATTGTCACTGCGGCGCTGCGCAAGATTGCGCTACCGGCGCTGCGCCCAATACCCACCCGCGCATTGGCTCGGGCACTAATTGTGAGTTCTCTATTTTTTGTGTCGCCGCTTGCGTGGCTCGCAAACCTATGGGCGGAGCGTCGTATCTCCTCCAAATTCTCACCGGCATGGACATCGATATTGATAAACTTTACGGTTAGGCGCCGACAAGCGGGCGATAAGCAATCGTCACATAGTTCAGCTTAGTCTGTTAGTGACGTGACGGTCCGCCGCAACCAGTGGACGACAGGGCTACGCAGCATCATTTTGTGAATCAGCGTTATAGGCAGCGATGATCTGATCGATTGAGCCGCTGGCAATCGCTCGCCCCTCTCGAAGGTAGATTCCGTGCGTACACCACTGTTGAACCAACGGCAATGAATGAGAAGCAAGCACCAAAATGCTGGATGAGCTGACAAACTCTTCCATGCGTCGATGCGCCTTCGCGAGAAAATGCGCGTCGCCGGCAGCGAGCCATTCGTCCATGACCAATATTTCTGGTGCGATGCAGGTTGAAATGGCAAATGCAAGGCGAACCATCATTCCGGCCGAATAAGTGCGAACAGGAAGCTTCAAGTAGTCGCCGAGTTCGGTGAATTCGGCCACATTTTCCAAATGCTTTTTCATTCTTTTCGGATGAATGTCCATGTACATTCCGCGGAGAATAATATTCTCGTACCCAGTCGCGTCGACGTTTAGCCCGGCAGTAGAGGTTAGTAATGCGGAGACGCGGCCGGAAATGGAGATGCTTCCAATAGTCGGTTCATAAACTCCGGCCAAAACCTTAAGAAGTGTCGTTTTACCCGCACCGTTCGGACCAATTAGCGCAAAACGATCTCCACTTCTGAGGCTGATGGTAATTCCGGTAAGAGCCTTCACGCTAATTCTTTGGAGGGCATCGTTCGCCAAATTGCCCTTGGTGGATTTTGCAAAGAGCGATTTTTTAAGTGAGCGGCTGGCTCCGTGATAGATGGGAATTTCTAGTGAGACATCGCGCAAAGTGATTTCGGTCATCATGACACCCAGAAAGGAATCCGGCTACGAAAGCGAGCAAACAGAACGAACGTTATCGCGCAGCCAACGGCAGTCGTGAGAAGCAAAATCAACCAAGAGTGCTGAGCAACTTGCTGCCCAAGAAGTGGCGCTCGTATGACATCTATGGCTGCGAATATCGGATTCAGCTCTCCGATTGGGGCCCAGCTGCCGAGTGTAGCGGGAGTCCAAAAGACTGGTGTTACGAAGAATACAACTTGAACAAAGCTCGCAACAATCGGTGGCACATCCCTGTATCGCGAACTCACGAGGCCAAACAGAACAGCAATCCACACCCCATTTACGATAAACACGACTATCGCAAGCGGGATCAAAACTACGTGCCAGCTCGGCAAGACACCAAACATCCAAAGAACAACGGGAATAATGACACAATTATGAGCGAGAACGAGCAAATTCCGAGCTACGAGTCGATAAACGTGCACCGAATATGGAAGCGGGACTTGATGAATAATTTCGGACGCGCCCGTGAATGTCCCACATCCCTCGGTGATGAGGCTCGCTACAAAAGTCCAAATAATCAAACCAATCGAAAGAAAGGGTAAATAGTCGGCTGCTGCGGTATGGAAAAGCTTCGCATACAATACACCCATCGAACCAATCCAAATTGCCGTGCTTAGCGTTACCCATAACGGCCCAAGAAGCGAGCCGCGGTAGCGCAGACGGATATCCTGCTTAGCCAGCTCCCCCCAGAGCCAAGACCTGCGGACACCGCTAACGAAATCGTGCAATGCACGTTGGTATCGCGAGTCGGACGGAGCGTCACGATAGTGAGCGACTGTTTGGAGGGATGCTTCGGTCATTCTAACGACAACTCTCTTTGCTCACTTGAAAAGCTAGCGACAAGGTAGCCAAAGCCGTAGCGCGCAGCCGGTTTCCGCCCAATCCATAACGCGTTCACCCTATGAACGTCAAAAACTTCTAGCGCGGTTCCCGAACGAGGTGATCCGACTTTCATCTAGGTGCGATGCGTCGGCCTTGCTCAGGGGGTCTAAATCTCCCCGAAGCGATACCGCCATGGCAAACCCCCTTCGCCCTTGACTGGTGTGACCGAGAGGCCATGAGCTTTCTGGCAACGACGGGAGGCATCTCTGATGACAATATGCGCGATCTCAAGCGGGCGGCTGTCAAAAACCGCTTCGGCCTGGTCAACCGCTGCCGATCACCCTTGAACGACTCTCAGACAATGGGGGCTGCTACATCGCTGGCCAGACCCACGGGTTTGCCCGCGAGATCGGGCCGGAGCCGAGGACGACACCGATCGAACGCCCGCAGAGCAATGGCATTGCCGAAGCCTTCGTTCGCACCAGCAAGCGTGACTATGTTCGCATCAACGCCTACCCAGATGCAAGGACTGTCATGAATCAGCTCTCAGCATGGATTACCCACTACAAGGAGGTTCACCCGCCCAAAGCACTCGGGTATCGTTCGCCCCGCGAGTTCATCGCAGCTCGCGCAAATCACTGACCGTGGGCCTAACACGATGGAAGACTTAGCGTCCAACCCGTACACCTGCTTTACAAAATGGGTGGCCTCTACGAATTTGCTCTGCGACAAGTTCGTCGTTTTGGATGTCGGCGTCCAGGGCGGAATTAACATCCGCTGGGAATCATTAGGGGATCATCTTGTAGTATACGGGTTCGATCCAATACCAGAAGTAATCGACGAACTGTCGAAAACAGCGCTGCCAAATCGACATTATTTCGAGATCGCTATAGGGGACTCGAATGAAGAGAAGACGTTTTACTACAATCCTTTAAATCCAACCTCTAGTTCGATGTATCAGCAGGGGCCTTCACGTTTCGATCAGGCGCATTCGGCGGAAACGAGAAATGTTAAACAGCGAAAGTTAGACACTCTCTACTCTGAGGGGCTTATAAGTCTGCCAGATTTTGTGAAGGTCGACGTGGAAGGTTTTGAAAAGAGCGTTCTTGAGGGGGCAAGCGAGCTGTTCTCGTATGGGACCGTCCTAGGCGTCGAAATAGAAACGAATTTCCTATCGAGCCCGACCTATCCGAAGGGGCATTTTTGGACTATTTCTGAGTGTTTGCGGCCCTATTTTCTGAGAGTATTCGACATTGGGTTCAACCGCGTCCAACGCGCGTCCTTTACACGTGCACTCCTGAAGAATCACATTTCCCAAATTGCAGGCCACGAGTTCGGCTCACCCGCCACCATCAACGCACTTTATTGCCGGGACCTCATCGATAACTTCGATTTCTTCGAAACTTACTCCGTGCCTCCAAAGAGCCCCAGCGTAGATCAGATTATCAAACTAATGATTGTGTATGAATTGTATGCGCTGGACGATATTGCTGTCGACACGGCGATACAATTCCAGGCCGTTTTGGGAGCGCGCCTAGACGTCGAAAAGGCAATTGTGCTGCTCTGCGAAAACACGAGGTTGCGAACTCGTTTCTCGCGATCGCCTTTGATGCAGCTCCCTATCAAGGCGCTAAAAGCGAGTATCCACGCGCTCGAGAGGCGATCAGGTGTGAATCTCACCAAACCGCTGAAAGCGACGTCAACGTTCGTCAAAAGAGCTCTCTCAGTCGGCAGAGGCTAGCACTAAAACCGTCATTGTCCGATTCTGACACTTAGCGGCCATTTCGGCGACGCCGATCAATGTTGGCTATTGGTGCAGGAGCACCCGCTCCATTTGCAGCACGGTGAGCAATTAATGGGGCTTGCAACGAAAACGTAGAAAGCTAAAGTGCCTTTCGTAGCCAGGAGGATTCCACCCTAGTTGGACGACATCGTCGATCTGTTCTCGTCAGTGCGGCAATGCGAGGGAAGCCGCAGAATAGCGGCTCTAACCTGCTGTGCGTACCGAAAACCTCAACCGACGGCAATTCGGGATTGCCTGAGCCCTGGGCATCAGCCGCCAAGGCGCGAACTCACTCCCGGTGCGCGTTGTCGTGGCGAGCTAACGTTTGAAATTCCTCAACGGCGCAGCCAAAAGCAATGACCGCACTACTCTGGGAGCGCAACCTTTGAATTGCCTCAGCGGTGCAGTGACCCGCCAAGACCGCGACGCATATACGGCTTTAAGCTCTTCCTCAAGCTGCAACAGTCGGCCGCTTTGCTCCACCAGCAGCAAATTCTTCTCGGTTACGAGCTCTTCCAGAGTGGCAGTACGAACGTCGGCTGGATTGGTCAACTTAAACCGCACCAGCGACAATTGGCTAGCGGCCGTTGCGCCACCCTCAAAACAGCCGATGCGCACCCACACGCGACCATCGAAGGCTTGCGTCAAATCCTCGGGCAGCGTCGCGCTAAGCACTGTGCGGCCGCTTACGTCGCGCGAAGTTCGCGTCTCCAGCGCACGGCCACATACAATGATACCTAATCGCGACTGCAACTCAGCCGGGTGAATATGATGGATGGTGAAGGAGAACTCAAATGTCGTGCCCGTCTCGACTCGGATAAAAATTGAGGCCTGCTGCGCCGCGCCAATCCAACGTGCCGAAATCCGGTTTTGATGGTCGTAAATCGGCGCGCCCCAGCCGATCCCCAGGAACGGACCGGCCAGCGGAACATTGGCAGCCGCGGCCGGCACATCGGCTTTTTGGAAGGCGTCCCAGCAAGCTTGCTCGAGCGCCGGTAGGGCAGCGAGCCCTCGCGTTTGGATCGAGCCCGCAATTTCGAACGGCAGGCCGACCGCCAACAACGTTCGCCGGATGCTCGGAAGGTCCAAACGATTGTCGACACAGGCGCGCACTAGGCCGGCGTCGGGGAAATCATTATCGCCGCTGATCTGTGTCAGTCGGCCGGAATTAATGAGGTCCATCTTTAGATGCGGCGAGAAGTGGAAGCTGGTCTCGTCGAACACTCGCGCCATGCCGCACATGTTACAGCTCTGGAAGTTGCGCTTTTGCCGGAGACGATGAAGGATCTCATGGTTCCAATAACGATCGAAACCCTTTTCGTCGTTGTAGACGTCGGTTGGGATGCCTGCCTCGGCCCACTGACAGCATGGCGCGCCGACGCTGGCGCGGCTGATATACGCATTTTCAGTCGGTTCATGGCAGACCTTGTCGAGGTCGAGGACGGGTTTCACCGACGTGTAAAACCGCACCGCATCGACCTTGACCCCAAGCCCTGTACCGACTTCATATGCCAACTCGACGCAGTCATTGTAGAGGTCCTTAATCCAATATAGCGACGAATCCACCGTTTCCGTATGCGCGGCGATATTGGTGATGACCGCGTGAGATCCTCCAATGCTGTGCACAACACGCACGAAATCGGGGATGTCTTTGACGTTGTGGCGGTGCGCCACCATCTGAAATCGGACTCGCGGCCGATCCGCCGGGGGCAAGGCGGCGATGAATTCCCTGAGGTGCCTCAGGTGAAGCTCCCAGCGCCGTTGTGCGTCGATGCCCCGCTTTGCAAGGTGCGGGAACATATCCCGCATGTGCGTTTCGCCGTTGGCTGCGTTGAGCGACACCGAAAGCCAGTCGATGTGGCCTGCAAACCACGCCGCCTTGCTTGATGTAAGCGCAGTGCCGTTCGTGGTGGTGCGAATGAGGATGGATGGATTGATGTCATAGAGCCAGCGCAGAATCTGCTCCAGCTCGGGGTGCAGCAGCGGCTCGCCGATGCCGCTCGATATACCGAATACTTTGACCTGGCTTAGAACCTTTTCGAGCCTCTTGAGCTTGGAAAATGGTATGAATTCGCCCTTGCCGCCGATCTGCTGCTCGTATTTCTCGCGATAACAGAAAAAGCACTTGGCGTTACAATAATCGGTCCAATCGAGGGTGAGCTGCTGCGGGTAGGGCGCCCGGCGCGGCTCAATCGGGGTCTTTGCCTTCACCGGCCCTGCCAACATAATGGTCATCGTCCCGCTTTTGCTGACCGACTGGAACAGTCACCGTGCAGCGAGTTGGCCCTTACCATTGCACGTCAAGATGCGCAATATTTGGATCCTGGGATGATCGGCTTAAACAGACCGGCCCGGAAGTTACGAATCGCTGAAAAACATCGAGTTTGCCAATCAAATCTTGTGCCAGCCGAAGTTTTCGCTCCTTGAGGCCATGCCAGGCGGCGTTGCACCATGGGCAAATTGGCAAATGGTGCGCATGGCGATCAGCCATTATTGCCCTAAATCGTCATAAACTGCGCATAGTTGATTCGAAATAATTCCGTTGATACATCGTCAAGCCATGGGAACATCATCGTGGAATCTAGAGATTATCGGACGGCTTTTCCGAGAAAAGCAAATTGAGCTTCCGGCCTCGATCTGCGACATAGGATGCGCGCAGCTTGGTCAAGAGGCTGACGAAATTGTCCGCGCTTTTCCCGGTTGGTTCGGCAAAAGCGTCGCCCGGGATTGCGTTGGACGTTTTGGGCTGCACTCATACATGGGCGAATTATATAAGCTTGCTGGTTTCGACTACGTCAGTCTGGACATCCAGGATGCCCCGTTCGTACGCAAGTTTGACCTTAATGTGGACCACGTGCCGAAAGATCTTCGCGGAAGATTCGATCTTGTTTTGAACTTTGGGACATCCGAACACGTAATGAATCAATATAATGTCTTCGAAGTGATCCATGATTTGATGAAACCGGGTGGCCTTACCTATTCGATGTTTCTCATAAATGGCTTTGGGCCACACGGCCTACTGCGATACTCGAGTCAATTTGTCGACGCACTGGCCCGTACTAATGGCTACGAAACGATCTTTCGCGAGACACATAAAGGCCCGCCCGATAGCATCGATGAATGCGAATGGGTTGTTTTCCGGAAAGCGGATACGGCACCGTTCCGGCCGGCATTGGATAACATAGGCTAGAAGCGCCTCAATCAGGGCTGATTTGCTGCGCCACTTTCGCTATTGCGTCGGCCCACAACTCCGCCTGCCGTTGTGCCCCCCTTTCACTCAGGTGACACCGATCGAACCTATCCTCAAAACCGATTTGATCAGTATCGGGTCCTAGAAACGTATTTAGCTCACCTGCGACGGAGTTGACTTGGCCGGCCCTTATGTTAGCGGCGTTCGGGTGCGGTTCGCCACACAACGTGCACAACGCTATGAGAAAGGGAGCAGTGATACCGTAATTTCGGAACGTATTCACGACGCCTACAAGGTGCAGCCGATAACGGCGCCCGCCGGGATCATCGTCCGCCTTATTGCCTTCGCCTTGCTGCCAGAGAATAAGGTCCGGTGTTAGCTTCGCTTCATAGAGGCGTCGGATTAACACCAGAATTCTGCGATTGAATATGCCCCCGGGCGCCCAATCCTCGATTCTGGTATTGCCCATAGCAATAGGCGCCAAGATCACGCCCCTCGCAAAACTGCGGGAAATAAGAACGTCTCCGAGGCGAGTTGCAAAGTTTCCGGCATCTCCTGAGGCTCCAACGAGTGGATCGACGGCTCGGTAGCACTTTCCATCGTAGAGATTGAAATTGGCGACTGAGTGTTTTGCTGCGTACTTGCCACCGCAGAAGTTAGCCGCATTCGACTGACCAAGGATGACGATCACGCTCTTTTTGGCAAACGGCGGCCGACACGAAATTGCTACTTTATCAGTCGCATCGGGAAGGGGGCCATAAATTGGCTGCTCGCCGTCATAGGTCTGTCGATGACCAATTTCGATTTTCAGCGGTGATTTTACGGAACGCATTTTCACTGCGGCTATCAAGGGATTGTATAGTTAATGATCAGCCAGCCCGAATATCTGTCACCGGCAGGCTCACACTGAACGTGCAGGTCGACACCGCTGCGCGTTGAAGGCCTTTCCTCGGCCAACCCCGGAAATTGAAAACTCAAACCGTCAGGAAACCATTGCCTAACGACAACTTCCCGTCCTGGATCCAGCCACGCCATTGTATCGTGATTGAAGCTATTGCCTGAAAACACATATCCCGTGGTGAAACCCGGTGAGATGAAAGCGATCGTTACGCCACGAATCGATATTTGCGCTTTCTCGCAAGCAGTTTGCACAGCGGCCAATCGGGCTCGGCCGCTGCTGGAGCCTTGTACAGGGAAGTGCTGCTTGCAGAACACGAGACCGTCCGGTGCCGTCAGGTATGACTTCACCGGCACAGTTCGCCCTCGCTGCAGTTGCCTGAACTCATGGGGAGAATCAAAAGTACACCGGCCGTGAAACCCGCAAAAAAAGCCCTGCACGGATCATGTCGACGGCGGCAATTAGGCATCGTTCGTTGCTCGCTCTCGGTTATTGGCGATCCAATAACAAGGATAGGATAGCGCCGATCCGGCGGCGCCGTTTAGTGCGGATTGCGAGGCTGGGTGCCCTAGACTTTAAGGGTATTGAGCGCGTGCTTTGCATGGATAGGAACTACCTGTTATGCGCAACAGGAATGCCGAGTCTGGCAGACGTCAGGCAGCGGTCATCTCAGGCGCTTCAGCGGGATCTGAGCCTCTGAAATCGACCTCAATTGCCGGCTGTTCATCGAACTCCTGCGGTATGCGAACCGCGATGGTAACACTTGTACTGAATGCTATTTCTGCTTTCACTTGCCGGCGCATGGCGAGGGCCTCCGTACGGTTGATCCACCAGAACCGCGGCACGTTGATCGCGAGCGCGCTAAGCTTCCGGAGCAGGCGAACGGGCCGTGACCCGCGGCCATCGGCAAATATTGCTGCGTATGCCGCAATTGCGCGCGCCGAGTCAGCTGATCCGGTGACTACTACATGCCCGGGTAAAGCGTTCGCGGTCACTTGGACGGCCTGCTGACCGGCCAGCAGACCAAAACCAATAATCATAGCCTTGGCTCGAAGATACGGCCTTGCCATCTCGACGAGGTCGGAGAACTGCGCAATATCTTCGAGCTTAAGCTCGATGATTGCGAGGTCAAATTGCCGCTGAGGCTCCAGAGCCTTACTCAATAGCCCAGAAATGAATCCATCGTAAGATACGTAGGCCATCTTACCAGCCAAACCGCGTAGGCCGCGTGCAAGTCCGGAGGGCTCACTTACGAGCAGGAGATCACTTGCTCCCTCTCCTTTAGCCGTTTCGATCGCTTGCAGTAGCGGTTGCGTGCTGGGCCAATAAGGGTTCAGCATCGTTACGCGTGGCCAGCGGCCGAACATCCGATAATAAATGGATCGTGCCATGTGGCGAATCCGGCCTTCAAACAATGCCGGTGGTGGTTCGTTGCCAACTCGCCACTGGACCACAGGAATGCCTGCGGATTTCACGCGAGAACGCACTCGCTTCCCGTATTCGCGCCGTAGCTGTTCGTTTTCGCGCTCTAACGAGCCAAGCAGCTCCCCGTAAGTTTGCTCGATTGCAGTCAGCGACATCGCAAGATCGCGTTTCCTTGCGGTAAGGAGCTCAATTGCGCGAAGTCGGTCGGGTGAATCGAACGCCGGCGCGGTTGCTATTTTGCCTTCTGGGAGCAAGATCGTCGAGAATGATGCTTTATCGGACAGTTCCCCAAATTCTGCCTCGACTGCTTCGAGCGCATCTTGAAGCGGCCTGAGTTTAAGAGCCTTCTCCTCGTGGATCAGACGTTTCTTGCGCGCGAGCGATCTTTCTGCTCCGTAATATCGCCACCACAACCTATCAATGGGTAGCATCGTGGCAGGCGGCTGCTGTTTCTCCGTCATCGAACCGAGCTTGGCGGAAAGAAACGCATGCCGGGACTTTATGAAATCTGACCAGTGATAGTTCCATTGAGGATGATCGATATGGGAAGGAAAATTCGGCGTGTAAGAGAGCATTGTCGTAACGAAATCATCGAGCTGCGTACGCGCGGCTTCGATCGATGGCGGTAGGTCAGCTGCGTGTAATGTTATTGGCTTCAGTGCAAAACTGGCCTGATATGGCGTAACCCAAGTAATCATTCTTTCGGCAAGCTCCCGCGGATCGGGCCGCCCTGCGACGATCTGGTCCTTAGCGACAGTGCCGCCTCGCAATTCCAACATCAAAAACTCGTCTGAGTCGCCAAGCACTTTGACTTCGGCGGTAGGACAAAGCTCTAGCATTAATCCGTGGTCCCAATACGAATTCGGTTCCGGCAGATAACGTTGTGGTCTCATCCCGACGATCGCGATCGGCATCTGATGACCAATAAGTGTATTGTCGTCCACGTGCCAGTAGAACTGATCGGCCTGCAACAAATGGAGCTCATCTTGATTTATAGTTTTTCCACGAATTGTGTTGTGACGGTACCGAAGAATCAATCGAGCCATTTCCCTTGCTGGAATCGTAAGTAACTTTGGATTCGTAGCAAGCCTAAGCTTCAATTCTGGAATGACGCGTTCCTTGACCGTACAATAGCTTGGCGATGCCACAATACGCTCACCGTTTCGGAGATGGTTCAAGAGGCTCCAGAGGCTGCCATCTGCAAGAATAAAGTCTGCGTTGAAAAATATCAGCCAGTGCTCCGTCATGGCCGGTCCCAGATCTGCGAAAGCACGATGAAGTGCAAACGTAAGCGCCATGCCGTATTTGTCGCTGCGGGTCACCAAATCGTCTAGTCCGACGAGGCGGACCGGGCAGAAGTTGCGGACCTCTTTGATGACAGGATGATTGGTAATCCTTTCGAATAGCCGCTCCTCTGAGACTAGGACCAGCTCTGATCTGACTTCCTGCGCGATAGCGGGAAGATTGCCGGGCGCTAGAAGCGCGGGGATTGTGAAGTTGAGTAAGTCGTCTACATATGATTCACCCCATGCATAGCTGATCATTCGCACAGGCAGATCATGGACGGCCGGACGATTGTGCGGGGCCTCAGTCATAGTCCAATCGTGACACTTTTTTCGAACGCCGTCTTTTATCCTTGAGTACGGGAGCAAATTGGAACACAAAAGTTCTTGTACCCTCGCGAGTAGGGGCACGCAAGCTTGTCGTCGGGGACCTTTGCGGGGGGCAACCACCACTGCCGGATTGCGTTTGGGGGGACGGATCTCTCGAGTGAACTCGCCAATAAAGCTGCGTGTATGGACAACTCAAGTTGCCAACCAAACTGTACACTCAGCCGCTGGGTCCGGTAATTACCCGCCAGACGGCTTGGTTTCAACCATTTGGCGGAGAGCGGTGAGAAAAATTGCGCGTTATCAACGAAGACGGAGAACTGATTGATGACGGCTTCTGAAGACGACGACCTGCAACGGGTCTCCGACTACCTTCGCGGCAAGCGCGTCATGGTGACAGGTGCCTGCGGCACGGTTGGACAGGAACTGGTGCGGCAGCTGGTGACCCGCTTTGATATCGGGACCCTGACCGGCCTCGATCACAATGAGTTCTGAACTTGCGGCGCTGGAGCACCAACATCGGCCAAATGGTAACGTATATTTTTTGCTTGCAGATATTCGCGACGCTGCGGCGATGCTGCGAGTAACGCGCAAAGTAGACATTCTTTTCCACGCTGCCGGTTATAAGCATGTTCATGTTTGTGAACGCTCACCTCTCGAAGCGATTCAAACAAATGTCCTCGGTGTCCAAAACGTAATTCAGGCAGCTTTGGAAAATGGCATTCAGCACTTCGTTTTTACAAGTTCTGATAAGGCGGTTAACCCGACGAATGTCATGGGTACCTCAAAGCTATTGGGCGAACGGCTGGTCACGGCGGCGGCCCAAGACCCGAACCACGCTGGTGCGATTTTCCTTTCGGCGCGTTTTGGCAATGTGTTGGGCTCACGCGGCTCCGTGATTCCAATATTCCGCGATCAGATACGCAAGGGCGGCCCGGTGACACTGACTCATCCTGGAATGACTCGCTTCATTATGTCGCTGGCGGACGCAGTGCGTCTGGTGATCGAATCCGTAATTCTCGGTGGACCCGGTGACGTTATTATTACTAAGATGTCCGCCATCAAGATTTCCGACTTGGCGATGGTAATGGTACGAGAATATGCGCCGCTGTGTGGTCGCCGCTTTCAGGATGTTGAGGTGCGAATAGTCGGACAGAGGCCTGGCGAAAAACTTTTCGAAGAACTAATGAACGAAGAGGAAACTCGCCGCTCCTTCGAACTCGATCGCCACTTTGTGATACGGCCGGCGCTCACGGCTTTTTCCAACGCAGCGCCGACTGGGCATGGTGGCGAACAAAAGCCGGTGAAGATTTCGTACAATTCCGCAAATGTGCCCCCCTTATCCCAAGGTCACGTTGCAGAATTTCTACACAAACATGATCTGCTCAACAGCGGATCACCGGCCGGCACTTAGCGACTGATGCGCATTCTCATCCTTGGCGCTGATGGGTATCTTGGCTGGCCGACGGCTATGATGTTTCGCCGAGCGGGCCACGAGGTTTGTGCCGTCGACAATTATCTGCGGCGACGAATTGCCTCCGAAACAGACTCGGAGGCGTTGATGGCAAACCCTCTGCTCTCCGAACGTACCGCGGTTTTCAAAGAAGTGACCGGCGTGGATATTAGTTGGGCAGAGGGTGATTGTTGCGATTTCGACTTTCTTTGTAAAATCGTTCATGAATTCTTACCCGACATCGTTGTTCATTATGCCGAGCAGCCTTCGGCGCCATACTCAATGATTGATTACAAAGAAGCCCATTTGACTCTTTCAAACAATCTCCACGCTACATTCAACGTGATCTGGGCGGTGCTCAAGCACGCGAGCGACTGCCACATCATAAAGCTGGGGACCATGGGCGAGTACGGCACGCCAAACATTGATATCGAGGAGGGCTGGATCGAAATTTCACACAAAGGTCGGCGGGATAGGTTTCTTTATCCTCGGCAGGCAGGAAGCCTCTACCACACGACCAAAGTGCTCGACACCGACCTGCTTTGGTTTTATGTGCGGACCTATGACCTTCGAGTAACAGACCTTATGCAGGGGCCAGTTTATGGCCTCTCAACCGACGAATCTGAACTCGATGATCGACTGCTACCGAATTTTCATTACGACGACATATTTGGAACGGTGGTCAATCGATTTCTGGTGCAGGCTGCTGTAGGGGTACCGCTAACCGTCTATGGAAAGGGCGGACAGACACGCGGTTATTTAAACCTCCGCGACACCCTCGCTTGCGTTGCGCTTGCGGCCGCCCATCCGCCTCGCTGCGGCGCACTGAGGATTCTTAATCAGTTCACTGAGACTTTTTCCGTCAGCCAATTGGCTGAGCGTGTGAAATCGGTCGGCGCAGGACTTGGTCTTTCTGTTGAAATCGACCACATTGCTAACCCTCGCAAAGAAGCCGAAGAACACTACTATAATCCGGCTCATTCCGGTCTTCTTGAGCTTGGTTTGAAGCCTCACTTTATGACCGATGATGTGCTCGCCTCAATGCTCGAAAGAGTGTTACGGTATCGGGAAAAAATAGCAGTGAACCGCATCCTTCCGCGCGTGCGCTGGAGCTAAGATGAAACGTTGGGTAGTTACCGGCGGTTGCGGTTTCATTGGCCGTAATCTGATAATCCGGTTGCTAACGATGGAAGATGCCCTGGTTCGCGTCATCGACGATCTGTCCGTAGGCAGCCGCGAAGAGCTTAGCGCAATATCTTCGGTGCAAGAATACTTGCCTAGCGCCGAGTCGAGTTGGAGTTCGAATTATCGGCTTAGTTTGGTCACTGCCGACGTCTGTGACGAGAAGCTCGCCCTTTCAGCTACCGAAGGTGCTGATGTTGTTGTGCACCTTGCTGGCAATACGGGCGTTGCCTCCTCGGTCAGCGACCCGCGGCGTGATTGCTTCAGCAATGTCGTGGGGACGCTAAACTACCTTGAGGCTTGCCGAAAGCACGGCGTTTCGCGCTTCGTATACGCCTCCAGTGGGGCTTCGGTTGGGAATTGTGAGCCGCCCTTGCACGAGGAATTAGCGGCCCATCCAGTGTCTCCGTACGGTGCCAGCAAGCTTGCGGGGGAGGCCTACTGCTCAGTTTACAAGCGGGCTTTTGGAATCGACGCTGTCGCGTTGCGGTTCGGTAATTGCTATGGGCCATTATCAACCCACAAAGGCAGTGTTATCGCTAAATTCATCCGCGAGGCGATTGCTGGCGAATCATGGGAAATCTATGGTGGTGGGGAGCAGACACGCGATTTTATTTTCGTTGATGATGTGATCGATGCGATAATTCTTGCCACCTCGACCGCGGAGGTCGGGGGCGAGGTGTTCCAGATTGCGAGTAATACCGAGACAACCGTTCTTGAGCTCGCTAGGCTGCTGGAGAAAGTTCTTGATCAGCGCGGGATTAGAGCAACGGGAATCCGCTACTCAGCGGCGCGGTTAGGAGATGTGAAGCGAAGCTACTCGGATACGCGCAAAGCACATTCAAAGCTTGCTTGGTCACCTCGCGTCCCGCTTGAGGCCGGACTGAAGCGAACTGTAGATTGGTTCCTCGAGCACCGGTCCGGGACTGGCGGACGGTTGCAATGGGGCTTCTCCATTGATTGAACTAGCCGTTGCATCATGCTTGCGGTCGCCTGGGACGATCTGGACGGGTCGACAAGGAGCAAGGAGGACGCGTGCGCTACTCAATTATCAGGCGTTCTGCTGGCGTGACAGTCCCGCTTCTCCTAGGGCACGCGTTCAACTACGCTCTTTTCTGGGGCGCCAATCGAATTCTCGACACTGGGAGCTTTGGACTATTCTACACGGCTATGCTGAGTATCAACGTGCTGATGGCGCCAATGACAGCGGTGATGGTGGTGTTGGCACGACGATTCGCCGAGATCGGAGCCAAGTCAGGCTCGGATCAGGTTATCGCCCTAGCTCGACACCTTCTCCGGCTATGTCTACGAGCGGCGCCGATTTTATTGGTGATTAGCCTAATCTTCGCAGCTGCAGGTCGATGGTTTGGCATCGAGACTTGGCAGATCATTGTGCTCATCCCGCTGACAGTTCTCGCATTGACCTCCGTCGAAATCGTCCGCACATCCTGGCAGGGATTGTTGCAGTTCGCGAGGGCAAGCGTGCTCTGGATCGCCAGTAAAGCAATTAGTTGCAGCTTAGCATTTGGGGCTCTGCTTCTGTGGATGAAAGTATGGATCGCTCTCGCCGGGTTCTGCGTGGGCAGCATTCTAGCTCTATTGATGTGCCTGAAATGGTATCCGGGATCTAAAGCAGAAAAGGGGAATGACTTTTTGATAAGCGTGGATTTCGATCTGATTGGAGCCATGCCTATGATTGTCAGTTATTCTCTTTTCATCTTGCTAAACAATACCGATATTTTGATTGGCTATTTGCTTCTGTCGCGATCCGAGCTCGATGTTTATGCCGCCTCTGCGCTATTACCCAAAGCTGTCATAACCGCAACTTTCGCGGTGGCTCAGGTGGTGCTTCCTGTAGTTGCGGAGCAACGCGCCGCTGGCGCGCGTTTTCGCTACTCTGCTTTGAAAGGCTTGGGGCTCGCAACATTTGCTGCAATTGTGGGGGCAATGTTGCTGTGGTATGGCGTTCCACTCCTGCAACAGACGCCCCTTGCGATTCGAGAGCTTGATTTCAGTCTAGTTAAGACGCTCGCCGTCGGATCCGTGGCTCTCAGTACGCTAAGGGTTCTTCTCGTAGTCGAACTCGCGCTGCAGCGTTATGCGGTTGGTTTTGCGCAAGCGGGTGCAATCAGTCTGATTGCAATGGTCTGCATTGCAGCTCGCGCGGGCTCCATGGGAATTGCGGAACTTTATACGGTCACCACTGCAGCCTTCCTCTGCTTTGGCTTAGCATGGCTTACTGTGCTGTGGATTCTGGAGCGTAGGGACGTAATGAAGGCCCGAGTCGATAGTCCTCAAATAATAGACGGTACAGGTTGATATTGGGTGTGATCTAAATGACCTCTGTGGGCAAGGTCGCGGTCCGCATCGCCAAGGAAAGCGATCTCGGCGCCTGGCAAATGTTTGTTGACGAGGTTTCAAGTGCTTGCTGTATGCATCACGCCGGTTGGTATGGGGTACTTCGGGACGCCTATTGGGTAACGCCGTACTTCCTTATTGCTGAGGAAATGCCGGGAAAAATTTCTGGCATTTTACCGCTGTACCACTCTCGTAGTCCCTTGACTGGGTCACATCTATCTACGTTGGAAGGGGGGGTACTCGCGCTTAACGCAAGCACTGCATCGGCCTTATTGGTTGAAGCCCGAGCGCTGAGAGACGCGGTAGACGCCAAGTACTTACAAGTTCGAGGTGGGCCGGTCGATGAGCTAGGGGCAAAAAGTTTTACGACTGTCCATACTCTCATAGACACATCGCAATCAGCGGAAAGCTTATGGTCTGGGGTTAAAAAAAAGACACGCTGGGCAATCGGGCAGGCGCAAAGAAGTCAGATACGTATAGAACATGACTTTGAACTCGGCAACTTGGATGCCTTTTATCGCGTATACGCCCAGCATATGCGCAACCTTGGAACACCTGTGGCCGGAAAGGATACTTTTCAAGCCATTCGAACGCATCTCGGAGCGGCACGCCTTCGTCTATATCTTGTCAAAGAAAATGAGACTCTAATCGGCGGAATGCTCTGTATTCTGAATGCTCAGAGCTGGACAGATCATGTTGCAATCGTGCGACCTTCGACGCAGACGGATTTTGCCAATTATATTTTGTACTGGCATGTAATCTCTGACGCTGCGTCTTGTGGCGTTAAGTCGCTAGATCTTGGTCGCAGTACGCCGAATAGCAATGTTCACCTATTCAAACGTAAATGGGGCGGCCGAGACGTCGAGGTGGCGTATCACTTCTATCCAGCCGCGGATTCCTGGCGCGATAATGTTGGACTTGAGGGCCTCAAACATGGCAAAGGCTTGCCGCAGCGAGTCTGGTCGCATTTGCCTTTGTGGGCATGCAATTATTTTGGGCCTTTGCTTAGGAAACAACTGCCTTTCATCTGACTAGAGATTAAACTGGATGCCACCTGCATAGAAAATGAAGCAGCGCTTATGGTACTCAGTAGTGTGCAAAGGGTTCGGGGAGCCTGTAGGTCTCCGGATGGGCGCTTAAGCAAAAGTGTCAAAAGTGAACGAAAGCGCGTTGCCGCCAGGGCTCATCATCAATGCCGATGACCTCGGAATTCATCCGCAAATTAATGCGGGTATTCTCTCGGCCTACCGGAATGGCATCCTGACTTCCTGCACGATGTTAATGACGACGGATTTCTTCGAGGAAACAGTTCGTGACTACGTACGTACGGCCGCATTGCCCATCGGCATCCACCTGTCATTGACGATCGGTAAAGCAGCCGCGCCACTGCGCGAAGTGCCGGACTTAATCGACGACGAAGGTAATCTAAGGCTTACTGCAAGT
Organism: uncultured Pseudomonadota bacterium; assembly: GCA_963817155.1. GTDB lineage: Bacteria > Pseudomonadota > Alphaproteobacteria > Rhizobiales > Xanthobacteraceae > Pseudolabrys. The sequence continues at coordinate 108,637 of CAWFNO010000003.1, forward strand.
CAGTTGTTGCTCAGCTCTTTTATTGGGTCTCGGGGCCCGACTTTATTGAGGCAAATAGAGCGAGAATTCGAAGCACAGATTTCGCGTGCAATAGATGTCGGAATACAAGCAACACACGCCGACTCCCACCAGCATGTGCACATGAATCCGGCAATTTTCAAGATCTTAGAGGGTCTCCTGCCTCGCTTTGGCATCAAACGTATGCGCTTGAGCCGCGAACGATTTCCATGGTTCGTCCTCGGAAGGGATCTCCCAGCTGTGACGAAGCGGTTCAATCCTGCGAAATGGGCGCTGCTGCGGTGGCGAGCAGCCACGATCGCACCTCGGGTGTCCGTGAACGATGAGTTTTTTGGGGTGATGTATTCCGGGGTGTTAAGCAAAAGAGTGCTGATGCGGCTGATTAATGGCATGTCCACCGCGAAGGCTATCGAAATCTGCGTGCATCCTGGATTTCCTGCGGCCCAAGGGACGCAGGTGTATACGGTGGCAGAATATAACGCGTTTATTTCCTCACCGGCACGACAAGCCGAACATGACCTTCTTGTAGATGGCGAAATCGCAATGTTATTAAAGCATCGAGGCTTGACGCTGCGTGCATATGACGGGAAACCCAAAAGATTAGGCGCTTGAGCGGACCTTCGCGATCTCCACGATAGTGGAGTGCTCCCGCACTGAGTTCACATCCGGTACAGAATTGCCCATGATCGTCCCGGCGCGGTGTCGCCGCCCCATCTCGATAATGAAATCGTTTTGTGCCGAATCAAATTCCTCGACGTCCTGCCGCGACCATCGATGATACCTCATCGCCTGGATGGGAACGTTTTGCATAATGCGATACAATCGGCGAATGTCGATCAGGTTGCGGGCGATCTTGGCGAACATCAAATTTCGCGGTGCGCGGACTTCAACGATTGGCACGGGTACTTCGGCCAACCACAACTGGGCGCGCAAGGCCCTCAACGTAAACTCCGTGTCGAATTGCCCGCGTCGCATGACACATTGCTGAAATACAGGACGCAACGCAGGTAGAAAAATGAACTTTAGTCCGTGTGTGTCTGAACCGACGAAGCCGATGAGCGTTTGCAAAATTGTGTTGAGACCCCAGCTCAAAAGCCGCCGGTAATTACCTTGTCTATTAAGTGATTGGTCGGCCCGCTTGGAGCCCATCACCAGATCGTAAACTCCGCGTGTCTTGAAGCACCATTGCATAAACGGCACATCCCAAAAATCAACATTGATGACGAACGCCCACGGCGCTGCTGCGGCCATCAAACCTTGATATAATGCCTCGCCATAGTCAGGCCGTGACAGTCGGAGAATCCGCGACGCCGGAAATCTCTTGACGATCTCCGAACTGATTAATGGAGTGTCATCCGTGCTGCCGTTGTCGACCAGTACGAATTGCCACCGACCTTGGCCCGCTATTCGGTCCAAATGCGGGGCCAGTTGGCACGCCATATTTTCTATGTGGTCTTGTTCGTTGTAAACGGGAACGACCACCGACAGCTGGATGGAATCCTCCACGCGTGTATGACCCATGTCCAAGCCCCGTTCACTCAACAACCTGAATAGCATAGGACAGCCTCCCAATCGAGCCAAGCATGACGTGATGCTGGCCCGTTTTTCGCCTGGCGAGACGAGCAGGGCGGTCCTGGCACGCAGCCGGCCGCCGGCGTAGCCGCTAGACCCAGCCGTACAGACCGACTTCCACCCATGCCCTCACTCCTCAGCTGGCTGTGCAATTTAGGTCATCGCAAACCGTGAAAGTATCGAGACTTTGGCCAAAGCATTAGCCGACTCGACATTTAGGGCGGCTAGTCCATATGTCATCGCAACTGATACCTTTAGACATGGCCATGTTACGTAATGCAATCGACCGGCTTCGCTTAGCAAAGCATTTTTTCTCGTCCGCTCGCAGGCGCGGGCTCTTAAGAACAGCGCGTATTGCGTTTAACGAATTCTGGTTTGAGCGGAAGTTCGGCGCGCAGACCGGCATGGTTATTCCGGTAAGGCGGCTTGATTACAGTGATGAAGCAAAACTACATGCCGAACCCTATTTTCCCTCAAGCTATTTGTTTTTGCGCGAAATTTTTATCACAGGTCCCCTGGACTGTCGTGGAAAGGTGCTCGTCGACCTCGGCTGCGGATTGGGGCGCGTACTGCTATTTGCGTCCACGCTACCCTTTAAGCGAATCGTCGGCGTTGAATTATCAAAAGTCCTGTGCCAAACCGCGCAGGAAAATCTTAAGCAATTCTATGTGCGTGAGAAAAAAATTGCGCCGGAATGGTCAGTCGTGAATGCCGACGTGCGGACATTTTCAATCCCGCAAGATGCGACTGTCTTTTACATGGCGAACCCGTTTGACGCGCTCGTGGTGAACACCGTTCTGCAAAATATCGAAACATCGATAAAGGAAAGTCGCCGCGAATGCTATTTGGCTTACGCAAATCCTCAGCATGAAAAATTGCTACAGCGCCCGGGTTTCCGCAAAATCTCCGGATTGACTACCGACTACGCAATCTACGCCATAGGCGATGAACAATGACGGTTGTTTGGCAATCTAAAGGCAGCTGCAAGGCTCACGATCAAGTACTACTTTGGCAGAGTGCCGGCGCCGCGAAACCTCGAAGATCCATTTTCGACAGTGCGGGCAGCGGCGATCGCGCGATGAGTTCTATCCATTGACAGATTCGTTACATTACCGGTGCAGGTTGTTGTATCAACCCGCGGTGGATCCCGGTTCGGCCGAAAAATGGCTCAACGGTAAGGGTCTGGACGATCCACGGAAATCATTCCCGATAAGCCCACTTCGGCAAAAGATTTAACAAATCCAGTAAACCTGGTATCAGCCTATTCAACCCTTCATCTTGGGTGAACTTGGATAGCTGGCTCGCGTCATCCATTGTCTTACGAGCAGCGGTACGAATGCAGGCCCCATCAGAAGGAGGATCAAAAAATATAAGATTGTGTCCGGAATAACAGTCGTTGGAAAAATGAATATGCTCGAGAGTGAAAAAATAGCTATTAGAGAACCAACCCGAATTGTGGTGAGAATGTGTTGCGGCCGTACTACAGGTGTTCCGAATGCTGAAACCAAACATCCGCACGCGACCGCTAGGAGAAGGGACCATAAAAAAACTAGCGGCCGATACAGATCTCCGCTCTGAATAAAAAATGCTAGCGCAGCCCGCGGCTTGTCGTACAAAAAGGATTTCAATACGAGCCAGGGGTGATGCTTCAGCAATTGGAAGAATACGCGGCGAAGTATCGCATCGTAAGCTCCCATGTCATTCAGCGCGTTCGTGCCGACGATGACGCCGTCCTTTAATACGGCGATTGGCGACGCCGTGTCATTGTGGTCGATCACGTACTTGCGAGCAATAAAATAGCCCATGGTATCACTGTAAGCCGGCTGCCCCATGCTGTACAAACTCATTAGCTCGGGACTCGCACTAATAGTGCCGGAGAGCAATGGTTCCCAAAACGTATGCGTTCTGGTCTCGGTCACATAAGCACGCGTGTCGAGTGCAAGGTGTTGGTATGTGACAAGAGCTATTGCCCCGGCCAGTACCAAAATTCCCGGCCAGGAAAGGATGAGTGCCTTGCTCACCCGCGACGCCATCAATCTGGAATGTGATGGTTGTGATAAAATTTCTCGAAGCGGCAGAACCGTCGCTGACAGGACGAGAATTGCCGCTGGTTGCCACGCCGCCTCAAGCCGATTAAAAATTACAAAGAACAACAAAAATGTCTGTCCGATTGCCAGAGTAACGGAAGCCAACCTCGGAGGCGTCCTGCGGAGGATAACCAAGGCAAGATGCATTGAAGGCAATAGCGCGAGGACGGGTAAAAACCTACTGTTGTGAACTGTTTGGTACCAGCTGATCGTTGCGATGTCGATCATGTAAACGTGGCCAACCAGATAAGCCATTAGCAGCAGCATGCAGATTCGAGACTGCCAGAATCCAAGAAAAAACATCAGTACCGAAACGCCTAGGAGGACAAAATACAAGTACCACATGGATGTTATGTGGATGCCAAATAATCGGAATGCCCAGTAGTAAAAGGCGGCTTCGCCTTTCTCGTTGCCGATGATCGGTACTGCAGCGAGATTGTAATCGATTGGAGCGGAACTTGCCTTTTGAAATAGCTTGTCGAGTCGAGCAGAATCGTAAACAAGCGCCCTTACTGATTGGTAGGTCGGCATGGGCGACGCCTCACCCTGCATGAGTGCCAAGCCATGCTGGTTCAAGTAATTGACAATCGAACCGTAAGCGACATAGCCCTTTGTGGGAGGATTGCGCAACTCCGACAGTGCTACCGCAACAGACACTCGCCAGCGGTATATCGGATTGTCGTACATGGTATCCGACTGGCCGAGCGAATAGCTGCGGTAAACGTTCAAAACAAATAGGCAGCAGATTGCCGCGGCCATAAAGAACAGCCGAAGGCATTCGCGGGAATGGACGCGCTGAAGCACAACCGACTCAGGATACTAGCGTTACACTTGTATTTGTTATGGCACCATAACCAGGCTAAATTCACTCCTCAAGTCCGCCCGAGGCAAGGACAAACGTGCGTTCGGTCACTTGAGAGGAACGGGATACGCAAAGCTCACTGAATGACGCTCAACGGAACCGGTTCTACTATTTAGGTCGGAAGCTGAGCGGTCCGAACGCAAAAGGAACAATTCAACCGAACCGAACTTGGAAACATGCGCGCGAGCATAAAAGCATTTTACGATAATAAATACACGGCGGGTAGAGAGCTTCCCCGTACCAGTAAGCAATTCGCCGTGGACTGCATTCCCGAAGATCGGGTTCTCGAAATCCTGGATGTCGGCTGCGGGTCGGGCGCAAATTCGCTGCTGCTCGCACAGAAAGGTCATCGCCTGCACGGAGTCGATGTATCGGAGGTGGCGATTCAGCAATACTGCCGACACGGATTTGTAGGCCGAGTCGCGGATATCGAGGCCGGTCTTGAATATGCAGATGCTTCGTTTGACTGTGTCTTTTGCTCCGAGGTCATCGAGCATATGACCTTGCCCGAAGTATTGGCCGCAGAAATCAGCAGGGTGCTGAGGCCCGGTGGTCTGCTCGTGCTTTCAACTCCTAATTCCGCGTTCTGGCTCTATCGGCTCCTGGGCGTCTTCGGCTACACTGTCGCCGAACTTCAGCACCCTAAGCATTTCCAATTTTTCTCCCGACGCTCTCTCCTCAACTTGTTAGAAAAAGGCGGTCTCAGGCCACGAAAGGTTTTCGGCCGGAATATGTATGCAATTCTTCCCGAGGTTCCGGATCCTGTAGCGAGACTTCTCTCAACGCTAGGATTTCAACGCGAAATACGCTTTAGGACTGGAAAAGCATTCTGGCACCTTTCGAACCAATCATCGGTTCTAAATGGCCTGCTTGCAGACACGCTTATCCTTGTCATGGAAAAGCCGCCGCATGCAAGCAACCTATCTGGGGTGCCCGAAACACTCCAACGCGTCGAACCAAGCTGTCCTATTTAAGCGCGGGTGGATTATCGATCGGTACGAATGCTGCATGCTCCCACCGCAAATAAATAAAATAATCCGGTTTCTCCTCCTCGATAATCTCGGTTGGAAACTCGTCAGCCCGAACTTTCTCGTCCTCATAGGGGTTTACAAACACTGCCTTGCGAAAGTACTCCGCGATGATTCGCTTTAGCGGGTAGCCAAAACTATCTGCGTAAACCACCAAACTAGGCAACGTCGGGTCGTCTTTTGTAAATGTATATACGTTCATGTGGGCCCGCCTTTTGGTCACGCGGAGCTGCGTCGTCCAGCCGCCCCTGCGCTCGACCCTGAAATCATCATCTTTAAGGAACGGCACCCCAATTTTGACGCCCAAATTATACCAGCCCTCGTCTCCGTATGTCTGAATCTGATTGGTAAGCTGTGTAATCGTAAATTGTCGATCGGAAAACACCGGAACATCGTTATAATGGGAATGCAGATAATTTATTATCGCGCGTGCGCCAAAATACGCGCCCGAGAAATTCCAATGAGTATCATACTTGTAATATAGCTGATGTCCCTGCTTGGCCCTTATCAAAGAGGACGTTAGATCAAGGATACGTAATGCCGAACCGCTTGTGGAGCCCAGATATTCGTCCCGGCGCGTCTTGTTGCCGAGGGGATGTGCGTAGTCGGGCAGGTATTCGGGATAGACGGTTCCCTTTTGTGGGGCGATGACCAGCAAAAAATGGGCCCCTTGTTGCTCGACCCAGCGCTGCCGTTTTATGTAGTCATTTTTCCACGTGGCTATAGCTGGCGGCCGCGTAATGGACAAGCCGCGGTAGTCGATCAAATCATTTAAAAACATCCATCCCTGCTTACCTAACAGTACCGCTTCCTGCGGCTGGCCTAGTGCCGAGTCGCGGTAATTGGCCAAGTCCTGGAGAAAAACTCCGCCGCTTTCTGTGAGCCTTACGATGGGAGTGCTCGTAGCATGCATCATAAGCTTCGCCCGTGCCACGGCGTAGATCAGGATCGGGCGAAAGGCGAAGTTATCAGAGAAGAATGCCTCTAGTCCCTGCGCAGCCTGTTTTGCATCCAGGGGGTCAAGCGATGACCAAGGGAACTGAGCTAACTCGCGATTTTCGGGAAAGCTTTTCCACCCACTTATACCTAGGGCGCCTAGCGGCCCTGGCAAAAACAAGAGCAAGCAAAACGCAACAATGCGGAAGCGTGCGTTCAGCCGCACATGATCGCGCATTCGGAGTGGCGGCAAGGCACGCCTCTTGCTTCTAAAAACGGAAGTAAATGAACGCATGATGTGTTTCCGAGGCCATTGCTGCTAGCGATCCAAGCAATAGCGCAATAACGCCGACTTCATCGCCAATCGCGATGAGCAGCCGGGGGCCGACTCTGAAGCGACCGAAAACGTGGCTGACCGGCATCGAGAACAGTGCACCGACGATTATTATGCTGCAGATGAAGCCGTTCAGGTACAGGGCGGACGGCCAGAGCTCGTTTTGCCAACCGTTAGCCCCAGTCATCGCGAGCAGCATCGACCCGGCATGGCCGAGTGTCGGACTCCGGAAGATGACCCATCCCACGATGACGACAGCGAGAGCATAGCAATGGTGAACGCCTTTTGGCAGCTGACCAAGGGCTCGGCCAATCGCGGTCCGCTCTACAATCATGAACAGGCCATGATAGAGCCCCCAGCATACGAAAGTCCAACCGGCACCATGCCATAACCCGCACAGTGCAAAAACGCTGAACAGATTAAAGTACGTCCGCAGTTGTCCATGACGGTTACCGCCAAGCGGTAGGTACAAGTAATCGCGAAACCAGGTAGAAAGCGTAATGTGCCACCGCCGCCAAAAATCGCGGACGGATGTTGCAGCGTAGGGGTAGTTAAAATTCTCCGGAAGGCGGATTCCGAACATAAGGCCCAATCCGATGGCCATATCTGAGTAGCCCGAAAAATCGAAGTAGATTTGTAATGTGAACGCAATGGCACCCAGCCAGGCCATCGACATGCCCAATTGGTCTCCTGGTATCTGGAAAATGGCATCGACTACCGGCGCCAGCGTGTCAGCGATGATAACCTTCTTGGCCAGCCCAACGGCTAGACGTCGAATGCCCTCTGCAAAGAGCACTGTGGATGCATAATCTTCCTCAAAGTCGCCAGCAACCTGCTGATATCGCGCAATGGGTCCGGCGATAAGCTGGGGGAAGAAAGATTTGAACAGAGCATATCGATAAAGTGACGGTGCCGGCTTGATGTGTGCCAGATAAATATCGATCAAGTACGCCAAAGATTGAAAAGTGAAGAATGAGATTCCGAGCGGAAGTGCTATGTGAAGCGCGGGCAGTCTTGTGAAATTCAGTTCGGATAACACGAAATCGACATTCCGCGCTATGAAGTCTTCGTATTTGAAGAACAGGAGAATCAGAACGTCGACCGCGATAGCCAAACCGAGAAATAGCCGGCGGGTTGATCCCTTCGCGTAATAAATCAGGTTGCCTGCGGCATAATTGAATGCAATCACGAATAACAAAAGCAGGACGAATAGCGGCTCGCCCCACGCATAAAAAAACAAACTGCTGAGCAAAAGAACCAGTTTATTTCGTCCCGATGCGTAGAACAGCGTCAGGACAAGCGGAAGAAACCCGAACAAAAATACGGGGCTGCTAAACAACATTGCATCAAGAATACAGAAGAGAGAAGAAGTTCGCCCGGACGCTATATTCGAGCTTCACTCCTGCAGAATCTACACGTGGCGATAATTCGGCTTTCATCGCAAGCCCATGGGTTGCGGGTAACTTGGTCGTGGCTGCAGACTGCCCTGGTCTTATCGCGTATTCCGCAAGCGAGCAATGTGGTTGTCAATTTGCGTCGGTTCGGCCTAGTCATTCATTTTGGTGTGGCGGGAAGGCGACCGGGAATGGGAACCCCATCTAACAATCTTGACCAAATACGCTGGCTTTATGATCGGGGTCATTTTCGCATGCCGGTGGTAATTGCGGACATTGGTTGCCAACAGCTTTCGCACGCCACAAACGACAATGCGAGGGCCTTACCCAGTCGTTTCCGGTGTCCTGTGGACGAGGAAAAGCTGGGGTCCTTTGACCATTACTCGTACTGGGTGACCTCTATTGTGCCGCAGAATTTGATTACGTCAGTCTGGACTTTATCGAGGCGCCTTACGTGCACCGCTTCGATAACAGGGATGAAATTTCCGAATTCCTGAGGGGCATACCGGCTGATGGAGCGCATCGGCAGCATCCCGCCGGCCCAAGCCAAGGTATACTATTATGCCAGCCTGTAGCAGCCGGCCTAGGCGGCGTGACTCAAACAAACTGGCCTCCGAAGAACCCGGTGTGGCTCAGAGATGAGATAATCCGCATCGGAGCGATTGACAGCGGGTCGGTCCAAAGCGACTCGCACCAGCGGTTCTAATCGTCATCGCTGTACAACAGGGACCAGTGCGCGGATAAAACGTCCAACCATAAAGATGCTGCTCGATCTAGGTTGAGGTGGGTACGCTCCCGTGTACTAGAACCGATGGCATCAATATTAGGGCCCGCAAAAATACCCACTGCCGCATCCCCCTGAATAATTTGTTTTTCCTGACGCGTTCCGGTCCGATTTTCGTTGGCTCTCGCAATGAAGACAGGAGCGAATACGCCATTCGCGCGCATGTCGGAAATGATATCGTGGCAGTGCAGGCGATAGGCACTGGGCGACAATGCGCTAGCTTCGCCCGGATGCCACAGAACAGCGCAGAAAGGCAGCATAGGAGATGCAAGTTCTTTGCGGAGCCGACTGAGCGCCAGGGCGGTCCGACGATGCCGGCTTCCACCGGGAATCCAGTCTGCGACTTTCGAGCCGGCGAACGCGAGTGGCACAAACAGTACACGCTCTAGCAAGCCCCTGCCTATGAGCTGGTCGCCAAGTCTTGACCATATACTGCCGCCATTGCCGCTGGCGCCAGGAAGCGGGTCTGAAGCCTGACTGCATCGGACGCGCATGAAATCAAAGCTATAAACCTCTCGGTCGCAAGCATAGCGGATTTCCCCAGAGTTTGCGGCCGTACCGTTTCCGAGAACGAGGAAAATGCCACAACGCGGATCGGACCATAAGTAACGCCAGGGCACCGGTCTCGGCAGTGTTTCAGATTCAACCTCTTCCGCCGGGACAAGCGCCTGGATGCGCTTTGCGTACGCAAATGTGAGATCGTCAGCCGGATAAGGATCGGAAGGCATGGTACGACTGATTATCCAGTGCCGTGCAGCGAGGTCGGCCATGTCCAGGTAGTACTCGGCGAGCGAGCGTGCGTTCGCAAGCATGTCGGCGGGCTGTCTATTTGCCGACAGAGAGGTGGCTTTTCTCTCAAGCTGGCGAGGGAGTCTGAGGATCTCGGATAGTAATACGGACGGAACAGGCGTCGGCGACACCTCGCGCAATGACTTTGACTCGGCTGGCGCTTGGGCCTGCACTCTTCGTAGCAATTGAGCGAGCTCTTGCCGCATCACCATAATATGGGACAAAGTCTGCCCGCTCTCGCCTTGCAGCGCGGACACGCCGCTTTTAGTCTCTAATAGCTCGCGTTCGAGCGTCGATGCCGCATTGTTAACATGCGTGAGTGCTTCGCCCATCCAGGTTGTGTCAACTGCGGTATAGCCGAGAGCGGATAGGGCGCGGCGAGCGAACTGTTTGATCAGGCGCACGATTTCCCCGGTTTGGATATTGCGTTAGAGTGCCACTGAACTTGCCCGGTTTGCAGCGGAATGGTACTTCTTTAGGCTGCAAGTTCCAGCAATTTTAAGAGCCGTGGATGGACACGTTTTTGACGAATCCAGTGTTCGCGCTGACTGACGTGGCAACCGCGCAACCGCTGGATTACGACGTTTCCTTGGCCGCCGCTTACCCCAAGAACCTTGTGCTGGATTGGACCGACTATTGCAACGCCAAGTGCTTCTTTTGCCGCCGTGAAACATACGAGCAGACAATAGGCGGCCAGGGCGGTTTCATTCCACTCGGCAATCTCAAGATGCTCGAGAAGGTTTTAAGCCAGATCGATATTTTTTGTATTTCGAGTGCGATCGGGGAGCCGCTACTCCACCCCGAACTGGATGAATTTTTGACCTGGCTCTATAGCATCAACCCATCGGTATTGTTGCAGGTTGTAACAAACGGCACGACCCTGACAGCGGACAAAGCCCCGCTCTTCGCAAATCATCTCGATTGGTTCTCGGTATCGCTCAATGCCGCCAATGCTGAAGCTCATATGCGAGACATGTTCCCGCACCTCGTCAAACGTGGGATCGATGCAAAAAAACGCTGGGCCCTGCATCTTCGCCATTTGGAAGAATTCTTGGCCGCGCTGCCGCCCTCGGATCGGAGCCGAGTTAGATTTCAAATGGTGGCGCACAGACATAATGTGCGCGACGTGGTGGATTTTGTTCGCTTGGTGAAAGGTCTTGGGGGGTCCCACGCAGTTATCACGAATATAGCGGTGCATCCAGAAACGGTGGAATCGTCCTTGTACTGGGTCAGGGACCAATACAATCAAAATGTCGACGAAGCATGCGTGATTGGAGCGCAGCTCGGGGTGCGAGTCGATGCCGCCCGCTTTTTTACAAGCGTGAAACCTGTGCTCGACCTTGAGAAGATGTGTCGCGATCCGCTAGATGTGGCGTATATCAGCCGTTCCAGCAGCGCTTCACCATGTTGCCACTGGACCGAGGCACCCTTGGCAATAGATTTTTACGAGGATGCTAAGAGTTTTGATCGGTACTGGAATAGTAAGCTCCTCCACCAGTTGCGTCAGAAGCGGAGCTCCGCGAGCTGCCAAGTATGTGGCATGTCGCGGGTATTTGATGAAATCAGCTTTCATTTCTCGCCAAAGATGAAACAGGCTTTAATCGCGGCGGGACGGCTTTCCGAGCTCGAGGGTGAGAACGAATACCCGGACGTTAAATTGGTAGCGAGTTGCATCGCGAGCGGGTTGGATTTGTCGAGTATCAGACACACTCTGCTGCAGCTTGGTCTCCCGGTCACTATGGCGGAGCAGCTCACGGAGAGTGGCCTTAATGCTCTTCCAGAGCTTGATAGCGCTTGCTGGACCGCGTTTAAGCGGCTAGATGCGCCGCGCGCCCCGGTGGATATTCCATTGGCCCGCCCATTCCTTGGGATCGGCTGGGGAGCGCCAATTTATGAGTTCGGCAATAGACAGACGGCGCGCCCAATCGGGGCTGCGCAAGCGGCCTCTATTTTTGTTCGCATCGCTCCCGCCAAAGGCTCGGAGATCCGTTTTACCATTCATCATCTGCAATTTGCGGACGTCGAGCCGAATCTGGAAATAGAAGTCTGTGGCCGCGCCATTGCGATGCGATACACGCGGGACGAAACGGGATGCGCGGTGGTGTGTGGTATCGTGCCCGATGATCTCGCGGAGCTATTCGATGGACGGCTTTGGATTCGGATCGGTCATCTAAGCGGCAGGCGCCCACAATCCGGGCAGCTTTCATTTGCGCGCTGCGAAATCTCGGATACACGATCGATTGAGGTGGCACAGTCGAAGCGCTCTAATTTTGCACGCGCAGTCCTTTCGAGTTTGGCGGTGCCCGAGCGAACCGAGGCAGCCGGAGTTGATTGATTCAGTATCAAGCATCGGCGGAGGATTGCATGGCGCGGAGCATTTTTGGCGTCTTGAGGTTCTGCATGAGCGCAAACCCCGCCCTTCGAGCCGTAAGAAGCAATTGCTGAGCGTGTTCTGATACTGTCAGTTTATTTCCATGAGCACGCTTCTGAACCAATGCCGGCTCGTAGTTGGGTGCGGGAGCGCCGACAGCCGCGTTGGCCTAAAGATCCCTGTCCGGCGGCGATGATCCCTTGGGGTCTCGGCTGCGGTTTGCGACCGGCCACACGGAGTGCGGAAGAGGTTTCGCTCAGGATTGACCCACCTGGGATCATCTACCCGGTTTCCGCGGGGGGTGATTTCTTGCTGCCAAAGCAAGCGTTTAGTTATTATTTGCGGGACCGCAACGCGTTCCGGCGGAGTCCGAACTCCACAAGCCCGGGGTAAACCCCATATTGCAAACCAGCGCCGTTCATGATCTATTTTCCCTTCAATCGGTGAAATCCATGTATTCGAACCCGCAGAAGCTTTCCGACACCGGCGTTCTTGAGCTGCGGCGGCGCGCAGGGCGATGGCTGAAGGAATTGCGGGAGTCGAGAGGTTTATCGCAGCGAAATCTGGCTGCACTCGTTGGTGCTGAATACTACACGTTTATCTCACAACTCGAGGCTGGTCGAGGCCGAATCCCGCCAGATCGTTACACGGTGTGGGCAGGCGCTTTGGGAATCGAACCTCGCGTTTTCGTCAAAGCGCTGCTACAGTTCTATGATCCGGTCACATACGGTTTGGTTTTTGAGGAGTGATGGCCCTCTGATTGTAATGAGGGTTGGGAGGCGGTGATACTGGTAGGGTCATGAATCGCGGCATTGTTCTGTCATTTGCACCTCGTGCCTCAAGGTCTGCCGGCTGGACCCAGCAGGAGCTTGCTGAATTTTATAGAGTGGAAAACGTGCTCATCCAATCGGGGTTGGCCGTGACCACCGATCACGGCATCTCCGATGAAGAAGATCCTTGGTTTGTTTTTTGTCGGGCCGACAACGATGAGGTAATCGCGCATTTCGCTCGGATCAACGGGGAATACGTTGTTTCGTCGAGTTTGTTCGCAGGAGCGATGCGCGGTCGGGACTTCCGGGCCCTTATCCGGGAGATGCTGGAGTCTCACCCAATAATGCTGCCGGTAAGGCGCACCCACGGGCAAAAGGTCTATTTACATCCTGCCGCCCTACTTACGGCACTTCTTGCGTCCGCCTACCTTTTTTCCAATCATAATCATAGAGAGTTTTCAATTGACACTGGCGGATCAGACGGAAAGGAAGCTTCCTGGCTCTCCTCGCTCAATAAAGCGAGCCTATTCGCTGCTGTCGCTATCGCGATCGCTTGGGTGGAACATCAGACCGACTCGTTGAGCAAGTTGTTTGATGTTACCGCACTTGCTCAGCTCGTTCACCATGACGATAGCGCACAGGTTGCGTCCACGGGACATGATGGACATACGTTTCAAGCCGGATTGGGCATTACGACGCTGCACAGTGTCGGAGCTCAACCCTCCGATTCCTCGGGATCCGTCAAACAGGCGAATGCGGCTCCCGTCGAGCAGCATACAGATGGTGTCGTTCCCACAAACAAGGCGACTGCTCAAGATTATACAGACCATAGTAGCCATTTAGCTCAGGCCGACGCAATGACGAACGCGTCGCCCGGTTCTGCCAATTCAACTGATGATTCGAACGCGCCCCATGGTTCAGGCCCCACTCCGATACCGGCCGCCTTCGAAGGAATCACCGGGCCTGTTGGCGGCGTTAACGCCGAAAATGCCACCCACAATGGGGCGGGCGGCGGGCTGCCTACTGGCTCCTCAGGTTTCGTCGCCCCGATCAATGATGCGCTGAATCTAATAGGTCTCGAATCGGCTCCCGGATCCGTACAGCCGATTGTGTTGTCAACTGGTGCCGTTGCGCTCGGTACTGCTTTGCAGCAGGTATTCACACAGATTGGGTTTGATCCCGACGCCGCGCACTCGTTGGCTAATTCTGCCACCCAATCGGTAACTTATTCGCAGCCAAATACATTAGCGGCCAGCACGCCAGTTGATTCGACACCCAGTCCATATATTGGGCAATCACCAAGCTCCGATGGATTGGTACTACAGGCGCTACAGGAATTTTTCCATAACAATGCGCATTATGAGGTTGCGATGGTTGGACCGAATGTAGTGATTGCCGACACAAATATTGCGGATTCACATTCGCCACAGTATGGCGACTACACTTGGGAAATGCCTGATGGCTCTACCTTGAGTGTCATTGGAATACTTCCGGCCCATTCAGCCGCTGTTACTGCATAGCAACAGTTTCCCCGTTTAATCGCCAATCGGGCACAAATTCAGGCGTTAACCTAGAACCTTGGCGGGCAACCAATTATTGTCTCGCTCTACAAAGCTGAGCATAAGGATGGGCGTCGGAAATGGGTTGGTTGCGTCGTACCATGGCTTTGCCCGGGGCCTTGGCAGTTATTTTTACCATGGGTGCGTCGAGCCAGGCTGAGACCATCAATTCGGCTCTCGCGAGAGCATACCGCGACAACCCGCAACTGAACGCCGAACGAGCAAAGCTCCGAGCTACGGACGAAAATGTTCCGCAGGCCCTTTCCGGCTATCGTCCGCGACTTGGGGTCGTCGCGACCGTAGGCGAGCAAAGCTCGAGCATTACTGAAACAAACAAGGTACAGCTTCCAAGCGGCCGGCAGACAACGATTTATACACCGCTGTCTGAAGTCACGACACCGTACAGCTACGGAATATCGGCAACGCAGACACTGTATAACGGATTTCAAACAGCCAACAAGACACGTACGTCCGAAAGCCAGGTGCTGGCGGAACGTGAGGGTTTACGCGTACTTGAGCAAACTTTGCTGCTCAATGCAGCGACCGTTTATATGGATGTGCTGCGGGATAGCGCGATAGTACAGATCGACAAAAGTAACGTCGACGCGCTGAACGTCGTTTTATCGGATACACTTAAACGCTTTCAAGTCAACGATGTTACAGAGACCGATGTTTCGCAAGCCCAAGCGCAGCTTGCTCAAGGCGAGTCTGCATTAATGACTGCCGAGTCCAATCTGCGGATAACAAAGGCCAATTATAAGACGATTATAGGTGTCGAACCCACTAATTTGAGTCCAGCATCGCCAGTCGACCGGTTTTCTCTGCGCACATTGCCTCTCGCGATCGACCTCGCGGCTGTCAGAAATCCAAACGTGACGGCGGCCATGTACGGCGTTGACGTCGCTTATCTTCAAGTCAAAATAAACGAAGGCGCGCTTCTGCCGACTTTTACCGTGCAGGCCACGCTTCAACGAAATAGCGAGCCGTCGATCGGGCTTACTGAGCAAAACACGGCTTCCATCATCGGTCAGTTGAGTATACCGCTTTATCAGGGCGGGGGCGAGTACTCGCTCATACGGCAATCAAAAGAAACGGTGGCACAACAGCGCCTCAATCTGGATTTGGTTCGCCGACAAGTCATGGCGGCGGTCATCACGGCTTGGTCGCAGCTGCTAACCGCTAAAGGCGTCCTCGAAAAGGCACAACTGCAGGTCTCGGCAAGCGAAAGAGCCGTCAACGGCGTTCGGAAAGAATTGTCGGTTGGCGAGCGCACCACATTTGATCTTCTGAATGCTCAGCAAGCCCTCGTCCAAGCGAGAATTATATTGGTGACGGCACAACACGATCGCGTGGTGGCATCATACAGCGTCTTATCCGCAGTCGGTAAACTCTCCCCAGATGTTCTGGGGCTGCCTACTCCGGTGTACAATCCAATAGTTCATTATGAGCAGGTAAGAGACGTTTGGTTCGGCGTTCGGGCGCCCTCCGGTCAATGAACTCTTGCTGCGCTCTGCGCCGCACCCAGTCGCTAGTCTTGCCCTGCGCGTCGCTGGCGTTGCCCTGCCACCCACTGTCCGCCAGCTCGCCGAAGGCTACTCTTCAGCTGTCAGGGCGGCAATGCACGCGCTGTTCCAGGTCGAGCGGTCCATGAGAGCCGGGGGCCGCCTCTCATCCGCATAGCCCCGCCGCCGGCCGCACCTTCTCGAGCTGACAGAACGCGTGGAACTAGGAATTTACAGAGGGGTGGGCGGGCCGACCAACTGTCGCCCCGTGCGGCACCGCTTGACCCAAACGACGCTCGATGTACTCCTCAGCATGCTTGAGTGCGCGAACCTCACCCAAGACTTTGCCGCAGGCCCGGTGCAACGCGGCCAGGTCTTTTCTGGGAGTCGGCTTGATCTCGTTGGCAATGACATGTCGCCAAGAACACGCGAGGATTGGCTCTGCCACGTAATCGGGACAGCCGCTTGAATAGCACTTCGCAAGATGGCGCTGAGCCGCGATGTTGCCAGCGTAAGCCTTATCGAGCCAATCCGTATTGGCGGCGTAATCGGAATGATAGGCGTACCAAATGACGAAAGCGAGAATCGTCGTCAAGGAGCCTAGCACGAGAGCGGCAGGAATCACGATTTGTCGCAGCATGCGCAAGCACATCGTCCGAATCTGATGCAGAAATCATTTCGCATCCGATGATGGCAGTACATAGGCGTGTTTGGCATGCAGAGCGCGATAGATCCGCGAGGCGAACAGAACCAAAAAACTCTCATTTGGATCCGCTGTCCTAGTAACGTACGCCACGAATGCTCTCATAGACACAGATTTAGATTCTCTATTCTATTCGCGCGCTGGTGGGCTAAGCATCTCATGTCGAACCCGCTCTAGCGTTGGCGGAAGGCGCTGTTCAATCTATTTTCAAGGGGTCGAACGAGCCAGTTCAAGACGGTCCGCGCACCTGTCGGGAATATGAGCTCAGCGGGCATACCGGCCACGAGATGGTCCTTCACGTCCGGTGGTATTTCGTCCGTCACGACCTGTGCCAAGAAGTATGGCTGATGCGTTTCCTCGTTTATCAATCTGTCGCGAGAGACGCTTTCGACATGGCCCATGATGATCGGCAGAATTTCTCCTTTGAACGCCGAAAAGCGCACCTCTGCTTTCATGCCCGGCCACATGCTGTCCATGTCCTGCGGCGAGACATGAGCCTGCACAATTAATTTTTCCCGATCTGGAACGACTTGAAGAAGCGCTTCGCCGGGTCGGATCACTCCGCCAAGGGTAAATACCTTCAGATCTTGGACGGTGCCAGTAACAGGCGAGGTAATGCTCAAACGAGTGAATATGTCTTGAGCAACCTTTACCTTTTCACGCGCGTCATTGATTTTCTGCCTCGCCTCAAGAATTGAGCTAGCGACTTCTTCAGCAAACTTGTTCAGCACTTCTTGAATTTGCAGCGTCGCTTCGCCAATTGCGGTTTGTGCCTTTGCTTCATCTGCAGTCGAGCGTCCAATTACCCCCTGCAAGCGGCTTTGCTCGCGTTGCAGAGCGAACACACGACTTTTTTGCACAAGGTTGTCCTTGAGCAGCAATGTCATGTCCTTCAGCTCCTGGGTAATAAAATCAAGCTGCTTCGCGGTCGATTCACGCTCGACTTGCAATCCACCGATTTCTGTTTTGAGCTGTTCGATCTTCGATTGCAGCAGCTTGACTTGGCCATTGAGCGAGGCGCGTCTGTCTTGAAACTGCTTCTGCTGATCCGCAATTGCCTGCTGAACTGTTGGCTTCCCGGAGTTGTCCAGCAGGGCCTTGGGCCAACTGATGCCTGCGGAATGATCGCGCTCGGCGAGCAGCCGAGCTTCTTGGGCTATCAGGGCGAACAGTTGATTTCGTTGAACCTCAAAACTGGATTCAGCCGGTGTCGGATCAAGTCGGAACAAAACCTGTCCCGCTTGCACATGCTCACCTTCGTGAACCAGGATTTCTTTTATGATGCCGCCCTCGAGGTGCTGAACGGTCTTTCGGCTGCTCTGAATGGCCACGACGCCTGGAGCGACAATTGCGCTATCCATCTTGGCTACCGCCGTCCAGCCTCCGACTACAACAAACGTAGCAAAGATTAGCGCCCATCCGATCGCCGCGGGACGCCTCCAATCCCTCATAAAAGTCTGCTCTTTGCGCTCGGGCTCCGGCGCGGGAAGGGTGGTCTTCGACGGCTCTTCCTTTTTTAGTTCGTGCGACGATGCCGCCGCGGGCGTGTTGCTCTTGCTTGGGCCAACCGCTTTATCCATTTAGCTGACCTTATCTATGATCTATGCGGATGCCGCAGCCGGCACTGGGGAAAGGCGGGGTCCGAGCAGTTTCGCGAGCATCTCGTCCCTGCTTCCGAATCCTGCAACTTGGCCATGTGACAAGACGATCATCTTGTCGACGATGGCCAAAATGTTCGTCTTGTGCGTTATCAGAACGACGGTGGAACCGTCCTGCCTCAGCTGTTGAATCGATGAGAGCAGGGCCGCCTCTCCATCGGCGTCAAGACTGGCATTGGGCTCGTCTAAAATGACATATGCAGGTTTGCCATATAGCGCTCGCGCCAGTCCGACGCGCTGACGCTGACCGCCCGAGAGTGAAAGCCCCCCGTCTCCGATTTGTGTGTCGTAGCCGTTCGGCATCGTTTGAACCATGTCGTGCACGCCAGCCATATGGGCTGCCGCGATGATTTTCTCCGCGTCGAGTTCTGAAAAGCGCGCGATGTTCTCCGCAATGGTTCCGGAGAATAGTTCGACATCCTGAGGCAGATATCCGATGTGTTGCCCTAGCCTTTGCGCGGACCAGTGATCGAGTTCTGCGCCGTCGATACGGACCTTTCCGCTGATGGCCGGCCATACGCCGACCAAGACGCGGGCAAGACTTGACTTGCCGGCCGCGCTCGGTCCTACGATCCCGAGGACCTCGCCGGGACGGAGTGCGAAAGATGCCCCACGTAGAACAGGCTCTCTGGAACCGGGAGGTGTTGCGTATACGTTTTCGACAGACAAATGGCCTGTGGGAGGCGGGAGCGGCAGTTTTTGTCTTTCTTCTGGAATCATATCGAAGAGCGCCGTAATTCTCTCGTAAGCGGCGCGCGCAGAAATAAAGCCTTTCCAATTCGCCACGGCGATTTCAACAGGTGCGAGGGCTCGCCCCATGATGATCGAGGCAGCGATCATCGCGCCGGGAGTCGATTCTTGTTCGATCGACAAATAGGCCCCCATTCCAAGAATGGAGACCTGCAGGAAGGCTCGAATAAATTTACTCGCCGCGGCCAGATGGCCTGCGCGATCGCTTGCCGTTGCTTGCAATTGCAGACCTTCGTCCGATCGGACGAGCCAACGCTCCCGAAATCCTGAAAGCATACCCATGGCGTGGAGTACTTCAGCATTTCGGAAAGTTGAGGAGGCGTAAGAACCGGCTTGCACAGCGCTCAACGTCGCTGCTTTCAGGTGCTTTCTCGTAAGCAATTCGTTAGCGATTGCAAACCCAAAGATTAGAGCGGCTCCGCCACTGGCGATGTATCCGTAATATGGATGCAATATGAAACATCCAAGCACGAAAATCGGGACCCACGGCGCATCGCAGAACGAAATCAGTCCCGTGCCGGTCAGAAACTCGCGGATGGAATCCAGATCACGGAGTGCTTGAGAATGTCCTCGATTGGGATCCAGCAACGTACCTTTCAGCACCGCATCGAAGAGGCGCCCTCGCGCACGCGTTGAAAACTCAATTCCGAGCCGGACAAGAATTGCTGAACGAATTTTTTCTAGAAACGCGTATACGATGAGCAGGAATCCAGCAATGACCGTCAATCCAAGGAGCGTAACCACACTTCTGCTGGTGATGACGCGATCATAAATCTGGAGCATGTACAAAGGGCCGACAAAGACCAGGATATTAATGAAAAAGCTGAAGGCAATTGCCGTGAGGAAGCCGCCGCGAGTCGCTCGGAAACCATCCGCAAGGATGTTCACTGTGCGTCGATGAGCATTGGGAGTCTTACGCTGCAACATATACTTACATCCCTTTAACGCATTCTTCCGTTGCTTTCGCCGCCTTCAACGGGCAGCCTTAGCCCTCACACATTTTAGAGATGACGCGCCGTTATGCTAGCCTCGGTCATCCGTACGGCCGGGCAGGGGGCCGATCTAGTCATGAGTTTGCTAGTCGGGCCGGCTGCTGCTGCCGCGGCCGGATGTCCATTTCGGAGTTCGGTCCAGTTCACCTGACCGGAAGGGAGTAAATACCCGCCTCATGCGCCCCCAGATTATTCCTTCCATTACCTCATCTCTAAGGTGTTGGCCAGCATGAATTCTTACCGAATTCTCTTACAGATAGTTTAAGCCTTGGGGTCCGAACAAGCACCGCGGGTTCTCGCGACGCGCGAACGGCACGCCAGCAGAGCCTTTGGGCTCATCTGCTCGTCCTACCGTACGTCCGGGTTGATTATTTAAATTTATGGCCAATTTCAGGATCGATTTTGCGAGCGGAGTTCATCCGGCCGTTCATGTTTATGGCTAATTTCGGGATTGATTTTCCGGCCGATCTCATCCGGCCACCAATGCAAAATCGAGGCGTTTACGCCCCTAGCCGTTACTGACGTCAACTGCACAAAGCCGCCGACGATGTGGGAAGACACGATTCCAGTCCTGCTGTCCGGCAATTCGCGGCGTGAAAGCCGCTGCGCCTTAAGCAAAGCAAGCCCGTCTTCTTCGGGGCGAAAGTGCTGGGCGGAGGCGGGCGCTGTCCATCCGGTCGACAGGCTGCTCTCGTTTATCGGGGGGGCAATCAGGACTTCGGGAAGCTCGGTCAATTCCCAAGGCTTGAGCGCTCGTCCACCAGCCATTGTCCGGTCGTGGGTGGACAAGATCCAGCTGGTTGGGCCGCCGCGTGCAAGTGACCAGCCGACAACGACTAATTCGAAGTCTGGCTCGACTTTTCCGAGCCCAAGCGTTCCGAACATCATGGGAAATGAAATGTGAACGTCGTAAGCGGTTCGGGCGAGCTTTGGAAGAAGATCGTCGAACGCTCGGCATTCTCGACCGATACGGTGAACGAGGAACGGCATGAAATGTGGCGAGCCTCGAATTGCCAATGCCGCCGGAAGGTGTGGCAGCCCAAAAGCATTTGGCCCTATTTCTGCGACGATTCCCTGATCGTCGCAGTGCGCACCATCGGAAATGATGTGAACCGCGTTCGCTTGCCGGATCACGTTGATGGCGGTCATTTCTGCTTTTTACCCGAAGGCTCAACATTTGCTGAACGAAAATTTCTTACGACGGGATTGAATCCAATCGCAAGGATTTGCCGCCACAACGGGGGTCGATGGACTTCGGCCTGCGGATGGGGCCCTTTATGTCCTAAGCTACTGAATTGTTTTTGATTTTCTGACTCGCCCGGCCGACATTTTTGCCGATTTCTGCGCGAAATGTCTTGCTCGTAGGATCGGTCGTTCTCATTTTTTTCGGCCGATAGCTTCCAGGGTTAACAGTTCGCTAAACCCCTGACTCAATTCGCCAAAAATCATTAGCGCCATGCCCGAATCACGCCGGGGCTCCACAGAAATTGTTAATTTTCTCTGAATCTCGCTTGTCTATGGTTACGAATTCGCTGTACCGTCCAGTCCATAGGGCCGAAATAAAATATCGGGGGAGGCCCGTGCAACGGCGTTGGCGACGAAATGCCGACGCTCAGCGAGTTCACCAGGGGGGCGCAAACCAAAGCCCCGCAAACGGTTGGAGTACTGAAAATGTCTCTCTCTGCTGCCCAAATCAACTCGATTTATGCCGCACTGTTCGGGCCGACTCACCTTCCCTCAAATGCGGACGTGGCGTACTTCACGTCCCTCGACACCAATACAGCGCTTTCTCAGATCGTGAATTCGGCGCTTAGCGCCCAGTATGATTTTCCAATCGTCCGCATTATCGAATTCGTCAGTGGCGTAGTACCGAACGCGGCGCAGCTGCAGGGCTGGGCGAGCTACCTCGAGAGTGGTGGGTCGTTGACAAGCGTTGTCAATGCCTTCGCTTCTGGCAGTACTTTCCAAAACGTTTTCAACAACGGCAACCCGGTTAACGTGAACGCTCAGCCTACGTTCACGATCATGTACAATCTCATCGTACACGCGTTGGGTACGACGCCCACGACGCAACAGGTTAACACGTGGCTTGCTACCGGCCTCTCGACGTCGCAACTCCTCGCCCAGTTTGCAAACGGCGATCAATATAGCGCGAGGACGGATACTTTCGTTCAGAACTATCTGACGCATATTGCGGCGGGCGCAGCCGGTATTCCGGGCGCCACCCCTCCAGTGGGCAGCCTGTTTGCTGTTGATCCGCTCATCACGATCACTGACAGCGGTTCGACCACGGCCGGCGCCGCAGTCACGTTCACCATCACCGAGACCGGATTGCCCCCTGGAACGATGGAATCGTGGCAGCTCAGCGGTACGGCCGTCACCGGCAACGAGATCAGCGGTGCGACTAGCGGAATGTTTGCCTTCGATGCCACTGGGCACGCCACAGTGACCGTCCACACTGTCTATCAGAGCATTGGCGACACCACGCTCACCCTCGCGTTGACGGACCCGACTGTGCCCTCCGATTCAGTGGCTCTCACTGCGCCGGTGATCGAGAACTTCACGGCCAAGGTTGGCGAAACGCTGGTAGGCCCGGCGCAGGGCACCATCTTTAGTGGCGTGGTCGACACTGAGGTTGTCAACAACAACACCTTGAGCAACGTCGTTGACGTCGCCATGGGCGATGCGAGCGTCAATAATACTGAGTGGATCATTATCGACTCGACGGCTACGCAAGAAGGTAGCGCTCACAAGACCATTGTCCCCGCGTCGTCGGGCGTGCAGACCTTCGAGTTCACGAATAACGATGACTATGGCTCATACCCATCGGAGCTGTGCTGCGATGAGACGCCGTCCGACGCGACCTGGATCGACGGCACGTTCATGCATGACGTGACGGCAATAACGTCATTCGCGTCGACCCACGACACGCTGATTTATAATCTCCAGAACTTCATCGACACGATCACCATTTCTGAATCCGATGCGCCTGGAGCTCTGTACCTTGGCCTCATCATGAGAGACACCGTCCATAGCGGCGGCACGCAGACGATCAACCTGCTGAATAGCGGCGAGATGTTCCTCGAGGATGAAACGACCTCGGACTTCAGCGTGGTTGGGCAGTTCGATATCAACAGCCACAATGACAATCCTCTGACCCCGAACATCCTGCATATCGACGGCATGGAGATCGCGACGACAATTGTCGTGACCGACGGTGGCTCGAGTGACACAACCGAGATCTTCTCGTGTGATGACACTGAAGCTTTGACGACTGTCGACGCCACCGGCACGGCAGGTACGTTCGTCATCGGCGGGATCGAAGCCTCGGATGGTAATAATCTGAGCATCTTCGAGGGTACCGGCAACGATACTGAATATGTCGCTGTTGAAGGTGATAACGGGGGGTACACTAACCCTGGCAGCCTCAGCATTTATGGTACCTCCACGTCCGGATCCGGCTCGAGCACGGCTAACGTGTTTTTGCAGGACGGCGGTGGACAGACGATCTTCGACAGTCAGCCGAACAACAATAATGACGCGTTATATGTCAACGTCGGCGGCTCGGAGTTCAGCGCTGGTGATACTTGCGATGACGTTTCTGTCACCAACGATTGTCCGGACAACGTGACCGTTACCGCGACGATGGGCAACGGTAACGATGTGGTCAGTATCGCGAGTTCGTCCAATCCGCTGGGCAGCAATGCGGCTATCACGGTGAACCTCGGCACCGGCAACGACTGCGTCAGCAGCTATTCCGGTGACTCCAGCAATGTCTCCATCACTGCCAATTCGGTCGTGGGGACATCCGATCACGTGAAGGTCTGGGTCGGTAACCAGAGCACCGTTCTCGTCAATACCGGTGCCGGCGACGACGTCGTCTGCGTTAACGCTGAAGAGCAAAGCGCCGTCACGATCAATGCTGGCAATGGGGAAAACTGGATCACTATCAACACCCAAGATGGCGGCGTGCTCGCTTGCACTAGCGATCAGGAAACCAACGATGAAGGCGTCGACGACGGCGACGGTCATCAGACCTATGTTGTCACCGCTGGCTCAGGGACGGATCACCTGACGATCACACCCGGAGGCTCCGATCCTACCTACAGCCCTGGTGGACCAACTGATGAGGGCGAGGACGATACCGGTCTGCCGACTAAGAATCCCAACGGCGAACCGGACAGCATGATTGCCCAGTTCCAGAACATTACCGTCAATCTGGGCGATGGCGGCACGGCGCTTGATCATCAAACAGCCAACATCGAGACCGGCCACGACTCGACGGTGAACTACACCTCGGGGAACGGGTGGGAAGATGTCACCATCCTGGCCAACAACTCGATCTGGACCGGTGGTGACGACAACGGTAATCGGACCGGCGTTGGTGGTTCGATTATCAATGTCAACAGTGGAAATGGGACCAAGACCTTCTTTATCAATACCGATAACGAAGGTGAGGACTTCGAGCCTGCCATTCTCGACAATGGCAGTCAGATCTCACTGGTTGCTGGCGCAGGCAATGATCTTGTCACCATCATAGCTGGCACCAACGCGACCATTAATGAGACTCTCAACTCCGTTGCCGGCAATGTCACCAATTCGACCATCACGATCCCAGACACTTGGGGCGGGCTTGGCCACATCACGGTGGTGACCGGTGCGGGCAATGACAACGTGGTCATTCACGGTAGTGATGGTCAAATCGTCAATGTCAGCCTGGGTGCTGGCGATGATCGCGTACAGATCCACTCGCTCGGTGCGGGCATCACGCTCGATGGCGGCTCCGACAACCAGGCATTCAATCCCGCTAAGCCTGGCATTTACACGGGTGGTGACACCTTGGCCACTTGGGACAGTGCCTTCGCTTCGGGCGTGATTCTCGGATCGGTGATGCACTTCGAGAATCTGGAAATCGTCGATACGATGACTAACAACATCGACGCCCAGTCTCTCGGGGCGCTCAACGACATCAACCACGTTATTCTGGACCAAGGATACAATGGGCCCGGAATACTTGGGGTCACCTTGGATGGTCTCGATAATGGAGCCGAGATTGATATCCTCAATACGGCCGGCGGATTGGGCGGCGGTGACTCCAACCTCGGGCACAATGAGACTCCTGATCCCGATCGCCGGGGCGGCTGTTGGCAAGGGTGATGTTGCCACACTCCTGCTGAGCTCACCGCAACTCGGTGGAAATGCGTACTTCGGGACCGTGGACTTCGCTCCCATGCGTCATCGACGTTGTCGAAAATCTCAACATCTATTCGACAGGCAGTGCGTCGATGAACTTCGTCCGAATCGAAGACTTCGGACTGAAGACGATCAACATGTACTCCGATGCCGTGAGCATTAATTTCGACAGCTCCGACTTCGGGAACACCGTGACGACGTTCAATGGCAACAACTTCACAGCGGCTATCACGTTCGATAGTCCTGGATTTGGGAACCAAGACGTCGTCTTCAATGCTCCCAACACGGGTACCGGTTATCTCCATAACCAAGCGGCGGACATGCTCAAGTTCGGCAACGGCAATGACACGGTCACCGTGGGCGATGGTGCGAACACGCTCGTCCTTCGGGCACGGCAGCAACAGTGTTACCGCTGGCAACGGCGATAACACGTTGTGATCTGAGACACCAATACGACTCACGTCGATAGCGTGAGTCCTCGGCTCGGGTGCAAACACGGTGAACTTCACAGGGACCGGCGGCACTGCAAGTACCGTCACCTTCGCTGCGCACTCGACTTCCGTGATTGATACCGTCGACTTCAACCACGGACACGAACTCTGTGTTCGGCACTCCGGATATCATCACCGGGTTCAACGGTAGCGGACACGATATCCTCGCACTTCAGCGAGGCCAATATCGCTGGCGGCGTCGCAGGGCGTGCACTTCTTCACGGCAACCTCCGATGCCGGGGCAGCCGCGATCATCCTCGGCCATGCAGGAGAAAACGCGACGTTTGTCTACAACACCAACTCCGGACACCTGTTCGTGGACGGCTCTGCAGCCGGGGCTTCCGACGGCACTCTGTCTTCGGCGGACGCCCACGACATGGAAATCGTCTTGACGGGAATTCCGGCACTGACGGCTGCCGACATCCACCTCGTCTAAGAACAATTCGCACAAAGTTCGACGGCGGGGGGCCCTTGTGGCCCCCCGTTGCTTTTGCAAGCTGACGACAGAAGTGTGCGGGGTTTTGGAGGAAGCGAAGCGGTCCAGGGACGAGAAAGGCTCTAAGACGACCTGTACCCAGGCGCATATTGGCGCTTAACCACATATGCGTCGTCTGACCGGACTAGATCCCGCGGCGATTGCCCATGACCGGCGGGCTGGAGTACAAGAACAGGATGGCCGAACCTCAGAAGCGCCTACAAGCGACCTATGCCAACCTGACGGCGGGTGACCCCGCCCCGTGGATCGTCACCCAGGGCATCGGTAAACCGCATTTGCATCTCGCTTCTCACGGCGGACGTTACCTGGTTCTTGGGTTTTTTGGCGACGCCGCGGATCAGTGGGGGAAAGCAACGCTTGCGACCGCTAGAAAAATTCGGAACATGCTGGACGATCGGACGCTTACTTTCTTCGGCGTCACCTGGACTCGGCAGAACGAGGAACAGGGTCTGATTAAGGACGAGCTGCCGGGCATCCGCTTTCTGCTGGACTATGACGGCGCCGCGTGCCGGGCCTTCGGGGTCTTACCATTGGATGTCGAAAGTGCGGAAGCATTCCAGTACCCCCGCCGGCGATGGATTGTACTCGATCCGCAGCTTCGGGTCATGGCAGTGTTTCCATTCAAGCCCGATGGGTCCGACGGCAATGAGCTGATTAATTTCGTTAGCCGCCTACTGCCCCCCGACCATTTTGCTGGCTTCGAAATGCCGGTGCCGGTCATGGCTGTTCCATTTGTATTCGAGCCTAAGCTGTGCCAGCAGCTTATCGACTATTACGAGTCGCATGAAGCCACGAAGACCGGAGTGATGCGCCAAATTGGCGGCAAATCTATTCGCATGCGCGACGAAACCTTCAAAAGACGTTCCGATGTTTCGGTGCTCGAACCCGAGCTTCGTCAAACCGTCCAGGATCGCTTAGTTCGGCGGGTTGTGCCCGAGATCGAGAAAGTGCATTTCATGAAGTGCAATCGCATCGAGCGCTACATCGTGGGGTGCTATAATGCTGAAGATCTTGGATTTTTCCGGCCGCACCGCGATAACACGTCACAAGGTTCAGCGCATCGCCGTTTCGCCGCATCCATCAACCTCAACGCGGATTTTGAGGGCGGCGAGTTGAACTTCCCGGAATACGGCAAGAAGTGGTTTAAGATGCCACCAGGCACGGCGGTGGTTTTTTCAACGCCACTTATGCACCAAGTCTCTCCGGTTACCCGCGGCCGGCGTTACGCTTTCTTGCCCTTTCTTTATGATGATGAAGCAGCCAAGATCCGCGAGGCGAATGTCAAATATATTGAAGATGGCTCGTTTGAGTACCGAGCGTTTTCAGAAAATCAATAAGGCCGAGCGTGATGCTTACTCCTTGATTAGGACGATGCATTGGGTGAATCAGCTGCGCTCGGCGCAATCCTGCCGTTGAATGCAATTGTGATTCGTTCTTCCTCCTCTTCATTGGGATAGACCCAGTGAAGTAAGTATGAAGGAAATATTAGGAGCGTTCCGGGCTCGGGCCTTAAACTATAGCGAGGGCGGAAGGTCGTACTCGCATTGACGTTCGCGTTGGTGCGCGGGTCAAGAAACTCGATATAACCGCTGCGGCCCTTGGATGCGGAAGGCATTTTGACGTAGTAGGTGCCGGACCAAAGGAAGCCAGGATGATTGTGCGGGGCATTAAATCCGCCCTTCGGATTGATGTTGATCCAACCATCGCAGGTCAGCGCGTTGACGCTTTGATTGGTAGTTCGTTGAATCACGCTGGTAAGGCAGTTGGTGATGATTTCGCGTAATTTGGTAAGGCCTGGTTCCTTTCTCGCGAACAGGTCAGGTTTCGAATGCCATCCATTCAAATTGCTGCGGTTTATGCCGGATTCCAGATTGCGGATTGCTTGACATTCTTCCACCAACAAAGCATTGAGCGACTGGGGGTGTTCAATCTCGAAAACAAAAAGCGGGGTCGCAAATAGCGACTCATGCCTTCCGGGTTTGATCGCTGCTTCCATGCCACTTCACCCGTTGAGTTCTAAGATTTGCCGTAACCTTTTCGCCGCATACTATACCCCGAACTCCTCGAGAATCCGAAGAACCCCCTTGCCAAACTGCGGATTCCGATTGATGCCGGCCGGGAATTCCGACGCGAAGCCGGCCATCGTTCCGATTTGATGTCGGCCAGCATTCCGAAATAAATCCGGCCACCATTCCGATTTGAAGCCGGCCACCCGGCCGGCGATGGATTGGGGCGTGTCCCTGCAGGTCAGCAACTCGGGCATCAGATCTCCTCGACGATCAACGAGGGGAACAGGATGCCGGCGAAAAGCGAGCTGACGATGCGGCAAATTCGATAGATGTTTCGGCTTCACCGTGACGGAGTGAGCGCCCACGAGATCGGGCGCACGTTGGGGGTGGCGCGCAGCACGGTTCAGGACAACCTCAGGCGGGCGGCGGCGGCCGGGCTGGCATGGCCGCTGGCCGCTGGCCGCCGAGCTGACCGACGACGTGCTGGAGCAACGCCTGTTTGCCCGCGCCGGGGTGAGGTCTGGATTCCGCCGGCGGTCGGAGCCGGATTGGGCGGCCCTGGCGCGCGAACTGAAGCGTCCCGGCGTCAATCTGATGGTGCTCTGGGAAGAATACCGGGACGGGCACCCGGATGGCTATGGCTACTCGCGGTTCTGCGACCTGTTCCGAGAATTCGAGCGGCGCCTGTCGCCGGTGATGCGCCAGCACCATGCTGCTGGCGACAAGGTATTCGTCGATTACTCGGGCAAAAAGATCGGGATTGTCGATCCAGAGACCGGTGTAGGTCCGGGGTGATCAACCTCAAATCGTCCGGCGTTGAAGCGTCGGACTGGAGACCACGCCATGACCAGCATTACCACGAAGCCTGATTCTGCGCAGCCAGCGGCCGCGATAGCGGTTGATCTTTTCGACAATTGGTTTGATCCGATTGAGACCGAGGTGCGGTCTCGGGCACGCGGGTTCATCGAAGAGCTGATCCGCGGCGAGCTCGACGCCATGCTGGCACGCCCGCGTTACGGGCGAAGCCCAATCGCCGGCGATGAAGAAGGTGCGGGTGTCGCGGGCCACTGCGTGAAAAGGTTCCCGGAAATTGTGCGAAACTCTGCGATTCGGTTACCGACAATTTCCGCATCATCAACGCCAAGGATTTTCGGGTTGTGGCGTGAACGGAGTATATATCATTAAGTATGAAATCGCCGAGCAGGACTTTATGTCTTTTTTTAAGGGCTAGATAATGTTAAGTTTGCGGTTCAGCGGTTTGACAGTTTGGCCTTTGCTCGACGCGAGAAGATAATGGAGCAATCAATGACCCAGATGCTTGTCGACGGAGTAAAAGCGATAACTTTGTGTGGTAATATGGTTCGTATCCATTGCGTGATGAAGCAGCTAAAATCCGAGAACAGAACGTCAAATATATTGAAGACGGCTCGTGGGAATACCTTGCGTTTTCTGATGCCGCGTAAGACTGGGCCTTAGTAAGTCAGAATGATTCCGCTCAGGTCGATTACCTTCCACTACGAGTCACAGCAAGACCGTATATTGGCCGCTATCAACGTTGAAGAGGGAAACCGCTGGTCCTGTTGGCTCACACGGCGCATGACACTGGCCGCCCTCGATCAGATCCGAAAGCTTGTCGAGCGTACCTCCGAGCTTGGAAAAAAAGCAGACACCGCGTCTCGTCCCGACGTTTTCGCCTTCGAACGTGAAGCTGCACTTGTTAACTCTAGCAGAGCAGTAAGGTCTACGCCACGCGGCGCGCTCAAGATCAGCTCAACAACAACGGAGTGTGCCAATAGGATTACCGTTGCTTATGTCCGCCAGAAGTTTCGACTGGAGATCGAGGGATCGTCCAGCGAATTAGCAAGAGCTCTGATTGACAGACCCCTATTTCAGCGAATCATTTGTGCGCTTGAGGATGAGGTTGTTAAGGCTGATTGGGTAATGGCAAGAGAGCCCCATGCGATAGGCGTTCCCGGGATTGATTCAAATACTGGCAGCCTCAGGCATTGAAGCGCCGGTACCCTGAGGTTTGCGAGCTAATAGGGCTTTCAGCAACTGTGATGAATGTAGTTGAGTCGTGTCGGATAAACCGCTAGGAAGCTAAGCATACGCAAAAAGAAGGGCCCCCTAAGATGTCGCTAATGATCATCGATGGTATCCGTTCTCTCACTTTGCATGGCAACGTGGTTCGTGTCCACTGCATAAGAATTGGGCAAGAGGGGAAACAGGAAGATGCCGGGACACTGTTGATTCCTGGCACCGAGGTCGGGGCCATCATGCAGGCGCTGGTGAAGGGCTTGCAGGACATGCAAAAGCAAATCCGCGAGCGGCCGGCTCCCGCCGACGCTCCGAAGCCTGTTACGAACTGACTGTGGTTCCCGCCAATCCCGTCGCCTTGGCCTAGATGGGGACGGATGTGCCGCGCTAATTCAGTGTAGTCATGGTCTAGCCGATGCTAAGAGTTCAGTAGGCCATAGACCGCTGCGAGGCTCGGCACCAATAAGCTGAGACGCGGGCGGAAGGGGCGCACGAGGAAAACCATGACGCTGGCAGGCGCGGGCAGGCAACTGTGCATTAGCTAAAACTTAGTCTGACAGAGGTGTCCTGGTTCCTTTGCACATATAGTCGACCATATAGTTGACGCTCGCCCAGCGCGGTCGTATCGGAGGTGGCGCGTCGGCACGATATGTCGCCGCAGCAACTGTTTGGTTGGCGCAAGGCGGCGCGGGCCGGTCTTCAGACATTGCCAGCCGACGAGGTGCCGATGTTTGCACCCGTGGTGAGGGAGACCGGAGCTATGCAGGAATTTAGGTGATGAGTGATCAGGCGGCGTGGTTTGACGACGCTTCAATGACCTCAATGCCGTCCTGGAATCTGACACCTCCGATAACCTTCGGCAACTGATTTTGCCCTTGCAACCGTCGCCAGGTTTTCGAGGCGGCGGGGTTCGGGCCGTAAAAGCACCAACATGATTGCGGTTCCGGCAGGAGTGCGCGTGCTGGTGACGACGAAGCCGGTTGATTTTAGAAAAGGTGGCGATGGACTTGCCGCGCTGGTACAGGAGACGCTTGCGGAGGATCCCTTCTCGGGGACAATTTTTATATTCCGCGCGAAGCGGGCGGACCGAGTGAAGATCCGTACTTGGGATGGCCCGGGACTGGTTCTGTTCTGGAAATGGCTGGAGCAGGGTGTATTCAAGCGGCGGCCGATTATGAATGGGGTGATGCGGCCGACGTCGGCGCAGCTTTCCGCACTGGTTGACGGGATGGATTGGTCGCTCCTGCACGCACGCGATGTTGCGCGGCCAACGGCAACATCCTGAGGGCTGCGACTTATTGAATCAAGATTGCATGTTGGGCATTACAAACGTGCGCGAATCTGATTCAAGTATTGTCATGCCGATCGACGCCCTTCCCGAGGATCTCGATGCCTACGGGCGATGGCGCACTCGTTGTCGAGCGATTGCGATGCGGCCTTTGAGGAGTGCCGGTGTGTAATACCAAAACTCTGACATCGTGACTCATGCCACCCTTGTTGTGCAGGGATGGTCGCATCATAATTGCGAGTCGAAACAAATACTTGGATAGGCGTGACAAATCCGCGGCAAGGCCGCGCATCGGTCGCGAGCAGCGCGACTTGGTATTAGTTCGGCGTCAAACAACCGCTGCCGCTTCTCATAACCGGGGACGTGGGTATGGCTAAGGTGTTCCGTGCATTACAGTGTGACGGTATGAAACGCCAGTACCGCGGCGTGAAGGTCAACTTGGCCCACGATTTTGACTACCTCGTCGGTGCTCGCAAGAGCGATGTGGCCGGCCGCGGTGGATCCGGTGTTTATCGCTTCCACGAGGTAAGTGTTTCCTCCGTATTGGAACCAATCAATTACACCCGTATGTCCGGCGATTTTGCCGCCGCTCTGGGATGCGGCGGCATTTGCCGCGGCAATGTCAAAGGCGCGTGCCAGGGAAGATGCTGACGAGACATTTACTGCATTCGAATTAAACTGTTCGCTCGTCACGTTATTAAACAGGAGTTCATCACCGCCTGCGTGAACAACATTCGTCAAGCAGATCATGTTGATGCCGCTAGTGGAGGTGCCGCCCGAAGTCGTGGCACCAGTCAGATCGCCAGTAACGACCACCAGTTCGGACCCGCCGGCCGTGTTGTCACCGAAATTGATCGTGTCATTTGCACCCACGCCTATGGCAATGCTTCCGCCGTCCACAATCGATGCCGCACCTGCCCCCCAAAGGACCTGTGTTCCATCAACAGCCGTCGTCGCAAAAGTGATGATGTCGCCGGCGCCCGCCGCATGAATGATCTGGGGCGCGGATATGGTCGTACCGGTCGCGACATTACCGAGCTGAATGACGTCCTGGCTCCCTGCTGTATAAACCGTCAATGCCCCCGTGCCCCCGAGCACGGTCAGGCTAGCCTGGGTGAGGGGGGTAGCGGCGGTCCCCAAATCGATCGCTCCTGAGCTGCCCGCCGCATCGATGGCAGTCAGGGCCTGATCGTTGATGGCGCCCACCGTGATGGGGTTTGCGCCGTTCAGCGCAATGGTCATCGGGGACAAGACCATTTCGACCTGGGTACTTGTCGTGTTTGTCAACGAGCCGATGTCGATCGCCCCGCCTGTCGAATCCAACACCAGATTTGCATTGTAGGTCAGGGTATCGAGCGTAAAGGATGCCGTCGCCAATATTTCGAGAGTTGGATTAAATCCGGTTGTACTGACTACCACATGACCGTGCGACACGCCGCCGATCTCCAATACCGCCGAATTGGCGAAATTGTAAGTATTCGTGATGCCAGCGGCACTATTCGTAAGCGCGTCAATCATGTAACCGCTGTCGTTATAGGTGGTGCTGATCGTACTTGAGCCACCGTTGCCCGCGCCGCCGTTGGCCTCTATGACCTTGTCCACGGCTCCGATTAGGTACTGCTGGACACTGCTGAAAGACCGCGCTGTGTATTGTTCCCCTAACGCGAAATCGACGAAGACGTTCGCAACGCTCAGCCCGGTATCGACCCAACCTTGAATTTGATGTTGTGTTGCAGGCGTTCCTAGTGCATTCGCAATGATCGTCTGCATGATCGCTGGGGTAACTGGAGAATTCGGGTCGACCTCGGCGCCGTTACCGATAATCTGTTGAAACATCGTAGAAGATGCAAACGCAGTTGCGATCGATTCTAATGAGCCACCCGTCTGCACATAGCCCGCCCAACCCGCCATTTGCGTGGCAGTTGGAAAAAGCCCGGTCCCGAGCGTAATTACCCGGATAATACTATTGATCTCTTGCTGCGCCTCCGGTGAATTGATGAGCGATGCGATCAAAGCTCCGTCGCCGACATACGGTTCGGCCGCAAGCCAGCTCGATACGTCACTCGTGCTTGGAGCGCGCTGCAACACGGCCTGGTAGATGTCGTAGACTTCAGCGACAGTGTTTGTCGGTATCTGAATTTGCGGCCCGTTCTGAATCAGGCCGCTTATGGATAGGCTCGCAGCGTTGCCGGCGGCATCTGTAATCGTGCTGCCATTTAGGTTTATCGTGCTCACCGCAAGAGAAGAAACGCTCGAGTCCTTTGGAGCAATCGTGTACGTGAACGTCAGAGAATTGGTCCCGGATCCGCCTGAGAAAACAGCGGTGCCCCCGTCATTGAGAGCGATCGTCGGCGTGCCGGTCACTGTAACGGCGTTGGAAAGCGTAACCGTCAGCGTCACAGTTTGACCGATCTGAGCGATGCCGGTATTTGGCGACTCCGTCAGACTCGTGATTGCCGGTACGGTGCTTACGTGTTGGCCTCCAGTCGTGATCGCATTGATGCTCGAGCTAAAGGCATATGAGTT
The DNA here is from genome assembly GCA_963817155.1 of uncultured Pseudomonadota bacterium. Taxonomy (GTDB): domain Bacteria; phylum Pseudomonadota; class Alphaproteobacteria; order Rhizobiales; family Xanthobacteraceae; genus Pseudolabrys. Next base: position 142,786 of record CAWFNO010000003.1, read on the forward strand.
TGTTGTCGAATCGTACACGCCAATTTCCAATGTGTCCGTGCCTGAAGTCGTTCCACCGACGTACTGAACACTATCGCCGGCATTAGCGTAGATCCACTGGCTATCCGGTTGAGTCACTCCATTCAAGGTAAGGTGACCAGACCCACCCTGGGCGAGGTACATATAATTTCCGATTGTGTCGCCATGAGGATTGGAAATATTGGTGACAAGGGAGGGCACCGAAAGCGATTGTCCAGCGGCGACCACTGCGTAAGTGACAACGGAAATGGAAATGGTGGATGGTTGGAAAGCGGATGCGAAGCCGAGGACATTCATCAACTCAACATCAAGACCGGTGAGCGTCGGCGTCGAGCCGTTGATCATCCAGTCGAAAGGGTCATTCGGCGCGAGTGAATTTACCGCGAAATCAGCATAGTCCGAAACAGTGCTGAAATTGGCTGCGACGGTTTTGCCGCCATCCAACGATAAATATGCAGATTGATATCCCGTCCAGCTATACTGCCCGGCAGACGAATATCGGAAGAGGTCCATAATGGTAGGATTGCCGGCGTAAAAATCTGTGTAACGCCCCATTGCATGACAAATCTCGTGCAGGGCAGCTTCCAACCAAAACGTCGGGCTTGAGGTCGTACCAAAACCGATTGCCCCATCAACTGCTGTCTGGCTGCCGGTGTATACGCCAAGCGCCTTTTCCTGGGCGGAGCTCACATAAAATGTGTTCGCGCCCGCGGGGAAAGATGCCGTGTTCGTGGGTAGCGATGCATATGCCAGCTGTTGGTCGGGAGCTGTGCCTGCAGTCGTCAGCCAGGTTTTCAATGTCTGATAACTGACCGTCGTCCCATTGACGGGACCTCCCTCTGCACCGTTTACACCCGAGAGTCCAGGATCGATTTGATTGTCCCAGCTTCCCCATCCATAGCTGATATTAAGCGTGTAGTTTCCAGTAAAGACTTGCTCGACAATGCTGCAAGCTTCCTTAATGACGGCCGTGAATCCGGCCGGGGCCGAGCTTACCGTCGAGTCCGGAATAAGATTGATTTGCATGACCGCCCCCGTCCCCATCCTGTGCGCAGCGAACGGGTGAAGACATACGGTGGCGCCGCCCAAGGAAGGCTTTGGCGGATCGCTAAAATTTTAAGCGATTCCCCTGCCTGTTATCGGAAGCCTTTCCAATTCGTTGAGACGCCAACTTTCATGCTCAAAGCCAGTGGGGTCGTGGCGACGACTCGCACGACTGGTGCGCGTTAACGAGGAGTGAAAGCGTGAGCGAACTCGGTACTCGCTCCCGACTTTTCTCGATTGTGGTAAACAAGGGACGGCGTGCCGGTCCAGCGCTGCACCGTCCACAAGCATCGTAACCTGCTGGTCCCACGCGCCCGAAGCGCCTGCACGAGGAGATCACCGTCGACTACAACGATATGATCTACGCCACGACGCGTGAGAGAGATCGAAGCCCGCCGCAAGGCCTTCATCCGCAAGCTGGCGGCTCAAGCACCGCGCTGTCGCCGATAGCCTGGAGGAAGCCGGCGACCGGCTCTTCACCTTCACTCGTCGCCGAGCCAGAGGCGCAGCGCGCGAACAACCAATGCGATAGAGCGGCTGCACGAGCGAGTTCAAACGACGGATCAAGACGCAGACCGTGCTGCCGTCGGCAGATATGGCTGCGATGTTGTTCTGCGGCGCTGCTCGCTTCCGGCCAGATCAACATGCGCAAGGTCGATGGCTGGCAGACGCTCGCCACAAACCCATCGATCAGCCAATTGACCTCGCAGCCTGAAACGATACCTTCATGTTACCGGAGATCGCGCCACACCGAATTCCAACCGACATTCCGGACGGCACCGGTTTTCGCCGAGCCCCAGTCTCTGTAATGTAACATCTGCACTGCCAGTGGGAGGGTCAGGATGCCGTTATAGGCAGTCAGTTGATTAAACGTGCCCTCTAGGGTGCCTTCGGCGCTGGTGCCATTGTCGCCGGATTCGATATGCGCCGAGCCGAACGGCGGCTATCTCTGACACGAACAATGGGCTTTAGAACTTTGGAACAAGTTTGGGTGTAAGTATGGCAGATCCTGTTGCACTAATTACCGGAGCGACCGGCCAGGACGGCGCATATTTGGCCGATTTATTGCTCAACAAAGGTTACATCGTCCACGGCATCAAGCGCCGCTCGTCATCCTTCAACACGGCGCGGGTCGATCATCTATACGCTGACCCGCATGGTTCGGGCGTTCGGTTTTTCCTCCACTACGGCGATATGACGGATTCGACGAATCTCATCCGCATCATGCAAGAAGTGCAGCCGACGGAAATCTACAATCTCGCTGCACAAAGCCACGTGCGCGTCTCGTTCGAGACGCCGGAATATACGGCAAACGCCGATGCCCTAGGAACGCTGCGTCTACTCGAAGCCATCCGCATTTTGCGTCTTGAGGAAAAGGTGCGGTTCTATCAGGCATCGACCTCTGAACTTTACGGAATGGCGCAGGAACGGCCGCAAAGTGAGAAAACATCATTTTATCCACGCTCGCCTTATGCAGTTGCAAAGCTCTATGGTTATTGGATTACAGTCAACTACCGCGAAGCCTACAAGATGCACGCATCGAATGGCATTCTGTTCAATCATGAAGGGCCAACGCGGGGCGAAACATTCGTGACGCGAAAGATTACCCGTGCCGTCGTCGCAATTGAACTTGGATTGCAAGAAAAGCTCTACCTGGGCAACCTGTCGGCCATGCGCGATTGGGGTCACGCGCGTGATTATGTCGAGGGCATGTGGCTTATCGTTCAACAGCCGGAGCCTGACGACTATGTATTGGCCACCGGCGAGGAGCATTCAGTCCGTGAGTTTGTCGAGAAAGCTTTTGCTTGTTTCGACAGGCACATCGAATGGCGCGGATCTGGACTCGCCGAGCAGGGCATCGATAAGCGCGATGGCCGTGTACTCGTTGAAGTCGATCCACGCTATTTCCGACCGACGGAAGTTGACGCGCTGTTGGGTGACCCCAGCAAAGCAAGACAAAAACTTGGGTGGCACCACAAAACTCAATTTGCCGATCTGGTGCGGGAGATGGTCGAGTCTGATCTGAGCGAAATGCGTCGCTACGGCAAAAATTACAGCGCATACGAATAAGGTAAGACATGAGTAACGCACCGGTCATTTTCAACTTACGAGGCAAACGTATCCTCGTTACCGGCCATGCAGGAATGGTTGGTTCTGCGCTGGTTCGACGGCTCCGACGCGAAGATTGCGATATTGTTTATGCTGCGCGAAGGGACCTTGATCTTCGCCAATCGGCCCAAGTCGACGCCTTCGTGGCGGAGGCCAAAATCGACGCGGTGTTCGTCGCCGCCGGACGAGTTGGCGGCATCCACGCCAACAGTACATTTCCTGCTGAATTCATAACCGACAATCTTGCGATCGCAATCAACGTCGTTCGTGCCGCGCACCAATTTGGTGTGAAGAAGCTCGTTTATCTCGGCTCCTCCTGCATTTATCCGCGACTGGCGCCGCAGCCGATGAAACCGGAAATGCTGCTCTCGGGACCGCTCGAGCCAACTAATCAATGGTATGCAATCGCGAAGATTGCCGGTATCAAGTTATGCGAGGCCTACCGACAGCAACACGGCGACGACTTTGTGTCGGTGATGCCAACCAATCTCTACGGACCAGGCGACAATTATCACCCAGAGGATGGCCACGTTCCTGCTGCTCTAATGCGGCGCTTTCACGAAGCCAAGCTGGCTGGAGACGGGGTCGCCACGGTCTGGGGCACCGGCACGCCGCGCCGCGAATTCCTTGCAGTTGACGACCTCGCTGATGCCTGTGTGTTCATCATGAAGTGCTATTCAGACTTGCCCTTCCTCAATGTGGGAACTGGCGAGGACATTACCATCGCCGACTTTGCTCATCTTGTCGCCGATGTCGTCGGTTATCGGGGAAAAATCAATTTCGATACGTCGCGCCCTGATGGCGCGCCTAGGAAGCTGCTGGATGTTTCGCGGATTAACGCGCTAGGCTGGCGCGCGACGACGCCCCTACGCGACGGATTACAGCGCATGTATGCCGACTTCCAAGCGAGATATGACGCTATGATTGCGGGAGCCGAAAAACAGCCTTCACTTTGACGGCAGTGGCGGCCAAGCAGCAGATACACGGCGAGGGTAAAGTTGGGTGCCAAAAAAACCGAAATGGCGTTGGAGATGTGCTTACGACTGCGATCCACCGCACAAAAAATTGTGCCAAGCCAGGGTCGAGATGATTACGTCGTGCAACTCGAAGTGATTAAGTGATTCGGCGACCAATCGGTAATATGAAACTGGGTATTACTGCATCGATGATGTGGCGATAATGTTCGCTTCAACCCCCCGTTTGTCCGATAAGTGCAATAGCTGACAAAGGTCGGCGCTGGCGCCGGCTGGCTGCGCAGTGAACAACCCGAGGCTGACATCCCAGAACACCTGACGCGTTGTCTACTTCAACGCCTTCGGTTTGAGGTCGAAGCCAACTTCAAGAGCGGTCTTGCCGTCCGCGTCCACCACGATCATCGACCAGAGCGACCAATCTTGGCCGTGGTGTCCAGATTGCGGGTTCTTCATACGGCGAATTTGAGTAATAACGCGGCGTCTCACATCCGACAGACCAACTAATTCGAGGCCAGTTCTATCGGTGAAGATGCGATTTCCGTCACTGAAATGAAAGTAATATCGCGGCATGGCTTATAAGAATTTGGCGGGTTCGGCATTCGATTTCATCATAGATTAGTTGTTGGAGCACAGTGCGCCCCGATGAAAAAAAACCGCGCCGGTGAGGGCGCGGTTGTGTGTGGAGAGATGGAGGATATATGCCGCTCGGACAATGGCCTTAGTCCTAGACGGCAAAAACACACGATTAGATTCAGCGCCGCGATAATCGAATGCGCAACTAGCTTTTTCGTAAACAGCCGGCGCTAGGCAATGGCATTCTGCGTTGATGAATGCACAGTCGCAATTTACGAAACGTTTAGCTGGGCAAACAAAGCTCAGTCACACATTGCTAATTAGCCCAACCCTAAAGCGATACCGTGCCGGCATAATGTCTGAGCTTGGGCATTCGACAGGGGGGCTGCGGCTTTACTGCCGGAGCCTTTTTGGGCGTTAGCGTCATTCGCGGAATATCCCCGATTTGGTCGCATCCGGAGCATACCGAACAAACAAGCGCATCGGCCTTGAGCAACTAGGTCACTAATGACCCAGAATGGATATAATTGCCGAAAGACGCGAACGCAGAAAAAAAGCTCTACGCCAGCTGGCGCAGAGCGTGTCGCGCTCATGACCGACGCTAGGGGCCTCATTGCTGTCGCGAATATTTACTACGCGGCTACGGAATGGACGATAAAAAAGTCATTAACAAAGTTTAATCCGTTCTCCGTTCGTTTTGAATGCGCGCGTAAACGCGATGTGCTTATTTAGCGTGTGCAGTTGAACGCATTTTTGCGCGGAGTGAAAGTGGAGGAAATCGCGACGAAAGTCTAACACGAAATTTGCCTACAGATATTGCAAATAATACTCGCTCAAGGTCGCCCGCGCCCAAAATGCGAACCGCTGTTCAATCACAGAATGCTGCTATGTCAACATAAGGTTTGATAGTAGCATGGAATTCAACTGAAGATGATGCGCGCCGTTCTCGCATGAAGCGCGCGAAATCCTCGAATCAAAACGCTACGGGAGAACGCTCATGAGTTCTGATATCTTTACGAACAAACTCAATCGTCGAACGCTAGTGAAAACGGCCGCGTTTGCGGGGCTGGCACAAGTCGCCTCACCCTTCATCGTCCGCGCGCTAGGCGATGAGCCGGTTAAGATTGGCCTCGACAACCCGCTCACTGGCACCTACGCAGCGCTAGGCAAGAATGAATTAATCGGCGCCCAGTACGCGCTCGAGCAGATCAATGGCAAGGGTGGTATTCTCGGCCGTAAGGTCGAATTGTTGGTCGAGGATTCGACCAGTGGTGACGCAGGTACAGCAGTTCAAAAAGCGCGTAAATTAATCGACCGCGACAAGGTCGATTTTCTCGTCGGCAACATCAATTCGGCGCTGGCGCAGGCGATCGCCAACGTGTCCTTCGAGAAGAAGATCTTCCATGTCGTGCCCGGCGGTCACACCAATTCGGTCACCGGTTCCAATTGCCATTGGGATGTGTTCCGCATTTGCAACACCACGCAGATGGAAGCGAGCGCGGTGGCAAGCACACTGATCAAGACCGCCGGCAAGAAGTGGTATTACCTCACGCCGGATTATGCCTTCGGCCATACGTTGCAGGCGGGTCTGGAAAAGGCCGCGGCCAAACTCGGCGGCACCAAGCTCGGCGGCGATCTGACCCCGCTCGGCACCACCGACTACTCCTCCTATCTGATCAAGGCACAGGCGGCGAACCCGGACGTGATCATCTTCCTGCAAGCCGGCGACGACGCGGTCAACGCGCTCAAGCAGGCGGTGCAGTTCGGCCTCAACAAGAAGTTCCATCTCGCCGGCGCACAGCAAGAGCTTGAAGTGCTGCTCGGCCTGCCGCCGGAGGCCCGCATCGGCACCTGGGTGTTTGAGTGGTACTGGAAGCAGTCGAATGTTCCGCACGTGGCCGAATTCGTCGCCGAAATCCGCAAGAAGAGCGGCGGCCACGTTCCCACCGCGCGCACTTGGTTCGGCTTTGCCGCGATCCACACTTGTGCGATTGCAGCAGCGCAGGCCAAGACGCTCGATGCGGTGAAGATGGCCAAGGCGATGCAGGGCTTCAAGCTGCCGCCCGAAGTCTCGCTGATGCCGGACGGAGCCTTCTTCCGCGCCAGTCAGGGCCAGCTCATTCCGGATCTCTATGTCGGGCACGCGCAATCGAAAGGCGCCGACGATCCCGAGGATCTCTTCGTGGTTGACGAGATCGTCAAGGGCGGCGATGTCGCCGAATCGCTCGAAGAGACCGGCTGCAAGCAGGTCTGGCCGACCTGACCGTTTGGATAAGCCGGGCGCCGCTCGAATTGCGGCGCCCGGAATTCCGGGCGCCGCAGGGGGTTTACAAGCAAAGGATGTCCGTGGATGGTGACCGCATTCGCGATGCCGAAATGATTGTGACGTGATACGCGAACCGTCCTGATGTTGTCCCGAGTATGACGCAGCTTCTTCTCTTCAACGTGTTCAATGGGTTGATCGTCGGCGCCTTTTATGCGCTGATGGCGCTCGGCCTGTCGTTAATCCTCAATCTGTCCGGTGTGATCAATTTCGCCCATGGTGGATTTCTGGCGATCGGCGGCTACCTCGCCTATACGCTCATTCCCTATGTCGGGTTCTGGGGCGCGCTCGTCGTCGCGCCATTCCTGACCGCGTTGATCGGACTGTTGGTCGAGCGCGTATTGATCCGCCGCCTGTACGGGCGCGATCCTCTCTACAGTTTGCTGCTCACCTTCGGCCTGGCCTTTATAATCGAGGACGGCACGCGCTTCATTTGGGGTGCGCAGAGCCTGCCGTTTCAGGTGCCGAACTGGCTGGTGACGCCGCTCTCTAACGAATATTTCTTCCTCACTGGCTACCGCCTGTTCATGGTGCTGGTAGTCGCGATCGCCGTGATCGGACTGTTCCTGATTCTTGGCCGCACGCGGCTAGGTATCCGCATCCGCGCCGGCACGCTCGACCTCGAAACCGTGTCGGTGCTCGGCGTCAATGTCGGCTTCCTGCGCAATATGAATTTCGGCCTGGGCATCTATCTCGCCGGCCTTGCCGGCGTGTTGGCGGTCGGCCAGCTCGGGCTGCAGCCGACCATCGGTGCCTCGCTGATCATGCCGAGCTTCGTGGCTATTATCGTCGGCGGGCTTGGCAGCCTGCCCGGAACCTTGCTCGGCGGGCTGCTGATCGGTGTTGCCTCGGGCATCACCACCGTGTTCTTCCCCTCGGCCACTGAGGCGGTGATCTACGTCATGATGGCGGCGGTGCTGTTGGTGCGGCCGCAGGGACTTCTCGGCGAGGAGGGCAGGTTCTAGTGGGCTCCGTCGATATCAATAAACAGGTGCCGACCGTCGTGGTTTGCCTGCTGCTGCTGACATTGCCCTTTTGGATATCGGCGGTCGGCGGGTATATCGAGCTCGGCAGCCAGGTCGTCGTGCTCGGCCTCGCCGCGATGGCGCTGAATTTTCTGCTCGGCTACACTGGCGTGCTGTCGTTCGGCCACGCGGCCTATTTCGGCCTCGGCGCCTACGGCGCGGCCATGACCATCCGTTATCTGGTGCCGAGCACGGGACTGAGCATCGTTGTCGGCACGCTCGTCGGCACGGTCGCCGCCGCGATCATCGGCCCGCTGATCATTCGTTTGCGCGGCGTCTACTTCGCCATGGTGACCATCGCCTTCGGCCAGGTGTTCTACTTCATCGCCTTCCGCTGGAGCTCGGTGACCGGCGGCGACGACGGCCTGACCGGCTGGACGCGCCTGCCGCTGCATTCCGGCTTTACCACGATCGACATCCAGCATAATCCGCGTGCGTTCTATTACCTCGTGATGCTGTTGCTTATCATCTCTGCTGGCACGATGGCGTGGCTGTTGCGCTCGCCGTTCGGCCGCACGCTGACCGCCATCCGCGAGAACGAGCGGCGTGCACGCTTCCTTGGCATTCCGGTCGACCAACACATCTGGATGTCGTGGGTGATCTCCTGCGGTTTTGTCAGTCTCGCCGGCACGCTCTATGCGCTACTTAATAATTTCGTCGATCCGCGCGCGCTGTATTGGACCCAGTCCGGCGACTTCGTCATCATGGCGGTGCTCGGCGGCATGCGCTCGTTCTGGGGGCCGCTGATCGGCGCTGCGATCTATGTGGTGCTGCGCGATTACCTGTCGAGCATGACCGAGAACTGGGAGTCATTCATCGGGCTGTTCTTCGTGCTGGTGGTGTTGTTCTTCCCCCGCGGCGTCCTGGGAATGATCCGGCGAAAGGTGATGACGTGAGCCTTCTGCGTGTCGAAAACGTCACTAAGCAATTCGGCGACCTGGTCGCCGTCGATAACGTGTCGATGACGGTTGAACCCGGCGAGCTGCGCGCTGTGATTGGGCCGAACGGTGCCGGAAAAACCACGTTTTTCAACACGATCAGCGGCTTTCTCGCGCAGACCTCCGGCAAGATCATCTTCGATGGTGAGGATATTTCGAATCTGCTGCCAGCGCGGCGCGTGTGGCGCGGGATGGCGCGCACCTTCCAGATCACCGAGGTCTTTCCCGAGCTTTCCGTGAGCGAGAATCTGCGCGTCGCGGTCGAAGTTGCTGCCGGTTATCGCTTGCGCCCCTGGCTGCCGAAAGTCGACGACGGGGAAGTCCGCGCCCGCATCACCGAGCTGATGGACCTGGGGGGGTTGGGCGAAAAAGCCGACCGGCTCGTGGGAGAGCTCGCGCATGGCGACCAGCGCGCTACCGAGATCATGATGTCGATCGCGCTCAAACCGCGGCTCTTGTTGCTCGATGAACCGACCGCCGGCATGGGCGACCAGGAGACCTACGACATCACCCAGTTGATCCGCAAACTGCACCGCGACCAGAAGTTGACCATCGTGCTCATCGAGCACGACATGCGCGTCGTCTTTCACCTTGCCGACTGCATCATGGTACTGGCGGAAGGCAAAATGCTTGCCGATGGTACGCCGAAGGAGATCGCCGCCAATGAATTGGTGCAGGCGGCTTACCTGGGGAAAGCGGCCGCATGAGCGAGATTATTCTCCACGCCGAAGGTCTCCACACCTTCTACGGCAAGAGCCATATCCTGCATGGCGTCGGCCTCGAAGTGCGCGAGGGTGAGATCGTCACGCTGCTCGGCCGTAACGGCGCCGGCAAAACCACGACCCTGCGAAGCCTCATGGGCCTTACGCCGGCCCGCGAAGGCGCGGTTCGCATTTTCGGCCATGCCACCACGGATTGGCAGCCCTATCGCATCGCCGCGCTCGGCGTCGGCTACGTGCCGGAAGGACGCCGGATATTTCCTAATCTGAGCGTGGAAGAGAATCTCAAGGTGCCGACGGAACGGCCTGGTCCGTGGACGATCCCGCGAATCTACGAATTATTTCCGCGCCTGGCGCAGCGCAAGACCAATAAAGGCAGGCAGCTTTCTGGCGGCGAGCAGGAAATGCTGGCGATCGCGCGCGCGCTGCTGTTGAACCCCAAGCTACTGATGCTCGACGAGCCGAGCCAGGGCCTAGCACCCTTGATCGTCCAGGACGTTTTCAAGGTCGTCACGTCGGCCCGGGAACAAGGTATTTCGGTCCTTCTTGTCGAGCAGAATGTTCGTGCCGCGGTGGAAATAGCCGATCGCGCCTATGTGCTGGATGACGGCCAGGTCGTGTTTTCCGGCCTGGCAGCCGAATTCGCCAATGACGAGCAGCGCGTTCGCGCTCTGGCCGGCGCCAGCGCCGAGGAATGGGAAATGACGCCGTAGGGAAGGGAGACGCCGCGCTGCGGCTGCTCTATCGGAGAGCTATCTTTCGTTACGTGACCTTTATACTCCGGGCGGTGGGCGTCAGCCCCCCGAGATCGTCGAGAAGGTTCTGCACTTACGGCAGACCTATCATCTCGGGCCGATCCGGATCGTCTGGTATCTCGCTCGTTATCACGACATCAAAATCTCTGATGCGGGGGTCTATCGGATTCTCAGGCGGCATGGACTCAGCAAAGTTCCGCGTGGAACCCGCGTCCGAAAAGTCCGCACCCAACGATACGAACAACTGGTTCCTGGCCGCCAGATTCAGGTCGACGTCAAGTTCCTGACCTTGCAAGGGAAAGACGGCAAAGCCATCAGGCGTTACCAATACACAGCCATCGATGATGCGACCCGTGTCCGCGCGCTAAAGATCTACGATCGTCATACTCAGGCCAACGCGATCGCTTTTATCGACCACGTCATCGCTAGGTTCCCCTTTCGAATCCGAGAAGTGCGAACTGATAAAGGCCACGAGTTCCAGGCTAAGTTCCATTGGCATGTCGAAGATCAGGGAGTCCGCCATGCCTACATCAAACCGGCTTCACCCCAGCTAAACGGAAAGGTCAAGCGATCACTTCGAACAGATCAGCAAGAGTTCTACCAGCTGCTCACCTACACCGATGACGTCGATCTGCATAAGCGGCTCGCTGAATGGGAAAACTTCTATAACCTCTCGAGACCGCACGGCGCCTTCAATGGAAAAGCGCCTTACGAAATTCTCCGCGAACGCCTATAAATAAACCTCTCCGTGTCTCGCTAGCCTGTCTGCATTACAGTTTTGCGGCTGCTGGCGTCGGAGACTCGCGACTTGCACTGCTCTTCCAAATCCCGCAATGAAGGTGCTGCAAGCACCGTCATATTTTGCGATTATTGCTTTGCGGAAGCGGCGTTCACCGCTACCTTGGCCAGCAAGATGAAGGCCGCACAGCAACGCTTGATTTGTCGGAAAGAAATAAAATGGTGGAAATTCTCGAAGGGGTGCGGATTCTCAGTTTCAATCATTTCCTGATGGGACCCTTGGGCGTTCAATTTCTCGCGGACCTCGGTGCCGATGTCATTGCTGTGGAACCTCTCGGCGGCGCCTTTCAGAGGAACTGGAAGGCGACGGACAAAGACGTAGACGGCCAGACAATGCTGCTGCTGACGGCAAACCGAAATAAGCGCAGTTTGGCGCTCGATTTGAAAAAACCGGACGCGTTGGCGATCGCAAGGAAACTCATAAGCGTTTCCGATGTGATCACCGAAAATTTTCGTCCTGGCGTTCTCGACAAGCTCGGACTTGGATTTGACGCGGCAAAAAAAATAAAACCGGACATCATCTACGCCGCCGCTTCCGGATATGGAGCCGACGGTCCATACGTCAACCGGCCTGGACAGGACTTGTTGATCCAGGCCCTTTCGGGTCTGGCAATGATTACCGGAAGCCGAGAACATGGACCGAGAGCCGTAGGCGTCTCGGCCGTTGACCATCACGCGGCCGCGTTATTTGCGGCCGGCATCCTCGCGGCGCTGGTTCAGAAATTGCGCACCGGCAAGGGCTGCCGGGTCGATGTCAATTTGCTGTCGGCTGCAATCGATCTGCAGATGGAAACGTTTACCTGCTATCTGAACGGGCCGACCCCCGTCGATGTGCGGCAGCCTGGTCCGATTGCCGGGTGGATCTATGGCGCGCCCTACGGCATCTACGCCACGAAAGACGGCCACATCGCAATTTCGCTCGCGCCTCTCACCGTGTTGGGAGATGCCCTGGGATTGCCGACTGACCATCGCGTTGCGGATGCGGACGCTTATCGAAGCCGGGACAAGGCGGCCGCCGCGATTGCCGAAAATATCGCGACGCGCACCACGGCCGAGTGTCTCGACATATTGAAGAAGTACGAAATCTGGCATGCCCCGATCAACGACTATTGCGACGTCGCGGTCGATCCGCAAGTCGTTCACAATAAAAATTTCCAGGTCGTCGAAGGCGCGACCGGGTCTCCGATTACCCTCGTCACTCATCCGGTCCGCTATGACGGGAAAGTGCCCGAAGTTCGGCTGCCGCCGCAAAAACTCGGCGCGCAGTCGGAAGACGTCTTGACGGAGCTCGGTTACGGGGCGGACGAAATTCAGCGGCTTTGCGAGATCGGTGTCGTCGGTGTCTGCGCGGCTTAAGCTCTCATCGCAACGCGCGCCGCCGAAACTCGCACGCTCCATTTCAGCCGTTGTTCGGAACCCATTTTAGAATGTGTTCGCCGACGACCACGAGATCGCCGTTCTGGTTGACGACTGAAATCTCGGACCGCGACCGGCGCTTGGCCGGATCAACCTCTTTGATCTTGTAGCGAACGGTAATCGTATCGCCGATGAAAACAGGGCCGAGGAAGCGAATTTTGTCATAGCCGAGAGACACCGGGGTCTCGGTCTCACTGATTCCAGCATGCTCATCGATCATTTTCGTCGAGGCGGTCGACATGAATCCGATCATCAACGCGCCGTGGGCGATGCGGTGCTTGTACTTCGAGCGATTCATCACCTGCTCGTTAACGTGATTTGACGAAAGGTCGCCGGTGATTCCCGCGAACATGTAAACGTCGGCCTCGCCGACGGTTTTCGAAAACGTGACCTCCTGACCCAGGCTCACATAGAAATCAGACATGGCTTTCCTTTGCCCCCTTGCAAGACGATGAATGTGTTTCCGGTCAACGGATTGACCGCCGCGGCGCCACACCAACCCCTGCATCGACCGATACGGCACCTCGGACATTTTACGCAAATTACTGAACAAATTTCGGCATCAGCAATCTTGGCAGCGCAATGATGGCATCCGGAACAAGGATGACGAAGAGCAAAACAAGCAACATCAGGCTGAGCAGAATAGCCGTATCCTTGAACGCCGCGGCAATCGTCGTCTCGCCAAGCGCACATGAAATCATCAGGCAGAGGCCGTAAGGCGGTGTCACCAGGCCGAATGCAATTGATATCACTCCGATGATGGCAAAATGCAGCGGATGCATGCCGACGCTTTTGGCCAGCGGTTCGAGAACCGTACCGACGATGATAATCGCCGGAATCGCGTCGATGAAACAGCCGATGAGCAAAAACGAGCCGGCGGTTATGAACCCGACGCTTGTCGCTCCGCCGCCAAAACTCTTTACGCCATCGACGAACAACTGCGGAATGTGAAAATAGGCAAGAATCCAGCCGAAGGCGGACGCTGTGCCAATGCAAAACAACGAGATTGCCGCGAAGCGGGCCGAGTCATAAATAATTTCCGGGATCTGACTGAACCGGATTGTGCGCAGCACGAACAGCCCAAGCAGCATTGCGTAGAGCACGGCTATTACCGAAGCTTCGGTTGGCGTGAAGATGCCGCCGGTAATGCCGCCGACGATGATTGCCGGCGTGGCAAGCGGCAATAGCGCCCGCCATGCCGCGCAGAAGAACTCATGCAAGGTGGCGCGTGCGTAGACCGGGTAGCCGCGCCGCTTGGCATAGACGTATACCGCGCCCATCAGCGCCGCGCCGATCATGACTCCCGGCAGCACGCCGGCGAGGAATAGCGCCCCAATCGATACCGAGATCACGCCGCCCCACACAACCATCAGAATGCTGGGCGGGATGATCACGCCCATGACGGCCGCGCATGCCGTCAGCGCGACCGTGAAGTTGGTATCGTAACCCTGCTTTTTCATGGCGGGGATCATCACGCCGCCAATGCCGGCCGCTTCGGCGGTCGATGAACCGGAAATTCCGGCAAAAATCATGCTCACCACGACATTGACGTGGCCGAGGCCGCCGGGAAACTGGCCGACCATCGCGCGTGCCAGGTCCATCAGCCGCTGGGTCACGCCCGCGGAATTCATCAAATTCGCAGAGAGGATGAAGAACGGGATCGCCAGCAAAATGAACGAATTGTAGGATTTCATCATTTCGTTGAGCAGCAAAAACGGCGTGAGCCGGTCGTCGATGAAAAAAACAGGGATACAGGCAACGCCGAGCGCGAACGCGACCGGAACGCGAACAATGATGAGCAGCAGGAACACGCCAAACAAGATGAGGCCAACTTCGAGCGCACTCATGATTGGCTTCCTCGCAGCAACGCTATGTCGTCAACGACTTTTTCCGCGATGAACAGCAGCATCGCAAGCCCGGCGATCGGCCAGGCGATATGGATCGTCATCATATTGAGGCCGGCCAGTTCGGAACTCTGGGCGTAGCCGAATTCGGCGAAGCGATATCCGAAAATGACGAAGATTGCCGCAACAGTCGCGATGCCGGCATTGGCGATCAAGCGGCGGACCACCTCGCCGCGAACGGTCCTTGCCTTCGGCAGTACGTCGAGATCGAAATGAGTGCCGTCGCGCACCGCGATCATTGCTCCAAGCATGATAATCCAGACCAAACAAAACCGTGAAACCTCTTCGGTCCAGATATAACGCGGTATAAATCCGATAAAGCGCGAGAAAATCTGCAGCGATACCGGGATGATCAACAACGCCATGAGAGCCGTCATAGTGATCTGCAGGCCGCGATAGAGCAGGTCGTTGAATGCCTTCATGAATGCGATGCCCGTCGATGTTGGCCGCGGCCTTCGTGACACGCGAAGCGGCACGTCAAGCGCGTGACCAGAATGCCTGAAGTTGATTAGTCAAAGCCTGCCGCGGCCCGAAGCCAATCTCCACGATGGCGGAGATTGGCTTCGCAGCACGCGGGATTCGGACGAAAGTCTACTTGATCGCGTCGACCGCGGCGAGAATCGCGCTCGCCCCGATTTCCTTGGCGTAGGCCTCCTTCACCGGCTGGGCAGCGGCAAGAAGCTTGTCGCGCTCGGTGAACTTGAAGGTCTTCAGCTTGCCGGCTTTTTCCAAAGCAGCAAGTTTCGCCGAATCCTCCGACGATTCGATGTGACGACCATAAGCGCCGGCTTCCTTGCCCGCCTTCAGGATGGCGGCTTGCAATTCCGGCGGCAATTTCTTGAACGTCTTGCCGGCGAAGCAGAGCGGCCGCACCGTGATCGCATGCTGGGTGAGCGAGATGTCGGGTCCGACTTCATAGAATTTCATCTGCTCGAGCCCGGCCGCTTCGTTTTCCGCGCCCTGGATCACGCCGGTCTGGATGGCGTTATAGACTTCGTTGTAGGCAATGACGGTCGGCGCCGCGCCGACGGCCTGAAAAATCGCCGTCTGGATCGGCGCGCCCATGACGCGCATGGTCAGACCCTTCAGCTCGGCCATGTTGCGGACCGGCTTATTGGCGATGATGTTGCGCGTGCCGCCGCCGGCATAACCGATGATCATGACGTCGGCCTTTTTCGCCACCTCATCGGCGATTGGCTTCAATGCGTCGCTATTGAGCACTTTGTTCCAATGGTCCAGATCGCGGAACAGAAACGGCATATCCATCAGCGGCGCCGCCTTGGCAAACGTCGACATGTGGCTCGGCGAAACGATCGCGTAGTCGACCGAGATGCCCTGGTTCATGTAGGCGAAATAGTCCTTCTCCAGACCGAGCTCGCTGTTGCGGTGGAGAACGAAGTTGACCGGCTTGCCGTAATATTTTTTGACGAGCTCCTCGAATTTCAGCAGCGCCTTGTTGAAGGCGTGGTCGTCATTGAACTGCGTGGCGCCGTGCAACGTGATGACCTGCTGGGCCTGCGCCGACGGAACGTTAAGCACAGCAAATATGAAGAGGGCTGCGCCGATAGCGGCGAATAAGCGCTTCATGGTGTTTCCTCCGTTTGAGAGCTCTACGGCTCTTCGTGATGATGGTACAGTTGTGGATGGGGCGAGCCAAGGATGGTGAATGGGCCTGAGTTGGCTTCCTTTTGCTGAGTTTGCTGAGAAACGAGCTGGGAGAGGCGCTTCGGTGATCGTCTTCGAACATTCCGCTTGTTCGCCAATCTTGAGAAATGTCTCAACCATGCCTGACCTCGGGAATTAGGAATCCGGCGAGCATGCCGGCCTGCGCCTTGTACATCTGCACGCCGGTTGAAATACGGCACCCGCAGGTGCGCGCATGCGCGAGCAGCGGCGTGATTTCCGGATCGGTAATAACGTCCGCCACGACAAGACGCGCGTCGAGGTTTCCGAATTGCGCGGGCATGCCGCCGGCGGGCGCCATGCCGATGGGCGTTGCGTTGACGAGGATATCCTGGGTTTCCACACTCACCGGACCGGCCGCGATGCGGCAGCCGGTATGCGCCTTGGCGAGGCGCGCGGCGACTTCGCCAGCCTTGCCTTGATCGAGATCGAAGATCGTGACACTCGCGGCGCCAGCTTCGGCGATGGCATCGATAATGGCGCTTCCGGCGCCGCCCGCGCCGATCACCATCGCACGCTTACCTTGGAAATCGAGGCCGGCCTGGCGAACGGCAATGACGAGGCCGAGACCGTCAAACATGTCGCCGATCCAGCTTCCGTCCGCTTCGCGCCGCGCGACGTTGACGGCGCCCACGCGCGTGGCACGCGGCAAGAGCTTGTCGACATAGGCCATGGCGCGCACTTTATGCGGGATGGTCAGAATAAAGCCGTCGAAATTGCCCATGGCTTTTAGTCCGCGCAGCACAGTATCGAACTCCTCGGGCCGCGCGAGGAGGGGAAGGCAAAGCGCATTGTGGTCCCGGGCGCGGAAGCGTTCGCTGATCAATTCCGGCGATTTCACCTGCGCGATCGGATTGCCGATAATCCCGAACAGCCGGGTTGCGCCATTAACGATGGATGGAACGTGGGGAACAGCGGTCATTGCGCGGCCTTTGGCATATCGAGTCGCGGCGAACGCTGCGGCTGCTGTCGTTTGGAAAGGTCGTCCGCAAGATTAAGGCGCTCCGGCTTGAACAGGCGAGCGTCCATGGTTGCGAGTGTGGGGGCGATTTTCGGCGCAAATCCCATGCGGGCGATAATGTCCCGCTCCATATCGACGCCCGGCGCAATCTCGAACAGTTCAACTCCCGATGCGCCGAGCCGGAACACGGCCCGTTCGGTGACATAGAGCACCCGCTGGCCCCGCTCGCGGCCGAAGGTGCCGCTGTAGGTGATCTGTTCGACTTCGGCGACGAACTTGCGGCCATCGCCGTCGCGCGTAATTTGCGTGCGGCCGTTAGGCCACGACATATCGCTTTTGCCGGCGGCAAAGGTGCCGCCGAAGATCACGGCCTTGGCGTTCTGGCTGATATTGATGAAACCGCCGGGACCGACGATGCGGCCGCCGAACCGGCTGACATTCACGTTGCCGCTTTCGTCCACCTCGGCGAAAGAGAGGAAGGCGAGATCGAGCCCGCCGCCATCATAGAAATCGAATTGATAGGGCTGGTCGATGATCGCGGCGTAATTGCGCGAAGCGCCGGCCTCATTGCCGGAAGCCGGGGCACCGCCGATCAGGCCTTGTTCGTTGGTGAGGCAGATGTCGTCAAGAACGTCTTCCTCGGCCGCGATATTGGCGATGCCCGTGGAAATGCCTGAGCCGAGATTGCAAACCGCGCCGGGGAAAAGCTCGAGAGCGGCCCGCCGCGCAATGATTTTGCGAGCGTCGAGCGGCAGCACCGGAATGTCGGACAGCGGAATTTTCAATTCACCGGCATAAGACGGGCTGTAATAGGTTTCGTAAGTCTGGCGCTGCTCGGCATCGACGACGACAAGATCGACCAGAATGCCGGGGATTTTCACCTGCTTTGCTGGCAAGGTACCGCTTTGCGCCATGCGCTTGACCTGGACGATCACGAGGCCGCCGCAGCGCCGGGTCGCCTGCGCCTCCGACAGCATTTCGAGAAAGACGGCTTCCTCCTCCATGGTGACATTGCCGTTTTCGTCGGCCGTCGAGCCGCGCAGGAAGCAGACGTCGAAATGCAGGGATTTGAAAAACAGATAGTCTTCGCCGCGGAACTGCATCAGTTCGACGAGATCGTCCTTGGCGCGCGCGCTCTGGCGGCCGCCGCCGTGGCGCGGATCGACGAAACTGTGCAGTCCCGTTTTGGTGAGCAGGCCCGGGCGCCCCGCCGCGATTTCGCGCATAAGCTGCGACAGCGCTCCCTGCGGAAGCGTGTAGCCTTCGATCTTGTCGGCGAGGGCGAGATCGGAAATATTCGGCGAATTGACGAAAGTGCCGCAGATGACACGCTTGAGCAGACCCTCATGCGCGAAATGGGCGGCGCCGAGGGTTTTCCCGTCGCCGAGTCCCACCGGGTGCACCGCGGTGATGTTGCGCGGCTCTGCTTCGGCAAGGAAACGCCGTTCGAGCGCCGCCAGCAATGCCTCTGGAACGGCGTGACCGCCGCCGGAGCCGGCCACCAGCACAGTGTCGCCGGAGCGGACAAAATGGACCGCTTCATCAGCGGATACGCGTCGCACGGAACTTCCCCCTTTTTTCGATCGGAGCCGACCCGGAGAGGACGCCGCGCAAAATATCCAGGCCGGTGTTCGATCTGGCGGGACGCCAGGCTGGGCGGGCCGTCAGGGCATCCGCCTGGAAAGGCCTGTCAGGCGCCTTTTAGATCGTTCTAAATTTTGGATGACGGGGTGTCAAATCCAAACTACGATATCCGCAACGACAAGACCAACAAGGCTTAAAGCGTCAGTTCCGGGCGGACACCAAGACCAATAAATTCACGTTCCCAATATGGATGCAGTGAAGCCTGACGGCGGCGTAGCGGACCGTCACCGCATGATGCGCGAGACTGCGCGCCAATTCTCCGAGCTTGAGATCCGCCCGGTTGCCGCAGAATTCGACGAAAGCGAGCGCTTCCCGGTCGAAATTTACGACAAGATGGCCCGGCTTGGCATGTTCGGCATAACGGTGCGGGATGAACTGGGCGGTGCTGGGGCGGATGTGGTGTCCTACGCCATCGTTATGGAAGAACTTGCGCGCGGCTACGCCTCGGTCGCCGATCAGTGCGGCCTGGTCGAGCTGGTCGGCACGCTGCTCGCGACCCACGGCACTTCCGAACAGCGGGAAGCCTATCTGCGGCCTTTGCTGGCGGCGAAGCGGCGTTGCGCCTACGCCATCACCGAAGCGGAAGCCGGCTCCGACGTCTCCGGCATCAAGACGACGGCGATCGAGACGGCTGACGGCTGGCGATTGACCGGCGGCAAATTGTGGATCCACAATGCGCCGGTCGCCGATTTCGCGGTGGTGCTGGCGCGCACCGCTCCCGATCTCGGCAAGCGCGGCATGAGCATCTTCATCGTCGATCGCGACCGCAAGGGATACAAGATCGGTCGCCAGGAACACAAGATGGGCCAGCGCGCTTCACCCGTCGGCGCGTTGCACTTCGACAACATCGAGCTGCCGAAGACCGCGCTGCTCGGCCCGCTCAATCGAGGCTTCCACTCGATGATGAGCGTACTCGACAAGGGCCGGGTCGGCATCGCCGCGCTGGCGATTGGAATCCTGCAAGGCGCGCTCGACGCATCGATCACCTACGCGAAGGAGCGACGCCAGTTCGGTCAGGCGATCGCGGAGTTCCAGGCTGTGCAGTGGATGCTTGCCGACATGGCCAAAGATACCCATGCCGCGCGGCTGATGACGCTGCATGCCGCCGCCATGCTCGACCGCGGCGAGCGCGCCACCACCGCGTGCTCGATGGCGAAATGCTTCGCCGCCGATGCCGCCGTCACGCACGCCGCCAATGCGGTGCAGGTGCATGGCGGGATGGGTTACATCCGCGGCGTGGAGGTCGAACGGCTTTATCGCGACGCCAAGATTACCCAGATCTACGAGGGCACCAACCAGATTCAACGCATGTTGATCGCAAGGCAGCTTTTGGCATGACGCAGCGTCCCCGCGTCTTCATTACCGGCGCGCGCCGCGGCATCGGCTGCGGTATCGCCTTTGCGTTCGCCGAGACCGGCTACGACGTCGTCATCAACGATATCGTTGAGGACGACGCGGCGCGCGCGGCCATGGACGGATTGCGCGCGCGCGGCGCCAGCGCCGTGTTCCTCCAAGGTGACATCACCGATCTCGACGGCCAGCGGGCGCTCGTCGAACAGGCTTTCGCGGCGTTCGGCGGGCTTGAATGCCTCGTCAACAATGCCGGCATCTCGGTGCGCAGCCGGGGCGACATCCTCGAGGTGACGCCGCAAAGCTACGACGAAGTAATGAGCGTCAATCTGCGCGGGCCGTTCTTTCTCACCCAGGAGGTGGCGCGGCGCATGATTGCCAGCCGCGCCACGCCGCATCCGCGTTCGATCATCAGCCTGTCCTCGATGAACGCCTTCGTCGCCGCGCCGGATCGGGCGGAATATTGCCTGTCCAAGACCGGCGTCTCGATGATGACAAAGCTCTATGCGATACGGCTCGCAGAATTAGGGATCGGCGTGTTCGAGATTCGTCCCGGCATCATCCGCACTGACATGACCGCGGTGGTGAAGGATAAATACGACAAGCTGATCGCGGAGGGCGTCACGCCGGCCAAGCGCTGGGGCGAGCCGCAGGATATCGCCCGTGTCGCGGTTGCGGTGGCGTCAGGCAGTTTTCATTTCAGCACCGGCGATGCCTATCATGTCGACGGCGGCCTGCACGTTCAGCGGCTGTAGAGGCTCGGCCGCCATGGAAATACATACAGCACCGCAGCTTTCCGCAGCCGAACCGCTATCCGCGGCAATGGAGCCCTCACGAAACGACGGCCGGCTGCGGCAAGGCCTGTGCGTCTTTTCTGCGCGGACCGCCACTGGAGGCGCGCACGACCAGTTTCGGCTCCAGTACGATTTCGCGGCGTGGCGCATCGTGATCGGCGATGCGCTCCAGCAGCAATTGCGCCGCGGCTTCACCCATGGCGGCGCTGTCGATCGAAACACTGGTCAGCGCCGGTTTCCACAGCGCGGCTTCTCTGGTGTCGTCGCAACCGACGACCGCGAAATCCGTGCCGGGTTCGACGCCGAGCTGACGCAAGCCGAGCATGACGCCGAAGGCGACGACATCGTTGTAGCAGGCTGCCGCGGTCGGCGGATTGCGCGTCTTGAGCAGGCCCTTGATCGCTTCGGCGCCGCCTTCGCGCGTCGCCGGACAGGAAATGAGCAGATCGGGGTCGAGCCTGAGGCCGTGCGCCGCGATCGCGTCGGCAAATCCCTTGCGGCGATCGACGCCGGTCGAGACCCGGTCGTTTCCGCCGATCATGGCGATGCGCTTGTGCCCGAGCGTGATGAGATGATCAGTCGCGAGCAGAAGGCCGCGGCGATGATCGTTGCCCGCGTAGTCCAGCCCGGCACCGCGCACGTAGCGCGAGATTTGCACGCACGGCATGCCGAATTGAACAAGCCTTTGCAGGGATTTTGCCTTGGTTCCCTCGGCGGGGCAGATGATCAATCCATCGACATTGTATTCGCGCATGGTGTCGATGAATTGGTCCTGGCGCGTAGGGTCTTCTGCGCAGTTGCTCAGGAAAATCGAATAGCCCATCTGGTTCAGTGCGCGTTCGATCGCCGCCGTCAACTCGGCGAAATACGGATTGGCCAGTTCGTTGATGGCGACGCCGACGGTGTGCGTGCGCTGTGTGCGCAGGCTAGCGGCGCCTCGATTATAGACGTAGCCGAGCGTGCGCATCGAATCGAGCACGCGCTTGCGCGTTGCCTGCGCAACCAACGGGCTCTTGCACAAGACGAGCGAAACCGTGGCCGGAGACACGTCTGCATGTTTGGCGAGATCGCGCAGTGTCAGGCGGCTGCGGCGGCGTTTGCGCGCCGGGCTCATCGTCGAGAGTCCTCGGCGGTTGTGGCCGGAATGGTGAAGTGTGTCCGGCTGCACCGGCCGGCCACTGGATACAAATAGCTGGAGAGGATTATGACCAAAGAAATCACATTAACCGTCGCCGATTTTATTGCCGAGATCGTGCTCAACCGCCCGCAAAAGCACAACGCTATGACACCCGAAATGGCGGCCCGTTTGCAAGAGGTTTGTGCGGCGGTCGACCGCGACGATGCTGTCCGGGCCGTTATGATCAAGGGCGCCGGCGAGCGCGCGTTTTCGTCGGGCAGCGACCTGAATTCGCTCGCCGAATATCCATCCGCCTGGGCGTTTCGCAACCGCGTGATCTACGAGAACGTTGTTCGCAATGTGAAGAAGCCGGTCGTCGCCGCGCTCAAGGGCTGGGTGCTGGGCGGCGGTGGCGAAATGGCGCTTGCCGCCGACATTCGCGTCGCTGGCCGGAGCGTGATGTTCGGTTTCCCGGAAGTGAAACGCGGCTGGGTTGGCGGCGGCGGCGCCTCGCAGATGCTGCCGCGCTTGGTCGGCTACGGCCAGGCCATGCGCCTTCTTCTGACCGGTGAGCCGGTCAATGCCGAAGAGGCCTATCGGCTCGGTCTCGTGGAATTCCTCGTCGACGACGCCGACGTTGAATCGACGGCAAAGGCGCTTTGCCGGCAGATCGCGACTTATAGTCCGGTAGCGACGCAATCGGTGAAGGCGGCGGTGCGCATGGCATTGTCTTCGAGCCTCGAAGCGGGGCTGCGATATGAGAACGAAATGAACGCGCTTTGCTTTTCGGCAGGCGATCACATGGAGGGCATCAACGCCTTTCGCGAAGGGCGCACGGCGACGTTCAAACGATAAACGAGTCGCCGTAAATTGCTAAAAGTCCGCCGGCTGATCGAGATATTGCGGCGCTCGGCGGCGACGGGCAGGACCGGCGTTTGGCTAGGCAATATTCTAAGTTGCAAGCATCTGTTCCCCGAATTCAACCCCGCCTCTAACTGGCCAAAAGCGACACGATGGGTCGGAATGACCTGACCGGCTTTTTTTTAGACCAAGCGATGTCGGGGAATAAGCGCGGTGATTTCTACGCCTGCTTGCGCGCATCGATTGCGGCGAGCACTTTCGGCGGCGACATCGGCAGTTCGGTCAGCCGCCGGCCGGTCGCGCGCTCGATGGCGTTGGCGATTGCGGCCATCGGCGGACAAATGTTCACCTCGGCGACGCCTTTGGCGCCGTAGGGGTGGTTTGGATTTGGCACCTCGACCAGGACTGGCTCGATCATCGGCAGGTCAGATGCCACCGGAATCCGATAATCGAGGAAGCCTGGATTTTCCATGTGCCCCTTGGCGTCGTAGATGTATTCCTCGTTAAGCGCCCAGCCGATGCCTTGCGTGACCCCGCCCTGGATCTGGCCTTCGACATAGCTCGGGTGGATGGCGCGGCCGACGTCTTGGGCTGCGACGAAGCGCAGAATTGTCACCTTGCCGGTTTCGGGATCGACCTCGATATCGCAGAACTGGGTGGCAAAGCCGGGCGCAACGGCGGCGGGATTGACCGCCGCCGCCGCGACGATCGGTCCACCGGTCTGCGCTCGCTTGGCCGCAATCTCCTTGAGCGACAGCGGCGCGAAGTCGCCGACATTGCTGCTCGCCGGTTTGGCGCAGCCGTCCTCCCAGACCACGCCGTCCGGATCGACATCCCACATCTTGGCCGCCCGGACGCACAGCTCCTGGATGATCTTCTTGGTGGTGTCGACCACGGCCATGCCGGTCGCGAAGGTGACGCGCGAGCCGCCGGTGAGATGCGAATAGCCGACCGACGCGGTGTCGGCGACGATCGCGCGCACCTGGTTGTAGTCGACGCCCAGTGTCTCGGCCGCCATGATCGCCATCGAGGCGCGCGAGCCACCGATGTCGGGGCTGCCGGTGGCGACGACGACGGTGCCGTCCAGGTTGACGTGCATGGTGGCGCTCGATTCGCCGCCGCCGTTGAACCAGTAACCGGAGGCGACGCCGCGCCCTTGGTTCTTTCCCAACGGCGCCTTGTACCCCGGATGATTGAGTATCGCCTCGATGGTCTCGGCATAGCCGTCGTGCCCAAGCGTTGCGCCGGAGAGCATCTTGGTGCCCTTCTTGGCGGCGTTCTTGAGCCGAAGCTTTAGCGGATCCATGCCTATCTTCTGCGCCAGAACATCGAGCACGCTCTCCACCGCGAATGCGCCCATCGGCGAGCCCGGCGCGCGGTAAGCAGCGACCTTCGGCCGGTTGCACACCACGTCGTAGCCGACCGCGCGCGCATTCGCGATGTCGTAAGGCGCAAACGCGCACATGCACGTGCTCATGAACGGCGAGCCCGGAAATCCACCGGCCTGCAGCTTGAAGACTCCGTCGGCGGCCACAATCGTGCCGTCACGCTTGACACCGATCTTCACCGTCATGGAGGAACCGGACGTCGGGCCGGTGGCCCTGAACACGTCCTCGCGGCTCATGACGATCTTCACGGGATGGCCGGATTTGCGCGCGAGCATGTAGGCGACCGGCTCAATGTAGATCACGGTCTTGCCGCCGAAAGCACCGCCAATCTCCGCCGGATAGACGCGCAGGTCGCCGAGCTTGGTGCCGACCAGTTGAGCGGTGTAGGCGCGGACAACGAAATGGCCCTGGCTCGAGCTCCAGATCTCCGCCTGGCCGTCGGCGTCGACTCGGGCAACGCAGCCTTGCGGCTCGATGTAGGCCTGATGCACAGGCGCAGTCTTGAACGACATTTCGATGATCTCATGGGCAGCCGCGAAGCCGGCTTCCACGTCGCCGAGATTGAACACGTTGCGTTTCGCAATATTGGACGGCGGCGGCGGCGGTTCGATGCCGCGGGTGATCATGTCGGGAAACAACAAGGGCGCATCCGGTTTCATCGCCTCATCGACGTCGATGACGTGCGGCAGCACCTCGTAGTCGACTGCGATCAATGACAGGGCTTCGTCGGCGATAGACTTGCTGGCGGCCGCCACGGCGGCCACCGCATGGCCCTCATAGAGCACCTTCTCGCGCGCCATGATGTTGCGCGTCATGTGCCAGAAATTCTGCGCGACGCGTTCCGGGCCGACGTATTCGAATTTTTGCTCGGGAAAATCCGCCGAGGTCACGATCGCCTTGACCCCGGGCATTGCCGCGGCCTTCGACGTATCAATCGAACGAATGCGGGCATGAGCGTGGGGCGAGCGCAAGATGCAGCCGACCAGCATGCCCGGCATCACCAAATCGGCGCCGTACTGCGCAACCCCCGTGACCTTCGGCACGCCGTCCGGGCGAACCGGACGGGTTCCAACCCACTTGAATTGCTTTGCTGTTTCGCGTGAAGTGATATCGTCCACGGCTGCCTCGCCTCATCGACCCGTTGCACTGGTCTCAGTATGAGACTCGCGCGGGCTGGGCGCAAATGCAAGTCGTTCGACAATCGGGTCGGCCATGCGCTCGCGGCCGTCACAAAGTCGCGCCGCGGTCTGGACCGCAAACCGGCGCTGGACTAGCGTCCCACGCGGTTAGTTTGGAGACGTTCAATCGCATGCTCAATTATGTCGCTCCGTCGACGGTCGAAGAGGCCGTCAGCATGTTGGCTGGTGCTTCCGGCGCCGCAAAGGTCCTGTCCGGCGGCACCGATCTGCTGGTTCAACTGCGTTCCGGCCGGGCCAAGCCGGGCCTGATTGTTGACATTAAGAAAATTCCCGGCATCTCCGGTATTCGCGAGCAAGATGGCGCCTTTGTCATCGGCGCGGCGACGTCCGGCGCCGTGATCGGCGAGAACGACGCGCTCCGGCAGGCCTGGCCCGGGCTGGTTGAGGCCGCCAATTTGATCGGCTCGACCCAGGTGCAGGGGCGGGCCTCGCTTGCCGGCAATCTCTGCAATGCCTCGCCAGCGGCCGACAGCGTCCCGGCGCTGATCGCCGCGCGCGCGACCTGCGTGGTCGCGGGCGCCAAGGGGCGGCGCGAGGTTCCGGTGGAGAGTATCGCCACCGGTCCGGGGCGTACCTCCCTGAAGGCGGGCGAGTTCATCGTCGAGTTTCACCTGCCCAAGCGCCCGCCCCGCTCGGCCGACGCCTACCTCCGCTTTATTCCGCGGACCGAGATGGATATTGCGGTGGTCGGCGCTGGGGTCAGCGTTACGCTCGATCCGGACGGCGCCTGCACCGATGCGAGGGTTGTGCTGGGTGCCGTGGCGCCGACCGCGGTCCTGGTTGCCGAAGCCGCCACGGCGCTCATCGGGCGTACGCTTGACGAGACTGCGCTCGCCGCGCTCGACCAGGCCGCGCGGCGCGCCTGCAAACCGATCGACGACAAGCGCGGGACGATCGAATATCGGACCAAGGTCGCCGGAGTAATGGCGCGTCGGGCGGCGACTATCGCCTTCGAACGCGCGAGGAAGCATCGATGAGCAAGCATCACGTATCGACCACTATCAACGGTGAGCCCACCGAATTTCTGTGCGAGTCGCAGCTCACGCTGCTGGACGTGCTGCGTGACGAACTCGACCTGACCGGCAGCAAAGAGGGTTGCAGCTCGGGTGATTGCGGCGCCTGTAGCGTGATGGTCGACGGTCGGTTGGTCTGCTCGTGCCTGATGCTTGCGGTCGAGGCCGGAGGTCGCGCGATCGAGACGATTGAGGGCATGGCACGAGGCCATGATCTCCACCCGCTGCAGCGGAAGTTCCTCGAGCATGCGGCGCTCCAGTGTGGCTTCTGCACGCCGGGCGTGTTGGTCGCGGCGAAGGCCTTGCTGGACCGCAATCCGAATCCGACGGAATCCGAGACGCGCTACTGGCTCGCCGGCAACCTCTGCCGGTGCACCGGGTATGATAAGATCGTCCGCGCCGTTCTTGACGCTGCTGCCGAGCTGCGGGGAGAGTGAGTTGGTTGCCGAGTAACTGACGAGGTCATCACGGCAAACCCTCGACGGTGAAGCGCGAGGCGAACAAAGCGGGCGCGTATTTCAGGGCGGTTTACAATCGTGCTCACAAACCTGATCATGCCGGCCGGGGCTTCATCCATCACTCAGACAGGATAGTGGCATGCGCATTGGCGTTCCCAAGGAGATCAAAGCGCAGGAATACCGCGTCGGCTTGACGCCCGCCTCGGTGCGCGAGCTGACGCATCACGGGCACGCTGTCCTGGTGCAGACCGGGGCGGGACGGGGAATTGGCATCGATGACGCTGATCTATCGAAAGGCAGGCGCCAAAATCGCTACAAGTGCCGCCGAGGTATTTCAAAAGGCGCGAGCTGATCGTGAAAGTGAAAGAGCCGCAGCCGCGCGAGTGCAGGATGCTGCGGCCCGGCCAGATCCTCTTCACTTATCTTCATCTTGCGCCCGATCTGCCGCAGACCAAAGCCTTGATGAAGTCCGGCGGCACGGCAATCGCCTACGAGACCGTCACGGATGCAAGCGGCCGCTTGCCGCTTCTCGCGCCAATGAGCGAAGTCGCCGGACGCATGTCGATCCAGGTTGGCGCGCACTTCCTGGAGAAAACGCAAGGCGGGTCCGGCATCCTGCTTGGCGGCGTCCCCGGGGTGCCCAGCGCAAGCGTCGTGATCCTCGGCGGCGGCGTGTCGGGAACGCATGCGGCGCGCATGGCGATGGGGATGGGCGCGGAGGTCACCGTCATCGACCGATCCAACGCGGTCCTTGACCGGCTCGACATGCATTACGGCGAGCGGCTGCATACGGTGTTCTCGACAATGGATTCGGTCGAACAGCATGTGCTGGCGGCCGATCTGGTGATCGGCTCGGTTCTCATCCCAGGCGCGGCCGCACCCAAGCTGGTAACGCGCGGCTTGGTCAAGCGCATGAAGAAGGGTTCGGTTCTCGTCGATATTGCCATTGATCAGGGCGGCTGTTTCGAAACGTCAAGGCCGACCACGCATGACGATCCGACCTTCATCGTCGACGGTGTGGTGCATTATTGCGTCGCCAATATGCCAGGCGCCGTGGCCCGCACGTCAACCTTCGCGCTCAACAATGCGACGTTGCCGTTCGTGCTTGAGCTCGCCGGCAAGGGGTATCCGCAAGCGCTGATCGACAATGTCCATTTGCGCCGGGGCCTGAATGTCGTTCACGGTACCATCGCGTTGCAAGCCGTGGCTGAAGCGCACGGCCTGCCGTTTGAATCGGCGGAGCGGCTTCTGGCGATTTGAAACACCAATGAAGTTCTTATGCCGCTCAACATGGCGGGCTGTCATCGCTAATTTTGCGCGCGGTTGGCCTGGGTCTCTTGTTCCCAGCGCAGCACGGTCCGGCGCAGCGCGTCAAATTTCTTTTCAACCGTGCGGTCGAACAATGGATCAGTCCCGTTGTTCATTCGCTTGTCAATTTCCGCCCAATCCGCCTGGCGCAAGGCCTTAACGGCAGCCGGGAACAGTAACCGCTCTTCCTTGTCCATGTGTTCGCGCTGATGCGCAATAAGATCGCGCGCGAGATCATGGAAAGTCTGCCGCAGAAATTCCCGGCCAGCCAAGATGTCTTCGACGGCCCGGGCAAATTCGCGTAGGCGATTGCCCTCGGTTTGATGCTCCGCTTTCACGTTGCCGATGCGCCGGGCGAGAGCCGGATCGCGCACCTTCAGTTTGTCGAAAACGATATCCTCTTTCGGGTGATGGTAGTGCTCGGGGTAGTCCTGGAAGTATTCGACGATCGTCTGCAAAATCTCATAGTCCGGCGGTTCGCCGTGGTCGAAAGCTTTCAATTCTTCTTCCAGGACAAGAAGCAGCTTTTCGATGTTCTGGTGTTCCCGGAGTAGCACTTCAATAATTTTCGACATCGATCTTGACCCCGGGCTGGTCGAATAAGATCTTGATTAGACAGCGATAATCCCTCTGCGTCTCGGATTCTCAAGGGTAAAGACTAATGCCAATTCGCGGTTTCGCCTTGCGCTATGTCAAAGCGTGACCGGGTCAATCATTCGATATGTCGTTCACGAATTTGTTCATCAAGTTCGGGAGTCGACATCGATGACCGACACCAATGCTGGGCCAGGTTTCAAGATTCTGGCGCGTGAAGATTTTTCCGACGTCACCTTTTCCCTGGTCTTTCATCACCCGTTGATGGCGAAGGCGGCGCAGCCGGGGCAGTTCGTTATCGTGATGTCGCATGAGTCCGGCGAGCGAATCCCGCTGACCATCGCGGACTTTGATCGCTTGAGCGGAACCGTCACTCTTGGTCATCCAGGCGGTCGGCAAATCGACCAAGGAGATGCAGCAGATCTGCCAGGTGGGAACCACCCTCTATGGAGTGGTTGGACCCATGGGAATCCCGAGTCCGCTTACCGGAAAGAAAAAAGTCGTCTGTGTCGGCGGCGGTTGGGCGTTGCGCCAATTTTTCCGCAGGCGCGCGGATTTAAGGAGAACGGCGCCTATGTGATCGGCATTCTCGGTTTTCGCAACAAAAGCCTGATTTTCTGGGAGGAAAAGTTCCGCGCCTGCTGCGATGAACTGATCCTATGCACGGATGACGGATCGGTCGGAATGAAAGGTTTCGTCAGCGATGGAATCAAGGTCGCCATCGCCGGACACAACAACATCGATGAAGTGGTGGCGATCGGTCCGCCAGTCATGATGAAGGCCTGTGCCGAAACTACGCGTCCGCACGCGATCAAGACCGTCGTCAGCCTCAACCCCATCATGGTGGATGGGACCGGGATGTGCGGCGGCTGCCGGGTCAAGATCGGCAACGAAATCAAAGTTTGCTTGCGTCGATGGCCCCGATTTCGACGGGCACAAGGTCGATTTCAATGACCTGATGATGCGCCTTCACCGGTACGCGCAAGAAGAGAAGGCGGCCGTCGAACGCTGGTCAGAAACTTGCCGGATGAGCAAGCAGGCGCCGTCGGTGTTTCGGGGCAGCAAGCCGGCTGATGCACCATTGGTCATGCCCGATCCGTTTGAGGAGACGCTGGGTGGATAGCGGGGGCCCCGTGGTGGCCCGTTAATCGCAGTGAAAACGCAGTCTGGAATTTCGATATGGCAAAGAAGAAAAAAACGATCCGTAGCATACCGCAAGAACGCACGGCCGTGCGTGAACAGGACCCGCGCGTTCGGGTGAAGAATTTCGAAGAGGTGAATTGCGGCTATGCGTTGAAAGAGGCGCTCAATGAAGCCGAGCGCTGCCTGCTATGCCCTGATCCTGCCTGCGTCGCTGGCTGCCCGGTGAACATCAACATCCCGAAATTCATCGAAGCGATCACCGCCAAGGACTTGCGCGGCGCCTATGACGTGATCACCGCCAGCAATCTCCTGGCCTCGGTGTGCGGCCGGGTTTGCCCGCAGGAAACGCAATGCGAAGGCGTCTGCGTGGTCGGCGAGACACTCGAGCCGGTGGCGATCGGCCGTCTCGAACGCTTTGTCGGCGACAATGCCATCAAGGAGAAGTGGAGCAACGTTCCGTATATCGAGCCGAACGGTTTCAAGATCGGTATCGTCGGGTCCGGACCCGCCGGCATGGCATGCGCGGCGGATCTGGCCAAGGCCGGATGCGACGTGACGGTTTTCGAGGCCTTCCACCAGGCCGGCGGCGTGCTCAAATACGGCATCCCCGATTTCCGCCTGCCCAATACTGTGGTCGACGCGGAAATCGACAATTTGCGCAAGCTCGGCGTCAAGTTCCAGTGCAATACGCTGGTCGGCCGCCTGTTCACCATCGAACAGATGCGCGACGAACTCGGCTTCGACGCCGTCTTCATCGGCACCGGCGCCGGTTATCCCTCGATGCTCGGCATCCCCGGGGACTCGCTCAATGGCGTGCTGTCCGCCAACGAACTGCTCACCCGCTGCAACCTGATGCGGGCGAAGGAATTCCCCAATTACGACACGCCGATCCCGCTCGGCAAGCGCGTCGCCGTGATCGGCGCCGGCAATACTGCCATGGATGCCATGCGTGTCAGCCTGCGGCTCGGCGCCGAGAAAGTGTACTGCATCTACCGGCGTTCGCGCACGGAATGCCCGGCGCGCGCCGAAGAAGTGCATCACGCCGAGGAGGAGGGAGTCGAATTCAATTGGTTGACGGCTCCGGTCGAGGTTCTCGACGACGGCAAGGGAAATGTTCGCGCCATGCGCTGCATCAAAATGGAGCTCGGCGAGCCGGATGAATCCGGTCGGCGGCGGCCAGTTCCGGTGCCCGGCAGCGAGTTCGAATTCGAGACCG
The DNA here is from genome assembly GCA_963817155.1 of uncultured Pseudomonadota bacterium. GTDB lineage: Bacteria > Pseudomonadota > Alphaproteobacteria > Rhizobiales > Xanthobacteraceae > Pseudolabrys. The sequence goes on from CAWFNO010000003.1 coordinate 174,111, forward strand.
ATCAGATCGTGTTCGCGATCGGAACCAACGCCAACCCGATCATCGGGCAGACCTCGCACCTTCGTCTCAACAAGCGCGGCTATATCGGTGCCGATGACACGCTGGCGACCTCGATGGCGGGCGTGTTTGCCGGTGGCGATATCGTCACCGGCGCCGCGACCGTGATCGAAGCGATGGGCGCCGGCCGCAAGGCCGCGCGCAGCATCAAGAGCTATCTGAAAATCCGTGATTCCGGCGTTGACGAAACGGGTGACGCCGGGGTCGGCACGTTCTTCGGAATCGATCAGCGGGAACGTAACTTCGCGCGCATTCGCGCCGCCTAGGGTAGCAACAAGATGACCGAGACAATCGATATCGCCGTCAAGCCTCGCCCGCGCGCGAGACAAGCCCGCAACCCCCGAGCAGACCGGGAAGACCGCCGTCACGCTCAGCGATCATATCGTCGAAATCGTCAGCGATTCGGGCGAGGGCGCGCAGCGCTGCGGCCAGACCTTCGGGGCGATCGCCTCGCAGATGGGCAACGGCGTGTGGACCGTGGAAATCATCCCGGCGGAAATCCGCCCACCCGCGCGCAGCGTCGCCGGCGGCAGCGGCAATCGCATCCGCCTGGGTTCCGGCCACGTCACCAATGGCGGCAATGAAACCGACCTGGTGATCGCCTTCAACGAGCAGGTGTCTGCTCGGCCGCGTGCGCACCGGCGAGCTCAAGTCCGACTGCACCATCCTGCTGGAAAACATGTGGCGCGAGAGCAAGGACCCGAAAGTCGTCGCCGCCTATGTCGAGACCTACGACCAGCTGGTGAAGGCCGGCTACAACGTCATCGAAATTCCGATGGAACGCGAGTGCAAGACAATCGTTGCCGACGCCAAGCGCGGCAAGAACATGTTCGCGCTCGGTATCCTCTGCAATATTTACAGTTTCGACCGCCGAAGCATGGTCACAAGCAGATCGCCGTCACGTTCGGCAAGAAGGACGCCAGCGTCGTCGAAGCGAACGTGAAGCTGTTGGACGCCGGCTACGAGTGGGCCGAGAAGAATCTCGACTTCAAATATCACATTCCAGCGACGCGCAGCACCGAGCCGCAGATCGTGGTCAACGGCAACACTTCGCTGGCGCTCGGCGTGCTCGCCTCGGGCATGGAAATCTGCGCCATGTATCCGATCACGCCGGCCACCTCGGTGTCGCATTATCTGAGCAGCGTATTCGAGAAGGTGGGCGGCATCGTCCATCAGGCCGAAGATGAGATCGCCGCTTGCGCGTTTGCCATCGGCGCTTCCTACGCCGGCAAATGCGCCGTCACCGTCACCTCCGGTCCCGGCTATTCGCTCAAGCAGGAAGGCATCGGGCTTGCGGTGATGGGCGAAATTCCGCTCGTCGTCATCAACGTCCAGCGCGGCGGTCCCAGCACCGGGCAGCCGACCAAGGTCGAGCAGGGCGACTTGATGACCACGATCTTCGGCAGCCACGGCGACGCGCCCAAGGTGGTCATCGCACCGGCGACGATTGAGGACTGCTTCTATTCGGTGATCACTGCGCGCAAGATCGCCGAGACATTCAACATGGTGGTCTGCGTGCTGTCCGATGCCAGTCTCGCCACGTCGCAGCAACCGTTCCCGCGGCCGCAATTCAGCGAAGCGTGGCTGGCGCCGCCGGTCGACCAGAGCGAAATACCGGAAGGGCTCAAGCCCTACGATTGGAACCCCACCACCGGCCTGGCGCGGCGTTTCATCCCGGGTCAGCCCGGCGGTATGCACACGTTGACCGGATTGGCGCATGACCGACTGAGTCACGTCGCCTACGACCCGGAGAGCAACGAACTCGGTATCCGCATGCGCAGCCTCAAGCTCGCGGCGCTGCAACGCACGCTCAAGACGCCGCCGGTATTCGGCGCCGACAAGGGCGATCTCCTGGTGATCGGCTGGGGCAGCACCAAGGGAGCGATCGAGGAAGCGGTGGAAAAACTTCGCGGCGAAGGCCGCAAGGTCTCCTCGCTGCATCTCACGTTCCTGCAGCCGATGGCGCCGGGAATCAAGGAGATCATGCAGCAAGTTCAAGAAGATCATCACGATCGAAGGCAATTGGAGCGATGATCCGAAGGAAGAGATCATCGACGAGAGCAATCGCCGCTACTCGGCGCTCGCGATGCTGCTGCGCTCGCGTTACCTGATCGACGTCGATTGCTGGAGCGAAGTGCGCGGCCAGCCGATCAAGCCGGCGACGATCGAGCGCGTCATCCTCGAAAAACTGAAGCAGAAATAGGCGCGATCATGACCATCCATGCCACCGAATGTCTCCTGCGGCTGCACGATCAGCACCACGAGCTCGAAGACTATCAGAGCGGCGTTCCGCGCTGGTGCACCGGCTGCGGCGACAACGCCATCCTGGCCGCGGTGCAGCGGCTGTGCCGCGACGAGGAACTACGCCCGGAGAAGACCGTGTTCGTCTCCGGCATCGGCTGTTCCAGCCGTTTCCCGCATTACATGAAGACGTACGGGTTCCACGGTATCCACGGCCGCGCGCTGCCGGTGGCCGAGGGCGTCAAGATGTCGCGGCCCGATCTGAACGTGTTCGTCAACACCGGCGACGGCGATTGCTGCAGCATCGGCGCGGCGCACTGGATTCACGCCATCCGCTACAACATGAACATGACGGTGATGCTGCACGACAACCAGATCTACGGTCTGACCAAGATGCAGGCGTCGCCGACCTCACCGCGCGGTCTGAAGAGCAACACGACCCCGCGCGGCGCCTACCTCGAAGGGCTCAATCCTTTGACGGTCACGCTCGGCGTGCAGAATGTGTCCTTCGTCGCGCAGGCGGTCGATTGGGTACCGGAAGTGCTCTACGACATCATCCGGGCGGCCTACCACCACAAGGGTTTGTCGTTCGTGCGCATCCTGCAGCGTTGCCCCGAATGGCTGCCGAAAATGCTCGATCCATGGGTGCACGACCCGCTCAAGGTCAAGCTGCTCCACCACAAGAACGGCGTGACGCTGAGCCCGAACATTTCCAAGGTGTACCGGACGCAGGAAGAGCACGATCCTTCCAATATCAATCGGGCGCGCGAGATCGCTTCGAGCGCTGATCCGATCCCGGTCGGCATCCTGTATCACAATCCGGAGGTGCCCTGTTACGAAGAGCTGCGCGATGCCGGGCAGCGGCGCTCGACGCGCTTCATCAAGACAGGCTTTGAAGCCGAACTCGACAAGTTCACCGTCTGGCCGCAAGACGCAGCCGACAAAGCGCGGCCAACGGTCTGAGGACGCGGCGGGTGCAGACGAAAATGACCAAGGCGATTTCAGCATGCTAGCAGAACATCAAGCCCGCATTGCGTTTCATCTCATCGGCCGGATGCCCCAGGGCGAGGGCGATGCGCTAGCCAGCGGCGAGCTGCAGCCCGCGCTGCTCGCCGGATACCGCGACCTAACGGCGCTGCGCTACGATTTTCCGCTTGTGCTTATGAGCAAGGGCGGTGGCGGGCAGCCGGTGCAATCGCTTTCCGTTCTGTTCGACGGGGCGGTGAAGGACATCGCGGCGAACGGTGACGGCGAACGCTTGCGCAAGCATGCCGGCCGGCTCGAGCGGGAAATCCGCAAGCTCATCGCCGAAGGCGTGGGCGGAACGCTGTCGACCCTCTGCGACCTCGGCGCCGAGCGCATCGGCGCCAAGAATGACGAAACGTTGGCACAAAGCCTGAAGAGTTTGCGCGGCGCGCTCAAGGCCGACGGCGAGGTGATCGACTGCGACAAGACGATGCCGTCCCGGCTGTTGCAGCACGCCTGGCAGGCCCAGCAGGAAAAGAAGGCCCAGAAATTCCACGCCGAAATCAACAAACTGATCATGAAACTGTCCGACATCCTGAGTGCGGATTTCGGCCACTCGAAGGAAGGGATGAGCGCGGACCGGCTGCAAGCCTCGATCGGCGCGGCGCACCGCGGCACGTTCGACTTCACCGCGATGTCGCGCCTCCTGAGCGACGCCACGGCTAATGTGCCGATGCCGGAAAGCCGCCGCCAGCGCGTTCGCGGGCTGCTGGCGACGCTGCGCACCCAGCGCTTTTTCCCGCCCGACGCCGACAACGACAAATGGATCGGCGTCGCCGAGCCGTATTCCTTCATGTTCGAAAGCTGCTCCGAGGCGGTCACGGCCTATCGTGAGCGCCTGCCGAAGATGGCCGAACTGGCCAAGGCTATCGCGGTTGCCAAGTTGGAAACCGACGGGGAGTACAGTGAAGCGCGCCACGATGCCTTTTTCGCGAGCTTTGGCGACAATGGCCTCGATGCGGAAGACATCGCCGCGTTTCCCGACTATCTGATTTGCTTGCGCGCCGCCGATTTCCGCGCGGCGGAATCAGATTTGATCCTGCGCGCCTTCGTGGGTGGCATGCCGGGAAAACTCGTGGTGCAGACCGACGACCTGCTCGAGCAATCGCCAATCAGGGACGACTATTTGGTCGCCGGGCTGCGCAGCCGGCAACTGGCCGACACCGCGATCGGATTCGGCGCGTCGTTTGTCTTGCAGGCAAGCAGCTCAAGCCTGTTCCAATTGCGCGAGCAGGTGCTGCGCGGGCTGGCCTGTCGCGGGCCAGCCCTATTCAGCATTTTCTCGGGTGCGAATGGTAGCAATCTTCCGCCCTATCTGTCGGCCGCGGCGGCCGCGGAATCCCGCGCGTTCCCGGCTTTCACCTATGACCCGTCGGCGGGTCCGGATTGGGCATCGCGGTTTTCGCTTTCCGGCAATAGCCAGGTCGATGCCGATTGGCCATTGCAGAGCCTCGATTACGAAGACGCGGAGCAGCAACGGCTAACGGAGACCGTTGCCTTCACGCTGGTCGACTTCGCGGCGACCGATCCACGTTGCGCCAGATATTTTGTCCAGGTTCCGCGCGCAAAATGGACGGACGATTTACTGCCGGTATCCGAATTCCTGGCGCGCGAAGCGAAGGATGTGACCGAAAAGGTGCCGTGCCTGTTGATGGTCGACCGCGACAACCGGCTGCAAAAAGTGATCGTCAACGAGGCGCTGGTGCGCGAAGCACGCCGTTGCGTCGAGGCCTGGCGCAGCCTGCAGGAACTCGGCGGCGTTCATAATTCGCATGCCGCGAGGTTCCTCGAACAGGAAAAGAAAATCTGGGCTGCGCAAGCACAGCCTGCCGCCGTCGCCGAGCTGGCGCAGGCGAGCGCACCGGTTGCCGCGCCAGCCGCGCTGGCGGCAGTAGCGGCCGCGGTGCCCGGCGTCGTCGAAGCGGCGCCCGAGCGGTCGTCCGACGAGCCCTATATCGAGACGGCCCGCTGTACCAGTTGCAACGAATGCACACAGATCAACGACAAAATGTTTGCCTATGACGCCAACAAACAGGCGTATATTGCAAACCCGGATGCGGGGACCTACCGGCAATTGGTGGAAGCGGCGGAGAGCTGCCAGGTCTCCATCATCCATCCCGGCAGGCCGCGAAATCCGAACGAGCCGGGGCTCGACGAACTTAAATCCCGGGCTGAATCCTTCTTGTAGATCTGCCGGTTATTCCTTGATCGCTCCGGTCATCGCCGAGACGTAGTGCTCGACGAAGAAGGCGTAGAGAATGACCAGCGGCAGCGATCCGACCAGCGCGCCGGCCATCAGCGAGCCCCAGTGGTAAATATCGCCGTCAACGAAGGCGTTCACGATGGCGACCGGAACGGTCTTGTTCTGCTCGGACGTCAAAAACGTCAGTGCATAGATGAATTCGTTCCAGCAAAGCGTGAAGCAGAAAATAAAGGCCGAGATCAAACCGGGGATCGAGAGCGGCAGCACGATTTTGGTCAGGATCTGCCAACGGCTGGCGCCGTCGATCAAGGCGCATTCCTCGAGCTCGAACGGGATGGTCTTGAAGTAGCCCATCAATAGCCAGGTCGAGAACGGAATGAGGATGGTGGGATAGGTGAGGATGAGCGCAAAGGGCGTGTCATAAAGCCCGTATTGGTAAACGACTGTCGCGAGCGGAATGAATAGGATCGAGGGCGGCACCAGATAGGCGAGGAAGATCGCGCCGCCGATCCAATTCGCGCCGCGAAAGCGCAGCCGCACGATCGCATAGGCCGCGAGCACGCTGGCAATAATGGAGAGCACGGTCGCAGAGACTGCGACAAACATCGTGTTCCACAGCCACAAAGGATAATAGCTGTCGAACAGCAGCTTATGGATATGCTTGAAAGTGGGATTTAACGTCCAGAACGGGTTGTAGGTATTGAGATCGATCAGCTGGTTGTCGGGTTTGATCGCCGTGAGCGCCATCCAGTAGAACGGAAACAGCAGCACGATCACGATGATCGACAGCGGTAAATAAAGCGTGATCAACCGCCGCGGCAGCGACTCGAGGTAGCTCATGCCCTCGCTGTGATCCGCGGTCGTGCCGGAGAGCAGCGCCTTGGGATTGGTGAATTTACCGGCGAGTTTGGAAAAGGCAGTGTCAGTCATTGGCCTCGCCCTGCTGCCATTTGCGCCGTTGCAGGCCGAACCAGGACATCATGATGGCGGCGAGCAGGAATGGAATCATCGCATTGGAAATTGCGGCGCCCTCGCCCAGTGAACCGCCGAGAATTGCGCGCTGATAGGACAACGTCGCCATCAGATGCGTGGCGTTGACCGGACCGCCGCGCGTCATCGCCCAGATCAGCTGGAAATCGGTAAAAGTGAACAGCACCGAAAACGTCATCACCACCGCAATAATCGGCGTCAGCAGCGGATAGGTGATGTGACGAAACATTTGCCAGCTAGAGGCGCCATCAAGGGTCGCCGCTTCATAGAGCGAGGGCGACACAGTCTGCAGACCGGCCAGCAGCGTAATCGCGACGAACGGAACGCCGCGCCAAATATTGGCGAAAATCACGCAGAACCGCGCCCAATTTGCCTCGCCAAGAAAATTTATGTTCTGGGTTATGACCCCGAGCTTTATCAGCGACCACGAGATGATCGAGAATTGCGCGTCGAAGATCCACCAGAACGCCAGCGCCGACAACACCGTGGGCACGATGAACGGGATCAGCACCAGCGCGCGCAGCAGCGCCTTGAATGGCATATTTTCGTTGAGCAGCAGCGCCAGATAGAGCCCGATGGCGAATTTGATCGTGCTTGCCACGGTCGTATAGAGCAGCGTGTTGAACACCGACAGCCAGAAGACTCGCATCGCCGCGCAGCCACTCGTAGTTTTCCAGACCGACGAATTCACCGGCTCGGCCGATTTTTGCGTCCGTGAATGAAATCCAGATGCCGAGGCCGAGCGGGTAGGCGAGGAAGAGGATCAGGAATGCCATGGCCGGCAGCATGAACCAGAAGCCGAGCCAGTCGCGGTGAACCTTCAGCCGCTTCCACGCGGAAACGTCGTCGATTGGCTGCCTTCCTGATTCGAGCGCGACGTCAGCCATCAATCACCCGGTCAAAGCTCCGTTTTCCTCAGGGAGAGAGGTCGTAGGCGGGCGGCACCCGTTGGCACCGCCCGCCTCGCCGATCACGAGCGATAGATCCGCTTCGCCTGCCGCTCCGCGCCAGCCATCGCGCCCTTGATGTCATCACGCCCGGTGCAGTAGTTGGCGAACATGTCGAGCACGATGAAGTCGGCGAGCGCTGCCGCCGCCTTTTCTCCGACCGAGCCGAGCCCGCCCGCCGTGAGCGTGCGCTCGGCGACGTCGCGACAGACGGTGAGCTTCGGATCGGCGGTCCAGATCGGATTTTTCTCGTAGTATCTCAGGCCCGGTGTGAGATAGCCGACCGACTTTTCCACCCAGGGGTCGAGCTGGTCGGCTTCCATCATGAAGGCGATGAAAGCTTTGCAGGCCTGCGGGAATTTCGAGTATTTCATGATCATGATCGGATAGCAGATGTGGAACTCGGTCGGCTTGCCAATCGGACCGATCGGCCAATACGCGTGGTCGATGTCGGCGGCCATTTCCATCTTCTGCGCCTTGGCGGCCGCATAGATGGAGACGCCGTTACCCGTCCAGTAACAACTCGTTGGCGAGGAATGCCTTGTTGTTGGAGCCGTCGTTCCACGACGCCGTGCCGGGAATGAAGGTCTGGTAGAGTTGCTTGGCGTATTCCAGCGCCTTCGCCGTCTCTGGCGAATTGAGAATGACCTTGTCCTTGGCGTCGACCAGATTGCCGCCAAAGGTCCACAGGCACCAGTGCACCCAGGCATTGCCGTCGCCCGAGGCGTGGCCGAGCGCCAAGCCGCCCGGCGTGTTCTGCGCCTTCATCGCCTTGGCGTAGGCGAGAAACTCGTCGGTGGTTTTCGGAAATGCCTTGAAGCCGGCCTTCTCGCTCGCCGCCTTGCGGTAGTTCATCACGTTGCCGTTGTAGGCGACCGGGATGTCGATCCATTTGTTGCCGCTCTTGCCGTAGGCGATCGCCGAGGGCACCCAGCCGCCATACTTCTTGCCGAGATAGTCGGCGATATCGGTGACGTCGACGACTTTGGTAGGGAAGAGATGCGGCAGCGAATAGAGGCCCCAGAACATGTCCGGGCCTGAATTGATGTTGGCGGCCACCGAGGCCTTGGGCTGAACGTCATCGAGCGACTCGTTGATGACGGAGACGTTGACGCCGGTTGCCTTGGTGAAGTTGGCAACGAGCGCCATGAAGGCGTCTTCTTCCGCCTGGATGAATCGCTTCCAGCGCAGCAGCGTGATCTTGGCGCCCTTCTCGGGCTTCCAGTGCGCGGATTGCGCCCAGGCTTTCGACCAATCGAGCAGCGCCGGGCCGGTCAGCGCGCCGGCGGTGGCCAGCGCGGTGCCGCCCTGAAGCATCGAGCGGCGGGTAAAATTCGTCATTGTCGCCTCCCTTGGATGTTTTGTGGTCGTTTAAGCGTTACTCAAGCGTTCGCCCGTCGCCTCGTCGAACAGATGAACGAGGCGCGGATCGGGTTTAAGCCGGATCTTGTCGCCCGGCCTGAATTGGTGACGTTCGCGGAACACCGCGATGATTTCCTTGCCGCCGAGTTTGGCGATGACCTGGGTTTCCGAGCCGGTCGGCTCGACGATCTGCACTTCCGCTTCGGCGCCGTCGTCGGCGATGACGAAATGCTCGGGCCGGATGCCGTAGACCGCCGGCCGGCCGTCGGAGCCGCTGGGCGCGGAAGAAACCGGCAGCCGCACGCCGCCCGGTCCCTCGAACTCGGCCTTGCCGTTGAGCCGCAAGGTGCCTTTCAGGCAATTCATCGCCGGCGAACCGATGAAGCCGGCGACGAACAGGTTGTCCGGCCGGTCGTAGAGTTCGAGCGGATCGCCGATCTGCTCGACGATGCCGTCGTGCATCACCACGATCTTGTCGGCCATGGTCATCGCCTCGATCTGGTCGTGCGTGACGTAGACGGTCGTCGTCTTCAGGCGCTGATGCAGTTCCTTGATTTCGGCGCGCATCTGCACGCGCAGCTTGGCGTCGAGGTTCGACAGCGGTTCGTCGAACAGAAAGACCTGCGGATCGCGCACGATGGCGCGGCCCATGGCGACGCGCTGGCGCTGGCCGCCGGACAGCTGGCGCGGATAGCGCTCGAGCAGTGGCGTCAGCCCGAGAATCTCCGCCGCGCGCTTGATGCCGGCTTCGATCTCCTCTTTCGGCGCGTTGCGCAGCTTGAGCGAGAAGCCCATGTTCGCGGCGACCGTCATGTGCGGATAAAGCGCGTAGTTCTGGAACACCATGGCGATGTCGCGCTCTTTCGGCGGCGCGTTGTTGACGACGCGGTCGCCGATCGAGATCTCGCCGGCGGTGATGTTTTCCAGCCCGGCGATCATGCGCAGCAGGGTCGACTTGCCGCAGCCGGAGGGGCCGACCAGAACGACAAACTCGCCGTCGTTGATCGAGATATTGACGCCGTGGATGACCTCGGTCGCGCCGAAGGCCTTGCGCACGTCACGAATTCCCACCGACGCCATTTCAACTGTCTCCTCCGCCGGACCGTTTGCGGCATGTGCCTGCCGTTTGACCCAGCAGCGCCATTGTCGGTCATATCATCATATGACTCAAGGCCGCCGCTGGCGCTGCGACGCCACAGCAGTTTTTGCGCGTCTTAAATCGTCATGCCGCCGTCGATCTGGAAGGTTTGCCCGGTGTAGTAGCTCGAATTCGTCCGAGGCGAGGAAGACCGCGCCGGCGGCGATTTCTTCCGGCGTTCCCAGCCGGCCGATCGGCTGGCGGTCGATGAAGTCCTGGCGCACCGCGTCGAGCGATTTTCCGGTCTTCTTCGCATTGGTCTCGATCCGCTGATCGAGCGAGGGCGACTGGATGGTGCCGGGGCAAATGGCGTTGGCGCGGATGCCCTGGCGAATGAAATCGGCGGCCACCGCCTTGGTCAGGCCGATGATCGCCGCCTTGCTGGCGCCGTAGACGTAGCGGTTCGGCAGGCCGCGCACCGACGACGCGACCGAAGCGATGTTGATGATCGAGCCGCCGCCGTTTTTCAGCATCGCCGGAAGGAAGGCGCGCAGTATGCGGTGCATCGACTTGACGTTGACGTCGAAGGAGAAATCCCAGTCCTGCTCCGAGCAGTCGAGCACGCTGCCCTGATGCACGTAGCCGGCGCAGTTGGCGAGGATGTTGGGCGCGCCGATCTCCTTGATCACCTTCTCCGCCAGCGCGTTGACGGCTTCGGTCGAGCGCACGTCGAGCGCGAACGTCTTGGCGTTCTTCAGATCCTTGAGCTTTCCGGCGTCGAGATCGGTGGCAATCACCGTCGGCGCCTTCGGCGATGAACGCCTCCGCGATCGCGCGGCCGATGCCCTGTCCGGCGGCGGTCATAAACGCAGTTTTCCCCTTCAAGCGTCCGGCCATTGCTTCACGCTGCCTTTAGTGATTGTCGCGCGGCACGAATTTCTGCGCGACGCGCTGATATTTGACCGCCGGCTTGAGCACCATGCCGTCGGCGAGTTGATCGACCATGCCGCGCTGGATTTCCTGCCACGGCGTCTGGCTCGCCGGATATTTGTAGCCGCCGCGCTTTTGCAGCGCCGCTTTACGCCGCGCGATTTCCGCCTTCGACACCAGGATATTCGCCGTGCCCTTGTTGAGGTCGATGCGCACGCGGTCGTCGGTCTTCAGCAGCGCAAGCCCGCCGCCGATCGCCGCTTCCGGCGAGGCGTTGAGGATCGAGGGCGAGCCCGAGGTTCCCGACTGGCGCCCGTCGCCGATGCAGGGCAGCGCGGTGATGCCGCGTTTGATCAGCGCCGCCGGCGGCTGCATGTTCACCACCTCGCAGGAGCCCGGATAGCCGATCGGGCCGACGCCGCGGATGAACAGCAGCGTGTATTCGTCGATCTTCAGCTTCGGATCGTCGATGTGGTGGTGATAGTCCTCCGGCCCGTCGAAGACCACGGCGCGGCCCTCGAAGGCGTTGGGATCCTTGCGGTTGGCGAGAAAGCGCTGGCGGAATTCTTCGGAGATCACGCTGGTCTTCATGATCGCGGAATCGAACAGGTTGCCCTTGAGCACCTTGAACCCGGCCTTCTTCTTCATCGGCGTCTTGTAGCTGTGGATCACGTCGGGATCGGTGATTTCCGCGTTCTTGACGTTCTCACCCATGGTCTTGCCGTTGATCGGTCATCGCGTCGGCGTGGATGCGGCGCGCTTTGAGCAATTCGCTCATCACCGCCGGCAGGCCGCCGGCGCGGAAATATTCCTCGCCCAGGTATTTTCCCGCCGGCTGCATGTTGACCATCAGCGGAACGTCGTAGCCGACCGTCTCCCAGTCCTCGATCGAAAGCTTGACGCCGACTATGGCGGGCGATGGCGTTGATGTGGATCGGCGCATTGGTCGAGCCGCCGATCGCCGAATTGGCGACGATAGCGTTTTCGAAGGCTTCGCGGGTGAGGATGTCGGAGGGCTTCAGATCCTCGTTGACGATTTCTACCGCGCGCACCCCGGTGTCGTAGGCGATCTGCCCGCGCTCGCGGTAGGGCGCCGGGATCGCCGCGCAGCCCGGCAGCGTCATGCCAAGCGCTTCGGCCAGCGCGTTCATGGTCGAGGCCGTGCCCATGGTGTTGCAGTGCCCCGCCGACGGTGCGCTCGCCGCGGCGATGTTCATGAATTCCTCGTCGTCGATGCGGCCGGCCGCCAGTTCCTCGCGCGCCTTCCAGATCGCCATGCCGGAGCCGCAGCGCTCGCCGTTCCACCAGCCGTTGAGCATCGGCCCGCCGCACAGCACGATCGCCGGCGTGTTCACGGTCGCCGCCGCCATGATGCAGGCCGGCGTGGTCTTGTCGCAGCCGGTCGTCAGCACGACGCCGTCGAGCGGATAGCCGAACAGCACTTCGACCAGGCTGAGATAGGCGAGGTTGCGGTCGAGCGCGGCGGTCGGGCGCTTGCCGGTTTCCTGGATCGGATGGCAGGGAAATTCGAAAGCAATGCCGCCGGCCGAGCGGATGCCCTCGCGCACGCGATGTGCGAGTTCCAGATGGTGGCGATTGCACGGCGAGAGGTCCGAGCCGGTCTGCGCGATGCCGATGATCGGCTTGCCGGACTGCAGTTCCTTCCGTGTCAGCCCGTAATTGAGATAGCGCTCGAGATAGAGCGCGGTCATGCTCGGATTGTCGGGATTGTCCCACCAGAGTTGCGAGCGCAGCTTTCGCGCGCGCGTTTGCGATGACTGCACCGCCTTCTTCACCATTCTCCGCTCCCTGGGCGTCTTTTCTGTTGCCGCAAGCATGCGCCGGATGGCGCGGCCAGCGCAAGAGTGGATGAGGCGAAGAGATGCGGGACGCGGCGCTTAGGGCAGGACCGACAATTTTATGATGCTGGTGCCGGTGCGCCCCTGGCTGTCGCGCATGTCGATGCGCAGCATGTGCGTGCCGGGTGGCACCTCGGCGTCGCTCAAGTCGATTCCCGCGGGCGTGATATGGCCCTTGAGCCGGGGCGTCAGATCGACAGACGGCGACCTGAGATAGGTGACCTTGACGCTGGCCGGATCGACCGTCGTGTCGTTATGGGCGATGAACTTGATTTCCAGCGGGAACGGAGACTTGGCGCCCTTGCGCGGGTCGGGCGAAACCTGTTCGACGCCAGGGCCGCGCGTGAGGCCGCGTGTGCCGAGCATGCCGAGATCGGGCGGCGCCGGACGTGCGGCCTCGGCCTTGGTGATGAGAATCTCGCCGGCGGTCGCGCCGGACGCGCCGACGAGCGACAGACCGATCGTCGCAATGATGACCGCGGTTATGCAATTGCGCATGAGATTCCCGGATATTGCCAATTCAAAACTTCTACCCAGACATGCGGCTAAATTCAACCGAATCGCAAGTGCCGCGAATGTTCCCGCGATTGTCGTTAATGGCCGCCGGTAATGCCGAGCCCGCTCGCCACCGAAATGGCGGCCGAACTCAGCGCCATCGTCGCCGATACCACCATGTGAATCCGTTTGAGGTTTTTTTCGAATTGCGTCGACTCGCCGCCGGCGATCTGCGCCGCAATAAATTGCGAGGTACGCGCCACGATCTTGCTGCGCGGGCTGGCGGACGTCAGGGTCGCTGCGATGATTTGCCGGACCAGCGCCCCGGTGAAAAAGCCGAATGCGATGCTGGCGACGTAGTAGCCGAGCTCCTGCCACTCGCCGGCATCGGTCGGCATGATGGGAACCTGGTCGATTTTGGCGACGACGACCAGCATGGCGAACGTGGACAAGACGGCGACGGTCAGGCCGGCGGCGATATCCCACAGCAAGTGCCGCCCTTCGTCATCGCGAAACAACAACCCGAACAGCAGCGGTAGCGCGAAGAGAGCAATGCGCAGGAAGGCGAGGCGCAGGTCGTACTGAACGACGATGAAGAAGTGCGCGACGACCAGCGCGATGATGCACAAAGGAACGGCGGCAAGCGGCGACAGGCCGGGAATTTTTCGCCACACGTTCGCCGCAGTCGCCAGCGCCGCAACTTGCGCCTGCGGCGGGGCTACCGCCGGCGCGGGCGCCGCCGATGAATTCGACCGCAAGCGGAACGTGAGCGATTTCGTTCTCAAGCGCCTCGATGCGCTTGCCCATTTCGTTCAGGGTCTTGATCAGCGGCAGGATAATGAAGAAGTCGCGCTGGCAGTGTTTGCAAACGACCGCCTCGTCCTTGATCTCTTCGGCGCAATAGGGGCAGAGCATGTCGGTCTTTTGGCGCGTTGCGGGCGCAGCGAATCCAAGCCTTGCGAACAGATGCTATCGCAAGATGGTTCGGTTTGCTGCCAACAAATCTTTAGCCCGGCAGGCTGGGGACTGGCCGAAACACAGTGTCCATGGTAAATCGACGGTAATAACCACAGTTCCCCGGCCGCGATCCCACTGCGCATTTTGTGCGGATTGAAAGGCTTGGCGGCCGCGGCTGCCTCATCCGGCAGCGTCACCGGCGCCCCCCAAGGCCGGGGCGATCCGGCCGGCGCCATTTCGCGCATTCCGGTGATTTGCTATGAGTCTGCGTCGAGAGGTCGGGCGACATGCACTACCGCAGGAAAAATCGGCTTGGCCGGATTGGCGCTGGGGCTTTTGCTCGCCGGCGCGCAGACGGTGTCCGCTTTGACCAAAGAGGCGGCAAAGGAGCAGTGCCGCGAGACGCGTCGGCCGCGCGATCGTCCAGGGCTGTATGGCCGGCAACCAGGGCATGCTCGAGCAGTGCCGCGCCAAGGCCAGTCCGAAGGTCCGCGAGTGCGTCATCGCCGCGCTCAACAAAGCGAACGGCCGCGCCAACATCGCGGTCGAGGCGCCGAAGGAGCAGGCCCCGAGCGCGGATATCGAAAAGCAGGCCGAAGCGCTGCCGACCACGTTCGTCGCGCCGCCGCGCACCATCACCGACATCACCACGTTGCTCGACAGCGAAAAACCGGATCCGGCGAAGGTCGGAGCAATGGCACAGCGGAGGCTGATGCGCAGCCTCCGGCCAAAGCCTCCCGTACCGAGCTGGCAAATTTCTATTACGATCGTGGCAATGCGCGCGCGCGTCTGAGCGATTTGGCCGGAACGATCGCTGACGCCGAAAAGGCGGTGGAAATCGCGCACGGTGCCGGCGACACCAATCTGCTGGGCCGGCTCGAACAATTCCTGGCATTGGAATATTCCGCAACGGGCGATCCGAAAAAGGCGCTCGAAATCTTCCAGCGCCAAGCACGCGACATGAATGGAGCCGGCGGCAAGGGTTACCAGTTCGGCGCTCAGCTCAACATTTCGGCGATCCTGATCCAGATGGGCGATCTTGCCCAGGCGGAAGCCTACTTGAAGCGCAATCTCACCCTGATCCACGAGGCCCGCACCAGTGGATTGCCCGGCTGGCGAAATTTCTACGCCAACAAAGGCCAGGCGGCAGAGTCGCAGGTTGAACATAACCGCGCCATCGTTTTCGCGGCGACGGGACAGTACAGCGAAGCGGAAAAATCGTTCACCCTGGCCGAGCAGCGTATGCGCGCGGCGTTCAAGGGCATTCTGAGCGGCAAAAATCCGCCGCCCGAAGTGCAACTGCGCGGGACGGTCGATAACCTGGTGCTCGGCGAAGCTCGCATGAAGGCCAAACAAGGCCGCCTCGCCGAGGCGGAAGCCGATTCACGGCGCGCGTTGCTGTCGCGGTTGAAGGATCACGGCAAATACAGTTCGGTGACGACGAAATATATCGTCGGGCTGGCCAATATTCTGGTCGACGAAGGCCGCTATTCCGAAGCCGAGACGCTGATGCGCACGGCGCTCGACATCAACCGCACCATCGGCGTTGCCGAAGATTCGCAGACGATCGTGAACGAGCTTTCGGGCCTCGCCTTGGTGCTCAATCTTCAGCACAAGCGCAAGGAAGCCATCGCGGTCTACGCCGAAATCGACAAGGCAACGGCCAATTGGGACCCGCAGCGCCGTCTGGCGCTCGATCTCAATGGATCGCGCATCAATTCGTACTATGCGGCCGGGCAATTCGACCGCGGCATCGCGGCGGCAGAGGCTTTGCTCAAGCGCGAGATCGCCCGCGTCGGCGAGAAAAACTACGATACGGCAAACGCCCGCGCAAATCTGGCGTTCGGTTACATGAAGGTGCATCGCGACGCCGATGCCATCCGCGAATTCCAGGCCGCCATTCCGATATTGATGGCAGGCGCCCGCGAGAATGCCGACGATGACAATTCGGTGTCGGTGGCGATGCGCAGCGATCGGCTGCAAAACTACGTCGAAGCATATATCGCCCTGCGCAACCAGGCGCAGACCGCCGCCGACGGTGGCGTCGCCGAAGAAACCTTCGCGCTCGCCGACGCCATCCGCGGTCATTCGGTGCAACGGGCGCTTGCGTCATCGAGCGCGCGCGCGCAGATCAAGGACGCGGCGCTCGCCGAACTCGTGCGCCAGGAGCAGGACCTGAGCAAGCAGGTGACCGCGCAGCTCGGCACCCTCAACAACGTGCTGGCGCTGCCGGCCGGTCAGCGCGACGAAAATGGCGTCGCAGCGCTCAACGTGTCGATCAAGAATTTGCGCGGTGAGCGCGACAAGCTGCGCGATACCATCGCCAAGCGATTTCCGAATTACGCCAACCTGATCGACCCGAAGCCGCCATCGCTCGACGAAATCCGCGCCATCCTCAAGCCCGACGAGGCGCTGCTGTCGTTCTATTTCGGCCGCGACGCCAGCTTCGTCTGGGCGGTGCCGAAGGAGGGCAAAGTCGCCTTCGCCACCATCCCGGCGAGCTCGGGCGATATCGCCACCAAGATTCAGACGCTGCGCAAGGCGCTGGAGCCGGATGTAGCGCTGATCTCCGACATTCCGCCGTTCGATCTTAACCTCGCCTACGACCTCTACAGCCTGCTGCTCAAGCCGGTCGAGGCGGGCTGGAAGCCGGCGAAAAGCCTGATCGTCGTCACCAACGGCGCGCTCGGCCTGCTGCCGCTGTCGCTGCTTGCCGACCGCTCCTACGGCGAAGGACGAGCCCGAGCACGGGCTGCTGTTCTCCAGCTATCGCAACGTGCCGTGGCTCGCGCGCACGCATGCGGTGACGCTGGTGCCGTCGGCTGCGGCGCTGCGCACGCTGCGGCAATTGCCGCCGGGTCCGGCGAACCGCGATCCGTTCATCGGTTTTGGCGACCCCTATTTCAGTGCCGAGCAGGCGGCTGACGCCGACGCTGAGAATATAAAGCCGGTGGTGGTGGCTTCGGCCGATACGGCGGCCAATGCAACGCGCGGCATGCCGCTCAAGCGCCGCTCGAGCCCGCACATCGAAGGCGTCAGCAGCGCCGATCTCGCGCAGCTGCCGCGGCTGCCCGACACCGCGGCGGAACTGACCTCCATCGCCAAGGCGCTGCGGATCGATCCGGCCAAGACGCTTCGTCTCGGCAGAGATGCAAACGAAAAAGCGGTGGAAACAGCGGACCTGTCGCATTACCGCATCATCGACTTCGCCACGCACGGGCTGGTGCCGGGCGAACTCAACGGGCTCACCCAGCCGGCGCTGGCGCTCACCGCGCCGGCGGTCGCCGGCGTGTCCGGTGACGGGCTGCTGACGATGGAAAAGATTCTCGCGCTCAAGCTCGACGCCGACTGGGTCGTGCTGTCGGCCTGCAACACCGCGGCAGGCGCCGGCGCCGGCGCCGAGGCCGCCTCGGGGCTGGGGCAAGCCTTCTTCTACGCTGGCACGCGCACCATCCTGGTGACCAACTGGTCGGTGCACTCGGCCTCGGCGCGCATCCTGGTCAGCGACCTGTTCCGCCGTCAGGCGGAGAATCCGACCCTCTCCCGCGCCGAGGCGCTGCGGCAGGCGATGATGGCGCTGCTCGACGGCAGTGGATTCGACGACAATAGCGGCAAGCTGCTGTTCTCCTACGGCCACCCGCTTGTTCTGGGCGCCTTTCACCATCATCGGCGATGGCGGCTGACGGCTGCGATATCTCAGAAAAAATCGGGACTGATTTTAATGGACAAGCTTCGGATCAAGGCCGGGCCGCATACATTCGACGCGCATTTTGAGACGGCGGCGGCGCCGAAGACCTGCGCGGTGTTCAAGAAGCTGTTGCCTTACGACAACAAGATCATCCACGTGCGCTGGAGCGGCGAGGGGGTGTGGATTCCGCTAGGCGATCTCGATCTCGGGCTGAGCTATGAGAACCACACCAGCTATCCGGCGCCGGGCCAGTTCATCGTGCATCCGGGCGGCGTCAGCGAAACTGAAATCCTGCTCGCTTACGGAGGCGTGCATTTTTCCAGCAAGGTCGGCCAGCTCGCCGGCAACCATTTCATCACCATCACGTCCGATCTCGACAAACTCTATGAACTCGGCCGCTCGGTGCTCTACGATGGCGCCAAGCCGATCCGTATCGAGGCGGCGTGACAGCCAATTCTATTTAGGGGCTACCCGCGGCTTGCAGGCGCAGCATGGCGGTTCGCGCTTCCGCACGGACTGCGATCAGCGCCGCGTCGTCTTTGTCGACGCGTTCGATGCTGGCAAGCATCACGGCCGGCGGTAGCGGCGCCAGCTCCGCCACGCTGGCGCCCGTCGTCGGCACGGGAACCATGAGCGCGAGCGCGCCAACGGCGGCGTTGAGCAGCGGGGCGATACTGCGGGACAGGCGCATGGCGACACGGCTCCGAACAATTTCGGCGACGTATCGACTGTGACACAAAATTCGTACAAACACGTTGCGCAATGGAGACAATGTTGGACGGCAGAATTCACCATCCGTTAGCCATGCGCCTCTGCGCGGCTTCTCAGCGGCCCTGATAGGCCGGCGTGCGCACCACCAGGCCGTCGAGCTTGTCCGTCACCTTGATCTGGCAGGACAGCCGCGAATTCGGCTTCACCTCGAAGGCGCCGTCGAGCATCTCGTCTTCCTCCGCCGAGGGCGGGCCGACGATCGCGCTCCAGGCCTCGTCCACATGCACCATGCAGGTCGCGCAGGAGCAGCCGCCGCCGCATTCGGCGACGATGCTGGAAATGCCGTTGCGCAGCGCGGTCTCCATCACCGTTGAGTCGATCTCAGCATCGACGGTGTGCACGGTGCCGTCGTGCTCGATGTAAGTGATTTTCGGCATGTTTTAATTCCGCACGATCTTTTCCGAAAACCGCTTCCCACTTTTCGAGATCATGCGGCTCAGGCCACTCCCAGCTTCTTCTGCAGGCTGGTGGAAGAGGTGGTGTATTGGAACACCAGCCGCTTGTCCGGGAAGACATAGTGGTAGGCCTTCTGCGCCATCAGCGCCGCCTCGTGGAAGCCGGAGAGGATGAGCTTGAGCTTGCCCGGATAGGTGTTGATGTCGCCGATAGCGAACAGGCCCGGCACGTTGCTCTCGAATGTGCCGGTGTCCACCGGGATCAGCTCGTCTTCCAGCTTGATGCCCCACTTCGCCACCGGGCCAAGCTTCATGGTTAGCCCGAAGAACGGCAGCATGGCGTCGATCTCGACCCGCGCGGTCGCGCCGTCATTACCCTTGATGGTCACGGCCGAAAGCTGCCCGCCGTCACCTTCCAGCGCCGACACCTGGCCGATCTTGAGATCCATTTTGCCGTCGGCGGCCAATGCCCGCATCTTGTTGACGCTGTCGGGGGCGCCGCGGAATTCGTCGCGCCGGTGCACCAACGTCAGCCGCTTGGCGACCGGCTGCAGATTGAGCGTCCAGTCGAGCGCGCTATCACCGCCGCCGATGATGAGCAGCCGCTTGCCGCGGAATTCGTCGATCTTGCGCACCGCGTAGTGCACCGATTTGGCCTCGTAAGGCTCGATGCCGGCGATCGGCGGCCGCTTGGGCTGAAACGAGCCGCCGCCGGCGGCGATCACCACGCATTTCACGTCAAAGCTCTTGCCAGTGTCGGTGGCGACGCGGAAACGCGCATCGCCGGTTTTTTCCAGCGTCGTCACCATCTCGCCGAGATGAAAGGTGGGCTTGAACGGCTTGATCTGTTGCATCAGCGCGTCGGTCAGCCCTTGCCCGGTGACGTAAGGAATGCCGGGAATGTCGTAGATCGGCTTTTCCGGATAAAGCTCGGCGCATTGGCCGCCGACCTTGTCGAGGATGTCCACCAGATGCGCCTTGATGTCGAGCAGGCCGAGCTCGAACACCGCGAACAGGCCGACCGGCCCCGCGCCGATGATGAGAACGTCGGTCTTGATCGTTTCGCTCATTCTAATTCTCCGGCCCTCACGCGCTGCGCCGCGCGTGGGTGTCGGGACCGCGGATGATGCGCAGTAGCTCGGTTACATTCTGCTCCGGCGTCTTGCCGCTGGTGGTGAGCGCCGCCTCCGCCTTGGCATAGAGCGGCTCGCGACTCTTGAGGATGGAGACCAGATCATCCATGGCGCGGCCGCTGCTCGCCATCGGGCGCAGATCGCCTTGCGCCATCACGCGGCTCATGTGCTCATCCGGCGCGGCGCGAACCCAGACGGTGAAGCATGAGGCAAGCAGCAATTCAAGCGTGCCCGGCTCTGTGACGATTGCGCCGCTGGTCGCCATGACGAAATGCGGATGCTGCGCCAGCACCGCCTCCAGTGCCTCGCGCTCGGCACGGCGGAAGGTTTCCTGCCCGAACATCTCGAAAATTTCGTTCAGCGTCGCGCCGCTGCGCCGCTCGATCTCGCGGTCAAGTTCGACGAAGGGCACGCCAAGGCGGTCCGCCAGCAAGGCGCCGAGAGTGGATTTGCCGCCGCCGCGCAACCCGATCAGCGCGATGCGCTTGCGCCGCGCGTTCTTCGACGGTTCGCTGAAAGTCTGTACCAGCAATTCGCGCGCCATTGCGAGGGCCGGCGCTGGCAGTCGTTCGAGAAACTGCGTGAGCAGCACCAGGTCGAGCGTAGGCTCGGCGCCGTCATGCACGAGTTGCGTCACCGGCAGGCCGATGGCGTGGGCAATGCGCCGCAGCAGCACGATCGAGCAAT
Source organism: uncultured Pseudomonadota bacterium (assembly GCA_963817155.1). GTDB lineage: Bacteria > Pseudomonadota > Alphaproteobacteria > Rhizobiales > Xanthobacteraceae > Pseudolabrys. The sequence goes on from CAWFNO010000003.1 coordinate 194,930, forward strand.
TGCCGACGCCCGCCTCCAATTGCGCCAGATAGCGCTCCGAAACGCGCGCGTGCGCGGCAAGCGCCTTGCGCGACATGCCGCGCTGGTTGCGGAGCGTGCGCACGCGTTCGCCCAGGCGGCGCAAATAGGCGTCGCTTTCGCCGCTCAACGCGGGCTTGGCCGGGGCAGGTTTCGCCAAGGGTGCATTCGATGGAACTTGGCTCATCGTCCAACGGCTAACATGCAATATAATGCCAAGCAAGATTAGAAATTCCGGCCTATTGCAGATCGGATATTGTCGGCTGCTGCCATCAATGTTATTGCCGTGCATAATAGTGCATGTTGCAATCGAAACTATCTCGCGGCTGGTTATCGCAGGGCGGATCATGCAGGCAATCGATTTCCAGACCGATCCTTCGCGCTATCGCCATTGGCGCATCGAGCGCGACGGTGAGGTTGCCTATCTCGTCATGGACGTCGATTCCGCCGGCGGCCTCGGCGACTATGAGCTCAAGCTCAACTCCTACGACCTCGGGGTCGATATCGAATTGAACGACGCGGTGCAGCGGCTGCGCTTCGAGCATCCGGAGGTGCGCGCCGTCGTCATCAAGTCGGGCAAGGACAACGTGTTCTGCGCCGGCGCCAACATTCGCATGCTGGGGAAATCCACGCACCAGCAGAAGGTGAATTTCTGCAAATTCACCAACGAGACGCGGCTCGCCATCGAGGATGCCAGCGACAACTCAAAGCAGACCTATATCTGCGCCATCAACGGCAATGCCGCGGGCGGCGGCTACGAGCTGGCGCTCGCCACCGATCACATCATGCTGGTGGACGACCGGCGCTCGGCGGTGGCGCTGCCGGAGACGCCGCTGCTCGCGGTGCTGCCCGGTACCGGCGGGCTCACCCGCGTTACCGACAAGCGCAAGGTGCGGCGCGACCGCGCCGACGTGTTCTGCTCGATCGAAGAGGGTATCCGCGGCAGCAAGGCCATCGAATGGCGGCTGGTCGACGAGGTGGTACCGAATTCCAAGTGGAAGGATGCCGTCGCCGCCCGCGCGCGCGAGATCGCGGCGCGCTCGGATCGGCCGAAAGACGCCAAGGGCATTGCGCTCACGCCGCTTCAACGCAAGATCGAAACCGACAGAGTCGCCTATTCGCACGTCGAAATCGAAATCGACCGGACCCGTGGCCTCGCGACGATCACTGTGCGCGGGCCTACGCAAGCGGTGCCGGCCTCGCTCGATGCCGCGCATGCGCTGGGCGACAAGTTCTGGCCGCTCACCGTCGCGCGCGAGCTGGAAGACGCCATCCTGCATCTGCGCGCCAATGAAGCAGCCATCGGAGTCGTGTTGCTGCGCACCGACGGCAGCGCGCAAGCCGTGCTCGAGCACGACGATTTCCTCGCCAAGGCCAATGGCGACTGGCTGATGCGCGAAATCCGCCATTATTTCAAGCGCGTGTTCAAACGCGTCGACGTGACCCCCAAAAGCTTCATCGCGTTGATCGAGCCGGGCTCCTGCTTTGCTGGCACGCTTGCCGAACTTGCCTTCGCCGCCGACCGTTCGCTGATGCTGATCGGTACGCGCGAGGGCGACAACCGCAAACCGGCGGCGATCACGTTGGGCCAGGCTAATTTTGGCTTCTATCCCATGGGCAACGGCTTGACCCGCCTGCAAACCCGTTTCCTTGGCGAGCCGGAGGCGCTGAAAGCTGCGGATACAAAGATCGGCATGGGTGTTGAGGCAGAAGATGCCGCCGAAATGGGCCTTGTCACGTTCGCCTACGAAGACTTCGATTGGGATGAGGAATTGCGGGTGATGCTCGAAGAGCGCACGAGTTTCTCGCCCGACGCCATGACCGGGATGGAGGCAAACCTCCGTTTTGCCGGCCCGGAGACGATGGAGACCAAAATTTTCGGCCGTTTGACCGCCTGGCAGAACTGGATCTTCCAGCGGCCAAACGCCATCGGCGAGCAGGGCGCGCTCAAGCTCTACGGCTCAGGCGTCTCGCCGACCTTCAATAAGGAAAGGGTCTAAGCCATGAACATCGAGCAAGTCGATTACGACGGCCTGATCCCCAACAATGTCGCGCTCGGCCAGGACCAGCGCGTCAAGCGCGCGCTGGAGAAGTGGCACCCCGGCTACATCGACTGGTGGAACGACATGGGGCCGGAGGGCTTCCAGAAGTCGCTCGTTTATTTGCGCACCGCCGTCAGCGTCGATCCCAAGGGCTGGGCCAAGTTCGATTACGTCCGCATGCCGGAATACCGCTGGGGCGTGCTGCTGGCACCGCAGATGAAAGGGCGCCAGGTCAATTTCGGCGCGCACAAGGGCGAACCGGCCTGGCAGGAAATCCCCGGCGAATACCGCGCCATGCTGCGCCGCCTGGTCGTCATCCAGGGCGACACCGAACCGGCCTCCGTCGAGCAGCAGCGCCATCTCGGCAAGACCGCGCCCTCGCTCTACGACATGCGCAATCTGTTCCAGGTCAACGTGGAGGAGGGCCGCCACCTCTGGGCCATGGTCTACCTGCTGCAGAAATATTTCGGCACCGACGGCCGCGAGGAGGCGGAAGCGCTGTTGCAGCGCCGCTCCGGCGATCCCGACACGCCGCGCATGCTCGGCGCTTTCAACGAAAAGACGCCGGATTGGCTCTCCTTCTTCATGTTCACCTTCTTCACCGACCGCGACGGCAAGATGCAGCTTGAATCGCTGGCGCAGTCCGGCTTCGATCCCTTGTCGCGCACTTGCCGCTTCATGCTGACCGAGGAAGCACACCACATGTTCGTCGGCGAAACCGGCGTGACCCGCATCATCCAGCGCACCTGCGAGGCGATGAAAGCCGCCGGCATCGAGGACCCGCACGACATCGAAGCCGTGCGCAAGCTCGGCGTCATCGACCTGCCCGCCATCCAGAAGAAGGCCAACATGCATTTCTCGCTGACGCTCGACCTTTTCGGCAACGAGATTTCGACCAATGCGGCCAACGCCTTCCACGCCGGCCTCAAGGGTCGCTACCGCGAGGACCGGCTCAAGGACGACCACCGGCTTGAAGGCGGCACCTATCCGGTGTTGCGTTTCGTCGAGGGTCGGATCAAGAACGAGGACACGCCGGCGCTCTCAGCCCTCAACATGCGGCTGCGCGACGACTACGTCGGCGACTGCAATAATGGGGTGTCCCGCTGGAACAAGGTGATTTCCGACATCGGCATTCCGTTCCAGCTCAAGCTGCCGCACGTCGCTTTCCACCGCCACATCGGCGAGTTCTCGCGCACCAATGTCGACGTCGACGGCAATGTCCTGTCGCCCGCCGAGTGGACCCACCGCCGCACCGAAATGCTGCCGTCGTCTTCCGACAAGGATTTCATCGAGAGCCTGATGCAGCCGCAGTTCGAACCCGGCAAATTCGCCGGTTGGATCGCGCCGCCCAAGGTCGGCATCGACAACAAACCGGGCGACTTCGAATACGTGAAGATCGCCTAGTCGCCCGCTTCGACCAATTTGAAAGGAATTGATGATTCGCTTTCGTCGCCAACGACTGGCGAGGGAGGCAATCATGGCTGCGAAGGAGATTGCGGTAAAGAAGTATGTTGTGAGGCTGAGCGGCGAGGAGCGCGAACGGCTTGAAACGCTGATGCGGAAGGGAAAGAGCCCGGCGCGCCGGGTGCTGAAGGCGCGGATCTTATTGAAGGCCGATGTCTCGGAAGCCTATCCACAGCAAGGCTTCACTCTACGAAGCCTTTCCGGCCGTCGAAGCCAGGCGCCTGGTCGAGCGCTTCGAATGGCACTACACTCCAAAACACGGCAGTTGGCTCGATCTGGCCGAGTCCGAACTCGGCGTCCTCACGTCCCAGTGCCTCGATCGCCGCATCCCCGACAAACAAACCCTCACCGACGAAATCGCCGCCTGGGAGTACGACCGCAATGCCAACCACACCACGGCCGACTGGCAATTCACCACCAAAAATGCCCGCATCAAACTTAAGCATCTATACCCTGCAATCTGACTGAATCAGCCGACTAGGTGTTTACGGCAATTACGCCGTCGTGATCACGAAAACCCAATGGGCTTCCCCAGAAACTGACCAACGTGGCGAGAGTGGTCGGCGCAGTCGTTTACCTTGCGAGTGGTCACTTGGTGTCTTCAGAAAATGCCACACGATCGCGCCGCCGGAACGAGAATGGAAAGGTTGAGCGGATCGGCTCTCGCTTACGGCGCTGCAACGACTCTAGCGTGAACACAATCTGGCGAGCTTGCCGCCAAAGCAAATGCTCGTAGCGACTGAGGCGGTCAAGGGCGAAAGTCGGCAGAACGGCCAAGCGCAAGAAGCAGTCGGTGATATTTTTTTTCGTATCGCAACCGTCGTTTCCTGGCGCCGCGTTAAGCCGTGTTGTTGCTACCAGGTGTAACTGATTTGGGTCCGAGGGGGCGGCTGCCTCGATGAGGGTCGGGCCTGAAGACTCATGTTCGACCTTGCCAGGTTCTGCGGTCACAGACTCGAAGAGCGCTGTCTCCATGCCTGTGGCACGACGAAGCCGCCAAAGCACGCTCGCCAATCGAAGCACCAACTCGCGCTCCACCGCCGATCTCAGCGTCATACTCGGCAATCACTGCAGCTTCGAAGGCCTGGTAATCTTCCTGATCCTCGAGCGTGGCAATGACGGTCTCGGCGGTGAGGCCATGGCGCACCGCATTGCCGCGTGAACGCTCCTTACCATCCGCTGTTATCGGGCCGGTGCTTTTGAGCGCATTGCGGCGGTTGGCCGCGATCTGCCGGAGCGAGCTCATGGGGAGCCAGAGGGAATTGGCTTCGTTTCGCCATTTGCCGCGGCCGGGGTGGCATTTGGGGCATCAGTGCCATTGCCATTAGCGATGCTTTTTACTTCAGCCGCTAACTCATCGACGCTAGACCCCTGAGGTTTTGCGGGTAGCGAGTGCGTCTGCCGCCATAGCGTTGAGGCTACGCCAAGTGGTTCCAAACGATGACTGTTCCACCAGGCCACTTCATCACCGGCCTGGTGCAGCTGGCGGTGATGACCGCGGCAGAGCGGGACGGTGAACTCATCGCTGACCTTGAGGCCCAGCGCTCTGGGTTGGGCAAACCGGAGGTGATGTGGATCCGATGGCTGCCGGCCGCAGACGAGACAGGGTTGAGCGACGACAAACCGCAGATGGGTCTTGTCCCGCAGCCGTCTGGGTTCAGCCAGGGTCAAAACGCTCTTGTCGATCCGGGCCGGGACGAGGCCAGGTGAAGAGGGAACAATCGAGGTGTCGGCTGAGGGGGCGACCTCCAGGGCACGTCGTGCCTGGGCTCGATCACGGGTGACCGGATTCTGACGGCGGCCGTAGTAACGCGATGGCCGTGGGATGGGGGTCGTATCATCCGGGTGGAAGCCAAGGTGGACGTCGGTCGGCACCGGGATCGGCACGGGAACGACAGGCATTTTTGAGGACAGGGGTTTCTGTACGGTCGCCCGGCCGCTGCGATATAGCTCAAGACCAAAGGGTTTGCCGAAGGTGGCGAGCGCCCGCTTGGTGGCATCGGTTTCTGCGGCCTTAAGGGCGATGTCGTGCACCTCGCCGGGCGATGGTCCGTGCCCTTCACCAGTGCCATGGCCCTCGCGGATAATGGTCGCACCATCCGCATGCACCGTAAGCCGCACGCGGGCGATGTAGATTGCCATGAAGGTCCCCCGATTTTCTCTGGCCAGGACGCACTTGGAGTCGACCGTCTCCCGGTTCCAGCCGTCAAATCCGAAAATCCGGTTGGCTTCCGAGATCGCGTACCAGCCCTCGAGATAGGTGAGTTCCCGGCCATGCGCCTCACGCGTGCGGATATGCCGGCGACTGGGATGTCGCCGCAGTGCCTGCACCTGTCTTGTCGAGAAACCCATTATCGTGTCCTCACGCTCAAGACTGGTTCGGGATTGCTGAGGGTGACGCCGGGGATTTCGCCACCGTGTTTAAGCTCCTGGGCGAGTTCCTGCCGCTTGAGCTTGGGGGCCACCGGCTGCCAAAAGATCGAAGGCACGGCGTCCTCGTTGAGCACCACCAGGGCGGGGATGCCCTCCCTTATGGTGGCGGTGAAGTCGGGCGCATTGAGCTTCTTTAGGTTGAGCTCGACCATTACGTCGCGGGCGATCTGCCGGCGTTTGACGGCGCGATCACTGCAGTCGGCCGAGACGATCTTCCATCTCTGCGATCCGGCCTTTGAGGCCCTGAGACCAGGGCCTCATCGGCCAGGGCGGCCCGAATGATAGCCTGGAGGATTTCATGGACATCGGTCAGGCCCTCGACCGTATCGGCCAGCGTCTGCTCGTCGATCTGGGGGTCCTAGCGCGCGGATCCGCTCCCGCAGGGTGCGATAGGTGGTGGCAGCGAGACTTAGTTGGTCCATCAACGTCTTTCCTTCCGAAAAATTCAAAGTCATGGTAATCGCCGCAAACGGGCACCGTCGTATTGATAGAAATACTATTAATTCATCTCAGACGCCGAGTCAATAGAATTTCTATCAAAAAGGGCGAATATCAAAAGCCGGTGGGGCGAATGGTGACAACTCGGCAAATTAAGGCGGCCCGTGCTCTGCTGGGATGGTCACAGGCTGACTTAGCAAGACACTCGGGTGTGTCAGAACCGACGATTGCTCGGTTGGAGGCCGCCGATGGTGACTTGGGCGGCCGCGAAACGACCGGACAAAAAATTAGAAAAGCTATCGAAGCTGCCGGCATTCAATTTTTTGAAGAAAATGGGGGTGGTGAAGGTGCCCGCCTTCGCAAATCTAGGAAACGCAAATAATCAACAAGCGCGGTTCATCGACGAGAACTGCGGCGGCCCCGGAGTGCGGCTGCGCCAGCGCAAAAAGCAATCCAAATAGACCTTACTAGCGAAGAGACAAGGCACGACCTGACAGCGGGACTTTGGGTCGGATCGCACTCGAGGCGAGTACTGTTAAGTCAAGCGGCGGCGGTCCGAGTGTGCACCCCCGAAAAACGTCAGCGATGACAGGATCATCGCTGACTCGTGAGGACGAGATGGACGCAAGTGCGTGCGAGCTATCTTCCACCTTTCTGCTGCACCGTTTATTCAACGCTTGGTCTGCGCCGTGAGACGCAATTTCCCTCACTCTCTTTAGCATTCCCAGCATTCTCCTGGAGCCAAAGCCTACGCCTTTCCTCTCCGGCGGCGCGTTCTTCAGCCTCTGCTATTATTAAACCAGCAAGCAGCGGAGCGGCCTTCCGGAATAGGTATTGCCTCCGACGCTCTAAGCGTCGCCATCGCTGTTTTAATTGTGGTTTGAGCATATTGCTTTCATCCGTTTTTCCAGATCCTCCGCTTCTTTCTCGCCTATCTCGAGCGATTGCTCGATTTTTGCCTCGATGTCGGCTTCGAATTCTGCATCTTCGAGACACCGATTTATATTTGCAACCATCGCAGTGAGATGATTCGCAGTCGCAGGTGAGATCTCGCCATCTGAAATCCGCTTTTAGAATTAGGGCCAAAGCTTTGACGACGTCCTGACGAGTTTCAATTGCGGGTAATTGAAATCTCAGGTGCCATTCTTTCGGCATGATCCTTTCCAAAAAGAACTTTAGCATTGGGGGGTCGCCTTGTTTAGCAAGCTCTAGTCCTTTTTGAATCAATTCCTCTCGGTCCTTGTCACCAATGGCATTCGTGATCATGGTTGCGCGGTTACGAGATCCAGGCTTTCGGCCGGGATTGCCGTTCGCGAAAGGCCTGCCGCGCACACGACTGTTATCGGGGGGAATACGTTCGGTCGCCTGAGCTGTTGATACCATAGGCATCTCCTTTCGGACGGCGCTCGGGGCGCCGCCCTGAACAAGCCCAGGCGAGAGGTAAAATGGCATCTGCGGCAATTTGGTCAATCCCCTACGCGGCATTTGTTAAAGCGTTGAATTAGGATAATAAACCTAGTCGCGTAGATCAAGCGTAAACAACGCGGAATTCCTGCGAACTCGGCCTTAATTATGGGACGATATCGTCTGCGCTATTTTGGTCCCCCAGCACCGCTCGGTGGGTGATCCTCGGCGCACTAATCGGCGGTTGCTTAGTTTACGTCCAGCGGCTTTTGCGGCTGTGAACCTCGCGCTTTCTCAGTACGCTGAACTACGGCGGGCTTCGAATTAATTGACGAGCAGTGTGCGATCGCGCGCCCACATCAAACTTAAGCATCTATACCCTGCAATCTGACTAAATCAGCCGACTAGCCGAATTTTGCAATTACATCTTTGGGAATGGCCGCCGCCATGATCTTTTGCGGATCAGTCTTGTCGCGCACGGCCCACGTGCGCGTCTCGGCGCCGTCCACCGCCAGTTCACCGCCGACAGTGAGTTTGTGCTCGGTCTCGAAGCTCGAGCGGCCGAACTCGCGCACGCGCGAGGCGATCTCGACCTGGTCGCCGAACGTCACCGGTTTGGAGAAATTCGCCTTCGCATCCACCAGCGCGATACCGACGATGCCGTAGACGCGCGCGAGATCATGTTGCTTCACGCCGAGCGCCGTTTCGAACAGCATCCATGAGCTCGCGTCGAACATGTCGAAAAAGCGAGGGTTGAAGACGATGCCGGCCGGGTCGCAGTCGCCCCAGGCGACGGTGAATTTCCGGCGAATGACGAGCGACGTCACGCTGAGCCCCTTGGGGTATTCTTCGCGGTCTTGAGCTTCGGCTGGCGCGGGTTGGGCCAGTCGATCACGTCTTGCGACAGCAGTTCGACCCAGGAGGTACGTCGGCGCGTCTTCAACGCCCGCGCCGGCGCGAGCGGCAGATGCGGCGCGTTGTCGAGCGCCTCCAGGAGCCAGGCGAGGTCTTCCTCCGCCGTTACCCAGCGCGCGGGCCGGTAACGCGCGAGGTTAAACGGCCGGGAATAGGCGAGCAGCGATTTCTTGCCGCCATCGAGGCAATATTCATGCGCGTAGGACATCGCCAGCTCGCGCGGGCTCCGGTAGATCGGATCGCGCCAGCACAGCACCGCGTGGTTGGTCTTGCTGATCGCGCCCCACAGGCCGCGCTGCCGGAATAGCGCGATGACGTGGTCCTGGTCGCTGGGCAGCGCGCGCATGTCCATCAGCCACGGCGGCTGCCCGTGAAAGGCAAAGACCGCGGCGGCAAACAGCGCCGCTTCCGCGCAATGCGCCGTGCGCGCCTTCAGCACGCGCCGCGGCGACATCGCGGTCTCGCCGTCGAGCTCGAAATTCGGCGGCAATTTATCGAGGAAAGTCTGCACCTTCTGCGCCGTATCGAGCCGCGCAAAGGTGCGCCGCTCGGCAGGCGTCAGCAGCGCGCGCAGCGCTTTGCGATAGGCGGAAAGGTCGGTCATGCGCGACGCCAATTTGCCGCGGGCAGCGCTGCTTGGCTAGCGCAGAAGTCCAAAAAACGTCGGGCGATTGCCCGCGCCGGCGCGGAAGTTGCGCGGCGCTTCCCGCGCGTGCCGGACTTCCTTGTGGCGATGGGCCGGCCTGGCGTGCGCTTTCTCGTCCGGTTCAGCCATGGCCGCGTGCTCCTTCGGCGCATCTTTCGGCGCTTCTTTCGCGCCGTCTTGCGGCTCAATTTTGGCCTCACGCTCGGTCTTGTCGCAGGATGGCGGCAAGAAACCGCGACATCAACGCATGTTGTAGCGGATCGGCACGACGATCGAAATCTCCGCGCCGGCAACCTCCGGCGGTGGCGGCGGCAGCGGCGCCGCCCGTTCAACCATGGCCATGGTTTCGCTGTCGAGCAGGCTGGAGCCGGAGCTGCGCACGATGCGCGCATGATGCACGCCGCCGCGGCGGTCGATGCTGAAAGCGAGCTCGGCGACGCCGTGTTCTCCACGCTGCTGCGCCTGAGCCGGGTAGCGCTTGTTGCGCTCGAGCGTAGCCACCAGCAGCGATTTCCAGTTCGACAGCGCGTTCGAATCACGCGAGGAAGCACCGGGCATCGGCGCCGCCGCGCGCTCGGCTTTCTGCTCGGCGCTTGGCGGCGCGCTGGCAAGGCTCGCGTGCAATTGTTTTGGCTTTTTCTCCTTCAGTTGTTCCACCGGCTTCGTTGGCGGCAAGATCGCCATGAGCGACTCAGTCTGAGGTTCCGGCGGAAGCTCGATCTTCTCGACCGGCTTGACCGGATCAGGCTCGGGATCGGGTTTGGGGTTCACTTCGCTTTGCTGCGGCCCCGGGGACAATTCGTTTGGCTTGGTCTCAGGCGCCACCGGCAGCGGCGCGAGATCGATCGTGATCACCGGCGCATTGGCGACGGAATCGGAATTTTCGTTCCAGTGCGCCAGCAGTGCTGCAGCGCCGGCGACATGCATACAGAGGGCCAGTGCGAAGCAAGCGCTCCAAAGTGCCAGTGATTTGTTGCGGGTGGCGCTCAATGCGGTTTCTCGGCTTCGAGCGCGACCAGCGCGACATGCAGATAACCTGCGGCACGCAGGTCGTTCATCAGTGCCATCAGGTCGCCGTAAGCCACCGTCTTGTCGGCACGCAGGAACACGCGCTGCTCCTTGTCCCCGCCGGTCGCCCGATTAAGCGCGGCGGTGAGGTCGTTGCGGCTCACCGGATCGTTATCGACCATGACGCTCAGATCGGATTGAAGCGTCAAATACAGCGGCTTGTCCGGGCGCTGTTGCTGCTCGACGTTCGCGGCCGGTAGGTTGACGAAAATGTCCACCGTCGCCAGCGGCGCCGCGACCATGAAAATGATCAACAGCACCAGGATCACGTCGATGAACGGCGTGACGTTGATCTCATGAAGCTCGCTGAACGCTTCGTCGCCGTGATCGAGACGTACGCTCATGAGGTCTTACTCCGCCGCCGGCCGGCACCCTTTGGCGTTGATCTGGTCGTAGGCGCCACGGTCGAGATCGCGGCTGACCAGGCGCAGGATGTCCGCGGCGGCGTCGGCATGCAGCGCGCGATAACCGGCAATCCAGCGTGAAAACATGTTGTACATCACCACCGCCGGGATGGCCGCCACCAGGCCAAGCGCGGTCGCTAGCAGCGCCTCGGCAATGCCCGGCGCCACCACGGCGAGGTTGGTGATATGCGACTTCGAAATGCCGATGAAGCTGTTCATGATCCCCCACACCGTGCCGAACAGGCCGACGAAGGGCGCAGTGGCGCCGATGCTGGCGAGAATGCCGGTCCCGCGGATCATCCGCCGCCCGGCGGCCGTTTCCAGCCGCTCCAGCCGCGAGGCGATGCGCTCCTTGACACCAATCGGCTCGATCGCGCCCGCAGACAGGCGCAATTCGTCCTCCGCGGCACCCAGCAGTGCGGCCGCGTCGCTGTCGCCATCGCCCAGGCTGGCAAGGCCCTCGGCAAGCGAGCGCGCCTGATCGAGCGCCTCGATCGCGCGCCGCAGGCGCCGCCGCGCCATCAGCAGTTCGATTGCCTTGGCGAACCAGATGGTCCAGGTCAGCACCGAGGCAAAGGCGAGACCGACCATCACCGCTTTCACGACGATGTCGGCGGACAGAAACATGCCCCAGGGCGACAGGTCGCGTGGCAGCGTCAGCGAAATATCGGGAATGGAGAGGGACGTTTGCGCCACAGTCGGCGCGGCCGGCGCCAGCCAGACCGGCAGCGCCAGGCCACCCGCCCGCAGCCTCGTGCGCAAACCGGTCCTCATCGCAATATGGCCTTTCGTGCGTAGCGGCGGGCTTATTCCTCTGCGGCAGCCATTCTATCACCTTGCGCGCCGCTACGGCGCAATTGCGACTGCAAATAAAACCGCTCCGCCGGTCACGCGGCGAGGCGGCTTCCTCATAGCGTTTTGGGCGTGACGCGCTTAGTCGCGGTAGGAGACCTGATCCCCGTCCGAGTAACGCGATCCGCCATAGCCGCAGTTGCAATTCACGCCGCGCACGTAGTGGTACTCGTTCACGTACCGCACCAAACCTCCGGTGTAGCGGTTCACCACCTCATTATGCACTTCGTCGCGATATTTGTTGGTGGTATTGACCCGGTGCAACGTGATGTTGCGCACCACCGTATTGGTGCGATGCACGACGACCTCGCGATTGATCACCGGCCGCACGTGGACAATCATCTGGTTTTCCTAGATGAGCCGCGTGTGGCGCACGACGCGCGTCTGATCCACGTAGCGCTGGTGAGTGACGACGCGCGGCGCCTCGCGAACATAACGGTGCGATGAATATTAAGCGTCCGGGCGTCGGGAATTGCAAACCGTGTCCCAGTGATAGCCGCCGGCGAGAACCGGCTCCGGCGCAATGCCCGCCAGTCCGAGGACAAGCAGTGCACCGTAAAATGTTTGGTACACATGTCTCATCGGTTTACGCCCCATTAACTAAATAAGTGGCGCCACTGCCTTTAGCTTTTCGTTTTTAACCACGTTGTAAAGGTCTATTTCCGGGTGCCGCGCGGGGTGAGACCGCGACAGCGGAAAAACCGTGAAACGACGCCTGTTACGCGAAAGAAAAGACCAGGCACCGGCGGCGGCTGTCCTATAGTGGGACATCAGCTTGGTCATAAGTTCATGGGGGAACGTCAGTGCCCAATCCTCTTGCCGAAGCCCGCGCCGAACTCACGCTCGCCAATCGTATCGCCGCCAACGAGGGCGTGCTCGACACGTTCGGACACGTCAGCATGCGCCACCCCGACAATCCCAACCGCTATTTTCTCTCGCGTTCCAGCGCGCCGGACATGGTGACGGCGGACGGGTTGATCGAATACGACCTCGATTCACGGCCGGTGCGCGATCCCGGGGCGCCGCAATATTCCGAGCGGGTGATTCACGGGGAAATCTACAAGGCGCGGCCGGAGGTCATGTCGGTGTGCCATCACCATTCGCCGGCGTTCATGCCGCTTATCGCCACGCGCACGCCTTACGTGCCAGTCTTTGCGCTCGGCAGCATCGGCGGCGACAAGCCGCCGTTCTGGGATCAGCGCGATGAATTCGGCGACACCGATTTGCTCGTGGTCACGCGCGAGCACGGCGCTTCGCTAGCCCGCGCGCTCGGGCAGCACTGGATGGTGCTGATGAACCGTCACGGCGTGACGGTCGCCGGCACCAGCGTACGCAACTGTGTCTATCGATCGATTATGTCGTGCCGCAACGCCGATTTTCAGGTGCGTGCCTTGGCGATCGGAAAGCTCGATCCGTTTTCGCCCCGCGAAATTGATCTCTGCTTTCGGATTATCGACAACACTACCGGGCTTACGCGCTCATGGGACTACTGGGCTATGCGCGTAGCGACAGCTGGTGGGTGGCCGGCCCCAAACAAGGCAAAGCCTGCTCGTGCACCAGCAAAGGCGCAGCGCGCAAAGCGCAGGCGGCGCTAATTTTGGGCTTCACCAGTGGGCATGAGCCGGTGTTGAATGCTGCCCCCACACGCGCAAACGATAAAAAGCCACAGGGAGGAATCGAATGAAACCCGCCAGATCCATCATCGCCGCGCTCGGCCTGATTGTGCCGCTGGTGCTAACCGCCGGCCCGGCGTCGGCCGAGGACACGCTCAAGCTCGTCATCGGGCAGATCAACAACTGGGAAAACCAGGCGCCCACGCTTGGGCAGGACGCCGGCATCTTCAAGAAACATGGATTGGTGCTGGAGAACGTCGGCACGCAGGGCGCGGGGGAAACGATCCAGGCGGTGATTTCGGGCAGCGCCGATATCGGCGCCGGCGTCGGCGCGGCGGGCGCGATGCGCGCATTCTCCAAAGGCGCGCCGGTGCGCATTCTGGCGCCGATGTTCACCGGCACCGGCGATCTCTACTGGTATGTGAGGTCTGATTCCAAGATCAAAAGCCTGAAGGATGCGACGCCGGAAACGACCATCGCCTATTCGACCAATGGATCGAGCTCGAACAATATCGTCCGTGCCTTCATCAGCGAACTCGGCGCCACGGCCAAGCCGACCGCGACCGGCGGTCCCGCCGCGACGCTAACCGCGGTGATGTCTGGCCAGGTCGAAATCGGCTGGGCGGCGCCGCCATTCGGATTGCAGGAAATCAATGACGGCAAGATCCGTATCGTCGCCCATGGCAGTGACGTGCCTTCGCTGCGCGGACAGACCGTGCGCACGCTGATCGTCAACGCCAATGCGCTGAAGACCAAGCATGACGCGATCATGCGTTTCATGGACGCCTATCGCGAAGCGGTGGACTGGATGTATGCCGACCCCAAGGCGATCGAGATGTATTCGCAGAAAATGCACAAGCCGGTGGCGTTGCTCAAGGAGTCGATGGAAAAATTTCAGCCGAAGGAGGCGCTGCAGACTGATCACTTCGCCGATCTCGACGGTTCCATCAGGGATGCGGTGAAGCTGAAATACCTCGATAAACCGCTGACCAAGGAGCAGATCGCGGAGCTCATGCAAATTCCGCCGCGCAAAAAATAGTTGGCGTCTCGCGACTCAAACGGGCCGCTGCGGCGTAGCGGCCCGTCGATTTTTCGGCCGTCGCCGGCCAGTCATTACATCTTTTTCTTGGCCATCTTCTTGTACATTTTCGGCGCCTTGCACGCGCCATGCGACACGACTTTCCACCCGTCCTTTTCCGCATAGCAGTCGTTGAAGTACGTGAAATTTACCCCACCTTTGGTGGCGCAGACCGGGCTGCTCAATGTGAACCAGCAGGTCGGCGGCAGCGGCGGCGGTGGTTCGGCCATTTTCTTCTTGCTCATGGCCTGGCCAGAGCCCGCGGAACCGACGATCACCGCAGCGGCAGCCACGGCGACTAATGCAGCGTATCCGATTTTATGCAGCGTCATGTTTTTCTCCCAACGAATGACACGCGCTACTGTAGGAGAAGGATCGTGACAGATATAAGAAATATGCGCGCTAGGCGCGCTTATTTGACCTGAACGATTGTTCAGATTGCTGCGGCGCAGCCAAGCGTGGCACGATGGCCAGCCAGGGCGCTCTAATTTCTGTCCTTGGCGGCCGCGTCGACGGCGCTGACGATGGCCACCCGGCCCTTGTCGAGCGTCGCCCGCACACTGTCCTCCCTGCCGATGGCGCCCATCTCGCGCTGGCGGGTGACGGTCGCCTCGACCATCAGCGGGTTGATGCCCAGCTCGCGCAAGGTCGCGGCCGACTCTTCCATCTCGGCCGCGCGGCGCTCGCCGTGGTTCGCCATGCGCTCGAGGTTGTATTCGGACATCTTCACCCAATCGATGCCCGGATAATTGTTCTTCAGCGACGCTGTCACCTCGTCGAGGATGCCAGCGCGGGCTGCGGCGACAAAACACTCGAACGTCAGCGCCTCGATGCCCTTGATCATGACGCTGCGGATCATCTTGATCGCCGCGGCGGAGCCGGTCCCGGGCCCGACGATCGAAGCGCGCATGTCGAGCCCGGCAAGCAACGGCGCGATCGTTTCGGCGTAGGGGCCTGCCGTCAGCATCGGCGTACGGTGGCGCGCCGGATGAATGGCGGCGACCACCGCCACATCGACGTAACGGGCCTTGTCGCCGAGCAGCTTGGCGGTTTCCTGCTTGCGGCCGGGCGAGACGGAATTAATGTCGAGGTAGTAAGGATTGCCGGAAAGATACTGATTGACCGAACGCGCCGCCTCGACGCTTGAGGCCGCGGTCACCGCCGCGATGATCATGTCGGTCTCGGCGACCGCATCGGCGACTGAATCGGCCAACCGCACGCCCATGTTTTTTCCCGCCGCGCGCAGCCGCTCGCCTTCCGCTTTCGGAAACAGAATATCCCATGCGGCAATGCGCTCGATGCCGCTCTCGCGCAGGCCCGAAGCGATCGCCTGGCCGGCCTCGCCGAAACCGATGAAGGAAATGCGCGGGGTGTTGCGCAGGGTCATGCGGCTACTCGGCCGCGTCCGGCACCGGCGGCGTGCCGTGCGTGTGGAACGACTTGATGGTTTGCAGGCCCCAGGCCTGGCCCTTCTTACGTTCCTCCTCGGTCCAGGTGATCGGCTTCCAGTCCGGCGCCAGGACCAGATGCGCGCCGGCGTTCGCCACTTCGATGCGATTGCCGCCGGGCTCATAGACGTAGAGGAAGAAGGTCTGCTGGATCGCGTGCTTGTGCGGGCCGGTCTCGATGAACACACTGTTTTCAAGAAAGATGTCGGCCGCGAGCAGCACCTCCTCGCGTGAATTCAGCGCGTAGGTGACGTGGTGGAAGCGGCCCTTGGCGCCGGTGGCGTCGCGCGTATAGGCGAAGTCATAGGACTTGTTGGTTGCGGTGAGCCAGATGCCGGCCTCGCTGCCGTCGTTCATGACGATGCGCTCGGTGAGGCGGAAGCCGAGATAGTCCTCGAAGAACTTGCGGCAGCCGGAAATATCGGCGGCCAAGCCGTTCCAGTGATCGATGCGGCGCACATTGCAGCCGCGCGCGGGAAACCTCTGCGCCTGATTCTTCAGCGCCGGCTTCTCGCCCGGCGGCGGGTCGTACCATTCGGTATCGTAATAAAGCTCGATGACGTGACCGTCGGGGTCCTTGCAGATAAAGCTCTTGCCGTGGCCGAGATCGCCGTCGCTCCAGCCGACATCAAAGCCGGAGCCTTTGAGCGCCGCGGCGCGCCGCTCTAGTGCCTGCGCCGAGCGCGTGCGATAGGCGACATGCTTCATGCCGTTGGTCTTCGAGGCGGTAAGCTTGAGCGAATAGCGCTCGTAGTCGTCGTAACCGCGCAAATAGATGCTGTCGCCCTTTTCGCCGCTCTGCGTCATGCCCATGACGTCGATGAAAAAGCGCGCGCTCTTGTCGAAGGCAGGCGACAGGATTTCGAGATGCCCGAGATGGGCAATATCCATGTTTGGTTCCGGCAACATTGGTCGCTCACGAGGCTTTGGGGCCCTTGTCCGGGCGTAATAAGGCCATGCTCGCCGGCCCCGGTCAAAGGCGAAATCGGCGGCGATCGGGCGGGCTTGCGACCCGCCCTGCCGGATCGTGACGATCAACGATTCTGAAGTGCACCCATGACCGACGGCGCGGGCCTGACGGTAAGCAACGTCCACATGCCGCCGGCATAGTGTCCGGGGACGTTGCAGGCCAGCAGGTATTTGCCGGGCTTGAGCGTGGCCTTCAGCGTGCCGGATTTGCCCGGATCGAGTTCGGAAACCTCGCCGAGCGAATGGGTCTTTGTCTCGTCCAGTCGGTTCTCATTCTTGAGATACGGCAGCGGCGTATTGGTGTTCTTGATCGGGAGCACCAGCATCTCATGGATCGTTTTCTCGGCGTTGTTCTTGACCTCGAAGATGACCGGGCCGGCCAGGATCGATTTGCTATAGATCGTGATGCCCATTTGCGAATTGGACCCGTGCAAGGCGTTATTGGCCTTGCTCATGCCCATTCCCATGTCCGTGGCCATGACGCCGGTCATATCGCCCCATAGCAAGACCTTCAGCGTGGTGGTGGCGTTGGATGAAGGCGCCAGCGCGGTCATCAACGCGATAGTTAGTACGGACAGGAATAGACGCTTGATTGCGTAGTGCATGCAGGTCTCCGTGGTTATTTCTTGGATGAGAAGCGCGCCGCCTCCCGCGAAAGCCAATCAGTCGATGCGTTGGGCTTTAAAAGGTCGGACCTGACAGCTGCCTGACATTGACGCAATTTAGTTACGGTGCTGCTATATTCGGTTAACGGCGTCTGACATCGGGCAGGCACATGGGCGATCCTCCAATCTCACGCGGCTTTCGCGGGCGTGGTCGCGGCGGACAAAGCGCGCGCATCCCACCCGGCCAGCATCTCGTCTCGGATTTTCCGGTGCTGTCGGCGGGGCCGACGCCGGAGGCCGATCTTTCCAGCTGGAGCTTTGCGCTCGAAGACGGTGCGTCACCGATGGCGCAATGGAGCCGGAAGGAATTCAACGCGCTGCCGCAAACCGAGCTAACGGTCGACATCCATTGCGTCACCACCTGGTCGAAGCTCGATACGCATTGGCGCGGTGTCTTGATCGACACGCTGCTGGAGGCGGCGGGATTATCGGAGCCGCCCGGTCCATTTGTGCTGGCGCATAGCGACGGCGGCTACACCACCAATTTGCCGTCCGAGGATTTGCTCGACGGCAAGGCGATGATCGCCACGCATTACGACGGCGCCACGCTCGATCCCGAGCACGGCGGGCCGGCGCGGCTCTTGGTGCCGGATCTCTACTTCTGGAAGAGCGCGAAATGGGTGCGCAAGCTGCAATTCCTCGACCACGATCAGCGCGGCTTCTGGGAGGAGCTTGGCTATCACAGCTACGGCGATCCGTGGCGCGAGCAGCGTTATGACGGTGACTGACGTCGCAACCGTCAAGCCGCCGCCTGCAATGGATGACGGCAACGGTCAGCGAGGTGATCGAAGAGACGCCGCGCGTGCGCAGCCTGGTGCTAGAGGTGCCGGCCTGGCCCGGCCACCGCGCCGGCCAGCATGTCGATGTGCGCCTGACCGGCGAGGACGGCTACCAGGCGCAGCGCAGCTACTCCATCGCCTCGGCGCCAGAAGCGCCGCACGTCATGCTCACCGTCGAGCGCCTCGCCGATGGCGAAGTCTCATCCTATCTCGCCTGCGAGGTGCATGCCGGCGATGCGTTTGAAATGCGCGGACCGATCGGCGGCTATTTCGTCTGGACGACGGCGCTCGACGGGCCGTTGTTTCTCGTTGCCGGCGGTTCCGGCGTGGTGCCGATGATGGCCATGCTGCGCCACCGCGCGGCGGCGAACGACAAGACGCCGGCAACGCTGCTTTATTCCTCGCGTAGCTTCGACGACATCATCTACCGCGGTGAACTCGACCGGCTGGCCGGGCAGGGCGTCAAGGTCGTGCATACGTTGACCCGCACCCAGCCGCCAAGCTGGAGCGGCTTTGCCCGCCGCATCGACAGGGCGATGCTGGAAGCGACCGACTTTCCAGTCAGCGCGCGCCCGCGCATCTTCGTCTGCGGGCCGACGCCGCTAGTCGAGGCGGCGGCGCGCAGCTTGCGCGACATCGGCCACGCGCCGGGACTGATCAAGACTGAGCGTTTTGGACCAACGGGGAGTTAGCTATGATCGACCAGCATGTGGGCGCCGCGCCGCTCGACGGCAATGCCGAAGGCGGGCTGTTGGGCGAACTGTTCGCTCCGGATGTCACCGCAGCGGAAATCACCTGCGGCGGCTGCGGCGCGGTGGCGGCGCTGGGCGCGGTGCGCGTCTATGCCGCAACGATGGGCGCCGTCTTCCGCTGTGCGCATTGCGATACAATCATGCTCCGTCTCACGCATACGCGGGCCGGGCTGTTCCTCGACATGCGCGGCGCGCGGCGGTTGTTTATCGCGTCGGCGGAATTGTGATGTTGGCGAGAATGTGACTGCCGAAATCTGGCGGGCCGCTGAGCCGCGGCGTAACCTCGGGCCAGAGGTTACTGCGGCGCAAAGGGAGTTTGTCATGGTTCTTGGAATGTCGCTTGCAGTATTCACGCTTCTGCACACGGTCATCAGCCTGATCGCCATCGCCGCCGGCATTGTCGTTTTGATCGGCATGCTTGGCTCGCACCGACTTCTCGGCTGGACGGCGATTTTTCTGCTGTTCACGATCTTCACCAGTGTGACGGGATTTCTGTTTCCGATTCACGGCTTCTCGCCTGCGCTGGGCGTCGGTGTCCTATCTTGCATTTTGCTGGCAATTGCGCTGGTGGCCTTCTACGGCAAGTACCTGGAAGGCGCGTCGCGCTGGATCTATGTGACGACCGCGATTGCTTCGCTTTATCTCAACGTTTTCGTGCTGATCGTGCAGTCGTTCGGGAAGGTCTCATTCTTGAACGCACACGCGCCGCAAGTCGGTCCGCCGTTTTCCGAGCCGGCGAACACGCACTTCATGATCGCGCAGGGTATGACGCTGGTGTTTTTTGTGGTCGTTGGCGCGATTGCCGCGTTTAGGTTCAGGCCGACGATTCTGATGTGACGCCGATCAGGGCAGCGGCTTGATCTGCATCACTTTCCAGCCGAGCTTCTTCAGCTCCCTTTGCGCCATCGGCGTCACCGTGCCGGTGGTGGCGAGAATCGGCTGATCGCCCGGATGCGACTGCTTGAGCTGCGCGGCTGCGGTGGTGAAGGCGCGGCGCGGCACCTCGGTCCAGGCAAGGTCGTCGAGAGGGAAAACCGCAACGACGGCGCGGTCACGTCGGACGGCGACGGGTTGCCCTGCGGCGGTGGCGAAAGATGTGATGCCGCCGAGCGTTTCGTTACGCGCCGCCATGAGCACAGCGAGCCGGCGCTCATAGAAGGCGCTGTCACGCGTGGTGCCTTCGGCGGCCGCGCTGTCAATAAAGGCAGCGGTGTTTTGTGCGCCGATCTTCGCCAAGGCTCGCGATATGATCAGCAAGTCGGTGGGCGTGTAATTCCGGTTTTCGAGAAGGCGATCGATCGATTCGGGTGGCACATCGAGCCCTTGCAGCGTGCCACGGACTTCGGCGATGACCTGCGCCGCAGTCTTGCTGCGCAAAGTGTCCTTGACGCCCTCAACGCTCGAGGCCGACGAGATCGCGAGACCAACGCCGCCTGGGACCAGCGCGAGCCCAGCTTTGACCGGCAGAGTACCGCCGGCCATGGCGCCGGCCATCTGTTTGAGCCGCTCGGCAAGTGGCGGAAACTCGGTGTACGGGTCGACGTTCAGCTCCACCGCGAGCTCGCGTTGCTTGTCGCTGACGCCGAGCAGGCTGTCGGCTAGATTGTCGCGATCGGCGCGGGAATTGTTGAAGCTCGCGCCGGCGCGGTCGAACATGTTGGCGACGCCACTGAAGGAGCGGTTGATGGTATCGACGGGATTGGTGATGAGGTTGGCGCCGAATTTGAGTGGCGAGATCGCGGTATTGCCGAACGCCTTGGCGAACTCGTCCGACTGCGACATTTTTTCCAGTGTGACGATGGCGTCGAGCTCGCGCAGGCGCATTTTGGTGAAGGCGACGCCGTCAAACTGAAAATCGCCGTAGCTCGTCTCGACGTCGAAAATGCGCATCATGCCGTCGCTACGTGCGTGCGGCTTGACCCGGTAATTGGGGCCGAGCACGGTCGGGCCAAGGAATTTTTCGGCGCTCTCGGTCTTCGGCGTCTCGGTCGAGGCCGCAAGGCCTGCCGTAAGAGGCGCCACAAGCAGCGTGAAGGCAGAAAACGCTAGGAAAATGTGGCGTTGCATAGACTTCCCCGGTGCTTTGTCTGCGGCCGCAAGCCTAACGGTTTTACCGCCGCGCGGCGAGGGTGAAATGACGGCGGCTATTTGCCGGCGGCGTGGTTGCCGGCGATGCGGCCGAACACGGCGCCGCGCAGCACCGAAGTCGCGCCGGCATAAGTGCCGTAATAGAGCCCGATGGTTTCGCCCGCCGCGTAGAGACCGGGGATCGCCGCGCCGTCGGCATCGATCACGCGCGCATGGGTGTCCACCTTCAGCCCGCCGAAGGTGAAGCAATTGCCGCAGATGATCGGGAAGGCGAGGAACGGCGGCTTGTCGATCCGCCGCGCCCAGTTCGATTTTTTAGGCGCGTAGCCAGTCGCCGTTGCCAGTCCGTCAAGCTCCAGCGGCTTGAACGTTCCGGCGCGGCAAGCGGCGTTGTAGGCATCGACGGTTGTTGCCAATTCGCTTGCGTCGATGGCGAGTTTGCCCGCGAGCTCCGGCAGGGACGCCGCCGCATTCGGCGGCTGATCGGAGCGCACCGAGCGCTTCCAGTTGGGCACGTCGTCGATCGCTGCATCGAGAATGCAATAGGCGATGCCGTCGGGCTGCTCGAAGATGACCCGCGTGATCGCCTCGTAAGTCGCGTCGACCGTCGCCGGCGCCTCGTTGACGAAACGCTGGCCATTTTTGTTGACGAGAATGCCGTAGTTGAACACCAGCACCACTGGCTCGGTCGCGCCCGAGCGCGGATCGAGCGGCTCGGCATGGAAACTGCCATAGTCGCCGCAAGGAGCGGCGCCGATACGAAGCGCCATGCGGATGCCTTCGCCCTTGTTGTAGTAGCCGCCGCGCGCCACCGGCCGGATGTAGCGCGCGCGCGGCCCCAGATAATGCGTGAGCATTTCCGGATTGCCCTCGAAGCCACCCGAGGCGAGCACGACCGAGCGTGCGCGCGAACTCAATCGGTCTTGTGCCCCGGCCCGACGGCAGCGAGGCCGACGACGGCGCCATCTTCGTTCTGGATCAGGGAGCGGGCGGTGGTCTGATAGAAAAACTGCGCGCCGTTCTTTTCGCACCAGCCGGCGAGCGCTTCGACCAGAGCGAGACCGCCGCCGATCGGCGCCATGCGCGGCTGGCAGGCGGTGATGAAATAAGTCGGCAGGAAATCGAATTTGACGCCGAAGCTTTTCAGCCAGGCGACCGTCGGCCCGACCGACGAGGCAAAGGTCGCGATCACGTCCGGGTCGGTAAAGCCGAGCGTCTTGACGATCGAGGACCAGTTATCCCAGTCGCGCGCCGTTTCCGCGATCAGTTCCGGATCGAGATAGTGCCCGGCGTTGCGCGCGAAATGCGCCTCGAAGTCGTCGGAGACTTCGGTATCGCTTTTCATGCGCAGCAGCGCTTCGGTCCAGCGCGTGTTGCCGCCGCGCTCCTCTTTCACCGAGCGCTCGAGAATGGCGACGCGCGCGCCCGCCTGCAGCGCGGTTGCCGCCGCCGACAAGCCAGCGATGCCGCAGCCGACAACGACGACGTCGAAGGTCTTCGCGTCAGACATTTGGTCTTGTTTGTGCAATTTGGGCCTCTTGGGCCTCTTTTCCGCCTTGTCGCATTGATCTAGGACGGATGTTAGGCGATTGAATCTTTGTCGGCGTAGCAAAGTCATGCCGCAGTGCGAAAAGACGGAAGGCTCCATGACCGAAGTGACCACCCTTCGCATCGTCCTCGGCGACTATCCGCACACCTTGCCGCTCAAGCGCGGCGAAATCACTTCGCCGTCGCTGAAACTCGATTTTGTCGATGTGAAACCCACGCACTTGGCATTCAAGCCGATGGCGCGCGAGCGTGCCTACGATGCCTGCGAGATGGCGCTGGTCACGTATCTGCAGGCTAAGGCCTATAACAAGGGCCTGACCTTGCTCCCGGCAACAATGCTGGCGCGGTTTCAGCATCACACGATGCTGTTCAACGCCGACCGCGGCAAAATCACGCCTGCCAACTTGCCGGGCCGACGCATTGGCGTGCGCGCCTACAGCCAGACCACCGGCGCCTGGCTGCGCGGCATTCTCGAAAACGACTACGAGGTCGATATGCGCCGCGTGCAGTGGGTGACCTTCGAGGACGCGCACGTGGCCGAAGCGAAAGAGCCGCCCGGCGTCATCTGCGTTGCGAACGGTCAGGACATGACGCGGAGGCTGCTCGGCGGCGAACTAGACGCCGCGATTTACGGGGCAGAGCTGCCGAAGGATGCGCGGCTGCAAAGCGTCATTGCCGACCCCGACACGGCCGCCCAAGCCTGGTACGCCAAGCACGGTCTGGTGCCGGTCAATCATATGGTGGTGGTGACGGACACCCTGGCGCGCTCAAATCCAAAAGCGGTTGCCGAGCTCTACCGCCTCCTGCAAGCGGGCAAAGAAGCCGCCAAGACCGCGTCCGGGCCTCCGGCAAAAGGCCAGCCCGACATGGCGCCATTCGGCAAAGAGGCCAACCGGCCCTGCCTCGAATTGCTGCTCTCCTACGCCATTCAGCAAAAGCTGATCCCGCGTCCGCTTGCTTTTGATGATTTGTGGTAGGCGCTCGCTGCAGCGCACACGGTTCTGGCGAATAAACAGCCAAGCCTGCCTAATAATTAGACGTCTCGGTCTGGTCGAAAACTAGGCACTCTCGCTTCCATGACATATACAAACGCAAAACCAATGGCTTAGTCGTTTTATGACGCCTTGGCACAAGCCTTGCGAACTCCACTCTGCGCGGAAAAGTCGCAGGGACAATCGCGCGCGTCAAACGCAGGGGACTTCGCTCATGCTCAAAGCAATTCAGGCGGTCGCGACGCGACCGAATGCCCGCCAATGGCTCTCCGCCGCGGCGGGGTTGGCACTCGCGGCTACGGCGGCGGTACAGCCGGCCAAGGCTGCGGATACGATCAAGATCGGCATCCTCCACTCGCTTTCCGGCACCATGGCCATCAGCGAAACGACGCTGAAGGACGTGATGCTGATGCTGATCGACGAGCAGAACAAGAAAGGCGGTCTGCTCGGCAAGAAGCTCGAAGCCGTCGTCGTCGATCCGGCCTCGAACTGGCCGCTATTCGCCGAAAAAGCGCGCGAATTGATTTCCAAGGACAAGGTCGCCGTCGTGTTCGGCTGCTGGACCTCGGTGTCGCGCAAGTCGGTGCTGCCGGTGTTCAAGGAGCTCAACTCGATCCTCTTCTACCCCGTGCAGTACGAGGGCGAAGAGAGCGAGCGTAACGTGTTCTATACCGGCGCGGCTCCGAACCAGCAGGCCATCCCTGCCGTCGAATACCTGATGAGCAAGGAAGGCGGTAACGTGAAGCGCTGGGTGCTGGAAGGCACCGACTACGTCTATCCGCGCACTACCAACAAGATCCTCGAAGCCTTCCTCAAAGCAAAAGGGGTTAAGGACGAGGACATCATGATCAACTACACGCCGTTCGGCTTCTCCGACTGGCAGACCGAAGTCTCCAAGATCAAGGCCTTCGGCTCGGCCGGCAAGAAGACGGCGGTGGTCTCTACCATCAACGGTGACGCCAACGTTCCGTTCTACAAGGAACTCGGCAACCAGGGCATCAAGGCGACCGACATCCCGGTCGTGGCGTTCTCGGTCGGCGAAGAAGAACTCGCCGGTCTCGACACCAAACCGCTGGTCGGCCATCTCGCCGCCTGGAACTACTTCGAGTCGATCAAGACTCCGGCGAATGAAAAGTTCATCAAGGAATGGCACGCCTTCACCAAGAACCCGAAGCGCACCACCAATGACCCGATGGAAGCCCACTACATCGGCTTCAACATGTGGGTGAAGGCGGTGGAGAAGGTGAAGTCCACGGATCCCGACAAGGTGATCGATGCTTTGCCCGGCACCACGGCACCGAACCTCACCGGCGGCATATCCACGCTATTGCCGAACCATCACATCACCAAGCCGGTCTATATCGGCGAAATTCGCGCCGACGGCCAGTTCGACGTGGTGTGGAAGACCAAGGGTCTGGTCCCGGGCGATGCCTGGTCGGACTATCTACCCGGCTCCAAGGACTTCATGTCCGACTGGGTCAAGCTGAAATGCGGTCACTACAACAAGGTGACGAAGCAGTGCAGCGGCGCGTCCTGACCCCAGGGTGCCAGTTGCGAAGCTGACAACACGATAACGGTGGAGGCGGCGGTTTAATCCGCCGCCTCCAAACCAACAAAAACTGTGCCGGGGACGATTGCAATGCGTACATTCTACGATCGCATTTTCGCGCTCGTATTCGCCCTCGGATTGCTTGCAGGCGCCGTGGGCCTGACCCATGCCGATCCATACACCGACGCGCTGCCCGGCTTCACCGAAGGCTCGCTCAGCGACACCGGGGAGTTGATCGATAAGGTCATTTCCAGCGGCAGTCCGCTCGCCGCGCCGCTGTTGCAGGCGGCGGAGGACGCGCGACTGATATTCAGCGCCGCGCAGAAAAAGGTTTTCATCAAGACCAAGGATGACAAGCTGCTCGATGCGGCTACCGGCAAGCCCTATACCGACAAGCCGCCCGAGGATATCGACACCGTCATCGTCAACAACCGGCTGCGCGGTATCATCGACGCGGCGATTGGCAGCTTGACACTGATGTCGGCGAATTCCAGCCGGCGTTTCGACGCAGCGCAGGCGGTGTTCAAATCGCGCGACGCCGGCGCGCTGCCGGCTCTGGAGAAAGCACTGGCGGTGGAAAAGGACGCGCGCGTGAAAAACGCGATGAACGAAGCCCGTGCCGCCATTATTCTCACCGACCCGAAATCAAACGTCGTCGACAAAATCGCTGCCATTGCCGTCATCCGCGACCGTGGCGACCAGGACGCGCTCGGCCTGCTCGACGGCCTGCCGGCCAATCAGCCGCCGGACGTGCACACGGTGGTCAGCGCCGCGCGCGGCAAGATCCAGCGCACATTGGCGATCTGGAATACCGTGCAGAACCTCTGGTACGGACTTTCGCTCGGTTCGGTGCTGCTGCTGGCGGCGATCGGTCTCGCCATCACCTTCGGTGTCATGGGCGTCATCAACATGGCACACGGCGAGATGGTGATGCTCGGTGCCTACGCCACATTCGTGGTGCAACAGGTCCTCCGCGCCTACAATCCTGCGCTGTTAGACTATTCGATGGTGATCGCGGTGCCGCTCGCCTTCCTGGTCGCGGGCGCCGTCGGCGTCGTCATCGAGCGCACCATCATTCGCTTCCTCTACGGCCGGCCGCTGGAAACGCTGCTCGCCACCTGGGGCTTGTCGCTGGTGCTGCAGCAAGCGGTGCGCACGCTCTTCGGGCCGACCAACAAGGATGTCGGCAATCCGTCATGGATGAGCGGCGCCTTCCAGCTCGGCCAGATCACCATCACCTATAACCGGATGTGGATCATCTGTTTCACGCTGATCGTCTTTGTTGCGCTGCTCGCCATGCTGCGCTTCACGCGGCTGGGCCTGGAAATGCGCGCGGTGACGCAGAACCGGCGCATGGCCGCGGCGATGGGCATCCGCACCGCGCGCATCGATGCGCTTACCTTCGGACTCGGCTCCGGCATCGCCGGCATCGCCGGCGTCGCGCTGTCACAGATCGACAATGTCAGCCCCAACCTGGGGCAGGGCTACATCATCGACTCGTTTATGGTGGTGGTGTTCGGCGGCGTGGGAAATTTGTGGGGCACCTTGGTCGGCGCCTTCACCCTCGGCATCGCCAATAAATTTCTCGAGCCTTTCGCCGGCGCGGTGCTCGGCAAGATCGCCATTTTGGTGTTCATCATCCTGTTCATCCAGAAACGCCCGCGCGGCATGTTCGCCCTCAGGGGCAGGGCGGTCGAGGCATGAAGGCGTTTCCGCTCACCCGTTTGCTCGACCGTGGAGCGGTCCTGTTCTTGGTGCTGCTTGGCGCCTTCGCCATCGCCATCCCGGTGATGAACTTGCTGGTGCCAGCGGGCTCGGCGCTGCACGTTTCCACCTATCTCGTCGCGCTGTTCGGCAAATACATTTGCTACGGCATCCTCGCGCTCTCCATCGACCTGATCTGGGGCTATGCCGGCATTCTATCGCTTGGCCACGGCGCCTTCTTTGCCCTCGGCGGTTACTCCATGGGCATGTATCTGATGCGCCAAATCGGCACCCGCGGCGTTTACGGCGACCCGGTGCTGCCGGATTTCATGGTGTTCCTGAATTGGCACTATCTGCCGATCTACTGGTACGGCTTCCAGCATTTCATCTATGCCGCGTTCATGATCGTCGCCGTGCCCGGTGTACTCGCCTTCGTATTCGGCTGGTTCGCCTTCCGCTCCCGCGTCACCGGCGTCTACCTTTCGATCATCACACAGGCGATGACCTACGCGCTGTTGCTCGGCT
The DNA here is from genome assembly GCA_963817155.1 of uncultured Pseudomonadota bacterium. GTDB lineage: Bacteria > Pseudomonadota > Alphaproteobacteria > Rhizobiales > Xanthobacteraceae > Pseudolabrys. The sequence goes on from CAWFNO010000003.1 coordinate 222,324, forward strand.
TCTTCCGCAATAATTTCGGTTTCGGCGGCAACAACGGCCTCACCGACTTCAAGGATATTCTCGGCTTCAACGTGCAGTCGGAGCCGACGCGCAATGCGCTGCTGTTCATCTCCTGCTTGGCGCTGGCGATCGGCTTCCTCATCTGCCGCGCCATCGTCACCTCCAAATTCGGCAAAGTGTTGGTTGCCGTGCGCGACGCCGAATCGCGCACGCGCTTCCTCGGCTACCGGGTCGAGAATTACAAGCTGTTCGTGTTCACGCTGTCGTCCTGCATGGCCGGCGTTGCCGGCGCGCTCTATGTACCGCAAGTCGGCATCATCAACCCGAGCGAATTCGCGCCCGGCAATTCCATCGAAGCGGTGATCTGGGTCGCGGTCGGCGGCCGCGGCACGCTCAGCGGGGCGGTGCTCGGCGCGCTTCTCGTCAATTACGGAAAGACCTATTTCACCAGCGGCGTGCTCGCGCCCTACTGGCTGTTCATGCTCGGCGGGCTGTTCATTGCGGTTACGTTGCTGTTGCCGCGCGGCATCATCGGCACGCTGAAACACGGCCTCAGCCTGCGCGCCGACGCAAAATCCGCGGCTGCCGAGGACGGCGCCGATGCGCCGGTCCCGCGGCCGCACGCGGCGGAGTAAGACTCATGTTCGACGACCAAAGCAAACAAACCACTTCGGCGCTGCTTTACCTCGACGGCATCAGCGTCTCGTTCGACGGCTTCAAAGCCCTCAACGAATTGTCGTTCCTGCTGGAGCCGGGCGAGATGCGCGCCATCATCGGCCCGAACGGCGCCGGCAAGACGACGATGATGGACGTGATCACCGGCAGGACGCGGCCCGATTCCGGCGACGTCTTTTTCGAGGCCGGCACCGTCGACCTGTCCAAGCTCGACGAAACGGAAATCGCCGAGCTTGGCATCGGCCGCAAGTTCCAGAAGCCGACCGTGTTCGAGATGCATACGGTGGAGGACAACCTGCAGCTGGCGCTGAAGAACGACCGCAGCGTGCGCGCGACGTTGCGGTGGGAAAGTTCGGTCGCCCAGCAGTCCCGCATCGATTCCATTCTCGGCACGATCCGCTTGAAGCCCCTGCGCTCGCGCGTAGCCGGCGGCCTGTCGCACGGGCAAAAGCAATGGCTGGAGATCGGCATGCTGCTGGCGCAGGAACCGAAGCTGCTGCTGGTGGACGAACCGGTCGCCGGCATGACCGACCTCGAAACCATGCAGACGGCCGAGCTGCTCAAGGAGATCAACAAGGACAAGACCGTGGTCGTGGTCGAGCACGACATGGCTTTCGTGCGCGAACTCGGCGTCAGAGTGACGTGCCTGCATGAAGGTTCGGTGCTCGCCGAGGGCACCATCGACCAGGTCTCGAGTAATGACCGCGTTGTCGAAGTGTATCTGGGTCGATAGCGCATGATCCCGAAAAGTGGGTAGCGGTTTTCGGACAAGATGATGCGCAAGGAATAAGATTATGCTCGAGGTGAAAAACATCAACCTCCATTACGGCGCGGCGCAGGCACTGCGCGGCGTTTCGCTCAACGCCGAGGTGGGCAAGGTGACTTGCGTGCTCGGCCGCAACGGCGTCGGCAAGACCAGTCTGCTGCGCGCCATCGTCGGCCAGCATCCGGTCAGCTCCGGCTCGATCACTCTTGAAGATGGCGACATCACCAGAATGTCGACGGTTGAGCGCGCCCGCCACGGCATCGCTATCGTGCCGCAGGGACGCGAGATTTTCCCGCTGCTTACGGTCGAGGAAAACCTGGAGACCGGCTTTGCCCCGCTCGCGCGCGACAAGCGCACGGTGCCCGACGACGTGTTCTCGCTGTTCCCGGTGCTGCAGAGCATGCTCGGCCGGCGCGGCGGCGATCTCTCTGGCGGCCAGCAGCAGCAATTGGCGATCGGCCGCGCGCTGGTGATGCGGCCGCGGCTGTTGCTGCTCGACGAGCCGACTGAGGGCATCCAGCCCTCGATCATCAAGGACATCGGGCGGGCCATCTCCTATCTGCGCGGCCTGAAGGAAATGGCCATCGTGCTGGTCGAGCAATATCTCGACTTCGCGCAGGAGCTCGGCGACACTCTGGTGGTCATGGACCGCGGCTCGATCGTTTATCAAAGCGACAAGGCCGGCATGGACGAGGCGGCGATCAAGCGGGCGCTGGCCATCTAGAAGAACGCACGCAATGAGCGAGAGTGGCGGGGGATCGGGCGTGAGGATGGTCGCAGCCTTGCACAGCAATGCCGAAATTTTCGCCGCCAACCGCGCGACCGGACACATTGCGCTCGACGTGGCGGCGAGCGGCGGCCAAACGCGCCGCCGCAGCGTGCGCGAGGACGGCTCGCTGCGCGTGCGTTTTCCCAATACCGCGCAGGCGGCGCTCGAGGCGGTGATCGTCAACACCGCCGGCGGCATGGCCGGTGGCGACAGCTTTGCCATCACGCTGAAGGTTGACGCCGGCGCCAACCTGATCGCCGGCACGGCAGCGGCGGAAAAAGTCTATCGCTCCAATGGTCCGGCCTCCGAGGTGGCGCTCGACCTTGACGTGGGCGAAGACGCGCGGCTCGCCTGGCTGCCGCAGGAAACGATCCTATTCGACCAGGCGCGTTTGTCGCGGCGCATCAACATCGATTTGGCCGATACCGCTTCGCTGCTGCTGGCGGAGGCGATTGTTTTCGGCCGTTCCGCCATGGGCGAGGCGATGAACCAGGGCTTTCTCGCCGACCGTTGGCGGCTGCGCCGCGGCGGAAAGCTGGTCTTTGCCGAAAGCGCGCGGCTCGACGGCGATATAGCGGAAAAACTTGGCTCGCGTGCGGTGGCCGCCGGCGGCATCGCCATCGCCACGGTGCTTGTTGCGCCGGGCAGCGACGAGCAGCTTGCCGCCGTGCGCGCGCTTTCGGAACAATTCGTCGCCGAGGTCGGTATTTCCGTTTGGAATGGCATTGCGGTGGCACGGGCTTGCGCCAGGGACGGCGCGGCGTTGCGGCACGATCTGATCGCGCTGCTGGCGGCACTCGGCGTTGCTGTGCCGCGGCTTTGGCTGAACTGAGGCTATCCATGAATCTCACGCCGCGCGAAAAAGACAAGTTGCTCATTGCCATGGCGGCAATCGTGGCGCGCCGCCGGCTCGATCGCGGCGTCAAGCTCAATCATCCGGAGGCGGTGGCGCTGATCACCGATTTTATCCTCGAAGGCGCGCGCGACGGTAGAAGCGTCGCCGAACTGATGCAGAAAGGCGCCCACGTGCTCACGCGCAGCCAGGTCATGGATGGAATTCCGGAGATGATTCACGACATCCAGGTGGAGGCGACGTTTCCCGACGGCACCAAGCTCGTCACCGTGCACAATCCGATCCGTTGAAGGGACTTCTTATGAAACGCATCGCATTCGTTTTTTCGGCTCTTCTGGCCGGTGCAACTCCCGCGCTCGCCCATGTCGGCGTCGGATCGACCGCGTCGTTCGCCGCCGGCGTCGCGCATCCGCTGAGCGGCCTTGATCACATCACGGTGATGGTCGCGGTGGGCTTGTGGGCGGCGCGAAAGGGCGGCCGCTCGCTGTGGCTTTGGCCGGCAACCTTCGTCGGCGTGATGCTCGTCGGCGGCGCGCTGGGCATGGCGCATGTGCCGGTGCCGTTCGTGGGACCCGGAATCCTCGCTTCGGTGGTCGGGCTCGGGCTTCTTGTCGCGCCGGCCATCGATCTGCCGCTGTGGGTCGGCGTCGCGGTGATCGGCGTTTTCGCGGTCTTCAACGGCCACGCGCACGGCAACGAAGTGGCCGAAAATGTCGGCGGCGTCGAATACATGGCGGGCTTTGCGCTGGCGACGGCGACGCTGCACGCGATTGGCATCGCCTTTGCGCTGCTGATGAACCGCGTGCACGCGCGCGCCGTCATCCGCGTCGCCGGTGCGCCGTGCGTTGCGGTCGGTGCCGGCCTCTTTGCGGGAGTTCTCTGATGATCCCCGGCGAAATGTTCTTCAAGGGCGGCGACATTACGCTCAATGCAGGGCGGAAAACGGTGACGCTCTCGGTCGCCAATTCTGGCGACCGGCCGATCCAGGTCGGCTCGCATTATCATTTCTTCGAGACCAATCCGGCGCTCAAATTCGATCGCAAAAAAGCGCGCGGCATGCGGCTCGACATCGCCGCCGGCACCGCGGTGCGTTTCGAGCCGGGGCAGACGCGCGAGGTCACGCTCGTCGCGCTCGCCGGCAAGCGCACGATCTATGGTTTTCGTCAGGACGTGATGGGGAAGCTGTGAGTGCTCTGCTCGGAGTATCCCTAAAAGCCATAACGGGCGGACCGTCGTCCACCCGTTACAAGCTCTCGGATCCATCTCCGGCGCGCCAGCGTGAGCCGGCAGCGCCGTACCCAGTTACTGAGAGCCAGGACCGGCAAGCTTTGAGCCACAAATACCCCGAAGGGCACCCACGTCTCGAACTCACTCCAGCCTTGGCGGCCATCCGTGTCCGGCCGGAGCCGACCATGAGTGACCTGTCACGAAGCCTAGCTGCATCGTGCGGGCGCGCAAGGACTTTAAAAACGCTGTTGATAAGTACGAGGACAAAAATATGCCGATAGCGATGAAACGCGCGTACTATGCGGACATGTTCGGCCCTACCACGGGCGACAGAGTGCGGCTCGCCGACACCGACCTCATCATCGAGGTCGAGAAGGATTTCACCGTTTACGGCGAGGAGGTGAAATTCGGCGGCGGCAAGGTGATCCGCGACGGCATGGGACAAAGCCAGATCACCAACCAGCAGGGCGCGGTCGACACCGTCATCACCAACGCGCTGATCCTCGACCACTGGGGCATCGTCAAGGCTGACGTCGGCCTCAAAGACGGAAAAATTTTTGCCATCGGCAAGGCCGGCAATCCCGACATTCAGCCCGGCGTCACCGTCATCATCGGGCCCGGCACCGAGGTCATCGCCGGCGAGGGAAAAATCCTCACCGCCGGCGGCTTCGACAGCCACATCCATTTCATTTGTCCGCAGCAGGTGGACGAGGCGCTGATGTCGGGCGTCACCTCGATGCTCGGCGGCGGCACCGGACCTGCGGCGGGCACAAACGCCACGACCTGCACGCCGGGCCCGTGGCATCTCGGCCGCATGATCCAGGCGGCGGATGCGTTTCCGGTGAACCTCGGCTTTGCCGGCAAGGGCAATGCCTCGCGGCCGGCGGCGCTGGAAGAAATGGTCAAGGCCGGCGCCTGTGCGCTCAAGCTGCACGAGGACTGGGGCACGACGCCGGCGGCGATTAACTGCTGCCTCTCCGTCGCCGAGCGCTACGACATCCAGGTGATGATCCACACCGACACGTTGAATGAGTCAGGCTTTGTCGAGGACACCATCAAGGCATTCAAGGGCCGCACCATTCACGCCTTCCACACCGAAGGCGCCGGCGGCGGCCACGCGCCCGACATTATCAAGGTTGCCGGCCTGAAAAACGTGCTGCCATCCTCGACCAATCCGACGCGGCCGTTCACCAGGAACACCATCGACGAGCATCTCGACATGCTGATGGTGTGCCACCACCTCGATCCGGCGATCGCGGAGGATCTGGCCTTTGCCGAAAGCCGCATCCGCAAGGAGACTATCGCGGCGGAAGACATTCTGCACGACATCGGCGCGCTCTCCATGATGTCGTCGGACTCGCAAGCCATGGGCCGCCTCGGCGAGGTCATCATCCGCACCTGGCAGACGGCGGACAAAATGAAGAAGCAACGCGGCTCTTTGCCCGGCGAAAAGGGCGACAACGACAATCTGCGCGTCAAGCGCTACGTTGCCAAATACACCATCAATCCGGCTATCGCGCACGGCGTGTCGAAGCACATCGGGTCCATAGAAAAGGGCAAGCTCGCCGATCTCGCGCTGTGGTCGCCGGCCTTTTTCGGCGTCAAGCCGGAAATGGTCATCAAGGGCGGCTCGATCGTCGCGGCGCAGATGGGCGATCCCAACGCCTCGATCCCGACGCCACAGCCGGTGCATTACCGGCACATGTTCGGCGCTTTCGGCAAGGCGCGCACGGCGTCCTCGCTGGTGTTCGTGTCGAAAGCGGCGGCCCGGAGCAATCTGCGCCGCAAGCTAGGCATCGACAAGCAATTCGTCGCCGTCGAGCACACCCGCGACATCGGCAAGAAGAACATGATCCACAACAACGCCACGCCCGACATCGAAGTCGATCCGGAGACTTACGAAGTGCGCGCCGATGGCGAATTGCTCGCCTGCGCCCCGGCCGATGTGCTACCGATGGCGCAGCGGTATTTCTTGTTCTGAAAACAAAAAAAGGAAAGGGGAACGTCCATGATTTACGTCGTCGCTGAACTGCGCTTGAAACCCGGCTCGGCCGATAAAGCAGTTGCCGAGGCGCGCAAGGTCGTCGCCGGAACGGTGAAGGAAGACGGCTGCATATTCTACGACATGCACCGCAGCATTCATGATCCGGACAAGTTGGTTGTCGTCGAACGCTGGGCCTCGCGCGCGGCGCTCGACGCGCACATGCACACGCCGCATCTCGCAGCCTGGCGCGCGGCCGGAAAAGAATTCGTTGTCGACCGGAAAGTTGAGATCATCACGCCGGAAAAGGTCGATAAATTCTGACGTTTTGAGGTGTCCGTGCAACGCGTGACCTGCATTCGGCATTCCGGCGAGTGGGATCCGGCAAGCGCCCACGACCGCGTCGTGCTCGACGCCGGCGACCGGCAGCGGCGCCGCATCGTGCTCAAGGCGGAGAAGGGGAGGGAATTTCTACTCGATTTTGCCAAACCAGAGAAGCTCCGCGATGGTGATGGGCTCGTGCTCGACGATGGGTCGATCGTGTTGGTGGTAGGCGAAAACGAGACGCTGGTGGAGATTGCGGCAGGCAGCGCGCTCGATACCGCGCGGCTCGCATGGCACCTCGGCAACCGTCACACCGACGTGCAGATCGCCGGCGGCAAGCTCCGCATCCGTCGCGATCACGTGCTCGAGGATATGCTGCGCGGCCTCGGCGCGACACTGACGCCGCTCGATGCGCCGTTCGATCCGGAGCAGGGCGCGCTCCATGGGCACGATCATGGCGCGTAAAAAAGGACCCGCACTGTTGCGAGCCAAGGGCCGCCCCATGGTTCGAGACGCCACGCGTCGCGCGGCTCCCCATCATGAGGCCGAACAAAAGCCACGCAAACAGCGCGCTTTCATTGTGAGGAGCCCGGCGAAGCCGGGCGTCTCGAAGAATGAGGGGCTACACGCTTCGTCGCTCTACCGCCTCATGGCTTGGCTCTCGCCGGCTTATCCGGTCGGCGCCTTTTCCTATTCGAGCGGCATCGAATGGGTGGTGGAGGCGGGCGACATCACGGATGCTTCAACGCTCAAGGACTGGCTCGCAGTGATGCTCAACGACGGTGGCGGCTTCTGCGACGCGGTGTTCTTCGCACACTCCCATCGCGCGGCGGGTGGCGACGAGGACGCAGGCTTGCGCGCGCTGGCCGAACTCGCCGCCGCCTTCGCGCCGTCCAAGGAACGCCATCTGGAAACGACGGCGCAAGGCAATGCCTTTGTCGAGGCGACCTGTTCTGCCTGGCCCTGCGCGGCGCTCGACCGGCTGAAAAAGGTTTGGGATGGACCGGTCGCTTATCCGGTGGCGGTGGGTGTTGCCGCCGCCGGTCATGGCGTGGCGCTGGACGCGGCGCTTCCCGCCTTCCTGCAAGCCGTTGCCGCAAATTGGGTTTCCGCCGGCGTGCGCCTCATTCCGCTCGGCCAGAGCGACGGCCAGCGCGTGCTGGCGGCGCTGGAGCCGGTCGTCGCCGCGACCGCACAACGCGCGCTCGCTACCGCGCTCGATGACATCGGCGCGGCCGCCTTCCGCGCCGACCTCGCCGTCGCCCGGCACGAGACGCAATACACGCGGCTGTTTCGGTCTTGACATAGCGCCGTCTAGGATTTAATTCATATGAACCTTTGTTGCGGTTTGGCGGCGTCTCGAACGTTTCCGGTTCGCTGCAAGGGTCCGTCGCTTGCGGTGAAGCGCCGGGAGCGGCTGCGCCCTACTTCGCTGGGCGCGCACGCCGCGCAAGCGGCCGCCCCGGGTAACCGGGACAAGGCCGTGGGCGTGCAGGCAGGGCCGATCGTAAGGCTCGCCTGAAGGGGTTCCGCAAGCCCCTGGCGCCTCCCGGCGCTCCACCGCATCTGCCGCGGGGGAAGGGAATGCAGGCGTCCCCGGCGCCTTCAAAGAACACGGGCGATGGCGCTTGCCCTTTCGTCATTCGGGGGCGCCGAAGGCGCGAACCCGGAATCCATAATCACGATCAGTGCAATTTCGATAGACAGGGGTTATGGATTCCGGCTCTCGCTTCGCTCGGCCGGAATGACAGGACGATTTATGAAAAAACCCCACGGTCCCTTGCGCGTTGGCGTCGGTGGCCCGGTCGGCTCCGGCAAGACCGCGCTGATGGACGCGCTGTGCAAGAAGCTGCGCGGCGCCTACGAAATCGCGGCCATCACCAACGACATCTACACCAAATGGGATGCCGAATACCTGGTGCGCTCCGGCGCGCTTGCCGCCGACCGCATCGCCGGGGTGGAAACCGGCGGCTGCCCGCACACCGCGATCCGCGAGGACGCCTCGATCAATCTCGCCGCGGTCGCCGAGATGCGAGCAAAGTTTCCCCGGCTCGACCTGGTGCTGATCGAATCCGGCGGCGACAATCTCGCCGCGACGTTTTCGCCGGAGCTTGCCGACCTCACCATTTATGTCATCGACGTCGCCGCCGGCGACAAGATCCCGTCCAAAGGCGGGCCCGGCATCACGCGCTCCGATCTTCTCGTCATCAACAAGATCGATCTCGCGCCTTACGTCGGCGCTTCGCTCGACGTAATGCAGCGCGACGCCAAGAAGATGCGCGGCGCACGGCCGTTCGTGATGACGAATTTGCTCGGAGGCAACGGCGCTGACGAGATTGCGGCATTCATCGAACAAAAAGGCGGGCTGGGAAAATGAAGGGTGCTTCTTCGCGCGAGCGGCTCGACGCCGCGCTGGCAAAAATCGCCGATCCGCAAGGCGAGGGCGCGCGCGCCTGCCTCACCATCTATCGCCAGCAGGCGCTGGCTGCGGCCGAGGCGTCCGACGCGCGCGCGCGTTCGGGCATTTCACTCGGGCCGCTCGACGGCGCTATCGTCAGCATCAAGGATTTGTTCGACGTGGCCGGCGAGCTGACGCGCGCCGGCTCCAAGCTTATCGCCGCGGAAGCCAAGCCGGCGACGGCCGACGCGCCGATCGTGCGCAGGCTGCGTCAGGCGGGCGCGGTGATCCTCGCCAAGACCAACATGACCGAGTTCGCCTTTTCCGGCATCGGCGCCAATCCGCATTTCGGCACGCCGGGCAATCCGGCGGATCGCGCGCGCGCGCCCGGCGGCTCGACCTCGGGCGGCGCGGTCGCCGCCGCCGACGGCATGTGCGAGATCGCCATCGGCAGCGACACCGGCGGCTCCACGCGCATTCCGGCCTCGCTCTGCGGCATTACCGGCTTCAAGCCGAGCCGCCAGCGCGTCCCGACTGACGGTGCCTATCCGCTTTCCTACACGCTCGATTCGATCGGCTCGATGGCGAAGACGGTCGCGCCTTGCGCGCACTCCGACGCGATCATGGCCGGTGATGAGCCGGAGCCGTTCGAACCGGCCGAGCTTGCCGGCTTGCGCATCGGCGTTGCCCAAGGCGCGCCGCTGGAAAATCTCGATGCCACCGTCGGCAAGCGTTATCCCGAGGCGCTCGACCGTCTGGAAAAGGCTGGTATTCGTCTTTCGGCGGAAAAATTGACGCCGCTGTTCGACCAGATGGATGCGGTGAACAGGAAAGGCGGCATCGCGCCGGCGGAAGCCTTCGCCGTGCATCGCGATCGGCTGGCGCGTCGCGGCGACATGGCCGATCCGATTGTGCGCGTGCGCATCGAACGTGCCGGCAAGATCTCCGCCGCCGATTACATCGATATGTTGCGCGACCGCGCCGGACTGGTTCGCGCCATGGACACCCGCCTTGCCGATCTCGACGTGCTGGCGATGCCGACCACGCCGATCGTCGCGCCGCTCTTGGCCGACGTCGTCAAGCCGGACGATTTTTTCCGCTGGAACGCGCAGGTGTTGCGCAACACCGCGATCTGGAATTTCTTCGATTGCTGCGCCGTCACATTGCCATTGCCGCGTCAGGGCGGCTTGCCGACGGGTTTGATGCTGGTCGCGCGCAACTGTCACGACCGCCGGCTGTTGTCGATTGCCGCGGCGGTCGAGCGTCTGCTTACGTAAGCGCTACTTCAGCGACGGGCCGATGCTGACCTTGAGCATGCCGACGCCCTCGCACTCGCACTCGATCTTGTCACCGGGAGCCAAAGCTGAAACGCCTGACGGCGTGCCGGTCATGATGATATCGCCGGCCTCGAGCGCGACCATTTCCGACAGCTTGGAGATCGTCTCCGGAATGTTCCAGATCATCTGATTGAGGTCGCCGTCCTGGCGGATCTGGCCATTGACCTTGAGCGTGATCTTGCCCTTGGTCGGATGGCCGATTTCGCTCGCGGCTTTAAGCGGTCCGCACGGTGCGGAATGATCGAAGGCCTTACCGATTTCCCAGGGCCGCTTCACGTCGCGCGAGGCGATCTGCAAGTCACGGCGGGTCAAGTCGATGCCGACGGCGTAGCCCCAGATGCAGTCATTTGCTTTTGTAACGGGGATATTGCGGCCGCCGCTTTTCAGCGCGACCACAAGCTCGACCTCGTGGTGCATGTCCTTTGTGAGCGATGGGTAGGGCACCGTTCCGCCGTCCGCCACGATGGCGTCGGCCGGCTTGGCAAAAAAGAACGGCGGCGCCCGCTCGTCCTGCCCCATCTCGCGGATGTGCTCGATATAGTTGCGGCCGACGCACCAGATGCGGCGCACCGGAAACATTTTGCTCGAGCCGGCGACGGCGATGGCCGCTTGCGGCGGCGGCGCGATGACATAATCCGCACTCATGGGACGTTGGCCTTTGAGATTGTGAAGAGAAAAGCGTGAACCGGCGGATCAATCGGGTATCGCATTCCGCGCGCCCGAACAAGGCGCAAAAAGCACCAGTTTGCCCGCGAAATCAACCGGTCGTGGCGACCGCGGCAATCGGCGCCGGGCGCTCCTGCTCCTTGAGCTGCAGCCGATAAAACAGGGCGTAGCGGCCATTCTTGCGCAGCAGATCCTCGTGCCGGCCAGATTCGGTGACCTGACCATCCTCGAGCACATAGATGCGGTCGGCATGCGCGATCGTGTGCAGCCGGTGCGCGATGGCGAGCGTCGTGCGGCCGCGGCAAAGATGCGCCATTGCTTCACGCACCTGCAGTTCCGATTCCGAGTCGAGCGCGGCGGTCGCCTCGTCGAGAAGGATGATCGGCGCATTCTTGATCAGCGCGCGCGCGATCGCGATGCGCTGGCGCTGGCCGCCGGACAGCTGCAAGCCGTGCTCGCCGACCGGAGCATCGTAGCCGTTCGGGTAGGCGGCGATGAAATCATGCGCGTAGGCCGCCTTGGCGGCGGCGACGATCTCATCCTCGCTGGCGCCTGGCTTGCCGACGGCGATGTTTTCGCGAATGGTGCCGCAGAACAGAAACAGGTCCTGCCCGACATAGGCGATGTGCTGGCGCAGCGAATGGCGCGAGACCTTGGCAATGTCCTGGCCGTCGATGACGATGCGGCCGCGCTCGGGATCGTAGAAGCGCAGGATCAGGTTGAACGCTGTCGATTTGCCGCCGCCGGACGGCCCGACCAGCGCGGTCATCTTGCCCGGCTCTGCCACCAGCGATATCCCACGCAGCACCGACTCGTCGGCGCGGTAGGAGAATGCGACGTCGTCGAGTTCGAGCCGCGCCGCGCTCACCTGCAGGGACGGCGCCAGATCGTCGGCCGGCTCGCTCGGCGGCGAATCCAGCACCTCGAACAGAATGCGCACGCCGACAAGGCCGCTATTGAGCTCGATATTGAGCCGCGCCAGCCGTTTAGCCGGTTCGTATGCGAGGAGGAAGGCGGTGATAAAGGAGAAAAACTGGCCCGGCGTCGCGCCGGTCTCGATGACGCGGTAGCCGCCATAAGTGACGGCCAGCGCGATGGCGATGCCGCCGAGGCTTTCCATCAGCGGGCTCGCCCGGTTGGCGACGCGCGCCATCTTGTTTGCTTCGTGCTCGACAGCGGCGACGTTGCGGTCGAAACGCTCGCGCATGACGCCTTCGAGCGTGAAGGCCTTGACGATGCGGATGCCTTGCAGCGTCTCCTGCAGCGTCTCCATGATCTGCGTGCCGCCGTGGAACTGGCTACGGGCGATGGCGTAGATGCGGCGGATCAGCTTGCGCAGCACGAAGAAGGCCGGCGGCGCAACGATAAAGCTGAAGAACGACATCAGCGGGTCCTGCACCACCATCACCGTGATCAGACCAATCAGCGACAAGGCGTCGCGGCCGACCGACGTGATCAGCAGGTTGATCACCTGCCTCGCTGCCGTCGCACCGGCGGTCAGGCGGGCGATGAATTCGGTCGAATGCCGGTCGGAGAAAAAGCCGATGCCTTCGTTGAGCAGCTTGGCGAACACGGCGCGCTGGTTATTGGCGACGATGCGGTTGCCGATCTGAGAGAGCAGAACGCTTTGCCCATAGGTGGCGACGCCCTTGCCGGTGAACAGCGCGGCGGTGATGAAGCCGAGCGTGATGATGCCGGCGAGGTTGTGGTTGACGTAAGCCTGGTTGATGACGTCGCCGATCAGGTAGGCGGACAGCGCCGTGCAGGCGGCGGAGACGCCCATGAAGGCGAAGGCGACGGCGTATTTGCGCCAATGCGTGAGCCCCTGTTCGGTCAGCAGTCGCTTGATCAAACGCGAGGCGCTGTATTGCGCGTCGGCGGAACTTGGCGGTTTCTGTTCGTTCATCCGCTCTCTGTCGAGCTCACAGCTTGGGCATATTGCGGTGCAAGGCGTTCGCTTTCTTGCCCGCCCGCAGGGAAATTTTCAAGACAAAAGGCGCTTAAAACGAAATTCGTGCCGAATTGCCGCCGATTTGGCGCCGATCAAACGGCGGCGCCCTCGCGTTTTCCGGAAAGCCGCCGTTCCCAGGCGAGCGCGTGCGTCACGATCGTGTCGAGATCGGCAAACTGCGGGTGCCAGTCGAGTGCCGCGCGGATGCGCGCCACATCGGCGACCAGCGATGGCGGATCGCCCGGTCGGCGGCCGGCGATCTCGACGGGAAAATCGACGCCGCTCGCGCGCCGCACCGCTTCGATCACTTCGATCACCGAGGCGCCACGGCCATAGCCGCAATTGAACGTGGCGCTTTGGCCGCCGCGGCGCAGATGCGCGAGCGCCGCTAGATGCGCGCGCGCGAGATCGCTGACGTGAATGTAGTCGCGCACGCAGGTGCCGTCCGGCGTCGGGTAGTCGGTGCCAAAGACTTCGACCTTTGGGCGGCGGCCGAGCGCGGTCTCGCAAGCGACCTTGATCAGATGGGTGGCGCCCGCGGTCGATTGGCCGGTGCGCAATTTCGGATCGGCGCCGGCAACGTTGAAGTAGCGCAGGATGACGAAGCGCAGGCCGTGCGCGCGGCCGACATCGTGCAGGATGATCTCCGACATCAACTTGGAGCTGCCGTAAGGCGAAATCGGCGGCGTCGGCGCGCTTTCCTTCACCGGCGCGTCACCGGCATTGCCGTAAACCGCAGCGGTGGAGGAAAAAATGAAATGCTTGACGCCGGCTTCGACCGCGGCGTCGAGCAGCACGCAGGTGTTCATCGTGTTGTTGCGGTAATAGCCGAGCGGATCGCGCAGCGATTCCGGTACCACGATAGAGGCGGCGAAGTGAACGATGTCGGTGACGCGGTGCTGGTGCAGTGTCCTGACGACAAGGTTGCGGTCGCCGGTCGAGCCGGCGACGAAGGGGACGAAGCTCGGGATGAGGAAGCGAAAACCGGTGGATAGGTTGTCGAGCACGACCTGCGACTCGCCGCCGTCGACAAGCGCATGCACCATGTGGCTGCCGATATAGCCCGCTCCGCCGGTGACCAGAATTGCCATGAACTCGCCCCCAAATGGCGCCCGCGCAATGGTTATGGCCGTCGGCCTTAACGAATCGTTATGGCGGGCCAGCGGCTTGGCCGGTATAGGATCGGCGGCAGAATGTCCGACATCCTTTTCATCAAGGCGTCCTCGCTCGGCGATGTGGTCCACCACATGCCGGCGCTGACCGAGGCGCGGCGTGCGCGACCCGATGCATGCCTGTCCTGGGTGGTGGAGGAAGCCTTCGCACCCTTGGTGCGCCTGCATCCGGGCGTCAATGTGGTGATCCCGGTCGCCTGGCGGCGATGGCGAAAGTCGCTGCTCAGCCCGGCGACACTCGCTGAAATCGCTCGCAGCCTGCACGGCATTCGGACGCAGCGCTACGATGAGATCATCGACAGCCAGGGCCTGTTGCGCTCCGCGCTCATGGCCCGAATCGCGCATGGCACGAGGCATGGCTACGACAGCGGCAGCATCCGCGAGCCAGTCGCCGCGGCATTTTACGATGTGCGCCACGCCGTCAGCCGCGAGCTGCATGCGATCGAGCGCAACCGGATGCTGACCGGCCGCGCGCTTGGATTTAAGCCGCAGGGCACGCCCGACTATGGGCTCGACCGTTTAGACGTGGCGCCGAAGACGAGCGGAAACTACGCCGTGCTGCTGCACCCGACGGCGCGGCCGGAAAAACAGTGGCCGGAAGACAACTGGATCGCACTCGGCAACGCGATTGGCCGCAATGGTCTCGATCTCATCCTGCCGTGGGGGACCGTCGCCGAGCACGCGCGGGCGCAGCGCATGGCGGCAAAGCTTCCCGCCGCCCACGTCAGCGACCGTCAGCCGCTCGATGCGATGGCGCGGCTCATCGCCGGCGCATCGTTCGTGGTCGGCGTCGATACCGGGCTGCTGCATGTTGCCGCCGCGCTCGGCGTGCCGCTGGTCGCGATCTTTGCCGGCAGCAATCCCGGTCTCACGGGTCCGATCGGGGCGGGGCCGATGGCAGTGCTCGGCGTGCGAGGCGCGCCACCTTCGGTGGCTGATGTCGCGCGCGCTGTCGAAAGTATCGTGGAGTAGGTCAAGCGGCGCCGGCACGCAGCAGATCGTGCACATGGATGACGCCGACCGGCTTGCCGGCCTCGACCGCGAACAGCGCTGTGACCTTCATCGCATTGAGGAGTTCAAGCGTCTCGCTGATCAACTGATCCGGCCGCACGGTCTTCGGCTTTCGCGTCATCACGTCATCGACCTTGGCGTCGAGCAAGTTATCGCGCATGTGGCGGCGCAGATCGCCGTCGGTGATGATGCCGACCAGCAGCCCGCCCGCATCGACGATGCCGACGCATCCGAAACCCTTGGCCGACATGGTCAGGATCGCATCGGACATTTTTGTGCCGACCGGCGCCAGCGGCACACTGTCTCCGCTATGCATCAAGTCAGCGACCTGTTTGAGCAGCGTGCCGAGCATGCCGCCAGGATGCAGGCGGCCGAAATCGATCGCCGTGAAGCCGTGGCTCTCGAGCAGTGCGATGGCGAGCGCGTCGCCGAGCGCGAGCTGCATCAGTGTCGAAGTCGTCGGCGCGAGATTATGCGGGCAGGCCTCGCGCGCCTGCGGCAGCGCCAACACGACGTCGGCGTTCTTGGCTAGCGTCGACTCCGAGCTCGCGGTCATCGCGATCAGCCCGATTTTGTGGCGCTGCGAATAGTCGGTGAGGTTTTTCAGTTCCGCGGTCTCGCCCGACCAGGACAGTGCCAGGATCACGTCGCTCTTGGTGATCATGCCGAGATCGCCGTGGCTTGCTTCCGCCGGGTGCACGAACAGAGCGGGCGTGCCGGTCGAGGCAAAGGTCGAGGCAATCTTGTGGCCCACGTGACCGGATTTGCCCATGCCGGTGACGATAACGCGGCCCTCCGCCGCGCGGATCAGATCGATTGCCGCGGTGAAAGCCGCGCCGAGCCCGTCGCGCAGCGCGGCAGCGAGCGCCTCGACGCCGCTGCCTTCGGCGTCCAGCGTGCGCAGCGCGGAATCAAGGATCACCTGCGTGCGCTCGCCTGCCGTGTCGGCCCGTTTCGGTTTCACCATCGTGAAAACTTGTCCGTTTAAACAGCCATCTGATACCATGGAAAAAGGCTTGCGTCAGGCTCGGAAAAGTTAACGGCAGCGGCTCATCGCTGCCGGGCCTCGGCCAGGCATTGCTCGACGAATTGCACAAGATCGCCGCCGTTGTACAGCTTTCCGGCGATGCCGGCGGCGCGCGCGGCCGCCATGTCGGTGTCCTTGTCGCCGATGAAGAAGCTGCCTTCGCGCATGACCGGCCACGATCGCATCAGATCGAGAAGCATGCCCGGCTTAGGTTTGCTCCAATCGGAATCTTTGCGATAGGCCGGCACGCTACCGTCCGGATGGAACGGGCAATAGCGCGCATCGTCGATGCGCGCGTTCTGCGCGGCAAGCTCGCGCCGCAACCATTGATCGAGATCGCGTATCGCCTGCTCACTGAACAGGCCGCGCGCAACGCCGGACTGGTTGGAAACGACGAAGACGAAGAAGCCAGCCTGATTGAGCCTACGGATAGCGTCGGCCGCGCCCGGCATCCAACGGAAGCGTTTGCGCGTGCCGATATGGCCGTCGTCGTAATTGATGACGCCGTCGCGATCGAGGAACGCGGCCGGCCTCGCTTCGCTGTGCGGGTCCGTGCTCATTGCCGTTTTGTTCGGCCGAGCACATCGCGTACCGCCGCGAGCACTGTTGCGACCGCCACATCGGCAGTGCGGCGATGGGCGACGGCATCATTGCCTTCGCTGCGCGCACGTTCGCGCGCTACCTCATCGCCCGGCGGTTCGATGACAGCAGCGAGCGGGTTGAGCGGCTTCTGGTGCCACGGACTGGTGGGCCCGAAGATCGCCACCGTCGGCGTGCCGATAGCGGCGGCCATATGCATCAGACCGGAATCGTTGGTCACGGCAACGTCGGCCGTGGCAAGTGCGAGAATGGCGGTGCGCAGATCGCTGCCGGTGAGATCGCGCACGCGGCTTCCGCCCGCCGCGGCAATGGTGGCAGCAGGCGGCGATTCGTTCGGTCCGCCCAGCACCCAGACCGATGCGCCGTCGGCCGTCAGCGCGCGCGTCAGCTCGGCATAATGTCCGACCGGCCAGGCCTTGCCGGCACCGACTGCGCCTGGTGAAAGTGTCACGATCGGCCGCGCGGCGGCGGCAAGGCGGCGCCTTTCGCGCCACGCGTCGATCTCGTCTTTCGGCACAACCAATTCCGGAAGCGGCCACTCGTTCGGCAGGGTCGCGCCCTTGGGCAAGGCCAGTGCGCCCATGCGGTCGATCATGCGTGGCAGTTTTCGTTCGCCCCAGCGCAAATCGTTGATCAAGCCGAAGCGCAATTCGCCGGCAAAGCCGGTACGCAGCGGAATGCCCGCGAGGAACGGCGCCAGCGCCGATTTCCATGTGCGCGACATCATCAACGCCTGGCCGTAATGCTCGGCATGCAGCTGCGCGGCGAGCGCGCGCTGGCGCGACAGCGCGATGCGTCCGCGCGGCAAATCAATGGCGATCGTCTTGCGGATGCCGGGCATGTAGTCGACGAGCGGCGCGCATAGCGTGCTGCTGAGAATGTCCACCGGCCGCTCCGGCGCCGCCGCGCGCAACAGCGTCACCACCGAATGGCAGCGCACGAAGTCGCCGATCCAGACATAGGGGACGATCAGGACCGGCGCGGCGCCGTGGGTTGAACGGTTGCTCATTAGTCGGGCTGGCTTGCTCTCGCGACGCAGGTTTTGGCCTGCGCGGACAGGCGTTAGCCCGCAGGGGCGGGAACTGTCCAGCCGCTATTTTTACCCTATCCTGAGCCATTTCCGGGGCTTTAGCGCGCCAAGTTGCACCCATTGCGGGACTGAGGCAAAGGTTGGCCCGGCCGCATGGGGAATTTGAGGACAGAATGTTGCTGGTCACCGGCGGAGCCGGATTTATCGGATCGAACGTGGTGGCAAGCCTCAACGAGGCGGGCGCAAGTGACGTCGTTGTCAACGATCAGTTTGGCGCTAACGACGCCAAGTGGCGCAATCTGGCGAAACGGCAGGTCGCCGACGTGGTGGCGCCGGCGGAACTGATGGCCTGGCTCGATGGCCGCAGGCTCGATGCCGTCATCCACATGGGCGCCATATCCGACACCACCGTCACCGACGCCGATCTGGTGACCCGAAATAATCTCCACTTCTCGGTCCGGCTGCTCGACTGGTGTACGACGACGCGCACGCCCTTCATTTATGCGTCGTCGGCGGCGACCTACGGCAACGGCGCGCAGGGCTTTGACGACGACTGGTCGCCGGGCGCATTACGCAAACTCAAGCCGATGAATCTTTACGGTTGGAGCAAGCACCAGTTCGACCTCGTGGTCGCCGACCGTTTCGCGAAGAAGGAAAAGCTGCCGCCGCATTGGGCGGGCCTGAAATTTTTCAACGTCTACGGGCCGAACGAGTATCACAAGGGCCACATGCAAAGCGTGCTGGCCAAGGTGTTCGACGGCGCCAAGGCCGGTGAGCCGGTGCGCCTGTTCAAGTCGCACCGCGAAGGCATCGCCGACGGCGAACAGCGGCGCGATTTCATCTATGTCGATGACGCCGTCGCCGTCTTGCGCTGGCTCATGGACACGACGGCGGTCAACGGCATTTTCAACGTCGGCACCGGCAAGGCGGAAAGCTTTCGCGACATGATCGTCGCCATGTTCAAGGCACTTGGGCGCCCGGCCAATATCGAATATATCGAGATGCCGGATGCGATCCGCGGGCAGTATCAGTATTTCACGCAAGCGCGCATCGAAAACCTGCGCCTCGCTGGCTATAACGCCGGCTTCACACCGCTCGAGGACGCGGTGGCACGCTACGTCAACGGCTATCTCAACACGACCGACCGCTATCACTAGGCCATGTTTGATTTTGACAAGCAGTTGTCCGCGCTCGCCAACCAGACGGTGCTCTGCATCGGCGATCTGATGCTGGATGAATTCGTCTATGGCGAGGTCTCGCGCGTGTCGCCCGAGGCACCGGCCATGGTCGTGGCCGTCAAGCGCAGCGAAGTCATGATTGGCGGCGCCGGCAACGTGGCGCGCAATCTGGTCTCGCTCGGCGCGCGCTGTATTTTCATCGGCGTGGTCGGCGATGACGATGCCGGCGTTGCCCTGACCAAGGCGCTCGCCGCCGAGCCGCGGATCGAATTTCATCTGGTGACCGACACGGAGCGGCAAACGACGCGCAAGGTGCGCTTTGTCTCCGAGCATCATTCGACACACCTCTTGCGTGCCGATTGGGAAGCCGCGGCGCCGATCGATGAAGCGGCCGAGGATGCCCTGATCGCGCATATTGAGAAGGCCGCGCCTAAGGCCGGCGCCATCGTGCTCTCCGACTATGCCAAGGGCACGCTGACAAAACGTGTCGTGCGCGCAGCGATCAATGCGGCGAACAAGTTCGGCAAGCCCATTATCGTCGATCCAAAAGGCCGCGATTACAGCATCTATCGCGGCGCCACGCTGATCACGCCGAACCGGCAGGAACTTGCCCAGGTGACGCACACTGCGGCGGAAGATGACGACGAAATCGTCATTGCGGCAACGGCGCTGGCAGAGGGAATCGACGCGGAGGCCGTTCTGGTCACGCGCAGCGAGGAGGGCATGACCTTGGTCAGTGTCGGCACGGCGGTGCACGTGCCGGCCTATCCGGTACGTGTGCGCGATGTGTCCGGCGCCGGCGACACTGTGGTGGCGGTGCTGTCCGCCATGCTGGCGATGGGCGCCGACTTCGAATCGGCCATGCGCGCGGCCAATGCTGGCGCCGCGGTGGTGGTGGGAAAGCGCGGCACGGCGACGCTTTCCGTCGCCGAGCTGCGCCACCGCATCCTGCCGGCGGCGGCGCTGGCGCCGGAAGAAAAGATCGTGTTCGATTGGGCGCTGCTCGACGAGCATCTTTCCGAGTGGCGCCGGCAAGGCCAGCGGGTCGGCTTCACCAATGGCTGCTTCGATCTGCTGCATCCCGGCCACGTCAAGCTGCTCGCCGGCGCGTGCGCGGCTTGCGACCGATTGATCGTCGGCCTCAACGGCGATGCCTCCGTGACGCGGCTCAAGGGGGAGGGCCGCCCGGTGCAACCGGTGCAGGCGCGCGCTGAGGTGCTGGCGGCGCTGGAAGCGGTCGATCTGGTCGTGGTATTCGATGAGGACACACCGGAGAAATTGATCGCGCGCGTGAAGCCCACAGTGCTGGTCAAAGGCAGCGACTACAAGCGCGAGGACGTGGTCGGCCACGACATTGTCGAGAAGCTCGGCGGGCAGGTCATCCTGATCGACATCGTCCCCGGCCATTCGACCAGCGCCATGGTCGCGCGCACGCGCGCACCGAAGGCACACTAGTTTGTGCGTCGCTCTGCGCCGGCTATCGCCTGATCCGGCGCTACGAGAACAACGGCTGGTACGTCCTACGCGATGCGGCCGAAAAAGTACATTGGGCCGACCGCTGGGAAATCCTGCGCAAATATTATCTGGCGCTGCCGTTCCGAAGGCTGCGCAATCTCTCGCGCCGGCTGAGCGGCAAGATCACGGCGGACCCTCGCGCTTGAGCGACTTGCTTGGCGGCGGCTGCCAGTTTTGTGTTGCTTCGTAGCGCTTGGCGTAGCGGTAGAACGTGCCCTCGAAATTGCCGAGGGCGATGACGAAGCCGGCCCAACCATCGATGAAGCCAAGCTTGAAAATATAGTGCTTGAGGAAGGCCCAGGCGCCGTGGCCGAGCGCGCTTGCCATCGACACGCGCTTTCCTGCGAGCCTTGGCACGCCCAGCGAGGAATAGCGGTTCATCTTCTTGATGACCTCTTCCAGATTGCGGAAGGGAAATTGCCAGATCGCGTTGTTCAGCGTGCCGACCGGCTTGCCGTTCAACACCTCGTAGCCTTCGTGCACCGGCTCGAGGGTGTAGCGCATGGCGCCTTTGCGGAAGAACTGCGGCTGGCGGAAATTCGGGTACCAGCCGGAGCCGCGGATCCAGCGGCCCATCATATAGCTGCGCCGCGGCACCCGGTAGACGTCGAGCGGTGGGCCGGCGGCGAGTAGCGCGAGAATCTCGTCGCGCACCTCCGCGGTACAGCGCTCGTCGGCGTCGAGGCTGAAAATCCAGTCGTGCTTGCAGGCCTCAATTGCGCGGGTGCGCAATTCGCCGAAGCCGTTGAACGGCACATCGACGACGCGGGCGCCAAGCGCGGCGGCGAACTCGCGGGTGCGGTCGACGCTGAACGAATTGACCACTACGATTTCGTCGGTCCACAAGACGCTTGTGATCGCTGCCTCGATCTTTTCCGCCTCGTTGTAGGTGAGGATATAGGCTGAAATCTTCTGCATGGTCCGTCGCGTTAGGCCCGTCGGGCTGCAAACTAGCATTGCCGGGCAGACCTGCCCTAGGGGTTTGTCGGGGCCCGTATCTTCGGCTAAAGCCTGCTCATTCCAGAGGATGCCCGTGGCCGAGCTGATTTCCGTCATCATCACGACTTATAACCGCGAGGATGCGCTCGACGCGGTCTTGCGTTCGCTCGCCCGCCAGAACGATGAAGATTTCGAAGTCGTCGTGGCCGACGACGGCTCAGGACCGGCAACCGCAGCATTGATCGACGCGTGGAAGACACGGGTCAGGTGCCGCCTCGTGCAGGTCTGGCACAGGGACCAGGGCTTTCGCGCCGCCGAGATCCGCAATCGCGCCATCCTCGCCGCGCGCGGGAGCTATTGCATCTTTCTCGACGGCGACTGCATCGCGCGGCCCGATTTCGTTGTCACGCACCGACGGCTAGCCGAGCCCGGCTGGTTCGTCACCGGAAACCGCATTCTGCTGTCACGCGCGCTCACCCGCAAAGTGCTCGACGAGAAGCTGATGCCGGAGACCTGGCATCTGGCCGAATGGGTCACGCAGCGATGGCGCGGCGGCATCAACCGCCTGTCGGCCATTCTGCACCTGCCGCTCGGACCCTTGCGCAGGCTGCGTGCCCAGGCCTGGCAAGGCGCGCGCTCGTGTAATCTGGCGATCTGGCGCGGCGATCTTGACCGCGTCGACGGATTCGATGCCGACTACCGCGGCTGGGGCAAGGAGGATTCCGATATTATCGTGCGCCTGCTGCACGCGGGCGTCCACCGCAAAGACGGCAATTTCGCCACCGGCGTCCTGCACCTGTGGCACCCTGAGGCGGACCGGTCCATGCTGTCAGCCAATGAAGTCAAGCTGCACGCCATCGTCGCCGGCGATCGTGTGCGCGCGCAACGCGGCTTGTCCGCGCTGCAGACTGTTGCAACGAACGCAGCGGGTTAGCCGGTGATCGGGTCGGCACCACCAGGATTTCTCGACCGAACACGAATGTTGCGCGCGGCCGATTGGCTTGCGGTCGCGACTGCGGTATCGCTGCCTTGGTCCACCTCGGCCGCAAGTATTCTGATCGTCCTGTGGCTCATCGCGCTCATTCCCGCGCTCGATTGGTTCGACGTCCGGCGGGACGTGTTGACGGCGGCCGGCGGCCTGCCGGTTTTGCTTGTCGTGCTTGGCGCGCTTGGCATGATGTGGGCCGACGTCTCGTTGTTTGCCCGGTGGCACGCCTTTGAAGCGTTTCTCAAGTTGCTGGTTATCCCGCTGCTGTTCGTGCAATTCCGCCGTTCCGATCGCGGACTATGCGTGCTCGGCGGCTATGTTGCTTCGTGCGGCGTGCTGATGCTTGCGTCATACGTGATGGCAATGATGCTCGGGCAGGACCCCACGTCGGTTTTTTTCGGCGTGCCGGTGAAGAACGAGGCGACTCAAAGCGGCGAATTCGTCACCTGCATTTTCGGCCTGCTGTATGTGTTGCTGGATGTTTATGAGCGCCGGCGCTGGGCGCGGACGGTTGTGGTTCTCGCGTTGATCGTCGGCATGGCGGTCGACATCGTGTTCATCGCCACCGGCCGAACGGCGCTGGCCATTGTGCCGCTTTTGCTCGCCGTATTCGCGTTCAAGAAATTAAGTACGAAAGGTGCCGCTCTATTGCTTGCGGGAGCGGTCGTGTTGAGCGGAGCCGCTTGGTATTCGTCGCCGTTCTTGCGCGGGCGAACGACGCAGATCTGGACGGACTTCAACAAATATGAAGCGACCGATGAGCGAAACTCGTCGGGCGAGCGCATCGAATTTTGGAAAAAATCATTACGCTTTGTCGCCGAGGCGCCGGTCATCGGCCACGGCACCGGGTCGATCCCTGAATTGTTTGCGAAATCGGTAATCGGACAGACGGGGGCCGCGGCATCGGCGACGACCAACCCGCACAATCAGACATTCGCCGTTGCGATTCAGCTGGGTCTTGCCGGTGCTGTCGTACTCTGGGCCATGTGGATCGTGCATCTATTGTTGTTCCGCGGCAGCGGCCTGGCGGATTGGGTCGGCCTTGTCATCGTCGTGCAAAATATCGTCGGCTCGCTGTTTAATTCGCACCTATCCGACTTCGTGCAGGGCTGGGCCTATGTGCTAGGTGTCGGCGTCGCCGGCGGCATGGTGCTGACGCGGCGCATGACGGGACCGTCCGGCACCGCGCCGCGACCGTCATGAGCCGTATCGATCTTCCCGCGCGGCCGCGCATTCTGGTTGTCGCGTTGCGCCGGCTCGGCGACGTGCTGCTGACGACTCCTTTGATCCGCAGCCTGCGCCATGCCTGGCCCGAGGCGACTATCGACGCGTTGGTGTTTGCCGACACCGCCGGCATTCTCCAATGCAATCCCGATCTTAACGGCGTTGTCACGATGCCGGCGCGGCCTGCGGCGCTGCAAAGCCTGGCGCTCGCTGCGCGACTATGGAGGAAATACGACCTCGCGGTCTCAACGCAGAGCGGCGACCGGCCGAGCTTCTTTGCAACAGTTGCCGGCCGCATTCGCGTTGGACCGTTTGAACAGAAGGTCGGCGGACGTCTGAAGCGGCTGGGTCTTACGCACGGGATTTCCTATGAGTCCGGCGTGCACCGCGTGGAAGAAGTTCTGCGGCTCGCCGATCTCATTGGGATTGCGCGCGTGCCGGAGTTGGTCGTGCCGACGAAGCGCGATAGTCAAGCGCTGCCTGAGCGCGACTACGCGGTGATCCACGCCGCGCCAATGTTCAGCTACAAGCAATGGACAAAGAGCGGTTGGCGCGCGCTTGCCACCGCGTTGAACGCGCGCGGGCTTGACGTCATAGCGACCGGCGGGCCGGGCGAAGCCGAGCGAGACTATCTCGACGATGTCTGGAGCGGCGTGTCCGTGCGCCAGCTCAATGGGCAACTCGATTGGCCGCAGCTTGCGGTTTTGTTGTCGAAGGCGCGGGTCTATATCGGTCCCGACACTTCAGTCACGCATCTTGCCGCCGCGTCGGGTTGTCCAACGGTCGCACTCTATGGGCCGACTGATCCGCGGCTGTGGGGCCCGTGGCCGATCGGCGGCTTGCGTGAGATGTGGCGCGCGACGGGCCCGGTCCAGCGTCGCGGCAATGTCTGGCTGGTGCAGAACGTGTTGCCGTGCACGCCATGCCAGCTTGAGGGCTGCGAGCGGCGGCTGGATAGCTATAGCGCATGCCTCAATGAGTTATCCGCAGCGCGAGTCATTGCGGCGGTTGATGAGGCTCTCGTGTCAAAGCGACTCCGGACTTAGCCGGATTCGGAATTTTTCGGGTACCGTTTGCGACCGCACTTAACGCGGTATTTTTTTGCGCGAGAACCCCCTGTGCGCCAAATGAAACGCCGCGCCTTGTATTACAGCTACTCCAAGGCCTCACCCGTCTTACTGCCGGTCTAATGGAGAGATAGGGGCCAATCGGAATATCCAGGCGAAAAAGCCGAAAATAACAGAATTTTTCAGGACGAAAAAAATGGTCGCCCGTGACTTCCAGTCTCCCCCTTTGACCCGGTGGGCCCCTGGCGATGGCCGCTTTGCTGGGAAGCGCGCGAGGGCATCGAGTTTGACGTTCCCCGACATTTGCCGACCGGGTCGGCGTGGTGGCGGCAAGGCTGACACGGCTCAGCGCGGCGATCTAAACCCAGGATTTTGCCGCCCGAGCCTGTCCATGCCGATGACACAACGTGGCTGGCACAACAGTCTCAAGGGTTGGGACGCGCTGAAAGCGGCCGAAAAACTGCTGAATTTTCCGCTAACGAATCGCCCTCAGCTGGGGCACAGCCCATAAGATGATTAATAAATCATTAACCCGGAAGTGATAACATTACTTTGATAACACTACTTTTATAAGTAGACCGTGCTCGACATGTCAGTATTTTAAGCGGCCGGAAATCGACCGCCGCCTGGCGGCCGGCGGGCCGTCGACGCAGAATGCGCGCGACTACGAATTGAACCCGTCGAGCCTACATCGGCATCGGACGAACTGCCTCAATCTCGGCCCATCCAGCGCCATCATGAAAGACACGACTCTACGCTCGATCCGTAAGGCTACGATGCCGGCAAGAAACTTACGGGCCGCAAGCGCCATATTCTCGTCGACACGCTCGGCCTCTTGCTGAGCGTAGCCGTTCATCCCGCCAACATCCAGGATCGCGACGGCGTTGCGCTGGTCCTCGATCGTCGCACACGCCGCTTGTTCCCTTTTATCGAACGCGTCTATGCTGACGGGGGCTACCAAGGCGCAAAAGCGGCTGCCGCTGCTGCTCGAACGGGCGCCTGGGTGATCGACATCGTCAAACGACCAGAGACAGCCATCGGCTTCGAGGTGCCGCCGAAACGATGGGTCGTCGAACGAACGATCGCTTGCATCAGCCGCTTCCGTCGCCTCGCCAGAGATTTCAAGCGTTATGCCAGAACCGTCGCGGCCTTCACCCAGTCCGCTAGGTCAATGCTGCCGCAGCCAGTCTGATTTTGAACCTAGCCGCAATCAAGGCATGCCCTCATCCAGTCGCATGCAGGACATCATCAAGCTGGGCCGCAGCCAGTTCTCGCAAGCCAATTCTCCGGTGCGGGCAAACTCCCGCTCATAGCGAATGCCGATAGATCCGTTCTCGTCGCGGCGCTCTCCGATATACGCGGAGGCCAGCGTCTTGCGCACGGCCTCTGGGTTGCGGGCAATCACCGTAAGATATGCGCGAGTGGACTGATCGGGAACCGCAGCGCCTTGCTCCCAATCGTGGAGCGTAACGAGGGGAATGTGAAAACACCCGGCGAATTCTTCTTGCGTGAGGCCAAGCGCGCGGCGGATTACCTTGAGCTGCGGCGCGCGTTGCAAGCGCTTGAAGTCAGAGGGGGGTAAGCGGCAGCGCATCTGGATCGTGCGTGGCGGCAGAGCCTACATTCTACCGCTCGCTGAATGTTTGCTTCGGTATTCCACGCCATTTGCCGCCGAGAGCCTTGCGAAGGGCCAGCTTGATTCGCGAATCAACCCCGGTATACTGATTTGAATGGTGAGAATTCTCGTCGGTATTGCGTTGGCTGTCGCGGCTGCGTTTTTTCTCAGCGGCTGTAGTTCCATTAATTCATGGCTAGCAGAAACATTGGCAGATAAAGTTCCGTCATGGGCCGGCGGATTACCGGCAAATGCTCCTCCAAGAGCAACCGATCCGAAATACGGTGAGTATCTTGAAAAATTGCAAGGTAATTCTGCTGTTGCTACATCAAATGTGGATGTTAGCGCCGATAAAACAAAATGACCGATCTGCATGAAGTTTGACCGGGCTGAAATGAAATAAAATAGGCTCTGCTTAGAATCCCATAATCAGTAGTGTCCCAACGTTAATCGAACAACGTCAATTGGTTGCCAAAAATGGGCTCGGCCACGAGGATCGACCGCAGCGAAAGTAGTTGATCTATCTGCATTCGTTCGAACATGGTGAGGCTCAGGATCTGTAGGATTTGATAGAGGCTGGCGGAGAGCTGGAGCCTTTTCTTGACGATGGCGACCAGCACGTAGACCGAAACTGCGATCCAGATCTGCGTCTTGACAGCATTCTCGGTCGTGCCGAAGAACGCCTTGATCCGCAGGTGCTGCTTGATCCTGACCTGACGGCTTTTTTGTACCAGCGGGATAGAGACTACTGCATCGGCATGATCTCATCTAGATGGTTAGCCGAGGGCGCGAATGTTTGTGGTGCCGGCGGTCTATATCCGAGAGCTGAGTGCGGTCTGATCGTGTTGTAGTGTTTCCGCCATTGCTCGATGACAATCTTGGCTTCCTTCAGACTGTAGAAGATTTCACCGTTGAGCAGCTCATCGCGTAGTTCTGCAGCGATATGCCCGCATCCCGGCAGGCCACCGGCGTCGCGGCTCCCTGCGCCATCGATACTTCAATCTGGCGAAGCAGCGTCACAATCTGCTCCGCGCTGAACCTCTTCTTCGGCATGACCCAAGCTCCTTTCCAAGACCATTTTCTCACAAAGCCTGGTCTAAAAAAGCCCGGTCAGGTCACTGGGTTTGCGCGGCTGCTGGTACCGGGCCTGCTTGGTCGAGCGTCGTCACCATATTTACGCCACCCTCGAACCGCACAAGGTCTCCGGAATCGACAATCTCCAATCGGTTGGCATTGAGCGTTCCATGCAGCATCTCAACCACGACTGGCCGTGTCGACACTACGTGGCCATTGCGGATGTCGACCGTCGCCTCGCTCAGCCAGCCCCGATACCCGGTGGACGAGTTGATCACGATGTTCTGGTCGAGCTTGAGGGTCTCGCCTTTGCTGTCATAGAGGCCGGTGACTGCAGACAAGTCCACCTTGCTCTTGTCATCCATCCGTAATTTGCCGCGGAGATTGTGCAATTCCAACAAATTAGGCTTGGTAAAGTCCTGCGTTGCCGTGTCTGCAGAAACGTCGTAGGCGCGCCCGTCTTGCGTGAAGCCAGCCGTGTGTGGCGCCACCATGGTAATCTTAGTGCCGGAGACGACCAATTTGCCGCCCTCAATCGGCAGCTGGGCGAGCATGCGCAGCGGGTTGAAATAGACGATCAAGAAAACGCCAACGGCAAACAATATCGACACCAGCGGAATAGCTATTCGCAGGAACCGGATGATGCGACTATGCCGGCGCGCGGCGCGAAAAGCGCGCTCTCGTTCGCTGTCGCCGCGGCCCGTGGTCCAGTAGGTGCGTATGGTCTCCGGATCGGGTCGGATCGTGTTCACATGGCTCACGTCAAGAATACCCTCTGCGTCTTTGCTCACGGCTTAGCGGGTGTGCGTGAAGCGGGCGCCGGAGAAGATGTAATAAGCCCTGCTAGAGCAGATTCCGATTGATTTCACGCATAGCCTGCATGCCTGAAATAATTGCAAGCTTCTCGGGCGGTGAGGGTGCGCGCGAAGCTCCTGATCCGGCGCCGCATTCTTTTGGGCCGGAACATGCTCTAGTATAGCATACCTCCTCAATCTTGGCCCGCGTGAATTTCATGTCAC
Organism: uncultured Pseudomonadota bacterium; assembly: GCA_963817155.1. GTDB lineage: Bacteria > Pseudomonadota > Alphaproteobacteria > Rhizobiales > Xanthobacteraceae > Pseudolabrys. The sequence goes on from CAWFNO010000003.1 coordinate 250,730, forward strand.
TATCTGTAATGTGTACATGCGCCAAGCCTTTCCAAAGACAACTCGCGGTGTCGGCATTTGCTAGGCGTGCAGCCTGCGACATTGTTTGATGCCGACATTCGATGACTGGACGCGAAAATAACTCAGCGCGATGCACAGTCGTCAAAGCTTGGCGGCGTCGAGCCTGTTCCCGGCGAAAAGTACGCGCAACGATGCGATTACCCAGTTCTGGGGCTCAACGACCAATCCGGCAAGCGTGCGCTTCGTTGTCAGCGGTTTGGTGCAGCCAGCCAACCAAATAATGGATGTTAGCGCGGCACAACCGGGGAATGCTGCGGCGGTCGCACGTGCCAAGAAGTTGGCACGTTTTTTCCACGCCAAGGGCAACCGGCGCGCCTCACCTTGCCGGATAGCGTTTTTGCGCCTTCGGTCAAGTTGGGCCAGCGCCTCACTGCGGCAGCTTTCTAGATTTGAGCCCGCGATACCGGCCAGGTTGGGGGATTTCCCGATCACGCGCCAGTAATGCATCCGAAAATTCGTCGCCGGAGAAAACCGTTCCGCGCGGTAAGCAATTCTTAGGGTTAATCCTTTTATAATCACGGGCGTATGTGAGGTACCGAATGCGCACGTTTATAGATGCGATAGAAGCTCCCGGCATTGCTGCGCTCTTAGCCTGCGCGCTTATCATCACGGGCGCAGAGTGTTGGATGCAATTGCCGTTTTAATGTTTGCCAACGCGGTCTTGGCTTCGGCGTCTTTGCAACATTCGACAGTCTCAGACAGCAGATGTGCCCGTGGGGCATTAAAGCAAATCAACGAAAAACTCGCCCAATCCATTCGCCACCGATCCATTTCGTATCTTAGAAGGTTGGGCTCAGGGCCTTTCCCCGCCGCTTAACGATAGCAACAGCCAATAAACTAACGCGCCGCCGCAGGCCAGTGCTATGAACTGCACAACCAACCCATTCCAGCAGGCGCTAACGACGGCGAGGACGGCGAGCGCGACGTTCGTGGCAAACACCTGTACGACTACCGTCATGACGGCCGACCCGCGTGCAACCGCGCGCTGGTAGAAATGCGTGCGGTGTGCTTGCCATACCGGTTCGCCGCGCACGAGACGACGGAACAGCGTGATGGTGGCGTCGGCGAGGTAGTAGAGCGGTAGCAATAGCGCGGCGGCGATAAAGCCGCGCCCCGCGAGGCCGACCAGCAGCCAGGCAAGAAGAAGGCCGATCGCAAGACTGCCGACATCGCCGAGGAAAAGCTTCGCCACCGGCCGGTTGAGCGGAGCAAAGCCAACGACGGCACCGCAGAGTGCAAGCGCGACGATAATTTCAGACGGCGGTGAGGCGAAAACGATGCCGATGAAGGCGACGGCGGCAGTGATCGGCACCGCTTCAGCGGCCGTCATCCAGTCGATCCCATCCATGAAATTGACGAGGTTGACGAACCACAGGATGGCGAGGCCCAAGAGCGTACGTTCGAGCCAATAGGGCAGTGCAGACACGACACGTAGTTCGTTCGGTAGTGCCGTGAGGATGATGACGACCGCGATGGCCTGCAACAGCAGTCGCGGCAGCACAGGGATCGGCGACACATCGTCGATCGCTCCGACGACGGCAATCAAAACGGTCGCGACTAGCACGAGCCCTAATGGCGTGTCGCCGGCGTTTCCGAGCCAGACCGTGGCGCCGGTGACAGTTGCAACGGTTGCGGCAATGACGCCGATGCCGCCACCCTGCGGTGTCGGCACGATGTGCGAGGAGCGCGCATTGGGATGCGTCAGCGCATAACGATGAAGCCAGGGACGCAGCAGCAAAAGCAACGTGCAGCTTATTGCCGCGGCTGCGAGGAATACGGCGATGTCGAGAGAAGCGACATTATGGGCAATGCCGTTCATGACGCCGGCCGCTCCCGCAATGGGGATTTGAAACCGGGCGCGCCGGCAAGGAGGCGCGCATAAAGCGCGACGATTTCCCGCCCGACGCGGCTGCTGGAATATTCATCCACGACGAGCTTCCTGCTGGCCTCGCCAAAGCGCGCCCGCAACTCGCGGTTTTTCATCAGCGCCTCTATAGCGTTTGCCAGCGCCGGCGGGTCGTTGACCGGCACCAGCAAGGCGTTCAGGCCGGGCCGCGCGATTTCTCGGCAACCCGGAACGTCGGTCGCGATCAACGGCCGGCCGCATGCCGCCGCTTCCAGCAGGCTTTTGGGCAGGCCTTCGCGCCGCGACGGCAAGACACCGACATGGACTTGTGCCCAGACGTCGCGCACATCGTCGACATGGCCGAGAAGGACCAGGTTTGGCCGGCTCAGCCAGCCTGACAGTACTTGCTCCGGGATGGAAGCGGGGTTGGACGGGTCGGGCTCGCCGGCGAGAAGCGTGCGGACGGTGAGGCCGCGCTCCAGCAGAATGTCGTGCGCGCGGACCAGCGTGCGCACGCCCTTGTCGTCGAGCATGCGGCCGACAAAGCCGATGGTGAAGGCTCCGGTCGGCTCCGGCATTGGGCTCAAGACGTCGACATCGATGCCGGAGCCGGCAATGAGTGCAATGTTCTCTGACGACACGCCGAGTTGCAACGCCACCGATCGGTCGTCGGGATTTTGCACCAAAACGGTCGTGTCGGGCCGTCGAAGCAGCCAGCCGAGCATTGGGCTTGCCATCATGCGCGCGAGGCGAGCTTGGACGCCGTCCGACGTGAAAACGTAGCCAAGCCCGGCGAAGGCATTGAGCCTCGCCATCGATAGGCCGAGCGCGGCGACCGAACCAACCACCGTCGACACCAGCGCAACATGATGCACCAGATCTGGGCGAAGCCGCCGATAAAGCCGACGCACCTGCGTCACTGTCGCAAGAAACCGAAACAAATTCATGCTGCCGCGACGCCATTCGACCGGATGCAGAACAAAACCCTCGCTCTCGATCTGCCCGCCATGATCGGCAACGCGTGTCGCGACGTGTACCTCGTAGCCGGCGGCTTTTGCCGCGCGCGCCATCGGCAGCCGGTGCGAGATGAAATACCAGTCTTCAGATACGAGGTAGAGAATTTTTTGCGGCATCAAATGTTCGGCCTATGCCGATTTAGCTCCGACCGCGCATCAATAGATCGGCAAATCGGAATAGGCGATGGAATTGAAACCAACGTCAGCCAGCATCCGTTCGAATTGCGCATTGCGGAACTGCCTTTCCAATTGCGTGCAGAGGCGATCATTGGTGTTCACATGAATTGCATACCCGGACAGCCGCATGGATTGCTTCGGCACGCCACGTTGCAAGAAAACGGCGTCAGTTGCATCAATTCGATCCTAGTGCAGAGGCACTCTCGGTCGCCGGCATCCCATGCCGACATCACCCGCGCGGGGGCGGCAGATGCCATGGAAAGATACGGAAATGACTTTTGAAAGTCGTTTGGCGCTATGCACAAATGCCGGCGGCGAGCGCCATAGCCCGGCTGTGGCCTCGTTCTGCGGTTTTTTATGAATGCAAAACATCGGATCGTATCATCTATAACATTATGATTTACCGTAACTAAACCGAATTAGCGACAATAATAGAACTTGTTCATCAGATGAACATTCCGTTTGACGTTCATCGATTGAACAGCGTATTTATTCTTGAAGCTAGAGCGGGTCATGCGGAAGCATGTCGCAGCTACGGCTAAACTTTTGTCCGGCGGCAAGGTGCGCCTGGCCGATGGAATTTTTGCAACTGCGTGCAGTATCTTAGAGCAGATCGCTAATTTTGGCCGCATGGCGCTCCTGCTTCAACATCTCGGCGTCGAAGTGCAAGTCAATGTGCCGGGCGACGAACCTCGGCCTTGCGCGGGTACTTTTGATCGATGGAGATCGCGATAATTGGGTGAATGGGTTTCACCTAAAGTGCGGTAGCGTGCGCGCAATATGCGCGCTCACCGTTGACTTTCGCGAATTCCCTTGGCGGTGTTTGCGTAGGGGTGCTTGTTCGCATCATGCAAATGACGGAAGTCCGTCGCTTGGGATGCGATAAACATTTGTCTGCCAGATGCCATTGTCGAAACCGCCGATGAGCGCATCCTTGAGTTGAGCAAGACGCGGACTGATTTCGGCGGTATCGGCATTGTCGACGACGAGCAAACCGCAAGGTTTGATACGATTGCCGATGCTGGAAAGGCACGCGGAGCGAAAATGGCCATCCACAATGACAAGGTCAAACGCATTGGTTGGAAAACTCTCGATCGCTGCGGCATATTCGGAAACGAGCTTCGCCGGGACGTTATGTTCGACAGGAATTTCGATCAAGCATATCTGTACCAGGCCATCCAGGCCCTCACTAGTCAGTTTTTGACGAACATGTTCCGCCCATGATTTACGCCCTTCGATGCTCACGACGCGAACGCCTTGCCGGGCAAGCCAGATGGTCGAACGTCCAGCGCCCCACTCAAACGCCTCGAGTCCGGGGCGAAGGAAAGATTTTATAAATGGAATTGAATCCTGAGAGAACCATGGCGCATCCGGATTTTGTCGAGTGAAGGCGCGCCAAGCCCGATGCGACGGGTTGATGCCCTCGTAAGCCTCGCGAGTAATGCGGTAGAGGGCATAAGCGATTTTCGAGCGGTGAAGCAGCTCGGGTCCAAATATGAAATTCGAAAACTGTCTTGTTAAGTCAAATAGACGGCGTTTCGGTGTCGAGAGATGAGGTGGCGTTTGTGGCTTCATTCTTATCACGCGTTATGTGCGACGTCAGAACAGCCGTGTGCGAATAGTTCAATGGCGCAGCCTGCATCGATAAATCAAATTATTTAAATAGTCATGTGTGGAATAGCAGCAATCGCCTCGGAAGCAAAGGACGCTGACATTTCGGCGCGCCTTTGGCGGATGCTCGGCTATCTGGGCCACCGGGGACCCGACGATCAACGCATCTGGAATGATGCGGAAGGCGGTGCTGGCCTCGGTCAAACTCGCCTCTCGGTCATGGACCTTAGTCCGCGTGGAAGCCAGCCGATGGCGAATGAAGACAATACGCTCTGGATCACGTTCAACGGGGAGATCTACAACTGGCGAGAATTGCGTGTTGAACTCGAGTCCAAGGGGCATCGTTTCCAATCCAATTCCGATGGTGAGGTGCTGTTGCATCTCTACGAAGAGTTGGGTGAGGACCTGCTTCATCGTCTGCGCGGGATGTTTGCATTTGCGCTATGGGACGCGCGTTTGAAGCGCTTGTTCGTCGCCCGCGATCGGGTCGGCAAGAAGCCGGTAGTCTATGCAGAAATTATGCTGGCTGCAACGAAGGCCCGGGCGGTTGTGGTCGCCTCCGAGTTGCCGGCGGTTCTCGCAATGCCTGAGGTTGACCGTTCATTGTCGACGGATGCGATCGGACTATACCTGCTTCGACATTTTCGGCACATCCCTGATCCATTGACGCTCTACAAGGGCGTGCATCGCCTGCCGCCCGGTCACGCAATGACGATCGAGAATGGTCGAATTAAGCGCCGCTGGATGTGGTGGAAACCCGTACTTGAAACCGCCGATGTTTCGGCTGACGAAGTTGCGGCGGTTTTTGACGATGCCGTAAATTGCCGCAGTATTGCCGATGTGGAAGTTGGTGCAATGCTGTCGGGCGGCGTTGATTCTTCGGCCATTGTGGAATCAATGACCCGACAGTTGGGTGATCGACCGCGCACTTTTGCATTTGGCCGTGACGGCGATGATGACGAAATAATTCGTGCCCGGGCGGCCGCCAAGTTGTTTGGCACAAAACACACCGAGATCTATTTTGACCCAGCCATGCATCATAGTGGTTTTGTCGAGCTGATCTCGCGCTACGGCGAGCCGATTGCATTGTTGCCGCTCGTGCATACGCTCGAGCTTTGTCGTGCCATCCGAGCGGACGGTCTTAAAGTCGTTCTCAGCGGCCATGGCGCTGATGAATTGTTCTTTGGTTATTCGGCACATGTTGGTCAGGCATTCATCAGCCAAGTGGAGCCTTTTGTCGGGGGTCCCTTGCGTGTGCTGGCGCGCGGCATGTCGGTGGCGCTTGCCTCGCACGATGGGCTGGCGCACGCCGCGACAGTATTGGGCGCACCCTTCGGCATGCGCCGTGCGGCACTCTACGCCAACAGCGCAAAGGTGACCTGGCCGAAATTTCTTCGGCCGGAGGCCCGGCCAAATGTTGAACACCTGCTCGCCCGGTGGATGGAGAGCATTCCGGGTGCATCCGGCGCGTCTGCTTACATCGACGAGGCGATGGTCGTGGCGTTACTCAGCGAGAATGCTCCGTCTGTGACGATCGCTGCGGACTTGCCGGCGATGGCTGTGGGTGTTGAGACCCGCTGCCCATTTCTCGATCAGAAGGTCATTGATCTTGCATATCGAATTGACTTTCGGAAGAAAGTAGGATCACCTAGGGATCGACTGCGCATGAAACGAATTCTGAAAGAAGCCCTACGGCGGCGTTTACCCGACAGCATCCTATCCGCTCCCAAGGTCGGTTTCGGGTTCAATGTCCAGGAAGCCGATGTTCTCGCTGGCCCATGGCGAGCGGATGTGGAGTCCGCATTGGCGGAAGCCGACGATCTCGGCGGGGTGCTCAATCTGAAATCGATCCGTGAACTGCCACGTGCGCTCAATGCTCCGGCCGGACGCGCAAACGCACAGATGCTGCTGAAAATATACGGACTGCTTCTTGCGCGGGACAAGTTTGCTGCCGTGCCATCGAAATTTGCGGCATGAACGACGACGCAAATCGCTACCTTGAGCACTATCGCCGAACCCGCGGTACGCAACGCCGCGGCCCGTTCGCTGGAATTGCCTTGGCGCTGCGCGATCGACTCGATGCCAAAGCGCGGCGGGCGGGGCAGATCGACCGCTTCGGGCTGCTGCTGCCGCGGGCTATGGCGCTATGCGGTGTCGTGGATCAAGGGCCGATCACCGCGATCGAGCTTGGCAGCGGCGACGGTTCGGCGCTGCGCTACAATCGTCCTGGTCTCACCCGTCTCGCGGTCGATGCCGCCGACAGCTACTCTGCCGAACTGGCAAACCAGGGAATCGAATTTCACGTTTGCGACATTAGCAAACAGGCGATCCCGGTGCCTGCTGGTAGCGTCGATCTTATCATGATGAACCATGTTATTGAGCATATCGTGGATCCCGGACATTTGATGAGCGAGTGCCGTCGCGCCTTGCGTAGCGGCGGCGGGCTCTATCTGCGTACGCCGGACATCGCCGGCGTCGGGCACATGTTTTGGGACGATTACACCCACGTTAGGCCGTATACGGCGGCGTCAATTTGCGCGCTCGCGCGGGTGCATGGCTTTGTGCCGCGCACGCTGCTTGCGTCGGACTACACGCGAATATGTCTAGATCTGCTGACGGACGGGCGTTTGCGATCGCTGCTGTTCTGGCGAACATTTCTTGGCCTGCGCGTCGGTGGCGCTGAAATAGAAGCTGCATTCTGTCGTGAGTGAGTCCGCGAAAATGCGCAGCGTCCGCACGATACTCGCGATGCTTCCGGGTTGGCTCGATCCGCGTGCGGATGTCACCGGGGCGCTTGCCACCGGCTACGCACTGACGGTTGTCACCGCGGTGGTCAATATTTTGCTTGTGCCCGTCTATCTGCATTCGATCGGGCGAGTTGGTTTCGGGCTGCTGATGATGCTGCTCGGGCTCAGCTCTTATGCGGCGATCAGTGTGCTCTGGCTGACCGGGGGCGTCACTCGCGGTCTCGGCGCCGCGCATGCGCGCGGCTCGCATGAGGAGTTTGCCTCGATCTGGGCGGCCGGAAAATGGGGTGCGCTGGGCGGTGCTGGTGCTGTCGCCGGTCTTGTCGGTTTCGTGCTGTGGCTGTTCCCGCAAGTTCTCGGGGTGGGAACCCGGGAGATCGGGGATTTGCATGCCGCGCTTGCACTATTTCTGGCTCAGCTAGCAGTCGCCTGGTGCTACAGCATCGATCGCGTCGCGCTAAACGTTTCCGGGCGTCAAACCATTTCCAATCTTCTAACAATCGGGCAGCAGCTGACGTTTGCTGCCCTCGCCTATCTTGCGCTCGCGGCAAATGGTGGCCTCTCCAGCGTTCTTGCGGCGCTGCTCGCTTCTCATGTTGCAGCGCTCATAACCACCTGGCTTATCCGTCGGCGAATCAATTGGAAGCTGACATGGCGAACTCCGCTCGAGGAGGGAGTGCGGCGCGAATTGCGGACCATGCTGTCAAGTCAGGGTATTGCCTTTGTACTATTCGGTATCTTCTCTCTGTCTCTGCAGGCGGATGTTTTGTTTGTCGGTCTGCTCGGTGGCCCGGCGGTCGCCGCCGAGTTCACACTCATCTGGAAAGTTGCTGAGATCACGATCCAAGGGTTGTGGCGTGTGCCGGACGTATTCCAGCCCCGCATCATTCATTTAGACGCGATGAACCAGCGGGATGCGCTGAGCAAGCTGCTGGCGCGAATTGACCGTCTTGTCATCATCCTGTCTGTTTGTGCCGGCCTTTGTTACGCCGCGATCGGCCCCTGGATTATCGAGCTTTGGGTTGGTGCGAACCAGGTCCAGAAGGGACAGTTACCTTTTGTGCTGGCGGGAGCCACGATTGTATGGCTCTCGCTCGTGCGCCTGCCGACGGCAACGGCATTTGTCACTGACCGACTTGGTGATGTGCTCAGGGTGATGGGGAGCGAACTCATTTTAAAGCTGGCCGCCACGGCAGCATTGCTGCCGTGGCTCGGCGCCTTGGCGCCCCTGGTCTCGGTAAATGTAGTCCATGCGCTTGGCGTGGCCTACGGCTACCGCCGAGTTCTGCGGCGCGTCGGGATGCGGTCGGTTGCTTGGAGCCCGTTATGACGGGCCCGAGTGCAATTGCCCAATCTGCCGGGCTTAACGCCGCCTCGCTCGCGGTGTGGGAAAGATGGCTCGAAGTCGCTGAAGACCGGGTCCATATCGGATACGAGCTTCTGGATCAGGATCTTTCGCGTCACACGATGCTCTGCCTCGAGATTGCCAAGACGACAGCGAGGCGGCTTGCAGCGACCTGGGAAGGCGCGTCGTCGCCGCGCCGCGTGCTTGATGTCGGTTGTTCGGCCGGGTTTAAAGGCTTTGCGTTGCAGGCGTTATGGCCGGATGCCGAAATCGTTGGAATCGATTCGGACGACAGCGCCGTTGACCTCGGCAATGCTCTTGCGGCCGACCCGATGATCTGTACCTGGACCGGAGCTCGGCGTTTCCCCGAGCTCGTCATCGGGAAAGCTGAGGCGATGCCTTGGCCGAACGCTCATTTCGACATGGTAATTTGTTTGACCACGATTGAGCACGTGGCTGACGTTGGCCGAAGCGTCGCCGAAATCGCACGCGTACTTGTTCGTGACGGTATTGCGGTCATCGAGGCGCCAAATTACCTATGGCCGTCGGAGCCTCATCTCGGAATCTTCGTGCCCCCGCTTGCGCCCAAGGCGCTCATGCGGTTTTGCGCTCGGCTGCAAGGGCGAAGCGATCTCGCGTGGTACTTGGATCACCTTAAGCAGGTCCATCCACGCATGATGGAGCGCTTGTTTCGCGCCAATGGCCTTCGTTATCTAAATCTTGCGGCGGAGAAATTGGAGCGGACTGCCACGGGCGATGCGGCTGACGTTCTCGCCTACAAACGAATAGCCCGCGCACTCGGTGGCCTCCGGCGGATCGGATTGGCAAAGCCATTGACGCGTGCCGCCGGCCGCTTGGGCCTATATCCGTCGCTGCTTTATCTGCTGAAGAAGGAACGAGCTTGATGCGCATTGGCGACCGGGTCCAAGTGGGTGTCGCTTTGCAACGGCTTGTTGATCTGCCCACGTATCTGCTCGCGCGTGCTGCCGGCCGATCCGTCCTTAATATCGGCGCGGCTGGCGGCGTGACACGCTATCTGCCGCAGCACATCAACCAGTGGTTTCATGCACGCCTGACCGAAATTGCCGCCGAGGTTGTTGGGGTCGATCTCGATTCCAAAGGTATCGCTCATGCGGCGCGCCATGGCTGGACAATTACGCTTGCCGATTGCGAGACGATGGCGCTCAACCGAATGTTTGACCTGGCATTGATGATTGACGTGATCGAGCACGTTGAGGCACCCGCGCGCTGCATCGCCAATGTGCTGCGACATCTCGGTCCGAATGGGCGGCTTTATATATCGACGCCGAATCCTGCCTTTATCGGCGACATCGCGCGCGCGGTATGCGGCCGGCAGGCATCGATCTATTGGGATCATCAGGCGTTGTTCGCGCCCGAACATCTCCAAGCGATCTGCGACCGTCACGGGTTTGCCTTGACCGAAGTCCACCTCTTCAGCCACCGGGACCAGCGCACCACGGCCACCCGCTGGAAATCAGAAATCATCGCCAAGCTGGGGCGGCTCAACCCGCGGCTGAATTCGTCTTGGCTCGGCGTCGTAGAAGCCCGAATGCAATGACCGCCGAAAAGACGCGTGTGTGGTTTTATCCCCATGCGACGCTGCGCGAGCGGCAAATCGACACAATGCGACGATGGCCTGCGGAGCTTGTCGTTAACAGTGACGCGATTTCGAAAACGAAGCCGGGACTGGCTGGCCCCGACGCAAACCCGGCCGCGCAGCGAAAGGGATTCTGTCCGTGGCTGCCGCTGCCGAATATCAAGCGGCGTCCGGCCGGTCTGAAGCCCGACGTGGCCGTATACGTTTGGGGCGCGATCCTCGCGACTGGTCGGTTCATTACAGATATCGACACGCCCTATGCCTTAACCGGCTATAATCTTGGTGCGCTTCCATTGTGGCGCTGGCTGTTCCGCCGAGTATTGCTGTCGAAGCGTTGTGTCGAGCTGCGTTGCATGTCTGCAGCGTGCCGGCGCAGCATGGCGATCGAGCTGGGTGAAGACGTTGCGGACAAAGCGCGCATTGTTTATCCGAAATTGAACGCGTCGGTGCCGCCACGGCAACAGCCACATCATGGCGGACCTCGCTTTGTGTACATTGCAACCCAATTCGAGATCAAGGGCGGTGCTGCTCTCTTACGTGCCTTTTCAAAAGTGCGTGAGGTCTATCCCGATGCGGTGCTCGATCTCGTAACAAATTTGCCGGAGAATCGGCTAGCGCTTGCCAACCAGCCTGGCGTGCGACTTCATGCTGCTTCTTATTCACGTTGCGAGATATGGAATCATTTTCTCGCTCAAGCAGACGTATTGGTGCATCCGACCTACGTTGACAGTTTTGCCATGGTCGTCCTCGAAGCGATCGCGCATGGCCTGGCTGTCGTGGCGACCGACGTTTATGCAATCGGTGAGATGGTGCAGGACCAGGTCAATGGGTGGTTAATTGCCCCACCAATTTCGGTTTGGAATGGCTACCGGCCCAGCACGCTCTATCGCAATCTCGATAAGGCGCCGCAAATGTGCGCTCAGCTCGATACGCGCGATTTTGAAATGAAACTTGCGGCAGCGATGATCGATATTGCGCGTCCGGAACGCCGCGCGATTGCGGGCCAAGCAAGCCGTGCGCTTTACGAACAGAAATTCATGGGTTGTCCATGACGGGCTCACAGCCGACATTTTCGATAGTAATTCCGGCATTTAATGCAGCCAGTACCATCACTGATACCTTGAAATCGGTGTTTGCCGAATCGACTTCGGCCGCTTGGCTCGATGTGATCGTTGTTGATGATGGCAGCACGAACGCGAAAGCATTACGGGAGATCGTCAAAGAGTATCCCGGCGCACGCTTGATCGTTCATGAAAAAAATCGCGGGATGTGCGCGGCCCGCAATACCGGTATCGCCGCGAGCCGCGGGTCGATCGTTACCATCCTCGACTCAGATGATCGCTTTATCCCCAGATGGGTTGCTACGCTTAACCAGATCAACGTGTGCTGGCCGCAGCAGACGAACGTCTGCTTCAGCGCCTGCCGCACCGTGGACGGCCGGGCGACGGTGCGCAGCATTGGCTATCAAGGCTTGCTCACACTCGAAGAGTTTTTGAGCGAGGCGTACTCTGGTGAGTATCTCCCGTTGTTTCGCGGCGACTATGTTCGAGCAAAGCCGTATGTCGATCTTGGCCTTCGAAAATCGTGTGGAATCGTATCTTATCTGGCCTGGCTACAGGACGGTGCCTTTTTCGTCGTGCCCGATGTGCTCCGAATTTATAACGACAGTCGGGCGTATTCGATTACAGGGATGTTGCTGCATCGCGACCGGGCCATCGAAAGCATGAAATGTATTGAAGCTGAAGTTGGACGCTATTCCGATCTTTACGAGATGAAATGTCCGGGCCTTCTTGAGCGAAAGTTCTTGCGTCTTGCCGTATATGCGCGCCTCGCCGGAGACCCTTGCGCGTGGCATTTTTTCAGGAGAGGCGCTACAATTAATCGGCCGCTCGAAACGCTCGGTTGTTTCATCGTCCTCGTTGGCGGCCCGCTCGTTGCCGCGGCCTTGATCAAGATCGCCAAAAGGTTTGGCTTTGTGAAGCGCTTCGGCTGAGGTCATCGCATTGGTGACGTAAGACCATTAACCTGCCTGAATCGAATTATGGTCTTATGCCGTCGCAGCAACTCCCCATCTCTGGAAAATCGTAGCGCGCATGTGCGGCATAGCCGGTCTGGTCGGACAAGCTAATCCTCGCGTTGGGAGCAGGATGCTCGCCCGCATCGCGAGCAGGGGCCCCGACGGCGAAGCGACCTGGAAAGATCCGGCGGCCGATGTTTGGCTTGGGCATCGCCGACTATCCATCCTTGATCTGAGCGTTGCCGGCGTTCAGCCGATGCAGTCGCAAAGCGGGCGCTACGTCATCAGCTATAACGGCGAGATCTATAATCACCGGGAATTTCGACCCGAATTGGAAGGCAAGGGCATCCGATTTCGGGGCACATCGGATACCGAAACGTTGCTTGGATTGATCGAGACACGAGGGCTTGATGCGGCTCTGGCCGCGGCGAACGGGATGTTTGCCTTTGGTCTGTGGGATCGCGAGAAACGGACGCTGCATCTTGTTCGCGATCGACTTGGGATCAAGCCGCTGATTTATGCGACATTGCCTCACGGCATCGCTTTTGCCTCAAGTTTATGGGCGATTGCAGCAATACCGGAGCTGGACGACGCAATCGACGAAGCCGCCGCCGCCGACTATTTCCGTCATCTCGCGGTGCCAGCGCCGCACACGGCTATTCGCGGCGCGCGCAAGGTACCCCCGGGCAGTATGCTTGTTTGGCGTGCTGGAGTGGCGCGCATGCATCAGTGGTGGAGCATCCGCGACGCAATTGAGCGCGGGCAGGCGAATCCGCTACGCGGGCAGCAGGCGGCGCTCATTGACGAACTCGATGATCTCATCATTGACGCGACCCGGCGGCAGCGAATTTCCGATGTACCGCTCGGCGCCTTTTTGTCGGGAGGCATTGATTCCTCCAGCGTCGTTGCTGGAATGGCTCAATCCGGCGGCGTAAAGACTTTCACAATTGCCTTCCCTGGCTCTGCGAACGATGAGAGCAAAGAGGCCGAGCTCATGGCGCGCCATCTCGGCGCCATCCATACCACGATCGAATTCGACCAACAGGACGTACTACGGTTGGTGCCTGAATTGTCCAAAATTTATGATGAACCATTCGGCGATGCATCGGCGCTGCCGACCCTGTTGTTGTGCCGTGCAACTCGACGTGAGGTCACCGTCGCCCTCTCTGGAGATGGCGGCGATGAGTTGTTCGGCGGCTATCCGCGTTATTTTTTCGGTACCCAGGTCGATCAGGTGCGGCGATACCTTGGGCCGCGGGGGTCGGCTGTGGCGGCAACGATGTTGCGCTCCACGCCGCCGTGGCTCGCAAATGGGATTCTGGCGAACATTGTTCCAGGCGGCGGCGGTTCTGAAGGGATGACCGCGCGGCTTCAACGTCTGGCGCTCTATCTCTCGACCAAACCAGCCGATACATATCGTCGGGCAATTGCGGTATGGCCCGACCCGCCAATTCTCGCCAAGGATGCGGCAGAAATTGAAACCGGCGCCACCGACATCAGCCGTTATAGCTCGCTTGGGTGGCCCGAGCGTATGATGGCAATGGATCAGGAATCGCATTTGCCGGACGACCTCCTGACAAAGGTCGACCGGGCATCCATGTCGATCGGCCTGGAAGTTCGTGTGCCGCTGCTCGACCACAGGATTGTCGAATGGTCGTGGCGCGTTCCCCGCGCACGGCTGCTCGGTCATCAAAAAGGGGCGGGCAAGCCGCTGCTTCGCGGCGTGCTTGCGCGGCGCGTTCCGCCCCACCTTTTTGAGCGCCCGAAACGTGGATTTGGTGCGCCACTTGAACAGTGGCTACGCGGCGATCTCAAGGACTGGGCTCAATCCTTTTTTGGTGACGGCATGCTCGCTGACGATGGTATTATCGACCCGGCGCCCATTCGCGTGGCCTGGGACAATTTTGCCAGCGGCCAGGGCGACATGCGGTCGATCTGGACTGCCATCGCATGGCTCGGGTGGCGCCGGGCGTGGCATGAAGTCCGTCTGCAAGAAAAAGCGGCGATGCGGGCGGCATGCTGAGTGTTTGACAATTGATCATCCTGCCCGCCGGCAGTTCGCTGACAGGAAACCTTTAAAAAGATGAGCGCTCGTTCGCCTCAATCGCAGGATTCGGTCGAATCGTTCGGCTGGCAATGGACACAGCAAAGCGTTGTCGACTGTACCCGCACCTTCTACCGGCGCCTGTTCAAGGACGCTGGCAGTTGGTCTGATCATCACGACGGCAAAGTTATTGCGTATGTTTGCAGCGGCAACGGTCGACATGTCTGGGCTTTGTCGCAACTTACAAAAGCGCAAAGAATAATTTCGGTAGAGCTATCTCACGCCGCCGTAGAGCATCAGAAAAGATTTTTCGCAGCCGATCCACGCGTCGCATTATATGAAGGAGATGTCGCCGAGGTCGAATTCCAGGCAGATTTTATCTATTTGGTCGGAGCGATCCAGCACACCTCGGATCCGCCCTGCGTGTTGCAGCGTGCAATTGAAAAATTTGGCCCACCACGGTGAGTTGCTGGTTTCCTTCTACATGGTGACGCAAGCCACGATGCTGCTCGAACCATTGCGCTGGATAATAAGACGCTTGCCCAAACGCCTCTTGTGGTCGGCAAGTCCGATATTAGCTCCGATATTCATAGTACGCAGGGTCGGACGGGAGATGGGATTTAAGAACGCGCGGCACACCGCTTATGATTGGTTTTGCAGCCGCCATTTCCAGCACTATTTCACCGACCGGAAATTTTTGGCCTTTTCGCCGGCGGGGGAATTCGGCCTGATAACATCCTCAAGCTGCAGAAAGGCTTGTTCAAGGTCAGAAAGGGAACGGGGGGCCGGTGTTGGACGACGATGTCCGATTCTTTTGCGCCAAATCATAACCCTACGGCGGCCGCCAGCGAACTATTGCGGAAATGTCGGGACACCGCGAAAGCGTTACAATAATTGGAAGACGTATCGAATTGCCTTGTCAACGCGGCGACGAATCTTGGCACGGCACGCATCATCCATTAGAAAAACCACCGAAGACGCGGCGATTATCGCCGCGGTCGTTACGGCGAGTGACAACCCACCGAATATCGGCTTGATGAATTGCGAAACCGCGATCCCCGCTTCTTGGTGGAGCAAATAGATCGGGTATGAAATTCCGCCCAGAAAATAACTGATGCTATCTGATCCGTTCGTTCGTCTGATGACGAACAGCATCAGAGGCAGAATTCCCGCAACCGCGGCGCCGGTCAACCAAGGATTGAGCAGTGCCTGGCTCGTGTTTGACGCATCCAGTATATGTTGAAACTCGTTAAGCACCGCCAGGACTGTGGCGGCGGCAATGAGAATTGCGCTTTCCCACGAACGGGATCCGCGCCAGAGGAATAAACCGATCCCCATCATGAACAGCGGCGCGTAGTCCGCGATGAACAGCCAGCGAAGCGACTTGGGCAAATACCCGGCCGTACACACCGCCGAAATTCCCAACCACACAATCAGGCAGGGCATCAGCAATCTTTCCCATGAATTTAATAGCAATATCAATAAGACAAACGCATAGAATTGGACCTCGTAGCGCAATGTCCAGTAAGAGCCGTCAATGTAGGTCAGTCCGAAAATATGCGGCTCGAATGTCAAATTCGCCGCATAAAGCGACACGGATGGAGCCAGGCGGCCGGTGTACGAGACGGCGACAAGCGACACAAGCGCGCAGACTGCAAAGGTCGGAAAAATTCTGGCAAACCGTGCGGAAAAAAAGCCTGCCGCGTCCACCCCTGAGGCACTGGCTATGATGACAAAGCCGCTTACGACAAAAAAAACATGAACGCCCAGAAATCCGTAACGTCCGACCTCTCCGAGTCGAGCAACGAATGGCGAACTATCAATCCCGATTTCGGAAAAACCGAACGTGTAATGCGACGCGAGAACGAGAATCGCCGCGACAAACCGCAGCACGTCTAACCGGTGCATGCGTTCCGCTGAGTGCATTCAAACATGGCACACTGGCGACAACCCAAAGTCAATATAATTTAATGCGACGATGGTGCGATCTCCGTGCGGGCTGCGTTTACCGAACTTGATCCCGCCATGGCCGCAAAGAAAGCAGTCTCGCTAATGTCGACCCGCCACAACTTGAATTTGCGTTTCATTGATCCAATGGCATTGCAGTCAAAAATTTAGCTGGTTGCGTCCGGCCAATGACAACTATTTTGCATGTAATCAGCGGGCTTGGGCTTGGCGGGGCAGAGCGCATGCTTGCGGAAACTGCGATCGGATTGCAGCGCAGGCAGTTTTCGCAGCACGTTGTGAGCCTTCGTGGCCGCGGCCAATATGCCGATGTTCTTGAGTCGGAAGGTATTGCGGTCAGCACGGTCGACATTGTCTCGATACCGCAAGCCGTACAGGCTGTCTGGCAATTAAGACGCATTGTAAGTCGCATACGGCCCGACATTATTCAGGGCTGGATGTATCACGGCAATCTGGCGGCCATAGCGGCACACGTATTCTCGCATGGCCGGTCGCGTCGGCGCCTATGTTGGAATATACGCGCGTCCAACTTGGACGATTTGCGATATCATTGGCTTATCCGCGCTTGCGGATGGCTTTCGGGGTGGCCGGACGTCGTTGTGGCAAATTCGGACGCGGGAGCAAAGTTTCATGCGACGCACGGCTATCACCCACGCCGGATGGTGGTGATACCAAACAGCGTCGATACGGCAAAGTTTTGCTCCGATGCGATTGCTCGCTCCGCTATGCGCGGCGAACTCGAACTCGGGGACAAGGTTGTTGCGATCCACGTCGCGAGGGTCGACCCGATGAAAGATCACGCGACGTTCCTCGCGGCAATGGCGAGCCTTCCCGAGGTTTATGGCATTTTGGTTGGCGCAGGAACAGAAGCCCTTGAATGCCCACCCAACGTCCAGGCGCTTGGCGTGCGATACGACATAGAACGCTGTTATGCTTGTGCCGACGTGGTGGTCTCGAGTTCGGCATTTGGAGAGGGCTTTTCGAATGCTTTAGCCGAGGGCATGAGCGCTTGTCTCGTGCCGGTGGCAACCGACGTGGGCGACGCGGCACTCATTGTCGGACAGTCCGGCCACGTTGTTGCTCCGCGCGATCCGGCCGCACTGGCGGCGGCGATCAAGATCGAAGCCGATTTGCTCCCCGAGCAGCGTCGCGACCGGGGTCTGCAAGCACGCACGCATATCGTCAGTTCGTTTGCTCTAGCACGAGCCATCGACGCGTATTGCCAGATTTATCAATAATTCAGTCGCCACAGCAGGACAGCCGACGCGGGGGAGCAGCGATGGAAGTTCGGTATTCGTTCGGTAAAAACTGGCTTGATTTTATTACCCATCTCGATGACGAGCATGTTGCCGAAGCTCAAAAATCGCTGCAGTTGCTATTGGGAAATGAGCGGCTCGATGGGTCGCGCTTCCTTGATGTTGGCTCTGGTAGTGGCCTGTTTTCACTTGTTGCGCGGCGGCTAGGCGCGCGTGTCCATTCGTTCGACTACGATCTTGCAAGTGTTGAGTGCACATCTGCGCTACGCACGCGCTTTTTTCCCAAAGACGATCAATGGTTGGTCGAACAGGGGTCTGTCCTCGATGCCGACTATATGGCAAAGCTGGGTGTCTTCGACGTCGTCTACTCCTGGGGAGTCCTGCATCATACCGGCGCTATGTATGACGCAATGAGGAGCGCGGCCGGACGTGTTGCGCATGGAGGACTTTTCGCGTTCGCGCTTTATCGGAAGACGCGCCTGTGCTGGGCATGGAAAATTGAGAAGCGTTGGTACGCTGGCGCCCCCCCTTCAGCCCAGCGCATCGCAGATAGTACCTACATTAATTTGATGCGGTTAGCATTTCTCCTGTCCGGTCGCGATTTCAATAGCTATGTGAGCAAGTATCGGATTATTCGCGGCATGAACTACGCGAATAACGTACGCGATTGGCTCGGCGGGTATCCCTACGAATCGATCTTGCCAGGGGATGCAGACAGTTTGATGAAATCAATCGGATTTGAACAAGTGCGCAGCAACACGAGGCCGTATTCAACCGGTCTATTCGGATCGGGCTGCGATGAATTTGTCTATCGCCGGGTCAGGACTTGAATGCGCGCCCGTGAAGTGTAGAGTGCTTCGCTGGGGATAGTTTATAAAGGTGGCACGCGCTGCCGAGGATCGCTGAAAGGCGCTTACGTTGTGCGAGACCGAGATGTTCGCCCAGCAGGGTATTGCCTGTGTAGAAGAGTCCCATCGGCTCATCCTGAACGATGGTGAATCCGTTCGCCTGAAAATTGTGCCGCCACCAGTTCGGGTGGAATCGCCAGAGTTCCGAAATCGCGGTGCCAGTTTCGCCATGGCGGCGCTGGTAAATGCGCCCGCCGATATAACGCGCACAACGGTACCAGGCATTGGTGAGCCGCCGCAGTTCGATATGCGAGGGCAACGCATGAGGCAGTAGGCTCGGGAGCGCCGACAACAGGCATACGAACGCATCCGGATAAGATGAAATTATTGTCCAAAATCGCCAGCTATGCGTTGGCAGTACGTGGACGCAATGGCCGCCCGGCTTAAGCACCCGCGAAATTTCCAAATGCATCTGCGCAAGGTCTGGGATGTGTTCCAAAACATTTGAAGAAAACACGATATCAACGCTTGCATCGGGTAGGGGAATGTGTCGTCCGTCGTAATTCATGATCGGAAACATCCGATCTGCCGCGTAGTTGGAATTCTGGATCTCGATCGCGGTAATGTTGAACCCACGGCGATTGAGTTCGGCTGCCTGTTCACCGGTTCCCGCTCCAATTTCAAGAACGCGCGAGCCAGGCTCGAAATGTCGAACGATGTCATCGATTTCTGCCTTGCGCAGCGTGTTTAGATACGGGATCGAAAACATGGCGTTATTGTCCGTCATCGCGCTCCGGCAAAACGCCGCGCGATCTCCTAGTCACTGCGATGTGCCCGCATTGCGGCGGCTCTCCGGAACGGTTTTGCCCTAAACCCACAACACATCAAACCGGCGAAGTGATGCCGCGACCTGCTTTGCGCCGAACCTCATTTGGCAACGACTAGCTCCCGTTGCAGCCCGATTTTCTCACAAATTTGACTCAACAGGGCCACGCGGGTCTAAACAGGGCGCGCTTGGATTCACATATATTTTCAAGTCCTTACAGCCAAGCCATTGGGCTCGCTTGGATCTTAACGACGACGTCGCATTCGTGCTCACGCTTGGAACAACACATTTGACGTTCATACGATGAACAAGATAAACAGGCCCCATCTGCGGAAAGGAAGTCCCGTGCGTCGAGCCGGCGAAGGAAGCGCTGAACACTCCTGGATCATTCTGGGTTTGCTTGACGCCGTTGAGCAGGACCGCGCGCAGTCGCAGCGGCTCTTGGCCTCCGAGCTCGGCATCGCGCTCGGTCTGGTCAATGCCTATCTCAAGCGTTGCGTAAAAAAGGGCTTATTGAAGGTTCGTGGCGCTCCGGCGCGGTGCTACGCGTACTACCTCACGCCGCAGGGCTTTGCCGAGAAGTCACGCCTCACTGTCGAATATCTTTCCTATTCCTTCGGCTTCTTCCGCCAGGCCAAGACGGATTGTTCGGGCCTGTTCCGCACGGCCAAGGCCAGCGGGGTCAATAGGGTTGTGCTCGTCGGCCAATCGGACCTCGCCGAGATTGCGGCGCTATGCGCGATCGAGCAGGGTGTTGAGATTGTCGCCGTCGTGCAGAGCGGCGCGCAGCAGAACCTATTTATCGGCATCCCGGTTTTCGAAAGTTTCGACGCGGTATCGAATCCCTTTGACGCGGTCATGGTCACTGATATGACCGACGTGCGCGAGGTCTGCGAAGTGACGATCGCCCGCTTTGGCGCAGCGCGCGTTCTTGTTCCTAAACTGCTGCGCATCGGCACGCGGCACCGTAACGAGGCCGCAACGTGATGTCCGGTCAGCCCCGATGGTACGTCGCGCAAACGCAGCCGAACGCCGAGAACAAGGCGGTCGTCCATCTCGAACGCCAGGGCTTTGTCAGCTATCTGCCGCGTTACCTGAGGCGCCAGCGCCATGCGCGCCGCGTCGAAGTCGTCTCCGTACCGCTGTTTCCGCGCTACCTGTTTGTTCAAATCGATACCGGCATCCCGCGCTGGCGGTCGATCAATTCGACTATCGGTGTGTCGCAACTCCTCGGCCACAGCGACGCGCCGGCGCCGGTGTCGGATCAGGTGGTCGCGACGCTGAAGTTGCGCGAGGATGCGGCAGGCAACATCCACCTCGATCATAAGCCAGTGTTTCGCGTCGGCGACAAGATTCAAATCATCGACGGCGCATTTGCCGACTGTTTCGGACTCTATGAGGGCATGAAGGACTGCGATCGCGTCGCCATTCTTCTCGACCTACTCGGCCGCAAGGTTCGGGTCGTGGTGGATATTGAATCAGTCACTGCGGCCTGATTGCCCAACTGCCGGATACCGTGACTTAGTCTGGTGAGTAAGTCACCTTATCGCTAATGCGCGACGGATCAGCATAACCATGTGCGGCATCGCCGGATTGTTCGATACCTCGGCGGCTCCCGATCGCTCCGATATGTGGCGCCGCGCGCGCGCAATGGCTGACGCCCTCGCGCACCGAGGGCCGGATGACGCCGGCGACTGGAGCGATCCGGACGCGCCCGTTGTTCTTGCGCACCGCCGCCTCGCCATCGTCGATCTCACGCCCTCGGGCGCGCAGCCGATGTTGTCGGCCGACGGCCGCTGGGTCATCTCCTACAACGGCGAGGTCTATAACGCCGAAGCCGTTGCCACCGGCCCGCAGATGGCGGGCCTTGCGCGGCGCGGGACGTCGGACACAGAGGTGATCGTCGAATCGGTGGCGCGGCGTGGCATCGAGCGCACGCTCGCCGACCTCAATGGCATGTTCGCCATCGCGTTGTGGGATCGCGCTACACGCACGCTACACCTAATTCGGGACCGCCTCGGCATCAAGCCGCTGTTTTATGCGCAGACGCATGACAGCTTCTGCTTTGCCTCCGAGCTCAAGAGCTTCGTTGCCGCCGGCTGCAAATTCGAAGTCGAGCCAGCCTCGATTGCCAGCTTTTTGCGCTTCGGTTATGTGCCGGCGCCGCATTCGATTTACCGCGGCGTTGCCAAATTACGGCCGGGCGAGTGGATCTCATATCAGCCGGACGGTCAGGTTCAGCAGCGCATCTACTGGAGCCTCAAGGACGCTGCGTCCCGCGGCATAAGCCAGCCCTTCGCCGGCTCCGACGCAGAAGCCGAGGAGCGGCTGCACGCGCTTTTGGCGAACGCCGTCTCGATCAACATGATTTCCGATGTGCCGCTCGGCGCCTTCCTGTCGGGCGGCATCGATTCGTCGACGGTCGCCGCGCTGATGGTGGCGGCCAAGCGCGGGCCGGTACGCACCTTCTCCATCGGCTTTCCCGATTTTGGTTACGATGAGTCCGTTCACGCTAAGGCGGTCGCCAAGCATCTTGGCACGGTGCATGAAGAGTTGTTCGTTACCGCAGACGAGGCGCTGGCGACAGTACCTCGGCTCGTCGACATGTACGATGAGCCATTTGCCGAACTCCTCGCAAATTCCGACCCATGCGATCTCCAGGATGACGCGGACGCGCGTCACCGTCGCACTGTCCGGCGACGGCGGCGACGAGCTATTCGCCGGCTACAATCGCTATACGCTTGCCGCCGGCCATCTGGCGCGGCTTGCGCGGCTGCCCATGCCGATGCGCCGCGCTGTCGCTGCCCTTTTTGAAATGGTCCCGCGTGGCGCCGCGGAACTTGCCGCGCGCGTTGCGCCGCTGTCGCTGCGGTTTGCAGATCCGTCCGACAAACTAAAGAAGCTGGCCGACATCCTGCGCCTCGACGGCGACGCCATCTATCTGCGTTTGATCAGTCAGTGCCCCGATCCGGCGACGCTGACGCGAGGTTTGCAGGAGCACCCGATCGAGATGGAATGGCCGGGTGAAAAGGGACGCGACAGCCTGCTCGAACGCATGCAACTGTTCGATGCGGCCACTTACCTGCCGGACGATATCCTGCAAAAGGTGGACCGGGCCTCGATGGCCGTGTCGCTGGAAGTGCGGCCACCGTTGCTCGATCACCGCGTCGTCGAATTCGCCTGGTCGTTGCCGCGGCACATGCGCCTGCGCAACGGCGAGACCAAGTGGCTCTTACGCCGCGTGCTCGACCGCTACGTGCCGCGCCGGCTGATCGAACGGCCGAAAATGGGCTTTGGCGTTCCAATTGAGCGCTGGCTGCGCGGACCGCTGCGCGATTGGACCGAGGACCTGCTCGATCCGCAGCAACTCGGCGGCGGCTATCTCGATGCGGGGGCCGTCCGCAATATGTGGACTGAGCATATTCGTGGTAAGCGCAATTGGGCCTATGCGCTATGGACGATTCTCATGTTCGAGGCTTGGCGCCGCCGCTGGACACGAACGCATTTGGTTGAGCACATCGACAGTCCGGGTGCATTTGCGCAGGCAGCCTCGGGCGATTGAACGCATCATGCGAGCTCATCGGGGAATGCATTGACGCACAACCGCAAAATCGCCGTCATCGGCCTCGGTTACGTCGGACTGCCGGTCGCGGTGGCCTTCGCGCGCTCGGGCGCGCCGGTGATCGGCTTCGACATCGATCGGCGGCGGATCGAAGAGCTGCGCGGCGGCGTGGATTTGACCCGCGAGGTCGACGCGAAAGATCTGGCGCAGCCGACCCTTCGCTACACAAGCGATCCCGCCGCGCCGGCCGCGGCCGATTTTTACATTGTCACAGTGCCGACGCCCATTGACGAGGCAAGCCGACCCGATCTCGGCGCCATGCTCGGCGCGTCGGCGACGGTTGGCGGCGTGCTCAAGCGGGGCGATATTGTCGTCTACGAATCGACCGTCTATCCGGGTGCGGTCGAGGAAGACTGCATGCCGGTGCTGGAGAAGGCCTCGGGGCTCAATGCTGGCCGCGACTTCACCGTCGGCTATTCGCCGGAACGCATCAATCCGGGCGATAAAGCGCACCGCTTCGAGAGTATCACCAAGGTCGTCTCCGCGCAGGATGCGCGCACGCTCGACGTTGTCGCCGACGTTTACGGTTCGGTGGTGACAGCCGGCATCCATCGCGCGTCATCAATCAAGGTCGCCGAAGCGGCGAAGGTCATCGAAAATACGCAGCGCGATTTGAACATCGCCTTCATGAACGAACTCTCCGCCATCTTCCAGCGGCTCGGCATCGATACCGGCGATGTGCTAGCGGCGGCGGCGACCAAATGGAATTTCATGAATTTTCAGCCCGGCCTGGTCGGCGGCCACTGCATCGGCGTCGATCCGTATTATCTGACCCACCGCGCCGAAAAGGCCGGCTACCATCCGGAAATCATCCTCGCCGGGCGGCGCATCAACGACGCGGTGGGCAAGAGGGTTGCCGACGAATGCATGCGTCGGCTCGCCGTGCGGAATTGCGTCAACCCGCTGGTGACCGTGCTCGGCATGACCTTTAAGGAGGACGTGCCGGACATCCGCAATTCGAAGGTGATCGATCTTGTGCGCGCGCTGGAAGCCTCCGGCGCCCGCGTCCAGGTGCATGATCCGCTGGCCATGCCGAAGATGGCGCAGCAGGAATATGCACTCGTGCTCACGCCGCTCGACGCGATCAAGCCCGCCGACGCGGTTGTTCTCGCGGTCGCGCACCGCGACTATGTGACCGAAGGCTGGCCGCTGGTGACGCGATTGCTCAAGGGTGGAAGGGGAATCGTTCTTGATGTGAAATCCAGGCTCGACCGTGTGCAAAAGCCGGAAGGCATCGAATTATGGCGGCTGTAAATCCTATTCTTGTCACCGGCGCGGCCGGATTTATCGGCTTTCATGTCGCGCGCCGCCTGATCGAGGCCGGGCGCGACGTCGTCGGCGTCGACAATCTCTCGCCCTATTACGATCCAAAGCTGAAGGAGGCGCGGCTTCGCCAACTCGCCGGCGCCAAGAACTTTCAGTTTCGTGAAGCAGGACCTGGCCGATCGCGCTGCCAGCGAAGCCCTGTTCGCCGAATACCGCTTTCCGTTCGTCGTTCATCTTGCGGCGCAGGCGGGCGTGCGGCATTCGCTGGTCGACCCGTACGCCTATGCCGACGCTAACCTCACCGGCTTCCTCAATGTGCTCGAAGGCTGTCGCCACACCGGCTGCCGCCATCTCATCTATGCGTCGTCGTCGTCGGTCTATGGCCTGAATACCAAAATGCCGTTTCGGACATTCGACAATGTCGATCATCCGCTCAGTCTGTACGGCGCCTCGAAAAAGGCGAACGAACTGATGGCGCATGCTTATTCGCATCTGTTCAAGCTGCCGACGACCGGACTGCGCTTCTTCACCGTTTACGGCCCCTGGGGGCGGCCGGACATGGCCATGTGGCTATTTGCCGCCGCGATCCTCGCCGGCAAGCCGATCAAACTGTTCAACCACGGCAAGATGCGGCGCGATTTCACCTATGTCGATGACGTCGTCGAGACCGTGACGCGGCTGGTTGACCGTCCGGCCGAGGCCGATCCGGCGTGGTCCGGCGATGCGCCGGATCCGGCGCGCAGTTCGGCGCCGTGGCGCATCTACAATATCGGCAATAACAGCCCGGTCGATGTGCCGCATGTCGTCGACCTGCTGGAACAGGCGATCGGCAAAAAAGCCATTCGCGAACTGGTGCCGATGCAGCCCGGCGATGTCCCCGCGACCTACGCCGATGTCGACGATCTGATGCGCGATGTCGGATTCAAGCCGTCGACGCCGATCGCCGAGGGCGTCGCCCGCTTCGTCGCTTGGTATCAAGGATTATCGGCGGGGGTATTTTGACTAGACTTCCTGGACCTTTTCGCTCGCCTCCTGCAAGGAGCGAAGACGAATGCGGTTCGCGCTGAAAATCCAGGCCAAGCCGCCGATCGCGCCGATGACAAAGCTGCCGGCGCCGAACAGGATCGACACCAGCAAGCCGTCGCTGTCCGGCAATCCGGCATAGGCAAACGCCGCAATCATCGCGTTTTCGCGAAGGCCCCAGCCGGCGATCGACACCGGGATCGCGGCGATCAGAATGACCGGCGGTATGAGCAACAGCGAATTCAAAAGCGTGAACGATGATCCGATCGCCTGCGCGCAGAACCACAATATCGCGACCGTCATCGCGTGGACCGCGATCGAAATTGCCGCAATTGCGACGCCGCTCGGCGCCGATGTCAGCACCGTCCAGGCATTCGACGCGATGTCGGTGACATGGCGGACGCCTTTCCATTGCGCAAACGATGTACGGCCGAGATGCGACAGAGCGAACAGGCCCGCAGGCGCCGCCGCCCCGGCGGTGCCGATCAGAACAAGCGCGGTGCGCCCGACCGGGTTTTGGATAAGCGCGAGGGACCACGGCAGACAGATCAGGACCAGCACGGCAAGCCAGATGAGGCCGGCCGCGCGGTCGATCAGAACCGAAAAGATCGGGTCCTTCCAAACGCCGGCGTCGCGCGCCAGCAGCCAGATGCGCGCGGCGTCACCGCCGACCGTTGACGGCAAGACCTGGCTGAAGAATGCGCCGATATACGTGTAAAGGACGGCGCGGCGGGGACTCAAAGTGTGCGCCGCAGGATTCGGCGATGCGCTGCCAACGCAACGACACCAGCACGATCTGCACGCCCAGAGTGACCAGGGCAGCGGCGATCCATATGGTATTGAGTTGATTGAGCCGGTCGCGCAAAGCGCCGAAATTGACAAAACGAAAGGCGACGTAGAGCAGCGCCAGCGAAATCACGATCTTGGCGCCGAACAATATAGTGCCGCGCATCCGTCCCATAATTCTCGCTCTGGATCTTGTTGGGCGTTAGCGAACGATCACGCGAGTGTCTGGAAACAGCTCGTTCGGCAAGTAGGAATGACATGGGCGCCCGTCTCATAGCTTGATTACGCCGCGGCGAGAATGGGAACTTGGCTGCGGCTGTAGTGAGCATCGCGATTATCCATATCAGCCGCTTTTCGTCGTCATTGCGTGCCTGTAACGCTTTGAATCAAAACGTGTTCGGCTGATTTTCCCGAAACCGTCGCCAATGTGTCACAGACCATGCTAGGTGAGCATAGAAGGGCGGCTGGGGCTGGGGAATCCATCGCGATATGGCGCACGAGACGGAAACGAACGCGGAGCGTTCATTGCGCGTAGGCGTCGTCGGTGTCGGCGTCATGGGCAGCAATCATGCCCGCGTCTTCGCCGGCATTGCCGGCGCCGAACTTGTCGGCGTCGCCGATCCTGATCGCAAGCAGGCCGAATTCGTCGCCCGCACGTTGGGCTGCGCAGCCGTCGCCGATGTCGACGCTTTGCTCGGCCTCGGCGTCGATTGCATCACCATCGCCGCGCCGACCCATCTGCATCGCGACATCGCACTTGCCTGCATTGCGCGCGGCGTCCACGTCATGGTGGAAAAACCGATCGCGTCCACGGTCGAGGAGGGTCGCGACATCATCGCCGCCGCGCGCCGCGCCGGCCTGACCTTGATGGTCGGCCACGTCGAGCGTTTCAATCCGGCAGTCGAGGCGATCAAGGACGCCATCCGCAACGAGGATATCCTTTCCATCGCCATCACCCGCGTCGGACCGTTCCCGCCGCGCATGTCGAATGTCGGCGTGGTCATCGATCTCGCCGTACACGACATTGACCTCATCCGCTGGTTCACCGATTCCGACATCATCGAGGTGCAGCCGCAGCTCTCCAGCGCGGTGGCCGAGCGCGAGGACATCGCGCTGCTGCAGTTCCGCACCGCGTCTGGCGTGCTCGCCCACATCAACACCAATTGGTTGACGCCGTTCAAGGCGCGCAACGTCACCGTCGCCACGCGCGGCAAATACGTGATGGGCGACCTGCTCACCCGCCAGGTGACGGAATGCTTCGGCTTCCAGCCGGACGGCAGCTATTCCATGCGCCATTTGTCGGTCGGCCATGCCGAACCGCTGCGCTCGGAGCTTCTTGCCTTTCTGCGCGCCATCCGCACCGGTAGCGCTCCGGCGGTGACCGGCGAGGAGGCTGTCGCCAGCCTGGAAATCGCAACGCGCTGCCTTGCCGGCCGCCCGGCCGTTGCGCCGGCGCAGCGTCAGGCTCCGCGCGTGGTCGTTGGCTAACACCCGTTTCTCTATTCGGACGTCGTCATGAATCTGCGCCCAAATCTGCCGCCTATTCCGTTCATCGATGTCGCGGCCCAGCGCCGCCGGCTCGGCCCCGCCATCGACGCGGCGATTGCGCGCGTGCTCGGGCATTGCCAGTTCATCCTCGGCCCGGAAGTGCGCGCCTTTGAAGAAGAGCTAGCCGCCTTCTGCGGCGCGCGCCACGCGGTCACCTGTGCCAGCGGCACCGACGCGCTGGTGCTCGCCTTGCGGGCGAAGGGCATTGGTCCGGGCGATGCGGTCATCTGCCCTTCGTTCACCTTCTGCGCCACCGCGGAAGTGGCGGCGCTGGTCGGCGCGACGCCGGTTTTTGTCGACGTGGACGCAGCCACTTTCAACATCGACGCGAAGGCAATCGCCGGCGCGATCGCGACGGCCAAGCGTCTCGGTCTCACGCCAAAGGCGGTCATTCCGGTCGATCTGTTCGGGCTGCCGGCCGATCACGATCGCGGTTGCTGCGGCGGCGCAAGCGGAAAGCCTGTTTATTCTCGACGACGCCGCGCAAGCCTTTGGCGCGATTTACAATAACCGGCGGCTCGGCACTTTCGGCCATGCCACCGCCACCAGCTTTTTCCCGGCAAAACCGCTTGGCTGCTATGGCGACGGCGGCGCGGTCCTTACCGACGACGCTGGCATGGCCGATACCCTGCGCAGTCTGCGCATGCACGGCCATGGCAGCGACAAATACGACAACATCCGCATCGGGCTTGCCTCGCGCCTCGACACCATGCAGGCGGCGATCCTGAGCGAGAAACTCAAGATTTTCCCAGCGGAGATCGAGGCGCGCGACCGCGTCGCCCGCCGCTACGCGCAAGCGCTCGGCGACATAGTGACGGTGCCGACGGTGCCGGCCGGTTCGACCTCGGTCTGGGCGCAATACACGATCCGTCTTCCTGCCGGCCGGCGCGACGCCTTCGCCGCGTCGCTGAAAGCCGAAGGCGTCCCCACCGCCGTCTATTACCCGATCCCGCTGCACCGACAGCAGGCCTACAAGCATTATCCGGTGGGCGAGGGCGGCGTGGCGGTGAGCGACCGTCTCGCCGCCGAAGTCGTCAGCCTGCCGATGCACGCCTATCTCGACGCGCCGACGCAAGACCGCATCATCGCCGCCGTGCGCCGCGCCGTGAAGGCTTAATCACGTCCGCTTGTAGACGTCCTCAAGCCGCTCGATGTCGTCCTCGCCGAGATAGCTGCCGGTCTGCACCTCGATCAGCTCGAGCGGAATCTTGCCCTGGTTGGCGAGCCGGTGGACGGTGCCGATCGGGATGTAGACCAACTCATTTTCGTGCACGGCTTTGACCGCGTCGCCGATGGTGACTTCGGCGGTGCCGCGCACCACCACCCAGTGCTCGGCGCGGTGGCGGTGCTTCTGTAGCGACAATACGCCGCCGGGAATGACGACGATGCGCTTGACCTGAAAGCGCTCGCCCATGTCGATCAACTCGTAGTAGCCCCACGGGCCGATGCATGCGCTTGTGGTCGGTCGCCTCGGGACGCTTTTCGGCTTTCAGCCTGGCGACCAGTTCGCGCACCTCTTGCGCCCGCGCGCGGGGCATGACCATCACCGCGTCGGACGTGCTGACCACCACCAGGTCCTTGACGCCGGCCACCGCGGTGAGCCGCCCGTCGGAATGCACGATGCAGCCGGTCGTATCCACGGCGACCACCGGCCCCTGCACGACATTGCCCGCGGCATCGCGTGGCATGATGTCGAACAGCGCATCCCAACTGCCGATATCCGACCAGCGGAAGTTACCCACCACCACCGCGGCACGGTCGGTTTTCTCCATCACCGCATAATCGATCGACTTCTGCGCCGCCTTGGCGAAGGCTTCCGGCTGCAGGCGCAGGAAGCCGAGATCGGTAGCCGCGCCTTTGACCGCGGCTTCAATCGCCGCCGCCATCTCCGGCTCGAGCCGTGCGAGTTCGCCGAGCAGCACGTCGGCGCGGAACAGGAAATTCCCCGAATTCCACAGATAGCCGTCGCGCACGATAACGCGCGGCGGTGGCGGCGTCCGGTTTTTCGACGAAGCGCTTGACCTTATGCACGCCATCCTTGCCGATCGCGTCTCCTGGAAGAATGTAACCGTAGCTGGTCTTCGGCTCGGTCGGCTTGATGCCGAAGGTGACGATCGATCCGGCCTCGGCGGCGGCGCGGCCGGCGAGGCAGGTGGCGCGGAATTCCGCCGCATCGAGAATGATGTGATCGGCGGCCAGCGCCAGCACCACGGCGTCCGGGGTCGCGTTTGCGCGCGACCGCGGTTGCGGCCGCGATCGCAGGTCCCGAATCCCGCCGCAGCGGTTCGATCACGACCGTGGCGTCGACGCCCACCTCCTCGGCCTGCCGGCGGGCAAAGAAATGGAAATTTGGTCCGGTTATGACGATGGGGGCTGCAAACATCGGGTCGCGCACCCGCAGCAAGGTTTCCTGGTAAGTCGACCGATCGCCGACCAAAGGCAGGAATTGCTTCGGCAAGGCGTCGCGGGAGACCGGCCAGAGCCGCGTTCCGGCGCCGCCAGCAAGCAGGATAGGAACGATCGGCGAGGACATGGTTTTGGCGAGGCTCGTCAGGGCTATTTGTTCCGGCAGGGAATCGTCTTAAGCCAATCCATTGTGCCTGACTATCGCTATCGTTGCGAAGGGTTACGGGAGCAATCCGTGCCCTCCTCGCCGCCCGGCAGGTAGCATTAATGATTGAACGCATTCTTACGGTCGGTGGGCTGACGCTGCTGTCGCGGATCACCGGGTTTGCCCGCGACATTGTTCTCGCTGCGGTGCTCGGCGCCGGGCCGGTGGCCGACGCATTTTTCGTAGCGTTTCGCTTGCCCAATCACTTCCGCGCCATTTTCGCCGAAGGCGCCTTCAACGCCGCCTTCGTCCCGGCCTATGCGCGCATCCGCGAGCAGGGGGGCGCCCAGCGCGCC
The DNA here is from genome assembly GCA_963817155.1 of uncultured Pseudomonadota bacterium. Classification (GTDB taxonomy): domain Bacteria; phylum Pseudomonadota; class Alphaproteobacteria; order Rhizobiales; family Xanthobacteraceae; genus Pseudolabrys. The sequence goes on from CAWFNO010000003.1 coordinate 281,258, forward strand.
GGCCTTTTCGCCGATCGGATTTTCACTTTGTTGCTGGCAAGCCAGATCGTGCTGCTGGCGGCAGCGCTTCTCTTTACGCCGACGGTGATCGAGCTGCTGGCGCCAGGCTTTACCCGCGATCCGCAGCGGTTTGCGCTCGCGGTCCATCTCACCCGCATTACCTTTCCCTATCTGTTGCTGATCACGCTGGTGACGCTCTATGGCGGCATCCTCAACGCCTTGCAACGCTTTGCCGCCGCCGCCGCCGCGTCGATCTTGCTCAATCTATCGATGATGATGACGCTTGCGCTCGCCGTCGTTTTTCCCGACTGCCGGGCAGGCGGCGGCCTGGGGCGTGCTGATCTCCGGCGTGCTGCAGGTGCTACTGGTCGGTGGCGACACCTGGCGCGTCGGCGCCGTGCCGATGCTGCGCTGGCCCGAGCTCGACGCCGACGTGCGCCGCTTCTTCCGCGCGCTCGGTCCGGCAACCGTCGGCTCCATGGGCGTGCAGCTCGCGCTGTTTGCCGATACCATCATTGCCAGTTTTCTTGCCACCGGCGCATTGTCGGCGCTCTATTACGCGGACCGCCTCAACCAGCTGCCGATCGGCGTTATCGGCATTGCCGCCGGCACCGTGATCCTGCCGGAAATGGCCAAACGTATCGCGGCGGGCGACGAAAGCGGCGCTGCGCACGCACAAAACCGGGCGATCGAGTTCACGTTGCTATTGTCGATCCCGTGTCTTGTTGCCTTCATCGTCATTCCTGATTTGCTGATGCGGGCGCTTTTCGCGCGCGGCGCCTTCACCGATGCCGACGCGTTTGCCGCCGGGCAGACGCTCGCTGCCTATGCGGTCGGCCTGCTACCCTTCGTTCTGATCCGCAGCACGGTGGCGACCTTCTTCGCCCGCGGCGATACTGCGACGCCGGTCAAGGCCGCGCTGATTGCCGCCGCCGTCAATATCGCATTCAAATTCCTGCTGATGGGACCGCTGGCGCAAGTCGGCCTCGCGCTGGCAACATCGATCGGCGCCTGGATCAATCTCGCTCTGGTCATTTGGTTTGCAATGCGCGCCGGTCACGCCGGCATGGACGGGCGGCTGCGCCAGTCGCTGGTCAAGTTCGTCGCCGCAGGCACCATTCTGGTCGTGGCGCTCTGGCTGCTGCATGCACCTGTCGCGCATCTGTTCGGCGGCTGGCAGCATTTGCGCAATATCGCGGCGCTGTTAGTGCTAGTGGTGATCGGTGCCGCCGTCTATGGCGCATCGTTGCTGACCATGTTCGGGCGGCAGTGGTTCAGGGTATTCCAAGTTCCCGCATCATAACGGCGCTGCAACTCTCCGCCCGCACGGTCGCAGGCGTCGTCGGATAAAACGTAAAATTGATCTTCGATAGGAGCGCACCGGGCGGCGCGCCGCGGAAATTGCTCGATGCGTCATGTTTGACGCCGCTGAGCCGGCAAGCAAATACCATGCTGTGTGGCGGCATTGGCGCCGCTTGTGCCTATTTCCTCGCCAGAACCGGCCGTGATTGAGGCTGTGTGCAGCCGGTTGCACAAGTCTTTGGGTGGACATACGTGCACCCGGACGTTATGGGGACGGGCCGCCGGGATCCGTCTTGTCAGGCCCTAAATGACCCGTTCAAAATTAGCTAAGCCTTTGCCTTCGCTTGTGTTTGTTTGCCGGGCCGCCACCGCCCTGACGCTTGCAACGTTGCTCGTCAAGCTGCGGCGAGAGTCAGAAGCAAGGCGGCGCGCCGCCGCCGGCCGTCACTGTCGCCAAGCCGGTCAAGCGCATGCTCTCGGATTACGACGAATATGTCGGCCGGTTTACTGCGGTCAACTCGGTCGAGATTCGCGCCCGCGTCTCCGGCTATCTCGACACCGTCGACTTCAAGGACGGACAGATCGTCAAGCAGGGCGATCTATTGTTCACCATCGACAAGCGGGCGTTCCAGAACACGCTCGACCAGGCGCGCGCCAATCTGGCGCAGGCCAAATCCAATGTGGTCTACACCAAGTCCGATCTCGACCGCGGCGAACAACTGGTACGCGACAAGACGATCACCGATCAGACCTATCGAGCAGCGGGCGCAGGCCTACCGCAACGCGCAGGCCTCCGTCAGCGCCAATGAAGCCGCCGTGCGTCAGGCCGAGCTCGATCTGGAATTCACCGAATTGCGTGCGCCGATTACCGGCCGCATCGGCGATCGGCGGGTCTCGCCCGGCAACCTGGTGACCGGCGGCACGTCCGGTAATACCACGCTGCTAGCGACCATCGTGTCGATCGATCCGATCCGTTTCGAATTCACCTTCGATGAGGCCTCGTTCCTGCGCTACGAGCGCATGTCCAAGCTCGGCCGCGACATCGCCAGCCGCGGCGCGGGCGTGCAAGTCGCGCTCAAGCTCATCGATGAAAAGACCTACGATCACGAAGGCCGCATGGACTTCATCGACAACGTGATCGACCGCTCGACCGGCACCATTCGCGGCCGCGCTCAGTTCGCCAATACCAATGGCGTGTTCACGCCCGGCATGTTCGCGCGCATTCGCGTGCCCGGCTCGCCGCCCTATGAGGCGCTGCTTCTTCCCGATGCGGCGATCGGTACCGAACAGGTGCGCAAGTTCGTTCTCGTCGTCGGCGCCGACAACACGGTCAAGCAGAAATACGTCACGCTCGGCGAGACCACGGCCGACGGGTTGCGGGTGATCAAGACCGGGCTTGATCCCGACGACCGCGTCATCGTCAACGGTTTGATGCGCGCGCGGACCGGCCAGAAGGTCGCGCCGCAGGAGCAGGGCGCCGCCGGCGCGCCGCCGGCTGCCGGCGCCGCGAAAAAGCCGAAATTAGGCGCCGGGCATGCGCATTTCGCACTTCTTCATCGACCGGCCGATTTTCGCCTCGGTGATCGCCATCGTGATCATCATCCTGGGCGGCGTCGCCTTTCTGCGGCTGCCGATCGCGCAATATCCGGAGATTTCGCCACCGACCATTAATGTCACCGGCCAATATCCGGGCGCCAGCGCCGACGTCGTGGCGTCCACGGTGGTGACGCCGGTCGAGCAGCAGATCAACGGCGTCGAGAACATGCTTTATCGTGAGCTCGAACTCGACCGGCGACGGGCGTTTTACGATCTCCGTCACCTTCGATATCGGCACCGATCTCGATATCGCCCAGGTGCAGGTGCAAAATCGCGTCGCCATCGCCCAGCCGCGATTGCCGGCCGACGTGCGCAATATCGGCGTGACCGTGCAGAAGAGTTCGCCCGACCTGATGATGGTCGTGCACCTTTATTCGCCGGACAAGTCGCGCGACACGTTGTTCATTTCCAATTACGCCACGATCAATATCACCGATGCGCTGACCCGCGTCGACGGCGTCGGCTCACTCATCGTTTTCGGCAGCCGCGACTATGCGATGCGCGTTTGGCTCGATCCCGATCGACTGCAATCGGTCGGCTTGACCGCCAGCGACGTGGTGACAGCGCTGCAGGGCCAGAACATTCAGGTTGCTTCAGGCGTGCTTAATCAGCCGCCGATGGAGCACCCGGGCGCATTCCAGATCTCGGTGAGTACGCAAGGTCGCCTCACCACGCCCGAACAGTTCGGCGATGTCGTCGTTAAGCAGACGGATAATGCGGTCGTGCGCCTTAAGGACGTGGCGACGGTCGATCTGGCGGCGCAGGACTATTCGACCAATTCATATCTCGACCGCGACCCGGCGATTGCGATCGGCGTCTTTCAAAGACCCGGGTCAAACGCGCTGTCGACCGCCAAGGCGCTTATCAAGACGATGGATGGACTGGCGACGCACTTTCCGCCCGGGCTGAAATACACGATCGTCTACAACCCGACCCAGTTCATCCAGCAGTCGGTGGATGCCGTCGAAACAACGATCGGCGAGGCGATTCTTCTCGTCGTCCTGGTCGTGATCCTGTTCCTGCAAACTTGGCGCGCCGCGGTCATCCCCATCGTCGCCATTCCGGTATCGCTGATCGGCACGTTTTTCGCGATGTCGTTGTTCGGGTTCACGCTGAATAATCTGTCGTTATTCGGCCTTGTGCTCGCCATCGGCATCGTCGTCGACGACGCCATCGTCGTGGTGGAGAACGTCCAGCGCAACATCGAGGGCGGCCTGGCGCCGCGCGAAGCGGCGATCAAAAGCATGGACGAAGTGGGCGCGGCGCTGGTCGCGATCGCGCTCGTGCTGGTTTCGGTGTTCGTGCCGTCCGCCTTCATCACCGGCATTTCCGGCCAGTTCTACCGGCAATTCGCGCTGACGATTGCGGGCGCCACTATTATTTCGCTGGTGGTTTCGTTGACGTTGTCGCCGGCGCTCTGCGCGCTGCTGCTCAAGGTGCCGGCCGAAAGGCGCCGAGGGTCGTGGTTGACGGCGCCGCTGCGCGGGTTTTTTAGCATATTCAACCGTGGTTTTTCCGCGTTGACACGCGGTTACACCTGGTTGTCGGCACGGCTGGTACGCGTTGCCGTGCTGATGCTCGTCGTCTATGCGGCGGTGATCGGCTTCGGGCTCAACGAATTCCGCAAGACCCCGATCGGTTTCATCCCGCAGCTTGACCGCGGATTTCTCATCATCGTGACCCAGTTGCCGCCGGCGGCGTCGCTCGCCCGCACCGACGAGGTCAATCGGCGTGCCGTCGATATTGCGTTGAAGGTGCCGGGCGTGGCGCATGCGGTGAACATCGTCGGCTTCTCCGGCGCCACCTTTACCAACGCCCCGAATGCCGGCGCGATATTCGTCACGCTTGACCCATTCGAGGAGCGGGCGAAAGACCCGCGGCAATCCGCCGCCGCGATCCAGGGCCAGCTGTTTCAGCGCCTCTCCGCCATCGAGGACGGCTTGATCTTCGTCGCCGCGCCGCCGCCGGTATCCGGCATCGGCAATGCCGGCGGTTTTCGCATGATGGTGGAGGATCGCGCCGGCCGCGGCTATCAGGCTCTGCAAGGCGCGGTCTATGCGATGATGGGTCGTGCCGCGCAGACGCCCGGTGTGCAACAGGTCTATTCCCTGTTCGAGAACACTACGCCGCAGCTCTATCTCGATATCGACCGCACCAAGGCGCAGCTCCTGGGAATCAATATTCCCGACGTGTTCGCCGCGTTGCAGATTTATCTCGGTTCCGCCTACGTCAATGACTTCAATCTGTTTGGCCGGACCTATCGCGTGGTGGCCCAGGCTTCTAGCGACTATCGCGCCGACACCAAGGATGTCCTCAACATCCGTGTGCGCAACAAAAACGGCGACACGGTTCCGCTCGGCGCCTTCACCATCGTGCAAAGCATTACCGCGCCTTACCGCGTGCCGCGTTACAATCTCTACCCCGCCGCCGAGCTCGACGGCGGCGCGGCGCCCGGCTACAGCCAGGGCCAGGCGATCAAAATCATGGAGAAGCTGGCGGCGGAAACGCTGCCGGAAGGATTCTCGTACGAATGGACGACGCTCGCGTTTCAACAATTACGCGCCGGCAACACCTCGGTTTTTGCCTTTGTGCTGGCCGTGGTGTTCGTGTTCTTGGTGCTGGCCGCGCAGTTCGAGAGCTTGACGTTGCCATTGGCGGTCATCCTCATCGTGCCGATGTGTCTTATTGCCTCCATTGTCGGCGTGGTGATCCGCGGCCAGGACAACAACATCCTCACGCAAGTGGGCTTCATCGTGCTGATCGCGTTGGCCGCCAAAAACGCGATCCTGATCGTGGAATTCGCCAAGCAGCTCGAGGATGCCGGCCGCGACCGCTTCGCTGCCGCGGTCGAGGCGGCGCATTTGCGGCTACGGCCGATACTGATGACGTCGCTTGCGTTTATCCTCGGCGTCTCGCCGCTGGCATTCGCCATCGGCGCGGGCGCCGAATTGCGGCAATCGCTCGGTACGGCGGTGTTTTCCGGCATGATCGGCGTGACGATTTTCGGCCTGGTCTTTACGCCGGTCTTCTATGTGGTATGCCGCTGGATCGCGCTGCGGTCGGAGGCGCGACGGCAACACCCGCAACCGGCGGAATAGCGCAATGACAGTGAAATTCGGCTTCGGCCAGGCCCTGACGCGCAAGGAGGACGATGCCTTGCTGCGCGGCGCCGGACACTACGTCGCCGATTTCACGCCGGTCGCAAGTCTGCATGCGGTGGTGCTGCGCTCGCCGCACGCGCACGCGCGATTTCGTATCGCCGATCTCGACAAGGTTCGGGCGATGCCGGGCGTGCGGCTGGTATTGACGGCCGAAGACGTGGCCGATCTCGGGCCGCTGCCGACGCCAGGCGTGATTCCCGACGTGCCGATCGTCGTGCCGCCTTATCCGATTCTGGCGCGCGACATCGTTCGTCACGTCGGCGACGCCGTTGCCTTCATCGTTGCCGATACGCTGGCCCAGGCCAAGGACGCCGCCGAGGCCATTTCGATTGACTGGCAGCCGTTGCCGCATGTGATCGGCGCCGTCGCCGCGCTGAAACCCGGTGCGGCGCAGGTTTGGCGGGACCGGCCCGGCAATCTCGCCTTCGAGACCGCGGTCGGCGACGAAAAAGCCACGCGCGATATGTTCGCCAAGGCCGCGCATAAGGTGGAAATCACGCTCATCAATCAGCGGCTGGTGACGAACTATCTCGATACGCGCGGCGTCATCGCCGAATATGACGGTGAGCGATACACGCTCACGGTCGGCAGCCAGGGCAGTCACGTCATCCGCGATATCATTTGCGGCGACGTGCTCAAGATCGCGCCCGACAAGATGCGGGTCATCACGCCGGATGTCGGCGGCGGCTTCGGCACCAAGCTCTTTCCCTACCGGGAATATGCGCTGGCCGCGGTGGCGGCCAAGCGCACGGACACGCCGGTGAAATGGGTGGCCGAACGCGGCGAGCACTTCCTCGGCGATAGCCAGGGCCGCGACAACATCACCACGGCGCGCATGGCGCTCGACGACAAGGGCCACTTTCTCGCGCTCGATCTCGACATCATCGCTGACATGGGGGCGTACCTTTCTTGTTACGCGCCCTTTATCCCGTGGCTCGGCGTCGGCATGGCGCCCGGCGTCTACGATATTCCGGTGGCGCATGTGCGCCTGCGTGGAGCCTATACCAACACCGTGCCGGTCGATGCCTATCGCGGCGCTGGCCGCCCGGAAGCGGCTTATGTGATCGAGCGGCTGGTCGACGCGGCGGCGCACGACATCGACATGGCGCCGGACAAGTTGCGCAAGCGCAACTTCATCAAGCCGAAGGTGATGCCGTACAAGACCGCGACCGGCAAGATCTACGACTCCGGAGATTTTGCCGCGCACATGGCGCGGGCGCAGGAGATCGCCGGCTGGGACGGCATCAAAAAGCGCGCCGCGACCTCCAAGCGCAGCGGCAAGCTGCGCGGCATCGGCATGGCGACCTATATCGAGGCCTGCGGCAATATGGGGCCGGAAACCGCCACCGTGCGCCTGGAGAACGACGGCAATGTCACAGTGCTGATCGGCTCGCAATCGACCGGGCAGGGCCACGCCACGGCCTATGCGCAGCTGGTCGCCGAGCATCTCGGTCTTTCCCCGGACCGCGTGCGCATCGTGCAGGGCGACACCGACCGCGTCGCCACCGGCCTCGGCACCGGAGGCTCGAGCTCGATCCCCTGCGGCGGCGCCTCGCTCGATAGCGCTGGCAAAAAGCTCGCCACGGAGATCAAGCGCGTCGCCGCCGAGTCGCTGGAAGCGTCGCCCGACGATCTCGAATTCATGGACGGCCGCGTGCGTGTGGTCGGCACCGACCGCACAATCTCATTCGCCGACGTTGCCGCTCGCGCGGGCAAAGAGCCGTTGAAAGCCGCAGACACCTTCACCCCCGGCGAGCCGACTTATCCGAACGGCACCCACATCGCCGAAATCGAAATCGATCCCGGCACCGGCGCAGTCGCAATTCTCAATTACGTCGTGGTCGACGATTTCGGCGCCACGCTCAATCCGTTGATGCTCGCCGGCCAGGTGCATGGCGGCACGGTGCAGGGCATCGGCCAGGCGCTGATGGAAGACACCGTCTACGATGCGGATTCCGGTCAACTGCTCAGCGCCAGCCTGATGGACTACGCGCTGCCGCGCGCCATCGACGCGCCGTCCTTTACCTTCGAGACCCACAACGTGCCGTGCAAGGTCAATCCGCTTGGCGTCAAGGGCGCGGGCGAAGCGGGCGCCATCGGCTCCTGCCCGGCGATCATGAACGCGGTGATCGACGCGCTGTGGCGCGCCTACCGCATCCGCCAAATCGACATGCCGGCGACGCCGCCGAAGATCTGGGCGGCGATCGAGGCGAGCCGTCGCGCCTAGTCGAAGCGGCGCTATTCTTGCTCGAAGCGGAATTTGCCGCCGGCTTTCTTGGGGCCGCCGTGACAGGCGCCGCAGGCTTTTGCCGCATTAGTCCAGTCGGCTTTGACCTTCTCCACGCCACCTTTCTTGGCGTCGTCGCTCATTGTCTTGAGCGCGTCGACGAGTGCCGTCATCGCCGCGTCAAAATCCGCCCGCTGCGTCCACACCTCCGGCTTGGCGCGCGTCGTCGGCACGAAGTCGCGGCCCGTCCCCGGGGGGAAAAGCGTAGACAGCTTTTTCATGTGCTCGCTCGCCTGTGCGGCATTGCTTGCGACGAGGGCCAGATCCGGGCTGCCGGACCGCAACGTCCCCGCGACATCACGCAGGTAATCGGTCCAGTTCGCCTCCATGCCGTCCTGCCGCTCCTTGACGATTTGGGCGGGCGACGTCTGCGCGAAGGAGGTCTGCCCGGCGGCCACGAGCAGGATTGCCGCGACGGCAAGGGCCAAAACCATGCGGGACATTCTACAGCCTCCATCAATATTTGCGGGGAAAAGCGAATTCGGTGTGTCAACGATGTGTAACACCGCAGCGGTGCGGATTATTCAATATGAGAACGAACGGCGCAGTTCGCAATGCCGTCGCATCGATGCTCTTTCCTGTGTAAAAGCGACCGCTGCTTCCGGGGGGACCGATGATTCGGCGGTTGATCGCTCTGGCCGTCCTTGCCGCGGTGTTGGCCGCCGGCGCGTTCTGGGTGCTGACTATTCCCGCCGCGCCGGTGACGGGGCTGGCGCCGCATACGCCCGATCTCGCCAACGGCCGCGAGATGTACTACGCGGGCGGCTGCTCGTCTTGTCACGCGGTGCCCAAGCAGAAAGACCCGACCAGGCTCGGCGGCGGGCTGGCGCTGAACTCGCCGTTCGGCAGATTTTACGTCCCCAATATTTCATCCGACCGGCGCGACGGCATCGGTGGATGGAGCGAAGCTCAGTTCGTCACCGCCATGACAGAGGGCGTCTCGCCGGCGGGCCGGCATCTTTTCCCGGCGTTTCCCTACACCTCGTATCACAACGTGCGCTACGATGATCTGCGCGACCTATTCGCTTATTTACAGACGCTGCCTGCGGTCGCGGGCCGCGTGCGCGATCATGATCTGCGCTTTCCGTTCAATATTCGCCGCGCGGCCGGTCTCTGGAAGCTGTTGTTTTTTAACAGCGAGCCTTTCAAGCCCGACGCGTCAAAATCGGCGCAATGGAACAGAGGCGCCTATCTGGTCAACGGCCCCGGTCATTGCGCGGAATGCCATTCGCCGCGCAATTTGTTCGGCGCCGTGATCGAGAGTCTGCGATTCAGCGGCGGCCAAAGCCCCGACGGGCAGGGCGGCGTTCCCAACATCACCGAATACAAGCTCAAGAACTGGACCGAGCAGGATATCGCCGGCATGCTGACCGACGGCATGACGCCGGATGCGGGCCTGATCGGCGGCAACATGATCGAGGTTGTCGCCAACATTTCGAAACTGACGGCGGCCGACCGCTTGGCGATCGCGGTCTACATCAAGTCCTTGCCGGCCATCGAAGGCGAGGCGCCGAAGAAAAAATAAAGCCGACATGACAAGCCCGGACTTCGCGGCTATGTAGGGAAGACCGCGCCGGGACTGCTGGAATGAATCTGTTCAAGGCCATTGGCTTCAAGCTGTTCTCCGCGCTTGTATTCGCCGTGATGCAGGCCTTGGTGCGCCAACTGGGCGATGTGGTGCCGCTTGGCCAGATCGTGTTCTTCCGCGGCGCCTTCGCCGTTCTCCCGGTGCTTCTGATTTACGCCTGGCGTGGCGAACTGGCGGTGGCGGTGCGCACCAGTCGGCCGATCGGCCAGCTCGGCCGCGCCGGTCTCAGCATCGGCGGCATGTTCACCAATTTCGCGGCGCTGGCGCGGCTGCCGCTGGCGGACGCCACCGCGATTTCCTTCGCTTCTCCGTTGATCACGGTGGCGCTTGCCGCGCTTGTTCTCAAGGAGCGCGTGCGCATTTACCGCTGGTCCGCGGTCATCGTCGGATTTGCCGGTGTCATCGTCATGCTGATCCCGCAATTCGACGTCCACCATTACGCGGCGGCCGGCGCCGCTGCGGCGGCGGCCGTCGGCTCTGTGCTGGCGCTGCTCTCCGCCTTCTTCAACGCCGGCACGGTGATCCAGACCCGGCGGCTGGTGCAAAGCGAGGCCACGTCGTCGATCGTGTTTTATTTTTCTCTGGGCATCACGATCGCCGGCGCGGTGACGTTGCCCTTTGCCTGGCAGACGCCGAGCGCCTCCGAACTCGCCGTGCTGATCACCATCGGCATATTCGGCGGCATCGGCCACATCTTCCTGACCGAAAGCTATCGGCACGCCACCGCGTCGGTGGTGGCGCCTTTCGACTACTCTTCGATGCTGTGGGCGCTGCTGCTCGGCTACTGGATGTTCGGCGAATTGCCCAGCGCGCTGGTCTATATCGGCGGAACAATCGTTGCCGGCGCCGGGCTGTTTGTGATCTGGCGCGAGCGCCAGCTTGGCCTGCAACGCACGCGTGAAGCGGAAGGCCCGCGCCGGCCGGAGATCTAGGGCATGGGCCCGTAAGCCGGTGGTAGGGTGCTGTTATGGGTGGGAGCATCCAAAACTCCGACTAAAATATAATGCGCCCACCAATTATTTGCGCTGAAGTATTGATCATGTTTGCATTTCGCTCGGATTGCTAAGGAAAATACTACACAGTTGCGTCCGGTCGTTGGCCCAAGCGGTTTTCATCGCCGCTTCTGGACTCGCCAGCGCGACCGCAGTCGTTGCTAGCGACAATCTGATCAAGGTTGAGATCAGAAATCGCTGGCGCGCCTGCAATACGAAGGTCATCCTAGTCTTCCGTTGGCTTTCGCCGATGACATCAGCCGCGGGAATGGCGGCTAACCGCCTTTCGACCCGCACCTCGGCCATAGAAATTGCCTCTACGCAACAGAATTCGGACCAAGTTTATGAGCAATTGTTTAGGGTGTCTGCAGCGGCAACCAATGTCGCTGGCGGGTCACTAGGGGACAAACCGCTGAGGACTAAAATTGGCCGTTGTGCTCTATGGTCCAAAGTTGTTGCAAAAAGATTTTCAGTATCCCGACGCGCAGCATTGATTCAAAAAATTCATCCATCGCGCAAGATTGATTCAGGCGGGACGCTCTTTGGATGCTAAAGCTGCTCACTCGGAGAGGGTCTCCGACTTTTGCAACAATATCGTCCGAAAGCAGACATCGAGCATGACCTGATCGATGCCGCCTTCGGGATTAAAGCAGATGTTACCGGCGCTAATACCCCACTATTTGATGACCTGCTCCGGACGCGTGGCGCATTCGGAGTTGGCGCCGAGCTGCCCGATATTGATCAGTTGCACGCGGCGGTTCTCGGCGGCTTTGGGGTCGGCGCGGTTGAGCAGCTGTTCCTCGCCGAGACCGACGGCTTCGATCCGCACCGGGCTGATGCCGAAGGGATTAATCAGCGCCGCGCGAATGGCCTCGGCGCGGCGATCGCTCAGTTTGAGATTGTATTCGCGGCTTCCTCTTGAGTCGGTATTGCCGACGACGAGGAAGCAATAGCCCTGCAGATAAGGTGAATAGAGCGCGTCGGCCATCAGGCCAAGCGCGCTGAACGAACTTGGCTTAATGCGCGCCGAGCCGAGGTCGAACTCGATGGCGATGGTGATCTGCGCCAGACTGTTGAGCTGCTCGGACAAGGGCGGCCGGTTGACCGGGTTGGCGCGCGCCGGGTCGTGCAGACCTTGAATGGCAAGCTGCCGCAGGCTGGCGGCGCTGATGGTGGGGGCGTAGTTCTCGACACCTTGAAGGCTGCTGCGGATGTCGTTAGAGCTGAGGTGGATCTGATTTGTTACCGGGCCCGTGGCGAGAGGCGCCTCGTAGCCCGCGTCCTCAATAGCCTGCCGGCATGGCGCACTAACGTTGCGTTTGGCGATCTCAAAGCATTTCAAGAGATTTGCGTCACCCTCCTGGATCCCGCCGCAGAATTTCAGCCTGTCCAGTTCACATATGTGCGGCACCCCCGCGCGGGCCTTGGCTCTTTTGATGAGAAGATCGCGCACCATCGTATTAGCACTTTTGCAACCGGGCGACACATTGGCCCAGTGCGCATCCAAGCATTTTGCAATCTCGCCGCCGCCAAAATTAGCTGTTTTGCAGAATTTGTCGAAATCATTGCCACAGCTCGCCGTAAGTTGGCCGAGAGCTTCGGCGTACCCAATCGTCTGTGCATTTACACAGTCTGCGCAGGTCAGCAGCAGTGACGCTGCCAGCGCAATGGATGTAAATTTTAATCCGACCATCGTCCCCTCCGTGACTACTACATGCCTTTATTTCGGCGCTCGGCGAACAATTTAATGACCTGACGGCTTTTTGTACCAGCGGGATAGAGACTACTGCATCGGCATGATCTCATCTAGATGGTTAGCCGAGGGCGCGAATGTTTGTGGTGCCAGCGGTCTATATCCGAGAGCTGAGTGCGGTCTGATCGTGTTGTAGTGTTTCCGCCATTGCTCGATGACAATCTTGGCTTCCTTCAGACTGTAGAAGATTTCACCGTTGAGCAGCTCATCGCGTAGTTCTGCAGCGATATGCCCGCATCCCGGCAGGCCACCGGCGTCGCGGCTCCCTGCGCCATCGATACTTCAATCTGGCGAAGCAGCGTCACAATCTGCTCCGCGCTGAACCTCTTCTTCGGCATGACCCAAGCTCCTTTCCAAGACCATTTTCTCACAAAGCCTGGTCTAAAAAAGCCCGGTCAGGTCATTACCCCATGGTCAATAGCATTTCTCTCCAAACTCGGGGGGTAAACCGACGAGCAGAATTCATTCTGTGGCCGATACCAACAGCCTGCCGGTGCGGCTCGCGCTCCTGCTTCGATTGGTGCTACTCGAGCGATATTGTCATTCCACTCAGGCTAAGTGAGGCCTCGAACCCGACTTGTTTTCCGTGCAAATGCAGGATTACGCCATTCGCGTTCTGCAGCGTTGCGACTTTTGCCCCGCCCGCTACTGCAATGCTACCAGAGACGGCCGAATAGGTGCCTGCGATGTCCGCCGCGGTTCGAAGATGAGACGCTGTACCAACCAATTCCGCCCCCGCCACTCCAATGGTACCAGCGCTAATGCCGGCGATGCTTAGCCGATAGTGTCTGCCATGTAATGTCAAAGTACCGGAGCCGCCGCCAACTCCAACAATGAACCCGACCTTCGTAATTTTAAGGCGTACCGAGCCGGTTTCCGCGTTGGACCGCGACGGAACCCCTATCAGCATAATCGTGGCCACGATAAGAGCCGCGCCGAATTTCAGTGCCCGAAAAAGACTAGACATGAAGCCTCCTGACCAGATTTTCCATCCGCGATTTAACCGTACCACTGACATCCAAATGCACATACAAAAATATTGGAGCTGGCATAGATAAGATCAGCGTCGCTTAAGGTTATGCCAATGGAGTAATACCAAATCGCGCTACCCGCGACCCGTCTCCGACGTTGCAGCCGGATTGTAACGTCCGTCCAAGTGTGAGATTTGACTCATGTTTACGATGCAACCATCCCCGCACAACGCAGGGCAACATGAGTCATGATTTCAGAGTTTTGGTATAAGGTCTCCAAGAGACGTTTTGGTGGGCCGTAGTTAAAGCGCCATTCGCTGGGGCGCTAAATTACAGGGATGCCGATAGTATCACCATATCGTATGTAATCGTCATTGTTCATGTTCTCGTAACTTGACGACGAGGTGATCGTGTGACGTTTTTTTGCTGCGCCGCACGAGCATACTTCTGGCCCGCCGCGACATTTTGCGGCGACGTAACAATTCGGTCGCTTTCGGAGCGGAGCGGACAATCGGTGAACCACGCTTACCAATCCGAATTTATGAGTACCTCCCTAGGCAGTAGCGGTCAAAGCCGAAGACCCCTTGCTTTGCCGTCATCTACCAATTCGATAAGCCCTATTGATATACGTCATTATACTGGATGCCGAAAGTGATCGAATAAAAATACAATTTGCGCGCGATGGAATTGGAGGCCCAGTGATGTCGAAGGTCTGGCACTACTGGTAGAGTTGATATTGATAACACCTGATCGTATTTCGGAACGATCGCAGCTTGATATGATTGGGGTGATGGAATATGAGTGTGAAAGAGATTACGTATTTTTCGGATGTCTTGTGTATCTGGGCATACATAGCGCAGGTTCGTATTGATGCAATCAAAGAAAAATTTGGTGATACTGTTCAAATTAAGCACCATTTTTGCTCCGTATTCGGCGATACGGCTCAGAAGATCCCTTCGAGTTGGGGTAAGCAGGGTGGGTACAAAAAATTCAACGCGCATTTACGAAAAGTGGCAGATCGATTTCCCCATCTAGACGTTAACCCTCAGATATGGCTTTCGACACGACCTCCGACTTCTGCAAGTGCCCATCTTTTCTTGAAGGCAGTCCAGTTGTGGGACCAACAAATGCAGAAGATAAAAGGCGATTTATCGAGAAAAGTTTTTGATGAAGTGATCTGGGCATTCCGTTGTGGGTTTTTTCGCGACTGTCGGGATATTGCGTGCTGGGATATTCAATGCGAGATAGCTGAAAATATCGGCGTCGATATCCGTGCTATAGAAAAATACATTCATAATGGGATTGCATTCGCTAGCTTGGCTGGGGACTATCAATATGCCGACAAAATGCGAATAGAAGGCAGTCCGAGTTTTATATTGAACGAGGGACGTCAGAAGCTATACGGAAATGTCGGGTTTCGCGTGGTAGAGGCGAACATTCAAGAACTTTTGCGAGCGCCTCGCTCCGAAGAAGCAAGCTGGTGTTGACGAGTCCGATGTGGGCGCTAACGTGGCATTTGTTGCTCTGAACGCAGCGCAGCGCATCACGGGCGAAAAGCTTTATGTCGGAGATGGAAACTTCATCGTCGATTAATAGCCGATGCTTCGGTTCCCTCTCAGGCCCGCAGGATGCGTTGCGAGGTCTCGCTTAGCCCCATGCCAAAGTGATGCCAATATCTCCCGGCTTGCCACCTGGCCAATCGACGATTTGAAATCTAAGTCTGTACCCACGCGGTTTCAGATATTTCTGCCAAAACTCAAAAACCTCTTTTGGTAATCCCGTCAACGTAGTTTCCCACCCCGGCTCCGATTGATTAATAGCGCGACCACCATCGGTACAAAGCACATTTGGAAATTTACCTACCAGCACCTCAGTCAAGCCTTTGTCTACCGCACGCCTGATAATGGCCGCTGCCCGCTTTTGTCGTTCTTCGTCGGATACCCCTGATGGTTTTGAAAGTGCATCGGTCAGAGCCTTTTTCTCCGCGTCCACTTTCGCCTGCTGGCGCATATACTCGGATGCTTTTTCGGCCTCTGCGTCGGCTATTTTTTTCATGCAGTCTTCTGCCTTAGGCAGAAGATCATCAAGTTCTGTCGCCATGATCTACTCCATCGCGAGCATCCAATCCGTATTGGGTCATATTTAAGTTACACGATGCCGTGATAATAATCAAAACTGTT
The DNA here is from genome assembly GCA_963817155.1 of uncultured Pseudomonadota bacterium. Lineage (GTDB taxonomy): Bacteria > Pseudomonadota > Alphaproteobacteria > Rhizobiales > Xanthobacteraceae > Pseudolabrys. Next base: position 297,088 of record CAWFNO010000003.1, read on the forward strand.
CGATAGCTATGCCGCAGGGCATTGACTTGGATCAATGACAGCCTGCTTCCAATTGTTAATCGACCATACTGGGGTGAAGGACCACCAAACGGCAACATCCACGTGCACAGTTGCAAAGATTTTAATGCAGGTTCTAGCCTCTATCAAAGTACTCGAGTGATACGATATAATCCTATCCCCTGAACTTATGGGCATGCTTGCAGATTCGTGGGCAAGGCAGCATTCGCGTCACTACTGGAATCAACTGGGACCTAAAGTTGAGGGTTTGCGATGTGGAAAGTGTTGATGTCGGCAATGGTTGCAATTTTTGCGACATTTTCGTCCGCGTACGCTGCAATGGACAGCAACCGTATCGTTACGGCGGTCGATGACACGGCCAAAACATTTAGCTGTCATGCGAAGCCCGGCGAGCCCAGCTGGGCCTACAAGACCACAAGCAAGACCATATTCCGAATAGTCGGACGGACGCGCAGGGGCAGCTTTTCCGACATAAAGGTTGATGATGTCGTTTCGGTTCGCTACGACGTTAATGGCGACGATCGCATTGCAAATCGCGTCGTGATCGAACCGAAGCGATAGGTTCTCCAAAGACCTGCCACCAAAATTAGTCAGCTGAAATGTAAGGGCCTTGCATTTTGATTTTTGGTGTCAGAAATGCTGGATCATACCCAACATGAATGGCGGCGTGTCAGCAGACAGTGCCGTACTTTCATTTTTGCAAAAGGGTGGGCAGAGCCATGAAAGTCGTCGAATTTTGTGCACCAAGTCAACGTGTACTCGGTTTTGGAGTTTTTCTGGCTTTGTTAGCGACAATTGTATACTTCGTGTTTGGAACTTACACGAATTACGCGTTCTGGATAATGACTTTCGCCTATGCGGTGACATCACTTGGTGCGATAGATTCCATCGGGATGCCCGATTAGTATGCGGCACGTGGCGCGGAATTGCCGCGTCACACGAGTTAAGGTTTTTGAGTGTGGGTATAAGCCCCTTCTGTACGAGCAACGCACTTATTTCATTCTTTAGGCTTTGCAGAAAGCGGCGGCAACCATCGCTTGTAGAGCCGACGGGCGAGACGCTTATCAATGTAGGGGCCGATCAAGGTGTCAAAGGCAGTTGACACCTGCACATATTCGCTTGCACATCCTGCCGCGCGGTCTTCTGGCAGGAATCCCTTTTGCACGAAATCTTTGAAAAGATCAGCATCAGCTCCATAGGCTAAACATAAAAGATTGAAAAACCGCTGTGCAGAGGTTCCATGCTCGTCCGCGAATTGCCGCTGTTTAAATGTAATAGTCGGCGATGACAGGCTGCTCTTGTATTGATATGCGCTCCCCATGATTAGCCGCCGTGCGTGCCCTTTCTCGAATCGCAACATAATAAGAGTCGAAAACTGGTCGGCCGCATCTTCCTCCCGACCAAATAGCGGAATGTGCAAAGCATGAAATACGGCATGGCCGACTTCGTGCAAGAAAACGTCTACGACGGGGCCAATCAAGGTATCGACAGGAGCAATTCCTGCCGGGGTCGGTTTTTCCGCGGCATTCTTCCAAATTTCATCAAGCAGCTCGTAGCAAACTGTAACGCTCTCATCATTCGACCAGGCGTTAGCTACGCCTTCACACTCCCTCGTTTGCAGCAAAAGCCGATGTGGCAGACGTAACGGCCGCAAAAGATCGCGGATTTTTTCGAGTGTTTGATGCGTTCGTACCAATTCATAAACTGACAAAAGCTTCGACAAAGCCGGCTTGACGTAAGCAATATCAATACTGTTGGGCGTGAACCGAGCTGCGTTCGATACCTTTGTCGTTATTCCGGAGGCATCAATAGAGCTGAACATTAGGCTACAGACGAAAACCGCGGCCACGGCGGTCTTTTGCCCGAACGGTGTGGCGGTCACCATTTTGAATATCCGCAAAGCAAAAGGCCACGGATGCTATGCAACTGCCGCATCCGTGGCAAAGTCTCGAGCGTTGTGCCAGTTACATCTCTGCACCCTTTTTCAGCCTATAGCCATATTTTTTCATGCAGGCGCCACCCGCCGCGTGACGCCCCGCATCATTATCTTTCTTGGGGACGTTGGCGATTTCTTTTGTGCACTGCGCCCACGCCTGGTCGTAAGTCAGCTTCGTAGCGGCTAACGCACCGTCCGAGAACCCGCCCAATCCCACAACAAGCACTAGCGACGCTAGCGCAATCTTCCGATTGATAATCATAGTTTCACCTCCTGTTTGAAAGACCAAATGACCTTCATCGCTAAAAATAGTTTCGTACTTTGTGTCGTCGTCGCAACGACCGCTGATCATTATACGTTTGACTTACGTCACGCTTAGGTAGTTTGATCTTCGCACGCTTAACCTTCTTGTGAGGAATCAAGGAAAGAATTTCCGATATGCAATTCAAGCGTGCTCTGCGTTTGTCATCCGAGCGGACGATGCGCCAAGGCGCAAGTTTGCTGTCGGTCGCCTCGAGCATCATGTCGCGCGCGCGCGAATAATCGTCCCAGCGCTTATACGATTCCAGATCCATCGGGCTCAGTTTCCATTGCCGCACCGGATCGTTGATACGTGCAACAAAACGTTTTTCCTGCTCTTCCTTACCGACTTCGAGCCATATTTTTATAAGGATAATGCCGGTGTCGGTGATGTATTTTTCGATCTGAGGACAGAGGTGCAGAAATCGCTCGTGCTCGGTCTTCGATACAAAACCCATTACATATTCGACGCCCGCGCGATTATACCAACTGCGGTCAAAAATGACGACTTCGCCGGCTGCCGGAAAATGCTCGATGTAACGCTGCAAAAACAGTTGCGTCCTTTGTCTTTCGCTCGGCGTCGGCAGCGCGACAACGCGAAAAACGCGAGGGCTGACGCGCTCGGTCAGCGCCCGAATCGTGCCGCCCTTGCCAGCCGCGTCGCGGCCTTCGAAGACGATGACGACTCGCAAACCTTTTGCCTTGATCCATTCCTGCAAATGACAAAGCTTAACCTGGAGCTTGCGCAGCACGGCTTCATATTCCTTGCGCTTCAGCTTTACAGGCTGGCCGATTTCCGAACGTGTCATCTTTGCCTTTTGGCCACCGCCGGGTTATTTTTTTGACGCCGCTTTAGCCGCCTCGAACGCGTCGCGATAGCCGCGCGCGACGGTGCGTACCCCTCGCCCAATGTCTTCGTAAGCTTCGTCGGAGAGATTTGCCAAGGACACACGGAGGGACCAATTCGGCGCCTCAAATCCTCCCCCGTTTAAGAGCACTATTCCATGATCTTCGGCCAGTCGAAATGCAAGGTCGAGCGGATGGACGTTCTTTTTAAGATACTCGACCGCTTCATCGCCGATGTTCTTTCTGGCCCAAAATTCGAAGTCGATCAGTCCATAATACGCGTCGAAGTTCGGATTCGCGTCGAGCTTAAGCCCCATACTATCGATCATCGCCTGGGAACGACTTTCGACAATTTTCATGCACGCCTTCTGGTAATCCTTTTTTGCATCCATCAGTTCGCAGAGTGAGAACATGGTCATCATGACCTGTTGCGGCAGCGATAGACCGGCCGTGTGGTTAAGACCTATGTCCCGGCTGTCCGCGACGATACGGTCGATGAACTTAAATTTTCGCGGCTCGAGCGTAATTGGACCGTAGCGCTTATCAAGCGCCTTGACGTGATCGTCTGGCAGTTTGGCGATCTTTTTATCGAAGATATTGTTTTCATGAATGGCAATGATACCAAGACGCCACCCCGTTGCGCCGAAGTATTTGGAGTAGGAATAGACCCCGATCGTGTTTTCCGGCAACTCGCCCAGCAACGATCGAAAATCGTGCACAAACGTGCCGTACACATCGTCTGTTAGCAGCATCAAATCTGGCCGCTTGTTTTTCACAAGGTTGACAATTTTTGTAATCGTTTCCCTGCTCATCGCCATTCCCGTCGGATTGCCGGGGTTGACGATGAAAAAAGCTTTGATCTTCGGATCCTCGAGTTTTTTCAGTTCTGCGTCCGAATACTGGAAACGATTCTCCTGCGGTGCCGCGATGTTTACAACCTTGAGGTTGTAGTCTTCGAGATGAGTCATTTCGAGATACGGCGTGAAGATCGGCGTACCAAGCGCAATCGTATCTCCGGGGAACAGGAGACGATTAGCTTTCAAAGACTTGAAGATATAGCACATCGCGGCGGTCCCGCCTTCCACCGCATAGAGATCAAACTTGCCGGCGGGACGCGGTTGACCGCACATCGCCCACATCAGGAATTCGTGTACGATGCGCTCGTTGTGTACGAGCATACGATCCGGTACCGGATAATTGTCGCCGACGATTGAATCGACAAGTTCATGCACGAAGGCGTCGGGCTCAAAATCAAATTGTTTGATTGCGAACTTTACCATTGCAGACAGGAACTCCGATCCTGGCATGGTCGTCTGCGTGGCGAGCCATTTATCGAGGCGAGCCGCAATGCCACCAGCATTCGGCATCCCGCCGATGCCAGGGGAATGCTCCATCACGCGCTTGCTCTCCGTGATGGCAAACTGGCCGAGCAAAAAGAAACCCTCGCGCGGAGTCGTCGCGATCCAGTTTGGGTTGCCGCGGCCAGCGTTCAAGAATGCAGATTGAGTTGTCCTGGTGGCCTTTCTTGCCAAGCTAATCAACTCATTTTTGATCTCGAATGGACCTAGAACTTCGAATTTGCGCAGCGTGAGAATGTCAGCCATGACCTGTTCCTGTTTAAATGCGGTTCAAAGGTAGATTTGAGGCCCGGCAGCGATCACGCCAGCAGAATGATCAACACCATACCCCAGATCGTTAACAGCGTGTTTCCAACGGCATATGTGACGGTGTAACCGAGCCCTGGAATTTGGCTTTTGGCGCGGTCATTGATCATCCCGAGCGAGGCCGTGGTTGTACGCGCGCCCGAGCAGCATCCCAGAACAATCGCGTCGTCGAATCGGAACACATATTTTCCAATGTACATTCCGAGGATGAGTGGGACAGTCGTCACGGCGATGCCCCAAAGGAATAGGCCGAAGCCAAGCTGCTGCAGCCCGGCGACAAAGCTTGGTCCTGAAGAGAGGCCAACGATCGCAATGAATACGTTCAGGCCGACCGAATTCATAAACCAGACAGTCGGGGACGGGATTCGCCCGAACGTGGGCCGCACCGAGCGCAGCCATCCGAAAAACAGCCCGGAAATCAAGGCGCCACCCGATGTCGATAGGGTGAGGGGAATGGTTCCTACCTTGTAGACAATCGCGCCCACCAACGCGCCGATCGCAATCGCTGCGCCGATAAACGCCACGTCGGCGATGTCGGTCGCGCGGTCCGGAACGCCCAACCAATTTGTCGCGGCCGTTACATCCTGAGTCCGCCCGACCAGTGTGACGATATCGCCGCGCTGCAATTGCGTGTTCGGCAGTATTGGAATTTCGGTCGCGATGGCTCCTCGAACGATCTTGCGCAGGAACACGCCTCGCGCAGAGGGCGATCTTGCGAGCTCTGCAAGTGTTTTTCCATCCGCTTCCTTGCTGGTTACGTAGACCTCGACGCCCTGCGTCGGCACCGCAAGCAACTCGCGGTCATCGATCTCTTGCGCTCCGGCGCCTACCAGCTTGACCAGCACATCACGGCGACCGGCCACCGCCACGATATCCCCCGATTGGATTGTTGTGTCAGCAATTGCCTCCAAAATCTGCTGACCGCGCCGGATACGCTGCAGGAACACCCGCTGATCGGGGAGCAACGCTTCGGCTTCCTGAGCGGTCTTTCCGACAATCGGTCCGTCTTCGCGTACCCGAAACGCACGCAGCTCGAATTGATGCCAGGCTGTGCCCGGCCCGCCCATTTCCTTCTTGCCGCCTTGCTTCTCTTCATAACTCTTGCAAGCGGCTTCGAGGTCGATACCGAGGAGCGCGGGGCCCAGCAGGGCAAGGACAATCGCTGATCCGACCGTGCCGAAAATGTAGGTCACCGCGTAGGCCACCGGCATCGCATCCAGCAGCTTCTGCGCTTCTTCAGGCGATAATCCGAGACGATTGATCGCATCCGTCGCCAATCCCATTGACGCCGAGATGGTCTGCGAGCCTGCATAAAGGCCCGCTGCGGATCCAATATCATATCCGGCCCACTTGGCGCCCACATATGCGGCCGCCAAACAGAACACGCACATCACTGCTGCAAACAACGCTTGCGGGATGCCGTCCTGCGCAATGCCGCGGACAAATTGCGGCCCGACCCCATAACCGATAGCAAACAAGAACATCAAAAAGAAAAATGGCTTGAGCGGCCCCGAGACTTTGATTTCGAGCTGACCTATGATCACGGCCGCGATAAGGGTGGCAGTTACCGCGCCAAGGCCGAGACCCTTGTAGGTAAACGAGCCGAAATAATATCCAAAGGCGAGCGATAGCAGGATAGCGATCTCTGGATATGTTCGGAGTGTGTGAACGAACCAATCAATCATGGCGTCACCTATTTAATCTCCTGATGGCAGCATTCCCGTTTCAGTCCGCGCTGAGTTTCTTGCCAGTGGGCTTTGATGGGCCTCCTGCATGCCTGGGCGTCGCGGACGCGCGCGGACGGGTACCCTGTGCGAGAGCGTCCGCACGTACAAGCTTCAAACCCTCGGCTGCCTCGTAGCCGTGGATTTCCTTGACATCGAGCTTGCGCATGAAGTCGATCGTTTCGCGCGTGATCACCTGACCCGGGACCATGATTGGGAAGCCAGGCGGGTACGGAATTACAAAATTCGCCGAAACAAGCTCAGGCCCGTCCTTGAGGCGCCTGTCGATCTCGAGATCCGCAAGGCGAATATATTCGCAGCCGGCGGGATTGTAGGCATCGTAGAAGCCACGGCGGATGTCGCCCTCGTTGGTTTTTTTGCCGGCATCCTGCCGATACGCATCGTGGAAGCGCGAGAAGTTCGGTAGATCGGGGACGTCTTTCATCAGGCTCTTCACGCGAGCTTCAAAGGTCTTGCGTACATTCGGTCCGGCTTCGGTAAGCTTCTTATCGATTTCGCTGCTGATTTCGACGAGGACGCGAATGAGATGCGCGACGTCGCTGCGCGTGTTGTTGATATTGGACTGCAGAAGGACTGAATTACGCGACGTTTTGTTGAGCTGTATGTTGTAGCGGCTTGCCAACATTCCCTTAAACTGGGTGCCGTCGAAGCCTGCAGTGCCGCAAACCAGCGTCATCCTTGTCGGATCAAGGCAGAATTCGTCGTCGACAATGCTCTTGCGCGCGACGACCCAGTTTGATGCGGGATCGAGATAGTCGGTAAAGCCGCTGCTGCGGAACTCCGCGGGCACCATCTTGTCCGCACCAAGTACGCTGAAGTACTTCGAAATAAGTGGATGTTCTGCAACGGCCTGACGAATAGCCAACGCGATTTCAATGGCGTTGTGTACAAGGCCATAGCCCTCAAGCTCCATCTGCCGGCGCGCAACGTCTAAGCTGGCGATCAGCTGCTGATTTGGGCTGGTTGAGGCATGCGTAAATACAGCCTCGTGAAACTGGGCCTCCACGGTATGGAAATCGATGTCCTTGACAAGTAGCATCGACCCTTGCCGCAAGGCTGACATCGACTTGTGGGTCGAATTTGTCTGATAGACCCGCAACTTCACCTTGCGCGGATCCGGGATGAGTCGCGTCTTGAGCAGCGTCTCGACCGTCGGCTTTTCGCCAAGTTCTTTCTGCTGCTTCTCATATTGGGCGACCGAGGTGGAATCATGCAGCCAAGCCTCAATGGCATTCGCCGCGCCCATAGCCGTGCGCGGCCGCAGGAAGGGCGAGAATCGCGCAAAACCGAACCATGCCTCGTCCCAAAGGAAGATGAGGTCCGGCTTGATGGCCAGGCATTCTTCCATGACGCGGCGCGTATTGTAGATATGCCCATCAAACGTGCAGTTCGTTAGGTCGACCATCTTAGCCCGGTCGAGGCGGCCTTCAGACTTCAAGTTGAGAAGAGCCTCCTTGATCGAGCGCAGCGGTACCGCGCCGTACATGGAGTATTCGGTCATCGGAAACGCTTCGACGTAGAGCGGCTGGGCGCCCGCCAAAACCATCCCATAATGATGCGACTTGTGGCAGTTGCGGTCCACGAGCACAATGTCGCCCGGAGCAAGCAACGCCTGGACCGCCATCTTGTTCGAGGTAGACGTCCCATTGGTGACGAAGAACACGTGGTCGGCGCCAAAAGCCCGCGCTGCCATTTCCTGCGCTTTTTTAATATTGCCGGTTGGCTCAAGCAGGCTGTCGAGGCCGCCGGTTGTCGCGCTGCTCTCCGCCAGGAATAGCGTCGGCCCGTAAAATTCGCCCATGTCGCGAATCCAATCCGACTTGAAAATCGATTTGCCACGCGCAATCGGCAGAGCGTGGAAGGTGCCAATGGGCCGTTGCGCGTATTTCTTTAGATTATCGAAAAACGGAGTCTCGTAACGAGCTTGGACACCTTCGAGGATCGCCAGATGCAATTCCAAAAGCTCTTCCACCGCGTAGAAAACACGGCGTAACATATTGCCTTTTTGGTTGCCCGCGAGTTCCTCGACATGCCCGTTCGAAACAAAATAGAGATCAAGTTCTGGGCGAACATTGTTGATGACCTTCGCGAGATGCAGCGCGAGAATTTCCGACGGCTCGTGCTTGTCGATCTCGTCGGAAAGCGTTCGCAAAATTGGCGCGTCGTGCCGCGACTCAAATGGAAAGCCCTCATGGATGACTACGGCTGCAATATCCGGGTTGAGCATTGTCGCGCAAAATGCATCTTCAAAGCTGCCAACAAATACCGGCTCGTAGATGAACGAATCGAGCGGCCTGCGTAAACGACGCCATTCGCCCGCAAGGGCCGCCCAGCGCGCCGGCGGCGTTCCGCTGACGATTAAAATTTCAAAATAGGGGCGCGACGAGCACTCGCCTCCGATCAGTCCTGGCGGAAGCAGCTCCGAAGTGACACCCTCACCTTCATCGGTGGCTTCCCAGTCGGAAACGCTGTGACGGTAACTCCGGGTAATAACTGCCCGCGCAATTCGTCTGGTCAATGTCGCAGTCGCACCTGCATCGTTCGCCGTGACGCTGTCGTGCAAAGTCGCTAATAACTTCGGTCCGGGGTATGCGTGAAATTCTTCCGTCGGCAAAATCTCGGACAGTGCAGATTCAAATTTTGCGCGCTTTTCGGAGCCGGTCATCCATAAGTCGGCGAGTTCAACAAGGTCTCGCCATTGATCACCGCGCGAACCCGGACCGGCAAAGAACCGATCAATGGTAGGAAAAGAGGTTGCCACGCCACTGCTTCCTACAATGCCACTAGGTTTCATTTAAAGCGTTATTAACGGTGCGGACATTGACATCGATCAAACTAGGTTTAATTTTGTCGGTTACTCAAACATCCCCCATTTTGGGCGGAGTTGGTTGGGCAAAACTAAAGTGTTGAAGCCTTTCATGTTTTCGGCGCAATTGCAACAATGGGCGGCGCAGATCCAAAAACCGGCAACGCGGACCAACTTACATCGCAACTGACTGAATTTGTGGTTCGCCTTGCGACTATCGCAGTCCTTCTCTACTGGGCTATCGCTCTTGTTCGACCGTTCGCCACGATCGCGATTTGGAGTGTGATATTAGCGATCACTTTGTATCCGCCATTTGAGTGGGTCGCCGCGCGCATTGGCAATCGGCGTCGGCTCGCCGCGCTTATTATTACCGTAATCAATCTGCTGGCAGTGATAGGGCCCGTCACGTGGCTTGTACTTGGATTGGTTGACAGTATCCAAACGATCTCTAAGGGACTGGACGTGACAATCATCTCAGTTCCTCCTCCGCCGCTATCGATAAAGAGCTGGCCTATTATCGGCAATGAGTTCTACCAATTCTGGAATCTGGCTTCGAACAATCTCGCGGATGCGCTCACTAAAATTGCGGTTTATGTAAAGCCTATGGCAGGGTCTATTTTGCGCACAGGAGCGAATGCTGGCATCGGAGTGGTTTATTTCTTTATCGCGATTATCGTTGCGGGATTTCTTTTCGCTCCCGCGCCGTTGATTAGCAACGCTGTCAAGGCTTTCGCCCATAAGCTTTCGCCGGACCAAGGCGAGAAATTCATTGACCTGTCGGTTGCAACGACGCGCAGCGTATCTCGCGGTGTGGTTGGCATTTCAGCGCTGCAAGCTCTTCTGGCAGGCTTGGGACTCATTGTCGCTCAAGTTCCCGGGGCAAGTCTAATTTCGTCCGCGGTATTAATCTGCGGAATTATACAGATCGGCCCTTCGGTGATCGTGATCCCTGTCATTATTTGGAGTTGGGCGACGATGAGTACAAAGGCAGCGTTGCTATTCACTGTCTATATGATCCCAGTGAATCTTCTCGACAACGTTTTGAAGCCAATCGTCATGAGCCATGGGCTAAAGACGCCGACGCTGCTGATCTTGATCGGCGTTGTCGGAGGGACTATCAGTCACGGTATCACCGGGCTATTCCTGGGACCGATCGTGCTGGCGGTTATCTGGGAGGTTCTCATCGTGTGGGTAAGATCCCGCTAAAAATCAATCAGATGACGTCATCTGTGTGTGCAATCGCAAATCGGCAATTCAAAGTGTTTAAGGTCTATACTCAGATAATTGATTGAATAGCTTGGACGAATATGATTCACCGTGCACGGAGGTGGATCATGCGATTGGATCTGGACGATGAGGAATGGGCGCTTCTCGAACCGCTACCCCCGAAGAGCCGATAGAGCGGGCAGGTTGACGACCGCAAGATCGTGAATGCGATCGTTTATGTGCTCCGCACCGGAATGCCGTGGCGCGATCTACTGGCACGCTACGGGCCTTACACGTCTGCATACAATCGCTTCAACCGTTGGTCTCGCAGGGGTATCTGGAAGCGGGTCTTCGACCAACTGGCATCGAAATCCCGCGACAGTCTGTAGCTGATCGACAGCACAGTTGTGAAAGCTCACCGCGCAGCGAGTGGCGCAAAAGGGGGGCAAAATCAGGCGATCGGCGTTAGTCGGGGCGGCCGCACCACGAAAATCCACGCGATTGTCGACAGCAAGGGCCGACCGCTGAATTTCGCCGTGACTGGCGGACAAGTCCATGACAGCCAGGTCGTCGAGGCGATCCTGACCACGCCGCGATCACCGCTGGCCGTCACCGCCGATAAAGCCTACGACAGCGAAAAAGTACGTCAGCACATCAGGAGCGAGGGCGCCTTGCCGATCATCCCGAACCACTGCAACGCCGTCAAGAAGGCCTATTGCCCCAAGCGCTTCTACCGGCGGCGGCACAAAATCGAAAGCTTCTTCTGCCGCATCAAGGGTTGGCGACGCATCGCGACCCGCTACGACAAGCTCGCGCGAAACTTCCTCTCCGCTACCACGCTCGTCGCTGCGCTCTACTTGATCAAATTGTGAGTCTAGATCCTGACCCCCAAAACTTGCACCGATAGTATTTCAATTCCATACCCTGCATTTCGGGAAAGAAACGCGTCAGTTCGTTATCATTGTCCATTTGAATGCTGATGAATGCTGAATTGGTTTTGAGAAAGCGCGATGTCGGTCGCGCATTCAGTGAGCAAGTACGTTATAGCGCCATCTTGTCTACGTGTCTTGATGTGGCAAGTTGAGAGTTTTCCTCTGATCTCATCGCCATCAATGATAAAGTCGCTTCCGAAAAAATCGGCTTTGCTGCTCATGATTATTCTGTTCCTCGATTTAACGAAGATTTTCGAGCAAACCTTTTGGTCGTTCGCCCAAGCACCTTCAAGTTTGGTCGCATCGGCCCGAGAGACGCAAATTAGAAATGTAAAACTCGCGAAGATTATTCCAAGACATCTTACTGCGATATAAAAGCGCTGATGATATAGCATGTGGTCCTCAGAGAAGCGGCAAAATTCTATGGCCGCCGCCGGGCTTCGGCGCTAGACAGCTACGTTCGAATTTCACCATTGCCGCTGGTATTACAGCAACGATTAGATCGGACAGCATCTGTTGGTGCACTATTTTACCCGCGGCCCATCTCCGACGACTTGCCAGATCTTGTCGGGATTGTTGCCGTCATTCGTTGAGCAAGCTTAGCCGATTTTTGTCCAAGGTCATTCTGTTACACCGTGCCAGATTGACAGACAATGAACGCGATATCGCCTGAGTCGTGATACTCAGCCGGCTACAGGCGCGAACCCACCAATCATCTTGCTGCCTACGATTTATTCGAGGCTGTCGCTGTGACCTGACGGCTTTTTTGTACCAGCGGGATAGAGACTACTGCATCGGCATGATCTCATCTAGATGGTTAGCCGAGGGCGCGAATGTTTGTGGTGCCGGCGGTCTATATCCGAGAGCTGAGTGCGGTCTGATCGTGTTGTAGTGTTTCCGCCATTGCTCGATGACAATCTTGGCTTCCTTCAGACTGTAGAAGATTTCACCGTTGAGCAGCTCATCGCGTAGTTTTCCATTGAAGGACTCGCAATAGCCATTCTCCCAGGGGCTGCCGGGTTCGACGAACAGGATCTTGGCTCCAACCTGGGTCAGCCAGTTGCGCACGATCTTTGCCGTCATCTCGGCGCCGTTGTCGGATCGGATGTGCTCGGGGACGCCCCGCATGAGCATGATGTCGGCCATGGTCTCCAGTACGCCAAAGCTGTTGATCCGGCGCGCCACCCTGATAGCCAGGCATTCACGGGTGAACTCATCAATCAGCGTCATCAGCCGCAGCTTGCGGCCATCGTGGGTCTGCGCCTCCACGAAGTCGTAGGACCAGACATGATTGCGCCGTTCTGGCCTTAACCGGATGCAGGAGCCATCGTTGAGCCAGAGCCGGCCGCGCGGCCGTTGTTTCTTGGGTACTTTGAGCCCCTCACGGCGCCAGATCCGCTGCACCCGATCGCAGCCCACATCCCACCCGGCCTCGTCCAGCAACGACTTGATCCGACGATAACCGTACCGGCCGTACTGCGATGCCAACGCAATAATGGCCTGCGTCAGGGCATCCTCATCAGCACGGACAATGGTGGTGTAACGCTACGTTCCCCGCGGCTGACCTACAATCCGGCAGGCGTGACGCTCCGACAGACTGTACTTTCCCCGAATGCGCTCAACCGCCTGCCGGCGCCGTTCGGGGCTTACAAGTTTCCCGAGGCAACGTCCTTGAGCACCTGCTTCTCAAGCGACAGATCGGCAACGAGACACCTCAGGCGGACATTCTCGCGTTCAAGGTCCTTCATCCGCTTCGCCTGATCGATCTCAAGTCCACCATATTCCTTGCGCCAGCGATAAAAACTCTGCAGCGATATGCCCGCATCCCGGCAGGCCACCGGCGTCGCGGCTCCCTGCGCCATCGATACTTCAATCTGGCGAAGCAGCGTCACAATCTGCTCCGCGCTGAACCTCTTCTTCGGCATGACCCAAGCTCCTTTCCAAGACCATTTTCTCACAAAGCCTGGTCTAAAAAAGCCCGGTCAGGTCAGCTGAGAACATGACCCATGTTGATTTATATCAACGTTGCCTGCAATTAATGGGTACTTCAACCGTCGACTAGCCTCGACCTCGCCGAAAATTGACATACTCGGCGCAACAAACGAGACTACCATTCTTGATAATTACCAGGCCGGAAGTTGGATAGTGAGTTTTTTTTGGCCTTATGAGGTCCGCCATGGCTGAGCAGCTTAATCCCGCTGCAACGCATCATCTTCCGATGTTTATAACGGCGCCCGGCCAAACCGACATACTCATGGTCGTTACAGGTGTCATTCTTGCATTATCTGTTTTCGGTTTCGGTATCATCTTCCTGCGCTTGCATACGCTCCCCGAGCGAGTTGCTCACAAGGGACACAAGGTCCAGTTCGAGATAGTGGCAATTCTCGGTCTGCTCGCCCTCTTCACACATATCCATATTTTCTGGGTCGCAGGGCTGCTTCTCGCATTCATTGACATTCCGGATTTTGGCGGAATATTTGACCGAATTGCGGGTTCGCTCGAGAGGATGGCTGGCGTCAAGTTGGGCAAGGGCGGCAACGGTGTTCCGGAAACCGACGCCGCCGCACCGTCGCGCATAGTAGAGAACGCACAAAACGTTGACGAACCACGTGCGGGAAAGAAGCCTATTCGCGCGATTTCGGAACGCGGGGGGCTCGACTATGCTTGAGTTGCTACTTTGCTCACTCGTGACGCTTCTTCCCGACTATCTATACCGGCGATATGTTCAAGGAAAAAAGTTCGGTAAGGAAATAACGTTTTATTCAGTATGGTTCGAACTGCGGTGGGGCATTACCAGCTGCCTCATATTGACGGTGGCGTTAATTACGACCGTTTTTTACAACCACCCATCTACCAGCAATGTAACGCTCCTTTTTCGTACGGTTCCAATCGTTCCGGAGATAAACGGCCGCGTCGCGGAAATTTATGTCGGGCTCAGCGGCCCGGTCGCCAAAGGTGCCCCGATTTTCCGTCTCGACAGCTCAAAGCAGGAAGCGGCGGTCGAAGCGGCACGGCGCAAGATTTTGGAAATCGAAGCGCAAATGCAGGTGGCGCGGGCCGACATCATCAAAGCCGACGGCCAGCTGCAGGTGGCCAAGAGCGATCATCAGCAGACACTAGACGAGCTCGAGACGAAGCAAGAGTTGCAACGGCGCAACCCTGGTAACGTTGCGTTCCGCGACATCGAACGCCTACAAGAGCGCGAACGAGGCCAGCTCGGTGCGATCACTACCGCTGAAGCGACGAAACAGATCGCTGAAGAGCAGTTGTCGACATTGTTGCCGGCGCAAAAGGCGACCGCCGAAGCCCAACTTGCACAGGCCCAGGTCGAACTCGACAAGACGGTTGTGCGCGCTGGCGTGACAGGGCGGGTGGAGCAGTTTGCTCTGCGGGTCGGTGACGTCGTCAATCCGCTGATGCGGCCAGCCGGAATCCTGATTCCGGAGGGCGCTGGTTATCAGACCTTACAAGCCGGCTTTGGTCAGATCGAAGCCCAGATCATGAAGGTCGGGATGGCCGCGGAAGTCACGTGCGTATCCAAGCCATTTACGATCATCCCGATGGTGGTGACAGCTCTGCAGGACTATATTGCCGCGGGCCAGTTTCGTGGCGGTGAGCAACTGGCCGAGCTTCAGCAAGTGACCCGCCCAGGGACGCTATTGGTCTTTCTGGAGCCGCTTTACCAGGGTGGCCTTGCCGGGGTGACACCTGGCAGCAGTTGTATTGCAAATGCGTATTCGAGCAATCATGATCAAATTGTAGCGAAAGATACCGGTGCTTTCAGGGCCGTCGTTCTTCATACAATTGATGCGCTTGCGCTTGTGCACGCCTTGATCCTACGTCTTCAAGCGCTTGTACTGCCCTTCCAAACGCTGGTTTTCAGTGGGCATTGATCTCGACCGACCGATTGCGTGTTGATGGCCGCTGAACAAGCTTGAACACTTATGCAATGAAGAGAAGAAGAAGAACTTTGGCACTCCGATCATGCAGGTGATCGAGCAGATCATCGGATCTGGCAAATAAGAATGGTTGGCCGATCGAGGCGCGAACTTTTCGGGCATTGCAATCCAGCAAAAAGTGAGACCGCCGCGTGGCGCTCATTCCGAAAACCGATGAAGTGGTCGGTTAGGCTGTGACTGTTGACCCCCGACCCTCATTCTAAGCTAACCTTGATGGCGCCTGCGGGATTGTATGACAGTTTTTTCCCCGGGTAAGGGATACATGGGATTCGGTTGACAAAAGCCACCGATACCGCTGACCGTCGCCCGACATTGCTCAATGGTGACGAACCCACAAATGGTCGCACCTAGGCCGTTCCTTCCTCCGCCGTAAACGGCGCACCACGGATAGGGTTCCTGAGCACTTGCTGTGCTGGCGGCGGTTAACAGCGCGGCCGCCAACCCGATAACGCCACCCAATCCACATATCGCCCTGTGCATGGAGCTCTTCCACATAATGGCTATCAGATTACTCCAATCACGATGCGCAACGCCATGTCGCCTAATTGCCATAAGCGAGACATTCTAGCGCGGACGTTCGGCAGCGAATTCCTGCGTAATATTACCGCACCACCTGCATTGCCCCCGTCAAAGTTCTGTCTTTATTGAACTTTCGCCGCATTGTGACGATCACGCTCGCACACAATCGATACGCCGCCACATTCTCGCCATTTGCGTCGTTGGATAGTCCCTTCGCAACAAGGGAACCGGGGGAGATTGCCACGAAACTGATTGCACACGGACTCGTGTTGAGCCTCGCCGCGTCCGGCGCTGCGTATGCCGGCGGCTGGAGCAACGTGCACAAACACGTGCACCCGTCCGGCAATTGTCCCGGACAGCGCGGGTAACCTCGCACCCATTTGTCGCTCGGGTGATGTTTATGATGCTAACGCCACCGCCGACCATCAATTGCCGAAACATAGCCTCTCCCAATATCTAATTGCACAGTCACGGCACTTGCGGCGGCAGCAAGTAGAGAGTGATGGCAAAAACCGCGTAGACGAATATCAGCAGAACGCCAACGAACCAGGCCGAACGCCCGCTGCTTGTAATGAACGCCGCCACAAGTGTGGCAACAAAGACCATCACTACAGCGCCAGACCAAAACTGCAGATCCATCGGCTCCGGTCCGATGACATAACTAAGAAGCACGAGGACGGGGCCAACGAATAGTGCGATCTGGGAAGCGCTCCCCAGCGCAATACCCACACTCAGGTCAAGACGATTCTTGCGCGCTGCAGAAAACGCAACCGCCATTTCGGCGGCAGCGCCTACGAGTGCTACGATGATAAAGCCGACGAATGCTTGACTTATCCCGAATGAATCTGCCGCCTTCTGTACAGACTCGACAAAAATCTCGCTCACTAGCGCCACGAGAACCGTGACTGCGGCCAGTGTTCCAAGCGCTAGCCCTATAGGCCACGCAGGTTCGCCTGTTTCTGCGTGATCCGCGCTGGAAAAGATTTCGCGATGCGTCTTAAGCGAGAACAGCAAGCCCAATCCGTATCCGACAATGAGCAGCGCGGCCAAGGCAACGCTGAGCCTCTGGGTCAACGCGGCGCCCGGCAGTAGGTCAGCTTTGGCGATCGCCGATGGACTCACCAGCGCAATCGTAGCTAGAAACAGCAAAGCTCCGTGCAGGCGGGCGGTAGCACGGTTGTACTCTTGGACATGGTGCTTGAGGCCCCCGAGAAGAAAGGATGCTCCGAGCATAAATAGCGTATTGGTCACAATAGCACCGGCTATAGAACCTTTCACCAGCGCATACTCCCCAGCGCGAAGCGCCGCTGCTGCAATGACCAGTTCCGTCAGGTTTCCGAGGGTAGCATTCAGCAGCCCGCCCGCAGTATCGCCCGTCTTTTCCGCAACAGATTCGGTAGCGTGGCTAAGCAAGCTTGCAAGCGGCACGATCGCGAGCACTGAAAGGACAAACAGCAATGTGTGCGCCTGCGGCAACAGTTCTGCAGCGATGAATACCACCGGTACAAGCGCCAGCAGCCAAAGGCTAGGATTATGGCGAATTTCCTTAAGCAGAGGGTTCAAGTTGCACCTGCTTCGGTTTGTGGCCTTTAATTAGCACAAGGAATCTGGGCGTGGCTCAATAAGTATTCAGGAATTGATGCCGCACAGTGCGCTGCTAGGACCTACCGGGGGTGCAGAAAGTCCGGTCTTAAATGTCGCTGATGAGGTATATGCGACCAACGCATCCCGCCGAAGGGTCGATCACTGCCCGGCGGTCTGTGGGGCGACGATGGGTTCAAAGGACGTGGCAGCCGAGCGGCTTATCAACACACAAAACATTGTTCCTCTTCGAAAGCCGGTAGGCGAAGCGACCGTGCCAGCATCACGCCTCGATCTAATGAGGCTGCTCGAAGAGGATGAAGACGAGGAAAACGAAGTAGCGAAGGGCCAACTGAGACTCGACAAGAAACAGAGCCGCCACGAGATTCACTTCAATTTGCCCCTCCGAGAAATATGGTAGCATGAACGTTCTTTGAACCAAACGCGATGCAAGACCGCGCAAATGCCGAAGAACGGCTGCAGGTTAACGGATTGGCGGAGCGTACATAATACCGCCAGCAGTCCAGAGCTCGTTGATCCCTCGCGGGATACCCAATCGTGACTTCACACCGACATTACGTTCGTAGATCTCGCCATAGTTGCCGACGAGCCGGATGATACGGACTGCCCAATCCTTTGTAAGTCCGAGGCGTTCGCCGTAATCGTCTTCAGTACCAACGAACCTTCTGACTTTCGGCTTTGTTGATTTCAATGCGTCGTCGATGTTTTTTGAATTCACACCCAACTCCTCGGCATTGACCATCGCAAATGCGGTCCATTTAACGATATTAGACCATTGCTGATCACCAGCGCGCACAGCTGGTCCGAGCGGCTCCTTTGAGATGAGATCGGGCAAGATGACGTGGTCGTCCGGTGTGTTCAGTTTGAGCCGCTCGGCATGAAGCTGGGAGGCGTCGCTCGTAAGCACGTCGCAACGGTCTGAATCGTAGGCCTTCACGACTTCATCGGGGCTTGCTCCCAATACCGGCTGATATTTCATTCCATTGGAATTAAAGAAATCGGCGAGATTGAGTTCTGTTGTGGTGCCTGTCTGCACGCATATTCTGCTGCCGGCGAGATCGAGCGCGGAGCCGATTTTGCGTGAGCGACGCACCATGAAGCCTTGGCCGTCGTAATAAGTCACCGCTGGAAAGACCAGGCTGAGATCGACCTCGCGCGACATAGTCCATGTCGAATTGCGCGACAAGACGTCGATTGTAGCGGATTGGAGGGCGCCGAATCGCTCGCTCGCAGACAGCGGCACGAATTTGACCTTGCCGGTATCGTTGAAAATCTCAGCTGCAAGCGCGCGGCAGAAATCGACGTCAAAACCGACCCAATCGGAGTTTGCTGTCTGTGCGGAGAAGCCGAGGATGCCCTGACTTACGCCGCAAACGAGTGTGCCGCGATCCTTGACCGCCTTCAATGTTTGTGAATGCGCCCGTTCGCTCGCCGTCGTGCCCAAGGTGAACAGCAGCGCGAACACCAGCGGCTTGAACAAGCGATCGGCGAGGCGAATGGCCATCGAAGCCTCCAAAAAAGAGCGTCCACTGCCGGTCGTTGCGACGGTCGCTACAACTGCGGTGCTTGCAAGACGACAACTCGTGTTCCGACCGGAACACGATCATATAGATCTGTGACGTCGGGATTGGTCAGCCGGAAGCAACCGGATGATACTGCCGATCCAATGGTCCACGGCTGGTTAGTGCCATGAATGCGATAGACCGTGCCTTCAATGTAAAGCGCTCGGGCGCCTAATGGATTACCGGGGCCGCCTGCCATAAACCGCGGAAGATACGGCTGGCGTTCGATCATTTCTGGCGGGGGTATCCAATCGGGCCATTCGGCCTTGCGGTTGATGCGTTTGAGACCGTGCCATTGGAAGCCTTCGCGGCCAACGCCGATCCCATAGCGGATCGCGCGGCTGTTGCCTTGGACTAGATAGAGGAAGCGCTCGGGCGTGTTGACAACAATCGTCCCGGCCGGCTCAACGGTGCGGAAGTACACCGTCTGCTCTCGATACTGGGCCGGCAATTGTTCCTGTTCGCTGGTTGGAACTAAACCCGGTTGATCCCCGACGGTGTTCGCGTCGGGCGTCAATACACCTGGCGTCTGCGCCGACGCAGAGATAAACATGATCGCAAAAAATACCGCTCCGCCGCAAAGCGCTTTTGCCGCTCCTGCAAGAAATAATGTGGGACTAAATGAGATCTTTTTTATTTTCCTTGCCACAACTTGTTCCGGTCTGACACAGCCCATTCCTGTTTAACGCTCAAGGCAGATATTATTCCAACCCGTTCCTTGGCGCCAGCCTTCGGCCGCTGATTTCGCCCAATTTGAATAAAATCGTCACTATTAATCACGTTGCCGCTGACAACCTTAAATATAACTGTTGCATCAGAGGCAAATTGGACTTTTCAAGTAGGCATTATGTGGAGGCTTATTGCATGTGCGGTGGCATTCGCGGCGGTACTGATCGGTCCGTTACGGGCCGAGGCACGGACCGTCGTCAGCGTCGACAAATCGACGCAACGTATGTCGGTGTCGGTCGACGGGGTTACCCGCTACGTATGGGACGTTTCAACCGGCCGAGAAAATTTCGGCACACCGAATGGTATATTCAACCCGGAGCGGCTGGCACCCGTGTGGTTTTCGCGCAAGTACTACAATTCGCCGATAAATGATGGGTGGTTTTGGTGCGCGGTACACAAGAAGTTGGGCACCTACCGCGCGTCTGACATAAATCAAATAGAACTCAGACCCATAAATGCATTGCTCCAACGATGGCCATGAGCTTAGTGTTGCCTCGCTCCAAACCGGCCATTGTTAAAAATTGCACACGATTCGAAATGTTGCAGCGGCGTTGTCTGTTTGCGGGGTCACAAAAATGCGGGACGGACTCGATATGTTTCGAGAGTCGACACAGAGTCGACCATCTTCAACAAGCCAAACCGGACCTGTGCGCATCGTTTCAGAACTTGACGACAACTTGAAACGGAGACGGCAACGGAGCAAGAAATAACAGTAGTCTGCAGTCGAATTCACACCGTTCGATACATTTAACAAGACGGAGAATGTACGATGAAATGGCTCAAGTATTTGCTCTTCGGCGGCCTGCTCGCGTTGGCCGCAAATTTCGAGGTTCAAGCGCAGGTGATGGTCGACATATCAAAATTCACATGTCGTCAGCTGCTGAGCGGCTCACAAGATGCGATCGAGGCTTCGATCTGGATGAGCGGTTACTACAATGGACTACGCAAGAACACCATGATTGATTTAAACACGATTAAGCATAACGCCGACGCAGTTGTCGCCGCTTGCAACGGTAGTCCCAATAAAACGGTCATGCAGACAGTCAACACGATGTTGGCGCCGAAGAAATAGCAATAACACTCCCAACATCATTGTTGGGCTGTCTCGGTATCGTAATCAAAGACCTTTATTGCGGTGTGGGGAGAACGTAGCCTGTTTGGGATTTGTGCCGCGATCGCGGTGATGGTCGTTGCCGCATTTATTGTGCCGGTGAAGACTGGCGCACGCGCTGATGATGCAGCAATATACGTCGGAGTCGAGGTCTGCGCCGGGTGCCATCAGACCGAGGCAGAACTCTGGAAGTCTTCGCACCACGCTTTGGCGATGGAGAAGGCTACGCCGGCAACGGTGCTCGGGGACTTCGCTGGCACCTCGGTTGAGAATTTTGGTGTGGTCAGCACGTTTTCGCGCAACGGCGAAAAGTTCATGGTGCGAACAGACGGGCCTGATGGCGCGCTGCACGATTATGAGATTGGCTATACCTTCGGCATCGATCCGCTGCAGCAATACCTCATCGCGTTTCCCGGCGGTCGCTATCAGATGCTCGGGCTTGCCTGGGACACGCGGCCGAAAGCGCAGCGCGGCCAACGCTGGTTTCATCTCTACCCCGGTCAGAAGCTCGAGCCGGGCTCTCTGCTGCATTGGACCGGCCGCGATCAGACGTGGAATTACCAGTGCGCCGATTGCCATACGACCGGCCTGAAAAAGATTTTCAATCTCTCGACAAACACATACGCGACGACCTGGGCCAGTCTCGGCGTGACCTGCGAAGCCTGCCACGGACCGGGATCCCGCCATGTGGCGTGGGCAAAGAGCGGCTCAAGTTCGGCGCGAGACGACAACGTTCGGATGGGTTTGGAGGCATGGCTGAAGGCGACTGATTCCGGCCGCTGGGTTATGAATCCTGCGTCAGGAACCGCCAGACGCACCGCACCTGTAGCGTCAGCCCAACTCGACGCCTGCGCCTCTTGCCATTCCCGACGTAAGCTTCTTGCGACTGGACTGGCGCCAGATACCCCGTTTCTCGATGCGGCATTGCCGGCTCTTTTGGAGCAGGGACTCTACTACGCGGACGGGCAAATCGACGGCGAAGTGTTCGAATATGACTCCTTTTTGCAGAGCGCGATGCACAAGGCTGACGTCGTCTGCTCCAATTGTCACGAGCCGCATGCTGGCAAGCTCCGCGCCGAAGGCAATACACTGTGCGCCCAGTGTCACCTGCCGGCAAAATTCGAAGTCACTTCTCATCATAAGCACCGGCCGGGCGGCGCCGGCGCTCAATGCGTCAACTGCCACATGCCAACCAAGACCTACATGGTGGTGCATGATCGGCGTGATCACAGTATCCGCGTCCCGCGGCCCGATCTGACCGTGTCGATCGACACGCCGAACGCCTGCAACCAATGTCACACCGACCGCTCGGCGGAATGGGCGGCAAAGGCGGTCGCCGAATGGTATCCGAACGGTCGGCAGACAAAGCCGCATTACGGCACAGCGCTCTATGCTGGCCGCACCGGCGCCGTTGATGCGGAACGCCAACTCGATCGATTAATCTTGGATAATAATCAGCCGGCGATCGCCCGGGCTAGCGCTTTGCTCCTTCTCGCTCGCTACGCGTCCGTAGCGTCTGAGCCAGCCATCAAGGCGGCGATTGCCGACCCCGATCCACTGGTCCGCATGGCTGCGCCGAGAGCGCTGCCGGCATCTATGCCGCAGCCCATTGTTGCGGCGATCCTCCCGCTACTGAGCGACCCAATGCGCGCCGTTCGCGTCGAGACAGCGCGCGCGCTTGCTGGAATGGACCCGCAGGCCATGACGCTGGAGCAACGCGGCGCATTCACAGTCGCCTACCAAGAGCTCATTGCGGCGGAGATGGTCGACGCCGATCGGCCCGAGGCGCACCTGAACCTCGGTCTCATCAGGTTGCGGCATCATCAGATCAACGAAGCTGAAGCTGAATATCGCACCGCGCTGCGTCTCGATCCAAAGTTCGTCCCGGCCATGGCGAATCTTGCCGATCTCTACCGGGAGCTTGGCAAGGATAAGGAGGGGGCCGAATTGCTCCGCGCGGCAATCGTGATAGAACCAAAGAATGCCGCTATCAAGCATTCACTCGGCCTGTCTATGGTCCGCCAGCACAACTACGCTGAAGCTCTGCCGCTGCTGCGCGAAGCCAGCGCACTCGCCCCCGACGACGCGCGATACGCGTATGTTTATGCCATTGCACTCAACACAGCTGGCTCGGGCGCCGAGGCATTGTCGCTTCTTGAGCGCACCCATAAACAACACCCGACCGACGAGAATGTCCTGGTAGCTTTGATTACGCTCGAACGCGATCACGGCGACCTCGCGGCAGCTCTTGTGCATGCAAAAGAATTGGATACGCTCGAACCCGGCAGCCCACAGATCAAGGCAATGATCGACGCGCTGAGCGGGCAGCTAAAGCACTAAGAAATTCTAGTTTGCTCTTCGAGTATTGTGTGTATGGAGTGGGCGATGACTGGTAATGATTGCATAGTAGCGCGGACCGCAAGGTATTTTTTTGCTGCTTTATTTCTACTGTGTTCGTCAGTTGTCCACGCACAGGACGCCGATCTTGCCAAAAAACTGTCGAATCCAATCGCCAATCTGATCAGCATTCCGCTCCAATTCAATTACACGAAAAAATTGGTCCGCTGCAAAACAGAAATCAAACGTACGTCTGAGCTGACGGGCCCAGTGATGCGCTCCACCACAGGCCTCCAGCGCTACTGTGCAACTCGGCTGGGCTGCGAAGAAATCCAGCAGCTTTCCGCGGCTGATCCGCTTGCTGAATATCCCTCGACCCCGCTCATCCGCTCCGCAAGCGTGAAAAACATGCTTGGCGATATCTAGAACGATTATGCTAACCTCTGACACGGACGCCTCCCTTAAGTGGTGCTCAACACCTCCACTTTGGCACATCGATGCCGTCGGCGGGGCGTCCACCCCATCCTAAATTTGTTACTGAAAACGCGGCGCGCTGAATGTCCGCTTCACTCCAAAAGCGACCGAATTGCTGCGCCAGCCGTACGGGGGAAAACCCGCCGTACGGAATGATAGGGGGGATCGAGGAAACGTCGGCATCATTTGAAGCCCGGTCCGCGCCTCGATCCTACCCGACTGCGGGGGGCGCAGTAATGCGCGCCCCTACCGCGATCCAGGGTCAAAAGCCGAAATTGCGGCCAGCGTGCAATTCTGCGACAATGGCGACAGTTCTCCAACCTTCGGTGACAAGCATGTTCCGATTGGTCGCATTTTTCGTAGCGTGCTTCTTCGTAACGGCGGCGTCTGGCCAGAGTCAGTTTCCTGCGAACAGCCGTCTGAAAGTCATCGCGAATACG
Organism: uncultured Pseudomonadota bacterium; assembly: GCA_963817155.1. Taxonomy (GTDB): domain Bacteria; phylum Pseudomonadota; class Alphaproteobacteria; order Rhizobiales; family Xanthobacteraceae; genus Pseudolabrys. Next base: position 321,274 of record CAWFNO010000003.1, read on the forward strand.
AAAATCATAAAAATAGCCTATCGTGCGGATGCGAGGCCCTTTTCCTTTTTGAACGACAAAAATGAACCGGTCGGCTTCACGATCGATATCTGCACATTGGTTGCGAAATCAATCGAGGCGCAACTCGGAATTGGAAATCTCAAGATCGAATGGGTACCTGTAACTGTTCAGACGCGCTTTTCAGCCGTGGCGAGCGGCAAAACCGACATGGAATGCGGATCGAGCACGGTAACGCTTGGCCGAATGGAAGAGGTCGATTTTTCAAACTATATCTTTGTCGAAAGCACCGGTATGCTCGTCACGAAGGCTTCCAATATCCGCACGTTTGCGGACATGGCGGGTAAAAGAATTGCCGTTGTGGCTGATACAACGAACGAACAAGCCATCATTGCGCAAGTCAAACAGCAAAAGATCGAGACAATCGTGGTTTCTGTGAAAGACGGTGCGGAAGCCCTTGCGCTGCTGGAGAATGGAAAGGCCGACGGGTTCGCTAGCGATAAATTGTTGCTGGTCGGCGCCCACATGAAAAACCCGGACGCCTTGGTCATGCTGCCAGATGACTTGTCCGTCGAGCCTTATGCGATCGTGTTGCCCCGCGGCGATTGGGCCTTTCGGCTAGCGGTCAATAAAAGCCTTGCGCAGATTTATCGCACCGGCCAAATCGTTGTCGTATTTAAAGGGTGGTTTGACCGGATAGGTTTACAATTGGGCCCGGTATTGCGCGTCGTCTACGGCTTAGGAGCTCTGTCGGATTAAGCCTCCCGCGGATACCCACCCTGCCAGTTTGGAGCCGGGCAGCGACTAGGGACCAAGCGCCCGCTGCACTACAATAAGGGCTTGCTCGCACGCGCGCTTGTCTCCAGCTAAATCCGCCTGGCGAGCAAGAGTTCATCGCGTCTTTGACTTCAGCAATTTTACTTGGAGACACTTCTCCAAGATTGCTTTCGCCCTTGGCGATAGAGCCCGGTGTTGGCTGCCGATGCATTTGAGCGCCAATGCTTTGATCTGTTGCAGGGCCGGCCGCAGCTGTCGCATTCAGCTTGGCATCGATGCTGAATTGCATCCGTTCGACATCGTCCGAACAAGGGCCTGCCGCTCAGGGTAGCGAGATGGAATGAGCGACAGCGCTCGTCACTAGTGAAAGGCGGATGGTCACGGTTTGGCCTCCGGCGACATTGCGGCGCGTCTGGGCCGCGCCTGCTCTTACTCCGAAAATCGACTAATGTGCTTTTAGAACTGATGGCCGTACTGTCTAACATCGAGTAATCGTGATCTTCCGCTCGCCGCCGCTTTCGACCGGGACGGTTATGGTTTCTTGGCTGTGGTGACAACTCAAGGCAAGCCTTGGCGGCACCAAAGGACCGGGCGGCTCGGGTGCCGCTACGGCGCTGACGGATTCAGTGGGAATGTCGGGAATGGCGACGTAGCCAGTGCCGTAACCGCCGTAGTAGCCGCCGTTATAATAATGGCGGCCATAATTGGTGCCCCGATGCCAACCGCTGCCACCCCAACCACCGCCGTGGCCGGCCGCATCAGCAGCCCCCACGTTGATGACCAGCGCCAACACGCAGGGTGCAAGCAAACAATTCAGACGCAACATATTAGTCCCCATACCCAAAGACTGCGCCACTCACCCAGTATCTACTTTGTTGGCAGCGATGCAAAGGGCCTATTTGCAGCTACGATCACGGGCCGTCGCGCGCGGCGAATATCGCGACAGGTTTATTCTCGTCCACAACTGCCAAGCTGATGGTATTCAAGCTGATCATCGCCGCCTCGAAGACATGGCGGCGGCTGCAAGGTCAAAATCAATTGCCCAAAGTTATCGGAGGTGTAAGATTTCAAGATGGAGTTGAGGTCACTGAAGCGCCGTCAAACCACGCCGCCTGATCGCCTCGTCACCCAAAATCCTGCATAGCTCTGCTGCGCCCAAGGCAGGCCATTGTCCACGTGTAAGGCGACATTTCGTGAGCGTTCTTAGCGTTCAATATTGAACAGCCACTTTCTTTATGCAGACATTATGCAGACCAAGCATCCGGCCGTGAGTGGTCCTCACCACGGAGGCGAGATAAACGGGAAGCCCGTTTTCCCGTTAGGGCTGACCTTGTAGATTGCTGACGGCCGCTAATGTCCCAAAGTGGACGAACGATGCAGCGCCCCAATAAGGTCACTACTATTGCACGCGAGTTCTGCCATTATGGGGGAGCGCGGGGTCGCAGGAGCTTTCATGTCACTAAAATCTGCTGGCGTAGTCGCCGTTCTCGCTGCAACAACGGCGTTTGCACAAGGTCAGGTCGACAATCCGACGACAAAGCACACGACCCCAAACGCGGTTGATGTTCAACCGGTCGTACGATCAATCATCGGAGACAAGACGAAGATCAAAGCATATTATGACCTTGCCAAATTATATGAGCAAATAGCGGACGCTGAAGCAAAGAACGATACAAAGGCCGTGGAGGCCCTAAGCCAAAAAGCACAAGCACAATTGGATGTGCTAGGATCTGGTTACGCCAATTTGCTTGATGCGTTTGACCAAACAGGCCCGGATTCGCAGGAGGGCAAAAAGATTTCCGCCGCCCTCGACACGCTCGACAACCAGTGTCGTTAGTTGGTCGCGCCGGTGCTCTCGATCTCGAATAAATCGGAGCGCTCGCGGAAATGGTGCTCGTACCAGTACTGAAATCGGCCTTGGGAGACTTGGCCGGAACCGTCGCAGTAGCCACAATCGAACCAAATGAACGACGTTTTTGGCCCAAGGATCACTCGCTGGCCATCACAGTCTGGGCACCTGACCTCAACTCGATCAAGATCGTTTGCGGGCTCGTCCATCTTAAAGCAGCCGATGAGGAAGCCAAACTCAGCGCGGCCAGCGCCAACGCGAAGATCAGTTGAAGCCGCACGATAGCTGCCGGCTCGGCATCAGTTATTACCAGCGCGTCTGCTGACATCCCGCTCTCGCGCTCCAGATCCAGCCGCCGTCAAAGGTTCGCACCCTCCGCGGCGTGCACCGCCCCACTTTGCGGGAGTGGAACACCGCGAGATGATGGCGAAGCTGGTCGTGGCTATCGTAATGATAGCGCCGGACAGTCCTCTCCTTCAGGGTGCGGTGCATGCATTCGACCTGACCGTTCGTCCAGGGTGATTTGGCTTTGTCAACCGGCACTCGATCGCACTGGCCGGGCAGCCGATGCAGTAATCTCTATCCCGCTGGTTCAAAAAATCTATCAGGTCAGAAGGAGCGTCAAAGAAGGATCTATCCGATTAACGCCTTTTCATCTCACCAGAGCGCGTTCGTCGTTTTCCGATTGAAGTGGGATTCCCAAATCAGGCGAATAATGCGAGTCGTCTGTCGTGAGAGCGATGGAGGCAGCATATGGCCCGACCTTACAGTCAGGATTTGCGTGACCGTGTGATCGATGCGGCCTTGGCGGGAGCCCCGGCGCGGCAGGTGGCAGCGCGTTTCGGGATTGGTGATGCGACGGCCATCGTCTGGGTGCGTCGGGCGCGGCAGAGCGGTGAACGGACCGCATGCAAGCAGGGGCAGCCCCGGCGCTGCAAGCTTGATCCGCATCGCGATTACATTCTTGGCTTGATCGCGACGACCCCGGACCTGACGATCAGCGAGTTGCTGGCGCGGCTTCATGCCGCGCGCGGCGTGCGCGCCGCCCGCGCTACACTGTGGACATTTCTTGATCGCTGCGGCCTGACCTACAAAAAAAGACCGCCCACGCCACGGAGCGGGACCGCCCGGACATCGTGAAGCGGCGCGAGGCCTGGCTCGACAATCAACCCGATCTCGATCCCGAACGGCTGGTCTTTATCGACGAGACATGGGCCTCCACCAACATGGCGCGGCTTCGTGGGCGCAGCCCAAAGGGCGAACGACTGCACACCGGCATCCCGCATGGCCACTGGCGCACGACGACATTCGTCGCCGGGCTTCGCCTGACCGGGATGGTCGCGCCGATGGTGCTCGACGGGCCGATCAACGGCCACGCATTTCAGGCCTATGTCGATCAGGTTCTCGTCCCCGAACTCAAGCCCGGCGACATTGTGATCATGGACAATCTCGGCAGTCACAAAGGGCGCGGCGTGCGCGCCGCCATCGAGGCGACCGCAGCCGCGCTCCTCTACCTGCCGCCCTACAGCCCCGACTTCAACCCGATTGAAAACGCCTTCTCCAAGCTCAAGCCGCGGCTGCGCAAAGCTGCCGAGCGAACTGCCGACGCCCTCTGGGACAAAATCGGCACCCTCATCCCGGCCTTCACGCCAACCGAATGCGCTAACTTCTTCGCCGCCACAGGATATGAGCCGGATTAATGCGAATCCGCTCTAGATGAGGGGAAAAGTGCGCACCACATCGGTGCCCGCTTCTTTTCGCGGCGACGCAACGGTTTATTGCGGCAAATCCAGGCACGGCCATAACCCAGTTTAATTAAAACTGTCCCTATTAACCATGTTTGCTAAGGTGGAGTGTGCTCTGTTTTCCTGTGGGTATGATTGTCCGTGGCGAATAATTGGGTGACCTTCCGATGAAGGTAATGCAATTCATAATCGCCACGGTGCTTGTTGTTGGTCCAGTCATGGCGGGCATATCACAGCTCGCATCTGCCAACGCATCCGGCGGGTCAGGCGCAGCCCACGGTGCAACATCTGTATCCGCGCATGCTTCTCATCCATCAACTGCCACATCGCGGCGCCACGCCAGGGGACGCAACACAGGAGCTTTCTGGCCGACAGCCGGGGGGGTCTATTACGGTCCTGCAGATGGCAAACCTGGAGTCGATGTTACCGAACCGATCTCAGGCGACGGCTATTTCACGTGCACATATAATATTCCTTGGGATTGGGTCCATCGATGCCCGCCTTTTGTTAGTCCTTCTGAACGAGTAGTCACACCACCAGTAGTGTTCATACCACAGGCGCCGGGCTGTCCCGGGCAGACCGTAACGGTTCCTAGGGGTGACGGCAAAAACCAAACCGTAACGATCGTTCGTTGCTAAGAGAAAGCAGGCCGTTCAATTGTTATTCGACAAGGCCTCGGCTTTTATTGCGATACTTCGTGCGCCTACCACCCCGTTACCTGCCGCACTCCCACACTTTGCCGTCGGCCTCGGCGCGTTAGGTCCGCTCAGGTGGCGCCGGAAGCGGAAGGCAGCAACCATAGCGACCGCCTGATAAAATAACCCCGATCAGGCGCAGCGCCACACACCCCTCTGATCAGGAGCTGGAGAGACCGCCGCCAAGCGGTCTTTCTTTTGGTCGCGATTGGCACGACGCAGACAATCCGACTGCGCTCGCGTTTGTCCGCTACCGAAGTAAGAGCGAACATTGGTTGGCACTGGTGCTGAATAGATTGATTGCGGCTGACGCAAGTTAGTGGACCTCCACGCGGCTAAATTACGCCGTCCACTGCTTCAGCAGCACCGATGCATTCACACCGCCAAAGCCGAAGCCATTGGCCATCGCATAATCGACTGCGCGCGTACGCGGCTCCGGCCCTACCAGATCGAGGTCATCAAAGAATTTATCGGTCTGTCCCAGGTTGAGGGTTGGCGGCAGAATCCCGGAACGCAACGCGCCGATCGCGAAAATCACGCCGGCTGCGCCCGCCGCACCGAGCAGATGACCAGTCGCCGATTTTGTAGAGGAGATAGAACTCCGCGCGCCTTTGAACACACCGCGGATCGCCGTGAGTTCGGCAGCATCACCAAGCGGAGTCGACGTAGCATGGGCGTTAATGTAGCCGACTTCACTTGGTTTGATCGCGGCTGCATCAATGGCGAGCTGCATGCAGCGTTGGAGACCTTCGCCGTCTGGCGGTGCCGCCGCAATATGGTACGCGTCGGACGTGGTGCCGTAGCCGACCAACTCGGCGAGTGGTACAGAGCCGCGCCCAAGCGCATGATCGAGACTTTCGACGACGAGCACAGCGGCGCCCTCACTCATAACAAAGCCATCGCGATTAATGTCAAATGGGCGCGAGGCGCGTTCGGGCGTTTCGTTGTAATGGGTAGAAAGCGCACGTGCCGCCGCAAAGCTGGCAAGGCTGACGCGTTCGATGCAGCTCTCCGCGCCGCCGCAAATCGCGACATCGACCTCGCCGGCGCGGATCATGCGCGCACCGTCACCGATCGCCTGCAGGCTGGCGGCGCAGGCTGTGACCGGCGAGCCGACTGCACCACGAAAGCCGTAGCGGATCGACACCTGCCCGGCGGCGAGGTTAGCCAGAAACGATGGCACCGTGAACGGTGAAAGCTTGCGCGGCCCGCGCTGATCAATCGTGTTCATTGCCTGTTTCATCGTGGCGAAGCCGCCGATGCCGGAACCGATTATTGTCGCGGTGCGGTTGCGTTCAGCGTCGCTGATGGGAGCCCACGCCGCCTGAGCGATTGCCTCGTCTGCAGCGGCTATGGCGAACTGGATAAAGCGATCCATTCGCTTTTGGTCCTTGAGACTGACGACGTGCTTCGGATCAAAGCCGCCTTCGGCATCCTCAGAGGGGGTCGGCACGACGCCCGCAATCTTCGCGGGTACGTCGCGGACGAGATTGTCGGACAACCGGCGTATGCCGGATCGACCGGCGAGAAGCCTTCGCCAGACCAAGCTCGTGCCACAACCAAGGGGGGAAACGATGCCGGAACCGGTGACAACAATGCGTCGCATTCTGTTCCTGCGGCCCAATGGAATGCTCACCGCTCGCGAGGAGAACACGGCCGGTTTCAGGCGATTGCCACCTGGAATTCGAGGCAGGTGAGCCCCTGCAGATGGCTACTGCTTAGTTGTTCATGATCGAGTGGTCTTTCTATTGCCCATTATAGACGGCAAATCGGTTGAGCTAACAACTCCAATTTGACCGCTTCTGGTACTTTGCGTGATTCGCGGCGCTGCGACATTTTGATCGCTACCTAAAGCGGACAAAAATGCGAAACATAATAATGATATCAGTCGCTTCTCTAATCGGCCGGTTGGGGTCAAGCGCTTTCAGACTATCCACCACTGCAGTGTCGATGTCGCTCACGGGCTCGTGCTTCTCTTTGGAATCGGCACCAGGGCCGTTCCATCATGGGATCCGAGGACGAGGCGGAACAATCTAATGGACGGCCTTGCCGTCAGAGTGACGGCGGGTCCAAGCGAGCGAACTCACCTCATCCATCGTCCCGCGAGGGACATCTTTCCACCGCAGGGTGGAACTCGAGTTTCCTCCTATCAGATTTGATCCGGTACGGTTGTCATGCTGCTACTGCGGCCTGTTCCCGGGTTCAACGGAACTCGGTGCCGTCAACCCAGATGCGGTGCATGATCACGGCTAACCGACGGGCGAGAGCCACGATTGCCTTCTTCATCCCGCGGCGCCTGGCGATCTGCATCGCCCAGGCCTTGAGCCAGGACCATTTCTTGGAACGCATCATGGCCTGAGCTGCTTCGTAGAGCATCGTCCGCATCATCTCATCTCCACAGCGCGATATTCTGCCGTCCCAATCGACCTCGCCCGATTGATACTTGGCGCAGGTCAGCCCAAACACCGCCCCGACGGACTTGGATTTGCGGAAACGAGCCGGAATGTCGACGGTGGCGCGATAGGTCAGCGACACCACGGGGCCAACCCCGGGGGTCATCATCAAGCGCTGGCACACATCGTCATCCCGGACGATGGCCAGCAGGCGGCGATGCAGGATGACGATCTGACCTGACCGGGCTTTTTTAGGCCAGGCTTTGTGAGAAAATGGTCTTGGAAAGGAGCTTGGGTCATGCCGAAGAAGAGGTTCAGCGCGGAGCAGATTGTGACGCTGCTTCGCCAGATTGAAGTATCGATGGCGCAGGGAGCCGCGACGCCGGTGGCCTGCCGGGATGCGGGCATATCGCTGCAGAACTACGCGATGAGCTGCTCAACGGTGAAATCTTCTACAGTCTGAAGGAAGCCAAGATTGTCATCGAGCAATGGCGGAAACACTACAACACGATCAGACCGCACTCAGCTCTCGGATATAGACCGCCGGCACCACAAACATTCGCGCCCTCGGCTAACCATCTAGATGAGATCATGCCGATGCAGTAGTCTCTATCCCGATGGTACAAAAAAGCCGTCAGGTCATTACTGCGGTCGAACAAAAAGGGAGAATGAGAAAATGACCCCTCTCAGGATTTTGGTCGGCGGTGTTGGGCTCATGTTGGTTATGAATACAACAGTGCAAGCCGAAATGAGGGATATGTCGAAGTTCACGTGTGAGCAGTTTTTGAATAGAGATCCGGATGCGATGGAGGCTGCCGTCTGGCTCAGCGGCTAGTATAACGGGCAGAGAAATAACACTGTGCTCAATATGGAAGTCATGAAGCATAACATCGGCGCGGCGATAGCGGCATGCAAAGACGACCCCAGCAAAACGATGATGCAGACGGTCGACAAGTTGTTAGCTACTGGGAAGAAGCAATAATGCGGATGTGACCATTGCGCTCGGGGGTAGCAGTAACACTGGCCTAGCAACTGGTGTCGTTGAGTAAGTTCGGTGGTCTAACTCATTACCAAGTCGACTTCGTGTGACCTAATCTGGCGAATTTAAGAGTTGACTTGGGTCAACGCCTGCAACCGGCGAAGGTGAAATTTAGTCAAATTCACCAGTGCCCCAACTAAATCAGAGGAACAATCATATCTCGAATCAAAACTTTAGCGCGCGCAGGATTAGCGCTGGCCGCGTTAGTATAGGTCACCGCAATTGGTGGCACGCGGGCGCATGCCGTTGTCTATTGCAAGACCGTCGGTGTGCCGAAGGGCTGCGTCGTCCGGCCAATTGCTCATCCGGTTGCCATGGCTCCTGTTGTTGTAGCCCCAGCTGCTGGTCACGTCGTTTACTGCAAGACTCGTGGTGTGCCGAAAGGGTGCGTTATGCGCTGATCGGTCGGCGCAAAAGCTAACAAAGCCAAACGGCATTTGACGGCGGATTAGGGTCGAGACTCATTAAATCCACCATACAAGGGCGGCTGCAAGGCAGACAGAGGCGAGGTAGTTACGCGCCAACCTATCATATCGCGTTGCGATGTGCCTGAAGTCCTTCAGCCTGTTGAAGGCATTCTCGATCCGCCAGCGAAGTTTGTAGAGATGCTTGCTGAAGCTGAACGGTTGCTTCCTGTTGCTGCGATTGGGAATGACCGGTTTGGTTCCACGCTCATCCAGTTCCTCACGCAATTCGGCGCTATCATAGGCCTTGTCGCCGAGCATGCGTTTCGACGGCTTCACTCTGCGGATCAGTCGCTCTGCAACCGGGCAATCGTGCGCTTCACCTCCAGTCAATAGGATGGCGATGAGGCGGCCTTTAGCATCTGCGAGCGCATAAATCTTCGTGTTGCGCCCTCCGCGCGAACGGCCAACAGCCTGCTTCTGCTCCCCCCTTTTCCGCCAGCCGCCGAACGGTGTGCTTTGACATGCGTCGAGTCGATCATTTGCATATCCGCGGATCGGCCATTCCCTGCAAGTTCACGAAACAAGTTTTCCCATATGCCGCGCCGCGCCCAGCGCACGAAGCGGTTATAGATCGTCGTCGGCGGGCCATACTCGGGCGGGCAATCGGACCAGCGGCAGCCGCTTTTCAATACGTGCACGATACCGCTGATGACGCGACGATCGTCCGCCCGCTCGACGCCCCGAACATCTGTCGGCAGGTAAGGCTCGATCTGTTTCCACTGCTCATCGCTCAGCCAAAATAGGTTCTTGCGCACGATTCAAATCCCCCCTTCCCAAAGAGAATCAGAATCGTATTGTCAGACTGAAAGAATTAATGAGTTCTGACCCTAGTCAGCAGGAAACGGTGCCTGGATCGCAGCTACCGGCCTTCTGCTGCTCGGATAGTCGCTGTGCAGCGAAATCGACTTTGCCCTGTGCTATGAGAAGAAGAGAATTCGAGTAAAAAATGTTCTGCCAAAGAAATCTCACTATGGCGGCCACTATCAGCCTCGCGCTGGTATTGGGCGCGTGTGCCGGCCGCCCCTTGGAAGGCATGCTGGTGCCTGTTGCGCAGTCTGCTGAAGGCGCGTCCCGTGTAAATATTCTTGTCGCTACAACCCGACAACGGGCGACTGCGGACGCAGGCGAAATGTTTAACGGCGAGCGGGCGGAAAGCGTATCTTACGCTGACATAACTGTTTCAATTCCGCCTGACAGCGTTCGGAAGATTGGCGAGATCCAGTGGCCGGCGGCCCCTCCCGGCGATCCTAGTCGTGATTTTGTGACCGTGGCAGCGAACTATATCGACAAGGAGCAATTTATTGGTGCCGTTGCCGCGGCTGCAAAACCGACTGGGCGCAGAAATGTGTTGATCTTCGTGCATGGATTCAACAATCGGTTTGACGATGCAGTCTACAGGTTTGCACAAGTCGTTCACGACGCAAAGGTCCCTGGTATACCCGTTCTGTTTACCTGGCCCTCGCGCGGTGAATTGAAGCTGCGTGCCTATACCTACGATCGCGAGAGTGCAAATTACTCACGCAAGGCGCTTGAGCAATTAATTGAAATGCTGGCTGCTGATCGAAGCGTTAAGGAAATCAATATTGTGGCCCACTCGATGGGGAATTGGGTTACGCTAGAAGCGCTGCGCGATATGTCGACTCGGACCGGCAAGATTGGCGCCAAGGTCAGGTTCGTCGCGCTCGTCGCGCCAGATGTCGATGTCGACGTGTTTCGTACCGAAATGCAAAATATGGGAAAATCCAGGCCACAATTTATTTTGTTTGCCTCCCAGGACGATGGCGCTCTCAATTTCTCAAAGACCATTTGGGGTGGTGTTCAGCGCATCGGTGCGATCGATCCAGCGCAGGAACCGTACAAAAGTGAATTGGCGCAGGAAAATGTTGAGGCTTTCGATTTGACGAAGCTGAAGGGCAGCGCACACGGTAGAGCCTTTGAAGATATTACGACCACCATGGAAATGCTTAAAGATCGCATGGGAGAGCAACTGGACCCTCTAGTACAAGCCGCACCTGACACAAACCGGCAATGAAGGAGCTCGGCTTGATTGACTTGGATCATTTAGTGTCAGGCCCATGTTTGTCGCCTCGAGGCGAAGCCTTCAATTGTGCGGACACGGCTTAGCCCTGAAAAGCCTTGAAGGTAATGATGGTGTAGGTGTCCTTGATGCCGGGCAGCGTCTGCACCTTCTCATTGACGAAGTGGCCGATGTCGGTGCTCGCATCGACGTAGAATTTCACCAGCAGGTCGTAATCGCCGGCGGTAGAATAAATTTCGGAGGCGATCTCGGATTCGGCGAGCTCGTTGGCGACCTGGTAGGCCTTGCCGAGTTCACATTTAATCTGCACGAAGAAGGGGGTCATTGCGCGCCTCCGGCGAAAGGTTGATCTGCAATCCAGCAAAAACACAGGTCTCTTGCAAGTTCGCCGCCTGGCGGCCTTGCGCGGCTGCGCGGCGAGGTCTAGGTATTCGGCAGCAATCTCGTGGGGTGCCCGGCGATGCCGGGCTGAGAGGCGCTCATTTCAAGGCCAACCCAACGAACCTGATCCGGGTCATGCCGGCGGAGGGAGATGAGATGCAACCGCCCGACCACCCAGCGCACGGCGACCTGCCGCAACTCGCGGCCGATGTGCACGGGCGCCTGCGCGCGCGCCGGCCACGTGTGCATTGCCTGACCAACGCCGTGGCGCAGAATTTCACCGCCAATGTGCTGCTTGCCGTGGACTGCACTCCTTCGATGACGATTTCACCCGAGGAGGTGGCCCCGTTTGTCTCCCGCGCCAACGCGCTTCTGGTCAATCTCGGCACCTTCGACCGCGAGCGCCGCCAGGCAACCGAGATCGCCGTCGAGACGGCCGCGCAGGACAATGTGCCCTGGGTGCTCGATCCGGTTTTTATCAACCGCGCGCCGCCGCGCGCGGCCTTCGCCCGTGAGCTGGCCGCGCGCGGGCCGAAGGTGGTGCGGCTCAACGCGGCCGAATTCGCGACGCTTTCGGGGCAACAGGCCAGCCCGCAGACGGTTGCCGAGTATGCGCTTGCCCACAAACTTGTGGTCGCCGTCTCCGGTGCAACCGATCTCGTTACGGACGGCAAGCGCATTGTGGGGATCGGCAATGGCGACCCGCTGATGGGCAAGGTGACGGCCTTGGGCTGCGCCGGGTCGGCGCTGATTTCCGCCTGCCTTTCCGTCGAAAGCGATCCCTGGCGTGCAGCCGCCGCCGGGCTGCTGCTGCTCGGCATCGCCGGCGAACTGGCGGCGCGAGAGGCCAAAGGGCCAGCAAGCTTCGCCGTGGCGATTGTCGACGTGCTCTATGCGTTCGAGGCTGGCACCGTGACAAAATATGCGAAGGTTAGCTGATGGACGTCAATCTCGCCCTCTATGCCATTGTCGATCCCACCGTTGCCGGCGGACGCTCACTCGTCGATCTTGCCCGGTCGATCGCTGGCAGCGCCACGCTGGTACAATTGCGCGATAAGCATAGTTCGACCCGCGCCATGATTGAGGAAGCGCGCGCGCTCCAGGCGGCATTGTCGTCGGCGGGCGTGCCGCTTTTGATCAACGACCGCGTTGACGTCGCGCTCGCCGCTGAGGCCGACGGCGTGCATATCGGTCAGGACGACATGCCGGCCGCCGACGTACGGCTTTTGCTCGGCCGCACCGCCATCATCGGCTTGAGTGTCAAGACCATCGCCGAAGCGCAGGCCGCGCCGATCGAGCATCTCGACTACCTTGCCATTGGTGGCGTGTTCGCGACCACCTCCAAGGACACCACCAACGCGCCCATCGGCATCGAAGGCTTGCGCGCCATCGCGCAAGCTGTGCGGGCGCGAAAGCTCAGATTTCCCATCTGTGCCATCGCCGGCATCAACGAAAGCAACGCGGCGCAAGTGATATCGGCCGGCGCCGACGGCGTCTCGGTGATCTCGGCACTGTCGCTGGCGCCCGATCCGTCGCGCGCTGCAAAAAACCTGCGTGCCGTGGTCGATAGCGCGCTGGCGCAACGGGGCGGTTCATGACCGCGATCGCTGTCAGTATCGCCGGTTCCGATTCAAGTGGCGGCGCCGGCATCCAGGCGGATTTGAAGACATTCGCCGCGCTTGGCGTCTATGGCGCGACGGTTATCACCGCGCTGACCGCGCAGAATACGCAACGGGTTGCCGCCATCCAAGATGTGCCGGCCGAATTCATTGCCGCGCAGATGGATGCGGTGTTTTTCGACCTTGCGGTTGGCGCCGTAAAAATCGGCATGCTGTCGCAAGTTGCAGCGATTGCGGCCGTGGCCGACGGCCTCAAGCGCCACAAGGCAAAAAACATCGTGCTCGATACGGTGATGGTGGCGACATCCGGCGACCGGCTGCTGGCGCCGTCCGCGGTCGAGGCGTTGCGCAGCGAACTCATCCCGCGCGCGCTGGTGGTGACGCCGAATTTGCCGGAAGCCGCCGCGCTCACCGGCGCTGGGCTTGCTCGCAACGAGAAAGAAATGGAAGTGCAGGCACGCGAAATTCTGGTGCTGGGCGCGCGCAATGTTCTGATCAAGGGTGGGCACGGCGTCGGCGCCGAGAGCGTCGATCTGCTGATCGGGCAGGGCGAGGTCGTGCGCATTTCCGCCAGGCGCATCGCCACCCAAAATACGCACGGCAGCGGCTGCACGTTATCCTCGGCTATCGCTGCCGGGCTCGCCAAAGGCCTCGATCTCGTCGACGCCGTGCGCGAGGCCAAGACGTTTGTTACTGCGGCCATTGCGGCCGCCGATCGGTTGCAGATAGGTCAAGGCCCCGGGCCGCTCAACCATTTCTACGCTCAATGGAGTAAAGCATGAGGACCCGCCGTAAATTTATCGCCGCCGGCATCGCTGGCGCACTGGCTGCGCCGACTATCGCCCGTGCGCAGACGATGAAGTGGCGCATGGTGACATCATGGCCGAAGCGGCTGCCGGGTCCGGGCATGTCGGCGGAGCGCATCGCCGATCGCATCGCTAAGCTCTCCGGCGGGCGCATCGAGATCAGCGTCTATGCTGCGGGCGAAATCGTTCCGGCCTTCGGCGTGCTCGATGCGGTCGGCAACGGCGTCGCCGATATCGGCCACTCCGCGGCGTTTTACTGGCAGGGCAAGATGCCGGCGGCCGCGTTTTTCACCACGGTGCCATTCGGCCTGACGCCCGGCGAGCACGTCGCCTGGATCGACGCCGGCGGCGGCCAGGCGTTGTGGGACGAGCTCTACGCGCCGTTCGGCGTCAAGCCGTTCATGGGCGGCAATACCGGCGTGTGCATGGGCGGTTGGTTCCGCGGCGAGCTGAAAGGCCTCACCGATCTGCGCGGGCTGAAATTGCGCTCGCTCGGCCTCGGCGGCGAAATCTACCGGCGGCTCGGCGCCACGCCGCAGACCACGCCGCCGGCGGAAATCCTCACCAGCCTGCAATCGGGCGTGCTCGATGCCGCCGAATTCGTCGGCCCCGGGTCCGACATCGCGCTCGGTCTCTATCGCGTCGCGCCGTTTTATTATTATCCCGGCTTCAACAAGCCGAACGGCACCGGCGAATGCATCGTCACACGCAAGGTGTGGGAGCCGCTCGCCGCCGACCTCAAGACGATCGTCGCGCATGCCTGCGCTGCGGAAGCGAATTTCGCGCTCGCCGAAATGGAACGGCTCAACGCCGTAGCGCTCGTCGCGCTCACCACGCAGCATAGTGTAATGCTGGCGGCGTTTCCTGACGACCTCGTCGCTGCGGCTCGCAATGAGTTCGTCGGTGTACTCAGTGAAGTGGCTGGCCGCGACGCGATGAGCGCCAAGGTGCACGGCTCCTACGTGGCGTTCCGCGAACGCACCGCGCCGTGGTCGCGCGTTTCGATCGAAGCTGTGTTGCGTTCGCGCGGCATCTGAGCCGCGTACGGACCAAGTGGTTCGCCTTGACGGAGAGCTGCATTGGCCTTTCCGGCGGGCGTCTGCCCAGCGCGCCAGAAACCCCCTCGAATGGGCGTTTTAATGGTTAACCGGGCTTTAACGTTTTTACGGTGTTGTAGGCCCCATACATCTGATTGCGGACGCGCGGGCGATATTGCTTGCAGCCTTGCAGTTCAGTGTTTTCGAAAGACTATGGGCGGACCGCAGAGATCCCTCCCTAACAATCAGTCAACGGGCCGATACATGAACACACGTTTCGCCAGTCTCTGCTTCGCCCTCGTGGCGTTGCTAATAGGATCGCTCGGCGCGCAAGCCGCAGACATGCCGCAGCCGAGCTACAAGGCGCCCGCTTATGTGGGCCCGTTGTACGCTAACTGGAACGGGTTCTATCTCGGCATCAACGGCGGCTACGCCTGGGCCGATTCGGAATGGAGCGGGAGCGCTGGCAACTTTAAGGCTTCGCCAAACGGCTGGCTGCTGGGCGGCACTGCCGGTTACAATATCCAGACCGGCATTTGGGTCTGGGGCATCGAAGGCGACTTTGACTATGCCGATCTCAACGGCACCGCAACCGTTTGTGGCGGCTGTACGGTCAAGGACACCTGGCTCGGCACTGCGCGCGCGCGTCTTGGCTTTGCCGGCTGGAACAACTGGCTGCCTTTCATCACCGGCGGCGGCGCCTTTGGTAATATCAAAACCACTTCGCTGCTCGGCGACAGTTCCAATACCCGATGGGGCTGGACCGCCGGCGCAGGCATTGAGTGGGCTTTCCTTGCTAACTGGAGCGCCAAAGTCGAGTATCTCTACGTTGATCTCGGATCATTCAACTGCGGCATCAACTGCGGCGCAGTCGATGAAAACGTGGATCTGAAGTCCTCGATCGTGCGGCTGGGCATGAACTACCGCTTCTGATCGCGCCCCGCAGATTTCGGCCCTGAGACGAGGCCCCGGGCGTTCGAGCCCGGGGCTTTTTTGCGCTGCTTAAACCTCAATACTTTCCCTTCATCACCTTCTGCCGTTGCTCACCTAACCCCTGAATCCCCAGCGTCACTACGTCGCCTTCCTTGAGAAACTGCGGCGGCTTCATGCCGAGCCCGACGCCCGGTGGCGTGCCGGTAATGATAATGTCGCCCGGGTTCATGATGAAAAACTGGGAGCAGTACCAAACGATGTATTCGGCGCCGAAGATCATGGTGCGCGTGTTGCCGCGCTGGCGCTTCTCGCCGTTGACGTCGAGCCACATGTCGAGGTTCTGCACGTCCTTGATCTCGTCGCGGGTGACGAGCCAGGGGCCGATGGGGCCGAAGGTCTCGCAGCCCTTGCCCTTGTTCCACTGGCTCCCCGATCGCTCGATCTGGAACACGCGCTCGGAGACGTCGTTGGCGAGGAAATAGCCGGCGATCGCGCCCCTGGCCTGCTCCTTGGTGAGATAGCGACAGCGCTTGCCGATGGCGATGCCGAGCTCGACCTCCCAATCGAGCTTGCCCGACTCGCGCGGGATTATGGTGTCGTCGTTGGCGCCGACGATGCAGGTCGGCGCCTTGTTGAAGATCACTGGCTCCGTGGGGATCGGCATGCCGGCTTCGGCGGCGTGGTCGGAATAATTGAGCCCGATGGCGATGAAATTGCCGACATGGCTTACGCATGAGCCGAGCCGCGGCTTGCCGGCGACGGTTTTCAGCCGCTTGAGGTTGGCCTTGCGGATTTTGTTGAGGCCGCCCGCGGCGAACATCTCGCCATCGATGTCTTTGACCACGCGGGAAAGGTCTCGGATTTTGCCGTCGGCGTCGATGATGCCGGGCTTCTCGCGGCCGGGCGCGCCGTAGCGGACGAGCTTCATGTGTTCACTCCCATTTGGCGTTTTTTTGAACGAAAAGGCGGGCTTCGGACTGATCATGCGATGGCTGGGGGGCGGGGGGCAAGGGCTTGATGAACGACGCGCGCGTTTCGAGGCACTGTTTCACGGGTCTGTAAACCGGCGGGCGTAGACTCCGGAACGTGGTCAGCCGTCTGACCAGTCGCGGCCGTTGTGAGGAGACCGCAAGGCGACGGAGGATGGTCATGGAAGAAAGACGAAAAAGTCCGCGCAGCCACACGCTGAAAGCGGGACACATCGCGTTCAACCGCGCCAGCACCATCGATTGCCGGGTGCGCGACCTGTCGCCGGCCGGCGCCTGCCTGGAGGTGGCGAGCCAGAGCGGCATTCCCGACGACTTCACACTGGTGGTCGACAGCGAACGCCTCAAACAGCCGTCCCACGCTATTTGGCGCACGGCGACTCGCATGGGCGTGAGTTTCCAGGGCTGACGCAACGGGCCAGCTCGCGCCCAGCGCCGGTCTGCCTCTTTTTTTGCGGCGAGCGGCTGTGGCATGGCAGCCACATTCACCAAAATAGATAGAAAAACCCCTGAAAAACGCCGAAAAGCGGCTGTCCAGACATTGTCCTCTGCCTAAGGAAGCGTCACCATCGCGTCATATGCGCCGCGGCCTGCAAAAAGGCCGGACTTTCACTGGGGGGTTGGATGTCCTGGCGTCGCGCTCAGTCACTATTCCTGGCCTGCACCGCTTTTGGTGTTTTCCTTGCCGCCGCCGTCGATGCCAATGCCGGCGGTCTCGCGGTGCGCGAGCAGAGCGCCTACGGGGAAGGATCGTCATACGCAGGTGTCGCCGCAGGCGGATCGCTGTCGTCGATGTTCTGGAACCCGGCAACCATGACGCAGGTGCCGGGCATGCAAAGCGAGTTGGTGCTCTCGGGCATTTTTGGTTCGGCGACGAACAACCCGACCGGCGGCACCTATGCCGGCGCTCCATTTAGTTTGGGCGGCACCGGCAACATCGCCCATGCAGGGGTGGTGCCGCCGAGCTACTACTCTTGGCAGTTCAATGAGAAGCTCTGGCTTGGATTATCAGTCAATTCGCCTTTCGGTCTTTCCGAGACTTTTCCGGACAACTGGGCCGGCCGCGTTTTCGCCGCCGGCGGCGAAAATCTGAAGACCTTAAATTTCGCGCCGACCATTGCCTACAAGCTCAACGACTGGCTCAGCGTTGGGTTCGGTGTGCAAATCCAATACGCCTCCGCCTCATTTACCCAAGGCCTTCCAGGAGCGCCGGGGCTGACCAACCAGGCCGGTGTAAGCGGCGCCGGCTATGGCTTCGGCTTCACCGCGGGCCTGACGCTGACGCCGACGCCGAGCACCACGATCGGCCTCGGCTACCGCTCGGCGATCAATCAGAAGATCAACGGGACATTGGTACTTCCTGCAGCCGTCGGCGGTCCCCCAGTCTCCACGCCCGGCTCGGTCAATACGACGGTCGATCTGCCCGACGTGGTCAGCCTCGGCTTGCGGCAGAAGCTCTCGACGCAGTGGACGGCATTGGCGACGGTGGAGTGGACGAACTGGAGCCGAATTGGCACCTCAAGCGTGCTTCAGCCCAGCGGCGCCCCGGCGGTCATCGTGTTTACTCCAGTGGTCATCCCGTTCCAGTATCAGGACGGATGGTTCTATTCGCTCGGCGCCGAGTATCAGTGGAACCCTCAGCTCGCGCTGCGTGCCGGCATCGGCTTCGAGAAGTCGCCGGTCACCGACACGGTTCGCGGCCCTGCCATTCCGGACGACGACCGCACCTGGCTGTCGATCGGCGGCACCTACAAGTTCTCCGACAAATTGAAATTCGATCTGGCCTATTCGCATATCTTTGTGAAGAGCGCCCCGATCAACATCACCAACGCGAGCAACCCCTTCTTCGCCATAGGCGGCGGCACGACCTATACCGGCACCGTCGACTCGCACATCGACATCATTTCGGTGGCGATGCATTATCGCTTAGATGATCCAGCGCCGGCGCCGGTGAAACACGAAATGTACACTAAATAGCATCGCGTCATCGCGACGCGGCCAAGGCCAGCGGCGACGCCGGCCTTTGTCATTTGCGGCAAGTTAGTCGCTCGTGAAGAATGTCCTTTTCAGCTGAATCTGAACTGAGAAGTGCCAACGATTGCGGTCAAGATTCTGAACAGCAAAAGCCTCAGCCACCTGAGCAGGAGGCGGAAGTTGTATCCGACGGCAGCGAGCACGGCGTTGATGGCATCGCCGCTAGAATGGGCGAGATAATTGCGGCCCATGCGGTGATCCTCCTTGAGGTGCCCGATGACGGGCTCGACGGCCGCGCGCCGTTTCATGTCACGTTTGATCTGCGGGGTGATGCGGCGCTTCTGGCCGGCAGTGTAGACCTTGAACTGGTATTCGGGTGACGCGTTGTGGCCGCGGTATCCGGCATCGGCGATGATGCGGTCGAGCGTGTTACCGATGATCGTCTGCATGGCAGGGATAACGGTGGCGAGTGTGTGGCCGTCATACGGGTTACCGGGCAGCGCCGCGACATGGGCGACGAACTGGCCACCGCGCGAATGCCGCAGGGGCGTCGCCACGCTCACCTTCACACCGAACTCATAGGGCTTGTGTGCCTTTCCCTTGCCGATGCATTCCACCTCGGGTGCGTGCAGGCTGTAAATCTTGCGGCCGCGCTGATGACGGTCCTGCGCCAGCACGCGCTCGGCCAGGTACAGCGGCCGCACGAACGTTTCCCTTAAGTCCTCGTTGCCGGCCGTCTTGCGCCGAATGTCGCGGATGACGCGGCCGAGATAGGTCTTGAGCTTCCGCAGGCTGCGATTGGCGCGCTTGAACTGCTTGGCATGGGCATAGCGCTGGTGCTTGATCAGCGCGAACTTGCCGACCCGCCGGTAGGATTGGCGCAGCTCTACCCCAAGCTCCTGGGCCAGCCGCACCAGCCGCTCGCGTGCCCGGTTCACCAGCTTGGCGTCGGTCGGGAACATCACCGCCTTGGGCTGAACCGTGGTGTCGACAATGACGCGGGCCAAATCGGCCGGCTTCATCGCCTCGGTGCGGGTGGCGACCGCCAGGCTCTCCTGCAGCAGGGCCTGGAGTTTTTCCTCCCCCATGCGTTGGCGCCAGCGCGTCAGCGAGGAGCGGTCGAACACCAGCCGGTGCTGGAAGAACTCCTCGCCGCAGAAGTACTGATAATACGGGTTCTCGACCCAGTGCTCGCACAACGCCTCGTCGGAGAGGTCCTGCATGTGCTTGAGGATGGCAAGCCCTGCCATCAGACGCGTCGGCAGCGGTGGATGACCCGGCTTGTCCGTGTAGACCGCGCCAAACTTCTCTTCCAGGAAGCACCAGTCGATCGCTCGCGCTAGTCTCACCAGTGCGTGCTGCAGATCGATGATCTGATCCAGACGCGAGCGGAACAGATCCTGCTCGCCAGTCTCCCGTCGCTCCTTTGGCTGCATCGCGAATCCCTCCGCTCGACCCGGGTCGAGTGCAGAGAATCACAGCTTCAGATTCGAGGGAATCGCAAAACCGAATTTGCAAGGAAACCAGCCGCCACACCCCACAAACTGGCAAATTTGATTACTTCGTCAAGTCCAATCAATCAGTCCGCTCAATGGCTTCGGAATTCTTCACGGCCGACAAGTTAGCCGCTAAAGCGCGCCGGGGAACAGGCCGCCGTCGATCAGCAGGTTTTGCCCGGTGATATAGCCAGCTTGCGCCGAGCAGAGGAAGGCGCAGGCCGCGCCGAATTCGGCCGGATAGCCGAAGCGCTTGGCCGGGATGCCCGACATGCGCGCGGCGGCGACCTCGGCTATGGTTTTGCCGCTTGTTTCCGCACCCTTGCTCAATGTGCTGCGCAGGCGGTCGGTGTCGAAAGCACCGGGCAGGACGTTGTTGATGGTGACGTTGTCGGCGGCGACCGAACGGGCGATGCCGGCGAGGAACGCGGTGAGGCCTGCGCGCGCGCCGGAGGACAGATCGAGCCCAGCGAGCGGCATTTTCACCGAGCTCGAGGTGATATTGACGATGCGGCCGAATTTGCGCTGGCGCATCGGGTCGATCACCTTCTGGATAAGCTCGATCGCCACGATCATGTTGGCGATGACGCCGTCGATCATGTTCTGCCGGGTGAGCTCGCGGAAATCGCGCAGCGGCGGCCCGGCGTTGTTGTTGACCAGGATGTCGGGCGAGGGGCAGGCGGCAAACAGCGCTGCCTGGCCGTCGGCGGTGGCCACGTCGGCGGCGATTGCGGTGATCGTGGCGCCGGTTGAACGCAGCTCGGTGGCGGTCGCCTCCAGGCGTTTGGCGTCGCGGCCATTGACGACGACCTCGCAGCCGGCTTCGGCCAGCGCCCGGGCGCAGCCTTTGCCGAGCCCGCGGCTCGACGCGCAAACGATGGCTTTGCGGCCGGCAATTCCGAGATCCATAGGTCCCCCTGCGGCGAAACGGTTTTTATGGCGGTGAGTGTAGGCGCTGTCGTTGAACTGTAGCAATGGCTTGCTACCCGGGATCACCGTCAACCGATTCGCGAGGAGCCATGCTGCGTGATCCCGACAAGCAGGTGATGAAAAATGCCTATGCCCGTTGGGCGCCGATCTACGACGCGCTGTGCGGGCCGATTTTTCTCAATGGCCGCCGCGCCGCTGCCACCGCCGCGCGCGAGGTGGGCGGCAGGATATTGGAAATCGGCGTCGGCACCGGGCTCTCGTTCGACGACTACGACGCGACCACCGAGATCACCGGCATCGACCTGTCTGAGCCGATGATCGCGAGGGCGCGCACGCGTGCGGCATCCGGCCGCTACCCGTGGGTCAAGGGCCTCGCGGTGATGGACGCTCACGACCTGCGTTACGAGAACGGCGCATTCGATTGCGTGGTCGCGCAATTCGTCATCACGCTGGTGGAAAATCCCGAGCGCGTGCTGTCGGAATGCGCGCGGGTGACGCGCCCCGGCGGGCAGATCATTCTGGTCAATCATCTTTATTCGGAACGCGGCCTCGCCGCGGCGGTGGAACGGCTGCTGGCGCAGAAGGCACGTGCCTTGGGCCTGCGTCCGGAGTTTCCGTTTCAGCGGCTCGCCGCCTGGGCGCAGAACCACGGCGGCGCCGAGCTGATCGAGCGCCGCAAGGTTCCCCCGTTTGGCGTCTACACGCTGGTGCGCTTCCGCCGCGCGGAACAGCAAGCAACGGCGGCATAAAACTTCGTTAGCAAATCGTTAACGGCGCTGTCATAAAACCGAGACGCGCGCTTGCTATCTCCTTTGCATGATCCACAGCAGAGCGATCCCCGAATGACGGGCGAAGCGCTGCGAAAATATCGCGCGCTGTTCATTTCGGATGTGCATCTTGGCACGCGCGGCTGTCAGGCCGACAAGCTGCTCGATTTCCTCCGCACCCACGACGCCGAGACGATCTATCTGGTCGGCGACATCGTCGACGGCTGGGCGCTGCAATCGTCCTGGTACTGGCCGCAGCCGCACAACGACGTGGTGCAGAAGATTTTGCGCCAGGCGCGCAAGGGCGCGCGCGTCATCTACATTCCCGGCAACCACGACGAATTCCTGCGTGGCTATTACGGCACGCATTTCGGCGGCATCGAAGTGGTGGAGAACGCCATCCATGAGGCGGTCGATGGCCAGCGCTTCCTGGTAGTGCATGGCGATATCTTCGATCTCATCGTGACGCAGGCACGCTGGCTGGCGCTGCTCGGCGACAAAGCCTACGACTTCGTGCTCACTGCTAACCGCCTGTTCAACGCCATGCGCCGCATGCTCGGCGCGCCCTACTGGTCGCTGTCGAAATGGGCGAAGCTGAAGGTGAAGAACGCGGTCAACTATATCGGCGCCTTCGAGAAGGCGCTGGCGACCGAAGCCAAGCACCATCGAGTCGCCGGCGTCATCTGCGGCCACATCCATACGCCGGCCATGCACGACGATTTCGGCCTGCGCTACATCAATTGCGGCGACTGGGTGGAAAGCTGCACGGCGGTGGCCGAAGGCCACGACGGCAAATTTAAAATCATCACCTGGACGCAAAGCGGCCGCGACATCGAACAGCCGGCGCCAGCCGCGCAGGCAGCATGAGACATAGTGCGAGCCGCATGCACGGTGTGCTCCCTCTCCCCCGTTGGGGTGAGGGGGGTCCTAAACTCGACAGTCTGTAACCCCTCACCCGGATCGCTTCGCGATCCGACCTTTCACTATGGGAGAGGAAAAACGCGCCTGTGGTCCGGCCCACGGATCAAAACATGAAAATTCTCGTTGCCACCGACGCCTGGCATCCGCAGGTCAACGGCGTGGTGCGCACGCTGGGGCACGTGGCGCGCGAGGCGGCGGCGCTCGGCGCCGAGATCGAATTCCTCAGCCCCGCCGAGTTCCGCACGCTGCCGATGCCGACCTATCCGCAGGTGCGCCTGGCGCTTCCGGCGCCGGGCGCGGTCGAGCGGCGGCTTGACGCGGCAAAGCCCGACGCCGTGCATATCGCCACCGAAGGCCCGCTCGGCCATATCATGCGGGGAATTTGCATGCGCCGCCGCCAGCCGTTCACGACCAGATTCCACACGCGCTTTCCCGATTATATCGCCAGCCGGCTGGCCCCCGTGCCGGAACGTTGGACGTCGGAATTGGCCTGGGCCTGGCTACGCCGCTTTCATGCGCCCGGCGCGGCGGTGCTGGCGGCGACAACGACCTTACAGCGCGAGCTCGCCGGCCGCGGCTTTCATGACGTGAAGCTGTGGTCGCGCGGCGTCGATGCTGAGCTATTCCGCCCGCGCGAGAGCTTCGTCACCTGGAAGCGGCCGATCTTCCTCACCGTCGGGCGGTTGGCGGTGGAAAAAAACGTCGAGGCGTTCCTCAAGCTCGACCTGCCTGGCACCAAGCTCGTGGTCGGCGACGGGCCGGCTCACCCGCAGCTGGAAAAGGCCTATCCCGGCGCGGTATTTCTCGGCAGCCGGCAGGGCGAGGCGCTATCGGAAATCTATGCCGCTGCCGACGTGTTCGTGTTCCCCAGCCTGACCGACACTTTCGGCCTGGTTCTGCTGGAAGCGCTCGCCAGCGGCGTGCCGGTGGCGGCATTTCCGGCAGCGGCGCCGCGTGACCTGATCGGCGAGGCAGCCGTAGGAGCGCTCGACCGGGATTTGCGGCTCGCTTGTCTTGCCGCCCTCGAATGCTCGCGTGAGGAATGCCGCGATTTCGCGCTGGGCATGAGCTGGGAAGCGAGCGCCCGCACGTTCATCGAGTTGGTGGCGCACGCCACGCACACCCCGATGCCGGAAAAGCTCAAACGCCTTGCGCGGCTTAAGCAGCGCTTCAAGCGGACCAAAGAGAAGGCAGCTTAGGCGCACTTGCCCCAGGCGACGCTGTGGCGTTAGCCTTGCCCGCATGGGCCTGCTCGACACCACGATTCTGCCGACCGCCGCCGACGTTGAAGCGGCGGCGAAACGCATCGCCGGCGTTGCCGTGCGCACGCCGCTGATCAGCGCGCCAGTGCTCGACGACCGGCTCGGCGCCCGCGTGTTCCTGAAAACCGAGACCCTGCAGCGCACCGGCTCGTTCAAGTTCCGCGGCGCCTATAACAAGATCTCCTCGATTCCCGAGGCGCGCCGCGCCGCCGGCGTGGTGGCCTATTCCTCCGGCAATCACGCGCAAGGAGTGGCTGCGGCGGCGAAGCTGATGGGCATGCGTGCGACCATCGTCATGCCGAGCGACGCGCCCAAGCTGAAGCTCGCCCGCACGCGCGCGCTCGGCGCCGAGATCATTCCCTACGACCGCAACGGCGAAGACCGCGCGGCGATTGCGGAGAAGATTGTCAAGGAGCGCGGCGCCACGCTGGTGCCGCCGTATGACGATCCGCTGATCATCGCCGGGCAGGGCACCATCGGTTTCGAGATCGTCGAGGACCTCGACCGGCTCGGGCTGAAGCCTGAGATCGTGGTGGTCGGCGCCTCCGGCGGCGGGCTTGCCGCCGGCATTTCGCTCGGCGTCAAGGCGAAGGCCGCGGCGGCCAAGCTCTACACCGCCGAGCCGGAAGACTTCGACGACACCGCGCGCTCGTTCAGGAGCGGGCGGCGCGAGGCCAATCCGAAGCACAGCGGCAGCATCTGCGACGCGCTGATGAGCAACACACCGGGCGAGCTCACCTTTCCCATCACCAGCAAGCTGATCGGGCAGGGCATCGTCGCGAGCGATGCCGAGGTCGCGTTTGCGGTGCGCTATGCGTTCAACGAATTGAAGCTGGTGGTGGAGCCGGGCGGCGCCATCGGGCTTGCCGCGCTGCTGGCCGGCAAGCTCGACATCAAGGGCAAGGTGGTGATCGGCGTCTTATCGGGCGCCAATGTCGACGCCGATCTGTTTGCGAAATTGACCGCCGGATAACAGAAACCCTCCCCCTGGATGGGGAGGGTAAAGGCGCGACCTTTTTCGCTATTTCACCGCGCCGCCAGTGATGCCGGCGATGAAGCGGTCGAGGAAGAGGTTATACGCGATCGCCACCGGGATGCTGGCGATCAATGCGCCGGCCATAATCTCGCCCCAGTAGAAGATGTCGCCGCGGATAAGATCGGTCGCCACGCCGAGCGTGATCGGTTTCTGGTCTGACGAAGAAATAAACGTCAGCGCGTAGACAAACTCCTGCAAGGTCAAAGTGAAGGTGAAGATCACCACCGTCAGGATGCCCGGCAGCGACAGCGGGATCGCCATCCTGATGAAGGCGCCGAACAGGCTGCAACCGTCGACGATCGCTGCCTCCTCGATCTCCGGCGGCATGGCCTTGAAGAACCCCATCAATAGCCAGGTGCAGAACGGGATGGTGAACGTCGGATAAATCAGCACCAGCGCCCACATTGAATTCTGCAAGCCGAGAAGGGCGATGACCCGCGACAACGGCAGGAACAGCAGCGTCGGCGGTACCAGGTAGGTGAGGAAGATGCCGATACCAAGTGTCTCTCCGGTCTTGCCGGTCATGCGCGCCAAGCTGTAGGCGGCCGGCAGCGCGGTGACGAGGGTAATGGCGACGACGACGAGGCCGATGATCAGAGAATTCAGCAGCCAGGTTGCGAACAGGGTCTTCTCGAACAGATAACGGAAATGCTCGAGCGTGGGCGGATCGTTAAACCAGAAGGGGATATGCTCGACGCTATAAAGATCGGCATTCTCTTTAAACGAGGTGATCAGCATCCAATAGAACGGGAACGCGGCGAGAATAAAGAAAAACGCAACCGCTCCGTAGAACGAAGTCTCTTGGACGGCCTTGGCGACGGTGATGCGTGGCATATCAGATATCCCGCCGCCGGATAAAGCGGAGCATGAAAATCACCACGACGAGCAACACCGGAAGCATGAACAGCGAGATAGCGGCGCCATGCGATACGTCACCGGACGTGATGCCGGTCTGGAAGCCCGCGAAGCCCAGGACCGAGGTCGCGCCTACGGGACCGCCCATGGTCAGGAGGAAGACGATGGAAAGGTCGGTGAACGTAAACACGATGCCAAAAATCAGGCCGATGGCCACAATCGGCAGGATCATCGGCACGATGATCTGGTAGTTGCGGCGCCAGAAACCGGCGCCGTCGACGGTCGCCGCGTCGAGCACGTCCTGCGGGATCGCGGTAATGCCGGCGAGGAAGATGACGATGGCGAACGGAAAGAATCGCCAGGCGTTAACGACGATCACCGAGATCATCGCCAGATCCGGGTTGCCAAGCCAGTTCGGCGCCTGCGCACGGGTGTAAACGCCGAGCGCGATCATCGTCCAGTTGATGACGCTGTAAAGCGAATCGAACATCCATTCCCAGGCGACCGTGGCGAGGGCGATCGGCACCGCCCACGGCAAAATGACCAGTGCCCTGACGAATTTGCGGCCGGGGAACGGCCGCAACAACACCAGTGCGCCAAACTTTCCGAGGATGAGGCCGAGGATCTGCGATCCGAATGTGAAGATAAAGGTGTTGCTCAGCGTTCGCCGGAAGTCCGGATTTTCGATGATGGCTGCGAAATTCGACAGGCCGACGAATTGCCATGACGGATTGTAGATCGTGTAGGCACTGACGGAGTAATACACCGCCATCAAAAACGGCACGCCGACCAGCAACAGCACGTAGAGAATTGCCGGCGAGACAAAAATCGCGCCGAGTACATCGCGCCGGTCGAAAATGAACCGGAAGCGCGAGGTGGCAGGTTTGGACATTGAATCAGCGATTGCGACCATCGGTGAAAACCCGCTTTATTGACGTTTGGCTCGTTTGCCGTCTTTGTCGAAGTTGCGCAGCGCGCTGTTGCGCACAGCGAAGGGGTGCCACTCGCCAGGCCGGATCCATTCCTCGGCGACGTGCGCCGGAGGCAGTTTGGCCGTGATTACCTGGTTCGGATCGAAGCCTTCCATCGCGCCGTAAACGATGCGCTCGGAACCGAGATATTCGGAACGATCGACGCGGAACTTGAATTCGGTGGAGGCTTCGTCGGTGATCATGTCCTTGGGCAGGAAATTCTCCGGGCGGAAGCCGAGATAGCCGCCATTCTTCGCGACGATATTCATCGGCGGCGTGCCGACAAAGGTGGCGACGAAGCGGTCGGCGGGGTCATCGTAGATTTCCGTCGGCGTTCCCACCTGCCGCACCACCCCGTGGTCGATGACGGCAATGCGGTCGCCCATGCCCATCGCCTCGACCTGGTCGTGGGTCACATAAATGGTGGTGATGCCGACGCGCTGCTGGAACTGCTTGATCTCCATACGCGCCGAGGCGCGCAATTTGGCATCGAGGTTGGAGAGCGGCTCGTCGAGCAAGAGCGCCGTCGGTTCGCGCACGAGCGCGCGGGCGAGTGCGACACGCTGGCGTTCGCCGCCGGAGAGCTGGCGCGGCCGCCGATCGAGAAGATGGCCGATGCTGAGCAGTTGCGATGCCCATTCGACCTTCTTGTCGATTTCGGCGCGGGGAACGCTCTGCGTCTTCAGCGGAAAAGCAATGTTGTTTCGCACCGTAAAGTGCGGATAGAGGCCGTAGCTTTGGAACATCATGGCCACGCCGCGGGCACGCGGCGGAACATCGTTGACGATGTCGCCGCCGATCAACAGGTCGCCGCTCGTCTGTTTCTCGAGCCCGCAGATGATGCGCAGATACGTCGTCTTGCCGCAGCCCGACGGCCCCAGCAACACCATGAATTCACCGTCCGGCACCGTCATACTGATGCCGTTGACGGCGGGAACCTCGCCAAATTTCTTGACGATGTCCCTGGTTATTACCGCGGCCATTTAACCTCCCAGAGTTCAACATAAGCCATGTGCGCCGCCGATCCCTCGGCGGCGCTTCGGTTGTGTCTACCCCCTGAGCCGGCGTCCCACGGTGCCGGCGTGACTCGGACCGCGCGCAAACGCACGCAGTCCGGGTATTTGCGATCAGGCCTTGCCGGCCCACTTCTTGAAGATGGTTTCGCACTGACCCGCGGCCCACTTGACCGACTCTTCAGCGCTCAACGCATCCGTGGCCGCCTTCGCCATCATGTCGGGGATGATGAACTGGTAGTAAATTTCGTCCATCGCGGGCGTAGCCGGTCCCGGATAGCCAGGAATCGCGGACCACTGGTCCGAGTCCTGCAGGATCGCCAGCTTGTCGTGCGGGGTCGATGTCGGATCGTCCGATAGGATCGGCATCGGCTTGGGCACAAGACCAGCGAAGCACGGATTGTTGTACCCCGAGCTCGCAACGAAGGCTTCCCGCCAGTTTGCCGAATAGTGCCTGAGGAACTCCATCGCCGCTTCCTTGTTCTTGGCGAATTTCCAGATGCCGTAGAATTCGGACGCGGCCCCCATGATCTGGTGCTTCGGGCCTTTGGGCGGCTTGATGACGTAGATGTCGTCGGCCAATTTCTTGTTGAGCGTCTGCGCCGTCCGGTAAGCGGAGATCGGGTTGATGATGTAACAGCCGACGCCTGAGTCGATATACTGGTTGTTGCTGGCGTCGTTCCACGACAGCACGTCCGACGTCATCGCTTCCTTGTAGATCGCTGCAGCGAGCTTGACCGCTTCAACCGTCTCCTTGCTGTCGAGAACGATCTTCTTGCCGGCTTCGTCCTGGACGTGGGAGCCGTAGCTCCACATCAGGCCGCGCCAATTCGCGTTCGGGTCGTTGCTGTGACCAAGCGGGATGCCGACCGGGTGGCCTTTGGCCTTCAGCTTGGCGCCGCCGATGCGCAGATTGTCCCACGTATCCGGCAGCATCCCGATCTCGCCCCACATGGTCTTTTGATACATGCCGGGGAAGTTGATGTAGAAGTCGGGGAACGCAGACCAGCTGCCGTCGTCTGGATTGTAGCCGAGCTGCTTGCCGATGACGGAAACCTTGCCGTACTTCTTCTCGGTTTCCTTCACGAGTTCGGCGACGTCGATAAAAAACTTACGGTAGAGATGCGCGCCACCGGAACCGTTGAACCCGAAGAGATCGTGTCCCGCTCCGGCCGATGCCTCGGCGGCCGCGCGTGCGGGAATGTTCTGCACGGGAATGTGATCGACCGTGACCGCTATCTTTTCCTTCTCGCCCCAGTCCTTGGCGAATTTGTCGAACCAAGTGTCGTATGCCGGGACGAAGTGGGCCCATTGCACGATCGACAGCGATTTGTCGGCGGCCAAGGCCTTCGAAACGAATGGCGCGGCAAGCATCGGCGCGGCGGCGAGCGTAAGGCTCGTCGTCTGCAAGAACCGGCGCCGCGTAACAGGCGGAAGTTTTTTAGTGCTCATCTTTGAGTTCCTCCTCATGAGTCTGGTTGCAGCTGGTTGAGGCGGGTCCGAAAAAGTGGATTTGCCTTGCCAGATGAATTATTTTTATTGGTCACCCTGTATACCATATCGCGCAATCGCCGCGCCGCGCCAGCGTTTTTCGCCTACAAATCTCTGTGTAAACGGGGATCGTCAGCAGGAATTTATTTGGCAGTGCACAATATATTTATGCGTAATAATTATGCGAAAGTCTAAGGTCATGGCGCGACGTCTGTATATTTCAATTCGGGCCCGTGAGCGGCTAGTCGCCCGCGTCTATATATCTATATAATGTCTATCTTGCTCGCATCGGCAGACATTGGCCGCACAGTTGTGAGCCCATAGCAAGGCCGCTCAGCTAAACAGCGCGATGCGCTCGTCCTCGCTCAACACCATGATCGCGGCGAGCGGCCGCAGCGGGTCGGCCGGCGGCGTCTCGGTTTTCGGTGTGGCGGGTTTGGCGGCCGGCTTGGTTACCGCTTTGGCGGCGGGCGTTGCGCCGTCCAAGACGTTTACCTCCGGCATGATCGCGGCGCTGGCGGCGCGTCTGAGTTGTGCTTCATCCGGCACGACGACGATGGCCGGCGGCTGCACGACAAAAGGAGAGGGGATCGGCAATTCCGGCTCCTCGGGCGGCGGCACCACGGCAAGCTGCGGCCGCGTGGCGTCTTCAATGTTATCGTCCACCGTCGCCTGAGCGGCGGCCTTGTTTTCGACCATGGCGTCGATGCGCCGCTCCAAGAGATCGACCAGCGCGGTGAGCATCGCCACCTTGCCGGGTGGGCGGCCGGCGTCGATGTCGGGACGGGCGAGGCGAACGGCGGCTAGCAGCATACTCAATTCGCCGAGCAGATCGGTGATGGCCGCCGCGTCGGCGCGCATCTGTGCTGCCAGGCGGTCGAGCGCGCCGAGCACGAGTTCGGTGTCGGCGTTGCGGTTGCGGCGGGCACGTTCGGCGAGGAAAGCACGCCCGCGCGCGCTCGCCTCGAGCGCCGCACACAGGCTGCGGTAGTCGTCGTCCGCCGCCTCGGGCCTTTTCGCCAGCGCCTGCGGTTCGCTAGCCATGTCCGATCCAAGATCCGACCTGAGTGCATTCCTCGGGACGGCAGTTTATCAATCAGCCCACCTGATTCGGCTAGCCACGCATGATGCGGCCCATTGTCGGATTCGCCCCGCGCCTGGCGGCGCTTTATGCCGCCATGTTCGCCATGCTCGGTATCCAGCTGCCGTTTTTCCCGGTCTGGCTCAAAGCCAAGGGGCTGGACGCGCAGTTGATCGGCGTGGTGCTGGCGATCCCGATGATCGTGCGCGTGTTCGCCATTCCAATCGCTACGCGCGTTGCCGACCGCCGCGACGCGCTGCGCGCCGCGATCGTCATTGCCAGTTGCGCGAGCGTTGTCGGCTACGCGATGACCGGCTTTGCCGCGGGCGCCGTGGCGATCGTCGTCGCCTATGGTCTTGCCTCGCTTGCCTTCACGCCGGTGATGCCGCTGACCGAAACCTACGCGCTACGCGGCTTGAGCGCCCGCGGCCAGGCCTATGGTCCGGTGCGCCTGTGGGGCTCGGCCGCGTTCATCGCCGGCAGTTTTCTTGCCGGCTATGCCACCGACGTCATGCCGGCGCGCGAGCTGATCTGGCTGATCGTTGCGGCACTGCTGATTACTGCGCTGACGGCGTATTCGCTTGCGCCGCTGTCGCCGACGCCTGCGCAGCCGGCCGAAACTGCAAACACGCGCAAGTCGCTGCTGCGTGATCCCGCTTTTGTCGCCGTGCTGGCGGCGGCGAGCCTGATCCAGGCGAGCCACGCCGTCTATTACGGTTTCTCGGCATTGCAATGGCGCGCCGCCGGCCTCGATGGTGCTGCGATCGCCGGGCTGTGGGCGCTCGGCGTCGTTGCCGAGATCGTGCTGTTCGCGGTCTCCAGTCGTTTGCCGCCGCCGGTCACGCCGGTCGTGCTGATCCTAATCGGCGGTGGCGGCGCGGTGCTGCGCTGGACGGCAATGGCGTGCGATCCGCCGGCGCTGCTGTTACCTTGGCTGCAACTGCTACACGCGCTGTCGTTCGGCGCGACGTTTTTCGGTTCGCTCAATTTCGTCGCCCGCAGCGCGCCACCAGGACAAAGCGCCACCGCGCAAGGCTATCTCGCCATCGCCTCGGGCGTGGTGATGGCGGGCTCGATGGGACTTTCCGGATTGCTCTATGCCGCCTTCGGCGGCGTAGCCTATGCGGCGATGGCGCTAACGGGAGTCGCCGGAGGCGCTTGCGCTTTCGTAGCGTATCAGCTTGGGCGAGCGGTGCCGCACTGAGCGCACGCGATGCACACTGCCGCAGCTTGCCACGATGCCGTTGAGATCGTGGCCTTGCATATAGATCATCCGGCGCGACAGGCCACCGTGGCGATTGATCCAGCGCCGCACCTCGCCGGGATAGATATTCCACAGTGCTTGCGTTCCCATCGCGCTGGTCACCGGATGGCCGTCGGTGTCCGGCATCCAAGCGGCGTGAAATCCAAAGCGCGCACGCGGCGTCGCGCAGATCTGGCTGCGCGGAATGAGGCCGAGCACGAGCGTGCAGGCGGACAGGCAATTGCCGTCGATGACCACGCGCTCGCCGGACGAACGCAGCAGCGCGAAGGACTGCAGATAATGGCCGATCTGACCGCCGCGGTCTTCGGCGATGCGCATTGTGGCGGACGCCGACGACAGCGCGGTCGCCAGCATGGCGGCCGCCAATACCAAGCCGCGCAAACGCATAACCCCAAGTCCCCGCTCGAACGCCACCCGCCGTTTCTGGCCGCTTATTTTGACTCAAGTCTAGGCTATCCATAGCCGCCGGGGAAAGGTTTGGTTAACCATAGGCCGGGCACAATCCGTGAACGGACTCAGACGCTTGGCAACGTCTGTGAGTTCCATTTGGTGACAGTCTAATGGACGGTGGTGTGGCCGTCGGAGTCGCGGTTGGCCTCGCGCGCAGCACGCGTACATTCCACAGCGAGCTTGCGCAATTCGGCGGCGATGTCTTCGTTCCATGTCGCGCCGGCCATTTCCCGGCAGCGGCGGGCGTGGACAAGAAGGTGTTCGACTACGTTGTCGGTCATCGGCATGGAATGACCGATAGCCGCAACCGGGCCTAGCGGCTTTGACGAGGATCAATCCTCGCGGAATTCGGGCCTTTAACCCCACAGCCCGGGAATGGGCGGATAGACAAGGCTGTCGGCATAACGCAGGCCGGGATTGCGGTCGCGCGTGAGCAACAGCGGACCATCGAGATCGACAAAGCGCGCGTTCTGCGCGAGCAGCACGGCCGGCGCCATGGAGAGCGACGTTGCCACCATGCAGCCGGTCATGACGCCAAGGTCCATGCGTTCGGCCGCCGCGGCCATGGCCAGCGCCTCGGTGAGCCCGCCGGCTTTGTCGAGCTTGATGTTGACCGCATCGTATTTGCCGGCGAGGCCCGGCAGGGAGGCGAGGCCGTGCGCGCTCTCGTCGGCGCAAATGGCAATCGGCCGCTTGAGCCCGGCGAGCGCCTGATCGTGTCCCTCCGGCAGCGGTTGCTCCACCAGCACGACGCCCGCTTGCGCGCAGGCCGCCAGATTGGCGACGAGGCCGGCTTCGTCCCAGCCCTCATTGGCATCCACGATCAACGTCGCCTTGGGCGCGGCCTGGCGCACGGCGGCGATACGTTCGGCATCGCCTGGAGCGCCGAGCTTGACCTTGAGCAATGCGCGGGAGGCAGCCTTTGCCGCGGCCAATAGCATAACGGCGGGCGCCGCGAGCGAAATCGTATAGGCGGTGGTGAGCGGGTGTGGGGCGGGGAGCCCGGCGAGCTCGTGCACCGGCCGCTGCGTGCGCTTGGCTGCCAGATCCCAGAAGGCGCAATCGAGCGCATTGCGCGCGGCGCCTGGCGACATGGCCCGTTGCAGGCCGGCCCGGTCGAGGCCGCCAGCCAATTGCGGTCGCATGCCCTCGAGCGCCGCGATGACGCCCTCGACTGTCTCACCATAGCGGCCATAAGGGACGCATTCGCCGCGCGCGCGCGCCGTTCCGTCGGAGAGTTCAGCCACCACCACGACCGCCTCGGTTTTGGCTCCGCGGCTGATGGCAAAGGAGCCGGCAATCGGCCAGCGTTCGACCGCTAGCGACAGCGTCAGGGGTGGGTTCGAGGACAAATTCAGCGACAAATTCAAGGCCTTGGGCTAAGGTGAACCGCTGCCAAAGCCTCGACAGGTTCGCCTGCGATGGTCAAGTATGGCGGCGGCAGCCGCCAGCGCTCAAGGGCCCAGGCCCCGGCGCGCTGGGGGGTTCAGCCGGACCCGGACATCGTCCACGGCTTGGCTGGATTTGTGGTCGGAGCGGTACGTGGTTGACGAGATACTGCTAGAGGGCAACGCCGAGGGCGACAAGCTTCGGCTTGCCGGCGCCGGCGCGTGGACGGCGACGCGCGCGCGCCGACTAGAGGCGTTGATCACGCGGGTCGTGCACGCGCGGGCGCCGTTTAGCAGCGTCGATATCGACATGAGCCGGGTCGAGCGGCTCGACACGTACGGCGCCCTGCTGCTGGAGCGGCTCGAGCACGAATTCACCGCGCGCGGCGCGGCCACCAATGTGATGGGCCTGAAAGAGGACCATCGCATGCTGCTCGACAAGCTGCACGCCTTACCGCCGGAAGAGGCGCCGCCGCATAAAGGCGGTGGTGGACTGCTCGACGCCGTCGCCTCAATCGGCGAGAGCATCGTGCTGGTGTGGCAATCCTTCGCCGACATCGTCAATATGCTGGGCGCGGTTGTCAGCGCGCTGCTTCGCGTTACCGTGCATCCGCGCCGCTTTCGCTTCACCTCGATGGTGCATCATGTTGACAACGTCGGCTGGCGTGCGGTGCCGATCATCCTGCTCATCACGTTCCTGATCGGCTGCATCATCGCCCAGCAGGGCATCTTCCATTTCCGTAAATTCGGTGCCGACATCTACGTTGTCGACATGCTCGGCATCCTGGTGCTGCGCGAGCTCGGCGTGCTGATCGTCTGCATCATGGTGGCCGGCCGCTCGGGCAGCGCCTATACGGCGGAGCTCGGCTCGATGAAGATGCGCGAGGAAATCGACGCGCTGCGCATCATGGGCTTCGACCCTGTCGAAGTACTGATCCTGCCGCGCATCCTTGCGCTGATCATTGCCGTGCCACTACTCACGTTTCTCGGCGCAATGGCGGCGCTCTACGGCGGCGGGCTGGTGTGCTGGCTCTATGGCGGCATCGACCCGGAGATCTATCTGCAGCGGCTCAAGGAAGCAATTTCGTTGCAAACATTTGAAGTCGGGATGATCAAGGCGCCATTCATGGCGCTGGTGATCGGTTCTGTGGCCTGCGTCGAGGGCATGGCGGTGAAGGGCAGCGCGGAATCGCTCGGCATGCAGACCACGGTGTCCGTGGTAGAATCGATTTTCCTCGTCATCGTGCTCGACGGCTTGTTCGCCATATTCTTTGCCTCAGTCGGGATGTGAGTGATGGCGCAGGACATCAGAACTCGGGGCAGGGACGTCATCATCGAAGTGCGCGACGTCGTGGTCGGCTTCGGCGAGCAGGTTGTGCTCAACAAGGTCAATCTCGACGTCTATCGCGGCGAGATTCTCGGCTTTGTTGGCGGTTCCGGTGCCGGCAAGTCGGTGTTGATGCGCACGATCATCGGGCTGTTGCCCAAGCGCGAGGGCACGATCAAGGTGTTCGGCGTCGATATGGGGCCGGCAAGCGACGCGGAGCGTCAGGCGGTCGAGCGGCGCTGGGGCGTGCTGTTTCAGGAGGGCGCGCTGTTTTCTTCGCTGACGGTGCGCGAAAACCTGCAATTCCCGGTGCGCGAATATCTGAAGCTGTCCGAGCGGATGCTCGACGATCTGGTGGTGGCAAAGCTCGAAATGGTCGGGCTGCACGCCGATGTGTGCGAAAAATTCCCCTCGGAGCTGTCCGGCGGCATGACCAAGCGCGTGGCGCTCGCTCGGGCGCTGGCGCTCGACCCGGATATCGTCTTCCTCGACGAGCCGACCTCCGGTCTCGATCCGATCGGCGCGGCCGACTTCGACACACTGATCGCCACTTTGCAGCGCACTTTGGGCCTGACCGTTTTCATGGTAACTCACGACCTGGACAGCTTGCATACGGTCTGCGACCGCATTGCGGTGCTCGTTCAGGGGAAGATCATCGCGGCGGGGAGCATGGAAACGATGATGGCCTCGCAGCACCCCTGGCTCAAAGCTTACTTCCACGGCAAGCGCGCGCATGATGACAACCAGATGCATGTAAAAGTGACTCTTTAAACCGGCGGCATCGATGGAAACCAAAGCGAACTACGTGTTGATCGGATTGTTCACGCTGGCGGTGATCGCCGGCGTGTTCGGCTTCGTATACTGGTTCCAGAATATCGGCGGCACGGCGGAGCGCACCTATTACCGCGTGGTGTTCGACGGGGCGGTGTCCGGCCTGCGCACCGGCGCCAATGTTCTGTTCAACGGCATGCTGGTTGGCGAGGTGACCGGCCTCAAACTCAATCCGCAGCAGCCGAAGCAGGTCATCGCCACCGTCAGCGTCGACAAGAATGTCGAGATCCACTCCGATGCCGAGGTCGGACTTGAATTTCAGGGATTGACCGGCGTCGGCCAAGTGTCGATCAAGGGCGGCACGTTGTCGGCGCCGGTCCTGGTCGGCTCGAAGACCGATCCGCCGACGCTCACCGCGCCGCCCGCCGCCACGATGGATTTCACCCAGGCCGCGCGCGACACCTTGCGGCGTCTCGATGATTTCGTCGCCGATAACCAGGGCGTGTTCAAGGACGCGCTGAAAAACATCGACACGTTCGCCGCGGCGCTGGCGCGCAATTCCGATCGCATCGACAAGATCACTCAGGGTCTGCAGGACCTAACCGGCGGCGAGGACGGCAAGAGCGGAAAAGTCAACGACGCCGTCGATAAGATCAGTGACGCGGTGAAGTCCTACAAGACGCTTGCCGAAAACCTCGATAAGCGTACGGCCGACGTCGCTGCCGGGATCGGGCGTCTTACCGGCAACGCCAATAGGCAGATCGAAGTCGTCGGCGCCGATCTGCATCGCACGCTGGGGACGATCGACACCGCGGTCAAGAATTTCGACAAGAACCCGAGCCGGCTGATCTTTGGCGGCAGCGGCAACAAATAGCGCCTATTCGGCGGCTCCCCCCGGCGTGGGTGCGAGCGCCGGCTTGAGCGCGGCCGTCTCCGGCGGCGCTGCGGCTGCGACCAGCGGACGCCGCAACACGATCCAGTAGGCAATGACCGCAAGCACGCCGGCCGACACGATGTCGGAGGCGATGTCGTTGAACGAGAACAGGATATAGAGCGACATCGCGGCCAGCACCGCGCGCACGCCAAGGTCGACGGTGCGCGTCTCGGAATAGGTGGCCTGCAGCGTGAAGGTAATGCCGAGCGTCGCCACCATCACCAGATAGGCGGCCCCCATCTGGTCGAGGCCGGGCTTCACCACCAACTCCGGATGCACGAAGACCGCCACCATCAGCGTGAACAGCGACACGCAAATCTGCACCGAGCGCCAGAGAGTTGTGTAAAACGAGGCATTGGCGATCTTTGCCGTGATCGCCGCGGTGATCGAGGTCGGCGGCGTAAGTTCGCCGAACACGCCGATGAAAAAGGCAAAAAAGTGCACCACCCACGGGTTGACACCGATCTTGATGAAGGGCGGGCCGATGACGATGGCGACCAGAATATAGACCGGCGCGGGGGGAAGCCCGGTGCCGAGGATGGCGCCGAAGATGAAGGCCATCGCCACCATCGCCGCCATGTTGATGCCGCCGGCTTGGATCAACAGCGACCCGAGCTTGGTCGGCACGCCGGTGATGACAAGCGCGCCGGTCATGATCGACAATGTCGCCAAGAGCAGCGCGATATCGGTGATCATATCGATATAGGAATCGAGCGTGCGCTTGAGCGGCGCGATAAAGGCGCGGAACGACCATTGGCGCAGCAGCGAAGCCACATGGATGACCAGCAGGCCGGCGCCCGCCGCGCAGAACATGTAGAGCGCGGCAAACATCGGCGCGAGGAAAATGGTCGCCATCAGCGTCACCAGGCCACCGACGACGAACACGAAGGCGCCGAGATTGACTCGGTCGTGCCAGTCGAGCCGCTTGACGTCCAGATCGACGATCATGTGCGTGTGGTGGAACGTCGCCAGCAGGTAAACCGATGTCGCCACCGAGATATAGTAGATCAGCGCCGGTACCCAACCGCGCGCCACCACGTCGAAATAATCGACGCCGAGAAATTCGGCCATCAGGAAGGCGGCGATGCCCATCACCGGCGGCATCAACTGGCCGCCCATCGAGGATGAATTCTCAATCGCGGCCGCGGTCGCCGGCGGCAGGCCGGCCTGGATCATCGCGGGGATCGTCGCCGAGCCGACGGTAATCGAATTGGCGGCGCCCGAGCCCGACACCGTGCCGATCAACATTGAGCCGATCACCGCCGACTGCGGGATGGCGTGCGGCGAGCGAATGGCGACGCGCTTGGTTGCGCGTAGCAGCGAGTTGACGCACCCGAAGCCGCGCAGCAGGCTCAACACCAGCAGGAACGAGCCGATCACCGTGAGCGCGATCTGCGGCAGGCGGGAGAAGATGCCGGTTTCCATCTCCACGCTCGAAGCGGTGACGATGCGGTGCCACGACAGGCCGGCGTGATAAAACATGCCGGGAACGACATAGCCGTAGACGGCGTAGAGAATGAGAATAATATTGAGGATGAACAGCGGCATGTGCCGCTTGCGCGCGTATTCCACGACTAGCAGCGCCATCACCCCGCCGACGAACAGGTCGTTGGCGTTCCACATGCCGGCGCGTTCCTCGCCGAGCGCCACATAGTTCGCGTTCATGTACCAGGCGCAATACAGCGAGAACAGGCAATAGGCCGCGGCGATGATGTAGTTCAGCGTCACCGGCAGCTGCGGATAAAGATCGTTGTTGCGCAGCGACTGCAGCGTGAACAGCACATAGGTGACCGGAATCATGATCATGGCGAGTAGCGTGGGCCCGCCGACGCCGGTCCAGTAGTAGTAGAACATGGCGAGGAAATAGCCGATCGCCGCCGTGTAGTAGATGGCGTCGAGCGCGAGCGGCGGGCGGGGTTGCGGCGTTGTGTTAGTCATGACGGATCTAATTTATCGCCGGATGCAGAGCGAGGCGGGTGCATTCACACGCCCGCCTCCGCATTTTCATTCACGTCAAGCCTGCGTTCTCACATGATCTCTTTGGCGACGCGGGAATCCCACTTGCTGTCCCACAGTCCCTTGGCCTTGAGATATTTGGCCAGGCCGGGATGAATGGGAACGAGATCGGCGGTCGACTCGAGCGCCTGCTTCTGAAACTCGGCCATCTTGCCGCCGCCGATTTGCGCGAAACTCGTATCGGCCTTGGCCAGTTCGTCGGTATGCTTCTCGATGATCATCAGCATTTTGTACATTTCGTCGGCCGAGGCGACAGAGCCGAGGTCGAAGCCCCAGTAAAACGGCGATAGAAACACCTTATCGACGTAGTCTGCTTTTTTGTGGAAGTTCGCCGGGTCGACCATTTCGGTGGCGAAACCTTTCTTCTTTAGTGTCACCATTTCGTCGGCGCTCGGGTTGAGCGCGGCCCAATCCACCGCGAGCGATGCTTCCGAAATCCACGGCGCCGCGGTCTTGCCGCCGGCAGCGTAAATGATCATGGCCTTGATCGAGCCGGATTGCAGCTGCGAGCCGGCGGTGGACAGGTCGACCTGCTTGTAGATGTGCTTTACGCCGAGCGCGGCCATGGCGTTTTCCAGATGCTTGCGCGTGTCGAACGGCAGCGGACCGGTGAATACGTTCTTGCCGGTCAGATCGCCCCATTTCTTGATGGTGTCGCGGTCGCTCGCCTTGATGGCGAGACCGACATCGAGGGTGTAGCACCAGAACGACTGCACCGGCTGGATCTTGACGTTGGCCTTGAAGTCTTTGAAGCGGCCAAAGTCCTCGGCGAGTTCCTTCAGCGCCACGTCCGACCCGTAATAGCCATTGTATTCGCCGGTGGCGAAGCCCTTGACCGTGGTCACAGCGCCGGGCGTCGGCAATACGCTGATGCGGAACTCCGGCATTTCCTTGTTGAGCAGATCGGCGAGAACGACCAGCGCCTTGTGGCCGGACGAGCCGACCGGGCCGGTGCCCCACTTGATGTCCTTCGGTTCGGCAGATGCGGTCGAGGTCGCGAGCCCGCTCAGCGCGATAAGGCTCGCCGCAAAAAGCCCGGCGGCAATCCTGCGCGCAAGGAAAGCGCGCTGCGAAAACTCAAGCTTAATCATTGTCTGATCCTCCCAGGTGCCTTGCATTTTTCATGGCGTGCAAATACGCCGAAACCATCTCCGTTCTGCCTAGGTGCTGTTATTCTGAGGCAGAGATCGCGCACCCCTCATATTTGCATGTATCGCTGAAGTCGCCCCACGCGACAGCAAGCACTTTACTATCCGATAGATAGCGTCTGCTGGCAATTCGATTGTTATAAGCGGAACCGAGAAGTAAATCGCGGGCATCGCGGTTGCGGCGCCGCGCCCGCTTTTTTTTGCTGGGCAATATTGATGCGGCGTTTAGTCGAAGCGTCCCGCCGCATGCGCCAGCATAGTGTAGACCTTGCCGGTTTCCGAGGTGAGATAGGTGCGCGCCACCACTTGCCCGCGGTCGTCGCGCGAGACCTCATCGAGCAGTCGCTCAAACTCGCCGATGTAACGGTCCACCGTCTGCTTGAATTCGCGGTCGGCGCGATACTTCCTGCGGATTTCGTCAAACGCCTTCTGCCCCTGCAAAGTATAGAGTTGGCGGGTGAACACGTTATGTTCGCCGCGCTTGTAGCGGTCCCACAGGTCGGCGGCGGCGTCGTGATCGATCATGCGGGCGATGTCGACCGACAGTGAATCCAGCGATTCGATCGAGTGCCGGGGCGAGCGCTCGTCCGCGCTGCGCGGAGTTTCGCGGCCAGCCTCGCGCTGCAGATCGCGTGCCGGGTCGCTGTCCTCGCGCGAGGCGCGATTGAGCAGATCGGTGAGCCAGCCGCGGCCGGCGGTCGATTGCGCCGCTGGGCTGGGCGAGGCGGCTTCCGCGCGCCGCGCTGCCGGCGCGAAGTTGCTGACGTCGCCGCGCGGCGCAGGCGCCGGCCGGTGGGGCAATTCGCTGCGCGTCGGAGAAGGTTCGGCGCGGCCGCCGACGATCGCCAGCGTCGGCTCCTCGCGCCGGCGCATCGGCTCGACGGCGTCGAGATTGCGGCCGTGCCGGGCAACGATGCGGTTGAGTTCGGCCAGCGCCTCGATCTGGTCAACAATGACGCGGCGCATCTGCGCGGTGCTCTCCGCCGTCTCCTGCGGTAGGTCGAAAATGCCGCGGCGCAGTTCGTTGCGGGTGGCCTCGAGCTCGCGCTGCATCTCTGCCGACATCTGCTTCATGCCCGCCATCACCTCGGCGAAGCGCGCGTTAGCCTCGCCGAACAGCGCATGGGTGTCGCCGGACGATTGCTCGTAGATCGCGCGCATTGCCTCAGCGGTGCGCCGGCGTTCTTCTTCTGCGTTCTCGCGCACGTTCTCGTATTGCTCCTGAATCGCGCGCGAGCCCTCGGCGCTCGCCTCGGAGACCACGCGGGCGACGTCGCGCGCGCGGCTGGAGGCTGCTTCCAGCAATTCGTCGAGCAGGCCGGAGAAGCGCTTGAGCCGCTGGTCGAGATCCTCGGTGCGGATGTCGAGCGTTGCCACCAGCGAGTCGAGCGTGACGCGGCGCTCGTTGACGGTGCCTTCGGTGCGCTGGTTGCTGAGGTCGATCATGTCGGCGGCGCGGGCCAGATCGCGGCCGTGGTGGTCGAACTGGTCGGCGAGCTGGCCGAGATCCGAGATCACCCGCGAGGTGACGTCGCGGAAGGTGCCGATGTCGTTTTCCATGCGACTGGTCGCTTCGCTGGTGGAAACGGTGACCTCGTTCATGGCGGTGACAAATTCCGAGACGCGCAGCATCAGCGTGTTTTCCAGCGAGCTCATGTTCTCGTGCGTGCCGCTCAGGACCTCCTGCAGCATGATATTGGCCTCGCGCAGCCGCTCGAACAGAGAGGTGGTATCCGCGCGCAGCATGTTGTGCGTTTCCAGAATCTCGGAAACGGTAGCCTTGGCAGTGGTTTGCGATTGGTCGATGGCCGTCTGCGCCGTCTGGTGCAGCTCGTTGAGGGCGCGGGTGACTGAGTTGGACGCGCTTTCGCCGGCGACGTTGATGGTGCGGGCGATCTCGGTCGAGTTGTCCAGCATCGAGCGGGTGAAGGTGAAGCTCTTCTCCTCGATCGATTTGATCGCCAGGTCAGTCACCATGGTGACCTGGCCGGCGAACTCTTGGGCCTTTTCGGTGATGGCGGCGATGACGCCGCCGCTCTGATCGGAGAGGACCGCGCTCATTTCGCTGGTGCGCTGGGTCAGCGCCGACGCGATCTCGTCGGCCTTGCCGACGAAGCTGCGGGCAACCTCGGCGCTGACGCCGAGCAGCGTGCGCTCGACTTCGCTGGCGCTGGTGCGGATAGCGTCGGTGGTGGATAGCGCCAGTTGGCCGAGCGATTTTTCCGCTTCCGTGGCGTTGACCGTGATCGAATGCGACAACTGCTCCATGCGGGCGTTGAGCGCGTCGGCGGCGGCCTTGGTGCGCGTCTCAATCTGCGTGGTGATGGTCTGGGCGCGGCCGACCAGCAGTTCCTCGAAGCGGCCGATGCGGCTGTCGAGATTGTCAGCGACCTGGAGCGCGCGGGCGCCCAGCGTCTGATCGATCTCGCCAATCTTGGCGCTGATCGCGTCGGCCACCGCGCTGCCGCGCAGGTTGATGGTGTCGGCCACCGCGGCGACGCGAATGTCGAGCGCCTCGACGACCTCTTTGCCGCGCGCGGCCAGCGTGCCGGTGATGCTGTTTACGCCCGAACCGATTTGCTGTTCGAATTGCGCCAGCCGCTGATCGAGCGCGCCGGAAAGCTCATGCGTGCGGTCGC
The DNA here is from genome assembly GCA_963817155.1 of uncultured Pseudomonadota bacterium. GTDB lineage: Bacteria > Pseudomonadota > Alphaproteobacteria > Rhizobiales > Xanthobacteraceae > Pseudolabrys. Next base: position 363,770 of record CAWFNO010000003.1, read on the forward strand.
TGACGCGCTGGTCGAATGTGTCGATGTAATTGCGCATCGAGTCGGAGACGTCCTCGGTGCGCTGGCCTAGCCGGTCGACCAGTTCGCCGCCGTAGGTCTTCACGGTGCGGTCAAATTCGGTGATGTGACGAGTGATCAGGCTGCCGAGCGTCTCGGCGTCGCGGGAAATCTTCTCGGTCAATTCGGTGCCGCCGTGGGCGAACATGTCCTCGAAGGCCTGCAGGCGGGCCATCAGCATGTCCTTGACGGCGTCGCCGCGGCTGTTGAGGGAAACCACCAGCGCCTCGGCGCTCTCGCGGAAGGTGTCGGTGACATTGTTGCTGCGCAAGACGATGGTGTCGGTGATGAGCGCACCGGTCTGTTCCATTTTCGAGACCACGTCACCGCCGCGCAGGCTCAGATCAAGCACCAGGGAATCGCTGGTCGAACGCAGCGTCGTGTTCACTTCCTCGGCGCGGGCGGCGATGTTCTCGGACATGCGGCCGCCGGTGTCGGCGATGGCGTCGCTGAAGGCCTGCGAACGCTGGCCCATCATCTCAATCAGTTGCGCCGACTTCTGCGCAAAACCTTGCGCCACCTGGTCGAGGCGCGAGCTCATCATCTGCTGCAGGCGCACGGTGAGATCGGCGAATTCGTCGTGCACATGCTCGGTCTTGAAATTGAGACTGGCGGAGAGCCGGGCGCTCGCCGAGGCGATAGCGGAGGTTGCCTGGTCGCTGGTCGTTTCCAGCCGGTCGAGCAGCGTCGAGCCGTGCTCGGAGAGTGCATCGATCATCGAGTCGCCGGCATGGCCGAGCGCCAGCGTGATGTGCTCACCCTTTTCGGTGAGCGAGCGGGTGATGCGCTGCGCCACTTCGTTGACCTTGTCGGCGACCAGATCGCCGACCGAGGTGATGTCGTTGGCGAGATCGAGATGCACGCCGGAAATGGAGCCGCGTACCTGCTCGGCCTGGCTCACCAGCGTCTCGCGCTGATGCACGAGTTCGGTGAGCAGTTCGCGGATGCGCACCTCATTGTCGTTATAGGCGCGCTCGAGTGCGGAGACTTCGTTGTGCACCAGCGCTTCCAGCTCGGAAGCGCGGGCGAGCGCGCGCTCGACGCCGTCGCCCATGGCGGCGACTTCGCGGCGGATGGCGTGGCCGACGGTGACGATCTGCTCGCGCGCGGCGCTTTCCGGCTGCACCAGACGCATCGCCACCTCGGCGATAGATTCGGCGACCTGGCGCATATCCTGCGCGCGGCGGAACATGTGCGCCAGTACAAAGAAGAAAACGACTGGCACCACGATGACGCTGGCGAAGCCGACCGCAGCGGCGACGCCAATGCGCGGCGTGGTGAACATGTCCAGCAATTCGCCGCGGAAGAGGTAAGCGGTGGCGATGCCGCCGGCCGTCCAGGCGGCCGAGACGACGCCGGCGAGGATGTAAGGGGTGAGCGAGGGGCGGCGGCGCAGCGTCTGCAAAATTTGCCCGATGCTGCCGCGGTCGTCGTTGGCGGCGCGCGGCAGCCCGGAATCGTCGACTATCCAGTTGGCGGGTTGGCGATCGTCGTGGAAGAGGTCGGCACCGGCCGGCGGGGTCACCAAGGGATCGGCATTGGAGCTGGTGGTGTTCGAACCGAACCCGCGGTCGGCGTCGCGAATGCCGATCGCCTCGTGGATGGCGGCGGCTAGCGCCTCTTGCGAGGCATCCTTGCTCTTTTGCGGGGTATTGGCCATTTCGGTCGTCGCCTCGTTTTTACGCCGGACTACTGCCGCAGCCCAAACCATTGGCACGCAAATGGGCCGCGCCACGAGCGCGGGATCGGGAGCCTTAAAGCGGCCGCCAGTTAAGCTTACCGGTGGCTATTTCATCCTATCCATTTGGCAATACGAAAGAAACTACGTGGTTAAGGACTTTTTAATCATCGTTAACCCGGATTAACTGGCCTTCCGGGGGTGCCCGGCCGGCCAATGATGGACCGCAAATTAGGGCCATGGCGCGGCAGGACCGGCCGGCTTGTGGGTGGGCGGTTAAAGGGCGGTTAGCCTTCGGCGCGTTCCGGCGCCCGGCGCGGCCTGGATCGGGCGGCAAATTTACCGGAAATTGAACCGGCAAGGCCCAAACTTCCACCCAACAAGGGGGCCACAAAGCCCCAGGGAGGTTGGTATGGAAACGCTGACGATGACTGTCGAACCGGCATCGGCGGCGACTGTCACGCCGGCAATCGATCGCGACCATCTGGCGCATGCGACGTTCGGCGACCGCAATCTCCAGCGCGAAGTGCTGCTGCTGTTTGACCGTCAAGTCGTGCTGTTGATCGCACGCATGCGCACCAGCAGTGCCTCGGCGGTCGGAGGCCTGGCGCACACGCTGAAGGGCTCCGCCGCGGGCATTGGCGCCTGGGCGGTGGCGCGCGCCGCCGAAGCCACCGAGCTTGCCGCGACCAAAGGCGAGGTCGAGTGCGAAGTTGCCGTGCAGCGGCTTGCCGCCGCGGTGGACGAAGCGCGATGTGCGATCATCGAGCTGATGCGTGGCGGTTGAAGCGGCCGCCAGCGGATTGGCGCGCACGACAAATTGACTATATAGAGACGGCCGCTCCGCAGCCGTCTCGCAAGCCGTCTCCCATGCCCAAGATCACATATATCGATTCCGGCGGCACCGCGCGCACGGTCGAGGCCGAGAATGGCGCGACGGTGATGGAGACGGCGCTGCGCAACAACATTCCCGGCATCGAAGCGGAATGCGGCGGCGCCTGCGCCTGCGCCACGTGCCACGTCTACGTGGACGAATCCTGGCGCGAAAAGACCGGCGAGCCGTCGCCGATGGAGGAGGACATGCTCGACTTCGGCTATGACGTGCGGCCGAATTCGCGGCTGTCGTGCCAAATCAAGGTCTCTGACGCACTCGACGGGCTGGTGGTGACGACGCCGGAGAAGCAGGCTTAGGCTAAAGCTCAAACGGAACGCAGATGAGCGCCGAGGGGACCGTCGGGTTGGCGATGTTCTCCCTCCCGCTGCCCGCTGCCCGCTCCATCTCGTCGTCGGAAATTTCAACGTTGAGGATCGTATCGTCGCTGTGGTCGCCTTCAACAATGCTGTTTCCCATGGCATTGGTCCTTTGCTTGCAAAACGCCGCGGCGCGACGTCACTCGAGGCCTGCGGCGTCGTTGTTGGCAAACAGTGTGACGCGCCGCGCTCAGGCGGGCAAGCCGGGGGCCTCGGCGCGGGAATCGTTGAGCACGATGCGGGCGAGCGCGATCAACACAGCAAGCGTGGCGATCTAGACCATGCGCGCGCCGTAGCGATTATGCGCGGTGGCGAGCGCGCCAAACACGGCGGCATTGGCAAGCAGCGCGAGCGCCATGGCGGCGGCGAATTCGCCGATGTCGCGGAAGCGGGGTCTCGGCCATGCGAGGGCCGCGATCAACGGCAACAGCGCCATCGCCAACCACGCGGCCGGCACCTGGAAACGATTGATGCGGTCGAAGGAAATGCCGCCGCGCTGCTGCTGGCGGGCGGCCAGCATGGCCGGCACGGCGGCGGGCACATGCGCCTTGGTGGTGTCGTAGGTGTTCCAGATCCAGTTGACGACGCCGGCGCCGGTTTCGACCAGCGCGAGCTCTTGTGCGGTCTCGGTTGCGATCGAGCGGAGCTGGCGCTCGGGATAGTCGAGGAGGCATTCGAGCGCGATCCGGCGCATGTCGCCATTGAGGCCGTCGAAGCGGCCGAGTTTGTCAAAGGGGCCTTCGCCCCAGAAGAAATCGTCGGCATCTTGCGGCAAACGGTCCTTGTAGGGGCACAGGCGCAGCCTTGCGTCCGGACAATGCTCGTCGAGATATTTTTTGACAATGCCGTCTTCCAGCATGCGGCCGAAGGAGAGGGCAACGCCGCCCAGCGTCCAGGCGAGCCGGCCGGCGACAAGCCAGTTGGCCGACAGGACGAGCAGCGCGCCGAGCGCTAGCGCCGGGATGGCCTGCGCCAGCCGCGCCGAGGAAATGCGCGTTGCATCAAAGAGGCGGACGATCGCGGCGACGATGACGAGACCGACAAGCACGATGAGGGTCGCGCTGTGGGTCGCGGCCGAGACCGCGGTCAGCGCCAAGATGCCGGCGCGTTCGCTCTTGTTCAGCGCATCGCCGCGCAGCAGCAGAAGATAAAGCGCGAGCACGCCAAGCCCGGCGAAAATGTCGGTGAGCAGGATGGCGGTGAGCCAAGGCAAGGTCGTGAGCAGGCAGAGCACGGCGACAATCGCCAGCAGCAACAGCGGCCGGCCGCCAAGGCCATGCACTCGCAAGGTCAGCGCCAGCAGCCAAATAGTGAGCGTCGACTGCACGATCAGCACCGGCCAGAAGGTTGGCCACTGGCCGGCGACCAGCAGCAGGCCATAGGGCGCCGAGCGGCTGATGTGCAGCTTGCCGTCGTACCAGGGCGCCAGATAGCCGCCGGTGTCGTACTGCAGGAGCGCAAAGCCGTTCCAGATCGCCGGCGCCAGCAGCATCGCCGGCGACAATAAAACGGCAAGCGCCCACAGGGCGCGGTCGTGCGCGAGCACGTCAATCCTCCCGGCCATTTCTTTTTTCTTTATGTTGCCCCTTGTTACCGGCCGGGAGCCCCGGGGGCAAATCGCGCCCCGGTCTGCTACCTTGCGCGAGGCCTCAGGGGGAAAACTATGGGTTCATGGGCCCAAGCGTTTTATTTGCGCCTCATCGCCGCGGTCGTGTGCGTTGTCGCCGTAGTCTGGCTCACGCTGTGGTATTTCATCCCGGCGCCACCCACGACCATCACGATCGCGGCGGGGCTGAAAGGCGGCGCCTATGAGCACATCGCTGACCGCTATCGCGAGACCCTCGCGCGTCATCACGTCACTCTGAACTTACGATTCGTCACCGACATGTTTGACCTCATCCGGCTCGTCAACGATCCGAAGTCGGGCGTGTCGGCGACCTTTGTGTTCGCCGGTGAAACCAAAAGCACGGAGTCGCCGGATCTGGAGTCGCTTGGCCAGATCAACTATGCGCCGCTTTGGATTTTTTATCGGGGAAGCGAGACGCTCGACCGCCTGAGCCAACTTTAGGGTAAGCGCGTGAATGTCACTCCCGCGATCGACAAATTGGTGAAGTCGATTCTGGCGGCGAACGGGATCAATGCCGACAATACGCAACTTTCTTCGGTATTCGGCGTTCCGCTTGTGGCCAAGAAGCTGCGGGATGGCGATTGGGACGCTGTATTTTTGCCGCCGATAGACCTGAATGCTCCGGCAATTCAATCAATGCTGCGTGACTCCGCCATCCGGCTGATGAATGTCGCCCAAGTCGAGGCGCTCACGCGGCGCTTTCCAGTCCTGCATCACCTGGTGCTGCCGCAGGGCGTGATCGATCTTGCAAAGAATGTCCCGCCGGCCGACGTCAATCTCGTTGGCTCAAGCAACTCTGTCGTCGTGCGAAAGGAGTTGCATCCGGAACTAAAATATTTGCTGGCGCGGACTTTGCGGGACGTGCATGGCGGCGCCGGCATCTTCCAGCGCGCCGGCGAGTTTCCGACGCAGACCGATCCGGAATTTCCGGTCGCTGAGGAGGCACTCGATTACTACAGGAACGGCCCGTCCTACCTGCAGCGCTACCTGCCGTTCAGGATGATCAACGATGCCAAGCGCGTGGCGGCGATCGTGGTCGCGGCGGTCGCAATCGTCATCCCGGTGTTTACTTTGACGCCGAAGCTTTACGCGTGGCTCTTAAATCTTCGGCTGACGCGGTTGTACCGCCGCCTGCGGCTGGTTAACGCGCGGCTGAAAGGCGACCTGACCGCCGATCAGATCGGCGCTTTGCAGGGCGACCTCGACAGCATCGACCATGCCGCCAACATCCTGCCGATGCGGCATTCCGATCTGTTCTTCTCGCTGCTCATCCATATCGAGGCGACGCGCACGCGGCTGGACGCGCGCCAGCTTGAATTGCGCGGGGAGCGGCGGGTGGCGTAGTCTCGCGCCCATGTTCGTCACCTTCTTTTCCGAGCTCAAAGCCGCCGGCGTGCCGGTGACGCTGCGCGAATACCTGACGCTGATGCAGGCGATGCAGGCGGATCTGGCCTCGCGTAAGGTCGACGACTTCTATTACCTGTCGCGGGCGACGCTGGTGAAGGACGAGCGCAACCTCGACAAGTTCGACCGCGTCTTCGGCCATGTGTTCAAGGGACTGGAGTTCGTCGGCGAAGGGATCGAGGGGGACATTCCGGCCGAGTGGCTGAAAAAGCTCGCCGAAAAATATCTCACCGAGGAAGAGAAAAAACAGATCGAGGCCACGGGCGGCCTCGACAAACTACTGGAGACGCTGAAAAAGCGCCTGGCGGAGCAGAAAGGCCGGCACCAGGGCGGCTCGAAATGGATCGGTACCGCCGGGACCTCGCCCTATGGCGCCTATGGCTACAATCCGGAGGGTGTGCGCATCGGCCAGGAGACAAATCGCAATTTCCGCGCCGTCAAGGTGTGGGACAGACGCGAGTTCAAGGATCTCGACGACGAAGTCGAGCTCGGCACCCGCAATATCAAGATCGCGCTGCGCCGCCTGCGCAAGTTCGCGCGCACCGGCGCGCCCGATGAGCTCGATCTCGACGGCACCATCAAGGGCACCGCGCACAAGGGCTATCTCGACATTCTCATGCGGCCGGAGCGGCACAATGCGGTGAAGGTGCTGCTGTTCTTCGACATCGGCGGCTCGATGGACTGGCACATCAAGGCAACGGAGGAGTTGTTTTCCGCCGCGCGTTCCGAGTTCAAGCACATGGAGCATCTCTACTTCCACAATTGCCTTTACGAGCGGGTGTGGAAGGAAAATTGCCGCCGCTTCCAGGAGACGACGCCGACCTGGGACGTGCTGCACACGTATCCGCACGACTACAAGGTGGTTTTCGTCGGCGACGCCTCGATGTCGCCTTACGAGATCGCGGCGCAAGGCGGCTCGGTCGAGCATTACAACGAGGAGCCGGGGCAGGCCTGGCTCGAGCGGGTGACGCGCACCTATCCGGCGGCAGTGTGGCTCAACCCGGTGCCCGAGCGCGAATGGGATTTCACCTATTCGATTTCCATGGTGCGCCAGCTCATGGGCGGGCGGATGTATCCGCTGACGTTGGAGGGGCTCGATCGGGCGATGCGGGAGCTGGTGCGCTGAAATCGGGCGGCGCTAGCCCGCTGCATCCGGGACATCCCCGATCGGAATCTCGTCGATCTTCTTCCCGTGCTGGTCGACGATTGTCACGAACCAGCCGTTCCAGTTCCAGCCCGGCATCCTGGCGCCGTGCTTGAGGTCGCGTGCCAGCACCGCGGCATCGTCGCGGGCGGCGGCATTGCCGGCGAGATCGACGCCCTTGTGGTTGTTGAGAACGTGCTTGCCATCGGTGAGATGGAAGAAGTAACGCGGCATGGAGGCGTCTCGCGTGTTTTCCAATTACATGGCCATGCTGTCACGCCGTTCACGCGCCGTCACGGCGTCGGCGCGCGCATGAATATCGTCAAAGTTTCAACTGAAGGGGTAGGCAAGTCGATGGCGTCGCGCTGCTCGCAGCGCTCAGGAAATGTGCCAGTGCCAAAGGATCAGCGAGGTCACGACGACGACGACGATCACGATTCCCCACATGAATGGAAAACGCTCCTCGATCTTGTTTTGCATCTGCATCGAACTCTCCGCGGCGCGCAAGCCTAACACGAAACAGATGAAACTTGTACCTTAACCGGCCGCCATGACCTTGCGCTGGGTCAATTCAACGCCCAAGCCGGCTGTCCGCTGGGCACCCACACATCGCCCTGCTTGACGTACGTGCGCTTGACCGCTGCCCAGGCGATGATGTGCGCCCGGCGCTCGCGGTCGGCTTCGCCGGCATGCGCGGCATAGGCGTGGTTGAACGCCTCGCGGTAGATTTCCTGCGCGTGTTCGGGCAGATGATAGCGCACCGCGGCGGGCAGATCGGCGTTGACGTGGTATGGCATGATTCATCCAGCAGTTTCGCCCCCGCTGGAGCTAGTGACGCAATAGCACCAGAAGCGGCGGCTCGCCGCCTTGCGCTAGATCAAAGGCGGCGTGACGTTTTACGGCGGCCGAAAACAACATCGCCGGGCGGTTTGGCCCGGCGATGCCGCAGTGTTCCCCTAGACTTCTTTATTCAGGCGGCGTTGGCGGCGTACGGGTTGAGCCCCGGCTCGCGCGCGGCCTGGTCGCGCTGCAGGGTCATCACCTCGCGCATCAGCCGTGCAAAATCCTTGCGGCCGGTTTCTAGCGCGCCTTCCAACACCGTGCGCTCGTGCTTCTCGCGGCGCAGCGCGGCGGTCAAATCTTCTAGCGCCTTTTCCGTGGTCAGTTGGCGCGCCTTCATTTCTTCTTCCAGCGCCTCGATGCGCGCGCCGAGTGCGGTATTGGTTTCCTTGGTGCGGGTCAGCTCCGCATCCTTGGCGTTGTAGGCGCGCGCGAGCGCGGCGCTGCGCTCCTTCAGCGTGGCGTGCGTCTGTCGGAGATGATCCGCTTGCGGGAGAGAAAGCCGCCAAATTTGCCCATTGCGGGGTCCTTTATGCGCCGATCCGCCCGGCTGAAGCGACGCCGAATCAGGTAAAAAAGATCCTAGGGCAATCCTGAATCGCGATGGTTAACGAAGTGTTAAAGATGCCCGCGCGCGGCGCGGAATGCTTTTTTTCTCAATGAGTTGCGGCGAGGCACGGGGCGCGGCAGCGCGCCGCTGATGGAGCTTTTACCCGCGTTTAGCGATGAACAGGCCTTCGCACAGGCGGAAGGTTGCTTCGGTCGTATCTGCCGCCTTCGGCTCCAGCACCGCTTTCACGTCGGGCGTCGCCTGCGCCAGCATCGCGCGGAGGAAATTCTGCATGTTGGCGTCGTGCCGAGCCGCCCAGCTCTTGAACTCCATCTGCTTGTAGAGCTGCTCTTCGTGGGTGACAGCAAACCCCGCCTTTTTGAACGCCGCGCGCCATTCCTCCATGGTCCAGGAGCGCAAATGGCTCGGATCGCGGAAGCGCTCGAAGGCGTTCACGTAGTCGCCGACGCCGCCCGGCGGCACCACGTTGTCGACGATCGCCGCCAATCCGCCGGCCTTGAGCACGCGATGCATCTCGCTCAAGAACTCGGGGATGCTGTCAAAGTGATGCGGCGCGATGCGGCAGGTGACTAGATCGAATGTGCCGTCCTCGAAGGGGAGGGCCTCGGCCTTGGCATAGGTGGTGCGCAGATTGGCAAGGCCGCGCTTTCCCGCCTCGCCTTTGACCATGTCGAGCATTTCCTGGGTGATGTCGGTCGCCCAGACGCGCTCGACATGCGGCGCGAAGGTGTAGGCGACATGGCCACCGCCGGTGGCGACGTCGAGCACGCGCCAGTTTTTCTGCGGCGCGGTGAGGGCGACGAGGCGCTCCAGGCTTTTGCCCAGCGCGTGTGGCGTCGAGGTGAGGTAGCTGGCGGCGGTCTTGCCGAACTGTTCCTGGACGAGGGTTTTGCTCATGGTGCATCCGTAAGGCGGGGCGGAGTGGGCGGGTTGATAGCGCATCCCGCTGCCGCGCGATACCGGGCTTCCGTGCAGGCCAGCCTTGTCAAAAATGCCGTCAAAGTGGGGTCATTGGCCGTCGCCGTGGCAGTCATCGTAGCCGTGCCGGCTCGAATAAAACACCAGCGCCATCAACCCGCCGCCGATCAGTAGCGAAAACAGGATGCCGCCGGCGATGGCGATATAGCCGTAGAGCGGAATCGGCCCGCCGCCGAGCCGCACCCAGGAGGCTCCGGCAAACCACAGCGCCAGCGCCAGCAGGGCGAACAGGGGAACGATGAGGAGAAGCTTGCGCACACGGCGGATATAGGGTGCGGCCGTGCCTTTGTCATTGTGGCTTCGGGCGCCGCGTTGGCAACGCGGAGGCAGGTTCAGATGCAAAACGAGCGGAACCCGGTTCGCGAGTTCCGCTCGTCACATTTACAAGCGTCTTGATTTCGAACTTATCCCTTGCCGCCTTCGCTGGCTTCGGCGCTCTTGCCCTTGCGCGACTTCGGCGCCGCTTCGTCGTTGGCCAGTTCGCTCGGCGCCATCGGCGCCTCGTCGAAGGGCAGGCCGCGCCGCAGCGTCGAGCGCAATGCCGCGACCTCGCTCTGCAGGCGGGAATTATCCTTGCGCGCGGCTTCCAGCGCGCCTTCGATCACCGCGCGTTCCATCTGCTCGCGTTGCAGCGCCGAGCTCAGGTCCTCGATGCGTTTTTCGATGTTGGTGCGGCTGACCTGGATGTCGGCTTCCAGATGCGCGTTGCGGTCGGTCAATCCGGCGATCTTCTCCTCGGCGCGTGCGAGCGCGGTCTCGCGCGTCTTCAGCGTCTTGGTCAAAGCGGTGGCGCGCTCGGCAAGCGTGGCGCGCGACTGCTCGAGATCCTTGATCAGGCGCTCGCGCGCCTCATGCGCGGCCTCGATCTGGGCGAGGCGCTTTTCGGCGTTGTTGCGGCCGATGGTAGCTTCCACGGATCTGCGGTCGAAGGCGCGCAATTCCTCCGTGCGGGCGACCAGATTCTGCCGCGCCTCGCCGAGCAGGCGTTCGGCGGTGGCGGTGCGCGACTGCAAGGCGTCGAGCCGCATGTTGAGGCTGTTGTGGTCGGCCTGATGCTGTTCCTTGGATTCGGCGAGCACCGCGGCGAGCCGTCCGCGCTCGGCGTAAGCCTCGGCGAAGCTTGCTTCGACCCTGCCGAGCTGGGCGCGCGTGGCGGTCAGATCGTTTTCGCTCTCGGTCAGGCGGCGGGTGAGGCGGGCGGCTTCGTTGAGCGCCTGATCGACGGCCGTTTGCTGTGAGCGCTTCTCATCGTCGAGCAGCGCCAGCTTCTCGCGCGCGCCGGCGAGTTCGATGTTCTTCTTTTCGGTGATGTCATACGGTTCTTCGAGGATGCGCCGGCCTTTGGTGAGCGAGCGGCGCTGCGAGCTTTCCTGCGCCAGCTGGCGTTCGATCTCGACAATCTGCGCATTGCGCGCGCTGACTTCGTCCGTCTGTTCGAGCCGCGTGCTTTCCAGGCTGCGGTTCGACTCGCGCGCGAGCTCGAGGTCCTCGCGCAGTTTCTCGACTTCGCTTTCCCGCGCGATGGCCTTCTTCTCGACCTGATAAAATTCCGTGCCCAGCGTGTCGTAGGCGGAGCGTGCCTCGGCCAGCACGTTCGACAGGCTCGTCGACTGCGACTTTTCCTGCTCCAGCGCGCGCAGGGTGTTGTTGAACGGAGCGACGATCTTTTCAAACGCGTCTTTCAGATCGTCTAGTTCGCCATCTTGCAGCCGGTGTCGGACAGCAGGTTGCGCAGCGCCTCGTTTTGCTCGCCCATGCGCGAGCCCATGTCGGACATGCTCTCGACGCTGATATGTTCGCCGTGGCCGTTGCCGTTGCCTCCACGAACCAGCGGCCGGGCGGGGTCTGTTTCAGCTGCCTTGCGGCCGAAAATCTCGGAAAACTTAGCCATTACCAGGCCTCCACGCCCAAGCTCACGCGTACCGCGCATGCACGATTAAGATATTATAAGGCATAAAGCATGTTCGATTGGAACACACGCGAACCTTAAGCCGTGCCTTCGGCCCGCGTCGTCCATTTTCATGGTTTACGAGCGTTTTTTTGTGTATGCCGCCGCCAGCGTAATTGTGTCACGCGGATTACAGCCATGAATGATAGCCCGCCGGCGCAGGCTAGGGAGGGCGCACTCGTTTATACCTACCGGCCGTCACTGCTTGGCGCCGCGTGGGAATTCGCGCTGACCGGGCAGACCCTCGACTTTCGCGCCGGACGCAAGCCCGGCCAGATCGAATTGCGCAAAATAACGCGGGTGCGCATGTCGTTTCGTCCGATCGCCATGCAATCGCAGCGCTTTCTCACCGAAATATGGGCGGAGGGAGCGCCCAAGCTGGAAATCTGCTCGAGTTCCTGGAAGAGCATGGTCGAGCAGGAACGGCTCGATCGCCCCTATACGACTTTCGTCACGGAACTGCATCAGCGCCTGGCGCAGGCCGGCGTGCCGGCGCGCTTCGAGCAGGGCAGCAGCCCGCTGCGCTACTGGCCCGGCCTTGTCATCTTCGCCGCGATCGCGCTCGCGCTCGCCGCACTGGTGGCGATTGGGCTGCGCGCGCAGGCCTGGCAAGGGACCGGCTTCGTCGCCGTTTTTCTTTCAATTTTTCTCTGGCAGGTTGGCAATTTTTTTCGCCGCAATCGCCCCCGCGTCTATCGTCCCGACGCCTTGCCGGCCGGATTGATGCCCGCTCCGGCCGCTAGCTCCTGACGACCAGTACCGAACATTTGGCGTAACGCACCACGTGCCCGGCATTGGAGCCGAGAAAATAGGTCCGCATCGCCGGCCGATGCGAACTCATGACGATGAGGTCGGCACCGATCGTTTTCGCCTCTTCGAGCACCTCATGGTAGATGCCGCCCTGCCGCACGCACGACGAAACATGCGCCGCGTCGAGCCCGCATTCGCGCGCGATGATGCCCAGCGCTTCTTCCGATGACTTGCGCTGCTGCGCGTCGAAATCCGGCGGCACATATTCCGCCAGCATCACCGGTGTCATCGGCAAAACATTGACCAGCCGCACCGTGCCGCCGGATGACTTCGCCATGCTGACTGCCGTTTCGACCGCCGGCTTGGCGAGGTCGGTGTCGGCGAGATCGACCGGGACCAGAATGTTTTTGTACATGGCAGCGCGCCTCCCTTCGACGGGCGCAATACTGGCATGTTTTCGCAGACGGGTTGAGTGCGATCTGTTGCCGCAATGGCCGCCCTTGCAGCCGCTTATCGGGTGGCCGCCTCCAGCGATTTGGGGCTGACAAAGCGCTCCAGCCGGCCGGAGCGCGGATGCAGCCTGCCCCAGTCGTCGATGGGAAAATCGATGATGGCGAGGCCGCTGGTGGGAAATTTCTCGCGCAGCTGCTCGCGCGTCTCGACGTCGCCCGAGGCGATCAGCATCACCGCCAGCTCGTGCAGGCCAGGATTGTGGCCGATCACCAGCAGGATGTGCACGGACGCCGGCGTGTGCGTGATGACGGCAAGGATGTCGTGTGGCGTCGCATTGTAAAGACGCTCGGCCGACATAGCCGCCGGCTCCGGGCGAAACGCCGTGGCGGCGTATTTCCAGGTCTCCATGGTACGGGCGGAAGGGGACACCGCCACCCGGTCGGGGATGAGCGAATGGCCCGCCATGTAGGCGCCGATGCGGGCGGCATCCTTGCGGCCGCGATCGGCAAGAACCCGCTCCAGGTCGGGTTCGCCGGGTTCGGCGCGCTCGGCCTTGGCATGGCGGAACAGCAGCAGGCGGCGCATGGTCGATTCCAGCAAGAGTCTGATAAAAGCGCCCGGTAAAAGAGTCCGATATATTCCGATCTCGCAAGACCTGACCAGATTCTCCCAATAGGACGCAATGGCCGAACCGGACACGCTTGCCGCTAACTGGAACGACGCGACGCGCGTTGCGAGCGCGCAGCGCCCGCGCCTCGGTTTCGACCTCGACACCGACGTCTGTGTAATCGGCGGCGGGCTGGCCGGACTGACGGTTGCGCGCGAGGTAGCGCGGCGCGGGTGGGCGGTGGCGGTTCTGGAGGCCAACCGCATCGCCTGGGCGGCGTCCGGCCGCAATACCGGCTTCGTGATGCCAGGATTTTACGAAGACTCCGACAGCATGGTCGAGCGGGTCGGCCTCGATCACGCCAAGCAGCTTTGGCAACTGTCGGAAGACGGCCTCGATTACGTCCGCCGCACAATCGCCGAAACCAGCATGCCGGGAGTCAATCCGGTGGACGGCTGGCTCAACGTTTCCAAGACCGACAACGCCGACGTGATCCGCATCTTTGTCGAACGGATGCGCTGGATCGGCGCCAATATCGAAATGTGGCCGACCGAACGCGTGCGCGGCGTGCTGCCTAGCCAGCACTATTTCAACGCTGTGCATTACCCGCGCGCGTTCCACATCCAGCCGCTTAATTACGCGCTCGGCCTTGCCGCCGCCGCGCAGGCAGCCGGCGCGCGCATTTTCGAGGACACGCCGGCGCTTGCCATCGATCCGGCCGGCGTGCGCAAGCGCATCACCACCCCGGGCGGGCGCGTGCGCGCTTCGCATGTGGTGCTCGCCGGCAACGTGCATCTGCGGCTGCTGATGCCGCGACTCGCCTCAACGCTGATGCCGATCACGACTTACGTGATGGTGAGCGAGCCGCTGGCGAATTTGAGTGAAGTGGTCCGTTATCGCGGTGCCGTCACCGACGGCAAGCGCGCCGACAACCACTATCGCATCGTCGGCGGCGCGGAGGCCGGCGGCGAACGATTGGAATGGGCCGGGCGCATGACGGTGTGGCCCGCCGGTCCGCGCTGGTTCGCGCGTGCGCTCGCAGTCGATATCAGGCGCAATTTTCCCGAACTCGGACGCGTGAAGATCGCGCATCTGTGGTCCGGCACCTTCGGCCGCTCGGTGCATCACATGCCGCAGGTGGGAGCCATCGAGCCCGGCGTCTGGGTGGCGAGTGGCTTCGGCGGGCATGGGCTCAACACGACGGCGATGGCGGGCGAGTTGATCGCCCGTGGCATTGTCGAAAAAGACGACACCTGGCGGCTGTTTGCGCCGTACGAACTGGTCTGGGCGGGCGGCTTGCTCGGCCGCGCGGCCGTGCAGGGGGTCTATTGGGGCTCAAGGCCGATCGACCGGATCGGGCAGGGCCTGGCGCGCTATCGCGAGCAGGCGCGCCGGCGCAAGGCGGAGCGGCTGGCGGCACGCAAGGTGAGGGTGGTGGCGCTGGCGCCGCCGCCGCAAAATCCAGTACCGGAAACCGAAGCGCCGGTTGGCAAACGGCCATTCGGCAAGCGCCCCCGCGCCGCGCAGGAACCGGCGCAAACAGGGGATTAGCCGCGCAAGATTTGTTAATGCAGATTTACGTGGGTATCGGTTTACCGACCTCGTTTGCCGGGAGAGGCCTGTGGTACGTAACCGTTACGCGTCGCATTCCTCTCACGCTTGGCCTTGTCTGCGCGGCCGCGTTTGCCGCGTCCGGCTGCGCCCAGAACGGCGCCGAAAGCGGGCTGTTCGGCAGTCCGGCGGCGCGCCCGAAAACGATCGTCGTCGCTGCCTCGGAAGTGACCGCAACCGACAACGGCTTCAACACGCGGCTTGAGCGGCGCGGCGGCAATTACCCGATCCTGGAGCGGCGGCAGCGCACGCTCGCCCGCGTCAATGACGAGATCGTCGCAACAATCGTCGCCGATCTGCACGCCGCCGGTCTCGAAGCGCAGCCCGGCGGCGAATCGACGCTCAGCTTCGGCGACAATGTAGTGCTGGTCAGCGGACGGCTGCGGTCGACCGAGCATAAGCCCGCGTCGCAAATCGGTTTCGGCCCGGGCACGGCAACGTCGCCGCCGAGATGACGCTGACGCGCTATGCCGGCGGCGGACGGGCGCCGCTGCTGAGTTTCTCCGCCGACGTGCAGGCTGGCCGCAAGCTCCCCGCCGGCAATGCGCAGGCGGTAGCGGCGCGCAACACGGCGGTCGCCGCCGCGCTGACCACCGAAAATGCATTGCCGGAGAGACTGTCGCCGGACGTCGAGGCGCAGGCCCGCGCGCTCGGCCGCGCTATCGCCGCGAAAATCGTTGCTTACGGCAATGAGCACGATTGGCTGGAGAAGCTGGAGACCGGTGAGACGCCGGCGGCGCAACAGCAGGTAGAGCTGCCGAAGCCGAAGCCGGCGCCCAAGCCCGCCGCCATAAAGCCCGCCGCGCCAAAGTCGGCGGCGAAGAAGCCGAAGGACCCGCTGGCGCCCGAGGATGAAGAGCCGCCGGACACCAACGTGCCGGATCAGCCGGGTGACAAGCAATAAGGCGAGCCGAAGCCGACCGGCAACGGACGAGACTATGCCAACCGCACCAATTCTTCCGGCCGCTTGATCTCAATCTCGACGAACGATAGCGGCTGATCCGAAGCGTTGAGCACGTCGTGCTCGATGCCGGCGGGGCGCTGATACGAATCCCCGGCCTTCCACTTGACCTCGGATACCGCGCCGTCGCGCTCGATCTTCATGACGGCGTCGGTGAGCATTACCACGAAATACGGCCAGCCGTGCGTGTGCCGTCCGGTCGCGGCGCCCGGCGCGAAATCCCAGCGCGTGATGCGCACGGCCTGATTGTCCTGCTGAATGGTGGGAACCGCCGGCTCGTTACATTTGAACGGCATGAACTCAGCGGCCTTCGCGCCGCGCCATGAAGGCGAGCCGCTCGAACAGATGCACGTCCTGCTCGTTCTTCAGCAGCGCGCCGTGCAGCGGCGGGATCAGCTTTTTCGGGTCGCGCTCGCGCAAGATCTCCGGCGCCGATATCCTCGACCATCAGCAATTTCAGCCAGTCCAGCAGTTCGGAGGTGGAGGGCTTCTTCTTCATGCCCGGCACGTCGCGGATTTCGTAGAACAGCTTCAGCGCCTCGCGCCACCAGCCGCTGCTTGATGCCGGGGAAGTGCACGTCGATGATGCGCCGTCATCGTGTCGGCGTCGGGAAAGCGGATGTAGTGGAAGAAGCAGCGGCGCAGGAATGCGTCCGGCAGTTCCTTTTCGTTGTTGGAGGTGATGACCACGATCGGCCGGTGGCGCGCCTTGATGGTTTCGCCGGTCTCGTAGACGAAGAACTCCATCCGGTCGAGTTCCAGCAGCAGGTCGTTGGGGAACTCGATGTCGGCCTTGTCGATCTCGTCGATCAGCAGCACCGGGCGCTCGTCGGCGGCGAACGCGTCCCACAGCTTGCCGCGCTTGATGTAGTTGCGGATGTCGTGCACGCGCGCGTCGCCGAGCTGGCTGTCGCGCAGCCGCGACACCGCGTCGTATTCGTAGAGGCCCTGCTGCGCCTTGGTGGTCGATTTGATGTGCCACTCGATCAGCGGCGCTGCCGAGCGCCTCGGCGATCTCGTGCGCCAGCACGGTCTTGCCGGTGCCGGGTTCGCCCTTGACCAGCAGCGGCCGCTCCAGAGTGATCGCGGCGTTTACCGCGACCTTCAGATCCTCGGTCGCGACGTAGGCCTTGGTGCCTTCAAAACGCATGCAAATCCCTGCTTTTCTTAGGCCGAGACTAGGGAGCCCGCGCCGCCCCGGCAAGGCTCCTTGTATTGTGATGGCGGAGTGATGGGTAGTTGAATACCAAGCCTGCCAAAATGCTTTATCTCATGCCGCGAAAGAGATCGCGCCGGCGCTGGCCGCGCGGCCGCTGAGGTGAACGGGAGACAACGGATATGATCGATCGAAGAACCCTGTTGACGGCGGGTGTGGCGCTTGGCGCGCTCATTGGCACGAGCAAATTTGGCGAGGCAGGAACAATGACAACAACAACGAGCGAAATCGAATTCCACAAGCTGAGCGACGCCGATTGGCACAAGCGGCTGACGCCGGAGCAGTATAACGTGCTGCGCAAGCACGGCACCGAACGTGCCGGAACCAGTTCGCTCAATCATGAAAAGCGCAAGGGCACTTTCGCCTGCGCCGGGTGCGACTTGCCGCTGTTTTCCTCCGATACCAAGTTCGAGAGCGGCACCGGTTGGCCGAGTTTCTACAAGCCGCTGCCGAACGCGGTCGGCACGACCACGGACCGCTCGTTTTTCATGACGCGAACTGAAGTGCATTGCAGCCATTGCGACGGGCACCTCGGCCACGTCTTCGACGACGGCCCCGCGCCGACGGGCCTGCGCTACTGCATGAACGGCGTGGCGCTGACGTTTTCGCCGGCGGTGCCCGGCGCCGCCTGAAGGCGGCAAAACTGCCGGGCCAAGACAAAAAAGAACTTGTGCGGCGGACCCTTGCGGGCCACCATTACTGATTGAAGTCATTGAAAATACTAAAATATCTTGTGGCTCACTAATTGCGAGGCAAGCGTCGGATTAGTCCGCGCGCCCTGAGTGGTTTGCAGGCGCAGTCCTTCGCCATGCAGAACATCTCGGGCAACATCGCCAATTCGCAAACAATTGCCAACACGGGCGTCAACACCACGTTCGAGGATCTAATCCCGGGCGGCGGTCCGCGCGCGCTGGAGATCAAACCCAGCGACGCCGACGCGCTTTATAATCAGGCCACCGTCCTGCGCAAGCTCGGCCATCACGCCGAAGCGCTGAAGTTTTTCGACCGCCTGCTGGCGGTCAAGCCGCACTACGCCAAGGCGCACAACAGTCGCGGTGCCTCGCTGTAAGCGCTGGTCCGGCTGAAACTCGCCGCCGACGGCTCGACCCGAGGGTCGGGCGATCCGGGCCTCGACGCCGTGCTCGGCCCGGCATTTCACGCAAGTCACTGAACCGTCATAATGTTCCGCGTTTAATCCTGATTCTACTCGGATGTTGTCCTCTGCCCGACGGCCGGTATATAAGCCCGTCGCGCGAGGGTGGGTGGCGCGCCCGCAAACGACAAGAAGACACGGGAGTGAGTGGGGATGTTGGCCAAGACCAAGACTTATCGCCCATCGGATAAAGAGCCGTTCATGAACGAACGGCAGCGCGAATATTTCCGGGTGAAGCTGCTGGCCTGGCGCGAGGACATTCTGAAAGAGGCGAAAGAGACCCTGGTGCACCTGCAGGAGGAAAACCAGAACCATCCGGATCTGGCCGACCGCGCCTCCTCGGAAACCGACCGCGCCATCGAGCTGCGCGCGCGCGACCGCCAGCGCAAGCTGATCGCCAAGATCGACGAGGCGCTCGGCCGCATCGAGGACGGCACCTACGGCTATTGCGAGGAAACCGGAGAGCCGATTTCGCTGCGCCGCCTGGAAGCCCGTCCCATCGCCACGCTGTCGGTTGAAGCGCAGGAGCGCCATGAGCGGCGCGAGCGGGTCTATCGCGACGACTGAGATTTTTCATTCGCTGAAGCGATAAAATGCCTGGCCATTGCGCGGGGCATTTTTGTTTTCCCCACGAAGCGCGGCCTCAGCGCCTACGTCAGCTGCGGATCGTACGGATCCTGCTGGATGTAGGTAAGCTAGTCGGCTGATTCAGTCAGATTGCAGGGTATAGATGGTTAAGTTTGATGCGGGCATTTTTGGTGGTGAATTGCCAGTCGGCCGTGGTGTGGTTGGCATTGCGGTCGTACTCCCAGGCGGCGATTTCGTCGGTGAGGGTTTGTTTGTCGGGGATGCGGCGATCGAGGCACTGGGACGTGAGGACGCCGAGTTCGGACTCGGCCAGATCGAGCCAACTGCCGTGTTTTGGAGTGTAGTGCCATACGAAGCGCTCGACCAGGCGCCTGGCTTCGACGGCCGGAAAGGCTTCGTAGAGTGAAGCCTTGCTGTGGATACTGAGGTTGTCCTGGACCAGAACGATGGTCTTGGCGTGCGCGAAGTGGGTGTCGGCCAAGTCTTTCAAGACGTGAGCATAATCCACGGCGGTATGGCGATCTGTGACCTTGGCATGACGCCAGCCTTCAAGCGGAGCAAACATCATGAAGAGATTGGCGGTACCATTGCGCTGGTACTCGTAATCGAAACGGGCCGGGCGCCCCGCTTTCATCGGGATCGGCACGCGCGTTTCGGCAATGAGTTGCTTCGAGGTCTCGTCGAGGCAAACCAGCGGACAATCGCCGTCGCGTGGCCGCGTGTAGACGGCCAACACGTCTTCCATAGCGGCTACGAACGCGCTGTTGGCCTTGGGCGGGATGACCCAGTGCTGGCGGCGATGGGGCTGAAGAGTGTTTTTTTGAGCGCGCGCCCGATTGTGCTGTCGCTAGCACGATCGACGATGCCGAGTTCCACGACCTTGTTCTCCAACAACCGCAAGGTCCAGCGTGCGCGTCCCTTGGGCGGCTTGGAACAGGCCAAGGCAATCAGCTTGGCCTCCTTTTCGCCGTCGAAAATCCGAGCAACGGCAGGCATCGCGCGCGGCTTGCGGCTCAATACCGCCTCGAAGCCTTCTTCCACCAGTTGCTTGCGGACCCGGTAAACCATGGATGGGCTGGTTTCCAGAGCTTCGATGATCCGGTTGTCGCTCCACCCTTTGCCGGCTTCCGAGACATCGGCCTTCAATAAGATCCGCGCCTTCAGCACCCGGTGCGCCGGGCTCTTTCCCTTCCGGATCAGCGTTTCAAGCCGTTCGCGCTCCTCGCCGCTCAGCCTCACAACATACTTCTTTACCGCAATCTCCTTCGCAGCCATGATTGCCTCCCTCGCCAGTCGTTGGCGACGAAAGCGAATCATCAATTCCTTTCAAATTGGTTGAAGCGGGCGACTAGGCGCGTCCGCCATAGGCGGTGCGCGCCTGCGCGATCTTGGAGGACGCCGCGGAGATCTGGTTCAAGGTGGCGACGCGATAGACGTTCGTTCGCTATGTCTTCGAATTGCCGGACCAGGTCAATGTCGTTCCTGAGCGCGGCGAGGGGATGCTGACGCTCAACTTTAACCGCGCCATAAAAAGGGATATGGCAGACGCCGTCGCGGCGCTGCCGCCGACGCTGAAATCGATCGACGCGATGGGCGACTTCGATTCGAGCGCCGTCACCTTCACGTTCAACGGCTCGCCGGAGGTACGCAACATCCGCGAGGACCGCAGCATCAGCGTCGATGTCGGTCTTGCTGGTGCCACGCCAACGGTAAAGCCGGCGCCAAAGCCGAAACCGACGGCGGAGCAAGGTGACAAGAGACAGACCAATGGCAAGGTCGTGGGCAAGAAAGCCTCCTGACACCGTTGCCCTGCGAAAGGTCGCAGCGCCGGTCACGGTTCCGGCAAGTGCCGAGGCGCCGGCCGGTGATGAAAACAAGATGGCCGCGGCGGTGCCGCCTGCCGCACCTTCGAGGCCGCCGCCACCTCCAGTGCTGGCCGGCGCCGGACATTGCCGCGGCCCCGCAGGCACTGCCGCCAATCGATTCACGGCCGACGGTCGCTCCGGCAAAGCAGGTCGCCGGCCAAGCACCCGCTGCTGCGCGTGCGCAGCAGCGACAGCACCACGACAATGCGGGTGAATGAGGTGATCATCACCAGAATCGACGGCGCCAGCGACAAGACCGTGAGCAGCGCGATCATCTGGATCATGCGCTCGGTGAGTCTGCTGCCTTGCCCGAAATTGATGCTGGCGTCTTACGCGGTAGCCGGCGTCACCGCCGCTGCCATCACCCCGGCTACTCCGATCGCCACCATCACTAGACGGACACGGCCGTCGGAAAGTGCTGTCAAGGTTTGCCTGGCGGACGGCCGAGCAAGCTGGCCATCTCCTGTTCGAGATTGTCGTACAGGTTCTTGCCCGGCGTAGCCGCCGGCTCAAGCTTCGGCTCTACCTTCGCTTCGAGCTTGGGTTCCAGCTTTGGCTCGGGACGGAATTTCGGCTCGCGCAACTGGCCGCGTGGCGTCTCCGGCGTCTTGCCCGCCGCGTGCGCCGCCAGCGGATCGGTGACCGGCGGACGGCCTTCGCCGGCCGGCGTGCGGCGCAGCGCCGCTTCGAGCTGCTGTGCCATCTCCGCGAGGTTGTGATCGCTCTGCGGCGACGGCGGTGGCTCGCTGGCGCGCGGCTCGGCGCGCACTGCCGGAATACCGAGGTCGGTCGGATTGAGGCGGGCGGACAATTCGCCGGCCAGGCCATTCAGATCGGCCGCGGGGCGAGGGCGCGCGCCTGGTTCCGGCGGCACCCAGGGCTCCTCTCCCGTATTCGAGCGGTAGGACCGCGCCGCCGTTATGGGCGCCGGCTCATTGGTCGGCTGCAGCGGCGACGCACCATCGGCGGGCGGCGCCTGGCGCGGCGCTACCTCCGGCGTCATGCGGCCAGGTTGTTCACGGGTTACTTCACGCGCGCCGACGGCACGCACGATATTTGGTTCCACCACCAGGTCTGTGGGGCCGCCGATCATCAGCAAATGTTCGATATTGTCACGGCGGATCAACACCAGGCGGCGACGCCCGTCGACCGCCGCGGCATCGATGACGGCGAGCCGCGGCTGGCGGCCGCGCGTGGAACTCAGGCGGTTTGAGCCAAAACGGCGCACTAGCCAGGCGGTCAGACCGATCAGGACCAGCACGACCGCGAAGGCGACAAAGAATTTTACCGCCAGCGGCATCTCCGAGCCGAGCAGATCGAACATCCGTGCGCTCCAAACTGCAGGCCACGGGGCTCCGGGCGGGAATCGCCCGAATGGTTAATTCCCTAGGCACTATTTGCCGCCCGGAATACTAACAGAACCTTAAAAAGAAAAGCCATTTCGTGGCTTTGCCGTGGTTCCATTACGCTCGTGATGGTAAACGGCTGCGGCCGCCACCGTCGCAGCGCTCTCCCTTTACCCGCCATTAACCATACGAACCATACGCCCGACAAAGTCTGCCTAGCGCGATACCGCCGCGAACCGCGACAAAAGGGCCGCCGATGGCGATTATCGACGTTCCGATCTTCAACATGCGGCGCACCCGGCTGGATTGGAGCCAGCAGCGCCAGAAGGTACTGGCGGAAAACGTCGCCAATGCCGACACACCCAATTACCGCGCGCGCGACCTGCAGCCGCTGAAATTCGAGCTGCCGGGGCAGGCGAGCGGCGTCCTGCCGGTCTCGCCGGCGCAAACGGGGGCCGGCCATGTCGCCGGCACGGCCGAGGGCGGCTCGCGGTTCCGCACCACAACCGACAATTATGACGTGGGGCCGACCGGTAACGCGGTGAGCCTCGAAGACGAGATGATGAAGGTGGCGGCCAACCAGATAGATTTCCAGGCGGTGACCGCGCTTTACACGCGCAGCCTGAATTTGCTCAAGACGGCGCTCGGCAAATCGTCAGCGTAAAAAGTTGCCGCCGTAGAAATTTCGAGCTGAAGGAGCACCCCTTTGGACTTTCTCAAGACCATGGCCATCGCCGCCTCCGGCCTGCGCGCGCAGGCCGGCCGCATGCGCATCATTTCGGAAAATATCGCCAACGCGGATTCGACGCCGTCGGCGCCCGGCGCCGATCCCTACCGGCGCAAAATCCCGACCTTCCGCCTGGAATTCGACCGCGTGCTCGGCGCCGATGTCGTCCAGCTCGGCAGTCCGCAGGCCGACACCTCCGACTTCCGCCAGAAATACGAGCCGGGCCATCCGGCGGCCGACGCCAACGGCAACGTCAAATATCCCAACGTCAATCCGATGGTGGAAATGACCGACATGCGCGAAGCACAGCGCTCCTACGAAGCCAACATCAACGTCATCAGCGCCACGCGCCGCATGCTCCAGCGCACCATCGATATTCTGAAAGCTTGACGCGCATGATCCCGAAAAGTGGGGACCGGCTTTCGGACAAGATCAAGCGCAAAACGAAAGGCTAACCTATGGCCACTCCGCTCGCCGCCGCCAGCGCCTACGCCAATATCGCGCGCCTTACCAATCCCGCCGCCGCGCTTGGGCAGCCGGCTGCGGCGGCAGGCGCCGCCGGCGAAGGCAGCTTCGCCACCATGCTCAAGGACGCGATCGGCGCCGTACAAGAGGGGGCAAAAAATCCGACGCGCAGACAACCGCCACCGTCAACGGCAAGGCAAACATGGTCGACGTGGTCACCGCGGTATCGGAGACCGAGGTGGCCGTGCAGGCAGTCGTGGCGGTGCGCGACGCAAGCGTATGATCGCCGCCGTGCTGCAGGTGGCAGTGGTCATCACCAACCCGACGCACTATTCGGTCGCCCTGCAATATGAGCGCGGCATGGAGGCGCTGGTCTGCGTCGCCAAGGGCGTCGACGCGCTGGCCCTGAAAATTCGCGAAGTGGCCGGCGAGCACCGCATCCCCATCGTCGAAAACCCGCCGTTGGCTCGCGCACTGCATGCAACCGTCGAGGTCGACCAGGCGATCCCGCCCGAGCACTACAAGGCGGTCGCTGAGGTCATCGGCTATGTCATGAAACTGCTCCGGATCGGGCGGCGCTGATTATCAAAAAAGTGCATTTGCCGCATTCAAGCTCTTGCGCGCATAGGCCGGCTTAAGGCACTCAGGGGCGGGCTTAAGTGATTTGCCCGCGCCGCGTGCGACACAGGGGCCGATACAACCGTCATGGTTCGTCAAGATCTGGCAGGCCAGACTCCGCCAGCCCAAAATCCGCCGGAGCCGGGACCGGCAGCGCCGAGCGCCGCCGGGCTAGGTTCCGAGCAAGGGCGGCAGGCGTTCGACAAAAGCCAAAGCGCCCCGCGCGGCGGCGGCGTCGGGATGGTTCTGCTGGTCGCGCTCATCCTGATCGGCGCCGCCGGCGGCAGCGTCTATGTCGGGCGCGCGCATGCGGAAACCTACATCCTGGCGCTGCTGGCCGTGCTCGGCACGGTCGGCGTGGTGGCGCTGTTTGCGCTGGCCTCCGGCATCATGTCGCTTTCCAGCCGTGACCGTGGCAACCCGATGCTCAAGGCGCTCGCCGACAACGCCTTTGACGGCATCGTCGTTACCGACCAGGCGGGCCGGGTGTTCTACGCCAACGCCACCTATCTCGACCTGATCGGCGCCGCCGACGACAGCGACGTGCGCCCGATCGAGCGGGTGTTCATTGGCGACCCCGACGTGTCGGAAGCGATCTATCGCCTGCTTAAAGCCGCGCGCGAAGGCCGCAGGCTGCAGGAAGAGGTGCGGCTCGCGGGTACGCTGCCGCATGGCGGACGCTGGCTGCGCCTTCGCGTACGCCCGCTCGGCGCGGCCAAGCGCGACGCGAAAATGACCGTGTGGTCGATCGCCGATGTGACGCGCGATCGCGAACGCGCGGAAAACGTGTTCCAGGAACTGCAGTACGCGATCGACTATCTCGATCACGCCCCGGCCGGCTTCTTCTCGGTCGATGCTTCGAGCTCGATTGTTTATCTCAACGCCACGCTTGCCGCCTGGCTCGGCCACGACCTGGCGGAAGTCGGCGGCGGTTCGCTCAAGCTGTCCGACATCGTCGCCGGCGAGGGTGCAGCACTGCTCACCACGTTCGCCGCCGCGCCCGGCGAGGTCAAAACCGAGGTGCTCGACCTCGATCTAAAAACCCGTGCCGGTAAGCCGTTGCCGGTGCGCCTATTCCACAAGGTCGCCTTCGGCGCTGACGGCAACGCTGGCGCTTCGCGCACGCTGGTGCTCAATCGCGCGCGCGACGCACGCGGCGATTCCGCCCGCGCGGCGGAAGTGCGCTTCATGCGCTTCTTCCAGCACACACCGATGGCGATTGCCACCGTCGACAAGATCGGCGGCATCGCCCGCAGCAACGCGCGGTTCGCCTCAACCTTCGAAGGGCTGCTCAAGGGCAACGACCGCTCGATGCTGACCTGCGTTGCCGAGCGCGACCGGGCGGCGCTGGATGCGGCGATCGCCAAGGCGGCGGCGGGGCAGGGCGACATCGCGCCGGTCGAAGCCGCATTGGCCGGCGCCGGGGAACGCTGGGCGACGTTCTTCGTCTCGGCGGTGGAGGAAGAAGACCGCGACGGCGAGGCGGCGATCGTCTACGCGCTGGAGACGACGGCGCAGCGCGCGCTGGAAAACCGCGTCTATCAGCAGCAGAAGATGGAGTCGGTCGGCCAGCTCGCCGGCGGCATTGCCCACGACTTCAACAACGTGCTCTCCGCCATCATGATGGCGACCGATTTCCTGCTCAACGCGCACAAGCCGACCGACCCCTCGTTCCAGGACATCATCCAGATCAAGCAGAACGCCAACCGCGCGGCGGCGCTGGTGCGGCAGCTGCTCGCCTTCTCGCGCAAGCAGACGCTGCGCCCGCAGGTGCTCGACCTCGGCGAGACGCTCTCCGACCTCGGCATGCTGTTGAAGCGGCTGATCGGCGAGAAGGTGACGTTTACCGGCGTAGTGGTCGGCCGCGACCTCTGGCCGGTGAAGGTGGACATTTCCCAGTTCGAGCAGGTGATCGTCAATCTGGCGGTCAACGCGCGCGACGCCATGACTGATGGCGGCACGCTCACCATTCGCACCGCCAATGTGCCGGCCGCCGAAACGGCCAAGTTCGGCAACAAGGGCATGCCGGCGGCCGATTACGTGCTGGTCGAGGTGGTCGACACCGGCAGCGGCATCCCGCCCGACATCATGGACAAGATTTTCGATCCGTTCTTCACCACGAAGGACGTCGGCAAAGGCACCGGTCTCGGCCTCTCCACCGTCTACGGCATCGTCAAGCAGACCGGCGGCTTCGTCTATGCCGATTCGAAACCGGGGCAGACGGCGTTCCGCATTTTCCTCCCGCGCTACGTGCCGGGCGTCGAGGAGCCGCTCGCGCAAATTCCCAGCACCGAGGCGCCCGCCATCGCCGGCGCCATGACTGCGGCGGAGAATGCGGCGCGCGCGGCCTCCGCCGATCTTACCGGGCACGGCACTATACTGCTGGTCGAGGACGAGGAGGGCCTACGAGCGCTCAATGCCCGGGGCTTGACCTCGCGTGGCTACACCGTGCTCGAAGCCGGCAACGGCGTGGAAGCGATCGAGGTGCTGGAGCAGGGCGGCGCCGTCGACCTCGTCGTCTCCGATGTGGTAATGCCAGAAATGGACGGGCCGACGCTGCTCAAGGAACTACGCCGGCGCAATCCGAACGTGAAGGTGATCTTCGTCTCCGGCTATGCCGAAGAGGCGTTCCAGAAAAACCTGCCGAGCCAGGAGCAATACGAATTTCTGGCGAAGCCCTTCACGCTCAAGCAGCTCGTCTCGAAAGTGAAAGAGACGATGGCGGGCTAAACCGCGCCGCCCGTCTATTCGGCTTTCGCCGGCTCGACTTTGCGCGCGATCTCGGGCTCGGCTTCCGTCTTGGCTTCCGTTTTGGCAACGACTGCATTGGCGTCGGGTTTCGGCGCCAATGTCACGTCAGCGGCTTCGTTGACACGCTTCTCGAAGGCCACGCCGATTTGCGCCGGCCCGCGCCAGATCACGCGGCAGTCGCGGCGCGCCGAACCGGTGCCCGACAACAGCAGCCGGAAGTGGTCCGGCATGGCCTTGGAGTCTTCCACGTCGAGGCGCGCGCCGGTCTCGGAAATGTCGGACAGCACGCAGCCGTGCAATGTTTCGTTGTCGAGCGCCATCCAGGCGCTGTAGCGTAGCAGCCGGCGCCGCGATTTCCGTTTGTCCTTTTGCATGGTGCCTCGCAGGTGTCGGGCCGGAACCTACCGTGCCTGATTTCACAATCCGTTAACGAAGGGGCCATTCGGCGCGGGACGCGACCGAAGGCGCCGTCAATTGGCAATCTATAAAGTGTGGATTTGCAGGCGCAGATGCGCTGCCGTTGACCTCGCCGCGGAATTTGTCTAAGTCGCCGCGCGCAACCTGGTTTTCGGCTGATCTAACTGCCACGCTCCCGGCTTTGGGCTGCGCTCAGTGAACTCCCAAAACTCGGATAGTTGCCGCCCCTAGCGATGATCGCCAGGTGCGTTCAACGAGAAGCGTGAAAGGAACTACGATGCCTGTTGGAACTGTGAAGTTCTTCAATACCCAAAAAGGCTTCGGCTTCATTCAGCCGGACGATGGATCCAAGGACGTGTTCGTGCACATCAGCGCCGTCGAGCGCGCCGGAATGCGCTCGCTCAACGAAGGCCAGAAGGTCTCCTACGAGATCGTCACCGAGCGCGGCAAGCAGGCCGCCGGCAATCTTCAGTCGGTCTGATCCTCGGTTTGAGGAACTTTGCGTAAATCGAAAGCCCGGCGGCGACGCCGGGCTTTTTGCTTGCGCGTTCCGTGTGATAATAAAGCGCATGCGGTGCATCGTGTTGGTCATAGGCGTCTTGGCGCTGGCTTCGGCCGGTGCATCCGCCGCGCCCGAAACGCCGGCCTTTGCGGCACTGAGAACATTCTTGCCGGCGCAGCCTGGCAACAAAGCCTGCTACGTCCGCAGCTATGACGCCGCGCACTTACGCGCACATCCGCATCAGCACATCACGGCGATGAAGTTCTTGCTTGAGGTTCAGGCCTATCCGGAAGCAACGAACGCCGAGCAGCCGCAAGATCGCTTCTACTACGTATTCGCCATGTCGGTTGCCCGACGCGGCGAGGAGGGGCTACTGCGTACCGCTGGCGACTGCATGACGGTTGACGACATATCCTAAGTGGTCGATTGCGACGGCGGCGGGCTGACGCTCGACCAGGCGCCGCCCGCGGGCAGCCTCATCGTGCGCCTCCACGTAGAGGGCATCGTCATGTACCACGACTGCGACGAGGACAATATGGCCGTTCTGGGCAAGCCGGGCAGGGACGACAAGGTGTTCCGCCTGGAGAAAACCTCAGACAATGCCTGCCGCGCACTCCACGACCACTACTTTAAAGAATGAGGCGCGAAACCGTTGGTCAGACGAAATAGGGGCCGGCGGCCGGGTTTATTATCGGACGGCACGGCGCCGTGCCGCGCAAAACCGGGAGCGACACAATGATTTCTCTTCGCATCGGCGCGCCGCTGGCAGCGTGCTTCACCTTGCTCTGCGCGGCGCCGGTTCAGGCGCAGCAATCCGCCATGACGTTTTTCGTCAGCAGCGTCAGCGTCGGCAGGGGCGCCGATCTCGGGGGCTTGCCGGGGCCGACAAGCATTGCCAGGACGTTGCCGCCGCAGTCGGCGCGGGCGGCAAGACATGGCACGCTTATCTGTCGACGCAAGGCGCAGGCGCGGTGAATGCGCGCGACCGCATCGGCAAGGGGCCGTGGCAGAACCTCAAGGGTGTGGTGATCGCCACGAGCGTCGAAGACCTGCACAGCGCCAACAACAAGCTCACCAAGGAAAACGACCTCTCGGAAAAAGGCGAGGTCATCAACGGCTACGGCGACAAGCCCAACCGGCATGACATCCTCACCGGCTCGCAACCCGACGGCACCGCGTTCCGGCCGGACAAGGACATGACTTGCCAGAACTACACAAGCAGCACGGAAGGCTCGGTCATGCTCGGCCATTCCGATCGCAGCGGGCCGGCGACCTTTCCGACCGCGAAGTCGTGGAATGCCGCGCATCCCTCGCGCGGCTGCTCGCAGCCCGGGCTGTTTTCGACCGGCGGCGACGGATTACTTTATTGCTTCGCCGTGAACTGACACGCTAACCTTTGGCTGCCGCGATCAGGCGGCCGAGAGACTTTGCATGCGCTACCAGTTCTATTACTGGCCGGAGATCCAGGGCCGCGGCGAATTCGTGCGCCTGGCGCTGGAGGACGCCGGCGCCGCTTATGATGACGTCGCGCGCACAAGCGGCGGCATGAGCGAAATGATGGGTAGCGGCCCGCGCCCGCCCTTCGCGCCGCCGTTCCTCAAGGCCGGCAAACTGGTCATCGCGCAGGTCGCCGAAATCCTGTTCTATCTCGGCCCGCGGCTGAAGCTTAGCCCTCGCGACGAAGCCGGCCGGCTCTGGCTGCATCAATTGCAGCTCACCGTCACCGATTTCGTGAAAGAGATCCACGACACGCATCATCCGCTCGGCGGCGAATTCTATTACGAGGATGCCAAGCTCGAAGCCAAACGCTTCACCGAGAATTTCCTCGCCGAACGGGCGCCGAAATATCTCGGTTATTTCGAAACGGTGCTGGAGAAGAGCGGCGGTCCCTGGCTGCTCGGCCGCAAGTTCAGTTACGTCGACCTCTCGGTGTTCCAGCTCATCGAAGGCCTGCACTATGCTTTTCCCAAGGCGATGAAGCGGATCGAGGGAAAGGTGCCCGGTCTCGTCGCCGTGCGTGATCGCGTGGCGGCGCGTCCGCGCATCAAGACCTATCTCGCATCGCCGCGCCGCATCGCCTTCAATGAGAGCGGAATTTTCCGGCACTATTCGGAACTGGATCGCTGACGGCCGTCAGCCATGCGCAGGAAGCGGCTTGCCGCCCGGGGTCGCCGGCTTGGCCCCGATGAGCGTGAAGGCGATCACACAGGGAACCGTCCCGTTGTTCGCCCAGTTGTGGATGGTGCCGCGCTGCACGATCACGTCGCCGGCCTTGAGGCGCACCGTGCCGACGTCGAGCTCCATGTCGATCTCGCCGGAGATTACCACGCCGTAGTCGATCGAGTCGGTGCGGTGATTACGCCGCGTGACGCCGGGCTCATAGCATACGACGCGGAAGACGGTGCCGTCGTCAACGGCCGTGCCGATTTTTTTCCGCGACGGGTCGCTGTCGTCGTTGTTGTCGACAGCGCCTTCCGTCGTCCAGATCACGCTGTAGGTGGCGCCGGGCCGCGGCGAAAATAGATTTTGCATCCGCTCGTCGATCAGGACCTTGGCGCGGCCTTGCGTGTCGTGGCCGGTGACGACGCGGCGGACGGAGAAGCTCATGCGGGCGTTCCTTCCTTATTTTGTCGTGTCTTTCGCCGCATCTTGCCGCGCCCGCCGCGAAGATTCAAACTGAGCCGTTGGGCTTAAAGTTTGTGGCGATTGTTGCGTATGGGGTGTTGCGTGCGGTCGCGTGCGTGTGGGGCACTTTTCCTGGCGATGATGCTGGCCGGCTGCGCCAACATGCCGGGCCTTTCCGATTACGCTATGGCGCCCGCCAATGCGCCGGTGCATGACGATCCCTCGTTCCGTCTGAGCCAGCTCAAAAGCGGTATGGTGAAGCTGCAGCTCGACGCGATTTACGGCAAGCGGTTGGTGCGCAAGGACCGCGACGCGACCTACGATCTCTACATGGTGGCCTCAGTCGCCGCGCGTCCGGGCCTGGGCTTGCGCCGCGAGTCTCTGGCGCACTGGGTAATCGACGGCCATCTCGCAACCTGGAGCATCGTCGAGGCAAACGGCCTGATCCCCGTTCCGCCGTTGCCCAACGCCTTGCCGCCGGCACCGGGACCAATCCCGGCGAGCGTCATTCACGGCCGCTACGGCTGCAGATCGCGGCGCGACCGACGCAGGACAAGGCGCGCGACGTCATCAACGCGATGCGCGGCAAACATGCCGGCCTGCTCGGACACGAATGGGCGGTGATTTATCGGGTCGAATTGCGGCAATGCGTTTTCTACCGCGCCGTGGTCGGGTCGTTTGCCAGGGAGAGCCGCGCCAACAAACTGTGCGCCGACCTTAAGGCTGCGGACGAGGACTGCTTCCTGCGCGGGAGCTGAGCGGCATTTTGCCCGCCTCGCGCCAGAGCAGAAACAGGCCGGAGCCGGCCACGATCGCCGAGCCCGCGAGCAAGGTGGCCGCCGGCACGTCGCCCCAGAACGCAAACCCTAAGATCATCGCCCAGACCAGCGTGAAGTAATAGAACGGCCCGACGGCGGCGGGCGGCGCGAGCGACAGCGAGCGCGTCCACCAATATTGTCCGACGCCGTTGCAGACGCCGCCGGCGATCATCGCCAGAGCATCCGCGCCGGTCGGCAATATGACGCCAAAAATGGCGAGACCGACGGCGAAGAAGCAGGTCATGAACAGCATCTGGTACATGGTGAGCGTCTGCGGTGTCTCGGTCACCGACATGCCGCGCACCGCCGCGGTGACGCTGCCGTAGAGAATTGCATTGGCGATGGCGAACAGCGCGCCGACGCGGAAGCTGTCGGCGCCGGGGGAAGCGACCAGCAGCACGCCGGCAAAGCCGACGAGCAGCGCCGCCCCGCGCGCCACGCCCACTTTTTCCTTCAGCCACAGCGCCGCAAACAGCGTGGCAAAGAGCGGTGCCGAAAAATTGATCGCCATGGCGCCGGCGATCGGCATCAGGCTGAGCGCAATGAGGATGAAGCTCTGCGCCACGGTCTGCGCACCGGCGCGCGCCACGTGATCGCGCAGGCGATTGGTGCGGAACGCGGCAAGGCCCGTCCACGGCAGGATCAGGACGCCGCAGGTGATGAGCGAAACGGCGGAGCGGATGAACAGCACCTCGGCGAAGGGATAATGCGTCACCTGCCACTTGGAGATCGCGGTCGAACAGGCGTAGAGCACGGTGGCGCCGAGCATCAGCAAAATGCCGAGCGGGACGTGATCGGTGCGCCGGTAGGCCGTTGGTTGCAGTTCGTCGGCGCTGTCGGACATCAGCGCGTCCGTTTCCGCCGCGCCAAGGCCCGCTTCTTGCGGGCGCGCGCCTCGCGCTGCTTTCGCGTCCGCCGCTTGCGGCAGCGCGAGCAACGGCAGTTCGAGCGGCCGATGACGTTTTTCAGGTAATCGACGCCGTAGTCGTAGACGATTTCCTCGCCCGGCTTGATGGCGCGCAGCGTGGTGATGAAAACCCGGCCGCGCCAGATTACCGGCTCGCAATTGGGATTGCAGGAGTGGTTGGCGTAGCGCGCGATATTACCGCGCGCCTTGCCGTCGATGGTCCTGTGCTTGGACACCTCGAACAGATAGCGGTTGCCGCGCGCCTCGACCCGCACGGCGGTTTCATAGTCGAGGATGGGGCCCTTGTATTCGGCGAGGCGGGTTCGCTTCTTGATCGGCCGGGTGGCGAACAGACCGAGGCCGGTGACGGCGCGGCCGATGCGGAAGGGTCTGCGGGGCATTGCGGGGCTGAAATTCCAGAAATGGGCAGCGTCGCGGAATGGCAGATCGAAACGGGGGCGTCAATGTTTCTGTCAGCCACGCGAGCGCGTAGAATGTCGGCATGACATTGGACGCCTGGCCGCCTTTGCCCTACGCCGAATGGGCCGACACCCGCGCGACGCTGCACCTGTGGACGCAGGTGGTGGGCAAGATCCGCCTTAAGCGCACGCCGTGGCTCAATCATTCCTGGCACGTGACGCTTTATGTCTCGGCGCGGGGCTTGAGCACGGGGCTCATTCCCGCCGCTACGCGCAGCTTCCAGATCGATTTCGATTTCATCGACCGTGTCCTGCTGATCCACACCAGCGACGGGCAGGCGCGGCAGATCGCGCTGCAGCCGATGAGCGTGGCGAACTTCTACGCCGAGGTGACGGCGACGCTGAAATCGCTCGGCCTCGATACCACGATCAACCCGATGCCCTGCGAGATCCCCGGCGCGGTGCCGTTCGACGAGGACATGGCGCACAGGTCCTACGACGCGGAGGCGGTGCAGCGCTTCTTTTTGGCGCTGACGCGCGCCAATCATGTGCTGTGGCGCTTCCGCTCCGGCTTTCTCGGCAAGGTCTCCCCGGTACATTTCTTCTGGGGCTCGTTCGATCTGACGGTGACGCGCTTTTCCGGACGGCGCGCGCCGCGCCACCCCGGCGGCATCCCACATCTGCCGAACAGCGTCGCGCAGGAGGCCTATTCGCATGAGGTCTCGAGCGCTGGCTTCTGGCCCGGCTCGCCGGGGCCGGTCGAATACGCGGCGTTTTATTCCTACGCCTATCCGGCGCCGGCGGGCTTCGACGCGGCGAAGGTTGCGCCGCGCGACGCGTTTTTCTCCAAGGAGCTCGGCGAATTCATTTTGCCTTATGGCGCGATGCGCAGCACGCGCGACCCCGACGCGACGCTGATGCAGTTTCTGCAATCGACCTACGCCGCCGCCGCCGATCTGGCCAAGTGGGATCGCAAAAATCTCGAATGCGCGCTGGGCGAGCCGGGCAAGGTGAGGGTGGTATAGATGACTGTCATTCCCGGACGCGCCGAAGGCGCGGATC
The DNA here is from genome assembly GCA_963817155.1 of uncultured Pseudomonadota bacterium. Lineage (GTDB taxonomy): Bacteria > Pseudomonadota > Alphaproteobacteria > Rhizobiales > Xanthobacteraceae > Pseudolabrys. The sequence continues at coordinate 397,129 of CAWFNO010000003.1, forward strand.
CGGAATCCATACGCCGCAGCGCCGGGATTATGGATTCCGGGTTCGCTCGTTGCGCTCGCGCCCCGGAATGACAGCAAATAAATTTTCAAACAGCCTGCGCGCGGGCGTGCACCGTCGCCACTGTACTTTGCGGCGCGGGGACGCTGTAGGCTGAGGTCCTTGTACCACCGCGCCGAAAGGAAATCCCAATGGTCATGCCGGCAGAAGAATTAGAGAAGCTTTGTTTCGAAGCAGTCAAGGCGCACGGCGACGATTGGCCGGCCGTGGAAAAAGCCGTGACCGAGCGGCTGGCGAACATGCCTGCCGGGCGCCGCGCGGCGATCCTGAAAGCGGTATCCGAGCCGCCTTCTTATGTGCCGGCTCGCCGAGGCGGCGTTGGCCGCTGATGCGCGCGAGGCGGAGGGGTCCGGCAGAGCTCGTTTGCTGCGCGGTGGAGATAGGGGACAAATACGATCACAGCGCGCTAGATTGGGCACTACCCTGTTATGTGAGAAGCCTCCATGGACGCTCCCACCTCCACGCCTACCCCCGCCTACAAGCACACGCCACTGTTTCCGCTCGGGCCGGACAAGACCGCGTATCGGAAAGTCACCGGCAACGGCGTCAAGGTCGAGACGGTCATGGGCCGCGAGATCATCACCGTCTCCCACGAGACGCTGCGCGCGCTGGCCGAGGCCGCCTTCACCGACATCAATCATCTGCTGCGCCCGGCGCACTTGAAGCAGCTTCGGAAAATTCTCGACGACCCTGAGGCGTCCGACAACGACAAGTTCGTCGCCTATGATTTCCTGAAAAACGCCAACATTGCCGCTGGCGGCGTGCTGCCGATGTGCCAGGACACCGGCACCGCCATCATCATGGGCAAGAAGGGCCGCGCCGTCCTCACTGACGGCTCCGACGAGGCGGCGCTCGCCGAGGGTGCGCGCGACGCTTACCTCAAGCGCAACTTGCGCTATTCGCAACTCGCGCCGCTGACGATGTTCGAAGAGAAGAACACGCGCTCCAACATGCCGGCGCAGGTCGAGATCTATGCCGAGGGCGAGGACGCCTACAAGTTCCTGTTCATCGCCAAGGGCGGCGGCTCGGCCAACAAGGCGTTTTTGTTCCAGGCGACGCCCTCGATCCTGACGCATGACCGCATGCTGGCGTTTCTCAAGGAGAAGGTGCTCACGCTCGGCACCGCGGCGTGCCCGCCGTATCATCTGGCCATCGTCATCGGCGGAACGTCGGCCGAGCTGACCATGAAGACGGTAAAGCTTGCCTCCACGCATTATTATGATGAGCTGCCGACCAAGGGCTCGGAGGACGGCCACGCCTTCCGCGATCTGGATATGGAGAAGGAAGTTCTGGGGATGACGCAGGCGACCGGCGTCGGCGCGCAGTTCGGCGGCAAATATTTCTGCCACGACGTGCGCGTGATCCGCCTGCCGCGGCACGGCGCGAGCCTGCCGATCGGACTGGGCGTGTCCTGTGCGGCGGACCGGCAGGCGCTGGCCAAGATCACCAAAGACGGAGTGTTCCTTGAGGAGCTCGAGCAAAATCCGGCGCAATATTTGCCCGATGTCGATCAGGAAAAGCTCGGCGGTGCGGTGGTGAAGGTCGATCTCAAGCGGCCGATGAAGGAGATCCTGGCGCAGCTTTCCAAGTATCCGGTGAAGACGCGGCTCTCTCTCACCGGCACCATGATCGTCGCCCGCGATCTCGCCCACGCCAAATTGCGCGAGCGCCTCGAAGCGGGCAAAGGCTTGCCCGACTATTTCAAGAACCACCCGATCTATTACGCGGGCCCCGCCAAGACGCCGGCGGGTTACGCCTCCGGCGCTTTCGGCCCGACCACCGCGGGCCGGATGGACAGTTTCATCGACATGTTCCAGGTCGAAGGCGGCTCGATGATTTCGCTCGCCAAGGGCAACCGCTCTGCGCAAGTGCGCGACGCCTGCAAAAACCACGGCGGTTTCTATCTCGCGTCGATTGGCGGCAGCGCGGCTAAACTGGCCGAAATGTGCATCAAGAAGGTCGAGGTGCAGGAATATCCCGAGCTCGGCATGGAAGCGATCTGGAAGATCGAAGTCGAGGATTTCCCCGCCTTCATCGTCATCGACGACAAGGGCAACGACTTTTTCAAGGAACTGAATTTGGGGTAGAGTAGGTTTTCAGCCCAAGGGAGTCCGCCATGATCACCGCCGTCGTGCAGTTCAAATTGCCCAAGGCCATGAGCCTCGACGAGGCCAAGCGCGCCTTCGAGACAAGCGCGCCGCGCTACCGGAACCTGCCCGGTTTGGTGCGCAAATACTTCATCCGCAGCGAGGACGGCCGCAAAGCCGGTGGCGTTTATCTGTGGGAGTCGCGCGTTGCGGCCGAAGCCGTCTATGCCGGCGAGTGGAAGACGCGCGTCGAGAAAGCCTACGGCGCGACACCGGAAATTCTCTGGTTCGACACGCCGGTGATCGTCGACAATTCCGCCGGCAAGGCGGGAACCAAAGCTGCATAACGCACGCTTTGCCCGAGAAATTATTTTTTTAATTTCGCGGCGTGAAAGGCTTTCAGGTGCTTTGCGCTTACCGACTCATTGGTCGCTGGTGCGGCTTTTTGCCGACGCGCCACGCACCAAGAACGCGCGCAGCATTCCGGGGAATTGTGCATGGGCCAAGCGTGGATTGATTTCGACGTACCAGACCTTGCCGCGCGCATCGAGGCGCTCGACCAATCCGAAATGGATGTGCTGCACTTCGGCGTCATCCATCTCGATCGCGACGGCACCGTACTGTTCTACAGCGCGACGGAAAGCCGCCAGTCCGGCAACCCGAACCCGGTGACGGGGAAGAATTTCTACGCGAACTCGTGCATGGGCGGCGACACTTTCCGCGGCCGCATCATGCGCGCGCAGGAAGAGGGCCGCGTCGATCTGGAGATCGCCTGGCCCGGCGATTACGGCGATCCCAAGCGCGAATTGCGCATCCGTGTGCAGTCGGCGCGCGACGGCGGGGTGTGGCTGTGCATCGAGCGGGACTAGGCAGCGGGCGCGCAACGCGGCGCGGCGGAATAGGTCTGTTTATTGCGGCGGCTTCGGGTGCGGCATGTTTTTGGCAAAGACGCCAAGGGTGATGGCGCGGGCGACGTATTGCGCCAAGCAATTATAGCCGGCGTCGCTGCGGTCGATTTCGGCGGCCGCCGTTTCGTTGCCGCCGGCTGCCGCCTGGGTGATGATCTGCATCGCCTCGTAGAAGCGGATGACGATGACGTTTTCCTGCGCGGCAATCGCGCGCAGCGTCTCGCGGATTTTGACGTAGTGCTCGTCGCGCAGCATCTGGTTGGCGAATTGTAGGCCGACCAGAACCACGTCCACCTTGTGCGCCTTTAGCCAGTCGATCTGCTCCTTGACGGTGGCGGCAAATTCGCGGGCCGACACGTAGGCGAGCGCGTCATTGGTGCCGACCTGCCAGAGCACGAGATTGGGCTCGTCGAGCGCGACTTCGTTCTTCATGCGGGTCGCAGCATTGGCGGCGAGCTCGCCGGAGACGCCGCGGTTGATCATGACGACGTCGATGCCCTTGAGCGCGTGTTCGAGCATCGCCTCGATCACCGCGGTGTAGCCGCCGCCATGTGCGGTGACGCGGCCGGGCGCCGCGCCCATGGCGAGGATGCGCAGGGTTTTGCGCTGCGCCAGCGCCGCGGCGACGTTGGGCAAGGGCGAGGCCTCGGCGCCGGCGGTCGGGCCGGTCTGGCACACCTTCGATACCGGCGAAGCCACTTCGCCCGCGGGGCCGGGCGGCGGTGAAACCTGCGCGCGCACCGGCGCTGACGCGATCAGCGCGATCAGGATTGCGGCGCCGACGACGGTGAGGCGGGTCGTGCGCGTCGTCGCGATTCGGCAAGCCATGCGGTGAATGCCATGATGATGATGCCGCAAACTACCACGGCGGTGTCGGTGCCGACAGAGCCGCGGTAGTAGAAGCGGACGACCTGCGCCAGCAGGCTGAGCAGCGAGCCGACGCAGAACACATAGAGCGAGTGGCGGCCCAGCATCGCCAGCATGCCGATCAGCGGCGCGACGACCCAATTCACGTAAGCCACCGCACCCAGCCAGCGGATATAGCAGAAGGCCAGCGAAAACACGGCGACCAGCGCCAGGAACTGAATCAGCCGCACCGGCGTTTCCCAGGTCTTGTCGTTGATGAACAATAGCCGCGGGTGCGGCAGCGTCGTCGGGTCCGGCCACCAATCGAACCAGACGACGAGGCCCGCGAAGATCACGATCGGCAAGCCGACGATGCGCAGCCAGACGATATAACGCCGGGCGAAGGCGCCGATGCCGTAATCGGGCCGCGCCAGCGAAAAGCCGAGCACCAGAACGAACTGCCAGGCCAGCGGATTGAAGAACCAGGTGCCCGACACCGGCCAGGTCGGCAGCGTCAGGCGGAAAATGAGCGCGGCGAAATAGAGCGCCGCCGAGGCCGGCAGCAAGAGCCACGGCACGGTGCGGTCGATCAGCGCGAACACCGGCGCCATCAGCATCAGCACCACGTAAAGCGGCAGGATGTCGAAATAGCCGAGCTGATGCGTGAGCACGGCAAGGCCGATATGCGTCGGCACCGGATCGTTGAACACGGCGGCGGCGTTGTTCCATTCGAGCAGCAGCGGATTGTCGAATTCCATCGCGCTGGTCGCCAGCATGGCGATGGCCAGCATGGTGATCAGCATCTGCGCGGCGTAAAGCTCGAGCGCGCGGCCGAACAGGCGCAACAGCACGCTTTTGGTCGGCATCTGCCGGCCGCCGCCGTCGGCCATCAGCCGCAGCGACCAGCCGGCGAGGAACACGAACAGGTCGGCGGCGTCGGAGACGGAATAATTGACCAGCGTATAGCGCGCATAGAGGAGGCCGGGGACGTGGTCGATGAAAATGGTGATGAGCGCAAAGCCGCGCCAGAAGTCGACCGCATTGGGTTCGCGTGGCATCGGCGGCCGTTTCCTTCCGGCGTCAGAACCCGGTGGCAAAGTGCGCCATGACGACGATGATGGCGACCTGCATGGTGCCCTGCACCGCCACCACGCGCACGTAAGTGCGCATCCAGCGCTTGAGCCTGTCGGGGTCGGGCTTCTCCTTGAGGATTTCGAAGTAGAGCTTCAGGTTCATCGGCAACAGATAGCCGAGCCCCTGCACGGTGAGCACGGTGACGATGGCGAGCGCGGCGATCACCCACCAGAATTGCGGATAGGCAAGATCGAGAAAGCCCATGCGCACGGCGAGGAACCAGCCGGCGGTCGAGGTAATGGTGGACAGCGTCGGCATAAGGATCAACGTGCGCGGGATGATGCCGGCGATCAGAGCGCGGCGGGTGTCCAGCGAGACGCGGCGCAGCACCGGGCCGATGACGAAGCCCATGAACAGGTCGATGCCGGTCCACAGCGCGCCGCTCATGACGTGCACGAAATCGATGAGCCACAGGCTGGGCGACAAGATTGCCGCGGTCATCAGTGCGAAGGCTAGGGCGGCGGCGGCGATGTAAACGGGACGCAGCGGCGAAGGGACAGCGGCCGGTTGCGCGGTCAGAGCGGAGGCCATGCGGGCTTTCCCGTTGCGGTCGCCGCAACGCTAGTCGCCGGCTGACAAAATGCCAAATGGAATTGGCGAACTCAACCGCGCGCCGCGGCGTCGTCCGACAGGAAAGTCGATGCCACGCGGCCGCCCTCGCGGCGCGGCGCTTCGCCGATCGCCAGCGAATGGAAATGCTGGAACACGTAGACGCGGATCGCCGACGACAGGTTGGCGTTGTCACGGCCGGTGTCGATATCGTGCAGCAGGCTGGACAGCGGCGTCTTGCGCATTTCGGCGATCTCCTTCAGGCCGACCCAGAACGCCGCTTCCAGGCTGACGCTGGTCTTGTGGCCGACGATGATGACGGAACGCTTGACGATGGACGATTTCACCTTGCGCCTCCCCCGAATTGGTTGTCATCGCAATCATCGGGCCTGTGGGCCCCTAGCGGACAGCAATTCACGAACGGCGGAAAAGTTCCGCATATTGGGCGGCCAGTTTCCACGACATTCTTGCCGGCCGCGTTTTGCCGCTGAAAACAACTCTATTATCCGCGGCAAAAGCGGCCCGCCACCGCCGGATTCTTGACGTAAAGCGAGATGTTCAGGCGGTTGATTTTGCGCTATCGTGGCGGCCATGGATCACTCAGATTTCTCCGTTGTCGTGAAAAACAGGGCGCGCCCGCCGAAACCGTGGCGGTGGGAGATTTATCGCGCCGGCCGCACCAGCCCGATCGAGCATTCGCAGGTCTATTTCGAGTCCGCGACCGAAGCCAACCGCGCCGGAAAGGCAGCGCTCAGGCTGATGTTGAGCGAATATCAGGCCTGACGTTGGGCCGTGCCGCCGTGGGGCATGGGGGTATGGCGCAGCTTCAGGATTGGCCGGATGGATGCCGCGGCGGGAGGGTGGGGAGGCACGGATGCGCCACAGACACTGGATACACAGGCACAAGGTGCACAGGCAGCACCGGTCGGACCACAACGGGATCATGTGGGGTACGATCCTGGTCGTGGTCGTCGTCACCGGCCTCCTGCTCTGGCGCTATCACACGATCTGAACCGCGCCTTCGCCGTCTTTAAAGCGCGATCCGTTTAGATTGATTCACTGTCCTTGCCTAACATTTTGTTTGCGTATGATCTTTTCCGAAAACCGGTTTCCGCTTTTCGGGACCATGCGCTCGCGGCGGCATTTACCATTGCACTTAAGGTTTTTTCCCGGATTTGCGGGACAGATTTCCGCCCGCGCGCTATGTCCGCAGCGGGGATTGGGCATGCACACGCATCTTTGGCAGTTGGCAGACGTCGAAACGCGCCTGCAAGACGCGGTGCAGCAGTTGCGCCAGCAACAGAGCCTGGTCGGCGATCTGGATTGGGCGCAGAGCCGGCGCTCGCTCGCCTTGCTGCTAGCGAACGGCTTGCGCGTCTATTGCTGGCTGGAAGACCAGCACAACGGCTTGCTCGAGCGCATCGGCGAAGATCATCCCTTGCCGCGGCAATAGGCACCGGGCGGCTCCGCCCGCGCAGACGTGCCGGACCGGCAGCGACCGCTTCAGGCGTGGCGTTCGTGCGCGTGCCGCGCCTGCGACAGCATCACATGCAGACGCAATTGCTTGAGACGAAGAGTCGCCTTGTGCATATGCCAGAGGCGGACGCCGACCAACAGAACCGACGGAACGCACCACAGCGCGAGGATCAGCAGGACCTTGTCCATGGGCGCACAACGCCCGCCCCGGGCTTTCGGTTCCGCGCGGCGCAGGGAGCATCCGGGCAAAATACCGCCCGCGCTCACGCCGCGGGCGTCGTCCAGACCATCAGCTGGAACTCGTGCCGGCAGGAATCGCAGCGGAAAACGCGGTTTTCGGTATCGTTGTCCAGTGACCGGGTCGCGACCAGGCGCATTTCCGCGCCGCAGCGGCACTCGGGCAATTCGGTCGAGCCCGGCGCCAGCAAATTCTCGAACGTGCGCATCACTACTCCACGGGGGTGGAGCCACGGCGCAGGATGCTAGCCGCATTGCGAAATCAGGCAATCGGCCGAAGGCGGCGAGACATGGGTTTGGTTAACCGCCGCGCCGCGGCGAAGACCCCACCCCGGGCTGGTGTCGATGTGGCTGTCGCCCGACCAATGGCGGGGCGCCCCAAGTGTGAGCAAGAGGCGCTGGTCAAGGTTTGACAGCCGCGGAAGTTCCGCACTCGTGGCGGCAATCGCGGCCATCGGCGAGCCTTTTTGCGGTGAAAACATGGCGGCTGGCGGAGCCCTTGGCGGCTAGCTCACAGCTTGACGATGATCTCTTGCTCGGCTTCGCAGCGCTCGCACTTGTAGACGTGCTTGTGCTTGCCGGCCTCGAGCGACTCGATGCGGGCGATCCACATGGTCCAGCCGCAAGCGTGGCAGATCGGCCGGTCGGTCGGCTGCGGCGGGTCGTTGGTCGGCGGCATATGATCTCCCAGCCATCGGCGCGCCCGTAGTAGCGCCGCTGTCGGTGGCGTGAAGCTTGAAGCGTCGCGATTGTGAAGTCGAGTCATCAAATGCGGGGCAGCGCGGGATTTCAGACGGGCAAAATATCTCGCAAGAAGGCCATTCCACAAAAGGCCGTGTATAAACGGCGGCCGCAAATGAAAGAGGCCGCCAACTGAGGCGGCCCCGCCCAGTTTCGCGCGGTGCGACTACGAGTACATAGTACCAGCACCACGGCTGCAATCACAAGCAATCGCTTAAAAATTCCCCCTATTTTCAGGGTTGCATCGAATGCAGCGTTTTCAGTGTCGGTGACATGATGATCGCTGTGCATTGCGATTGGGACTGCTCCATAGGCCTTGGAATTCCAAGTTACACTTTAGTCTCAGCCAAGGTAGGGAATATTGAGGCAGATCAAATCAGGCCACTCAATATTCAAAACCGGCCACCAGGGGTCAAAACAGGCCAGTACGCAATCCTCCGAAAAGAACATATTGCGAACGGAGAACAAATCGTGTACAGTAGTTCTTCAGTCAATTCCGGGTGTGCGGGCAGGGGCTCGCGTTGTCGGGGGGTCGATTCTCAGGCCTTATAGGAGCCACATTATAAGTCAGCCTGCGCTGCGTATCGTCGAAGGACCGTCCATGGACAAGTCGAAAGCCCTTTCCGCCGCGCTCAGCCAGATCGAGCGCCAGTTCGGCAAGGGCTCGGTGATGCGGCTCGGCAAGAACGACAAGTCGATGGACGTGGAAACCGTCTCCACCGGCTCGCTCGGGCTCGATATCGCGCTTGGCGTCGGCGGCCTGCCGCGCGGCCGGGTGGTGGAGATTTACGGGCCGGAATCCTCCGGCAAGACGACGCTTGCTTTGCACACCATCGCCGAGGCGCAGAAGACCGGTGGCATCTGCGCCTTTGTCGATGCCGAGCACGCGCTCGATCCCGTTTATGCGAGGAAGCTCGGCGTCAACGTCGATGATCTGCTGATCTCGCAGCCGGACACCGGCGAGCAGGCGCTGGAAATCGCCGACACGCTGGTGCGCTCCGGCGCCATCGACGTGCTGGTGGTGGATTCGGTTGCAGCTCTCGTGCCGCGCGCCGAGCTCGAAGGCGAGATGGGCGACGTGCAGCCGGGCAGCCAGGCGCGGCTGATGAGCCAGGCGCTGCGCAAGCTCACCTCGTCGATCTCCAAATCGCGCACCATGGTCATTTTCATCAACCAGATCCGCATGAAGATCGGCGTGATGTATGGCTCGCCGGAGACGACCTCGGGCGGCAACGCGCTGAAATTCTACGCCTCGGTGCGCCTCGACATCCGCCGCATCGGCGCCATCAAGGAGCGCGACGAGGTCGTCGGCAACCAGACCCGCGTCAAGGTGGTCAAGAACAAGCTGGCGCCGCCGTTCAAGCAGGTCGAGTTCGACATCATGTACGGCGAGGGCGTGTCGAAAACCGGCGAGCTGATCGACCTCGGCGTGAAAGCCGGCGTCGTGGAGAAATCCGGCGCCTGGTATTCCTATGACTCACAGCGCATCGGCCAGGGCCGCGAGAACGCCAAGGTGTTCCTGAAAGAGAACCCCGATGTCGCCGCCAAGATCGAGACGCAGGTGCGGCAGAATTCCGGACTGATCGCCGAGGTGATTTCCGCCGGCGAGGAGCCTGACAAGGACGATGACGACGCGGAAGCCGCGGAGGCCTGAGGTCCGTGCGGCACTGGTTTTGTCTCGAGGATCTGGTCACCGGTGAATGTCGCGACGTGGTGACCGGACCTGACGGCACCGAGCACGACGCGCGCAGTCTGCTCGGTGGCAGCTGGACGGAGCGGGAGCGGGTCGCCTGTCACGGCCCGCATCCGATCGGCGCCAACGCCGAGATGGCGGAGGCCTGACGGCAAAGGATAAGGGTATTCAGAACATTGTGAGGCGCCGCGGCGGCGCCGATATCTTCGCCGCACCATTGAAGCCACCAGTCTTTAAGCGACCCGTCGCGCGTATCGCCCCCGTCGGCACCCGGCTGCATAACGCGGCCGCCACCGAGGACGGGGGCGAGGGCGTTTTTGCGGTCACCGAAAAGGGTGCGCCTTTCGAGATAAATCGCCGCAAGCAGCAGCAGCAATAAGATGCCCCATCCCGCGACGTTGATGAGAATCGACCGCTGCGCCTCCTTTTTCTGCCACCAGGTTCGTGGCCGGATGCCACGGGTGACCAGCATGATCTGCGCGGCAAAATTGACGCAGACAAGGTTGACGGCGAGAAGGGTGGCAGCGCCACTGCTTTTTCGAGTTCGCCGGCGCCGAGCATAATGCCAAAGGCCGCCGCAGGCGGCAGCAACGCCACGGCGACCATGACGCCGACCAGCGCGCTCGACAATCCCGATACCAATGACAGGACGGCTGCGGCGCCTGACGCCAAGGCCAGCGCGACGCTGTCATAATCGACGGTGGTTCGCACCAAGAGCTCGTGGCTCGACGGTTCGAGCGGCAGAATCAGGCCGGCGAAAGCCGAAACGACAATGGCGAGAGCCAAGCCAAGCCAAGCCAAGCCAAGCCAAGCCAAGCCAAGCCAAGCCAAGCCAAGCCAAGCCAAGCAGGTTGGCGCGGGCCGCGCGAAACATGAGCTTGCGATCGCCGAGCGCCACGCCGAACGCGAATGCAAGATTCGGCCCCAGCAGGGGCGCAATCACCATCGCGCCGAGAATCACGGCCACATTGTCACGGAACAAGCCGATCGCGGCGACCAGCGTCGATAAAAAGGTCAGAAGAACGAAAGTGCTGTCGACCGTCGCGCCTTGCGCGACGCTGTTATACAGTTCCTCGAGCGGCGCGGTCTTTGCTTTCTCCTCTTGCTCCTGTCGGCCGCGATCAGCCTCCTGGTCAGGAATGGTGGCCAGCGCCGGAGGAATGACAATCCGGCACGTGTCATCGATAACGGCCGCCGACTGGATCGCATCGATGAGCGTCTGACTGCCCTCCATGGTCACGAGAAACTTGACTATCGCGCGCCCGCCGTCGCCCGAGGAACGCCAGGCATCGATGGCTCCGGCTTGGCGCGCGATGTTCATCATCGCGCCCGCGCCTTCATCCCGGCAGATAACTTCGACAATTCGGAGGGTCATGATCCCTTGCACAATCTTGTATCAATCGAGGCTGGGCCGCACCGGCAGCTTGCCGGCAATCGAACGCGCCATTCTGGACTTGTTCGACCGCCATCGCTAAATAACCGGCAAGAAAACATCAAGCCGGACGGGGATTTAGCCCCTGAGGGCAGGGGGCAATACGGCGTATAAATGAGTGGCGTCAACGATATCCGCAAAGGCTTCCTCGATTTTTTCGCCCGCAACGACCACCAAGTCGTGGCCTCGAGCCCACTCGTCCCCCGCAACGACCCGACCTTGATGTTCACCAATGCCGGCATGGTGCAGTTCAAGAACGTCTTCACCGGCCTGGAAAAGCGCCCCTACCAGCGCGCAGTCACCGCGCAGAAATGTGTGCGCGCCGGCGGCAAGCACAACGACCTCGACAATGTCGGCTACACCGCGCGCCACCACACCTTTTTCGAGATGCTCGGCAACTTCTCCTTCGGCGATTACTTCAAGGAGCGCGCCATCGAGCTCGCCTGGGAGCTGATCACCAAGGACTACGCGCTGCCCGAGGACAAGCTGATCGCCACCGTCTATATCGACGACGCCGCCGCCTTCAACCTGTGGAAGAAGATCGCCGGCCTGCCCGAGAAGAGAATTTTGCGCATCGCCGGCTCCGACAATTTTTGGGCCATGGGCGACACCGGCCCGTGCGGGCCGTGCTCGGAAATCTTCTATGACCACGGCGACAAGATCCCCGGCGGGCCGCCCGGCTCGGCCGACGCCGACGGCGACCGCTTCATCGAGATCTGGAACCTCGTCTTCATGCAATACGAGCAGCTGGCCGGCGGTAGGCGCATCGACCTGCCGCGGCCCTCGATCGACACCGGCATGGGGCTCGAGCGCATCGCCGCGGTGATGCAGGGCACGCACGACAACTACGCCATCGATCTGTTCGCCACCATTATCCGCCACATCGCCGAGTTGACCGGCGTCGCCGCCGACGGCCCGATGAAGGCCTCGCACCGGGTGATCGCCGACCATTTACGCGCGTCGTCGTTCCTCATCGCCGACGGCGTGCTGCCGTCGAACGAGGGGCGCGGCTACGTGCTTCGCCGCATCATGCGCCGCGCCATGCGCCACGCCGAGTTGCTCGGCGCCAAGGACCCGCTGATGTGGAAGCTGGTGCCGGTGCTCACGCGCGAGATGGGCCAGGCCTATCCGGAGCTGATCCGCGCCGAACCGCTGATCACCGAGACGCTGCGGCTGGAAGAGACGCGCTTCCGCGCGACGCTCGCGCGCGGGCTCACCATTCTCGACGAGAAAAGCGCGGGGCTGAAAAAAGGCGCCATGTTCGACGGCGAAACGGCGTTCACGCTCTACGACACTTATGGCTTTCCGCTCGATCTGACGCAGGACGCGCTGCGCGCGCGCGGCATTTCCGTCGATCTTTCCGCCTTCAACGACGCCATGGATCGCCAGCGCGCCAAGGCGCGTGCCTCGTGGGCCGGTTCCGGCGACACCGCCACGGAAACCGTCTGGTTCGCGCTACGCGATAAAGTTCGGCCCCACCGAATTCCTCGGCTACGAGACCGAAAGCGCCGAGGGCGTGGTCGAGGTGCTGGTCAAGGACGGCAAGGAGGTGCCGGAGCTAAAAAGGGGCGAAAGCGGCGCGGTGGTGATGAACCAGACGCCGTTCTACGCCGAGAGCGGTGGCCAGGTCGGCGATACCGGCGAGATGCGCCGCGAGGGGGCGCGCGCGACCGTCACCGACACGCAGAAAAAGGCGGGCGACGTCTGGGCGCACATGGTCACGGTGGAGGAGGGGGCGCTGAAGGTTGGCGATCCGCTGCTGCTGCTGGTCGACCACGACCGCCGCTTCGCCATTCGCTCCAATCATTCGGCGACGCACCTTTTGCACGAGGCGCTGCGCCAGGTGCTGGGCGATCACGTGGCGCAGAAGGGCTCGCTGGTCGCGCCCGACCGGATGCGTTTCGACTTCTCGCATCCCAAGCCGATTTCGGCCGAAGAGCTTGAGCGCATCGAAGACATCGCCAACGACATCGTGCTGCAGAACGCGGCCGTCACCACGCGTCTGATGGCGCTCGACGATGCCCGCACCTCCGGCGCGCGGGCGCTGTTCGGCGAGAAATACGGCGACGAGGTGCGCGTGGTGGCGATGGGCGAGGGTGACAATGCGCTGGGCTGGTCGGTGGAACTGTGCGGTGGCACGCATGTGCGGCGCACCGGCGATATCGGGCTGATTTCCGTGCTCGGTGATAGTGGCGTCTCCGCCGGTGTACGGAGGCTTGAAGCGCTCACCGGTCGAATCGCGCGCAAGACAGCGGAGAAACAGGTGCAGGCCGCCAAGGCGGCGGCGGCGGAATTGAAGGCGCCGCTCGACGATCTGCCGGCGCGCATCGCGGTGCTGCTCGACGAGCGCAAGAAGCTGGAGCGCGATTTGTCGGAGGCCAAGAAGAAGCTCGCCATGGGCGGCGGCGCGGGCGCGGCGAACGCCGCCGACGGCGTGCGCCAGGTCAACGGCATCAAGCTGATCGCGCGCTCGGTCTCCGGCATCGAGTTGAAAGACCTGCGCAGCCTCGCCGACGAAGGCAAAAAACAGGTTGGCTCCGGCGTCGTTGCCATCGTCGGACTTTCCGACGATGGCAAAGCCGGCATCGTCGTCGGCGTCACCAACGATCTGACCTCACGCTTCAACGCCGTCGATCTGGTGAAGAAGGGCGCCGAGGCGCTAGGCGGCAAAGGCGGTGGCGGCCGCGCCGACATGGCGCAGGCGGGAGGTCCGGACGGTTCAAAGGCGGAGGCGGCGCTGGCTGCGATTGAGGCGGCGCTCGGCGGTTAAGGGGCCTGCTATGGCCGAACTGCATTTCACATCCTGGCTGCGCGAAGTGGTTCCGGACGGGCCATTGCAGGCTGACGGCGCGACCGTCGGCGAGGCGTTTGGCCATCTGTTCGCCGAGCGCCCGCATGTGCGCGCCTACGTGCTCGACGATCAGGGCCGTCTGCGCAAGCATGTCTGCGTCTTCGCCGACGGCGTGCGGCTGCCGCAAAAGGCGACGCTCGATCACGTCATCACGCCACAATCGAAACTTTATGTAATGCAGGCGTTGTCCGGAGGTTGACCCATGGCGGATCGGATGCTGGTGGCGACGCGGAAAGGTTTGCTGTCGCTCGCGCGCAAGAATGGCGGCTGGGACGTCGCGCGCACGGATTTTCTCAGCATCCCGGTGACGGCGGCGTTGCACGACAAACGCGACGGCGCGCTCTATGCCGTGCTTAAGCACGGGCATTTCGGGGCCAAGCTGCATCGCTCCGACGACGATGGAAAAAGCTGGAGCGAGTCGCCGGCGCCGGCGTTCCCGGCCGACGTGGCGGGCGCTCCGTCGCTGTTCCAGGTGTGGACACTCGAAGCGGGCGGCGCCGACGAGACGGGCACGCTGTGGGCCGGCGCGCTGCCGGCAGGACTATTCCGCTCGGACGACCGCGGCGAAAACTGGCAGCAGGTCCAATCGCTGTGGGACGTGCCGGAGCGCGCCAAGTGGTTCGGCGGCGGCTATGACGACGCCGGCATCCACACCATCTCGCCCGACCCGCGCGACTCAAAGCGCGTGTTCGTCGCCATCTCCTGCGGCGGCGTTTGGGAAACGCTCGACGCGGGGAAAAGCTGGAAGCTCTACGGCAAGGGCATGGTTGCCACCTTCCTGCCGCCGGAGCAGGCCGGTGCGCCAGAATCGCAGGATCCGCATCGCGTCGCGCGCTGTGCTGCCGCGCCAGACACCATGTGGATGCAGCATCATTGCGGCATCTTCCGCTCGACCGACACCGGACGCACCTGGACGCAGATGAAATTGCCCGGCGACGATTTCGGCTTCGCCGTCGTCGCGCATCCGCAAGACCCGCTCACCGCCTGGTTCGTGCCGGCGGTCAAGGACGAGATGCGCGTGCCGCGCGACGGCAAGTTCGCGGTGACGCGCACCCGCGACGGCGGCAAGAGCTGGGAGACGCTGCGCAAAGGCCTGCCGCAACGCGACGCCTACGATCTTGTCTACCGCCACGGCCTTGATGTGGACGCCGAAGGCCGCCAGCTTGCTATGGGCTCGACCACAGGCAGCCTGTGGGTCAGCGAGGACGCGGGCGATGCCTGGCAGCTCGTCAATGCGCACTTGCCGCCGATCTATGCGGTGAGCCTTTATTGAGGACGCTTGGGCGCTTGATCTCCCGCAAAGCCGGGCGGCTCTGCGAATTGTACTAATATCAGTTCGATTCCCGCGAGGATGCCGGTCATGCCGCGCGACAAGATCAAGAAGCTGCGCCGCCGCGTCTATCTGGCCCTCGAACAGGGGCCGGTGGGCGATGGTGCCGGCATGCTTATCGACAGGCTGCTGGTCGTGCTGATCTTGATTAATCTGGTTTCGGTCGCGCTTGAATCGGTGCCAAATTATCGCGTGCGTTATGAAATCGCCTTTTCGCTGGTCGAATATGTCTCGCTCGTCGTCTTCACCGTCGAATATGCCTTACGCCTGTGGATCGCCGCCGAGCACGGTCCGCACCGGCATCTGCCGGCGGCGCGGGCGCGGCTCAAATATGCGTTGAGTCCGGCCGGCATCGTCGATCTCGCGGCGGTGCTGCCGTTCTGGTTCGCTTTCGTGCTGCCTGCCGACCTGCGCTTCATCCTCGTCTTCCGTATCGTGCGCTTCTTCAAGATCGCGCGCTATTCGCCGGCGATGCGCTCGCTGCTCGACGTGCTTTATGCGGAACGGCGCGCGCTGTTTGGCTGCCTAGTCATCGCACTCGGCGCGGCGCTGGTTGCCGCGGCGCTGATGCATCTCGCCGAGGGCCACGTGCAGCCTGACAAGCTCGGCACCATCCCCGAGGCGCTGTGGTGGGCGGTCGTCACCATCGGCACCATCGGTTACGGCGACGTGGTGCCGGTCACCGTGCTCGGCAAGATCATCGCCACCGGCACCATCTTTTTCGGGCTGATCATGATCGCGCTGCCGGTCGGCATCATCGCCACCGCCTTCGGCGAGCAGATCCACCGTCGCGACTTCATCGTCACCTGGGGCATGATCGCGCGGGTCCCGCTGTTTGCCGAGCTCGACGCCGGTGAGATCGCCGACATCATGCAGCTTTTGCGCGCGCAGCTCGCGGAGCCGGGGCAGGTGATCGTGCGCGCCGGCGAAACGGCGCATTCGATGTATTTCATCGCCGCCGGCGAGGTCGAGTTGGCGCTGAAGAAGGAGAAGCTGCGGCTCGGCGTCGGGCAGTTCTTCGGCGAAGTGGCGGTGCTGCGCCGCGTGCGCCGCTCCGCGACGGCAACCGCGCTCACCCGCACCAGCCTGCTGGTGTTGTCGGCGCAGGACCTGCACGCGCTGATGGACCGCGACTCGCGCATCGCCACGCGCATCAAGGACGTGGTGGAAAAACGCGTCGGCCGGGAACTGGTGACGCCAAAGGGCGATATTGTGAAGGCAAGAGGTGGAGTGACTTTCTATCCCTCCCCTGACAGGGGAGGGATTACGCCGCCATCGCCTTTTTCAAATTCTCATCGACCTTGTCGAGGAAGCCGGTGGTGGAGAGCCACTTCTGGTCCGGCCCGATGAGCAGCGCCAGATCCTTGGTCATGAAGCCCGCTTCGACCGTATCGACGCAGACCTTTTCGAGCGTCGTGGAAAACTTCGCCAGCGCCGGATTGTTGTCGAGCTTGGCGCGGTGCGCGAGCCCGCGCGTCCAGGCAAAGATCGAGGCGATCGAATTGGTCGAGGTCTGTTCGCCCTTTTGATGCTGGCGGTAGTGCCGCGTCACCGTGCCGTGGGCGGCTTCCGCTTCCACCGTCTTGCCGTCCGGCGTGGTCAGCACCGACGTCATCAGCCCGAGCGAGCCGAAGCCTTGCGCCACGATGTCCGACTGCACGTCGCCGTCGTAGTTCTTGCAGGCCCAGACATAGCCGCCCGACCATTTCAGCGCGGCGGCGACCATGTCGTCGATCAGCCGGTGCTCGTAGGTGATTTTCTTTGCCGCGAACTTGCCCTTGAAGTCCTCGTCGAACACCTTCTGGAACAGCTCCATGAAGCGGCCGTCGTATTGCTTGAGGATGGTGTTCTTGGTCGAGAGATAGAGCGGGTAGCCGCGGTCGAGCGCGTAATTCATCGAGGCGCGGGCGAAATCGCGGATCGAATCGTCGAGATTGTACATCGCCATGGTGACGCCGGACGACGGCGCCTTGAACACTTCGCGCTCGATCACCTTGCCGTCGTTGCCGGTGAACTTGATCGTGATGGTGCCGGCGGTGGGAAACTTGAAATCGGTGGCGCGGTACTGGTCGCCATAGGCGTGGCGGCCGATGATGATCGGCTTGGTCCAGCCGGGCACCAGCCGCGGCACGTTCTTGCAGATGATCGGCTCGCGGAAGATCGTGCCGCCGAGGATGTTGCGGATGGTGCCGTTGGGCGAGCGCCACATTTCCTTGAGATGGAATTCCTTCACCCGGCCTTCGTCCGGCGTGATGGTCGCGCATTTGACCGCGACGCCCACTTCCTTGGTCTTGTTGGCGGCGTCGATGGTGATCTGGTCGTTGGTCTCGTCGCGCTTTTCGACGCTGAGGTCGTAGTAGAGAAGGTTGATGTCCAGATAGGGGTGGATCAGCTTGTCGTTGATGAGCTGCCAGATAATGCGGGTCATCTCGTCGCCGTCCATTTCGACGACGGGGTTCGCGACTTTGATCTTCGCCATTGCGGATAAAACCTTTTGAAACGCGCGCGGACGCTGCGGAATTTGGACCGGCGCGCGTGCCTATAGCACCCCGACCGGGCCTGGCGGAAGCGGCGATTTCGCCCGTTCTTTCCACGCGCTCGCAGGGCAGCTATACCGCCGCAGCGGAGGAGTTGAGCCATGCCGGGCGCCGGCACCGACAAGACCAAGCGCTGGATCGAGCAGCCGGCGCCGATCGTCGTTCTGGTCGAGCCGCAGATGGGCGAGAACATCGGCGCGGCGGCGCGCGCCATGGCCAATTTCGGCCTCGGCCGCCTGCGGCTGGTTGCGCCGGTGCAGGCCTTGGCCGAACGAGAAGGCGCGCGTCATGGCGGCCGGCGCCGACCGCGTGCTCGACGGCGCGCAGAGTTTATGACACGCTTGCAAGGCGCGATCGGCGATTGCACGTTCGTGCTGGCGACGACCGCGCGCAATCACGACCAGGCCAAGCCCGTGATCGGCGCCGACGCGGCGGCGGCGGAAGCGGCGCCGCGCGTCGCCGCCGGCGAAAACGTCGCCATCGTCTTCGGCCGCGAGCGCAACGGGCTGGAAAACCACGAGGTGGCGCTGGCGGACGCCATCGTCACGCTGCCGGTCAATCCGGCCTTCGCCTCGCTTAATCTCGCGCAGGCGGTGGTGATCGTCGGCTACGAATGGTTCAAGTTGCAGAGCGGGGCGAAATTGCCCTTCGACATGCCGCGGCGTTCGCCGCCGGCGGCCAAGCAGCAGCTCGACGCCTTCTTTGCCGATCTCGAGCGCGAGCTGGAAAAGGTCGAATTTTTCCGCCCGGAGGAAAAGCGCGGCACCATGAGTCGTCAACCTGCGCAACATCTTTCAGCGCATGGCGCCGTCACAGCAGGACGTGCGCACGCTGCACGGCGTGGTCACGGCGATTGCGCAGGGACGCAAAGGCCCGGCGCGCGGCGGCGTGCTCGATGCCGCCGGCGCCGAGAGGCTGCGCGAGCTCATCGCCGAGCACGATGCCTCGCGGGCGCCGTCCGAGCGCACGCCGCTGCGCGGTCTGCCGCGGCTCTTGCGCCGCAACCCGACCGACGCCGAGCGCACGCTGTGGCAGGCGCTGCTCAACGACCGGCGCTTTGCCGGCTTGGGCTTCAAGCGGCAGGTGCCGATCGGTGCGCACATCGCCGATTTCGTCTCGTTCTCGCGCCGCACCGTGATCGACCTGGTGCCGGCGGGCGAGAACGCGGCAGCGGCCAAGGCGCGCGCCGAGCGGCGGCAATGGCTCGCCGAGCATGATTATCGGGTCATCGAGGTGACGGGAAGATGAGGTCGAGCGCGACGTGGGACAAGTCCTCGACGGCCTCGCCGCGTCAGCCCTTTAGCGCCTTCACATGCGCGCCGATGCCCTCGCGCAAAAAGCCGAGGTCGTTGCCGACCGCGAGATAGCCGAAGCCGCGCTTGGCCATCGCCGCCGCGCGCTCGCCGGTCGCGCAATAAAGCCCGGCCACCTTGCCGGCTTTCTTCGCCGCGGCGACGACCTTGTCGAGCTGCGGCCTCGACCTCCTTCGAATGCGGATCGAGCACGGCGCCGTCGCTCATGGTGATGGAGAGATCGGACGGGCCGACGAACAGCACGTCGATGCCTTTCACCGCGGCGATGGCATCGACGTTCGCCAGCGCCTCGCGCGTCTCGATCATGGCGATGGTGACGGTCATGTCGTTGGCGTCGCGCAAATAGGATTTCATGTCGGGGAAGCCGCCGAGCATGATGGCGCGGGCCGGGCCCCCAGCTGCGCTCGCCGACGGGCGGAAACTTGGCGACGGAGACGAAATGTCTTGGCGTCTTCGACGGTGTTGATCAGCGGCGCGACCACGCCCTCGGCGCCCATGTCGAGCGCGCGGCTCACCATCGGCCAATCGTGATAGGGCGTGCGCACGATCGGCGCCGCGACCGACGCCGGCGATGGTGCCGATGCCGGTGACGGCCGCGGCGAAATCCCACATGCCGTGCTGCATGTCGATCGCCACCGCGGAAAAGCCCGAGCGCGCCAGCACCTCGACGACGATGGGGGCGGGCAGCGACGACCAGCCGGAGTAGACGGTTTCGCCCGCGCGCAGGCGGCGGGCCAGCGTGAAGGCCATGTCAGCCGCTCGCCTTGATCTGCTCGATCGCCTTGGCCAGCAGGTCGGCCATCACGCTGCGGATGTCCTGATCGGGCATGGCGATCTTCTTGCCGTCGAAATCCTTGCGGATTTTGCGAAAGATATCGTGGTCGCCGGCTTCCTCGAAGTCCGCCATTACCACGGTCTTGGCGTAGGCGTCCGCGTCGGCGCCGGAAAGGCCCATTTTTTCCGCCGCCCACAGGCCGAGCAGCTTGTTGCGCCGCGCATTCGCCTTGAACAGAAGCTCCTCGTCATGCGCGAACTTCTTTTCGTAGCCTTCCTCGCGCTTGTCGAACGTGGTCATGCCGCCCTCACTCGGTAACGAGGCTGAATTGCGCGCCTTGCATATCGCCGGAACAGCGTCAAGGCAACCTGAGGCTTGTATTCTACGACTAAATTGCGAAGTGGAAAACGCGGGGGAGACGCGATTGTGCTGCCCGGACCGTTGGGCTAGGTTGCACTCCGTGTCCGGACGCTTTAACTCAACCGAAGCGAAGTTCGGTCCCGCCGCCGCGGATCTCGACAAGTTCTAAAACAGGAGCCACGGCAACCCCATGGACTTTCACAAACCACGGTACACTCCTATGAGCCGCCGTCGCCGCATTTATGAAGGCAAGGCGAAGGTCCTCTATGAAGGCCCCGAGCCTGGAACGCTGATCCAGCACTTCAAGGACGACGCGACCGCCTTTAATGCCAAAAAGCATGAGGTGATCGAGGGCAAGGGCGTCCTCAACAACCGGATCTCCGAATACGTGTTCCAGCACCTCAACGATATCGGGGTGCCGACCCATTTCATCCGCCGGCTCAACATGCGCGAGCAGCTGATCCGCGAGGTGGAAATCATTCCGCTCGAGGTCGTGGTGCGCAATGTCGCCGCCGGTTCCCTGGCGGTGCGCCTCGGCATCGAGGAGGGCACGCAGCTGCCGCGCTCGATCATCGAGTTCTATTACAAAAACGACGCGCTCAACGACCCGATGGTGTCGGAAGAGCACATTACCGCCTTCGGCTGGGCGCGCCCGCAGGAAATCGACGACATCATGGCGCTGGCGATCCGCGTCAACGACTTCCTCTCCGGGCTGTTCCTCGGCGTCGGCATCCGCCTGGTCGATTTCAAGATGGAAACCGGCCGGCTGTGGGAAAACGACGTCATGCGCATCGTCGTCGCCGACGAGATTTCGCCCGATAGCTGCCGGCTGTGGGACATCAAGTCGAACGAGAAGCTCGACAAGGACCGCTTCCGCCGCGATCTGGGCGGGCTGGTGGAGGCCTATACCGAGGTCGCCAAGCGCCTCGGCATCATGAACGAGGGCGAGCCGCCGCGCGGCGCCGGCCCGGTGCTGGTGAAAGGCTAAGAAGTATCGGCAATTGGCCCTTTTGGCCGTGAATTACCCAAAGCCCGACCTTGTGCCGGGCTTCGGCGTCTCTAGTTTAGGCGTGGATGGCCCGAATGAACCGAGACGGGCCGGCGACTCATGCGATAAGCCCACAGCGATGAAAGCCCGCGTCACCGTCACCCTGAAAACCGGCATTCTCGATCCGCAGGGCAAGGCGATCGAGGGCGCGCTGCGCTCGCTCGGCGTCGAAGGCGTCACCAACGTGCGCCAGGGCAAGGTGTTCGACATCGAAATCGAGGGCGGCGACCGCGGCAAGGCGGAAGCGCTGCTCAAGCAGGCCGCCGACAAACTGCTGGCCAATACGGTGATCGAGAATTACCGCGTCGAGGTCCTCGGATGATCCGCGCGGCATGGTCACGCGGCCGTCGCCACGGCAATCCTATGCGTTCTCCTGTGCGCGCCGCGCGCTTCCGTGGCGCAGACCGAGACAGGAAAGGACAAGGCGCCGCCCAAGACCGTGACCGTCAAGATCACCACGCGGGCGCCCGACCCGGACAAATGGCGTGGCGCGATCCACGGACAGAACGCGGCGTCTCTATACTTGCAAGCCGCTCGCCTGTTCGTCGCCGGCGACCGTGTTGTTCATATTCCAGAAAGGCTCAATGACGCCGCCGAGCCCGGAAGCGTTGGAAAAATTCGCCACAGTCGACCTGCCGAAAAGCATTCGCGCGGCCACCGCGGCGCAGGCGGTCATGACCAATCAGGCGGAACACATCGAAACGCTGTTCTCGAAATCGATCACGCTGAAGAATTATCCGTCCGCGCTCAACGAGACGAAAATTACGCGCGGGCTCGCGTCGGTCTACGCCGAGATCGCCATCATCTTTGCCGGCCCGATCATCATCCGTGTCGAATCGAAGTCGCCAAGCCGTGACCTGGCGAAAAATTCGCTGCAAGGCTTCATCCAGGAGATGCAGATCGTCGAAAGCGAGGGTCCGGCGCCGGCGACGCCTGTGCCGTCAAAGCCGCGCCCGCCCAAAACCGAAAGCCTGTGACGCAGAAAACACCATGAAAGCCGCCGTCCTCGTTTTCCCCGGCATCAATCGCGAGCGCGACATGGCGCGCACGCTGCGCCTCATTTCCGGCGACGAGCCGGCGATGGTGTGGCACACCGAAACGGCGCTGCCGGCGGGCACCGACCTGGTGGTGATCCCGGGCGGATTTTCCTACGGCGATTACCTGCGCTGCGGCGCGATCGCGGCGCGCTCGCCGATCATGGACGCGGTGCGCGCGCATGCGACAAAGGGCGCGCTCACGCTCGGCGTCTGCAACGGCTTCCAGATTTTGTGCGAGGCGGGGCTGTTGCCCGGCGTGCTGATGCGCAACGCGCGGCTTCGCTTTATCTGCCGCGACGTTTACCTGCGCGTCGAGCATTCCGATTCGCCGTTTACGCGCGGCTACAATGCCGGGCAGGTGATCCGCGTGCCGACCGCGCATGGCGAGGGCAATTATATCGCCGACGCCGAGACCATCGACCGGCTGGAGAAAGAGGGCCGCGTGCTGTTCCGCTATTCGTCGCCCGAGGGCACGCTCGACGAAGCCTTTAACGTCAACGGTGCGACCAACGCCATCGCCGGCATCATCAACGAGCGCGGCAACGTGCTCGGCATGATGCCGCATCCGGAAAACCACGTCGAAGCTTCGATCGGCGTCGACCGACGGGCGCGGGCTGTTCGCCGGGCTGGTCGAGGCATTGGGCAAGGCGGCATGAGCGATTTGGGCGCGCTGCGCAACGAACCCAAGATCACGCCCGAGCTGGTGGCCGAGCACGGGCTGAAGCCCGACGAGTACAAGCGCCTGCTCGAACTCATCGGCCGCACGCCGACGCTGACCGAGCTCGGCATCTTCTCGGCGATGTGGAACGAGCACTGCTCGTACAAGTCTTCCAAGGTGCACCTGCGCACGCTGCCGACCAAGGGCCCGCACGTGATCCAGGGGCCGGGCGAGAACGCCGGCGTCATCGACATCGGCGATGGCCTCGCCTGCGTGTTCAAGATGGAGAGCCACAACCACCCGAGCTATATCGAGCCCTATCAGGGCGCGGCGACCGGCGTCGGCGGCATCCTGCGCGACGTGTTCACCATGGGCGCGCGGCCGATCGCCTGCCTCAATGCCTTGAGCTTCGGCGCGCCGGGCAATCCGAAAACGCGGCATCTGGTCTCCGGCGTGGTCGCCGGCATCGGCGGCTACGGCAATTCGTTTCGGCGTGCCGACGGTCGGCGGCTCGGTGCGCTTCCATTCGCGCTATGACGGCAATTGCCTGGTCAACGCCATGGCGGTCGGCCTCGCGCGCAAGGACGGCATCTTCTACGCGGCGGCCTCCGGCGTCGGCATGCCGATCGTCTATCTCGGCTCCAAGACCGGCCGCGACGGCATCCACGGCGCCTCCATGGCGTCGGCCGAATTCGGCGACGACGCGGAGGAAAAGCGCCCGACCGTGCAGGTCGGCGATCCGTTCTCGGAAAAGCTGCTGCTCGAAGCCTGTCTCGAAATCATGGCCAAGGGCTGCGTCATCGCCATCCAGGACATGGGCGCGGCGGGCTTGACCTGCTCGGCGGTGGAGATGGGCGCCAAGGGCGATCTCGGCGTCGACGCTCGATCTCGACAAGGTGCCGTGCCGCGAAGAGGGCATGAGCGCCTACGAGATGATGCTGTCGGAAAGCCAGGAGCGCATGCTCATGGTGCTCAAGCCGGAGAAGGAAAAGGAGGCCGAGGCGATCTTCCGCAAATGGGGGCTCGACTTCGCCGTGGTCGGCGAGACCACGCCGGACAAGCGCTTCATCGTCCGCCACGGCGGCGACGTGATGGCCGACCTGCCGATCAAGGAACTGGGCGACAAGGCGCCGGAATACAAGCGGCCGTTTGTCAGCGCGGAAAAGCCCGCGGTGCTCGACGCCGAGGATGTCAAGCCGCCAATGGGAATCGCCGACTCACTGGAGAAGCTGATCGGCTCGCCGGACCTCTGCTCCAGGCGCTGGGTGTGGGAGCAATACGACCACATTATTCTCGGCAACACCGTGCAGCGGCCGGGCGGCGACGCCGCCGTGGTGCGCGTCGAGGACGGGCCCAAGGGGCTGGCGCTGACAACGGACGTGACGCCGCGCTATTGCGAGGCCGATCCGTTCGAGGGCGGCAAGCAGGCGGTCGCCGAATGCTGGCGCAATCTCACCGCGGTGGGCGCCAAGCCGCTCGCCGTCACCGACAATCTCAATTTCGGCAATCCGGAGAGGCCGGAGATCATGGGCCAGTTCGTCGGCTGCGTGCGCGGCATCGCCGACGCCTGCAAGACGCTCGAATTTCCCGTCGTCTCCGGCAATGTCTCGCTCTACAACGAGACCAACGGCCGGGCGATTTTGCCGACGCCGTCGATCGGCGGCGTCGGACTGATCGACGACTTCACCCACTCGGCATCGCTCGCCTTCAAGCGCGCCGGCGAAACCATCCTGCTGATCGGCGAAACGACCGGCTGGATCGGCCAGTCGATCTGGCTGCGCGAGATTTGCCGGCGCGAGGAGGGCGCGCCGCCGCCGGTCGATCTGATCGAGGAAAAGGAAAACGGCGATTTCGTCCGCGCCTTGATCCTCGACGGCACGGCGACCGCGGCACATGACCTTTCCGACGGCGGGCTGCTGGTGGCCGTTGCCGAAATGGCCATGGCCTCCGGCATCGGCGCCGCGCTCGAGGCCGCGCCGAAAGACCTGCCGGCGTTTGCCCATTGGTTCGGCGAGGACCAGGCGCGTTATCTGGTCACGGTGCCGGCGGGCAAGGCGGAAGGCGTGCTCGCCCGCGCCCGCATGGCCTCCATTCCGGTCTGGACGATCGGGACAACCGGCGGCGACGCATTGACGATCCTCGGCGAGCGCCCCATGCTGGTCAATGTTCTGCGCGAGCGTTTCGAGGGCTGGTTGCCCGCCTATATGGCGGGCGAGCTGCCGAATGCTTGAGGCACACCGCCATGGCGATGGATGCAAGCGAAATCAAACGGCTGATTCAGGCGCGCATCCCCGATGCCAATGTGACCATCCGCGACCTCGCCGGCGATGGCGACCACTACGCCGCCACGGTGATTTCCGCCTCCTTCAAGGGCAAGTCGCGGGTGCAGCAGCATCAGCTGGTCTACGAGGCGCTCAAGGGCCAGATGGGCGGCGTGCTGCACGCCTTGGCGCTGCAGACCGGCACGCCGGAGGCCTAAACCCGGCATAAACCAGCCGTCCCCACGCCCCCTTGGGTGGACGCCATAATCTGCGCTACATATATCGATAGGTATTCGGTTCGCCGCGCCGTTCGTGGCGCGCGACCGCCATGACACAGGACGAGAACGCCAATGGGCATCGAGACATTCATCGACAACGAAGTGAAGAGCAACGACGTGGTGCTGTTCATGAAGGGCACCCCGCAGTTTCCCATGTGCGGATTTTCCGGGCAGGTGGTGCAGATCCTCGACCACCTCGGCGTCGTCTATAAGGGCCTCAACGTGCTGGATTCCCCCAACTTGCGCGACGGCATCAAGGCCTATTCCAACTGGCCGACCATCCCGCAGCTTTTCGTCAAGGGCGAGTTTGTCGGCGGCTGCGACATCGTACGCGAGATGTTCCAGGCTGGCGAGCTGCAGCAGACACTGAAGGAAAAGGGCGTCGCGGTCCGCCAGACGGCGTAAAGCCGCCCGCTCACACGTCGCCTATTTGCGCGACGGACGCGCTGCCGGCGTTGACGGTGCCGCCGGCCTGTTGGCGCGCGGCCGTGCACCGTTCATCCGCTGCATGATCAGGTAGATGATCGCCAGGATAAGCCCCAGCCCAATCAGGCTGGGTGTCGGCACGGCGCCGACAAACTTGATCACATTGTCGGCGACGCCGAGGACGAACACCCCCGAGCTTTGCCCGAGGATCAGATAGACCAGCATGATCGCCAGAATGGCGGCGAAGCCGATCTCGACGAACGCCCAGAGATAGCGCCTGGTCTTGTCGAGCATGTCCATCATGGCTCACCTGCGATGGCGCGTGCGTGAATGGCTTCAAGGGTGATTGGGTGGGAGAAACGCCCCACCCAATGCGCCCGGCGTAAAGACCCGACGCGAACGCGATCAGGCCATCGAGCGTTTGTTGAACAGCCGGAGGATGATCCCGAGCGGGATCAGCCCGACCACGCCGTTCTTGCCGAGGTCGCCGTCCAGACCGACTATGTTGCCGGCCACGTTGCCGAGGAATGGCACCTGGGGCCCGGCGAGCAACGCCAGAACAATGCCGAGCGCCAGCAGCATCAGTCCGATTTCCGTCAACGAACCGATCCAGCCTTTAATGGCATTCAACCCATTCATGAGCGATTCTCCCCTAATGCTGATGCGAAGCATCAGGGCGCCTGATTACTAAATCTAGGGATTCGCGGCAATCTGTGCACAATATATTGGTGGGGTATAATAATTCGCTAGCGACGGGCCGGATCGGCGGCCCGCGCCTGCCTAAATGCTGGTCACTCGAGTTGCTTTGATTCGGCTCTCGGCGGCTGCGTCCGAACCGGCTCAGCGCGAATAATATTCGACCACCAGATGCGGCTCCATCTGCACAGCGTAAGGCACGTCGGTGAGCAGCGGAATGCGCGTGAGCTTGGCGGTCAACTTGGCGCCGTCGACCTCGATGTAGTCGGGCACGTCGCGCTCGGCCAAAGCCTGCGCTTCGACGACCAGCGCCATCTGCTTCGAAGATTCCTTGACCTCAACCACGTCGCCGACCTTCACGCGGTAGCTCGAGATGTTGACGCGCTTGCCGTTCACCTTGATGTGGCCGTGGTTGATGAACTGGCGCGCGGCAAAGACGGTTGGCACGAATTTGGCGCGGAAGATGATGGCGTCGAGGCGGCGCTCCAACAGGCCGATCATGTGCGCGCCGCTATCGCCCTTGAGGCGACGCGCCTCGGTATAGATGCCGCGGAACTGCTTTTCGGAAATATTGCCGTAATAGCCGCGCAGCTTCTGCTTGGCCTTGAGCTGCACGCCGTAGTCGGAGAGCTTGGATTTTCGGCGCTGGCCGTGCTGGCCGGGGCCATATTCGCGGCGGTTGACGGGGCTCTTCGGGCGGCCCCAGACGTTCTCGCCCATGCGGCGGTCGAGCTTGTACTTGGCTTCATGGCGCTTGGTCATCGCGTCCTCTCAATTGACGATTGGGTGAGGAACCGCGCCCATCCTCTGTCCCGCATCTCTGCGGAACCGACAGGCAAAACCTCAATAAGCGCAAGGTCCTACCGCGGGTCGCGAAACGCCCGGCAAGGCTGAAACCCGCCGGGCGCGCCGTATGTAGGGTGCTCAGCGTTGGGTGTCAAATGGCCGCTCAGCCCACGGTTGCAGGGGCAAATCCGTAACCTGCAAGCGCCGCGGTGAGCGCGGGCGCGGGCGGTTTGCCGGATGTGAAGATCATGCGCGGTGGGAGGGCCGCCGCCGCGGTTTTGGGTCCGATCAGTTCGGTGACGCGCCGGGCAATCGCCGGCGCCGGATCGAGCCAGGCGACCGGCCAGGGCGCGAGCGCGCAGAAGCGCTCGCCGAGCAGCGGATAATGCGTGCAGGCGAGCACCACGGTGTCGGTGCGACGACCGTCTTGATCGACAAAGCAGCCGGCGATTTCGGCGGCGATGGCTGCATCGTCGGCTGGATTACCGGCGAGTTCCGCCTCGGCAAGTGCGGCGAGTTTTGACGAGCCGACGAGGTTCACCTCGCAGCCTTGGGCGAATTCGCGGATCAGCGCGCGGGTGTATTCGCGGCTCACGGTGGCCTGCGTGCCGAGTACGGTGACGCGCTTCGACTGCGATTGCGCGCAGGCCGGCTTGATCGCCGGCACGGTGCCGACAAAGGGCACCGGGTACTGCGCGCGCAGTGGCGTGAGGGCGAGCGTGGAGGCGGTGTTGCAGGCGACGACCACCAGGTCTGGCCGGTGCTCAACTCTTGCCTTGCCGATGACGTGGAGGATGCGCGTGATCAGCGCGCCTTCGCGCATGTCGCCGTAAGGGAACGCGGCGTCGTCGGCGAGATAGATGTAGGTCGCGTCCGGCCGCGCCGCGGCGATCTCGCGGTAAACGGTGAGGCCGCCAAGGCCGGAGTTGAAAACGAGGATCGTTGGCGCGGGCACGGCGCCGGACTTTTCCTGGCGCATGATCTTTTCCGAAAACCGGTCCCGACTTTTCCGGATCATGCGCTGCCGAACACCCGTTTAAAGATCGTATCGACGTGCTTGAAGTGGTAGCCGAGGTCGAAATTGGCCTCGAGCTCCTTGTCGGTGAGCGCCGCGCTCACCTCCTTGTCGGCCTTGAGCAGGCCGAGGAAATCCTCGCTCTCGCCGCTCCACACCTTCATGGCGTTGCGCTGGACGAGACGATAGGCGTCCTCGCGCGGCACGCCCTTTTGCGTCAGCGCGATCATCACCCGCTGCGAATGGACGAGTCCGCCCAACCGGTCGAGATTCTTTTTCATGTTTTCCGGATAGACGATGAGCTTGTCGATGATGCCGGCCATGCGCGCCAGCGCAAAGTCAAGTGTCACCGTCGCATCCGGCCCGATCATGCGCTCGACCGATGAATGCGAGATGTCGCGTTCGTGCCAGAGCACGACGTTCTCCATCGCCGGCAACGCATAGGCGCGCACCATGCGTGAAAGTCCGGTGACATTTTCCGACAGTACCGGGTTGCGCTTGTGCGGCATCGCCGAGGAGCCCTTCTGCATTTCGGAGAAGAACTCTTCCGCCTCCAGCACTTCGGTGCGCTGCAGATGGCGGATTTCGGTGGCCAGCCGCTCGAGCGAAGAGGCGACGACGCCGAGGGTGACAAAATACATGGCGTGGCGATCGCGCGGAATGATCTGCGTCGAGACCGGCTCAACGCGCAAGCCCATCGCCTTGGCGACGTGGGCTTCGACGCGCGGGTCGATCTGCGCGAAGGTGCCGACGGCGCCGGAAATGGCGCAGGTGGCGACCCCCTCGCGCGCGGCGATAAGACGCTCCTTGGCGCGGGAAAATTCGGCGTAGGCCTGCGCCAGCTTCAGCCCGAAGGTGGTCGGCTCGGCATGGATGCCGTGCGAGCGGCCGATGGTCGGCGTCCTCTTGTATTCGAAGGCACGGCGCTTGAGCGCGGTGAGCAGTACATCGACGTCGGAGATCAGGATATTGGCGGCGCGCACCAGCTGCACGTTCAAGCAAGTGTCGAGCACGTCGGAGGAGGTCATGCCGGAATGGACGTAGCGCGCCTCGGGTCCGACGATTTCGGCAAGATGCGTCAGAAAGGCAATGACGTCGTGCTTGACCTCGGCCTCGATCGCGTCGATGCGGGCGACGTCGAATAGTCGCCGCGTTGCCCTTGTCCCAGATTTTCTTCGCCGCCTCTTTCGGGATGATGCCGAGCTCGGCCATGGCGCTCGCCGCGTAGGCCTCGATCTCGAACCAGATGCGGAACCTGGTTTCCGGTGACCAAATCGCGGTCATCTCGGGGCGTGAATAGCGCGGGATCACGCCGCTTCTCCGCGCGCCATCGCCGCCGCATTACGGATCGCCGCGATATTGGCCTTGTAGTTGCCGCCCTTGAACACGGCCGAGCCGGCGACCAGCACATTGGCGCTGGCCTGCACCGCCTTGGCGGCGTTACCGGCGGTGATGCCGCCGTCCACCTCGATGTCGATCGGGCGAGCACCCACCAGCGTGCGCACCTCACGCAGCTTGTCGAGTGCGGACGGGATGAAGCTTTGCCCACCGAAGCCGGGATTGACCGACATGATGAGGATGAGATCGACCATATCGATAACGTGCTCGATGCTCGCAACCGGCGTCGCCGGGTTCATGGTGACGCCTGCCTTCTTGCCCAGCGCGCGGATCGCCTGCAGCGAGTGGTGCACGTGCGTGCCAGCCTCCACATGCACGGTGATGATGTCGGAACCGGCCCTGGCGAAGGCTTCGAGATAGGGATCGCACGGCGCGATCATCAGATGCACATCGAGCGTCTTTTTGGTGAGCGGACGCAGCGCCTGCACCACGGCGGGGCCGATGCTGATATTGGGGACGAAATGCCCGTCCATCACGTCCACGTGGATCCAGTCGGCGCCTGCGGCTTCGACCGCGCGGACCTCCTCGCCCAATCGGGCGAAGTCGGCCGCGAGGATCGACGGCGCGATGATCAGCGGACGCATCGAAAGCCTCCAAACGCCGTTCGCCTAACACGGTGGGCGTAAACGGGCAACGCCGCGCGCTGCGCCGTGCACCACTTCCGTCAGCGGGTGCGGGCGAGGCGCCTGGCCAAAGGTTTAAGCGCAAGCGGGAAAAGGTAGATCGGAAACTGTACCAGTGCGAAATAGAACCAGGCGGTGTCCGGCAAAACCGAGCCGAGCGTCGCCATGACCAGCCCGATATTGCGGAACGTGGCGAGCATGCCGATCACCATGCCGGCGCCGGCGCCGGCACGCAGGAACACTAGGATGCTGACGCCGATCAACAGGCAGCTCAGGACGACGATGAGCCCCAGCAGTTTGGCGGCAAACAGCGGATCCGCCATCACGTGGCGCGGCACTCCCTCCATCGCCGCGATGGCGAAGATGAAGACGGCAATGACATTGAGACCGTCAATATGGTCCTTCTGCCGGTCGATCCAGCGCTGGCCGGCGATGCGGCGGATCGCGAAAGCGACCGCGCCGGAAGACGCGTAAAAGAAAAAAAGTTTGACGCCCAGTTCGATCGGCGAGAACAGCGACGTGCCGAGGAAAAGATAGCTGAAAGCGACGGTGGTGACCGGCGACAGCGCGCTACAAATGATTAAGGTGAGGAGCGTGAATTCGACGTCGAGCGCCATCAGCGCGGCAAAAGCCGCCGAGGAGGTGATCGGCGCGATGGCGATCTGCAGGATCATGATGGTGTAGAGCGCCGGAAACCCCTCGCGCAAACCGGAGAACGCATAGGCAGCGCCAAACAAAAGCGGCACCGCCACCATCACCCAGAGCGCGGCGCCAATTGCCAGCACAGGCGATTTGACGTGGCGGAGCAGAGCGACCGGATCGATGCGCAGATAGGAAAACAGCAGCAGCACGAACACCGCCTCGCCGAGATAGGGTTTGACGTAGGCGGCAAGCGGCGGCAGCGCCAGGCCGAGAAAGATCGAGACCGCAAGCGCCCGCGTGCCTTGCCGGCCGAGCCACGCCAACGCGGCGGCGAGGGCATTCAGAATTTGCATGGGAGAAAAGCCTCCGGCGCGGGCAGTGCCGAAAGGTCATAGCGCCTGACCAAAATCCGTTCCATACAAAAGGCGCAAGGAGAGTGAGAGATGGCACGCACCGACGCGATGGTGCTCGGCGCCGGCACGGTCGGTACCGCGATCGCGCTGCATCTGGTGAAACGCGGCCTGAGCGTCGCGCTCATCGACCGCGGCGGGGTGGGCGAGGAGACCTCATACGGCAACGCCGGCATTATCGAGGGCAACACGGTGTTTCCGCCGGCTTTCCCTTCGGATTTCTCGACGCTGCTGCGCGTCGCGCTCAAGCGCGCGAGCGAAGCCAATTACCACCTTTCGTTCCTGCCGCAGATCGCGCCATGGTTGCTGGCGTATCGCGCGGCGACGCAGCCGGCAAAGCTTGCCGAGCACGCGCGGACGGTGCGGCCGTTTTTCGCCACCGCGGTTGCCGAGCACGAGGCGCTGCTCGCCGAGTCCGGCGGCTCGCACTACCTGCGCAAGAACGGCTGGCTGAAAGTTTACCGCGGCGAGAAGAGCTTTCAGGCGATGCAAAGCGAGCTCGATATGGCGGCGACGCTTGGTCTGCCGCTGCAGACACTTGCGCCCGATGCCACGCTGGCGCTGGAGCCGTCGCTCAAGCCGGTGTTTTCGCATGCGGTGTTCTGGCCGCAGGCGGCGAGCGTGAACAGTCCGCTCGGCGTCACCCAGGCATACGCCAGGCGATTTGCCGCGCTCGGCGGCGTCACGCTCAAAGGCGATGCGCGCTCGCTGCATCGGTCGGGCGACCGCTGGCGGGTGGAGACCGACGAGGGGCCGCTCGACGCTGCGGAAGTGATTGTCGCGCTCGGCCCCTGGGCGCGCGATCTGCTCGACCCCATAGGCGTCAAGCTGCCGATGGCCATCAAGCGCGGCTATCACCGGCATTTCCGTGCGCAGGGTAACGCCGGCCTGACGCGGCCGGTGCTCGACGGCAGCGTCGGCTACGTCATCACGCCGATGGAGCAGGGCATCCGCATGACCACCGGCGTCGAATTCGCCGCGCGCGACGCTCAGCCCACGCCGGTGCAGTTCGACCGCATCATGCCCAAGGCGCGCGAAATGTTTCCGCTCGGCGAGCGCGCCGACGACAAGACCTGGCTCGGCCGTAGGCCGACATTTGCCGACTCAAAGCCGGTCATCGGCCGCGCGCCGGGCAAGCCTGGGCTGTGGTTGGCGATTGGCCATGCGCATTGGGGGCTGACGCTCGGGCCTTCGACCGGGCATTTGCTCGCAGACATGATCACCGGCGGGGTGCCCTACGTCGATCCGGCCCCGTACCGGGCGGAGCGGTTCCTCTAATCGCCAAATTTATCGCTCCAGCTCGGTAGCGCGTTGGCAAACGGCAACACCGTCGCCTCGTAGACGCCGCGCGCAATGGCGCGCGCCAAGACGTTGCCGGCGAGCATGCCGAGCGCGCTCAATGCGAACACCGGATCGGCAAGCTCCTTCGTTCCCATTGCGGCGGCAAATACGATGTCGCCGTCGAGCGGGGTGTGCACCGGATAGATCGCGCGCGACAATCCGGTCTGCGCCATCACAGCGAGGCGCCTGGCCTGCGTTTTGGAGAGTTTCGCGTCGGTCGCTACCACGGCCAGCGTCGTGTTCGCGCCCGGTGCGCCCTTGCTGCGGAAGGCAAAAGCGTCTGGCGCAAATGACACCGGCCAGCCGCGCCCGCCGAATTCCTTGCCCTGCTCGAAGGGCGCCGCCCAGAAATGCGGGCCGTCGCCAATAGTGACGCTGCCCGCGGCGTTCACTGCGACAAGCGCGCCGACGGTCAGCCCGTCGCGCGTCATGGCCGAGGCCGAGCCGATGCCGCCCTTGAGATTGACCGTGGTGGCGCCAAGCCCGGCGCCGGCGCTGCCGAGCGCAAAGTCTGCGCCGGCGGCTTTCGCCGCGTCGTGGCCGAGCTCGCGATAAGGCGGGTAGCGGCCCCAGTCCTTGTTGCCGCCGTTCAAGAGGTCGAACAGGATGGCGCCGGGCACGATCGGCACGCTCGCCTCGCGCACCTGGAAGCCGCGGCCGTGCTCGCGCATTAAAGCCTGCACGCCGGAGGCGGCGTCGAGCCCGAAGGCTGAGCCGCCGGCGAGCACGATGGCGTCGATGCCTTCGACGGTCTGCGCCGGGTCGAGCAGCGCGGTCTCACGCGTGCCCGTCCCACCGCCGCGCACGTCGACGCTGCCGACCACCGCGGCGTCGAACACGACGGCGGTGACGCCGGAGCCGAGCACGGCGTCGCCGGCATGGCCCACCCGCACGCCGGGGACGTCGGTGATGAGATTGCGCAATGTAGTCATCGCATCAACCGCTTATCACATCCGCGCCATCGCGGTCAGGGGCACCTTGCCATTGACACACTTCCCGTCGCATCTAGGGGACCATGCATAGCGACGTCACTATCCTCGCCGCCCTGATTGCCGGCCTGGTCAGTTTTCTCTCCCCCTGCGTTCTGCCGCTGGTTCCGCCCTACCTCGTTTTTTTGGCCGGCACCTCGCTGGAGCGTTTCGCCGACCGGGAGCCGGAGTCGCGGGTCAAGCGCGAGACGGTCATCGCGGCCCTGTTGTTCGTCGCCGGCTTTTCCACCGTGTTCGTGGCGCTCGGCGCCAGCGCCAGCGTGATCGGTTCGCTGATCCGCGCCTATTCGGAGTCGCTCTCGATCTTCGCCGGGGTAGTCATCATTGTCATGGGGCTGCATTTTCTCGGCGTAACGCCGATCGCCTTTCTCATGCGGGAAAAGCGGCTGGAGGTGGCCAAGCCCGTCGGCCTCTGGGGCGCCTATGTGATCGGCCTTGCCTTCGCCTTTGGCTGGACCCCGTGCATTGGCCCGATCCTCGCCGCCATTCTCGCGGTCGCTGCGTCCGAGCAGACGGTGGCCAAGGGCGCTTTGCTGCTCGCGGTCTATTCGCTGGGCCTCGGCATTCCTTTCGTTATCGCCGCCTTCGCCATCGAGCCGTTCGCGGCGTTTCTTGCGCGCTTCAAGAATTATCTGCACCGCGTCGAGCAGGCGATGGGCGCGCTGCTGGTGCTCACCGGCATCGCCTTTCTTACCGGCAGCATCAACCAGGTGAGCGTCTGGCTGCTCGAAGTGTTTCCCGGCCTGGGCAAGATCGGCTGATAAAAAGAAAACGCCCGCCCAGGTGGGGGCGGGCGCTCTCGAGAAAGCGTTGATCCTTAGTTGGTCGCGCCCGGAGGCAGTTCGACGTAGGTGATCTTGCCGGTGGCGTCCTTCTTCCAGATGTACATCGTGTAGTCGAGACGCGTGATGTCACCCTTCTTGTTGTAGGACAGATCGCCGATCACGGTCTTGAACTTCATGCCCGAGTGCATCTTTTCGGCAACCTTCTTCGGATCGAGCGATTTGGCGGCTTTCGCCGCTTCCGCCATCACTTGCACGGCGGCGTAACTGTACAGCGTGTAGGCCTCCGGCTCGAACTTGGCGGCGCGGAACTTCGCCACGACTGCCTTGGCCGCCGGGTTGTTGCGCGGGTCCGGCGGGAAGGTCATCAGCGTGCCTTCGACGCCGGGGCCGCCGATCGAGGCGAACTCGTCGGTGGTGATGCCGTCGGCACCCATCATCTGCGTCTTGACACCCTGGTCGCGCATCTGCCGCACGATCAGGCCGCCTTCGGTGTGCAGACCACCCCAGTAGACGAGATCGGCGCCGGACTGCTTGATCTTCGACACCAGCGCGGAGAAGTCCTTCTCGCCGATGTTGATGCCTTCATAGAGCACCGGCTTCATGCCGCCCTTGGCCATCGACTTGATGGTCTCGTCGGCGAGGCCCTTGCCGTAGGTAGTCTTGTCGTGCACCACGGCGATCTTCTTGCCCTTGAAGTGCTTGAGGATGTAGGCGGCGGCAACCGCGCCCTGCTGGTCGTCACGGCCGCATGTGCGGAACACGTCCCACAAGCCACGCTCGGTGATTTGCGGGTTGGTGGCGGACGGCGTGACCATCAGGATGCCGTTCTCCTTGTAGACTTCGGACGCCGGCATAGTGACGCCGGAGTTGAAGTGACCGACCACAAACTTGACGCCGTCGGCGACGAACTTGTTGGCGACGGAGACGCCTTGCTTGGGATCGGAGACGTCGTCGCCGAATTCGAGGACGATCTTCTTGCCGTCCATGCCGCCGGCCGCATTGACGTCATCGACGGCTTGCTGGGCGCCGTTCTTGAGCTGCGCTCCGAAAGCGGCGTTCGGTCCGGTGATGGGTCCGGCGACGCCCATCTTGACTTGCGCCGAAGCGGTTCCCGCGAGGGCGAGTGCAGCGCCCAGCGCGAGGGTGAGTGTACTGATTTTCTTCATGCGTCTTCCCCTTCAACTGTTACAGGCAGGTTCGATTTTTTTGGTGCAGGTAGTTTCTGACGTTAGCTGGATGCTACGTCACGGCGGCTTGCGGCGCCAGCGCATCGGTCCGGCAGGCTCGTTGATCCAGCGATACTGATTGAGCATCTGCGCCTTACGGGTGGCCCGGTAGCCGGCAAACCCAGCCAGCATGCAGACCGCGCTGTCCACCAGATAGTAGTGTAGTGACAACAGCGTAGCGCCGAACAGGGAGAAATGGAAGAAGCGGACCGCGCCGCCGAGGATCAGCATATAGGCGATAATCTGCCACCAGGGCCGCCAGGTCTGGGCGATGGCCCGGCCGGACAGCGCCGCCGCCCCGCCGCCGAGAATGATGGTGACCAGGATGAAGACGCCCAAGCCGTCCTCATAGAGCAATTGCGGGATCAGGGGTGCGGTGTCCTCCATCATGGCTCTGCCTGCTGGCGCCCTCCCTCCAGATAGGCGGATTTGATCTCCGGCCGGTCAAGCAGTTCCTTGCCGCTGCCGGTGAGGGTGATCAATCCATTGACCATGACATAACCGCGATGCGCGAGCTTGAGCGCATGAAAGGCGTTCTGTTCGACTAGGAACACGGTCAGCTTGTCTTGCGCGTTGAGCATACGGATGGCGTCGAAAATCTGCCGCACAATCAGCGGGGCCAAGCCGAGCGACGGTTCGTCGAGCAGCAAGAGCCGCGGCTGGCTCATCAGCGCCCGGGCAATCGCCAGCATCTGCTGTTCGCCGCCCGACAGCGTGCCGCCGCGCTGTCCGAGCCGCTGCTTCAAACGCGGAAACAGAGTCATCACCCGTTCCAGATCGCCGTCGAAATTGCTCTCGTCGGCGACGGTCGCGCCCATCTGCAGATTTTCCAGCACCGTCATGCGCGAGAAGATGCGGCGGCCTTCCGGGGCCTGCGACAGCTTCAGGCGGGCGATTTCGTGCGTCGGCATGCGGGTGATATCGCGGCCGTCGAAGTTGATTGCGCCTTCGCGCGCGCGCGGGTTGCCGCAAATCGTCATCATTAGCGTAGACTTGCCGGCGCCGTTGGCGCCGATCAGCGTGACGATCTCGCCGTCGTTGACCTCAAGATCGATACCTTTGAGTGCCTGCACGCGACCGTAGAACGCGGTCACGCCACGCACTGAGAGGAGCGGTGAGCTCATAAGCCGACCTCCGCCTCGACTTCGGCCACCTCTTCGTCGGCGACGCCGAGATAGGCGGCGATCACCTTTTCGTCGTTGCGCACCGCTTCCGGCTTGCCGTCGGCGATCTTGACGCCGTAGTCGAGAACGACGATGTGATCGGAAATTCCCATCACCACCGACATGTCGTGCTCGATCAGCAAGATCGAGGTCGCGTGTTCC
Source organism: uncultured Pseudomonadota bacterium (assembly GCA_963817155.1). Taxonomy (GTDB): domain Bacteria; phylum Pseudomonadota; class Alphaproteobacteria; order Rhizobiales; family Xanthobacteraceae; genus Pseudolabrys. The sequence goes on from CAWFNO010000003.1 coordinate 434,399, forward strand.
TTGCGGATGGAGAGCAGCAATTCGTTGAGCTCGGCGCTTTCGTGCGGATTGAGGCCCGCCGCCGGTTCGTCGAGGCACAGCAGCACCGGCTCGGTGCACATGGCGCGGGCGATTTCCAGCCGCCGCTGCGCGCCGTAGGGCAGGTCGCCTGCCGGATCGTCGGCGCGCTCGGTGAGGCCGATGCGGTCGAGCCAATACTTGGCCTTGTCGATCGAGGCGTGCTCGGCCGCCGTGTACGATGGAATGCCGAAGATGCCGAGAAAGGTGAAGCCGGAGGCCAGCATCAACACGTTGTGCTGGGCAACCAGCAGGTTTTCCAGCACGGTCATGCCGGAAAACAGGCGGATGTTCTGGAAGGTGCGGGCGACGCGCGCCTTCTGCGTCACTAGAAAATCGGGCATGCGCTCGAGCAGGAAGAGCGCGTCGCTGCCATAGGAGACGCTGCGCTCGCCGCGGTCGGTGAGCGGTTCGAGCGCGTCCCAGATCGACGGTTCGCCGTGCTTGAGCGCGATGCGCCCCTCGCTCGGCTTATAGAATCCGGTGATGCAGTTGAACACCGTGGTCTTGCCGGCGCCGTTTGGCCCGATCAGCGCGGTGATGTCGCCGCCTTTGGCTTCGAAGGACAGATTGTCGACGGCGACCAGGCCGCCGAAGCGCATGGTCAAGTGCTCGACGCGGAGGACAATATCGGCAGCCGCCGCCATCAGCCATGTCCTTCCTTGGTCAGGTCGGCGGAGATGCTCTTGCGCTCCTTGAGGAACACCGACGGATCACGGCCCGAGATCAGGCCGCGCGGCCGCCAGATCATGATCAGCACCATGCAGAACCCGAACAGCAGCATGCGGTACTGCGTCGGATCGAAGGTGTCGCCGAAGATGTGCTTGAGGAAGTCGAGCTGGCGCAACATCTCGGTGCCGCCGACAAATGCCGTGGCAGCAAGCGCGACGCCGATCTGGCTGCCCATGCCGCCGAGCACGACGATGGAGAGCACGGTCGCCGATTCGAGAAAGGTGAAGCTCTCCGGCGAGATGAAACCCTGCCGCGCGGCAAAGAACGAGCCGGCAAAACCGGCAAACATCGCGCCCATGGCGAAGGCGGTGAGCTTTGTGTTGGTGGTGTTGATGCCGAGCGAGCGGCAGGCGATCTCGTCCTCGCGCAACGCCTCCCAGGCGCGGCCGACCGGCATACGGCGCAGGCGCACGGTGACGAAGGCGGTGACAAAAGCAAGCGCCAGGATCACGTAATAAAGAAAGATCGTGCGGTGCAGCGGCGAGTATTCCATTCCGAACGTGGCGTCGAAGCCATAGTCCTCGTCGACGAACGGCAGGCCGAAAAAGCTCGGCCGCGGAATTCCGCTGATGCCGGCATAGCCGTTGGTGAGGTCGACAAAATTGATCAGGATGAGGCGGATGATTTCACCGAAGGCCAGCGTGACGATGGCGAGGTAGTCGCCGCGCAGCCGCAGCACCGGAAAGCCGAGCAGGATGCCCCAGAACGAGGAGAGGATGCCGGCAAGCGGCAGCAGCAGCCAAAAGGTGAAGTCAAAGTTTTTGGCCAACAGCGCGTAGGAGTAGGCACCGACAGCGTAGAAGGCGACATAGCCGAGGTCGAGCAGGCCGGCGAGGCCGACCACGATGTTCAGCCCCCAGCCGAGCATCACGTAGATCAAAATCTGGATGCCGAAATTGTCGATCCATTTCAGCGCGCCGCCGTAGCCGGCCGCAACGATGGAGATCACCGGATAGACGATGGCAAAACCGATGGCGAAGGGAATGAACCATTTGCCGATAAGAATGCGCCAGGCCGGAGGCGCCGCGGCCGGGCGCATCGCGCGCTGCGCCAGCCATGGCACAATAAACAGCGAAGAGACAAAGCGCCCGACAAATATGACGCCGACCCACGAAAACAGCAGCGGCCAGCGCGTGGTCAGGATCAGGACGTTGTTGATATCGGTTTGGGTGAGAAGGCCGATCAGCGGCAGGAACAGAAAAAATGAGATGGCGCCGATCTTTGACGCATCTTTTAACGCGCGAACCACATCGACGCGCTCCCCCTGCACGCCCGCCATTCTACACCTTTTCCACGTCCGGCCGGCCGAACAGGCCCTGCGGCAGGAAGATCAATGTAATCGCCAGCACGGAAAAGGCGGCGACGTCCTTGTAGTCGATGGAAAAATAGGCCGACCAGAATGTTTCGATCAGGCCGATGAGAATGCCGCCGACCACAGCGCCGGGCAGCGAGCCGATGCCGCCGAGCACCGCGGCGGTGAACGCCTTCACGCCCGGCACGAAACCGTCGGCGAAACTCACCACGCCGTAATACATCAGGTAGAGGGTGCCGGCGACTGCGGCGAGCGCCGCGGCGATGACGAAGGTGAGTGAAATCGTGCGGTCGACATCGACGCCGACCAGCGCCGCCATCTTCTGATCCTGCTCGCAGGCGCGCTGTGCGCGGCCGAGCCGGGTCTTGGCAACGAGATACCAGAAGATCGCCAGCAGCACAGCGGTGACGCTCCAGATCGCCAGCTGCTTCATCGAAAGCGTGACCGCGTAATTGCCGTGGTCGACCAGGGTGAACTCGCCGCGGATCATGGGCGGGATCGCCTTGTTGCGTGGGCCCTGGCTCACCTGCACGAAGTTCGACAAGAAAATCGACATGCCGATCGCCGAGATCAGCGGCGCCAGGCGGAACGATCCGCGCAACGGGCGATAGGCGACGCGCTCGATCACCCAGTTGATCAGCGAGGTGAACAGCATGGCGACGATCAGCACGATGAACAGCGCGAGCGGCAGCGAGGTAACGCCGAGCCAGCTGGTGAGGATGAGGAAGGCGATCAACGCGATGAAGACGGAGACCATGAACACATCGCCATGGGCGAAATTTACCATGCCGATGATGCCGAACACCATGGTGTAACCGATGGCGATCAGGCCGTAGATCGAGCCGAGCGTGATTCCGTTGATCAATTGCTGGAGAAAGACTTCCATGCGTCCGCTACGCGCTCCGCGGTGCCGCCCGGCTACGGTACGAAGATACAGACTTAACAGGGCATGACGGCCGCGGCAACGCTACCGAACGGGCTATGTGATTAAATCGGCAGCGTTTCGCGGGCGCGGCGGACGGTTTTTGCAGGGGGATTGGCGGCGGGGGAGGTTGGCGAACCGGCATTGCCGGTGGTCGCAGGTTCCTTTGCATTTGCCTCGATCTCTCGGGGGATTTGGAACGGGAACGAATACATGGCTCGCGCATTGTCCTTCCGCGGGGCCGGGTCAGTGCGAAGCTAATCTTCGAACAACCGTTGGAGAGGACAAACACATGAGCGAGAATCCGAACCAGAGCCAAAAACCTGACCAGAACCAGCAACAGCAGGGCAACAAGCCGGGTCAGCAGGGCGGGCAGCAGCAGGGCGGTCAGCGCCCCGGCCAGCAGCAGCAAGGCGGCCAGCAAGATCGTCAGGGTCAGAGCGGCCAGCAGAACCGCTGACGCGAACACCCTGAACGATGAAGACAACAGAAGCCCCGCCATCGCGGCGGGGCTTCTTGTTATGCACCGCTAGCAGGCAGCGCGCGGCCACGCAATGGCCTTAGGGTTCGCGCTCGCTTATGCTTGCGACATCATGGCCACGGCAACGCTTCCGCTGTTTCATCTTTACGGCGATCCGCCGGACGATGGCTTATTCGACTTCATCCATATCGAGACCATCGCCTCGCGTTCCGCGGTCCACGACTGGACCATCCGCGCGCACCGCCACCGCAATCTGTTCCAGCTGCTGCTGATCGAGAAGGGCGGCGGCGAGATGAACTTCGAGACGTCGATCGTTCCATTCTCGGCGCCGGCCGCGATCCTGGTGCCGGCAACCACCGCGCACGGATTTCGTTTTACGCCGCGCGTCACCGACGGCTGGGTGGTGAGCTTCACAGAGGATGTGGCCGATGCCATGGGCGAAATTTCCGGTGAAGCGCTGACGCGGCTCAGGGCGGTGGCTGCTCATCCGCTGCTGCCGCTCACCAACGCCGCCGAGGCCAAGCGTGTGTCGGCGCTCTGCGCGGAGCTCAACGACGAGGCCTCGCTCGCGCGCGAAGGGTATCGCATCGCCATGCGCGCGCAGCTCGCCTTGATCAAGATCGAAGTGGTGCGGCTTGCCGTCAGCCGCGCCCGCAGCGGCGCGGTGACGCTGGTTCCTGCTGACGCGCGCATTGACGAATTGCGCCGGCTGATCGACGCGAATTTCCGCAAGGAACGGCTGATCAGCCATTACGCGAAGACCCTGGCGATGACCGCCGACCGGCTCAACGACCATGTCAAGCGCGCGACCGGCGTCACCGCCGGCCATCTGATCCGCCAGCGCGTGCTCACCGAAGCCAAGCGTCAGCTCGTGTTCACCAATCAGCCGATTAACGAAATCGCCTATGATCTCGCCTTCTCCGACCCGTCGCACTTCACTCGGTTTTTCCGCAAGCAGACCGGCTCCACGCCGCAGGCGTTTCGTGAGGGACATGGCGGTTAACCGGCGCGAGTAAAAAATCACGCTTAACGGCGCGGCCGGTAAGGTAAAATTTCAGTTTGCTTTGAAATTAGCATTTAAAGCGATTACGCGGTTCTTCTTTGCAGGAGGAACTCATGCGTAAAGCTTCCGGTATTGCGGCGGCCCTGATCATGGTCATCGCGCTTTACTACACGCTGTTCTGGGGGTTCGACGCGTTACGGGTTCTCACTTCGCCGACCTACGGGCTTGAAGACGTGTGGCGCTCGCAATTCGTCTTCGGCGTCGGCCATATGTTCAACCTCAGCCCCATGGGGCTGATCAAGCTGGCGGCTTTCTTCGGCGTGATGAAGCTCGCCACCGCCGCCGTTTTCGCCGTGCATATCGCCGACCGACTGCGCGGCATGGTGCAAGGCGAGGCCAATCCGGAAATTCTCGAGGCCGGACTGATCATGGTCGTACTGCTGAGCATCGCCGCGGTGGCGCCGGCGCTGTGGTCGCAGAACATCGAACTGGTGCGCGAACAGACGATCCAATTGCTGCTCGCCGGCCTTGCCGCCGCGCTGACGATCATCGAGCGCACTTATATCGAGCCGGTTGAAGCGGCAGAGATAGCGCCGGAGGCCGAAGCGACCGCGTCGCGCGGCGCTAGCTGGTTCGCGCCCTGGCGGTAATAACTTTCCTCACCTGAGCTGATCCCACTTCAGACCGCCGCGAGGCGGTCTATTTTTTGCGCGAGTCGTGTTGCGATGCAATATCGGCTGCGACAAATATCGGCATCGAACAAATTTCGTCGAAGAACAAGCAGACGCGAGCCTTGCGCTACGCTTTGGCGACAGAGCCGTGCTGTCATCGACGAAAGTGGCATTGACCGCAAGACGATAGCAGACGGGAATGCACTCATTGAAGTCGGTTACGGGGGCGCATTGCGTAAAGCGCGGCCTCGGACGCTGGCTTTTGTCACGGGCTGCTAGCGTACCGGACGTCAAAGGCAACAAGAAACGCAGGTGACAATTTCGAGGGGGCGACTCGAAAGAACCCAATTGAACCAGTGGAGGAAATGCAATGTCAAAAATGCAATTCGATAACGGCGTTTCGCGCCGTACACTATTGCAAGTCGGCGCCGGCCTGGCCGGTGGCGCGCTACTGCCTTACGGCTTTACGCCAGTCTTGGCGGCTGACAAGCCGCCGATTGGCACCTGGCCGGCGGGCTCCGAGGGCACCTCGGTCACCATCGGCGCGACCGTGCCGCGCACCGGCGCCTATGCGGCGCAGGGCGAAGATGAGCTCAAGGGTATGCAGCTTGCCGTCGAGCACATCAACGAAGGTCATCCGCTGATCAAGAAGATCGCGCCCAAGGTCAAGAAGGGCGTGCTTGGCAAGGAAGTGAAGCTGGTCGTCGCCGATTCTGGCGCCAAGCCGAACAACGCCGTGCAGGAGCAGCAGACCTTCATCAACGACAACAAGATCGTCGCCATGACGGGTTCGACCTCGTCGGCGGTGGCGGTGGCGCTCAACAAGTTCGCCGAGCGCGAAAAGATCATCTACCTCGTCGCGATCTCCGGCTCCAACGACACCACCGGCAAGGACTGCGTGCGCTACTCGTTCCGCCAGTGCTTCTACGGCGAGACGGCGGCCAACGCGATCGGCCCGGTGCTGGTGAAGAATATCGGCAAGGGTAAGAAGGCGGCGTTCATGACGCCGGACTACACCTACGGCCACACCGTCACCAAATCGGTGAACGACTACCTGACCAAGAACGGCGGCTGGACCATGGTGACCAACCAGGTGTCGCCGCTCGGCACCTCGGACTTCAGCCAGTATCTGACCAATATCGCCAACTCGGGCGCCGAGATCATCATCAACGTCAACTGGGGCCGCGATGCGGTGCTCTCGGTGCAGCAGGCCAAGCAGTTCGGCCTGACGCCGAAGATGAAGATGGTGATCCCCTATCAGATCCCCTTCCTCGCCAAGGAAGTGGGCGCGGAGCTCACCGAAGGCGTCTACGCCGCCACCGACTTCTGGTGGACGCTGGAGGACAAGTACCCGCTGGCCAAGATGTTCGTTACGGCCTTTGACAAGAAGTACGGCTACAAGCCGGAATGGGGCGCCGAGAACGCCTATATGCAGTTCGCCATGTGGGCGCGCATGGTCTCGGAGGCGGGCAGCTTTTATCCGCCGGACGTCATCAAGGCGTACGAGAAGGGCGAGACGATCGAATCCATGGTGGGCCCGGTGCACTTCCGCGCCGCCGATCACCAGCTGGTTCGTCCCGTCGTCATCGTCAAAGGCAAGTCGCCGAAACAGATGAAGAACAAGGAGGACTACTGGGAGGTCGTCGAAGTCGTGCCGGGCGAGCCGCTGATGCAAAAGCCCGACGCCTTCGGCTGCAATCTCGGCGATTACAGCTGATCTCGCTCGCGAGATAGACTAAAGTCCCGTGCGCGAGGTTGCTGGTGATTAACTGGGCGAATTTTGTATCGCAGCTGTTCAACGGACTGGTGCTCGGCGCGCTGCTTGCGCTGATCTCTTCCGGTCTGACGATCATCTACGGCACGCTCGGTGTCCTCAACCTCGCGCACGGCGCCATGTTCATGCTCGGCGGCTACGCCGGCTGGCTCGCTTACACCTATTCCGGGTCCTTCATCGTCGCCGTCATCGCCGGCGCGTTGTTTGGCATGCTGCTCGGCGTGGTGGTGGAGCGAGGCATTATCCGCCACTTCTATGGCCGGCCGCATGAGGACCAACTCCTCGTCACCTTCGGTCTCGGTATTGTTTTCGTCGAGGCCGCGCGCTTTTTCTTCGGCAGTCTGTCGAAGGCCGTGCCGGCGCCGTCAGGGTTGGCGGGGATCACCCCGCTCGGCTTCATGTTGTACCCGACCTACCGGCTGGCGCTGCTCGGCATCATCGTCGTCGCGCTGCTCGCGCTCTATGTCGTACTTTACCGCACCCGCATCGGCATGATCGTGCGCGCCGGTATTGAAGATTCCATGATGGTCAATTCGCTCGGCATCGACGTCGATAAGGTGTTCATGCTGGTTTTCGGCATCGGCGCCATGGCGGCGGGCTTTGCGGGTATCATCAACGCACCTGTGGTCTCGATTTCGCCCGACGTCGGAGAAACGATCCTGGTGCAGACGTTCGTCGTTGTCGTCATCGGCGGAGTGGGCTCATTTCCGGGCGCGGTGCTCGGCGGATTGATCGCGGGCGAGATCATCAGCATCACTTCGATGTTCAACCCCGGCTATTCCTATGTCATGCTTTTCGTGGCGATGACGCTGGTGCTGGTGCTTCGTCCTTACGGCCTGCTCGGCGCGGCCGGCCGCGAATGAACGCGGTCCTCTGATGCCCAGCAAGCAACGACCCCTCATCGTTAAGTCGCTGACCGCCGCCGCGTTGGTCGCCGCGCCGTTCGTGCTGCCGCATCTCGGATTTACGCCCACCACAGTGAACCGCATCCTGGTCTGGGGCCTGTTCGGTCTCGGCTTCGATATTCTGTTCGGCTACACCGGCCTGCTGTCGTTCGGCCAATCGGCTTTTTTCGGCACCGGCGGCATGGTCGCGGCCTACCTGCTCACCATGGTGAATTTTCCACACGTCTTGACGGCGATCTTGATCGGCACGATCGCGGCCGCCGCCATCGGCTATTTGGTCGGCCTGATCGCGCTTAGGCGCACCGGCATCTACTTCGCCATGATTACGGTGGCGATCGCGGAAGTGTTCTTTTTCGCCGAGTTTAATCCGCTCTCGGCCTATACCGGCGGCGAGAACGGCTTGCCCGGCGTGCCGACCCCAGTCTTCAATCTCGGATTCACCGTCATCAAGTTCGACACCGACTGGTCGCTCTACACGTTCCTGGCGTTCTGGTATTTCGTCGGCCTCGTGATCGCCCTGCGCATCGTGCGCTCGCCGGTCGGCGCTATCCTCAGCGCCATCCGCGACAATCCGCTGCGCGCCGCCGCCGTTGGCCACAGCATTCACGGCTACAAGCTCACCGCCTTCGTCATCGCCGCGGCCTATGCCGGTTTTGCCGGCGGCCTGCTCGGCGTGCTGCAGGGCTTCATGCCGCCCGACGCCTTCATGTTCGATACGTCGGGCCAACTGGTGATGCAGACCGCCATCGGCGGCACCGGCACGTTGTTCGGGCCGCTGGTCGGCGCCACCGTCTGGCTTTATCTCAGCGACTTTTTCCAGACCAAGCTGCACCTCGGCGCCAGCTGGAAGTTGGTGCTCGGCCTCGTCTTCGTGCTGCTCGTCTGCTTCCTGCGCCGTGGCATCGTCGGCGGCATCAAGGATCTCTACGCCATGATGGTGGCGAGGAGCGCCAAAACCACGGACCCGGAAGATGCTCCGGCGGTCGGCGCGGCGGCGCTGCCGCAGTCGGCTAACGCCGCGGCTGCGGTCCCCGACGCATTGCGTCGGCGCTCGCCCGAAGGCTTCGCCGGCCCGATCCTGCAGGCGTCCGCCTTGACCAAGCGCTACGGCGGCGTCATCGCCAACAGCGACATCGATTTCACGGTCAGCCGCGGCGAATTACGCGGCATCATCGGCCCGAACGGCGCCGGCAAGAGCACCTTTTTCAAGATGCTGACCTGCGAAGTGCAGCCGACCGCCGGGTCGATCACGTTCGAGGGCAGGGACATAACCAGCATGGGCGTCACCGAAGTGTGCCAGCTCGGGCTGACCAAGAGCTATCAGGTCAACCAGCTGTTCACGCGGCTCACCGTGCGCGAGAACATCACGATCGCCGTGCTGGCCGCGCTGCGCGGCAAATTCCGGCTCGATCTGTTCCGTAATCCGGCGAAAATCACCGGTCTCAGCGAGCAGGTCGAGCACACGCTTGAGCTCGTCAATCTCGCCGGGCGCACCGATACGCCGGTCGCGCAACTTGCCTATGGCGAGAAGCGGCGGCTGGAAATCGGGCTTGCGCTTGCCTCCAATCCGAGCCTGTTGCTGCTCGACGAGCCGCTCGCCGGCATGAGCCCGAGCGAACGGGCGGAGACGGTGAGGCTGCTCAAATCAATCAGCCAGGGCCGTACCATGATCATCATTGATCACGACATGGATGCGCTGTTCGAGCTGGTCGAACGCGTCACCGTGCTGCAGGAAGGCAGTGTGCTGTTGGATGGGACGCCGGACGAAATCAAGGGCAACGCGGCGGTGCAGGAAGCCTATCTCGGCGGAGTGATCGCGCCATGAGTCTGCTCGAGGTGTCAGGACTGAACAGCTATTACGGGGATTCGCACATCCTGTTTGATGTGGCCTTGCATGTCGAGCAGAACGAGGTGGTGGCGCTGCTTGGCCGCAACGGCGCCGGCAAGAGCACCACCTTGAAGAGCCTGATGGGCGTGGTCACGCCGCGCGCCGGCAAGGTCGTGTTCGACGGCGTCGATATCGCCGGGCAGAAGAGTCACGCCATCGCGCAAGCTGGCATGCAGCTGGTGCACGAGGACAGGCGCATCTTCGGCAGCCTCAACGTCGAGGAAAACCTGATCCTCGCTGGCCTGACCGCGACGGAGCGCTGGCCGGTCGAGCGTGCCTACGAGATGTTCCCGCGGCTGGTCGAGCGGCGCTCCAGCCGCGGCACCGATCTGTCGGGCGGCGAACAGCAAATGTTGGCCATCGCGCGGGCGCTGATGCGCAAACCGAAGATCGTGCTGCTCGACGAGCCGTTCGAGGGGCTCGCCCCGGTGATTGTGCGCGACCTGGTGAAAGCCTGCCGCGATCTTGCGGCAAGCGGGCAGACCATCGTGCTGGTGGAACAGAATCTCGCGGCGACGCTGGCGCTGGCGAATCGTGTTTACATCATCAACAACGGCCACATCGCCCACGAAAGCCCGGCGCAGCAGATCAAGGCGCAGCCGGAGATTTTACACCGCCATCTCGGCGTTTAGGCCGAAGCGCTGGCGGGCGGTACCCGGCGGCAGCGAACCGAACCATGGAATATTTACGCCGCACGCGCGCGGATGGCCACTGCATTTTATTTTCATTTAACGACCGCGCGCTGCCGCTCTGGATTAAATGAGTCGTCGGCGCAAACGCTGTCGTGACACGACCATGAACATCATCCTCGGTCTGCTTCTCGTTGCAGTGACGGTCGCCATGCTTTTTCTTGCTCGGCCGCATGACGGCGCGCCGGCGCCATTCTTAAAGTCTTGGATCGTCGGCCAGGCCTACGTGATGGTCGCATTGGTAAGCGCCGTCTCAGGGTTTGCCATGATGATCTCGAATTGGTGACTGGAAAGGCTGAAACGCCTCATGGGCACGGCATTCCTGGACTGGCTCGTGGCCGACGTGCCGCTATTCGGATTGCGGGCGCAAAACTGGATGCTGATGATTGCAGTATTCATTGTATTTTACGGCTGCGCCTGCGTATTGAAGCGCGAACGACGGCACGGCTGAGGCGCCGTCATCGATTTTGTCCGCGCTATTTCGTCTTGCCCAGTTCGGCGATCACTTCGGCTGCCTCCGTGAAGGCGTGGTTGGCCGCGGGCACGCCGCAATAGATCGTCTGTTGCAAAATGATTTCTTTAATGTCGTTTGGCGTGAAGCCGCCTTCCTTGAGTGCCGCGCGCACATGCAGGCGGAACTCTTCCCACTGGCAAAGCGCGATCAGCGTGCCGATGACAAGAATACGGCGGGTGCGCTCGTCGTAGTGCGGTCGCGTCCACACCTCGCCCCATGCGGCGCGGGTGATGAAATCCTGGAATTCGGAATTGAACGCATTCTTCTTCGCGTTGGCGCGATCAACCCATTCGGGCCCAAGCACCTTGCGGCGCCTGGCCATGCCTTTGTCGTAGCGGTTCTTCTCGTCCATGACGACCGTTCGTGTTCACGCGAGCGTGCGTGGTTGTCCCTGATGCAGCGCCACTGCGAACGCCGGCATTTGCAATTCGCCGAGGAAACCACCTTTACCAAAATGGTAGGTCTGCAGCAAAAGCCAGCCAAGCAAGATAACGGCGACAGCAACGCCGAGCGCCAATTTCAGCAACATCTTCTCGATGGAGACGAGGCGCGCATGAATATTCATGCCCGACGAGATCCGCGGCTGCAGCTTCGCGCCACAGTGGGAACAAAAATTATCAGTCAGATTGATTTCATCGTGACATGACCAGCAATGTTTGGTGACAACGGGCGGACTGCTTGTTTGGTTTGCCATTACCCCCTCCGATTTTAGCGTCGAGCAGCAAAAGCGACGAACCCCCCGCGATACTAACCAATCCTGGCGCGCAACGATATGCGCCAGCTACGTTCGGGCCTATTGCAGGAAGTTGAGCACCGCCTCGGTTAAGGCCTTGGGCTGCTCGATATTGGAGATGTGCGCCGCGTCAAGCGCCACCAGTCTGGCGCCCCTGATCTGGCGCGCGATCTCTTCGCCGGCGCCCGGCGGCGTTGCCGGGTCCTGCTTGCCGACGATGACCAGCGTCGGCGCGGCGACGCGCGAATTTGAATTGCGGAAATCCATGTCGCGGATGGCTTCGACGCAGGCGATATAGCCGTCCTTGTTGCTGGAAAGAAACATCTTGGTCATCCGCTCGATAGTCTGCGGCGAGCGCTCGCGAAAGCCTTTGGTGAACCAGCGCTCCATGTTCGCGCCGACAAGTATTTCCAGGCCGTTGTCGCGCACGAACTTGATGCGGTCGGCCCAGGGGCCCTTGTCGGCGTAATGGAAATTGGTGTTGGCAAGGACCAGCTTCTCTACGCGGTCGGCGGCATAGGCGCCCAGCCATTGGCCGTCCATGCCGCCCATCGACAGCCCGCACCAATTGGTCTTTTTGATCTTAAGCGCGTCGAGAATGATGACAATATCGCGGCCGAAGCGGTCGAAGCTGTAGGGGCCGGGGCTGGTGCCCGACTTGCCGTGGCCGCGGCGGTCGGCGCGGATCAGGCGAAAGTGCTTGGCAAATTCCGCCGCCTGATCGTCCCACATGTGCAGGTCGGTGCCGAGCGAATTGCCCAGCATCAGCGCCGGCGCGCCGTCGCGGCCCTCGATCTGGACATTGAGCGGGCAGCCGTCAGCGTCGATCATCGGCATGTCAGTCCTCCTGGTAAGTGTTTTTGCTTGGAATAAAGGATGGCCGGGCGCAACACTTAATGCCCCGCGCGCCCGCTGCAAAGCTCTTTTCAGCCGGGCTGCGAAGGCTTAAGTCGGGGGTCGGGCCGGGGCCGGCCCATGCGTTGCAGGAGAGTGCGATGGCGATGGTGATGACCGGCGAGGTGCAGCTACCCGCAAGCCGGCAGGCGGTGTGGGAAAAGCTCAACGACGCCGAGACTCTGAAAACCTGCATCCCCGGCTGCGAGGAGCTCAACAAGATTTCCGACACCGAATTGCAGGCGGTCGCGGTCACCAAGATCGGCCCGGTCAAGGCGCGTTTCAAAGGCAAGGTGCACCTGACCGACCTCGACCCGCCCAACGGCTACAAGATTTCCGGGGAGGGCGACGGCGGCGTCGCCGGCTTCGCCAAGGGCGGCGCGACCGTCGCTCTGACCGAGAAGGATGGCGGCACTCTGCTCACCTACAATGTCGAGGCGCAGATCGGCGGCAAGCTCGCCCAACTCGGCCAGCGCCTGGTCAACGGCGCGGCGAAGAAGATCGCCGACGACTTCTTCAAGAACTTCGCCGCGGTGTTTGCGCCGACGTCGGCCTGATGCCGGCCGCGCAGCGCATCAGCTTTCGCTGATCGCGCCGGTCGCTAAGCGCAGGGATGACGGTAGCCGTCATAGCCCAGGTAGGTCCGTGACGCCAGATCGTAGGATTTGAACCGCTGCATGCAGTAAGCAGCATCGGGCGGAGGCGGCCCATAGGCGTAGTCGGGCGGGTAATAATAGCCGGGCCTGTAATAATACGGCTGCTGCGCGGCGAGCGCGCCGCCGATAATCGCGCCGGCGGCAAAACCGGCGAGGGGTCCGCCCCAGCCACCACCACCATGATGCCCGTGCCAACGTGCCTGCGCAGGCGTCGTCGCCACGACGCTGGTGGCTGCAATCGCAAATGCCGCAATGCCGGCCATAATCTTGATACGCATGATATTTCCCTCCTGCTCAATCAACTAACGTAGGAGCAAAGCATTCCCGGCGCGCCGGTTCCGTGAATTCGCCGTAAGGCGAACTGCTTCTCCCTTGACCCGCGCCGCGCCCGGGGTTCAATGTTGGAGCCGTTCCAGGGCGCATCCGGGGCGAAATCGGCCCCGTTTGCCGCCCGCGACCAAGCCGCCAGGCCTGAACTCTGCAAAAAGAGGGCCTTTGGCCCCGCAATGGGAGGAAGTTCCATGCCCGCCGTATCCATGACCGTGAATGGCAAGGCCGTCAGCGGCAATGTCGAAGAGCGCACGCTGCTGGTGCAATTCCTGCGGGAAAATTTGCGGCTCACCGGCACGCATGTCGGCTGCGACACCTCGCAATGCGGCGCCTGCATCGTGCACGTGGACGGCATCGCCGCCAAGTCCTGCACGCTGCTCGCATTGCAATGCGAGGGTGCCAAGGTCACCACCATCGAGGGGCTGGCCGAGGCGAATGGGCCGCTACATCCGATGCAGGAGGCCTTCCGTGAGAACCATGGGCTGCAGTGCGGCTATTGCACCCCCGGCATGATCATGGCGGCGCTCGATATCGTGCGCCGCAAGGGCAACGACCTCGACGAGCACACCATTCGCGAGCAACTCGACGGCAATATCTGCCGCTGCACCGGCTATCACAATATCGTCAAGGCGATCGCCGCCGGCGCCAAGGCGATGGGCAAGGGAGGCCCGTCGCGGCAGGCCGCGGAATAAGCGTTACGGAATTCGAGCGTCTGAAAAAATTCTAGCGTCTTAAAAAATCAAGCACGGGAGGAAGACCGCCATGAGCGCGACCGGGATCGGCGCGGCGGTGCGCCGCAAGGAAGACTTCCGCTTCATCACGGGCCAGGGACAGTACACCGACGACGTGGTGCGGCCGGGCGAGACTTCGCGCCGCGTTCGTGCGCTCGCCGCACGCCCGCGCCAAGATCAGGAGCATCGACGTCAGCGCGGCAAAGAAGATGCCGGGCGTCGTCGGCGTGCTCACCGGTGCAGACCTCGCCGCCGACAAGATCGGCAACCTGATTTGCGGCTGGGCAATCACGTCCAAAGACGGCTCGGCGATGAAGATGGCGCCGCATCCGGCGCTCGCCGCCGGCACCGTCAACCATGTGGGCGACGCGGTCGCCGTGGTAATTGCGGAAACGCAGGCACTGGCGCGTGACGCGGCCGAAAAGGTTAAGGTCGATTACGAAGTGCTGCCGGCGGTGGTCGATCCGGCCAAGGCCAAATCGGGCTCGCAGATCCATGAGGTGGCGCCTAAGAATACGATTTACGAATGGTCGCTCGGCGACCAGAAGGCGACGGCGGCGGCCTTTGCCGCGGCCAAGCACGTCACCAAGCTCGACATCGTCAACAACCGGCTGGTGCCAAACGCGATCGAGCCGCGCGCGGCGCTGGCCGAATACGACGCCGGCACAGACCACCTCACGCTGTGGAATACCTCGCAGAACCCGCACGTCGCGCGGCTGGTAATTTCCGCCTTCGTCGGCATCACGCCCGAGCACAAGCTGAGGGTGATCGCGCCGGACGTGGGCGGCGGCTTCGGCTCGAAAATCTTCATCTATCCGGAAGAGGTCGTCTGCCTGTGGGCGGCGCGTAAAGTGCGCCGGCCGGTGAAGTGGACGGCGGACCGGTCGGAAGCCTTCCTCACCGACGCCCATGGCCGCGACCACGTCACGCATGCGGAACTCGCGCTCGACGGCAACGGCAAAATTCTGGCCTTGCGCGTGCATACGATCGCCAATCTCGGCGCCTATATGTCCACTTTCTCGTCCTCGGTGCCGACCTATCTCTACGGCACGCTGCTGTCGGGCCAGTACGATATCCCGGCGATCTACTGCGAGGTGGACGCGGTCTACACCAACACCGTCCCGGTGGACGCGCTGCGCGGCGCCGGGCGCCCGGAGGCAACCTTCGTCGTCGAACGGCTGGTGGAAGTTGCGGCGCGCCAGATGCAGATCGAGCCGACGGAATTTCGCAAGCGCAATTTCGTCAAGTCGTTCCCACATCAGACGCCGGTGATCATGGCCTATGACGCGGGCGACTATAACGCCTCGCTAAAGAAAGCGTTGGAGCTTGCCGACGTGAAGGGTTTCAACAAGCGCAAGCGCGAAAGCGCGCGCCACGGCAAGCTGCGCGGCATGGGCTTCTCGACCTATATCGAGGCCTGCGGCATCGCGCCGTCGAAAGCGGTCGGCTCGCTCGGCGCCGGCGTTGGTCTTTGGGAATCGGCCGAAGTCCGCGTCAACCCGACCGGCTCGGTCGAAGTCCTCACCGGCTGCCACGCACACGGGCAGGGGCACGAGACCACATTCGCGCAACTGGTATCGGAGCGGCTCGGCATACCTTTCGAGAACGTCTCCATCGTGCACGGCGACACCGACAAGGTGCAGTTCGGCATGGGCACCTACGGCTCGCGCTCCGGCGCGGTCGGCATGTCGGCGATCGTGAAAGCGCTCGACAAGGTCGAGGCCAAGGCGAAGAAAGTCGCCGCCTTCATGCTCGAAGCCGCAGAAGGCGACATCGAGTTCAAGGACGGCAAGTTCACCGTCGCCGGTACCGACAAGGCTGCCGCCTGGGGCGATGTCGCGCTCAACGCCTATATCGCGCACAAATTCACCGGCGGCGAACTGGAGCCGGGCCTGAAAGAGACCTCGTTCTACGATCCGACGAATTTCACCTTCCCGGCCGGCTGCCACATTTGCGAAGTGGAAGTGGACGGCGAGACCGGCAAGACCGAGATCGTCGGCTGGACCGCGGTCGACGACTTCGGCACCGTGATCAATCCGATGATCGTCGAGGGTCAGGTGCACGGCGGCGTCGCGCACGGCATCGGCCAAGCGCTGCTCGAGGGTGTCGTCTACGACAAGGATGGGCAGCTCGTCACCGGCTCGCTGATGGATTACACCATGCCGCGCGCGCACGATTTGCCGTCGTTCGCGGTCGGCCTCACTGAGACGAAATCGCCGTCGAACCCGCTCGGCATCAAGGGCTGCGGCGAGGCCGGCGCCATAGCCGCGCCTGCCGCGGTGATCAACGCCATCACCGATGCGATCGGCAGCGAAAAAATATCCATGCCGGCGACCGCCAACACGGTCTGGGCGGCGATGCAACAGGCCCCGGCGGCGCGCCAGGCGGCGGAATAACGGAGAGCACAGATGTATAATTTCGCGTTTCACCGGCCCACCACCGTTCGCCAGGCAGCCGGGCTGCTGTCGAAAATTCCGGACGGGAAAATCCTTGCCGGCGGCCACTCTCTGATCCCGGTGATGAAGCAGCGGCTGGCAAGCCCGACGGCGCTCATCGATCTGTCGCTGGTCGAGGGGCTTGCCGGCGTCGAGCAGAAGGGCCGTTCGGTGGTGATCGGGGCCATGACACGGCACGCCGACGCCGCCAATTCGCCGGTGCTGCAACAGGCAATCCCCGGCCTGGCGATGGTGCCGAATTCGATCGGCGATCCGCAGGTGCGCAACCGCGGCACCATCGGCGGCTCGATCGCCAATAACGACCCCAACGCCGACTATCCGGCGGCCTGCCTCGGGCTTGGCGCGACCATCATCACCAACAAGCGGCGCATCGCCGCCGACGATTTCTTCACCGGCATGTTCTCGACCGCGCTGGAAAGCGACGAGATCATCACCAAGGTGCAATTTCCGATCCCGCGCAAGGCGGCCTACGAGAAGTTCAAACACCCCGCTTCCGGCTTTGCCCTAGTCGGCGTCTTCGTCTCCAAGCGCGGCTCGGACATTCGCGTCGCGGTGACCGGCGCCGGCTCAAACGGCGTGTTCCGCGTGAAATCGTTCGAGGAGGCGCTGAAGAAGCGCTTCGCGGCGAAGTCGCTCGAGGGCATGACCATCCCGGCGAACGGCATGAACGCGGATATCCACGCCAGCCCCGAATACCGCGCGCATCTCGTGGCGGTGCTCGCCCGCCGCGCGGTGGCCAAGGCGACCGCCTGATCTGCCGGGGGCTCTGATGCGAACGGCGGTTATCCTTCTAACCGCTGTATTCGCGACAATCCCGTCCGTACTGGTGACGGGTGCCAGGCCCGCCTCGGCACAGCACAGCAAGACGGTGAATGTCGAAAGCCGCTTTCACGGCAAGCCGCTGACCCTCCACGCGCAGGTGCTTTTGCCGGACAACTGCAGCGGCGGCAAAATCCCCGGCATGATCATCGTGCACGGCTCGGGCGGCGTGCGCGACGAGCGCGAATTCACCTATGCGCGCGAATTCAACAAGCTCGGCATCGCCGGCGTGGTAATCGACAGCTTCACGCCACGCGGAATCAAATCCACCGTCCGCGACCAGGGCACGGTCAACTCCTACGACATGCTGGTCGATGCGGTGAGCACGCTGAAGGCGATCCCGCGGCATCCGTCGATCGATCCGGCGCGCATCGGCGTGATCGGATTTTCCAAGGGCGGAACGGTGGTGATCGAGGCTGCGCTGCGTCGCTTCAGGGACCCGTTGATCGGTAGCGAAACGCGGTTTGCCGTGTTGGTCGCGATGTATCCGTGGTGCGGCAATTTGCCCCTTGATTTTCATGCTGCTAGCGGCGCGCCGCTGCACATTCTGCTCGGCGAACACGATACCTATGCCGGCACCGAAAGCTGCAAGGAGTTCGGCGAGAAATTCGCCGCGGCCGGCGGAAACCTGACACTGAAAATCTATTCAGGTGCACAGCACGATTGGGATTCTCCTGGATCTGCACATTGGAACGACGCGGCCGGGCAGAACAGCAGCAAATGCGTTTATGATGAAGTGTCGCCGGGCACCTGGATCGAGCGCGGCAGCAAGATCGCCGTCATGGAAAATAATCGACCGACGCCGACCGCGAAAAAGGCGACGGCGCATTGCATGACGCTCGGCGTATCCGGCGGCTACAGCGCAAAGGTCCACGCCGAGACTTTGCAGGATATCCGCGGATTCCTCCGCGAGGCGTTCAAGCTGCCGTGACGCTAGCGGTCGAGTTCCGCCAGTAGATCGTGCAGGTCGAGCGGGTTGGTAAACATCTTCAGCGAGCCATCGGGCTTCTGCGGCCACTGCTCCTTGGGCCGGTCCCAGCATAGTTCGACGCCGTTATCGTCGGGGTCGCGCAGATACAGCGCCTCGGAGACGCCGTGGTCGGATGCGCCTTCGAGCGGGATCTTGGCGACGATGAGGCGGCTGAGCGCATCAGCGAGCGCCTTGCGCGTCGGATACAGGATGGCGGTGTGGTAGAGGCCGGTGGTGCCGGGCGCGGGCGGCGAGCCGCCCAGGGTCTCCCAGGTGTTGAGCCCGATATGGTGGTGGTAGCCGCCGGCGGAGATGAAAGCCGCGCCGGGCCGGCTGGTGGTCAGCTCGAAACCCAGGACTCCGCAGTAGAAATCGAGCGCGCGCTGCAGATCGGCGACTTTCAGATGCACGTGGCCGATGCGCACGCCCTTGTCGATGGCGGGCAGGCGCAAAGCCGTGTTTTCAAGCGTTTCAGAACGGGACATGTGATTTTTCCTTGGCAGCTATCCTTGGTGATCCTGGGCTGGTGGCAGGTCACTTCGAGCTTTAAATGTAGTCCGGTGCCGAACCCAGTTAAAGTGTCAGCGAGGGTACCTAGAGAATGGCTGGTAAACCGCTTCCCGACAGCATCGACGCGACGCTCGCGCTGCTGGCCAAGGCCGATTACATCGCCGACCGCTCGCTAGCGACGGTGCTTTATCTAGCGCTGAAAATGGGTCGGCCGCTGTTCGTCGAAGGCGAGGCCGGCACCGGCAAGACCGAGATCGCCAAGGTGCTCGCATCGACGCTAGGGCGCAAGCTGATCCGCCTGCAATGCTACGAGGGGCTCGACGTTTCCGCCGCAGTCTACGAATGGAACTACGGCGCGCAGATGATCGCCATCCGCCTGGCCGAAGCCGAAGGCGAGGGCGACCGCGAGCGCATCGAGCACGACGTGTTCTCCGAACGCTTCCTCATCAAGCGCCCGCTGCTGCAAGCGCTGGAGCCGGATACCAACGGGCCGCCGGTGCTGCTGATCGACGAGATCGACCGCACCGACGAAGCATTTGAGGCGTTCCTTCTGGAAGTGCTGGCCGATTTCCAGGTGACTGTGCCGGAGCTCGGCACGGTGAAGGCCGCGCATCCGCCGATCGTGCTGGTGACTTCGAACCGCACGCGCGAGGTGCACGATGCGCTCAAGCGTCGTTGCCTTTATCACTGGGTCGGCTATCCGAACGCCGAGCGCGAGCTGAAGATTTTGCGCGCAAAGGTGCCTGGCATCGCCAGGAAACTCTCCGAGCAGGTGGTCGCCTTCGTACAGGCGCTGCGCAAGGAGGATCTGTTCAAGCAGCCCGGTGTCGCCGAGACGCTCGACTGGGCCGGCGCGCTCACCGAGCTCGACGTGGTCGCGCTCGATCCAGCGACGGTGTCGGACACGCTCGGCGCGCTGCTCAAATATCAGGACGACATCGCCAGGCTCGACGGCGCCAAGGTCAAGGCGCTGCTCGACGAGGTGAAGTCGGAGCTGCGGGCGGCGGAGTAGAATCGATATGACCTTGCCCCATACACAGCGCGCTTCCTCCCCGGCCTGCGGGGGAGGGTTGGGGAGGGGGCACTATGCCCGCGCGTGAATATTCCCCCTCCCGATCCGGCTTCGCCGGATCGACCTCACCCGCCGGCGGGGGAGGTGAAGGGAAGAGCGGCCGCCTTGCCGAAAACATTCTCTACTTCGCACGCGCGTTGCGCGCGGCCGGCATTCCGGTAGGGCCGGGCGCCGTGCTCGACGCGCTTGCAGCGGTCAATGTCGCCCATGTCGGCGACCGCGAGGATTTCTACTGGACGCTGCACGCCGTGTTCGTGAAGCGGCACGAGCACTCGATCCTGTTCGACCAGGCCTTCCGCATTTTCTTCCGCAAGCGCGGCTATATCGAAAAGCTGATCGCCTCGATGCTGCCGGAGATCGCCGCCGGGGAGCCGAAACCGCCGCCGCCCGGCGCGCAGCGCGTGCAGGAGGCGCTGTTGTCTGATCTCAATGCCCGCGAAGAGGACAAGCAAGAAGTAGAATTCGACATGCGGCTCACCGTTTCCAACCGGGAGGTTTTGCAGAAAAAAGACTTCGCGCAGATGACGGCCGCTGAAGTCGCCGCCGCCAAAGAAGCGATCGCGCGGCTGGCGCTGCCGTTCGATCTGGTGCGCACGCGACGCATGGCGGCGAGCCAGCGCGGCCACCTCGTCGACATTCGCCGCACCCTGCGGGCCAGCATGAAGGCAGGCGGTGCGCTGATCGATCTCAAATATCTCGGACCCAGGCAGAAAGAGCCGCCGATCGTCGCGCTCTTAGATATTTCTGGCTCGATGAGCCAATACACCCGACTGTTCCTGCATTTCTTGCATGCAATCACCGAACGAGAAAAGCGCGTCACCACTTTCCTGTTCGGCACGCGGCTGACCAACGTCACCCGCGCCATCCGCGCGCGCGATCCGGACGAGGCGCTGGCTGCGTGCAGCGCCAATGTCGCCGACTGGTCGGGCGGCACGCGCATCGCCTCGTCGCTGCGCGCCTTCAACAAGCAGTGGGCGCGGCGCGTGCTCACGCAAGGCGCGGTGGTGCTGCTGATTACCGACGGGCTCGAGCGCGATGCCGAGGACAACATGCTCGGCTTCGAGATCGACCGGCTGCACCGCTCCTGCCGGCGGCTGATCTGGCTCAATCCGCTGCTGCGCTTCGAGAGCTTCGAGGCGCGCGCCAAGGGCGTGAAAACCATACTGCCGCATGTTGACGAATTGCGGCCGATCCACAATCTGAATTCGATGGCTGAGCTGGTGAAATCGCTGTCCGGTCAGGGCGCGAAAGACACCGATCCGAAGCTGTGGCTGGAGAAAGTAGCCTGAAGGAGATGCAACATGCTCTCACGCGATGAAGACATTCTCAAAGCCGCCGAGGATTGGCGCAAGGACGGGCGCGGCGTGGCGCTGGCGACGGTGGTGGAGACCTGGGGCTCGGCGCCGCGGCCGGTCGGCTCCAGCCTCGTCATCGACAACGAGGGCAATTTCCTTGGGTCGGTGTCAGGTGGCTGCGTCGAGGGCGCGGTGGTGACCGAAGCCATGGATGTGATCGACAGTGGCAAGCCGAAGATGCTGGAATTCGGCGTCGCCGACGAAGCGGCATGGAACGTGGGCCTCTCCTGCGGCGGCACCATCCGCGTTTATGTCGAGAAGGTGAGCTGACGTGGACCTCAAAATTCTCCACGCACTCAATGCCGAACGCGCCGCGCGGCGCGCGGTGGTCGTCGTCACTGATGTGGCGACGGGCGCGCAGCGGCTGGTCAAGGCCGCCGACGCTGCCAGGGACCCGCTCGCCGAAGTGATCGAGAAGCACATGCGCATGGGCAAAAGCGGCATGGAGGAGACGGCGCAAGGCCGCGTTTTCCTCACCGTCCATGTACCGTCGCCGCAGCTCGTCATCGCCGGCGCCGTGCACATCAGCCAGACGCTGGCGCCGATCGGGCGATTGCTCGACTATGACGTGACCATCGTCGATCCGCGCACGGCCTTTGCCTCGATCGAACGTTTTCCCGATGTCAAAGTGATCGCCGAGTGGCCCGATACGGCGCTGCCCCCGCTCAATGTCGATCACTACACCGCATTCGTCGCGCTCACGCACGACCCGAAGATCGACGACCCGGCACTGCTGCATGCGCTCAAGCACGATTGCTTCTATATCGGCGCGCTCGGTTCGCGGAAGACGCATGCCAAGCGCGTCGAGCGGCTGAAGACTGCCGGCGTCAGCGATACCGACCTTAAGCGCATCCACGCGCCCATCGGCCTGCCAATCGGCTCGGTGTCGCCGGCGGAAATCGCCGTCGCGGTCATGGCGGAAATTACCGCCGCGCTGCGACTGAAAGCGGAGAAGGCGGCGGAGGCGGCATGAAATTCGGTCCCGTCGCCCCTGGCGAAGCGCTCGGCGGCACGGCGGTGCATTCGATCCGCCAGGGCGATCTGGTGTTGAAAAAAGGCACGCTGATCGGACCGGCGGAAGTCGCGGCACTGAAGGCGGCGGGCGTGAAGGAGATCATGGTAGCGCGGCTGGAGCCCGGCGATGTGTCCGAGGACCAGGCCGCCGCCGACATTGCCGCCGCGGTCGCCGGCGAGGGCGTGCGCGCCGACAAGGCCTTCACCGGCCGCTGCAATCTGTTCGCCGAAGGTGCCGGTGTCTTGGTGGTCGCGAAGGACGCGGTTGACGGCTTGAACCGCATCGACGAAGCGGTAACGCTGGCGACGCTGCCGGCATTCAAGCCGGTGGTCGCCGGCGAAATGGTCGCCACGGTGAAGATCATTCCCTTCGCGGTTGCCGGCCACGCCCGCGATAAAACAGTGGCCGAAGCGAAAAAGGCGAAGCCCGTCATCTGCGTCGCGCCCTACAAGGTGCGCAAGCTCGGCATTGTATCGACGCTGCTGCCCGGCCTCGCGCTCAAGGTTGTGGACAAGACGCTAAAGATCACCGAGGCGCGCATCGCTCCGACGGGCGCCAAGATCGTTGCCGAGCGGCGCGTGCCGCACGATACGGCCGCGGTCTCGCGCGCGATCGACGAGGTGCTCAAGGCTGGCGCCGAACTGGTGATCGTATTCGGCGCCTCGGCCATCGCCGACCGGCGCGACGTGATCCCGGCGGCGATCGAGGCGGTCGGCGGCGAAATCGAGCATTTCGGCATGCCGGTCGATCCCGGCAACCTGATGCTGATCGGCAACGCTCGCGGCGCTTCGGTGATCGGCGCGCCCGGCTGCGCCCGTTCGCCGAAGGAAAATGGCTTTGATTGGATCCTCATGCGGCTGCTTGCCGGCTTGCCGGTGTCGCGCGCGGACATTACCGGGCTGGGCGTCGGTGGCCTGCTCATGGAAATCGTCACAAGGCCGCAGCCGCGCAGCGAACCACAACCGGAAAAGGGCCGCCGCATCGCCGCGGTGGTGCTCGCGGCCGGCCGCTCGACGCGCATGGGCGCGGTCAACAAGATGATCGCCGAAATCGGCGGCAAGCCGCTGGTGCGCATCGCCGCCGAACAGGCGCTCGCTTCGCGGGCTTCGCCGGTAATCGTCGTCACCGGGCACCAGCGTGAGCAGATCGAAGCGGCGCTGTCGGGTCTGCCGGTGCGCTTCGTGCATAACCCCGATTACGCCGAGGGCCTCGGCACCTCGCTCAAAGCCGTCATCGCCGCCGTGCCCGACAACACCGACGGCGCCATCGTCTGCCTCGGTGACATGCCGCAGGTGGATGCAGCCTTGATCGACCGGCTGATTGCGGCCTTCGATCCCGAACGCGGCGCGCTCATCGTGGTGCCGAGCATCGAGGGACGGCGCGGCAATCCGGTGGTCTGGTCTCGACGCTTCTTTTGCGACCTCATGCAAATTCAGGGCGATATCGGCGCCCGCCACCTGATCGGCACCTATGCCGACGCGGTCGCCGAAGTGCCGGTCGCTGGCGAGGCGGCGCTGACCGACGTCGACACGCCCGAGTCGCTTTCTGCGGTCAAGGCGGAAATCGAACGCGCCTGAGATACGAATCATTCGAACGATTCCGCGACTCGGCCCCTAGGTGCCTTCGGAGCAATTGGGGAAGGGCGATGACGGACAGCATCACGGCGGCCATGCGCGCGCTGGTTGCCGCCACCTTGTTGCTGGCGACGCTGACGCTGATGCTGGTGGCCGTCTCCACCGCACGGGCAGCCGGCGCCTTGGCGGTGGGCTCCTGTGGCGCCTTCGGCGAGGCGTTCGATTTCGCCAGCATCAACGGGGCGCGGCAGAGTGCGCTGGCGAAATGCCAGGCCGAGGGCTGCCGGGTGGTGGCGACGGTCCGGTATGGCTGCACGGCTTTCGCCGTCGACTTCGCCAATCCCTGCCGCGCGCACGGTTGGGGCAAGGGACCGCGGCTCGGCCACAGCCAGAACGCGGCGCTGAATTCCTGCTACGCCGAGGGCGGCAAGGAGTGCGTGATCCGCACCTTCTTCTGCGACGCCAAGGGCTGATTTCGTCCGCGCGGCGAGCTTATTCATTGATAGGTACTATTTTCCGCTTGCCGGCGGTGTTGTCTTCTTTTATAAACTGACTGACCAGTCAGTCATTGAGGCAGGCCATGCCAGCGCGCCGCGCCGTTCCGCTCAAGCAGCCCAAGCCGGGCAAACCCGCCGGCAAACTGAGGGCGCGCAGCCGCGACCGCCGTGAGGCGATCCTTTCCGCCGCGCTCGAGGAATTCTCCAGCCGCGGCTTCGCCGCCACGCGGCTCGATGACGTCGCCCAGCGCGCGGGTGTCGCCAAGGGCACCATCTATCTCTACTTCCGCGACAAGGAGAGCCTGTTCCAGGAGTTGCTGCACGCCATGCTGACGCCGCTGATCGGCACCATCGAGGCGATGGGCGAGGCCGATATCCAGATCAGCGTGCTCGCCGACCGGATCGTCGAACTGTTCGTGCGCGAGGTGTTCGAAACCCGGCGCAAGGACGTGATCCGCTTGATGATCGCGGAAGGCCGCCGCTTTCCCAAGCTCGCTGAGTTCTACTACCACGAGGTGCTGTCGCGCATCATCGCCGCGGTGCGCAAGTTGATGCGTCGCGCCGTCGCGCGCGGCGAAGCACCGGCGGCGCTGGTTGATTTTCCGCAAATCATCGTTGCGCCGGGCCTGGTCGCCATTATCTGGAGCGGACTATTCGACCGTTTCGAGCCGCTCGACGTGCGCGCGCTCATGAAAGCGCATCTCGACATTTTATTTGGCCCAAGGAGGGCGGCATGAGGATGACGTTTGCCAGCGTCGCTGGCCTGCTGCTCTCGGGGCTTATGCTGGCCGGCTGCGCGAAGCGCGACGACCACGTGCTGCAAGGCTGGGTCGAGGCCGAGTTGATTTTCGTCAGCCCCGACGAGCAGGGCCGCGTTGAGACCGAGCGGGTGCGCGAAGGCGACCGCGCGAGCAAAGGCGAACTGCTGTTCACCGTCGACAACGACCTGCAGGAGGCCGATCTGGCGGTGAAGAAAACCGCGGTGCTCAATGCGCAGCAGAACTTTGACCGCGCCAAGTCGCTGCTCAACACCGCGGCGGGCACGCAGAAGAATTTGGAGGATTCGGAAGCAGCATTACGCCAGGCCCAGGCCAATCTGGATGCCTCGAAAACCCGGCTGACGCGCCGCGACGTCTTCAGTCCGGTCGACGGCACCGTCGAGCAGGTCTATTACCGCCCCGGCGAAATTGTGCCGACGATGCGGCCCGTCGTGGCGTTGTTGCCGCCAGGCAATCTCAAGCTGCGTTTCTTCGCGCCGGAGGCGCTGCTGCCGCAGGTCAAATACGGCGAGACGGTCGCGGTCAGCTGCGACGGCTGCGACAAGGGCCTGACTGCGAAAGTGACCTTCATCTCACGCAGCGCCGAATTCACCCCGCCGGTAATCTATAGCCTGGAGGAACGCGCCAAGCTCGTGTTTTTGATCGAAGCGAAACCCGAGCATCCGGAGAAATTCCGCGTCGGCCAGCCGGTCACCGTGACGCTGCCGCAGGGGCCGCCGCCAAAAGAGACGGCGCAATGACTGTGCAGGACGGGGCGGAAAATCTAGGGCAGGACATCGTCATCGACGTCCATCACCTGACCAAGAAATTCGACGGCAAGGCGGTGGTGCGCGACCTGTCGATGCAGGTCAAGCGTGGCACGATCTACGGTTTCCTTGGCCCCAACGGTTCCGGCAAGACCACCACAATCCGCATGCTGTGCGGGCTGCTGACGCCCGACGAAGGCAACGGCAGTTGTCTCGGCTACAACATCCGCACCGAGACCGACAAGATCAAGCGCCAGGTCGGCTACATGACGCAGCACTTCAGTCTCTACGCGGACCTCTCGGTGCGCGAGAATCTGGAATTCATCGGCCGCATCTACGGCATCGAGAAGCCGGTTGCCGCCGCGCGCGCTGCGATCGAGCGGCTCGGTCTTTGCGGCCGCGAGGAGCAGATCGCCGGCGAATTGTCCGGCGGTTGGAAGCAGCGGCTGGCGCTCGGCGCCTGCACGCTGCCGAGCCCGCAACTCTTGCTGCTCGACGAGCCAACCGCGGGCGTCGATCCCAAAGCGCGGCGCGATTTCTGGAACGAGATCCACGCACTCGCCGCCAAAGGGCTGACCGTGCTGGTTTCTACCCACTACATGGACGAGGCCGAACGCTGCCACGAGATCGCTTACATCGCCTATGGCGACCTGCTGGTGCACGGCACCGTCGAGGAGGTGATCGCGGCCTCGCACCTGACGACCTACACGGTCACAGCCGAAAACGGCGCGGGGCTGAGCCAGCTCGGCGACGAACTCGCCGGCAAGCCTGGCGTGGACATGGTAGCGCCGTTCGGCACCTCGCTGCACGTGTCGGGCCGGGACGCCGCCACGCTCGATGCGACGATTGCCTCCTATCGCCAGCAGACGGGCCTCATCTGGAAGCGCTCCGAACCCTCGCTCGAGGACGTCTTCATCGACCTGATGAGCAGGGCGAAGGATAATTTCCAATGACGCATATGCTTCCGCACATGGCGTCGCGGCGCCTTCCTGGCGACGGCTTCTGGCGTAAGACCTGGGCCATGCTGATCAAGGAATTCATCCAGCTCAGGCGCGACCGCGTGTCGTTCGCCATGATCATCATGATCCCGCTCATTCAGCTCATGTTGTTCGGCTACGCCATCAACACCAACCCGCGCCATTTGCCGACCGCCGTGCTGCTGCAGGAGCAAAGCGATCTCGGCCGCTCGATTCTCGCCGCGATTCAAAACACTAAATATTTCACGATCACTCAGTTGCCGCACAGCGAAGCTGAAGTCGACGAACTGCTGGCATCGGGAAAAGTGCTGTTCGCCGTGGAAATCCCGGCGAATTTCGAGCGCGCGGTGCGCCGTGGCGACGACCCGGCCATGCTGGTGATCGCCGACGCGACCGATCCGGTCGCCGCCGGCTCGGCGCTTGGCGCGCTCGGCCAGTTGGTGCAGACGGCGCTCGAGCACGACCGCGCCGTTCCGCCAGGTGCGCCACCGCCGTTCGAAATCCGCACGCATGCTCGTTACAACCCAGCTGGCGCGACGCAGCTCAACATCGTGCCCGGCCTCGTCGGCACCATTCTCACCATGACCATGCTTATCTTCACCGCGCTGTCGGTCACGCGCGAGATCGAGCGCGGCACCATGGAAAACCTCTTATCGATGCCGATCACGCCGGTGGAGATCATGCTCGGCAAGATCATCCCCTACGTCTTCGTCGGCTTCGTGCAGGCATCCATCATCATCGGCATCGGTGTGTTGCTGTTTGGCGTGCCGATCGTCGGCAGCCTGCTGCTCCTGGCGGCGTTGTCGACGCTGTTCATCACCGCCAATCTGTCGATGGGTTACACGTTTTCCACCGTGGCGCAGAACCAGTTGCAGGCAATGCAGATGTCGATGATGTATTTTTTGCCGAACATCCTGCTCTCCGGCTTTCTGTTTCCCTTCGCCGGCATGCCGGTCTGGGCGCAATATATAGGTGAGGCGCTGCCGCTCACGCATTATCTGCGCATCGTCCGCTCGATCATGCTCAAGGGTTCGGACCTCACGGCCTTGCGTTACGATGCCGTGGCGCTGCTTTTATTGACGCTGATCGCGATGACGATTGCCGTGACGCGTTTCCGCAGAACGCTTGATTAACGCCGCGTCAGCACGCCGAAGCGAACCTAGAGGCTCGCGCGATGGTCGCTGTCGTTCGCCCAGCCGGCCGCTGCCGACCATTCGGCGTTTTCGGTTTTGAAGCCGGTGAGATGCGCGCCGAATAACTGGTGACGATGGTCGATCTCTGGTACGAGCGGTCGGCGGCGGGCATGGTCGCCGGGGTCGGCTCGTACCAGAGATCGACCGCGCCATGCGCGCCGGCGCTGCCGCCGCGCAGCCGGCTCGACGGATCGTCGGGAGAGAGATGGTGATCTTCCAGATCGAGCCCGGCGAAGACCTTGAACTCCAGCCGGTTGTTCTTGAAGCGCCAGCCGGGCAGCACCTGCGCCACCAGTTCGCGGCCGGTCACGTCGGTGCCGAGCGCGCGGGACCAGTAGTGATAGCTGCCGCCCGACATCACCGCCTTGAGGGTAAAGCCTGCGCGGTCGAGTCCGCCCGGCGACCACAACCGGCCGCCGTAGGTGAAGGCGCCGTTGCGCCAGAGATCGCCGCCGGTGAATAACAGATATTGCGCGCCGTCGTCGCCGGCCCAACTCGGCACGGCAGACACGCACTAGGCACAAACAGCGAAGGCCGCGGCGAGGACTACCGCCGCGCGAACGCGCCTCCCGCCACGCATCGAGGCCCCCGAGCCCTCCGCAGGCCCGGCGTTACCGTACCGGGTTACCGGCACAACTAGAACGCGACGCCCGGGGCTTATCTAGGCGGGGTGTCTTGCCAAACGCCGCGGCGGCTCGCCCAGCGTGCGGTGGATCATGGCCGAGAAAGCGCTGGGGCTTGCATAGCCGACCGAGGCAGCGGTTTCGGCGACCGACGCGCCGCCGGAGAGCCGCGCCAGACCGTCGATGGCGCGAAGCCGCGCCCGCCATTCGGCAAAACCCAAGCCCGTTTCACTGCGGAAGATGCGCGCGAGCGTGCGCCGGCTGGCGCCCGCCTCGTCAGCCCAGCGGTCGAAGCCATAATCGATGCTGGAATTATCGAGCAGCGCGCGGGCCACGCGCAGCGCGCGCGCATCGCGCGGCATCGGAACTTCGAGCCTGCGCTCGCGCAGGCGGGCGAGCTCGGTGAGGATCAATTGCGCGACGCCACCGCCGCGGCCGAACTCGTCGTAGTCGGCTGGTTCCTGCAAAAGCGCCAAGATCAACTCGCGCAGTAGCCCGGAAATCTCCGCCAGCACAGGCTGTTGCGGCAAGGCTTCGCAAGGCGCCGGCGCGATATAGATGGTGCGCATTTCGACATGGCTGCGCATGGTGACGCTGTGCGGCCATTGCGGCGGCAGCCAGAGTGCGCGCGCCGGCGGCACGATCCAGGCGGCCTGCGCGGTTTCCACGCGCATGATGCCGCTGACCGCATGCAGCAGCTGGCCGCGGCGGTGCATGTGGAAGGGGATTTGGTGGCCGGCGTCGAAGGTGCGCGCCAGCACGGCGACCTGGCGCGGGGCGTCGTCGAGGTTACGGCGGTATTCTGGCACTCTCTGTTTGGCCATATCTCGACGAAAATCGGCCGAACATCGCCAAAAGGCAAGGGCTAAATTGAAGCATCAGGATTCCCACCGCTAATAGGCCCATGAACCCCACCGCAAGCCTCGCACCGTTCGATGCCGCGACCCGCCGCGAGATCGCCTTTCTCAATATCGCGCACGGGCTCGACCACTTCGTGCTGCTGATCTACCCGACCGTCGTGATCGGGCTTGAGGTCATTTACGGCCGGCCCTATAGCGAGATGATCGCGCTCTCGAGCACGTCGTTTCTCGCCTTCGGAATTTTTTCGCTGCCGGCCGGCTGGCTCGCCGACCGCTGGAGCCGACGCAACATCATGGCGGCGTTCTATTTCGGCTGCGGCGCATCGCTGATCGGCATCGCGCTGGCGCCGAATTTGCTGGCGCTTTCGGTGATGATGTTTTCGCTTGGCATGTTCGCCGCGATCTATCACCCGGTCGGCATGGCAATGCTGATCGAGGCTAGCCAAGCGCGCGGCCGCACGCTCGCCTTCAACGGCGTCTGCGGCAATGCCGGCGTGTCGCTCGCCGCCGGCATTTCCGGCGCGCTCGCCTACTCGATCAACTGGCGCGCGGCCTTTGTGGCGCCGGCGGTGGTCTGCATCGCGGTCGGCGCCGCCTATCTGTGGCTGACACCCGACGACCGCCACCACACGGGAAAGCGCCAGTCGAAGCCGGCGGTGCCGCTGGCGGCGCGGCTCGCCGTCATGCTGTTTGGCTTGTTCCTCATCATCGCACTGAGTTCGGGACTCGTCTTCAACGTGCTGACCATCGCGCTGCCCAAGATCGTCGATGAAGGCATCGCCAAGGACGTGCCGCTGGTGCTGGTCGGCGGCATCGCCACCGGCGTGCTGATCTGCGGCGCGCTGGCGCAACTCACCGTCGGTCGGTTGGTCGAGCGGGTGGCGCCGCATTTCCTCTTTGCCGGCGTGACCGCGATGGGCTTTGCCGGCAATCTGTGGGCGACCTATGCGACCGGCGTGCCGCTGATGATCGCGCTCGCCATTGCGATTGCGGCGATCTACGGGCAGGTGACGGTCAACGACATCATCCTCGCCCGCTACACCGCCGACGCTTGGCGTGGCCGCGTCTATGCCATCCGCTACTTCACGCTGTTCATCAGCGCCGGCATCGCCATCGCCATGATTTCTATCTTGCACGACATGGGTGGCTTCAGCCTGGTGCTCGGGGCCAACTCGGCCGTCGCATTGCTGATGTTCCTGGCGACGCTCGGCCTGGTGTCGTTGATCATGAATATCGAGGCGCGACACGCCACGCCGCAGCCGGCGGAGTGATCAGAAAAGTGCCGGAATCAGATCCGCGACCTTGACGCGGGCGCGTTTTTTCACCAGCGCGGCGATGCGGCTGCGGTGGCATTGCGCTGGGTCGCGCTCGTAGCACAGCAGACACACGCGCTTTCCCGCTTTTATTAGCCCGATCAGTTCGGCGAGCGCTTCTTGCGCCTGCGGCGTCCTGA
Organism: uncultured Pseudomonadota bacterium; assembly: GCA_963817155.1. Taxonomy (GTDB): domain Bacteria; phylum Pseudomonadota; class Alphaproteobacteria; order Rhizobiales; family Xanthobacteraceae; genus Pseudolabrys. The sequence continues at coordinate 465,590 of CAWFNO010000003.1, forward strand.
TGTGCTTGTCGTAGATGCACCAGAATGTGTCCGTGTCGCCTGAGCGTGCAGCCTGCCGCCCTTCCGTCGGCGTTCCCAGTTTTTGCAAATGCAGATAGGCGATGCCTTTTTCGTCGAGCGAGGCGGCGAGCTGACGCTTGGAAAAACCGGGCCGCCTGGAGGCTGCGACCGCGCGGGTATCGACCAGCAGGTTCACTTTGGCGCGCTTGAGCTCGCCGAGAACCGTGTCGGGTTTAGCCAACTCGTAGCCAATGGTAAACAAAGTCCGCATTTGGCCGTCACAGAGTTGATACAAGTACGATATATACAAAAGGCACGTGGCGGTCGTAAACTATCGAGTACCGATCGCTTAACGGCCACTATGAGACAAAAGGCGACGGCGGATGTACCCGCGCCTCTGATGTGTGGTCGTTTTCATTTTCAGCAATCAGCTTGGCCACGTGAACGGCGCGAGCGCCGGGTTGCGCCCGTCAAGCGCGAGCACGGCGATCGCTTCGCCGATGGCGGCGGAATGCTTGAAGCCGTGCCCGGAGCAGGGCGAGGCGAAGATCACATTCTCCTGAAGGGGAAACCGGTCGATCACAAAACGCGAGTCGGGCGTGCAGGTGTACATGCACACCGCGGTCTTGATGCAGTCGTTGTGCAGGCCGGGAAAAAAGTCGGCGGTGTAGGTGCCGTACATGTCGGCGATTTCGGCCGGCGACACATTGCGCTCGACGCCATCGGCGGTCGTGGTCGTGTCGTACTGCTCGGTCGCGTTCTTGATCGCCGGCACTTCGGTGCCAACCCAGGGAAAACCGTAGATCGTCTGCTTGCGCGGCGTCTGCCAGATGAACACCGGAAAGGCCTCGGGCCGGTAGCGCTCGAGCGGCTCCTTGTCGTCGATGCGGAACCAGTACAGTGCCTGGCGCCGCACCGCGAACAGATCGTTCATGGGCTTGGGCAGCAGCTTCGGCAGCCAGGCGCCGGCACTGACAACGATCTGGCCGGCTGAATAGGTGTCGCGCGCCGTGGTGACGGTTGCGCCGCCGCCGGTTGCTGAGAAACCGACAGCGGCCTCGTTGCTGTTGATCGTCGCGCCCAGCCGCCGCGCCTCGTCGAGTTGCGCCTTGATGCAGGCTTCCGGATGCAAAAATCCGCCGGTCGGCTCGAAATAGCCGTGGTCGCCATCGGCAACGGCGAAGGCGGGAAAGCGCCCGCGGATATCGGCGTCGCTCAGCAATTCATGCGCGACGTTGTGCGCCTTGGCCGCATCGATGGTCGTCTGCAAAAAATCGGCGTTGCCGTGCGTTTGCGCGCGCGGGCCCTTGCCTGAGATCACCAGCAGGCCGTTATGCACCAGCAAAGTCTGGCCGCTCGCCTGTTCCAGTTCACGCCAGATTTCATTCGAGCGGCGGGCAAAGGGCGTGTATTCAGCGCCCTCGCCGGATGCGAGCCGCGTCACGCGAGTGTCGCCGTGGCTGGAGCCGAAGGCGTGCGGCGGGGCGAAGCGGTCTAGCCCGAGCACTTTGGCGCCGCGCTTGGCCAGTTGATACGCGGTGGCCGAACCCATGGCGCCAAGGCCGACAACAATCACATCAAATGTCTTGCTCACGTAGCGAACCTCGGGGCTTACGACCGTCCGTTCAAAGCGGTTGCCGCGCGGCCGGTCAACAAAAAAGAGGCCGCCCCGGGGGCGGCCTCTGATTTTGTATCGACACAACGTCGGGCAGAGAACGAATCAATTAGAAGTCCATCCCGCCGCCCATGCCACCCATTCCGCCGCCGCCGCCAGGCATTCCACCCTGGCTCTTCTTCTGCGGAAGTTCGGCGACCATCGCCTCGGTGGTGATCAGCAGGCCGGCCACGGAGGCCGCGCCCTGGATCGCCGAGCGCACGACCTTGGTCGGGTCGATCACGCCCTTGCTCACGAGGTTGCCGTATTCGCCGGCCTGCGCATCGTAGCCGTAGTTGTATTGATCCTTTTCCAGGATCTTGCCGACGACGACCGAGCCATCCGCGCCGGCGTTGGTTGCGATCTGGCGCGCCGGCGACTGGATCGCCTTGCGCACGATATCGATGCCGTGCTTCTGGTCTTCGTTGTCGGTCTTGATGCGCTTGAGGGCTTCGGTGGCGCGCAACAGCGCGACGCCGCCGCCCGGTAGGATCCCTTCCTCGACCGCGGCGCGGGTCGCATGCATCGCGTCATCGACGCGATCCTTGCGCTCCTTCACCTCAACTTCGGTGGCGCCGCCGACGCGGATCACCGCAACGCCGCCGGCGAGCTTGGCCAGGCGTTCCTGCAGCTTCTCCTTGTCGTAGTCGGAGGTCGTCTCCTCGATCTGCGCCTTGATCTGGGCGATGCGCGCTTCGATGTCAGGCTTCTTGCCGGCGCCGTGCACGATGGTGGTGTTTTCCTTGTCGATCATCACCTTGCGAGCGCGGCCGAGCATGGCGACCGTGACGTTCTCGAGCTTGATACCGAGATCTTCCGAGATCGCCTCGCCGCCGGTGAGAATGGCGATGTCCTGCAGCATGGCCTTGCGGCGATCGCCGAAGCCCGGCGCCTTCACCGCGGCCACTTTCAGGCCACCGCGCAGCTTGTTGACGACGAGCGTGGCCAACGCTTCGCCCTCGACGTCTTCCGCCACGATCAAGAGCGGCTTGCCGGACTGCACCACCGCTTCGAGCAGCGGCAGCAGCTCTTGCAATCCCGACAGCTTCTTTTCGTAGATCAGGATGTAGGGGTCTTCCATCTCAACGCGCATCTTGTCGGCGTTGGTGATGAAATAGGGCGAGATATAGCCGCGGTCGAACTGCATGCCCTCGACCACGTCGAGTTCGGTCTCGAGGCTTTTTGCCTCTTCCACGGTGATGACGCCCTCGTTGCCGACCTTCTGCATGGCCTTGGCGAGGAAGTTGCCGATCTCGGTGTCGCCGTTGGCGGAAATCGTGCCGACCTGGGCAATTTCTTCGTTCGACGTGACCTTCTTCGAGTTGGCCTTGAGATGCTCAACGATCGCCTCGACGGCGAGATCGACGCCGCGCTTGAGGTCCATCGGGTTCATGCCGGCGGCAACCGCCTTGGAGCCTTCGCGCACGATGGCCGCGGCCAGCACGGTCGCGGTGGTGGTGCCGTCGCCGGCCTGATCGGAGGTGCGCGATGCGACTTCCCGCACCATCTGCGCGCCCATGTTCTCGAACTTGTCTTCGAGTTCGATTTCCTTCGCCACCGTCACGCCGTCCTTGGTGATGCGCGGGGCGCCGAACGATTTATCGAGCACGACATTGCGGCCCTTGGGGCCGAGTGTGACCTTCACCGCATTGGCGAGGATGTCGACGCCGCGCAACATGCGGTCGCGCGCATCGACGGAAAATTTGACGTCTTTTGCAGCCATTTGAGTTTCACTCCGAGTTAGACCCTCATCCTGAGGGGGCGTGAAACGCCGTCGCGAAGGATGAGGCCATTAAGGTTCACCTTTGGGGGCCTCATGGTTCGAGACGCATCGCTTCGCGATGCTCCTCACCATGAGGGGCGAGTTCGCTATGCGGCCTTCCTTTTGGCGGCATGGCCGCCTTCGATGACGCCCATGACGTCGCTCTCCTTCATGATCAGGAGATCCTGACCGTCGATTTTTACTTCGGTGCCCGACCACTTGCCGAACAATATGGTGTCGCCGACCTTAAGATCGATCGGAATCAGCTTGCCGTTCTCGTCGCGGCCACCGGGGCCAATGGCGACGATTTCGCCCTGCGAGGGCTTCTCCTGGGCGGTGTCGGGAATGATGATGCCGCCGGAGGTCTTTTCCTCGGCGTCGATGCGCTTGACGACGACGCGGTCGTGAAGCGGGCGGAATTTCATAGTGTCCTCCTAAGTTATTGAAAGGTTTAGTTTTCATGCTGCCGATCAACCCCCCTGTCAGCACCTAGCTGGTAGTTGGGTGCGGAATTTTTCACCCGCAAGGGGCATCCGGAAATTTTTTAGCACTCATTTCGACCGAGTGCCAACAAATTCGAAAAGCCAAAGTATTCCAATGGCTAACGCTCTTATGACCGGAACTGCGCCGGACACGTACGCATTGATCGGGGCGGCTGGCCCAGAAAGCCGGGGCAGGGCTAATAGCAGGCTCGTGTGCTTGCTGCTAATGCCTTGATTTTAAACAGTTTGTTTACCGTTTCAGCTTGCAATGCCTAGTACCGGGATTGGAGACTTCGTGTCCGATATGATGGAGGACGTGATGGTTTCGCGAGATTTCGTCAAACAGGTCAACGGCTATGGCCTGACCACGGCGCATATCCTGTACCGGCGTCCCGATCATCAGTGGCTGCTGCAATCCTACGTCTGGCAGGCCTACGATCTGTTTCCGAACTTTCCCGAGCTGCAGAAGTTTCTCGAGTTCTGGCAGGAGAAGCTGGAAGGCCCGCTACATTCGGTGCAGGTGGCGCATTGCAAGCTGATCAAGCCGGCCGAGCTGCGCCCGGTGAACGGCGAATTCCGCCTGCACTGATCACTTCACCGGCTTCAGCAGCGTCTCCACCGTCGGCAGCATTTGCTTGACGACGATGACGTAACTTTCGCCATTGAAATGCAGGCCATCGCGGGCGCGATATTTGTGCGGCGGCAGATTCCATTGCGCGTAGGGCGCGCCATTGGCTTTGGCGACGTCGAACAGATCCAGCTGCCCGAGCCCGACGATCAGCACTTCTATCCCGCGTTTGCGCAGCGTGCGCACGATTTCGGTGAGATTGGCGCGCAATGTCTTGCCCGAGACGCCGTGGCGCAGATCGTTGACGCCGAATTCGAGGACGGCGATCCTAGTATCTGGGCCAATGGCGCTGTCGAAGCGTTTGAGCGCCCCAGCCGTGGTGTTGCCCGTGATGCCTTGGTTACTGACCGCAACATCGTAGCCCTTGCCGTGAAGCGCCGCCTGCAATTGCGCCGGACAGTCCTGCCCGCGCGGCACCAGATAGCCGTGGGTCGCGCTATCGCCGAAGGCGACGATATGAACGGCGCGGCGCGGGTGACCGCGGTGAGCTATAGCAACACCGCAATGACGATCCGCATCGATTGCCTCCCAAGGCGGTGGCTAACCGCGGCGCGCGGCTTGCCAAGGCGCGCCCACTCGTGAAAATGCACGAAGCCGGGGCCAACGCCAAGACGACCATGGAGGCCGCATGGCCCGCATCCGCTTCGATTTCGGCACGCTCACGCTCGACGCCGAGCTGCTCGACACGCCAACCGCAAAGGCCATCGCCGCGGCGCTGCCGCTCACCTCCTCGGCGCTGACCTGGGGCGAGGAGGTCTATTTCGACCTGCCGGTGGACGTTAAGCGCGAACCGGACGCGCGCGCGGTGATCATCCCCGGCGAGATCGCCTATTGGCCGCAGGGTCCGGCGATTGCGATTGGCTTTGGCCGCACGCCGATTTCCAAGGGCGGGGAGACACGGCTGGCCAGCCCCTGCAATGTCTTCGCCAAGGCGATCGGCAATGTGAAGACGCTGACAAAAATCCGCACCGGCACGGAAGTCAAAGTCAGCGTGATCGGTTAGGAGTTCTTTCCCGTCGGCGTGCCGGCGCACCATGGACAGCGTGAGATCCCAGGCGTTGCGGATATTGGTGATCAACAAAGTGAGCAGCGCGCCGGCCAGTACGAGCAACGAATATTGGTGCTCGGTCCAAATCATGACCGCGGCCACCAGCAACGCGACATAACTGATTGCCGGCAGCAGGCCGTAAGCCAGATGATCCTGCACGTAACGTGTCCAGTCGTGGCGCAAAAGCTCGACGGTGGTGAAGACCGAGACCGCGATACCAAACGCAGCGCAGCCACCGACGAGCACTGCAAACATCGGTATTATATGCGCGGGAAAGAGACCGATGGCCGAGATGAAAAATACAGCGGTAAAATGCACCACGACGGGGCTAAAAAAGGCGCGCGTTGCCGCCGCGCGCTTTTCCGTCAGAAAACCGGCGCCCAGCGATATAGCGACGAACAAGAGTGCAACGAGCGTCGCGCCGGCAGTGCCGACCAGTAGGTAGAACTCGTGCCAATGCTCGAGGTCCGGCATCATTAGCCGCGGCCGACGAACGGCATCTTGTTCGCCATCACCGTCATGAACAGCACATTGGCATCGAGCGGCAGGCTCGCCATGTAGGCGACCGCGTTGCCGACGTTCATGGCGTCCATGCGCGGCTCCGGCATTTTGCGGCCGTCGGGCTGCAGCACGCCGTCCACCATGCGGTCGGTCATCGGCGTCGCTGCGTTGCCGATGTCCACCTGCCCGCAGCAGATATCGTATTGCCGGCAATCGAGCGAGGTGGATTTGGTGAGCCCCGTCACCGCGTGCTTGGTCGACGTATAGGCGACCGAGAACGGCCGCGGCGCGTGCGCGGAGATCGAGCCGTTGTTGATGATGCGGCCGCCGCGCGGCTTCTGGTTCTTCATGATCTTGATGGCTTCCTGCGTGCACAGGAACATGCCGGTGAGATTGGTCGCCACGACGTTCTGCCAGGTTTCGAAGGGGAGATCCTCGAGCGGCACCGGCGGCGCGCCCCTGCCGGCATTGTTGAACAGCACGTCGAGTCGGCCGAAACTGGATTTCACCTTCTCAAATAGCGCAATGATGGACTCGCGTTTGGTCACGTCGGTCGGCACAGCGAGTGCCTGCGAGCCGGCGGCATTGACCTCGCCGGCCACCTGCTCAAGCGGCTCCTTGCGGCGGCCGGCCAGCACGAGGCTGTAGCCGGCCTTGGCCAGCGCATTGGCGACCGCCCGGCCCACACCCGTTCCGGCCCCGGTCACCAGCGCAATTTTCGCGGACGTACTCATTGGCTTTCCTTCCCTAACGCGATTGTTGGAAGGATCGCCATATCATACCGGCGGCGACGGAATAAGGGGCGCGCTAGCCTGCGGCCAATGCCACCGGCCCGTCGCTCGCCCTGAAGGCCATCGGAAATTTAAGTCGCTCGGAAATCTCCGCGGCGGGGACGGCCTTGCCGAAGCGATAGCCCTGCATGCTGTGCACGCCGGCGGCGCGCAGGAACAGTTGCTGGTCGGCGGTTTCCACGCCTTCCGCCGTCACCTTCATGCCGAGGCCGCGGCCGAGGCTGACCACCGCGTGCACGATGGCCGCGGCGTCGGCGGCCTTCTCGATTGAAAGCACGAAGCTGCGGTCGATCTTGAGCTTGTCGAAGGGAAAGCGGCGCAGATAGAGCAGGCTCGAATAGCCAGTGCCGAAATCGTCGAGCGCCAGCCGCACGCCGAGCGCCTTGAGACGCAGCATGCCCGCTTCAGCGCTTTCCACATTGCCGAGCAGCACGCTTTCGGTGAGCTCGAGTTCGAGCCGCGCGGGATCGAATTGTGTCTCGGCCAATATACGCTCGACTGTTTCCGCGAAGTCGGTGCGGCGGAACTGCAGCGGCGAGACGTTGACGGCGACGCTCAGGCCCGGCCAGGCCCTGCCGTCGATCAGGGCGTGGCGCAACACGTAAGCGCCGAGTTCGATGATCAAGCCGCTACGCTCGGCTGCGGGAATAAATTCGCTCGGCGGGATGACGCCGCGCGTCGGATGCGTCCAGCGGCACAGTGCCTCGACGCCGACCACGAACTCGCCGCTGTTGTTGACGATCGGCTGATAATGAACCTGCAGGCTGTCGTTCTCGATCGCTTCGCGCAGGTCGCCTTCGAGCAGCTTGCGATTGGACAGTTCGGCATCCATCGCCGCGTCGTAGATACAGGCGCGGTTGCGGCCCTCGCGCTTGGCGCGGTAAAGCGCTATGTCGGCGTAGCGCATGATATCGGCGGCGCCGCCGCAATTGCTGTCGATCACGGCGATGCCGACCGAAGCGCCGATGACGATATTCTGCCTGTTGATCGCGTAGGGCGCGCACAGTACGGCGATGATCCGCTGCGCCATCGCCAGCATCTTGTCGCGGTAGGCGCCGACCGAGGAGATCACGGCGAACTCGTCGCCGCCGAGCCGCGCCACCAGGTCGCCGCCGCGCAATGTGTGCGAGAGGCGCAGCGTCACGTTGCGGATCAACTCGTCGCCGACGTGGTGACCGAGCGTGTCGTTGACGTCCTTGAAGTGGTCGAGGTCGATATAAAACACGGCGGCGGACGTGGAACCGGCGCGCACTTCCTCGATCACCGCCTCCAGCCGCTCGCTGAAGAAAATGCGGTTAGGCAGGCCGCAGAGCGGATCGTGCATGGCCAGATGCCGCAGCCGCGTCTCGCCGGCGACGATCGCCGCGGCGGTGTGGCGCATGTAGCGCAGCACGAACGCCCCGAGCAGGGCAAAGCCGGCCAGCGCCACGGTGACGAAGGGCACGACGCTGGAAACGATCTCGGCCCCCGGCTGCTTTGGCGTCCAGGCGAATTGCGCGACCACCTGGCCGCGCGGATCGGTGAGCGTATCGACATATTCGCCCGGCAGCGCTTCGCCGGCCGCGATCTCGCGCAAATTCGTGAGGCGCAGGCGCGACGCCACATCGGCGAGCACGTCGCCACTGATGAATTTCACCGACACCATGATCGGCGCGGGACTTTTGACGCTGGAAGAAATATCGGCGGACGAACCGACCACGGCGGCGGCGATGACGGCCGGGCGGCGCATGAACAAGCGGATCACGGCGGCGTAGGGGTGGGGCACGCCGTGGGCCGGACCGGCTTCATCCAGACGGATCGCGTCGGGCAGGGTCGACACGCGGCCGCGCATATAGGCGAGCAGCCCGGTGAGATCGCTGCTCGCCTCGCCGGCCCATGAGGCGCCGGTGGGAAAGTGCGCAGCCGTCGACAATAACGGCTGGTCGTTGCTGTCGAGGATCAGAACATAGTCGTGGTTAAAATTGCGCTCCGCGACGTGCTGCTCGGTCCATTCGCGATCGAACGAATCGCGAATATGGCTGACCGCTTCATCGGATTTGGCAATGTTTTCTACCTCGCGCAGGGCGCTTTGGCCGTAATTGATCAGCGCTTGTGAGAACAACGCCTTCTCGTGTTCGACCGCCACCTCGTCGGCGCGTTTGGCCGAGGAGAGCACGGCGACCACGATGCAAACGATGGCCACGGCGACGATGACCCCGATCGGCACCACGACACTCAGGCGCGCGCGGTCCCAGCTCGTATAGCTGCGTTCGATCTCGGTCTGCGGGCGACCCGAACCAAGCACCTTTTTGCCCCTTAACACGTCGCACCCATTGCACTTTTCGGCGCCGACGCTAGGCGAGAATGCTTGCCATACGCTTTCGTTTAGCCGCACCGGCGACCGGGGTGGCGTCCAAAGTGGCAATTCGCGTGGTGGTCTTAACGCGACGTTAATTGCAGCGGCAAAATCAGCCGGGGCTGCGATAAGGCGGGCGCGGGATGGCGATATGGGCGGCGCGCAGCGCCGCCGACCAGCGCTCGCGCAGGTCCTGGAAATAGGGTTCCCCCGGCTCGATGCGGTAATTGACTTCCGGCGTGCAGGTATCCCGGCGGGCGACCAGCAGGTCGATCGGCAGGCCGACTCCAAGATTCGAGCGCATGGTCGAGTCCATGGAAATCAACCCGATTTTCAGGGCGTTATAAAGGTCGGTGTCGAAGCTGATGGCGCGGTCGAGCACCGGCTTGCCGTATTTGTGCTCGCCGATCTGCAGGTAGGGCGTGTCGGTGGTGCATTCGATGAAATTACCGGCGGAGTAGATCATGAACAGGCGCAAGCGCCCGCCCTTGATCTGGCCACCGAACAGGAAAGCGACATCGTGGTCGACCTCGGCCGCGTCCAGCGCCTGGCCTTCGAGGCTTTGCACGTGGCGGATGGTGCGGCCGATGCGCTGCGCCGCCTGAAACATGGTCGGCGAATTCATCAGCGTCTCGCGCTCGCCGGTCTCCGGATTATCGACGCCCTCGGTCAGCGTCGAGCGTACCGTCTGGCTCAACGACAGATTGCCGGAAGAGGCCAGCGCCATGATGCGCTCGCCCGGCTGCGTGTAGACGTGCAGCTTGCGGAAGGTGGAGACATTGTCGAGGCCGGCATTGGTGCGCGTGTCGGCGATCATCACCAGGCCTTCGCGCACGAGAATTCCGCAGCAATATGTCATTGGATCTTTTTCTTTCCGAGTGTCCGGCCTGCAGGGTTATAGCGATGAGGCAATGGGCGAGGCAACGCGCATGATCCCGAAAAGTGGGCACCGGTTTTCGGAAAAGATCACGCGCAAAAAACCTACGTTTGTGACTGCTGGCGCGCCTGCGCCACCTGCACCGCGACCTTGAGGCTCTCGCCGCTGCCGCCAAGACGAGTGCCGCGCACCGGGGCGGCGCCGAGATAATCAAGGCCCATGGCCACGCGCACATAGGCGTCGGTTGCGCAGACCTTGTTGGCCGGGTCGAAAGCGACCCAGCCGAGCCGCTCGACATAGGCTTCCGCCCAGGCGTGCCCGGCGTCCTGCACCACAAGGCCGTCGGCGCGGAAGACATGCCCGCCGACGTAGCGCGCCGGAACGCCGAGCCGCCGCGCCGCCGCGATGTAGATATGCGCGAGGTCCTGGGAGACGCCGCGGCGCAGCTTGAAGGCCGCCGCCGCGGTGGTCGCCGCATGGGTCGGGTCGGTGTCGTAAGCGATTTTGTCATGCACCTCGCGCATCAGCGCGTGCAGCAGCGCCAACGTATCGGCGCCGCCTTGTGCGCGCGCGGCCTCGACGACTTCGACGAGCTCCGAATCCGCCTCGGTCAGCGCCGTCTCGCGCAGGAACAGCGCTGGCGAGAAGCGCTCGATCGCGCCCGCCACCACGCCGTTGGTCTCCTGCGTTTCCACCTCGCCGTCGACCGAGATCGCCAATTCGTTGAACGGACCGTCAGCGGTGAAGGAATGGGTGAGGTTGCCGAATGCATCCTCGTGCTGATGCAGGATGCAGTCCTGCGATAGGTCGATGCGCCAATTCACCACGTATTGGCCATCGTGGTTGCGCGGCGTGAGCCGCAGCATCTGTGTCACCGCGGTGGGCGGGGCGTCGTAGCGATAGATGGTGCTGTGGGAAATGCGAATCCGCATGGCTTTGCAGTGCCCGGCCCGAGCCGCTCAGGTTCTAGCACAGAGCGGCCGCCACGCTCATAGCAGGAATTGCTCGGTGATGGCTGAGCCGACGCGGTTATTCTCGGTGATGAATTCGTCGATGTATTCGTGCAGGCCGCGCTGGAAGATGCCGTCCATCTTGCTGTTTTGCAGCCGCGTGCGAATGCCGCGCGCCTGCCGCTGCGCCGGGCCCTGCCGACCATAGGCGTTGCCGACCGCATCGAGGTTGCGCACGATCGCCTCGTAGCAGGAGGCGAGCGACCGCGGCATTTCCTCCTTCAGGATCATCAGGTCGGCGACCAGCCAGGGTTTCAGGCTGTCGCGATAGACCCAGTGATAGGCGGTGAGCGCCGACACCGAACGCAGGATCGCCGCCCACTGGAAATAATCGAGCGGGCCGCCGACGCGTTCGTTGTCCGGCAGCAGCAGATGATATTTCACGTCGAGGATGCGCGCGGTGTTGTCGGCGCGCTCGACATAGACGCCGAGGCGGGAGAACCAGTAGGCGTCGTTGCGCAGCATGGTGCGGTAGGCAGAGCCGTCGTAACGCAGTGATGATTCCTGCACCCAGCGCAGGAAGCGGGAGAATTCCTCGCGTGAGGTCGGCCCATTGCCGTAGCGCTTGAGTTCCAGCCATGTGCCGTTGATCGCGTCCCACATCTCCATGGTGAGCGCGGTGCGCACCGCGCGCGCGTTCGAGCGCGCAAGCTCGAAGCAGGAGCGGATCGAGGAGGAATTTGCGGTGGAAAAAGCGAGGAAGTCGGTGACGTTTTCCTCGTTTGCCTCGTCGTATTGCTTGAAGAAGGCGGTGGCACAGCCGGCGGTCAGCACCGCCGATTCCCATTCGTTGCTGGTGCCGACATAAGCGAGCGGCAGCGCCGAGAGCCGCTGCGTGGCGTCGAGAATGCGCGCGAGGTACTCCGCGCGCTCGACGTAGCGCGACAGCCAGAACAGGTTATCCGCGGTGCGGGACAGCATCGTCTATCCGTCCAAAACCCATGTGTCCTTGGTGCCGCCGCCTTGGCTGGAATTGACCACCAGCGAGCCGTCCTTCATGGCGACGCGCGTGAGCCCGCCCGGCACGATGAGCACGCGGTCGCGGCCGGTGAGCACGAAGGGGCGCAGATCGACGTGGCGCGGCGCCACGCCTTGCTCGACACAGGTCGGGCAGGTGGACAGCGCCAGCGTCGGCTGGGCGATGAAATTTTTCGGCGCGGCTTTGAGTTTGACGCGGAATTGCTCGATGGCGATCTTGCTCGACGCTGGCCCGATCAGCATGCCGTAGCCGCCGGAGCCGTGCACTTCCTTGACCACCAGCTCGGGCAGATGGTCGAGCACGTAGGCGAGGTGTTCTTCCTCGCGGCAGCGCCAGGTCGGCACGGTTTTCAGCAGCGGCTCCTCGCCAAGATAGAATTTCATGATCGCCGGCATGAAGCTGTAGATTGCCTTGTCGTCGGCGATGCCGGTGCCGACGGCGTTGGCCAGCGTCACATTGCCGGCCTGATAGGCGGCCATCAGCCCCGGCACGCCGAGCACGGAATCGGGTCGGAAGGTGAGGGGGTCGATGAAGTCGTCGTCGATGCGCCGGTAGATCACGTCGACCTGGCGCGGCCCCTGCGTGGTGCGCATGTAGACGGTTTCATTTTTGACGAACAGGTCGCGGCCCTCGACCAGTTCGACGCCGAGCTTGTCGGCGAGAAATGAATGCTCATAATAGGCCGAGTTGAACACGCCGGGCGTGAGCAGCACAACCGTCGGCTCGCGCATCGCGCTCGACGGCGCCACCGATTTCAGTGTGGCCAGCAATTCGTCGGGATAATTTTCCACCGGCGCGATGCGGTGGCGCGAGAACAATTCCGGGAATAGCCGCATCATGATCTCGCGGTTCTCCAGCATGTAGGAGACGCCGGAGGGCGTGCGCGCGTTGTCCTCGAGCACGTAAAAGGTTTCCGCGTCGACGCGGATGATATCGATGCCGGCAATGTGGATGTAGATGTCGTGCGGCACGCTCTGTCCGCTCATCTCCGGGCGGAAGGCGGGATTGCGGAACACCAGGTCGTCGGGCACGACGCCGGCGCGCAGGATTTCGCGCGCGCCGTAGACGTCCTTGATGAACAGATTGAGCGCCTTGACGCGCTGGGTGAGGCCCTTCTCCATCAGCCGCCATTCCGCTCCGGAGATGATGCGCGGGATGACGTCAAAGGGGATCAGCCGTTCGGTCGCGTCGGCGTCGCCGTAGACCGCGAAGGTGATGCCGATGCGGCGGAACAGCAGTTCGGCCTCGCGCCGGCGGTAGTCGAGCACGTCTGGCGGCACCTCGCCCAGCCAGCGCGACAACTCACCATAGGCCGGGCGCACCGCGCCATCGGCTCCCTTCATCTCATCGAAGGCTGCAACCATTCACGATTCCCCAGCACTCACCCTCCACGCTCGCCGGCGCCCATGCGGAACGGCTATCCCCTCATGCTCCGGGCGAATTCCTCTCGCTGCTCCGTCACTGAACTGCAATCTTCAGGCCAAGGAATAGCTCTGGAATACGCCTTGTCCGACGCCCCGCTCACGCCTTTCGACCGGATTTCTGCCTATATTTTGGGCGGATTTGAGTTTGCACAAGGGCGGGGCGCGCAGATGTCCCCCGCTTGAGCCATGCCAAATGCCGGGCTAGGTGTTCGGCCGGGCCGACCGCAAGGACGCGAAACGAACGCCATGCCGACAGCGCCTCCCAAGATCGTTACCGCGGCGGTTCTGGTCATCGGCGACGAGATCCTGTCAGGCCGCACCAAGGACAAGAACATCGGCTATATCGCCGACTACCTGACCGCGCTGGGCATCGATTTGAGCGAGGTGCGGGTCGTCCCCGACGTGGAGCAGGAGATCGTCGCCGCGCTCAACGCCCTGCGCGCGCGCTACACCTACGTCTTCACCACCGGCGGCATTGGCCCGACGCATGACGACATCACCGCCGATTGCATCGCCAAAGCGTTCGGCGTGCCGCTGCATTTCCACCTCGAAGCGGTCGCGCTCATGAAGGCGCGCCTCGCCAAGTTGGGCGGCGAGCTCAACGAAGCGCGCATGCGGATGACGCGCATTCCTGAAGGCGCGGCGCTTGTCCACAACAAGGTCTCCGGCGCGCCCGGCTTCTGGATCGACAATGTGATCGTGATGGCCGGCATCCCCTCGGTGATGCAGGCCATGCTCGACGACGTCGGACCGAAGCTGAAATGGGGGACGAAACTGTTGTCGGAGACGATCCGCGCCGACGCCAAGGAAGGCGACCTCGGCACGCCACTCGGCGAAATCGCCAAGGCGCATCCGGAGACGATCATCGGCAGCTATCCGTTTTTTGACGACAAGCTCGGTCCCAACACCAATATCGTCGTGCGCTCGCGCGATGCGGCAAAGCTCGCGCAGGTCAAGGGCGCGGTCGAGGACATGCTGAAGACATTGAAAGCGCAGCTCGCAGCCGCTAGCCGCGCATAGCGAACCGGAGTCAAAGCCGTGCCGCAGCCGGAAAAGATGTTTCCCGTCTCCTGGGACCAGTTTCACCGCGATTCACGCGCGCTCGCCTGGCGGCTGCACGAGGCGGGACCCTTCGACGCCATCGTCTGCATCACTCGTGGCGGGCTGGTGCCGGCGGCGGTGGTGGCGCGCGAGCTCAACGTGCGCATCATCGAGACGATCTGCATCGCCAGCTATATGAACTACAAGAACCAGGGCGAGCTGAAGGTGATGAAGGGTGTCGCGCCGGAAATCACCGCGATGCGCGGTGAGGGCAAGGGCGTGCTCATCGTCGACGACCTCGTGGATACCGGCAAGACCGCGCGCGTGGTGCGCGACCTTCTGCCGGCGGCGCATTTCGCCACGGTTTACGCCAAGCCCATGGGACGGCCGATGGTGGACACTTTCATCACCGAGGTGTCGCAGGACACCTGGATCTATTTCCCCTGGGATACCGGGCTTGCCTTCGTGCCGCCGATTAGGGAAGGCGGCGATTAGGGGCGCGCGCGGCCGCAAAATCGGCTAAGATGGAAAATCCGGGAGGACCGCCATGAACGTCAAGCCGACCACCAAGGGCGCAAAGCCCATTGACGAATTGCGCTCGCATCATTTGAAGCCCGCCGAGATGGCCTGGGAAAAACAGCGCTTCCCCGGCTGCGAGATCAAGCCGCTGCTGTTCGACGCACAGACCGGCATCGCCACCATGCTGGTGCGCATGCAGCCCGGCGCGGTGCTGCCTGATCATGAACATGTTTTGATCGAGCAGACCTACGTGCTGGAAGGCTCGCTGGTGGACAAGGAAGGCCCCGACGCCGGCACCGAGGTGGCCACCGGCGATTTCGTCTGGCGCCCGGCCGGCAGCCGCCACGTTGCCTGGAGCCCGAAGGGCGGGCTGTTCCTCGCCATGTTCCAGATCCCCAACAAGTTCTTCGAGAAGGACGGCCGCGTGGTCGATGCCAGCGGCAAGGACTGGGACGCGACCTGGGGCAAGTTATTAGCCAAGTAGCCTAACGCGCCGCCGCGTTGGCTGATCGCCGCGCTGCGGCGGTGCAAACCCGTGCGCGGACGTGATGGAATGGTAGACATAAGGGACTTAAAATCCCTAGGAGGGCAACCTCCGTCCCGGTTCGAGTCCGGGCGTCCGCACCAAAGCCTTGGTAATTCCTTCGGGGATCAATAAGTTACTGGAAAACCTGAGACATCTGAATAGCCCAAAGTACAAAAAGGGCTGTACAGATGCCGTTTAGAATGGCCGCACTTAGACGCTCATTCGTTCGCCGCATAGGAATCAGAGCCGAGCCGATTTGTGAACCTCAAAAGAGTCACGATTTAAGGGATTTGGTATTACTCGCCCGATGTCAATTCGGATCAAGCTGCCGTAGATGGTCTCCCACTGAAGTCGCCCACTAATTTATGCGAAATCCGGGTCCGGATTGCGTCTGTGATCCGCTTGAGCGCTTTTTCGGTCTCATTTGCTCGTATTTCAGCATTTTGTGTTCTTTGTTCCGCAGCCGATAATATTGCTTCAGCTTTCGACATACGGGAAGACGTTAGTTCAGTCGCATGCTTTAACTCTTCAATCCTATCGCAGAACGCCTTTTCCGTCGCTTCTTTGAACTCCTGAATATCAGCTTCCGCCGCACGCCGCGCCAATTCTGCTGAACGGATGCGATCATCGGCGATTTTAATTTTTTCAATCGCTTGAGCAGCAAGCGCCTCCGCGCGAGCCTGCTTTTCGGTTAAGTAGTTATCGACGTTTCCGATAACTTCGGCGGCGTGTGTGATAAGATCTAGAGCTGTAGCGCCAGGATTCTTTGAGGGATTTTCTACCGAGTTCAGGCGCACCGGCGTTCGCGATGTCAGCTAGCATGTCCTCTCGAAGCCAGTTCACGTGGCTCTTCCGCATTTTACTCTCCGCCAACTGCTGAGATGTTTGAAAACATCTAACGAACAATACATTTCCGACAATATCGTTAACAAACTGTGAACTGGAGCTTTTGCGCCAGCCGATGGTCTTGGCGCCAAAGCCGGAATTGAAAACCGCTTTTGGCGATAATCAATCGGTATCAAGCTGCCGTAGATGCCGCCCCGCTCAAGTCACTCGGTAATCTAGGCAAAATCCGAGTGCGGACCACCTCTTCGATCCGCTTGAGCGCTTTTCCGGCTTCCTCTGCTCGCATTTCAGCATTTTTTGTTCGCTGCTCCGCAGCCGATAATTTTGCTTCAGCATCCGACAGACGGGAAGCCATTTGCTCCATTGCATTTAGCGTCTGTTGGAGCTTATCGCTCACCTCATTAAGCTGCGCTTTCGCCGCAAGCCGAGCCGATTCTGCGGACTGCACACGACCGTCCGCAATCTCCAGCCGTTGGATTGCTTGAGTGGCAAGCGCCTCCGCGCGAGCCTGTTTTTCTGCCGTGAATTTATCGACGTCCGCGATAAACTGGGCTGCTTGATTGACAATATACAGGGCTTCCGTACCCAGTTTCGTCTCGGAACTGGGCGGATACATGAGTTTTTGCTTGGCTTCCGCCGATTCAACTATCCCAGCATTGGCGATGTGAACTCGCATATACTCTCGAAGCCAATCAGCGTGGCTTTTGTCCATTTTGCTCTCCGAGAAGCGAGGTACGGCTTACTTTTAAAGTCAAACCATCGCGCATTTGCGGGCGATTCGCTACAATTTACCACTAGTTGGGGCGGAGACGAACGGCCAAGGAAGTTTCTATCGCGAAATCTCATCACCCATGGTGCCGCGCGCCGGCGATTCGGGTGGGTGTGGACTGGGGCCATTGAGGTGAAAATTGTGCATCAGTGCTGCTCCTAATTTGTGGTATGGTCTATTGTATCTACGATTCTCAAATCAATTTGCGGGTAGCTTGAGCAAACGAAATGTACAAGGAGCGGCCTTATTCAGCTCAGCAGACTGGCAATGTGACAATCATCTGATCTTGGGGTGGCGAATGGATAATCACGAAAACGATCAGGCATTGAGCGGCGCGGCAAAGAACGGCGTGGTGGCATCGACACGCGGTCGGATAAGGAAAAACGTTTGATTGGAGAGCGGAGAACCAACAAAGAAAGACGATCGGGAATCGCGCGCCGTTCCTTTGAGAAAATTGGCGAATCGAAAGACGACTGATCGCGATTCCCCGTCCGCGTTCTCATGCTATCCGAGGTGAGTGCGCCCTGCTGCTTGGAATTTTATTTCTCCGTATTCAACCAATTCCTGATCAGCGCTGGCGTTGCTAACGCAGCACCCTAAAGCTTTGGCCCGCTGTGATATGGCGTGAGCGAAGGCCCTCGAGAAAGTGTAAAATCGGCCGACGGGTCGCTATATTGACGCCGAGGTGGGCGCGGCGCACACGGAGGTCAGTGGCGGAACATGACCAACGACGACTACGCGCCTAATCCCGTCTCCGCGATCGGCGAGGACGTGCTGATCACTTTGGCGGCCTATGCACTTGCGCATCTCTACACCGCAATAGAGCACAAAAATGGGATTGCAATCCCAAGTGACGTCATCGCGCTGCAGGACTGCGACATCCTCATGCGAGGTATGTCGCAAGCGTCGCGAAAACGCGTGGCGCAGTGCGCGCAAGAGTATGCCAAGGGCATTGACGTAAACGGTCTAAAAATGATGCCGGACGGGCACGAGCTTGAATCGCTCCTTGTAGCGATATTGCACCGCGAACCGCGCTGAGCGAGCCTGATGACCGTTCACCGATATCCGCGCGCCGCATTGCGCTCGCTGATCCGGCCGCTCGTGCAGCTTCCGCAACGAATCGAGCGCGAGATGTTGCTAGAAGCCACAAACGCGGCGTTCGCTCTCGTGTACCCTGCAAAGCCCGCTTCCCATTTTCCGTTCGACTAGGGTCTGTCCCCGCATAATATCTTGAAAAATCTGAATGAGCGTAATTCACCGTCGCAGGAGGTAGATCATACGATTTGATCTGAGCGATGAGGACCGGGGCGCTTCTCGAACCCCTACTGCCGAAGAGCCGGCAGAGTGCGGGAGTAGACGACCGCAAGATTATGAACGCGATCTTTTATGTACTGCGTACCGGGATGCCGTGGCGGGATCTGCCGACACGCTACGGCCCCTACACGACGGCCTACAACCCGTTTAATCGTTGGTCTCGCCGCGGAATTTGGAATCGTGTTTTCGACCAACTGGCGCCGAAATCGCACGACACTCTGTATCTGATTGACAGCACCATTGTGAAAGCTCACCGCGCGGCGAGTGGAGGAAAAGGGGGGAGAAAAAACAGGCGATCGGCGTCAGTTGGGGCGGCAGAACCACGAAAATCCACGCGATTGTCGACAGCAAGGGTCGGCCACTGAGCTTCACGGTGACGGGCGGTCACGTCCACGACAGCCAGGTCGTCGAAGAGATACTAAACAAGCCCCGGTCGCCACTGGCTGTCACGGCGGACAAGGCCTACGACAGCGAGAAAGTGCGCCAGCAAATAAGGGACGAAGGCGCCTTGCCGGTCATACCGAACCGCTGCGCCGCCATCACGAAAGCCTATTGCCCCAAGCGCTTCTATCGACGACGGCACAAAATCGAAAACTTCTTCTGCCGCATCAAGGATTGGCGGCGCATCGCCACCCGCTACGACAAGCTCGCCCGCAAGTTCCTCTCCGCGACTAACCTCGTCTCTGCACTCTATAGGATCAAATCGTGAGTCCAGACCCTAAATCAAAATCGAAACCAATTGTTAACCATAATGCTGCAGTTATTACGCTCTGTCTAGCTTTTGGTGTGTCTCCGGGCCGCCGACCCAATAGAAAGCCGCATGGTAGAAAACCTTTTAAGTTTCAGGCGTCCGCCAAATTCCGCAGGAAACCCGGGCGAGGTAGCTCTAAACCTTGTCCACCAACTAGCTGAGGCTATTGGGAAGGCCGCTGACTATTCTGCTGAAACGCAAGCGCATGCTGAGGCGCTTGCTAGGCAAGCAAACGAAAAAGTGAAAAGCGCGGAGGCTCGCATCCAATCTGTGGAGCGAGCGGCCGAAGCGAAGATGAAGGAGTTCAGCGAAAGGATGGAAGAGGCGTTCAATAATAAGGTGCAAGAGCTTGAGAAAGTAATGGAACAAATGAGCTCTCGTCTGAACGCCACAGAAGTGCAATTATCTGCCGCTGAGCAGCGGACGAGAACGGCAGAAGTGCGAGCGACAGAAGCGGAAGATGCACTCAGATGCGTCGAGGAAGAAATTCGCACTAAAATTTTGAAGAAAATACCGGTCCTTTACGACAGGCGTCTGCAATAGGTTGATCCTTTGTCGCCGCTTCAAATGATCGGCCCGTATCCGTCAGCGTGATCTGTCGGTTCGGCCGCATCAGAAGCCGTACGTTCAGATATTGGACTAACAACGGACCACCAATGGCGTCGCCGGAACAAAGGGCCGGTAGAGCTGCCTCGCCTAGTTAGCCGATTGGTGAAGCGTCCGCATATTGCGGCATTTTAAGGCTGCGGTGTTTCTCAAAACGGAAAGGCCGCCGAACATCCGGCGGCCTTGAAGTTGTTTCGGTTGTGACACGGGCAACGCCAATATAGCGCGTTAAGTAAATTCCACTCCCAGCCTGGTTAGTTTCCGCCAAACGCAGCGGCACCGTCGAAACGAATGGCTGCCACCA
This sequence comes from uncultured Pseudomonadota bacterium, assembly GCA_963817155.1. Classification (GTDB taxonomy): domain Bacteria; phylum Pseudomonadota; class Alphaproteobacteria; order Rhizobiales; family Xanthobacteraceae; genus Pseudolabrys. Next base: position 485,757 of record CAWFNO010000003.1, read on the forward strand.
AGTGTCATCTCCAGCGTCTCCGGCACCTCGAGTGCATTCGGTACTTCGATTCCTGCGCCGGCACCTGTGATATTGCGCACGACACAATCGATCACAGAAAGCTTCCCAAGCAGAAGCTTGGCACCTTTGAATATACGCGTGCGAGTGACTTTCCGGCGTTCCTGCATTGATTTTGCCTTGGCATACTCGGTCTTATTTGAGCTGGGTTGAGATGCTTGAGAACGTCGTGTTCAGCTTGGTGCCGAGGCCGTTCACGACGGCGATGATCGCGACCGAAATGCCAGCGGCGATCAGGCCGTATTCAATGGCGGTTGCACCGGACTCGTTCTTAAGAAACGCAATAAACTTGTACATTTTATGGCTTTCCTGTTGGGCTCGATACCCAAAATCTTATGCCTAAACATTTAAATGCTAGGTTTACCGACTTGCAATTTTCGGAGGTTGCCGGGAAACGGAATTTTAAGCCTGTTGAACCGGCCGCTCGCGAATGTCCTCGCCGTCGGGTTCAAGCAGAGCGGAAGCGAACAGAATTGCTCGCTGCCGCCGTTATTTAAGGAACCCCGGCCTGGACTGGCGGCAGGCCGGGTTTACTCGCCATTGTCGCTGCGGAAGGACCTGCGACTCGCCATAAAAGAATACAAAATCAAGGTGGTCACCGCTGCGATTTCGCCGGAAGCAAGACAGCTTCGCGCTGAGGGCGCGAGCCGCGCAACATCCAGCTAAGGGAAAATCCTGGCGACCGCGATGCAAAGAACGGCGGTAAGACCCACCATAGCCACTCTAAGGTGGAAGGCACTGTTTAATGTAAATATCGTTTGGCGAACGAAAACCTCCAACGTCCGAATTGACGTAGAACCAATTATACTTCCGGCTGCCTTGAGACGTTTGACGGCCGCGTGCCGTCCACCGATAATAGGGTGCCAAGTAGCAAAATTACATCACCCTCGTCAGATTAGGGCGGCGAGGCGCCGCACGGATCATTCGTGTTGCGCGCGATCTTCTTCGGGCAGTCGATTGTGAGTTCATCGAGCCAGTCGATGACGTTCCCATTGACCTGCTATGCCCCTAATAGCACCTGTGAGTGTCCAATCGACGCGCAGAAAAGTTTGCTGTGACGGGAGGCGGCTGCTCCCGAGGCAACAACTACCTCGCCATAAATCAGTACGGCCAATACTGTCGCCACTCACAGTCACGGAGGATGTGGCTCTAGAGGCGGTCACGGATATCGCCTAGCAAACGGAAAGTGTGCGAGTTGGCATACGTATCGATCACACTAATTTTCCAAACGTGCAGCAGCTACATAAAGTGCTACAAAACGCGACCTGCCGAGTTAAAACTATTTAAGTATTTCAAATGGTAGTGGCACGGTCCGCAGTTTCCGGGCGTCCGCACCAAAAATAAACAAATTGATCCGACACTGAGGGCCGATGGTGAAGACCGGAAGCCGGACGGTGAAATGTGGCGTGGCCGCACTTGTTGCCGCCGCGCTCGCGGCATTGCTGTCGGCCTGCGGCACCGCCGAGGAAGCCTCGCGTTTCGTCGTCGCGCCGGGCAAATACGACATCTACACTTGCCCGCAGATCGCCGACCAGATGGTAACAACGCAGGCCGAAGTGGCGCGGCTCGAAGGCCTCATGGCGCGGGCGAGCCAGGGAGAAGGCGGGCAGGCCATCAGCGAAATCGCCTATGGGCCGGACTATCTCGCCAATCGCGGCGACCTGCGCGAGCTGCGCAAATCCGCGGCGGCAAAGAATTGCGCTAACGTTCCGGGCGCGCCGCAAGCCCGCGCCAGCGACAAAGCCATCCGCTGACGGTGATTATTGCGCCGGCTGGCGCACAACCGCGAGCGATCCGCCGGCAAGGCCGAGAGCAATCGCCGCCGTCTGGCCGCTGCCGATCAGCCCGATATTCGTCTCCGCTTTGGCCGGCAGTGGCACGGAGGCGATCTCGTGCGGGTGCGGCGCGAAGGTGACGATGCGCAGATGCCTTCGGTCGAGCGAGGGCACGGCGATATCCAGGATGCCGTCGCCGTCAAAATCGGCGACCGCGCTCATGTCGATTTGGCGCGTGCCGGCGATGTGATTGGCGGTGTCGGGAATTTCTCCGCTCTTGTGCAGCGCTCCGGCGCTCCAGGTCCACAGTTCGAGCATGCCGATCACATGCGGTTGGCGCACAAACGCGATACCGGTTCGGCCGTCGGCGGAAAACTTGCCGATGCCGGCGGGATCGAGCCAGCGGTGCGGTCCGCCGAGAGGCGGAGTTTCCGCGACGATCTGGTAGCGGCCACGCCGCTCAGCGATGACGGCCAGCGCCGAGCCGCGCGGGAGATAGGACTTCACCACCACCACGTCGTCGTGGCCGTCGCCGTCGATGTCGGCGATGCGCGGCTCGAGATCCTCGAACACCGCATCGTCCTCGAGCTTGACCTCGCGGCGGCGGCCGTCGCGCATCTCGATCACCAGACTGCCCGACTCGACGGTATCGCCGAGAATGCCGTGGTCGTAGCGCATGGTCGGCTGCGCCAACCAGGCGCGGGCGATGTCGTGCGCGCCGGTGGCGATGCGGCCGTCGGGCAGCGCGTCTTCCGGCAACTGGCGCTTGGCCGGCGGCTCGACGAATTTGAAGGCAACCTTGTCGGCGGAGATGACCATCCGATACCAGAGCCCGCCGGCCATAACGCGGACATTGCCGTCGACGGTCTCCAGTGTGGTGATGCGGGCCGGCGCGCGAACGCGCTGCATCTGCCATGCGGCGGCGTGAGTGACGCTCGCGCAGATGACCGCGCTCAAACAGGCAAGCAAGACGTGGCGCATGCAGAAAATTCCTAGAGACCAACGCGGCGCAGCCGCAGGGCATTACCGACGACGCTGACGGAAGACAAGGCCATCGCCGCGGCGGCGATTGCAGAAAATTCCTAGAGACCAACGCGGCGCAGTCGCAGGGCATTACCGACGACGCTGACGGAAGACAAGGCCATCGCCGCGGCGGCGATGATGGGGGAAAGCAACAGGCCGAAGGCAGGATAGAACACGCCGGCGGCGATCGGAACACCGGCGGCATTATAGACGAAGGCGAGCAGCAAATTCTGCCGGATATTGTGCATGACGGCGGCCGATAGCGCGCGTGCCTTGACGATGCCGGTGAGGTCGCCCTTGAGCAGTGTGATGCCGGCGCTTTCGATGGCCACGTCCGAGCCGGTGCCCATGGCGATACCGACCGCTGCTGCGGCGAGCGCCGGCGCGTCGTTGACGCCGTCGCCGGCCATGGCGACCACGCGGCCTTCGCGGATGAGCCTTTCGATGACGGCTCTTTTCTGATCGGGCAGCACCTCGGCCTCGACGTCGGCAATGCCGAGGCGTTTGGCGACGGCCTGCGCGGTGGTGCGGTTGTCGCCAGTGAGCATGACAATGCGAATGCCGGAGGCGATCAGTGCTTTCAGCGCCGCTGGCGTCGTCGGCTTTACCGGATCGGCGACGGCGACGGCGCCCGTGAGCTTGTCGTTGAGCGCGAGGAAGATCACTGTCGCGCCACCGCCGCGCAGCCGCTCGGCTTCCTGCGACAACGCGGCGCAATCAATATTCAGCTCCGCGAGAAACTTTTGCGAGCCAAGCGCGAGACGTTTGCCCTCGACCATGCCGACAATGCCCTTGCCGACCGGTGCATCGAAGCCGCGCACGGGCGCGGTCGCGACGCCGTGTTCGGCAGCGGCCTTGACGATGGCAGCGGCGAGTGGGTGCTCGCTTGAGCGCTCGGCGCTGGCGGCAAAATGCAGCACTTGCGTTTCGTCGAAGCCTGGCAGCGCAATCACCGCCACAACCTTCGGCTTGCCTTCGGTTAGCGTGCCGGTCTTGTCCACCACCAGCGTGTCCACCTTTTCCATGCGCTCCAGCGCCTCAGCATTCCTTATCAGCACGCCTGCCTGCGCGCCGCGGCCGACGCTGACCATGATCGACATCGGCGTGGCCAGCCCCAGCGCGCAGGGGCAGGCGATGATCAGCACGCTCACCGCGGCGACCAGTCCATAGGCAAAGCGCGGTTCGGGGCCAAACGTCGCCCAGGCGGCAAAGGCAACGAGCGCCACCGCGATCACCGTGGGCACGAACCAGGCGGCGACTTGATCGGCCAGCCGCTGGATCGGTGCGCGGCTGCGCTGTGCGGTCGCCACCATCTGCACGATTTTGGACAAAAGCGTGTCGCGGCCGACTTTGTCGGCGCGCATGACGAAACTGCCGCTCACATTGATGGTGCCGCCGATGACGCGCGCATCCTTTTCTTTTGTGACAGGCATGGATTCGCCGGTGACTATGGATTCATCAAGCGAGGAATGGCCTTCCAGCACGATGCCGTCCACCGGCACCTTGTCACCGGGCCGCACGCGCATGCGATCACCGACGTGAACCTGATCGAGCGAAATCTCTTCGTCGCTGCCGTCGTTCTTGATGCGGTGCGCGGTTGTCGGCGCGAGATTAAGCAGCGCGCGGATGGCGCCGGAAGTTGCCTCGCGCGCGCGCAGTTCGAGCACTTGGCCGAAAAGCACCAGCACGGTGATCATGCTGGCGGCTTCGAAATAGACGGCGGGCGATCCGTGTTCGCGGAACGCCGCCGGGAAAATGCCGGGCGCCAGCGTGGCGACGACGCTGTAGACGTAGGCGACGCCGGTGCCCATGCCAATAAGCGTGAACATGTTGAGGTTGCGGGTAACGAGCGATTGCGCGCCGCGCAGGAAGAACGGCCAGCCGACCCACAGCACAACGGGCGTCGCAAAGGCGAATTGACACCAGTTCGACACGGCAGGGAAGAACCAATGCGCGCCGAAATGCCCGCTCATTTCCACGGCCATCACCGGCATGGCGAGCGCGAGGCCTATCCAGAACCGGCGCGTCATGTCGAGGAGTTCGGGGTTGGGGCCGGTATCGGCCGAGGGCATTTCTGGCTCCAGCGCCATGCCGCAGATCGGGCAGGCGCCGGGGCCTTGCTGGCGAATGTCGGGGTGCATCGGGCAGGTGTAGATCGCGCCTGCGATGACCGGTTCCGCTTCGCGCGGCTTGAGATATTTCTGCGGATCGGCAACGAACTTGCTGCGGCAGCCGCTGCAGCAGAAATAATAGGTCTGGCCCTGATAATCGGCTTTGTGCTTGGCGGTCGCCGGATCGACGCTCATGCCGCAGACCGGATCGGTCGCGCCGCCGGGCGCCGGAGCGTCGTGATCATGCTGGTGATGCTCGGCCATGCTCATCGCGTCTTGCCTTCTATACCCCTGGGGGGTATATAGCGATTATGACAAAGGACAGCAAGGCGGCGACGCTCAAGCGGCTCGGTCGCATCGAGGGCCAGGTGCGCGGGCTTGCCCGCATGGTCGAGGACGAGCGCTACTGCATCGACATCGTCACGCAGATTGCCGCCGTGCGCGCGGCGCTGCGCCGGGTCGAGGAGGAAATCCTGCGTGATCACGTCGCCCATTGCGTCGAGCACGCAATCAAGTCGGGCGACAAGACCGACCAGCGGCGCAAAGTCGCAGAGTTGATGGACGTCATGGGCCGCGCGTCCCGCTGATGTCGCGCTAGCGCGTCGAAATCCCGAGCAGCTTGTAGAGCGGGCAGAAGCCAGTCAGCCCGGTCAAGATCGGCACGCCACCGATCCAGCCAAGCCAATTCCAGCCCGTGCCGGGCGCGATCGAGTTGATGGCGAAGCCGATCAAAGCCAAGCCAACCGCGGTGCGGCCGATGCGTTCGAAAATCCCGACATTGATATACATGGCGATCAACCGAACTTTCGCCGCGCCAGTGCCGCGCCCGCTCCCAGCACCGCGAGCTTGGCCTCGGCGATCTCGCGCCGCATCGGCGCCATGCCGCAATTGGTGCAGGCGATGATACGCTCCTTCGGCACGTATTTCATCACCTCGCCAATCAGCGCGGCGATCTCATCCGCAGTCTCGATTTTGTCGGTCGCCACGTCGATGACGCCGGCCAGCACGTCCTTGCCGTCGAGCAGTGCGATCAGCTTCATCGGCGCGCGCGAATTGATGCATTCGATCGAGACCTGGCCGATGCGGCTCTTGGCCAGCGCCGGAAAAATCTCCTCGTATTGCCGCCACTCGCCGCCGAGCGAGTTCTTCCAGTCGATATTCGCCTTGATGCCGTAGCCATAGCAGATGTGCACGGCGGTCTGGCAGGTGAGCCCGTCGATCGCCCGGTGCAGCGCCTCGACGCCCCAGCCTGATACTTCATTGGTAAAGACGTTGAACGCCGGCTCGTCGAACTGGATCACATCGACGCCATCTTTTTCCAGCGCGTGCGCTTCCTGATTGAGCAGCCCGGCGAAGGCCATCGCCAATTTGATCTTGTCGCCGTAATGCGCATCCGCAATCGTGTCGGAAATCGTCATCGGCCCGGGCAGGGTGATCTTTAATTTCCGCTTGGTATGCGCGCGGGCATGTTTCGCCTCCGTCTGGTGCACGCGACCTTTCAGCCGTACTTCCCCGCGCACCGTCGGAACCATCGCCTTATAGCGATTGGCGCGGATCCCCATCTCGACCTTGTGCGCGAAGTCGATGCCGTCGACGAATTCGAGAAAGCCGTGCACGAAATGCTGGCGCGATTGCTCGCCGTCGCAGATGATGTCGATGCCGGCGTCTTCCTGCAATTTGACCCACAGCAGCGTGGCGTCGAGCTTGGCTTGCGCCAGATCGTCGCCCTGCTGGCGCCATTGCGGCCACAGTTGGTTTGGCTCGGCGAGCCATGCGGGCTTCGGCAGGCTGCCGGCAATCGTGCAGGGAAACATCATAAGGCAAACATCATAATGGGCGGCTCGCGGGCTGGGCCAATTCAGGCGCCCGCCAACTATAGAGCCAGTCGTAGCGCCTGAGCAGGTTTTCTCCGCCCATCGCCATCATCGCCGCGTTGCGGATCAACGCCTCCGGCCCGCTCATCCCATAGATGCGCCCCTGGCGGCGCGACAACTTCAACACGCGTTCGATGCGGTGGAAGCGTGCGCCTTCATAGCCGCGCAGCGCGTCGGCCGGATCGTCGAGATATTTCCCCAGCATGAGCGCAAGCACGGCAGCATCCTCGATCGCCATGCCGGCGCCTTGGGCAAGGAAGGGCAGGATCGGGTGGGCCGCGTCCCCGATCAGCGTCACCGGCCCGCTGCCGTCGCGTAGCGGGGCGTGGCTTTCGTAGAGCGCCCATTTCAGCCACTGCGGCGGCACCGAAAGGAGTTCGCGGGCTTCGTCCGCCCATGACCAGCGGGCAAAATGCCGCAGCAGTGCATTACGGTCGCCCGGCGCCGACCAACCCGGCTCGTTCCATTCCTCGTGCACGATGCCGACAATGTTGACGAGCGTGCCCGATTTCACCGGATAGTGGACGAGATGCGCGTCGAGACCGAGCCAAAGGTGGACGAAGGGCGCGCGGTACATACCGGGCAGATCGGCGGCCGGCACCAGCGCGCGCCAGGCCGTGCGGTGGGCAAAGCGCGACCGCCTTTGCCGCGTGATGCGCTTGCGCAGGCTCGACCACACGCCGTCGGCGCCGACCAGCGCGATGCCGCGCTCGTCGATCACCTCGCCACCGCGCCGGCCGAGCACGGTGACGCCTTTGTTGTGGGCGGCGAAATCCTCGACGCGGACGCCGAGCCTGAGCGAAATGTCGCGCTTGACGCGCGCGGCGTCCGCCAGCGCCTGCTGCAGGTCGGCGCGATGCATGGTCAGGTAAGGCGCGCCATAGCGCTGTGCGGCGGTTTTGTCGAGCGGGATGCGGGCGATCTCGCGCCCCGAACGGCCGGCCATCACGCGGAGCGCTTCCGGCGCTCCGGCAAATTGCTGTAGCCGTTCGCCCAGGCCGATCGCCTCCAGCACGCGCGTGGCGTTGGGTGACAACTGGATGCCGGCGCCGGTATCTTCGAGCTTCTCTGCCTGTTCCAGCACGGTGACGCGCAGGCCGGCGCGCTCCATCGCCAGCGCCGCTGTGAGCCCGGCAATGCCGGCGCCGGCGATGATGACATGACGCGGAGGCGCCACGGTTTGCGCTCCAGTGAAGGCTTAAGCGGACGCGGTGAGCGGCAGCGCGCATTCCGCCGGCCGCGCGCTGTGCGAATCGAGTGCTGGATCGTGGCGGTAAAGCGTCGAGCAATAGGGGCAGATGATCTCGTTATCCTCGCCCATGTCGAGAAACACATGCGGATGATCAAAAGGGGGCGTCGCGCCCACGCACATGAATTCCTTGGCGCCGATCTCGATCACCGGCACGCCCGGATTGTTGTGGAAATGGGGAACGACATGATCCGCCATGGAAGGTCCTCGGAGGGCAAAACGTGCGGCACCATAGCGAGGCGGCCCGGCCATGCCTAGTGGCGCAGGCTTTTGCATTGTCTCGATCCCCACCGGACTTTAGAATCCAGTCATGCACAGATTCCACAACGGTCCGGTCGAGATCGCCTATCTCGATGACGGTAACGGCGAGCCGATCATGCTGGTGCACGGCTTTGCCTCGACCAAGGAGGTCAACTGGGTCATCCCGAGCTGGGTAGCAACGCTGCGGCACGCCGGCCGGCGGGTGATCGCGCTCGACAATCGTGGCCATGGCAAGTCGGGCAAACTCTACGATCCCGCCGATTATCACACCGCCAAAATGGCCGGCGACGTCGCTGCCTTGCTCGACCATCTCGGTCTGCAGCGCGCCGACGTCATGGGCTATTCGATGGGCGCGCGCATCGGCGCATTCCTCGCGCTCGAACATGCTGGCCGCGTGCGTTCGCTCATTCTCGGCGGGCTCGGCATCCATTTGGTCGAAGGCGTTGGCCTGCCGGAGAGTATCGCCGAAGCGCTGGAAGCATCCGCTCTGGCCGATGTGACCGACCCGACCGGCCGGCAGTTTCGCGCCTTCGCAGAACAGACCAAATCCGATATGAAGGCGCTCGCCGCCTGCATCCGCGGCTCGCGGCAGATCTTGAGCCGCGACCAGGTGGCCGTGATTGGCGCTCCGACTTTGGTGGCGGTCGGAACCAACGACCCCGTCGCCGGTTCTGCTCAACAATTAGCTGCGCTCATTCCGGGCGCCCAGGTGCTCGATATTCCAGGCCGCGATCACATGCTGGCGGTGGGTGATAAAGTGCTCAAATCGGCGGTGATTGATTTTCTTAACGAACGCGCCTGAGCTATGCGCGCGGGGACTTGCAAGTCCGCCTTGCAGAGCTACTTGCCTTTTAGAAATACGTGCTAAAAGCCCTGCCTAACGAACCAATGCCGGAGAATTTTATTCTATGGCACAGCAACAGACGCGGCCTGCAAAGGCACTCGACAAGGTCGATCCGGTCTGGGCGCGCGTGCGCGCGGAGGCCGAGGAAGCGGCGCGGGCGGAGCCCGAGCTCGCGACCTTCATCTACGAAAACATCCTGCATCACGATTCGCTGGAAGCGGCGGTCGTGCATCGCGTCTGCGAGCGGCTAGGCAGCGCGGAGATTTCCGGCGACCTCATCCGCCAGGCCTATCTCGATGCGCTCGAAGACCAGCCGGCGATCGGCGAAGCTTTCCGCGCTGATATCACGGCGACGTTGGACCGCGATCCGGCAACCACCCGCTTCATGGAGCCGGCGCTCTACTACAAGGGTTTCCACGCCATCCAAACGCATCGCCTCGCCCATTGGCTGCTCAAGAACGGCCGGCGCGACTTCTCGATGTATCTGCAAAGCCGCTCGTCGTCGGTGTTCCAGTGCGACATCAATCCGGCCGCGGTGATCGGCCGCGGCATTTTCCTCGACCATGCTACCGGGCTTGTGGTCGGCGAAACCGCGGTGATCGAGGATGACGTCTCGATCCTGCATGATGTGACGCTCGGCGGCACCGGCAAGGAGCACGAGGACCGGCATCCGAAAATCCGCCACGGTGTTATGATCGGCGCCGGCGCCAAGATCCTCGGCAATATCGAGGTCGGCTATTGCGCCCGCATCGCCGCCGGCTCTGTGGTCATCAAGCCGGTGCCGCACAACACAACCGTCGCCGGCGTGCCGGCCAAGGTGGTGGGCGAGGCCGGTTGCCCCGAGCCCTCGCGCGCCATGGACCAGATGCTGTACGGCGTCATGCTCGACGGCTGATATTGCCGGCGAGTGACTTGCGTGGGCGCATCCAATCGGGCAGTAAGCGCGATCAAATGAGGAGTGCGGCCCGGTGGATATAGCGGAAGTCAGAAAGCTCGACGCCTACCTGAAGAAGCTGTTCGGCAATGCGCAGATCCGCGTGGCGCCGAAGTCGGGTGATTTCGCCGAAGTCTTTGTCGGCGAGGACGACCTCGGCGAATTGACGGTGGACGACGAGGACGGCGACCGCTCTTACAATTTCCGCATGGTCATCCAGGTCGGCAGTGACCCGAGCATCCAGCCGGTGCCGACGCTGAACGCTTATCTGCGGCGCAAATTCGACAACGAAAACATCCGCGTTGTCACCCGGCCGAAGAAGACTGATTCATTGGAAGTCTATATCGGCGAGGAATTCATCGGTGTGTTGTTTCTGGAAAGCGAAAAGGGCCGTAAATCCTATATTTTTGAATTGCCGATTCTGGACGTCGATCTGGTGGATTAGCCCGCGGCCCCGTTGGGCTGGCTGTTACGGCTCGATCGTCAGCCCGAGCAGCAGATAGCTCCACGACTTGCCGTGCGAGTCGAGATTGAGCGAGGCGTTGACGCCGCCTTCCAGCGCGTCGTGCAGCACGAAGTTCAGTCCGCGCAGCTGTTCGATGACGTAACGCTCAACCTTGCCGCGCACGAGATGGGGAAATTCGCGCTTGATGCGCTCGGCGGTCAGGCTGCGCTTGAGCAGCTCGAAGTTGGCGGCATCGTAGACCCAGACATTGATGTTGGAGATATTGCCCTTGTCGCCGGCGCGCGCATGGGCGATGTGGCGCACGATGCGGGGGCTGTTGCGGCCGCGCGCGGTCATGCGACGAACATTTTGAGTGTCGGCTTGACCAAGGCGCGGTCGATCAGCACGGATTTGGTCAACACCGCCGGCGTGATCGAGCCGCGAAAGCCACCGCCGCCGGCCGGGCCGCAGCAGAGAAGCGATTCCACTTCCCACAGCATCAGTTCGGCCTCTTCGCGCTTCGTCGTACGCAGGGTGACGTGCAGGCGGACGTCTTCGCTCTCAGTCTGCGCCCGTCCCGCGGTCGCAAACAGCGAACTGACACCGATCAAATCGATGCGCGTATCGGAGTTGATCTTGTGCGTGGTCTTCAATCTATCCGCGACGATTTCGCATGCCAGCGTTCCGCGCGCGCTCGCCGCCGGGCCGGCATAGCTGACACCGGCCTCGGCGAGAAAACCCGCATCGAAGCCGACCGTCACTTTCAACTGCGCCGGCCGCGTGCGGCCGGAGGCGCCGCACACACGAACGCAATCCTCGCCTTGGTCTTCGACCGTGACGTCGCTGAAATCAGCGGTGACGTCGGGCGTCAGATATGCCGCCGGGTCGTGCACTTCGTAGAGAAGCTGCTCCTTGACGGTTGCTTGCGTCACGCAGCCGCCGGTGCCGGGCAATTTGGTGATGACGGCGCTGCCGTCGGCGTAAACTTCCGCGATGGGATAGCCGCAGCGCGCCAGATTCGGCACATCCTTAACGCCGGGGTCGGCGAAATAGCCGCCGGTTACCTGCATGCCGCATTCCATGAGATGGCCGACCAGCGTGCCGGCGCCGAGCCGCGCCAGGTCAGCCGCGCCCCAGCCGTAATGGTGCATCAGCGGCGCCAGATACATCGACGGATCGGCCAGCCGCCCGCCGATGATCACGTTGGCGCTAGCGGTGAGCGCGGGAAGAATGGCCTCGGCGCCGAGATAGGCGTTCATGCCGACGATAGGGCGCCCGATGTCAGCCAGCGTGCCCGGCTCGTCCATGAATTTTTGCGTCATCGGCACCTGCGTCGTGACGTCGTCGCCTTCGATACAGGCGATCTTCAGCCCGGCAAAGCCAAGCTCGCGGGCGATATCGCGCGTGCGCTCCGCTGCCGCGCCTGGATTGGCGGCACCCATGTTGCTGATGATGACCATGCCCGCCGCACGGCAAGACGGCAGCAGTGCACGCATGCGGCGGTCGAGGTGAGTGTTGTAGCCGCGCGCAGGGTTCGCCATGCGGTCGCAATGGGCGAAAGCGACGGTCCGCTCGCCGAGGCATTCGAGCACCATCACGTCGAGTTCGCCGCGCCGCGCCAGATCGACCGCCGGATCGAGCCGGTCGGCGGCAAATCCCGCGCCGGTGCCGATCCTGAATGCGCTCGATCGCTTTGCCATGTTGGCTAGTTCGGATGCAGCCGCGCGATCAGCCTGTCAACGTCGGCGGCAACATCGCGCCAGCTGGTCAGCCAATCACGCGGAAAGCGCGCCGTGATGTCCGCGTCGCCGATGCGTCGCTCCAAAAGGCAACTGCCCGAATTGACCACGCCGCGCAGCGAGCAGCGGGCGAGAAAATGCGCAGGCGCTTCCGATTCAAACACCAGCTCCTCGCTCTGATAGGGCGTGCCATCGCGGAAGCCGCGCAATGTCAGCCCATCAGGGCCGGCTGTAGGCTCGGCCACCAGATAGCGCGGGTAGATTTCCTGCACGCGCTGCATCAGCGGCAGGGTGCCATCGCCGGAGGCAATCGTGACGAATAGCCGCTCATTGGGATCGACCGGCGCGCCGAGCGACGGCTTGCGTGTGGGATCCGGCGGGGCCAGCGACGGCCACAGATAAGCGAGATCGACGCGTTGCTCGGTGCCCGGCCTGCGCTGCACTGGCATGCGGATCGCCGCCGGCTCGATATTGAACGTCACGCCGGCCACCGTGATCGGCAGCGACGGCGCGTCGAGCGCGACCGCCACATCGGGCCAGCGCGGCCACAGCACATAGGCGACGTAGGCGACAGCTATGACCGCGGCAGCGGCGAACAGCAGTAGCGGGCCGGTGAGCGGGCTTGCGCCCCGGTTGTGTGCGCCGGCGGAATGGTGGGCGAAGACCATAACTTTCTCATTTTGCGCATGGTCTGGTCCGAAAACCGATTCCCACTTTTCGGGACCATGCGCGACCGAATCAACGGCGATTATGTCACGGCTCGCGCGCAGACCGGGCCGCGCGTTAACCTTTCATTAAAGAAATGCTGGCGGGGCGGCGTTGGCTCTGCAAAAACGCCGGCCCCAGTAACGCATTGTGGCACGTCATGTCGCCGGAATCCCTGCAAAACCTGTTTGCCTTGGCGCTCGGCTTTGCCGCCGCCGGGCTATGCGCCTCGGGCTATCAACTTGCGACCAGCCGCCTGCCGAGCTTTTCCCTGCTCTCGGCCGGGGCCAGGCCCTCGACGGTCGTGGCCGTGCCGCTGCTGATCGTGGCGGCGCCGTTCCTCATCATGCGCAACACCCTGCTGGGCGCCCGCCAGCAAGCCCGCCGCTTCGAATTCGTGTTCCTGGCGACCCTGATCGCCGGCTTCTGGAGCCTGATGTCGGGGCTAATGCTGGTGATGACGCTGCGCGCCTGCGGGCTGGCTTAATTTGCGCGTGATCTCGTCCGAAAACCAGTGCCCACTTTTCGGGATCACGCGCTAACCACTTCCAATCTGCCTTGTTCATTGCGATTGTCCGCCTTATCAGGAGGCGGGAATGCCGATTTATGAACTTGACGGCGTCAAGCCGGAATTTCCCGGCGAAGGGCAATATTGGGTGGCCGATACCGCGATGTTGATCGGCCGCGTGCGGCTCAAGCACGAGGCCAGTGTCTGGTTCGGCGCGGTGCTGCGCGGCGACAACGAATGGATCGAGCTGGGCGAACGCTCTCAGATCCAGGACAATGCGGTGCTGCACACCGACCCGGGTTTTCCGCTGGTGATCGGCAGCAACTGCATCATCGGGCACAAGGTGATGCTGCACGGCTGCACCATCGGCGATGACTCGCTGGTCGGCATCGGCGCGATCATGCTCAACGGCTCGAAGCTCGGAAAAAACTCGATCCTCGGCGCCGGCGCGCTGGTGACCGAAGGCAAGAGCTTTCCCGACAATTCACTGATCGTCGGCTCGCCGGCGCGCGTTGTGCGCCCGGTGGACGACAAGGCGCGCGAGATGATCCGCGACGGCGTCGATGTCTACGTCCGCCGCTGGAAAGAATATGCCAAGGGCCTCAAGCGCGTCGTCTAGTCGTACCCCAAGAAGGTGCGGCCGCCCCTGGGGGAGGGCGGCCGCTCGCAGATCCGGTCTGGGGACGGGGAGGGGTGGGGACGTGACCGGGCCTGCGAATTCCCTTTTTGTCAGCGCGCCGAAACGATCGGCGGATTAGCCGGCGGTTCGCCGAGCGAGACCCAGGTGTTGGGGTCGGCTTGCGACTGCCGCTTGACGAAGCGGTAGCCGGTCTTGTTCCAGGGCAGGATTTCCGCTTCCTGGTTGTCGAGAATGAACTCGCCGTGGTTGGTCTTCACCGTCAGCACAGCGTGGCCTTCGTTCTTCTTGTCGCGCACCACGGTGATCAGCAGTGCTTCACGCGGCCAGCCCGCCTGCATCAGCATGCGCCGCTTGAGCAGCACATAGTCCTCGCAGTCGCCCTTGCCATCGTCGGGGTAGTCCCACTGCTCGACCACACCCCAGTGCTCGAGATCGGTGACCGGCTTGATGGTTTCGTTCACCCAATTGTTGACCTTGACCATGTCGGCCCAGGCCTTGGGCGAAAGCACCACGTCGCGCGGCGTCGAGGGCCGCGTCTCGCATTCCGGCTTGTAGCGGATGCAGAACTCGAACCAGCCGATCGGCGCGCGGGTGGTCGCGCCGACGCTGGCGAAAGCCGCCCGCTCGTTGCCCAGCAAACTCGAAAGCGAGGCGGTGCGCTCGCCTGCGGCACTGCCGGCGGTTGCCGCCAGCACCATGACGCAAGCGACTGCCGCCGCCGCGCCGATGCGCAGTATTCGTTTTGTATGCCTGCCCATTTGTGGCCCCTTCCCGTCGTCTTGGGACCACAATTGCCACAAACGTTTTGCGGCGCGGCTAAGTCGAGCAAGTCATTTTGAAGAGAACATAAGTAAAGATAGACACGAATACAGTAAAACTTGGAATTAAATTCGCTTAAAATCTTATCGAATACATTTTGTCTAAAATTTTAGCGATTAATCGACTTGAGCGCGCATCAGCGCAGCGCAATGCCCCGCGGGGCGCGCGTAATTTACCAAGTTGGGATGGGTGGCCTTGGCCGCGCGCTACCTCAGATGGCGAGCCACGGCAGTTGGCCGGGCGGCGCAGGGTGCGTTCTCCGGCGCGCGGCGTTTACCGGCTGTTGAGGCTATTCGCCGGTGACGTTGGCTTCGACGGAGTCGGGGTGCTGCAGGCGGGTGAATTCGATGGCAAAGCCATTCTCGATATGGCGCACCACCCGGCCCGGTGTTTTGCCGATGGTGACCGCGGCGCCGACCGCCGGCCGCAGGTCCGGGGCGATCGACACCGCCGTGCCCGAGGCCGACAGGTCGATGACGCGCACGGTCACGTTGGTGCCGTTGGGCAGGATCAGGCGGGCGATCGGGTTGCGCGGCACGAAACGGCCGTGGCGGCGGTCTTCCGGCAGGTTGAGAATTTCGCGGTTGGCGAGCCAGGTGAGCTGGGCGGCGAGCTTGTCGCGCTTGCGCGTGGTCGCCGAAATGGTCATGGCGAAGCCATTCTCCACCGTGCGCGCGATCTGGCCCTCCAGCCGGCCGAGATGATCGACATAGGCGATCACGCGCTCGCCCGGTTTGCCGATGATAGGTGCGACCAGCAGCATTCCGCCCGGCGACATATTGACGACCTGGCAGGGATACTCGTGCCGGTCCTCGAGCATATAGCGGCCAAGCAGATTGACTTTGACGCGCTGATGCCGCCGGCGTTCCTCGGCCAGCGGCAGGATTTTCAGCTTTGTCGTTGGCATTGCCATGGCGCGGCGGGCACAAGGGGACGGATGCCCCATTCAGCGCCAAGCCTATGAAGCTATCGTTAACAGTGCGTTAGGACGGCGCCGGATCGGGAAAATCCCCTATGTGAAATCATGCGCTTCGTTCGGTCGAGGGCTCTTCGCGGCCGCCGCTATAGACGGTAAAGCCATGCCGCAATTCGCCGCCGTCAGCCGCGGCTGTAAAGCGTGGGGCGGCATGATTGGCCAGATTCGGCCCGAGATGCCGGACTGTATTGAGTTCGAGCTCGGCGATCGGCTTTTCGCCGACCCAATAGACCGGCGTCGTCGGCGCCAGCACGCCCAGCATGCCGGTGCGCGCATGGCCGCCAATGCGGGCGAGAGGCAGCAGCAGCATTTCCAGATCGGCAGCCGCCCCGTCGGCGGCGCGGCCAGTCAATCCGGTCACTGCGGCGGCTGTTTCGTCGGTCACGATGGAGAGGATGTCCTCGATCGGCTTGCGGCTTTTCTCGGCCCACAGGTCGCTGAGGATTTCGCCTTTGATCTCGCGGCAGAACAAGGCGCAGATGCGCGTGCCGGCGAGGCGGAAGCGAAGCTGATCGACGAAATCCATCGACAGCATGAAGGTATCGCCGAGCGCGTGGCGGATCGCCACCGGATCGATATCGCCGCGTCCGGGCGCCGGACGATTGCCGCGCCGCTCGTTCCAATAATTAAACACTGCGCGCGTGGACGCGTGTTTCATGGCACCACCTGTTCCGTCGCGAGACGGCGCCGGCGTCGCGATTGTCCCCGAACGGGACATCCGCACCGGTTTTTCGCCGCGACGATTGCGGTGGAGCAGGGCGCGTGCCGGACGGCCGCATTGGCCGCCGTGCAAGCGCCGCAAACGCGCCTTAGCGTTAAAATCCATATCGAAATGGCCTAATCGAGCGAGGCCTAGCTTGCGTGAAACCCCGCAAGCGGCCTATGTGGGTTAACCTATATGAAGCTGTGGCCGTGCAACGCGAACGTCTCCTCAACATTCCCCCAGTCGTGGCATCTCTCTTGGCGGTGTTCGTCATTGTGCATGTCGGGCGCTTGCTGTTGCTCACGCCCGCGCAGGATCAATACTTCCTCGATATGTTTGCGTTCATTCCGGCGCGCTACGACAACGCGCTGTTGTTCGGCCAATTGCTGCCGGGCGGGCGGGGAGCGGACTTCTGGAGCTTCGTCACTTACTCATTGATTCACGCCAACTGGATTCATCTCGGCGTCAATGTCATCTGGTTTTTGCCGTTCGGCAGCGCCGTCGCGCGACGCTTCGGCCCGCTGCGCTTTCTCGCCTTTTTTGCCGTCACGGCGGCAACAGGTGCAATGCTTCACTTGTTCACGCATCCCGGCGAAAATATCGAGGTGATCGGCGCATCGGCCGCGATCTCGGGCACCATGGCGGGCGCGATGCGCTTTGCCTTCCAGCGCGGCGGGCCCCTCGGCGGCCGTAGCGACCGTGCGCAAGATCCCTATCGCGTGCCGGCGATTCCGCTTCTCTTTGTCCTCACCGATCCGCGCGTGCTGGTGTTCCTGATCGTCTGGTTCGGCATCAATATCCTGTTCGGGACCGGTTCCCTTTCGCTCGTCGGACCGGGCCAGACGGTGGCCTGGCAGGCGCATATCGGCGGCTTTCTCGGCGGCCTATTCCTGTTTTCGTGGTTTGATCCAACTCTTGGGGAACGACGCGGCGACGATATTGGTGCAATGCCGCATTAAAAAATGCGAAGCCTTGCGGTGCGCAACCTTGACGGAACCGGGAGGGCGGCAGGATCGTTCTCTTGGACCCCGAGGCGCAAGTCTTGCGCCTCCGGGTTCAGGGAGGCTGCCATGAACGTCAAGACAATCCTGGCCGCCAAAAAGTTGGGCGGCGACATCATCAGCATCGAGCCGACCGCGACGCTCGCGGCGGCGGCAAAACTTTTGTCCAAGCATCGCATCGGCGCGGTGGTGATCCTCGGCGCCGGAGGTCGTCTCGCCGGCATATTGTCCGAGCGCGACATCGTGCGCGCGATTTCCGAGCAGGGCGCCGTGGCGCTCGAGCTTCCCGTTGGGCAAACGATGACCCGCAACGTCACCATTTGCGGCGAGGACGACACGATCGCCGACATCATGGAGCGCATGACCGCGGGAAAATTCCGGCACATGCCGGTGGTGGCTGGCGGATGGCCCATTGGGCTCATCTCGATCGGCGATGTGGTCAAGCAGCGCCTGGATGAAATCGAGCGTGAATCGGAAGCGATGCGCGATTACATCCGCACGGCGTGATAGCGCACGATCCCGAAAAGTGGGTACCGGTTTTCGGATAAGATCATGCGCCAATAATAAGAAGTTTACTTTCCGGATGCGCCGTTCGCGTTGATGGGACTGGACAGGGCGGCGACCGCTTCGTTGACCGCGCCGATGGTCTTTTCCATGGCCTCGGCGCCGATGGCGATTGCCTCCTCGGCGCGGTGGAAATCGAACCAGCCGACGCGGCCAAGCCGTGGGCTGATCAGCGCATCGGGCGGGTCGCCCGCAAGGCGCGAACGCGTGATGCGGTCCTGCATCACGTTGAAGGCCTCTACCATCACGGTCGGGATGCCGGGCCGGCTGCGCGTGCCGAGGAACTGGCGCAGCGATTGCTTGCCAGAAAACATGCCGCGCAAGCCGGTCGTTTTCTCAGGCGTCGTGTCGTCGCTGTCGTCGGAGCCATGGTCCGAGATGATGGTGCCGCGTCCGAACAGATCGGAATTGAGATTGACGGCGATCACCAGCCGGGCGCCGAGCGCGCGCGCGGCCGACACCGGCACCGGATTGACCAACGCGCCGTCCACCAGCCAGCGTCCGCCGATACGCACCGGCGGGAAGATGCCCGGCAGCGCGTAGGAGGCGCGGAGCGCGTCGGCGAGCCGCCCGCGGGTCAGCCAGATCTCGTGTCCGGTGTTGAATTCTGTGGCGATGGCCGCGAAACGGATCGGCAAATCGTCGATGCGCTTGTTCTGCAGGGTGGTTTCCAGCCGGCCGGCAAGATGACCGCCGCGGATGAGACCGGAGCCGGAAAGGCTGATGTCGAGATAGCTCAATATCCCGCGCATGGTGAGGCTGCGCGCCCAGGTCTCCAGGCCGTCGAGCTGCTTGGCGGCGTAGCAGCCGCCGACCACGGCGCCGATCGACGTTCCGACGACGACGTCGGGCACGATGCCGTGGGCGATGAGGGTGCGCATCACGCCGATATGGGCAAAACCGCGCGCGGCGCCGCCGCCGAGCGCCAGCCCGATCGTCGGGCGCGTCATGGCCGGCTGCAATGGTGCGGTGGTGGCTTCGCCGAAGCGGTCGCCGTTGCGCGCACGCGCGAACAAACCTTCAAACACCAACGTTATCTCCCCAACCCCAATTTTC
Organism: uncultured Pseudomonadota bacterium; assembly: GCA_963817155.1. Classification (GTDB taxonomy): domain Bacteria; phylum Pseudomonadota; class Alphaproteobacteria; order Rhizobiales; family Xanthobacteraceae; genus Pseudolabrys. The sequence goes on from CAWFNO010000003.1 coordinate 505,041, forward strand.
GGATCGGCCCAGCCGTCCGACAAGCGTTTCACGTCGATATGGTGAAAACAGCGGAGTCTTGTGTCGGAAACGTGACGGCAGCATGCGCTTGCGTGATTACATTAAGGTAAACGCCGGACGGCTGGCTTGGTTGCCCAGGCGCTAAGCGGTCGGCCGCGTCATGGCAAAGACGCCCTCGACCACGGCGTATTGATCGTAGCCGCAGCGCGCGATCGGCTTCATCGCGGCGGTGTCGAGACGTCCGCCGACGATAAAGCGATCGTCGATATGCACGCCGACCACCTGGCCGAACACGACATAGCAGTCGAGCGGGACGCCGGCGAGATTGTCGAGCGCGACGATGCGCAGCAGCTTGCATTCGAGCGCGCAAGGGGAGGCGGCGACGCGCGGCGGCTTTACCAACTTCGACGGCGCGGGGCGGAGACCTGCGTGCACCATTTCGTTGACGCCGCAGGCGAGCGGCGCCGAGGTTGCGTTCATCGCCTCGCGCAAATCCCAGCTGGCCAGATTGCAGACGAATTCGCGCGTTTCCTTGATGAAGTTCGCGGAATCCTTCAGGCCTTCGCTGGAAAACATCACTACGTTCGGCTTGCTGTTGACGCCGTTGAAATAGGAATAGGGCGCGAGATTCACCTCGCCTTTCAAGCTGATCGATGTGACCCAGCCGATCGGGCGGGGCGCGACGATGGCCTTGAAGGGGTCGTGCGGCAGCACCGAATAATCGCGTTTGTCAGGCTCGTAGAACATGAGTTCCTCAGCCTTCGTAGTAGCTGACGACGTCACCGAGCTTGGGCCGCTCGCGATCCTCCGGCGGCTTTGTCGTGCGGCCGATGTGCACGAAGCCGGCGATGCGTTCCTTCGCCGCAAGCCCAAGCGCGTCGAGCACACGCCGGTCATATGCGTACCATTCGGTGATCCAGCTCGCGGCAAGGCCCATCGCGTGCGCGGCGATCACTAGGCTCATGGCCGAGGCGCCGGCGGAAAGCTGCTGCTCCCATTCGGGGATTTTCACGTGCGGGGCGGCGCGGCTGACCACCGCGATCACCAGCGGAGCACGCGCGAGCCGCTTGCGCTCGAATTCGATCTGGTCGGCCGTGGCGTCGGCATGGTCTTGGCGAAACACGGCAGCGATCTTTTCGCCGGCGGCCAGCCGCGTGTCGCCGGAGAATACGATAAAGCGCCAGGGCGAGAGCTTGCCGTGGTCGGGCACGCGTGAGGCGATCCCCAGCAGCGTTTCGATCACCTGCGGCGACGGCGCCGGCCCGGTCAATTCCATCGGCTTGACCGAACGGCGGGTCTTGAGCAGCTGCAACGCGTCGGGCATCGATTGCTTCCTTTGCGGCAAAAGGCGCGGGTTGCGCCTAGCATAGCGGTCCGGGAGTGACAAACCGGCGCTCGCGGCTTGAAATCGCCGCGATTTGGGCTGAAAAACGCTTCGCATGCGTAAGCGATTTGCCACAGCCGTCGCGGCAACTAGGACGGGCTGCCGGTCAGCGCCGACGCTCGCGCTCGCCGCGATGCTGCTGACGCCGCCGGCGGCGCTGGCGCAATCCGATCAACTGTTCTCGAACTCGCCGTCGTCCGGCTGGAGCGCGCCCGCCACGCGCGGGTCGCTGATCGGCCCCGGCAACGTGCTTGCTCCGCCGCAGCCCAGCGCCGTGCAGCGGGCGCCTTTGCCGATGGTGCCGGCCGGGCAGGTCGCGCTTTCGCTCGACGCGCGCTTCGGCAAGGATGCAGCCCCTATCGGCGGCGGGCTCACCTGGCGCGTCTATGCCGCCAAGGCCGACGCGGCCGGAAAATTCCGTCTGGTCAAGGAAGACAAATCGCCGGCGCCGACGTTGATGCTGCCGCCCGGAACCTACATCGTGCATGTCGGCTTCGGACTCGCCACCGCGGTCAAGCCGGTGACACTCTCCGGCGAAACCGTGCGTGAGGAATTCGATTTGCCGGCGGGCGGGTTGCGGCTCGAAGGCAAGGTCGGCGACGTGCGCATCCCGGCCGGACAGATTTCATTCAATGTCTACAAGGGCAGCCAGTTCGAGGCCGGGGACCGGCGGCCGATCGCCGAGCACGTGACGACTAGCGACGTGGTGGTGATCCCGGAAGGCACCTACAACATCGTGTCGAACTACGGCGACGCCAATTCGGTGGTGCGCTCGGACATCCGCGTCGCCGCCGGCAAGCTCACCGACATGACCGTCACGCACCGCGCCGCCGCAATCACGCTCAAGCTGGTGAGCGAAAAGGGCGGCGAGGCGGTGGCCAATACCGCGTGGTCGGTGCTCACCCCCGGCGGCGACGTGATCAAGGAATCGATCGGCGCTTTCCCGCGCGTCATTCTCGCCGAGGGCGAGTACCGCGCCATCGCCCGCAACGAAGGAAGGGTTTACGAGCGCGAATTCAAGGTCGTCACCGGCGTCGATGGCGACGTCGAAGTGCTGGCGCAATAGCGCGAATCCCTCTCCGCACATATACCTATTGTCGGATGCCGGTTGCAGGAACAATGATGGTCACGCAAGCGTTGGCGAATGGTGCCGCTATGGACGTTTTTTCGGCGCTCGATCTCAAATCGATCGCGCTGCTGCTCGACGTGGACGGCACGCTGATCGACATCGGCTCGTCGCCGACCGACGTGCACGTCTCCGGCGAATTGCGCGACCTGATCGGACGCCTGTCGCAATTGGCGGGCGGGGCGCTGGCGCTGGTCAGCGGCCGTCCGATCGCAGATCTCGACCGGCTGTTCGCGCCGCTCGAATTGCCGGCGATCGGCGGCCACGGCGCCGAGATGCGCGTGCGCGCCGGAAAAGTCATCCAGGGCGTTACCCCGCTGCCGCACGACATGCGCAAGCAACTGGCCGACGCGGCGACGCCGGGTTCGGGCATCGTCGTCGAAGACAAGGGCTATTCGCTGGCGCTGCATTACCGCAACGATCCGCGGCACGAGGAGCACTTGCGCGCGTCGATCGACGCCAGACGCGCGGCATTTCCCGGCGAGGCGACCGAGGTGCAGACCGGCAAATTCATGTTCGAGGTGAAACGCCCGGGCGTGAGCAAGGGCGAAGCCGTGCGCGCGCTGATGATGCAGCCGCCGTTTGCCGGACGCCAGCCGGTGTTTATCGGTGACGACGCGACCGATGAATTGGTGTTCACGCTGCTGCCCAGTCTCAAGGGATTCGGCTTTTCTGTCGGCCGGCATTTCGCCGGGCTTGCCGGCGTCTTCGATTCGCCCAAGCAGGTGCGCCGCGCCTTGCAACGTCTGGCGGCGCGCAGGCAGAGTGGCCCGGCATGACAGATTACGGCCTCGACCTCGCCGTGATCGGCAACGGCCGCACCGCGGCCTTGCTCGATCCGTCCTCGCGTATCGTCTGGTGGTGCCTGCCGCGCTACGACAGCGACCCGGTGTTCAGCCGGTTGCTCGCCGGCAAGGCGGAAAAAGGCTTTACCGACGTGGTGCTCGACGGCTTCGTTGAGACGCGCTCGGACTATATGCGCAACACCGCCATCGTGGTCACCGATATGATCGACGCCAATGGCGCGACCGTGCGCATCACCGATTTCGCGCCGCGTTTCCAGGAATACGGCCGCACCCACCGGCCGCCGCAACTCATCCGTATCATCGAGCCGGTCGCCGGCACCCCGCGTATCACCATCCGCTTCCGCGCCACGCATCGTTACGGCGAGCCGGTGACGACGCGCACATCGGGCAGCAACCATATCCGCTTCTGGCGCGACGACGTGAACGTGCGCCTCACTACCGACGTGCCGCTGTCCTATATCGAGAGCGAAGCGCCGTTCGTGCTGACGCGGCCGATGTACATGGTGTTCGGCGCCGACGAGCCGTTCGAGGGCACCCTGGAGATGACGTGCCGGGAATTCGCGGAGCGCACGCGAGATTACTGGCAGGAATGGGTGCGGCGGCTCGCCTTTTCCATCGAGTGGCAAGAGGAAATCATCCGTGCCGCGATCACGCTCAAGCTGTGCAGCTTCGAGGAAACCGGGGCGATCGTCGCGGCGCTCACCACCTCGATCCCGGAAGGGCCCAAATCGGGGCGCAACTGGGACTACCGGTTCTGCTGGCTGCGCGACGCCTTTTTCGTCGTGCGCGCGCTCAACCGCATCGGCGCGACGCGCACGATGGAAGACTTCATCTCCTATATCCTGACCATTGCGGCCGGGCGCGCCAACACGCTGCATGCGCTCTATGGCATCGTGCATACGGACCCGCTGGAGGAACACACCGCGACGGCACTCGCCGGCTACTGCGGCGACGGGCCGGTGCGCATCGGCAACGCGGCCGGCGCGCAGAACCAACACGACGTCTATGGCAGCATCATCATGGCGGCGGCGCCGATGTTCTTCGACCGCCGGCTGCCGCGACCGGGTGATGAAGCGCTGTTCCGCATGCTCGAGCCGCTTGGCGAGCAGGCGGCGAAGCTGGCGATGACGCCGGATTCTGGAATTTGGGAATACCGCGGCAGAAAGCGCGTGCATACGCATTCGGCTGCGATGTGCTGGTCCGGCTGCCAGCGGCTCGGCGCCATCGCCAACAATCTCGGCCTCGCCGACCGCGCCGACCATTGGAGCAAGATTGCCGGAAAGCTCGGCGAAGAGGTGCTCTCGCGCGGGTGGAATTCCAAGCGCAATGCCTTTTCCGCCGCCTTCGATAGCGACGACCTCGACGCCAGCGCGCTGCTTTTGGCGGAAATCGGGTTGATCGCGCCCGACGATCCGCGCTTTGTCGCCACGGTGCGGGCGGTCGAGCGTGAACTTCGGCGCGGTTTCCACGTTATGCGGTATGTGGCGGCCGATGATTTCGGCTTGCCGGAGACGGCTTTTTTGATTTGCCGATTTTGGTTGATCGATGCAATGTGGGAGATCGGGCGGCGGGAAGAGGCCCGCGATATGTTCGTCGATGCACTCCGGCTGCGAAACTGTTACGGCCTGTTGTCGGAAGACGTGCATCCTGTGACCGGAAAATTGTGGGGGAATTTTCCCCAGACCTATTCGATGTCCGGATTGATTTTAACCGCGATCAAATTGTCGCGTAGTTGGGGAGACCGTTATTGGCGCGGCTCGTCGTAGTCTCAAATCGCGTTGGCGTTCCCGACAGCGGGACACGGGCCGGCGGGCTCGAGGTGGCCATTCGCCCGGCGCTGCGTCAGCGCGGCAGCGTCTGGTTCGGCTGGAGCGGGCGCATCAGCGAAGGTGATCCGGGGCCGATCAAGACCGTCGAGCGCGACAACGTCGTCTACGCCACCATCGGCCTGCGCAAGGACGACCATCAGGAATTCTACAACGGTTTCGCCAACCGCGTGTTGTGGCCGATCCTGCATTACCGGCTCGACCTCGCCGAATTCATGCGTCGCGATCTCGGCGGTTATTTTCGCGTCAACGAATATTTCGCCAGCAATCTGGAAAAGATGCTCAAGCCCGATGACGTGATCTGGGTGCACGACTATCATCTGATCCCGCTGGCAAGGACACTGCGCGAGCGCGGGCACAAGAACAAAATCGGCTTTTTCCTGCACGTGCCGTGCCCGCCGCCGGAAATTCTCACCGCGCTGCCCAACCACGAGCGGCTGATCCCCTCGCTCGGCAATTACGACCTGGTCGGTTTCCAGACCGAAGTCGACGCCACCAATTTTTCCCGCTATCTGGCGAACGAATGCGGCCTCAAGCGCATCGATGCCGACAGCTTCACCTACGAGGGCAGGCCCGTGCGGATCGGGGTGTTCCCGGTCGGCGTCGAGACGGAGGCGTTCTCGCGGCTGGCGCGCCGCGCGATGGGCTCGGCCTTCGTCAAGGAAGTGCTGGAGAGCTTGTCCGGCCGCGCCATGATCATCGGCGTCGACCGGCTCGACTACTCCAAGGGAATCCCCGAGCGCATGAACGCGTTCGAGCGCTTCCTCACGATCTTCCCGGAGTGGCACGGCAACGTCACCTATCTGCAGATTACCCCGCGCAGCCGCTCCGGCATTCCAGAATATGCCGATATCGAGCGCAACGTCGGCGAGGCGGTCGGCCGCATCAACGGCCGCTTCGGCGAGCCGTCGTGGACGCCGGTGCGCTACATCAACAAGGCCTATAGCCGCACGGCGCTGGCCGGGCTTTACCGCGGCGCTCGCGTCGGGCTGGTGACGCCGTTGCGCGACGGCATGAACCTGGTGGCGAAGGAATACGTGGCGGCGCAGGACCCGGACGATCCCGGCATGTTGGTGCTGTCGCGTTTCGCCGGCACCGCGCGCGAATGTGTTGCCGCGCTGCTGGTCAACCCCTACGATCACGAAGGCGTCGCCATCGCCATCAACCGCGCGCTGTCGATGTCGCTGGACGAACGCCGCCAGCGCCACGCGGTGAACTACCGCGCGCTGGTGCAGAACGACCTCGGCCACTGGGCCGAGCACTTTCTCGAAGCGCTGGAGGGCCCGGCGACGGCCGAGCTTCGCCGGCCCGGGCGGCTGGCGAGCGGCGGGTAGGAATTGCTATATTTCATGGCGGCGAATCCCTCGCCGCAATGTCAAGGACATCTCCCCATGATCGCGAGGCCGGCGCCGATGCGTGCTAGAATTTGCGGGTTGCTTTCAATAACGGCGGCCGTGGTGCTGCCGCTCGCGGCGCATGCCGCCGACGCCTATCACGGCGAAGCGCTCGCCAAGCGCTGGTGCGCCGCCTGCCATATCGTTGCGGCGGACCAGAAAAGTGGTTCGACGCAGGCGCCGCCGTTTTCCGCCGTCGCCAAGACGCCGCGTTTCGATGCGAGCCGGCTGGCCTACTTCCTGCTCGACCCGCACCCGAAAATGCCGGACATGGGGCTGTCGCGCAACGACGCCAACGACCTCGCCACCTATATCGCTAAGCAGAAGTAGCGGGCGCTATTCCAGACCTTCGACGATGCGGACGTCGCGCTCGACGCCGTCGCCGAGGGCTTTGACGGCGGCCTGATAGGCCGGGCTCTCGTGCGCGGCGATCGCCTTTTCCAGGCTGGGAAATTCGGTGATGACGACGCGTTGCTTGAGCCCCGCTTCAAACGTGGCGGCCGGCGTGCCGCGAACGATATATTTCGCGCCGAAGGGCGTTGTCGCCGACGGGGCGAGCTTCGCATAGGCGGCAAGTTTGTCCGGGTCCCTTATCGAGCGATAAAACGTAATCCAGTAGCCTTTGGGCATCGGCATCCTCCCTTATTTATGCAGCTTTGCCTTCCCGCCGCACGTCCGGCGGCACCGTTTCCTCGGCCAGCGCCTTGAGCGCGGCATCGAGCGGCATCACCTCCTGCTTGTCGTGACCGAGGCGGCGCACCGAGACGCTGCGCTCGGCCGCTTCCTTCTTGCCGACCACCAGCAAAGCGGGGACCTTGGCGAGCGAGTGCTCGCGCACCTTGTAGTTGATCTTCTCGTTGCGCAGGTCGCCGTCGACGCGCAGGTCGAGCGCACGCGCGGCGGCAATCGCCTCACGCGCGTAGTCATTGGCATCGTCGGTGATGGTGGCGACGATGCCTTGCACCGGCGACAGCCACAGCGGCAGATGGCCGGCATAGTGCTCGACCATGATGCCGGTGAAGCGCTCGAGCGAGCCGAACATAGCGCGGTGCAGCATCACCGGCGTCACCTTGTTGGAATGCTCGTCGATATAGAAGGCGCCGAGGCGGCCCGGCATGTTGAGATCGACCTGCACGGTGCCGCATTGCCAATCGCGGCCGATGGCGTCGCGCAGCACGTATTCGAGCTTGGGGCCGTAGAAGGCGCCTTCGCCCTTGTTCAGCGTCCAAGGCCGGCCCGAGGCTTTCAGCGCCGCCATCAGCGCGGCTTCCGCCTTGTCCCACATGGCGTCCTCGCCGATGCGCTTGTCCGGCCGATCGGAAAATTTGATGTGCACGTCGTCGAAGCCGAAATCGGCGTAGATCGACAGAATCTGGTCGTTGAGCTTGAGCGACTCTTCCTCGATCTGCTTTTCGGTAATGAAGATATGCGCGTCGTCCTGGGTGAAGGCGCGCACGCGCAGCAGCCCATGAAGCGCGCCGGACGGTTCGAACCGGTGCACCTTGCCGAATTCGGCGAGCTTGGTGGGCAGATCGCGATACGACTTCAACCCGTTCTTGAAAATCTGGATGTGGCCGGGGCAGTTCATCGGCTTGACCACGAAGACGCGCTCATCGTCCTCGCGCGGTTGCGTCAGAAACATGCTCTCGCGGAAGGTCGCCATGTGGCCGGAGGCGACCCACAGCGCTGAATCCATCAGCTGCGGCGCGTTGACTTCGGCGAAACCGAATTCCTGCTGCCGGCGGCGGATGTAGTTTTCCAGCGCCTGGAACAGCGTCCAGCCTTTGGCGTGCCAGAAGACAGAGCCGGGTGCTTCCTCCTGGAAATGGAACAGGTCCATCTCGCGCCCGAGGCGGCGGTGGTCGCGCTTTTCGGCTTCCTCGATCCGCTTCAGGTATGCATCGAGCTCTTCCTGCCTGGCGAAGGCGGTGCCGTAGATGCGGGCGAGCATCGGATTCTTGCTGTCGCCGCGCCAATAGGCGCCGGCCACCTTCAACAGCTTGATGGCGTTGCCGATCTTGCCCGTGGAGGTCATGTGCGGGCCGCGGCAGAGATCGAACCAGTCGCCCTGCTTGTAGATCTTGATCTGCTGGTCTTCCGGGATGGCGTCGACCAGCTCGACCTTGAAGTTCTCGCCCAATTCGCGGAAGGTTTTTTTCGCTTTCTCGCGCGACCACATTTCCTTGGTGAAGGGCCTGTCGCGGGCGATGATCTCCTTCATCTTCTTTTCGATCACCGGCAGGTCTTCCAGCGTGAACGGCTGGTTGCTGAAGAAATCGTAATAAAAGCCGTTCTCGATCACCGGACCGATGGTCACCTGCGTGCCCGGCCACAGCGACTGCACGGCTTCCGCCATGACGTGAGCGGCGTCGTGCCGGATCAATCCAAGCGCGCGCGGATCGTCGCGGTTGACGAATTCGATTTTGGCGTCGTGTTCGATCGGATCGGCGAGATCGGCAAGCGTGCCGTCAAGCGCCATGGCCACGGTGCGTTTGGCCAGCGAGGGCGAAATGCCCTTGGCAACGTCGAGCCCGGTTGTGCCTTGGGGGTAGTCCCGGCGGGCGCCGTCGGGAAAGGTCAGCGCGATATTTTGCGCCATAGGCCGTCTCCTTTTGCTCAATCCTGCGAACGAGCGCAGGTAAGCGTTACAGTTATGGGCAGGGATATAGCAGGAGAAAAAATTCGCGCAACAGGAGCTGTTTATGCCCCGGCCAAGGCCCGCCGCCGCAGCCAGCCCAACACGCGGCCGTCGATCACCAGAAGCGCGCTGGCGATGATCAGCGCGCCGACGATCTCATGCGTGGTAATCGGCTCGCCCAGAACCAGATAGCCGAGCAGGATCGCCGTCACCGGGATCAGCAGCGTCACCAGCATGACATTGGTGGGGCCGGAGCGGTTGATGATCTGGAAGAAAACGATGTATGCGAACGAGGTGCCAAACGCGGCGAGGCCGATGAGCGAGGCCACGGTGGCCGCGCTCGGCATCGGCAATTGCCAGGGCCGGTCGAACACCGCCGCGATGACCGCCATCACCACGCTCGAGCAGATGAGCTGGCAGGCCGCCGAGGTGATCGGCGCGACGCCGGTCAGTTTGCGCCGCGCCCACCATCCGGAGAAGCCGTAGCTCAGCGCAGCGGCGAGGCAGAGCAGCATGCCGACGGTCTGCCCGTGCGACTGCTCGAGCCAGGGCGCGCGCAGCACCACCACGCCTGCGAGGCCGAGCATCACGCCAAGAACGCGGCGCGCGATCAGCGGTTCATTGCCGAACGCTGCCATCACCAGCACTGTGAACAGCGGCGTCGTCGCGTTGAGCACCGAAGCGAGCCCGCTGGACAGATACGTCTGCCCGGCGACCAGCAGCGAGAACGGGATGACATTGTTGAGCAACCCCATGCCCAGAAACGGCATCCAGCCAGACACAGTTGTCGGCAACGCGCCGCCGAGCGTCTTGAGCACCGGCAACAGAAACAGCGCGCCGAGCGCGACGCGCACCAGCACGATGGTGAAGGGCGGCAATTCGCGCACGGCGACGCCGATGAAAAAGAACGCGCCGCCCCACAATACGGACAGCAGGATCAACAGCAGCCAAGTCTGGCGGTCGATGGTCATGGCCGGGACGAGACGCGCTTACCGCGATCCGGTCCACCCGTTTCCTGTTTCATGGCCTCTCTTGCGTGCCGCGCCAGCGCCCGTAGCGCCACGGCATCCACCAATGCGCTCGCGTCGGCAAGGCCTCGGGCACGAAATCGAGGCCGGCCGTACCCCAGGGGTGGCAGCGCAGGAAGCGGGCGAACGCCATCCAGGTTCCCGCCCACAAGCCGAAGTGCGCGATCGCCTGGTCGGCGTAATCGGAGCAGGTCGGCAAATGGCGGCAGCGCGGCCCTAGAATCGGAGAGAGCGTATAACGGTAGAGCGCGACTAGCCCGCGCCCGGCTAGCCGCGGCAGCTGCGTGAATTCAAAGGATGCGGTCTTGCGTTCGCTCATCGTCGTAACGAATGTTCCGTGCAAAGTTCTAACGCCGCGGCGCTGCTCAAACTTTAGCCTTAAAGATCAGATGACAGTCATCATTTTACACGAGACCCGAATCTGCCCGCTTATTAAAAAGACATCAGCGGGGGTACCTGCACTGCGAAAGCCCGGCACGACGATTGCCAAAAGCGCAGAGAACTGCTCCGAACAACAAGGGCTCAGCGGTCGATAGGGGGGAAGGATGATTCGTTCCCTGTCGTTGCTCTTGGCGCTCGCTTTGACGCCGGTCGCGCTGTCGCGCGCGCAAGCCCAAACTCAAACTCAAGCGCAAGCGCAAGCGCAAGGCGCAAGCCTCCGACCGCGCGCTGCCGATGCGCTTCGATGTGCGCCGGCCAGATCCAGCCAAACCTTGCGGCCATCAATGCGGCCCCTGGATCGAGGCTAGCGGCGCCATAACCGCCGACACGCCGCGCGAATTCCAGGCTTTTTTGCACGGCCGCGATCAGCGCGGGCTGACCGTGGCGCTCGATTCCGACGGCGGCTCGGTGCTCGGCGCCATCGGCTTGGGGCGCGAAATCCGCAAGCTCGCGTTTAACACCACCGTCGGCCGCAGCGTCGATCTCGGCAGCGGCGACGCGCGCGCGCCTTACGCAAGGCTGTCGCCGCGCGCCGATTGCCAGTCGATGTGCGCCTTCGTGCTGCTCGCCGGCGTGCATCGCACGGTGCCGCGCGAGGCGCACGTGATGGTGCATCAGATCTGGCTCGGCGACCGCCGCGAGGATCCAACCGCGGCGAGTTATTCCGCCGAGGATCTGGTGTTGGTGCAGCACGATATCGGCAGCCTCGCGCAATACACAATCGAGATGGGCGCCTCGATCGATCTGCTCAATCTGTCGCTGCGCATCCCGCCGTGGGAGCCGATGCACATGCTCACCGCGAGCGAGATCAGCCAAATGAATGTCGCCACCGACCAGCCACCGCAAACGGCGCCGGCGACGGTTGCGGCTTCGCCGCCCGCGGCGTCCGCGACCGCGCCGCTGATTGCGCCGATGGGCGCCGCGCTGCGGCCCGCCACGATCAGCGAACAGCGTTGGGCCATGGTCGATCAGGCCGGCGCCACCGCATTGGCGAGGCGCCATCCACTCACCATCGAAGGCGAGGAGATCGGCAGCTTCGATCTCATTGTCGCCTGCAGCGGCCCCGGCACCTACGATGTCACCTATGCCGAGCGGCGCCACGCCGACGAGCAGCATCCGTTGCCGAACGCGGTCAGCGCCGTCACCGTGACGTTCGGCAATAAATCGGCGTCGCTCACGGTAGCGTCGTCGCAACGCCGGCAAGAGCTGGATGAGCTCGTGACCCTCGCCAGCGCGACTCTGCCGGCCTCGCTCATTGCCGGCTTTGCCGCCGCCGGTAATCATTCGCTGATGATCGCGACCCGAAGCGCGCTCACCGCGACCGGCATCCGGGTTGGCAACACTGGCGCGGCGGCCAGCTTGCCGCGGCTTGCCGCGCGCTGTGCCAGGCCGCTCGGCGATCGCGCCGAATTATCGGCAAAGCAGATTGGCGGCGCGGCGGTGAAGTAGCGGCCCACTATTCGGCCGTTTGCTTGGCCTTGACCTCGATCTTGTCGAGGGCCGAGACCACCGCATCGAAGGTGAGCATGGTGGAGGCGTGGCGCGCCTTGTAGGCGCGCACCGGCTCGAGCACGGCGATGTCGGCCCATTTGCCGGAGGGCGGCGGGCCGTTCTCCTTCAGCATCTTGCGCACGGTTTCGCGCAAGCTTCGCAGCTCGTCGGCTTTGGCGCCGATGACATGCCGCGCCATGATCGAGGAGGAGGCCTGGCCGAGCGCGCAGGCCTTCACGTCATGGGCGAAATCGGTGACCACCGGGCCGTCCATCTTCAGATCCACGGTCACGGTTGAGCCGCACAGCTTGGAATGGGTGGTGGCGCTGGCGTCGGGGGCTGGAAGGCGCCCCAAGCGCGGAATATTGCCCGCCAGTTCCAGGATACGGTCGTTATAAACCTCGTTGAGCATTGACATTTTCCCGTCGGAGGGCCGCATTTGTGTCCCCCGGGCAAATGATTATATAGGTGTTGTTTCGGCTGTGCAGAAAGTCCTTCTGCCGACTGGAATAATGGGAATGCGTCCGGCTTGAATATCCGACGCGGCCCCCGGTGACACCCCCGGCTTCGAGTGCAGGTCGGTCGAACGGAGAGACCCGTCAATGGACGCGAAGATCACCAAGCCTTCTGTTGTGACCTGGCCCAAGCAGGGCCTATCCGAGCATGTGCGCGCCGCGCCCGAGCCGGCCGGTCCGCGCCCGACCCGCGAGCAGGCCGAAGAGGCCGTGCGCACTCTGATCGCCTATGCCGGCGACAATCCCGACCGGGAGGGTCTCGTGGAAACGCCGAAGCGCGTGATCGGCGCCTATGAGGAAATCTTCCAGGGCTATCGCGAGTGCCCGGTCGACGTGCTCGACCGCACCTTTAGCGAGACCGGCGGCTACGACGACTTCGTGCTGGTGAAGGACATTGGCTTTAATTCGCATTGCGAGCACCACATGATGCCGTTCTTCGGCAAGGCGCATGTCGCCTATATGCCGGTGGAGCGGGTGGTCGGCCTGTCCAAGCTCGCGCGCCTGGTCGACGTCTATGCGCGGCGCTTGCAAACGCAGGAGCATCTCACCACGCAGGTGGCGACCGCGATCGACGAGATTTTAAAGCCGCGCGGCGTCGCCGTACTGATCGAGGCCGAGCATATGTGCATGTCGCTGCGCGGGGTGGAAAAGCCCGGCGCGCTGACGGTGACGACGCATTTCACCGGCGCCTTCCGCGAGACGGCGGAGGAGCAGGTGCGGTTCATGACCATGCTGCGCGGGGCGCAACGCTAGTCGCGCCTTGCGTCAACCACGCGAGGCGAATTTGGCTGGGATATCCGAGATCGAGGAAGGCACAACCTTCGCGCCGCAATTTGGCGCCGATGGGCTCGTTACGGCTGTCGTCACCGATGTCACGTCGGGCGACGTGCTGATGGTCGCGCACATGAACGCCGAAGCGGTACGCAAGACGATCGAGAGCGGCGAAGCCTGGTTTTTCAGCCGCTCGCGCAAAAAGCTCTGGAAGAAGGGCGAAACGTCGGGACACGTGCAGCGCGTCAAGGAGTTGTGCGTCGATTGCGATCAGGACGCGCTCTGGCTCAAGGTCGAGCAGGGGGGCGAGGGCGCCTGCCACACCGGACGGCGCTCATGTTTCTACCGCGCAGTGCCGCTGGGCAAAGGCGGCACCAAGCTCGAGTTTCGCGACGCGGACAAGCTGTTCGATCCGAAGACCGTCTACGGCAAGCCATGAGCGAGGCCCGCATCGATGTGCGTCTCGATGCGCGCGCCGGCGGGACTATTGCTTTTCTCACCATCGACAATCGTGCCAAGCTCAATACGCTCGACCGCGCGCTGATGCGCGAGTTCATCGGCAAGGTCGAGGCGCTATCGTCGCGTGAGGAGCTGCGCGCGTTGGTGCTTTCCGGCGCCGGCGATAAGGCCTTCATCGGCGGCGCCAGCATTCCGGAAATGGCCGCGCTCTATTCGACCAGCGCCAAGGAATTTATCACCTTGGTGCATCAGACCTGCGTTTGCCTGCGACGGCTGCCGGTGCCGGTGATCGCGGCAATCGACGGCTACGCGCTCGGCGCCGGGCTGGAAGTGGCCGTCTCCTGCGACCTGCGGGTGGCGGCGACGCGCGCGAAATTCGGCATGCCGGAGGTCAAGGTCGGCATTCCCTCGGTGGTCGAGGCGGCGCTGATCCCGTCGCTGATCGGCTATGGCCGCGCGCGCGAACTGTTGATGCTGGGCGAGATCATCGACGCCGACACCGCGCTACGCTGGGGCCTGGTCGAGCGCGTGGTGGCGTCGGAGGCGCTCGACGGCGAAGTCGAAAAGGTCATTGCGGCGCTGCTCGCCGCCGGGTCGCAGGCGGTGCGGTGGCAGAAAGCCCTCATGCAGCAATGGGAAAACCTGCCGGCTGGCGCGGCCATCGCTGCCGGCATCGACGCTTTTGCAGCGGCTTTTGACACCGACGAGCCGAAACGGATGCTCTCAGCCTTTGCCAGGCGCAGGCGCGACTAGGCTTTGAGGCTCGCCAGCAGCGCCTGCGCGCGCGTGAGATGCGGTCGGTCATACATCTTGCCGTCGATACCGACGGTGCCGGCGCCGGGCTTGGCGGCGAAGGCGGCGACGATGGCCTTGGCTTTTTCGATTTCGCCGGGGCCGGGCGTGAACACCGCGTTGATCACCGACACCTGCGCCGGATGAATCGCCAGCCGGCCGGCAAAGCCGTCGCGGCGCGCGTCTTCGGTGTCGCGGCGCAAGGCGTCGAGATTGCGGAAATTGACGTGGATAGTCTCGTAGGCCGGTACTTTCGCCGCAGCGGCGCCGAGCAGGCAGATTGCGCGCGCGATGCGATAGGGTTCGGTGAGCACTCCGCTCGCGTCGCGGTTGGCCTGCGCGCCGATTTCCGAGGCAAGGTCTTCCGGGCCCCAGGTCACGCCGATCAGCCGCGCGCTGGAGCCGCCATAGCTGCCGGCGGTGAAGACGCCCGCCGCCGTCTCCACCGTCTGCGCCAGAATCTTGGTATGGCCTTCAGTGACGCCGGCGATGGCCTCGCGCGCGGTGAGCTTCGCATCGAGATGCGTCACCGTCGCGCCGCCTTCCGCCTTGGGAAACATGATGGCGTCCGGCTTGCCCGCTACCACCGCGTCAAGATCGGCGTCGGTCATGCCGGTGTCGAGGCCGTTGATGCGCACCAGCAGGCGCGGCCGATCTTTTTTCGGCTGCGCGCTTTTAAGGAAATCGAGCGCCGCCTTGCGCGCCATGTCCTTGCGCTCGGGAACGATTGAATCCTCGAGATCGAGGATGACGGCATCGGCGCCGCTCGACATCGCCTTGTCGAGCTTGGGCCCGCCATCGGCGGGAACGAAGAGGAAGGAGCGCATCCTTTATTTCGGCTGCATTAGCATGAACGCGCTGCGGTGGCATTCGGCCACCAGCGTGCCGTCCTGCTTGAACGCCTTGTGGTGGAATTCGACGATGCCGGCGCCATTGCGCGATTTCGACTCGCGCTTGGAAACGACCTGCGTCGTGCAATGCACGGTGTCGTTCTCGAATAGCGGATTGGGGAATTTCACGTCGCTCATGCCGAGATTGGCGATGGTCGTGCCGACCGTCATGTCGGAGACCTGGATACCGATCATTAAGCCTAGCGTAAACAGCGAGTTCATCAGCGGCTGGCCCCATTCGGTTTCCTGTTCGCAGAAATGCCGATCGATGTGCAGCGGCTGCGGATTGAGCGTCATGTTGGAGAATAGCATGTTGTCCATCTGCGTCACGGTGCGGGTATAGCGGTGCTCGTAGGTCTTGCCGACCTCGAAGCCCTCGAAATAAAGCCCGCCGCGCTTGTGGCGTTGCCTGGTGTCCTGCATCACGCGCCTCCTCGAATAAAATTCGGCCGGGTAGCGGCCTACTTCCGCCCTTTACGATTCGTTTACCATAATTCCCCATGGTCGACAGGGCCCGCTGCATGCGGATGAGAAGGCAATCGCCATGGGCATCGATCCGATCAACGGCGGCGCGGTGCAGATTACCGGCGCGATCCGGCAGGCCGCAGCCTCGACCGGTATGAGCTTCGAATACCTTCTCACCACCGCGCAGATCGAATCCAATCTCAATCCCGCGGCGCAAGCCTCAACCTCTTCGGCCAAGGGGCTTTATCAGTTCGTCAACCAGACCTGGCTCGCCACCATGAAGGCGACCGACGCCTCGCTCGGGCTCGGGCGCTACGCCGACGCCATCGTGAAGAACGTGGACGGCCAATACGAGGTGCCTGATCCGGCCGCGCGCAGCGCGATCATGAAGCTGCGCTCGGATCCATCGGCGAGCGCGCTGCTGGCCGGCGCCTTCACCCGCAGCAACGCCGCCCAGCTCGCCAACGCGCTCGGTCGCGCTCCGAACGACGGCGAACTCTACATCGCGCATTTCCTCGGCCCCGACGGCGCCAGCAAGCTGATCGGCGCCGCCGCGTCGACGCCGCAGACAAGTGCCGCTGCCATGTTCCCGCAGGCTGCCGTCGCCAATCCGAGCATTTTCTAAACGAGCGGCGGAGCGGCGCGCAGCGTCAGCGAGGTCTATGCCAAGCTCACCAGCCGGTTCGAGGTCGCCCGCAACCTCGCGTTCAATCCGAGCCTGCGCGGCAACGTCCGCGCTTCGCCCGACACCGCCAGCGTCACGCAAGCTTTCGCGGCGGCCAATCCGCCGGCCATTCCCGACACGCGGCCGCTGTTCCAGGCGATGTTCACCGATCGCGTGCAGGCGGTGACCCCTACGGTCAGTGAGTTATGGACGCCGCCCGGCTCCGAAGCGAACGAAGCGCGTCCGCTCAACCTGTTTGGCGATGCACCCAGAGACCCGCGCAAGCTGTTTGGCTCCTGACCCACGCAGGGCGCCCGGCGCGTGATCCCAAAAAGTGGGAACCGGTTTTCGGACAAGATCACGCGGAAGCAAAATATCGTCTTAAACAATCCATCAACATCTATGGTGAACGCTTTGTTAAGCCTCGTCGGCTAGGCTGCGCATTGCAGTTTGTTCGTAGGTGGCATTGGTCCGATGATTGTCCGTCAGTTCTTGCAGTGGGTGCGCAACGCTCCGCCCGGTGAACGGGCCGATGCGACGTCCGCTTTGGCGCGCGCCTATCTTCATTCAGATCTTTCCCCCGACGACCGAGCCGCCGCCGAAGGCGCCATGATCATGCTGCTCGACGATCCGTCGCCGCTGGTGCGGCGCGCGCTCGCCGACGTGTTTGCTTCCTCGCAGAAAGCGCCGCCGGTCATCATCGATGCGCTGGCCGCTGATCATCCGCAGATTTCTCTGCCGATTCTTTCGCGCTCGCCGCTCTTGCTTGAAGTCGATCTCGTCGATCTCATCGCCACCGGCCATCCGGAAGCACAGGCCGCGATCGCCGGCCGCGCCATGCTGCCGTGCTCGTTGGCCGCCGCCATCGCCGAAGTCGGGTCGGCACAAGCCTGTCTAACACTGCTGGAAAATGCCGACGCCGACATCGCGCCGTTTTCTATCGACCGCATGGTCGATCGCTTCGGTCATCTTGCCGTCATCCGCGAGAATTTGCTGGCACGCGAGGATCTGCCGATGCCGACGCGCCAGGCGCTGCTCAGCAAATTGTCGCAGACGCTCGCCGGCTTCGTCACCGCGCGGCACTGGCTCGGCTCCGAGCACGCCGAACAGGCGGCGCGGGAAGCCTGCGAGCGGGCGACGGTTGCGCTCGCCGCCGAGACGCCCTACCGCGAAATCGCCGCGCTAATCGCGCATCTGCGGCAAAGCGGCCAGCTCACGGCCGGCCTGATCCTGCGCGGGTTGTTGTCCGGCAATGTGGTGCTGTTCGAGGAGGCGCTCACCGAGCTCTCCGGCATACCGCTCGACCGCGTTACCGGCTATATCCACGATAAGAACCTGTCCGGCTTCCTTGCGCTCTACCGCAAGGCCGGGCTTCCCGACGCCGCCTATCCCGCCTTCCGCGAGGCGATCGCCGCCATGCGCGAGGGCGCGCTGATGGGCGGGCAGGGCAATGCCGCGCGGCTCAAGCGCGCGATGGTCGAGCGCGTGCTCGCAGGTTGTCAGGCCGAGCCGGGCGCCGATGCGTCGACGCTGGCGCTGCTGCGACGCTTCTCAGTCGAGGCGGCGCGTGAGGAAGCGCGCATGTTCTGCGACGATCTGGTGGCGACCAGTCCGGCGCTCAGGCGCGCGCCGGCGGCCGAGACGCGGCTGGTAGCGTAAAGGGCGGTTTATTGCGTCTGTTCCGGCACGATCGACGGTCCACCCTTGATCTGCTCGAACACGTCCGGGCGGTCGCGGTTCTCATGCAGCAGGAACTCGTCGGTGACCTCGCGCAGCCGTTTGGTCAGCCTGGCCGCGAGTTCTTTGGCGTCGGAACGGGAATATTCGCGGTAGATCGCGCGCACCGCGTCTACGTGCTGGTCGACCAGTTTCATCGGAATGCGGACCTGGTCGGGCGTGTATTCGATCAGCCGGCACAGGCTGTCGGCGGCCGCCGCCACGGCGGGGAACCCGAATGTGGCGACTTCTCCCTTGATGTCGTGGGCGGCGTGGAACAGCGCTTCCTTGGTGACCTTGCTGAAACCGTTCTGGCTGATGGCGTTGCGGGCGGTGTCGAGCCGCGCGCATTCGGCGTCCATCCACGAGCTGAATTCGCTCGATAGCTCGGCCAGCGCCTTTTCCGCGCGCGCTAGCGGATCGTCTTCGCCGGGCGCATATGGCTTGTTCGACACCGCCTTGCGCAGCTTGTTCTCGACCGTGATGACTTCATGGTCGGCATAGGTTGCAACGGCACTGGAATCTTTCCGGGGAGCCACGGGGGAGTCTGCCTCTATCAGCCGGGAGCGCGAACTTTTTCGAGCAAGGGCGCCGGGCGGATCACGTCCGCCTTGCCGCCCTTGCGCCGTTCGGGACCGGCGTAGTTCGGGTTGACGTTGCGGCGCCGATCCGGACCGAAATAATTTTTTGTTTTGATGAACGGGCGCGGATTGGCAACCACGTTGACGATGCGCTGGTACAGGCCCTTGGCCGAGATCGGCTTGGCGAGGAATTCGGTGACGCCGGCGTCGCGTGCCAGCATCACCCGATTCTTCTTCGAATGGCCGGTAAGCATGATGATTGCCACATAGGCGTTGGTGTTGGCGTCAGGCTGGCGGATCATCTGTGTCAGCTCGAGCCCGTCGAAGATCGGCATCGCCCAGTCGGTGATGACGATGTCGGGAATGTAGTGGGTGAAGGATTCAAGGCCGGCGGCGCCGTCTTCCGCCTCGTAGACCTCGCGCGCGCCGAAGCCGTGCAGCAGCGTGCGCAATATCCGCCGCATGTGGGCGTTGTCGTCGATGACGAGGAAGCGCAGACGGTTGAAATCGATGCGGACCATGATGCCCCGAGGCTTCGGGCGCCGCCCGATACCTGCGGCGGTAAGGCTATCCCGCCGCCGTTGACGCGCGGTTAAGGATACGGGCACGCAGTGGGCGACGGTCGCAGAGTGGGCAGGAGCAGGAGAGGCGCCGCGGGAGATGGCTTGTCACTGCGGTAATCGCCTGCCATTGTTGCCGCGCCGAGTGAAGCCTGCCCATGTCCGAACGAGCGTGGCGCGCTGCGGCGGACGGCAAAATAATGGGAAGGACGGGATGCCGCGGGCCTATTCGAAGACGCGACTTGTCTATTCATTTATGGCGGTCATCGGCGTTGTCGCGGCGGGCGCAGCAGCCCCGATAGGCGTCGCGCACGCGCAGCAGACCGTGCGGATCGCGCTACCGACCAAGACCTATTTCCCGACGATCATCGCGGAAACGGCGGTGCGGCAGAAACTGTTCGAGAAAGAGGGCCTCAAGGCGGAACTCACGGTCTATCGCGGTGGTGCCGAAGCCTTCGAAGCGGTTGCCGCCGGCGCCGCCGACGTCACGCTCGGCTCCTGCGCCATCGTCGCCGCCGGTATCAACAAGGGCGTCAAGACAAAGGCGATCTCCGGCTCTGGCCTCGGCTATAACGGCTGGTTCCTGATGACGAAGGCGGATTCGGCGCTCAAGAGCGTCAGCGAACTCGCTGGCAAGAAGGTCGGTATCACCTCGGCAGGCTCGGCCACCGACCTGCTCGCCAAATGGACGATCTACGACAAGAAGGTGCAATTCACCGAGGTTCCGCTCGGCGGCGGCGGTCTTATTCCCAATCTATTATCCGGCAATGTCGACGCCATCGTGCTCTATTCGCCGCTGTCGTTCAAAGTGCTCAAGGACAAGAGCGTCAAGGTGCTGATCGACTACGGCAAAGAGGTGCCGCAGCATTTGAGCGGCGTGTGGCTCGCGTCGGACAAGCTGATCGCGGAGAATCCAGAGGTGATTCAGAAGATTAACAACGCGCTGTTCGGCGCCATGGCGTCGCTGCGGTCGAACCGTGCCGATGCGATCAAGCTTATCTCCGAGATCGACGGCATCCCGCCGGACATCGCCGAGTTCGAGCTTGACGGCAATATCCTCAAGCTGTCGAGCACCGGCGAGATGAAGAAGGAGTGGATCGATCGCGCGCTCGATCTCGCCAAGCTCATTGGCATGAAGGATCTTGCTCCGGCGTCGGAGATCTACACGACCAAATTCATGCCGGTGCCGACCAAGCCGTAGCGCGCGGAGGTTCACTGGATGCGCGGCTCGATCGCCTTTTTTGTCCGCATCGCGCTCCTTGGCCTCGTTCTCGGTGCCTGGCAGGTGCTGCCGGCGGCCGGCATCGTCAACCCGATGCTATTGCCGCCGCTGTCAAACGTGCTGCACGCGCTGGGGGATATCCTCGGCCGCGCCAGCGTGCACGAGGCGATCGGAGTGACCGGCGGCGAAGTGATCGTCGCCTTCATCATCGCCGTGCCGCTCGGTGGCGCGATCGGCATTCTTGCGGCGGAAAGCGACTATATCGGCGCTATCTTCAAGCCGATGCTGTTCTACGTGTTCAGCATCCCGAAATCGGTCTTCCTGCCGATGTTCATTCTTACGTTCGGCATCGGCTTCCCGCAGAAGGTGGCCTACGCGACATTCTCGACGATCTTCATCGTCATTATGAGCGCGAGCGCCGCGGTTGAATCGGTCAAGGCCGATCATCTTCTGGTCGCGCGGTCCTATGGGGCGACGCGGGCGCAGATCCTGCGCCGCGTCTATATCCCAAGCATGATGCCGATCCTGCTCGAGACCTTACGCATCTCGATGATCTTCAACTTCACTGGTGTTTTGATCGCCGAGATGTACGCCTCCCGCGTCGGTATCGGTCGCATGATTGCCGATTGGGGCGAGAACTTCCAAATGCCGCAGCTCTTTGCCGGCGTAATCCTGCTCGCCGCGGTGGCCATGCTGTTCAACGAGGCGGTGCGCGCGCTGGAGGCTCGATGCAGCAACTGGCGAACGTGAAAGCGCTCAACGCCCAGGCGCTCAAGCCCGCCGTGGAAGTGCGCGGCTTGAGCCATGTTTACGCGGGCAGGGAAGGCAACGTGCCTGCGCTGTCCGATATCGGCCTCACGGTGGCGGCCGGCCGCTTCGTTGTGATTGTCGGGCCGTCGGGCTGCGGCAAGACCTCGCTGCTGATGATGCTCGCCGGCCTGCGCACGCCGTCCGCGGGCGATATCCTCTGCGACGGAAGGCCCATTCCGCAGCCGGATCCGACACGCGTCGGCGTCGTGTTCCAGGAAGCGAGTCTCTATCCCTGGCTGACCGCGGTAGAAAACGTCGAGTTTCCGCTGGCACTCAAGCATGCGCCGCGCGAGGAACGCCGCCAGCGCGCCGATGCCATGCTCAATCTGGTCGGCCTTTCAGGCTTCGGCGGCCGCTATCCGCACGAGCTGTCCGGCGGCATGAAACAGCGCGTCTCCATTGCGCGCGGACTGGTGCAGGATCCGCCGGTGCTGCTGATGGATGAGCCTCTCGCCGCGCTCGACGAACAGACGCGCATGACCATGGGCCACGAGTTGCTGCGCATCTGGTCGCAGACTTCGAAGACCGTGGTCTTCGTTACCCATAGCCTAACCGAGGCCGTCTATCTCGCCGACGAGGTGCTGGTGATGTCGGCGCGGCCAGGGCGCATTCTTGACCGCGTCGAGATCACGCTGCCGCGCCCGCGCACCTACCAGATGATGGCGACCGACGTGTTCGGCGCGCTGCGCGAGCGCATCTGGGAACAAATCCGAAGCCCGGCGCCATGACCCGCCCGTCGCCGCAAGCCGCGCGCCGCCTCATCGGCCTGGCGGTGCTCATTTTGTGGGAGGCGATCCCGCGCCTGGGCATTCTGCCCGAATTATTCATCCCGCCGCTGACCAAGACGCTCTACGTGCTGTGGCTCGACCGCGCGATCTATGCGGCGGCGCTGCTAGTCACGCTTTATGAAGTGGCGATCGCCATGCTGATCGCTTGCGGCGTCGGCATTTTGCTTGGCGCCATCGTCGGCGGCGTCGCCGCTATCCGCAAGCTAATGCTGCCCGTACTGTCCAGCCTCTACGCCGTGCCGATCGTGATCCTCTACCCGGTCGTTACTGCCTGGTTCGGCATCGGCTCCGAATCCAAAATTGTCTTCGGCGGCGTCTACGGCTTGTTTCCGGTGCTGCTGTCGACCGCGGCCGGCGTCCGCGTCATCGACGAGCAGTATCTCATCGCCGCGCGAAGCATGGGCGCGAACCTACGGCAGCTCGTCACCCGCGTCATCGTCCCCGCGGCGATCCCGACAGTTCTCGCCGGTCTGCGGTTGGGCGGCGCGCTCACCATCATCGGTGTCGTCTTCGCCGAAATGCTCACCTCGGCCAACGGCATCGGCTATCTGGTCACCAAGAACCGCACCACGCTCGACAGTCCGCGCGTTTTCGCCGCCATCACCGTCATCCTGGCGCTGGCGGTCGTCTACGATGCCGCCATGCGCTTCATCGAGCGCCGCACGCTCGTTTGGCAGACGGCGGGACGCCGTGAAGCAGCGGCCGCGGACCTTGCGGGATTGCCTACGCCCGTGACCGCCTGACAATCGAATGATCCCGGAGTGATCGATGCCCGATAAGCTCTTTCCCACCACCGTCGTCGGCAGCTACCCGCAACCCGACTGGCTGGTCGACCGCAAGATGCTGTCCAAGGTGGTGCCGCGCATTCGCATGAAGGAGATGTGGCGCATTCCTGACGCGTTTCTCGAGCAGGCGCAGGACGACGCCACCATCGTCGCCATCCGCGACATGGAGCGCGCCGGCATCGACGTCATCACCGACGGTGAAATCCGTCGCGAGAGCTATTCCAACCGCTTTGCCACCGCGCTCGACGGCATCGACATCGAGCGTCCCGGCGTCGTCAAGGCGCGCAACGGCGCCGAGACGCCGGTGCCGCGCGTCGTCGGCAAGGTGCGGAGAAAAGGTCCGGTCGAAGTGCGCGACATGCAGTTCCTGCGCAGGAACACCGATCGCGCCGCCAAGATCACGCTGCCCGGGCCTTTCACCATGAGCCAGCAGGCCAAGGACGAGTTCTACAAGGACGCCGAAGCATTGGCGATGGACATGGCGAAAGCGGTCAACGAAGAGGCGCATGATCTGGTCGCCGCCGGCGCCGATGTCATCCAGCTCGACGAGCCCTGGGTGCGCAACGACCCCGACGCCGCGCGCCGCTACGCGGTGAAGGCCATCAATGGCGCGCTCGAAGGCATCAAGGTGCCGACCGTCGTGCACCTTTGCTTCGGCTATGCCGCGGTGGTGCCGGGCGAGACCAAGCCGCACGGCTACGCCTTCCTCTCCGAGCTTGCAGGCACCATTGCCACGACGATCTCGATCGAAAGCGCGCAGCCGAAGATCGATCTCGGCGTGCTCGAGCAACTGGCGCCGAAGAAGGTCATGCTCGGCGTGCTCGATCTGTCCGACCCGAAGGTGGAGACGCCGGAAACGGTGGCCGCGCGCATCCGCCGCGGCCTCAAGCACCTGCCGCCGGAACGGCTGATCCCGGCGCCCGACTGCGGAATGAAATACCTGCCGCGTGCGGTCGCCTTCGGCAAGCTCAAGGCGATGGTCGAAGGCGCCGCGATCGCGCGCCGCGGCTGATCACATCACCGCGCCGATCTGCCAGGGCACGAATTCGTTGTCGCCGTAGCCGAGCTCTTCCGACTTGGTGCGTTCGCCGGAGGCGACGCGCGAGCATCTTGTCGAAGATCTCGCTGGCCCTTCTCCTCGATCGAGACGCCGTCGAGGATGTCGCCGCAGTTGATGTCCATGTCCTCGCTCATGCGGCGGTAGATGTCGGAGTTGGTGGCGAGCTTGATCGAGGGCGTCGGCTTGCAGCCGAAGGCCGAGCCGCGGCCGGTGGTGAAGCAGATGACGTTGCAGCCGCCGGCCACCTGGCCGGTGACGCCGACCGGATCGTAGCCGGGCGTGTCCATGAAGACGAAGCCCTTCTCCGTGATCGGCTCGGCATAGTCGATAGACGCCGCGCAGCGTGGTCGTGCCGCCCTTGGCGGCGGCGCCGAGCGACTTCTCGAGGATGGTGGTGAGCCCGCCCGCCTTGTTGCCGGGCGAGGGGTTGTTGTTCATCTCGCCGCCGTTGCGCGCGCGTGTAGTCCTCCCACCACTTGATGATGCTCGACGAGCTTCTCGCCGACCTCGCGGTTGACGCGCGCGGCGCGTCAGCAGATGCTCGGCGCCGTAGATTTCCGGCGTCTCGCGAGAGGACGGCGGTGCCGCCCTGCTCGACCAGCATGGTCGGCGGCGCAGCCGAGCGCCGGGTTGGCGGTGATGCCGGAATAGCCGTCCGAGCCGCCGCATTGCAGCGCCAGCATGATCTCGGAGGCCGGCACGCGTCTCGCGCTTCGCCGCGCGCGGCGATCGGCAGCATCTCCTTGATCGCGGTCGACGCCGTCGCTCGACGCGTCTTGCGCGTGCCGCCGGTCTCCTGGATGGTCATGGTGCGGAAGTGATCGCCTCTCGACGAGGCCGTAGTCGTCCTTGAGGCCGGCGATCTGGAACACCTCGCAGCCGAGGCCGACCATCAGCGCGCCGCCGAGATTGGGATGCGTGGCATAGCCCCACTGCGTGCGCTGCAGGAGCTCGAAGCCTTCGCCCTGGCCGGCCATGCCGCAGCCGGTGCCGTGCACGAAGGGAACGACGCCGTCGATGTTCGGGTAGTCGTCGAGGATGCCGGAGCGGTTGAAGGCTTCGGCGATGAAGCGGGCGACCGAGGCCGAGCAGTTCACGGAGGTGAGGATGCCGATGTAGTTGCGCGTGCCGACCTTGCCGTTGGCGCGCCGATAGCCCTCGAAGGTCGCGCGCTGCTCGAGCGGCAGGATCTCGTCGTTCCGCGCGCCTTCGGCGAAGCGGTAGTCGCGGGCGAAGTCGTGCATGCCGCAGTTGTGCTCATGCACCCACTCGCCGGGCGCGATCGGCTTGGTGGCAAAGCCGATGATCTGCCCGAACTTACAGACCGGCTCGCCGTGCGCGATGGCAACGGTCGCCATCTTGTGGCCGCGAGGCACGCGCTCGCGCGCGACGATCCCGGCGGCGATTGCTCCCGCCGTGATCTGGTCGATGGCGACCACCACGTTGTCTTTGTCGGAGAGGCGAAGCGTGCGCGGCGTGGTCATGGGCACCTCACTGGCTGACACTGCATTATGCGATTTTTCCCGCCATTGCCACAGGCGCGCCGTCGAGAAACTGCTCGGCGTAGTGGCAGGCGACCAGCCGCCCGCCGACCGGACGCAAGGGCGGGCGCTCGGCGCCGCACAGATCGGTTACGTAGGGGCAGCGCGTGGCGAAGACGCAGCCTTTGGGCACGTTGAGCGGCGAGGGGACCTCGCCTTTGACCATTTGCCGCGCACGCTGGATGCCGCCCAGCGCCGGCGTCGAGGCGAGCAGTGCCTGGGTGTAAGGATGCAGCGGGCGTTCGAATATGCGCTCCTTGTCGCCCTGCTCGACGGCAAGGCCGAGATACATCACCAGCACGTCATGGGCGATGAAGCGCACCACGGCGAGGTCGTGCGAGATGAAAAGATAGGCAAGGCCGAACTGCTTCTGCAGATCGATCAGCAGATTGAGCACCTGTGCCTGCACGGAAACGTCAAGCGCGGAGACCGGCTCGTCGGCGACGAGGAGCTTGGGCTGCAGCATCAGCGCCCGTGCAATGGCGATACGCTGGCGCTGGCCGCCGGAGAACATGTGCGGGTAGCGCCGCGCATATTCGGCGCCCAGGCCCACGCGCGCCATCATGGCGAGCGCCTGGCTGTGCCGCTCGACCTTGCTCAGCCTGGTGTTGATGATCAGCGGCTCTTCGAGGATCGCGCCGACTTTCTTGCGCGGATTGAGCGAGCCGTAGGGATTCTGGAAGACTAGCTGCACGGTGCGGCGCAGCCGCTTTGCGTCTGCCGCCGGCGTGTTGACGGCATCGGCGCCGTCGAGCATGAGCGAACCGGAATTCGGCTTCTCGATCAGCGTGACCAGCCGTGCCAGCGTCGATTTACCGCAGCCGGATTCGCCGACCACGGCGAGCGTTTTGCCGGGCTCAAGGGAAAACGACACGCCGCCGACCGCGCGCAGCTCCTGCGCCTCGGCGAACGGCCGGCGCTTCGAGCGATAGACGCGCGTCAAATCCTTGGCCACGACCAGCGGGATCATGCGGCGCTGTCCTTGCCTTGTTGCCGGTCGGCGGCGATGCGGGCGTCGCGCGTCGGGTCGCCGAGCGGGTAATGACAGCGCACCTTGCCGCTCTTCCACGGCAGCAGCTCCGGGCGCACGTCCACCGTGCGCGGCGTAGCGTAGGCGCAGCGCGGGCTGAACAGGCAGCCGTGCGGGCGTTCGTAAAGGCTGGGCACCGTGCCGGGGATGGTGGCGAGGCGCTCGCCGACGCGGCTTTCCGGGCGCGCCGCGAGCAGCGCCGCAGTGTAGGGATGCTGCGGGGCGCTGAACAAATCGGCCGCCGCCCGCTCCTCCATCACCTGGCCTGAATACATCACGGCGACGCGCTGAGCGATCTCGGCAACCACCGCCATGTTGTGGGTGATCAAGATGAGCGCCATGCCGCGCTCGCGCTGCAGCGACAGCAGCAGATCGAGGATTTGCGTCTGGATGGTCACGTCCAGCGCCGTGGTCGGCTCGTCGGCGATCAGCAGCTTCGGATTGCAGGCGATCGCCATGGCGATCATGACTTTCTGGTTCATGCCGCCGGAGAGCTGATGCGGATAGGCCGAAAGCCTGCTTTCCGGCGCCGGGATGCCGACCTGCTCGAGCAATTCAATAGACCTGGCGTGCGCCTGCTTGCCATTCATTTTTTCGTGCAGGCGCAAGGTCTCCGCAATCTGGAAGCCGACGGTGAAGCAGGGATTGAGGCTGGTCGCCGGCTCCTGAAAGATCATGGCCATGGCCTTGCCGGTGAGGCCGCGGCGCGCGGTTTCCGACAGCGAGAGCATGTTGTGGCCGTCGAAGGCGAGCCGGCCGGCGCTCACCTCGCCGGGGAACGGCACCAGCCCCATCAGCGCCAGCATGGCGAGGCTTTTACCTGAGCCGGATTCGCCAACGATACCGAGTACCTCGCCCTGTTCGATGCTAAGCGACACGCCGTCCACCGCGCGCAACGCCCCGGCGGCCGAGGGAAACTCGACGGTGAGATCATCGATGTCGAGCAATGCCATGCCGCTCACCGCTTGAGCTTAGGATCGAGGGCGTCGCGCAAGCCATCGCCGAACAGGTTGAAGGCGAGCACGGTGATGAGGATCATCACGCCGGGAAATGTCACCACCCACCAGGCGCGCAGGATGAATTCGCGCGCGTCGGCGAGCATGGTGCCCCATTCCGGCGTCGGCGGCTGTGCGCCGAGGCCGAGAAAGCCGAGCGCCGCGGCATCGAGAATGGCGGTAGAGACGCCGAGCGTCGCCTGCACGATCAGCGGCGCGGCGCAATTCGGCAGCACCTCCTTGAGCATCAGCCGCACGCTGCCGGCGCCGGCGACTCTCGCGGCGGTGACGTAGTCCTTCGCCGTCTCGGTCATGACGGCGGCGCGGGTGATGCGCACGTAATGCGGCAGTAATACGATGGCGACCGCGAGCAGCGCGTTCATCACCCCGGGCCCGAGGATGGCGACGATGACGATGGCAAGCAGCAAGCTCGGCAGCGTCAGGATGATGTCCATCAGCCGCATGATGGCGATCTCGACGATGCCGCGAAAGAATCCGGCGATCAGCCCGAGCGTGGTGCCGATAAGGATGGAGAGGGCGACAACCGTGGCGCCGATCAGCAGCGACAGCCGTGTGCCGAAAATCAGACGCGAGAGCATGTCGCGGCCGATGGCGTCGGTGCCGAGCGGGTGGGCGAGCGTGCCGCCGGCCTGCCAGAACGGCGGCAGGAGGAAGCCGGTGTCGTTGGTGAGGATCGGCGAATAGGGCGCGATGAGGTTGGCCATCGCGGCGATGACCAGTAGCCAACGATAATGACGAGCCCGGCGACGGCGCCGCGATTGCGGGAAAAATCGGCGTAGAGTTCTCGCAGCGGATGCGGCGGTTCCAGAGCGGGCCGCGCGGCCATCGGCGCTTCGAGTGACTGTGTGCTCATCGGTTGTACCGGATGCGCGGGTTGATGAACCCGTAAGTGACGTCCACCAGCAGATTGACCGTCATGATGATGGCACCGATCAG
Source organism: uncultured Pseudomonadota bacterium (assembly GCA_963817155.1). Classification (GTDB taxonomy): domain Bacteria; phylum Pseudomonadota; class Alphaproteobacteria; order Rhizobiales; family Xanthobacteraceae; genus Pseudolabrys. The sequence goes on from CAWFNO010000003.1 coordinate 533,776, forward strand.
CAGCGTGCCGCCTTGCAGCACAGGGTAGTCGCGCCGGCCGATGCCTTCGATCAGCCAGTGGCCGACGCCGGGCCAGGAAAAGATCGTCTCGGTCAGGATGGCGCCGGTGAACAGCGTGCCGACTTGCAAGCCGATCACGGTCACGATTGGGATCAGCGCGTTGCGCAGCGCGTGAACGGCGATGACGCGAAAGCTGGAGAGACCCTTGGCGCGGGCGGTGCGGATATAGTCTTCGCCGAGCACTTCCAGCATCGCCGAGCGCGTCATGCGCGCGATGACGGCGAGCGGGATGGTGCCGAGCACGATCGCCGGCAAGATGAGATGCGACAGCGCCGACCAGAATGCCTCCGTGTTGCCGCACCAGCAGCGTATCGATCAGCAGAAATCCGGTCTTCGGCTCGATGAAATAGAGGACGGCAATGCGTCCAGAGACCGGCGTCCAGCCGAGCTGCACCGAGAACAACAGGATCAGCAGCAGGCCCCACCAGAAGATCGGCATCGAATAGCCGGTGAGCGAAAGCCCCATGACGCCGTGATCGAAGATCGAATTGCGCCGCACCGCGGCGATGATGCCGGCCGGCAGGCCGATGCCAAGCGCAAACAGCAGGGCGGTGAAAGAGAGCTCAACCGTCGCCGGAAACAGGCTGGTAAATTCCTCGATCACCGGCTTATGCGTGACGATGGAGCGGCCGAGATCGCCGTGCGCGAGCCGTGCCAGATAAAACCCGTATTGCACGATGATCGGGCGGTCGAAACCGAAGTCGTGGCGCAGCTTCTCGTGCAGCGCCTGGTCGATGCCATGCTCGCCGGCCATGGTTTCGATCGGATCACCGGGAATGAGGCGCATGAGCACGAACACGAGCAGCGTTATCCCGATGAAGGTCGGAACGATCAGGCTGACGCGTGTGAACAGAAACCGCAGCATGCGAAACGAAAACGGGGCGGCGCTGCCGCCGCCCCGTCGCCGCGCTATTTCATGTCGACGCCGTAGAAGGTGTGGCGGCCGAACGGGCTCAACTTGAAGCCGATCACCTCCTTGCGCATCGGCTTCAACTGCACCGAGTGTGCGATGGTGAACCAGGGCGCCTGCTGCTTGAAGATGACCTGCGCCTCTTCATAGAGCTTGGTGCGCTCGCCGATATCGCTGACATGCTTGGCCTTCTGCACCAGGTCTTCGAACGGCTGGTAGCAGAATTTGGCGATATTGGAGCCGTTGGTCTTGGCCGAGTCGCAGCCGAGCAACGTGTTGAGGAAGTTGTCCGGGTCGCCGTTGTCGCCGGTCCAGCCGAGTTGCGCCATCTGGTGCTCGCCGGCCTGCGCGCGCTTGCGGTATTCGCCCCATTCGTAGGTCTTGATCATGGCCTTGACGCCGACCTTGGCGAGGTCGGCCTGCATCAGTTCGGCGATGCGCTTGGCGTTCGGGTTATAGGGGCGCTGCACCGGCATCGCCCAGAGATCCGTGTCGAAGCCGTTCGGGAAGCCTGCTTCGGCGAGCAGCTTCTTGGCCGCCGTCGGATCGTAAGGATCGTCCTTGATCGACTTGTTGTACGACCACATGGTCGGCGGAATCGGGTTGATCGCCGGAATGCCGGTCGACAGGTACACGGCGTCGATGATCGCCTTCTTGTTGATCGCCATGTTGATCGCCTTGCGCACGCGCACGTCGGTGAACGGCTTTTTCTGCGTGTTGTAGGCGAGGTAGCCGATGTTGAGGCCCGGCTGCTCGAGGACGCGACGTTCGGGTCCTTGCGCATCGCCGGCAGGTCGGCCGGGTTGGGGTAAGGCATGACCTGGCATTCGTTCTTCTGCAGCTTCGCCCAGCGCACTGAGGCATCCGGCGTGATGGCGAAGATGAGATCGTCGATCTTGGCCTTGCCGCCGTAATAGTCGGGGAAGGCCTTGTAGCGGATGATGGCATCCTTCTGATATTGCACGAACATGTAGGGACCGGTGCCGACCGGCTCCTGGTCGATCTTTTCCGGCGTGCCCGCCTTCAGCATCGCGTCGGCATATTCCTTCGACTGCACGCCGGCATATTCCATGGCGAGGTCGGAGAGGAACGGCGCTTCGGGCACGTTGAGCGTGATCTTTACCGTGTAGTCGTCGACCTTCTCCACCGACTTGAGCAGCTTCGGCATTCCCATGTCGTTGAAGTAGGAGTGGTTCGCGCTCGTCACTTTGAAATAGGGGTTGTCCTGCTTCCATTGCCGATCGAGCATGAAAAGAATGTCGTCGGCATTGAAGTCGCGCGTCGGCTTGAAGTTGGCGTTCGATTGCCACTTTACGCCGTGGCGCAGATGGAAGGTGTAAACCTTGCCGTCGGCCGAGATGTCCCACTTCTCGGCGAGACCGGGCACCACTTTGGTGGTGCCGCGCTCGAAGTCGACGATGCGGCTGTAGATCTGGCTGTTGGCGTCGAACGAGGTGCCGGTGGTGTTGACGCCGGGATAGAAGTTTTCCGGGCTGCCCTCGGAGCAGAAGACCAGGGTCTTCGCCGATAGCGGAGTGGAGGCCAGCATCGCCAGGACGGCGATCGCCAGCAGCGAACGATGTTTTGACATGGAACCCCCCGATGTGACGCCGGGCTGCAACGGATTCTTTTCCCGGTCGGCTGGAAGCGATCCTACTCTAGACCGGGAGAGCCGTCACGAGCCACTGCTGCCGGTTCCCATCAAAAGCCGAACTGCTCGCGCAGGATGCGTTCGTCGAGATTGTGGCCGGGGTCGAACAGCATATTCAATGAGATGCTGTGGTCCATGCTGACGTCGACCGAGCGCACCGAGCGCACCTCTTCGGCGTCGGCGACGGCCGCCACCGGGCGCTTTTCGGCCTCGCGCACTTCGATGGTGACTTTGGCACTGTCCGGCAAGAGTGCGCCGCGCCACCGCCGCGGGCGGAACGGGCTGATCGGGGTGAGCGCGAGCAGCGGCGCGTTGATCGGAATGATCGGCCCCTGCACCGACAGATTATAGGCCGTGGAGCCGGCCGGCGTCGACACCAGTACGCCGTCGGCGATGAGTTCGGCGAGCCGCTCCTGGCCGTCGATAAGGATGCGCAGGTTCGCCGACTGTGCGTTCTGGCGGAATAGCGACACCTCGTTGATCGCGTGATACTCGTGCACTGCGCCGCGGGCATCGCGGGCGCGCATCAGCAGCGGGTGGATGACTGTGATCTGCGCGGCGGTGATGCGCTCGACCAGATTGTCGAGGGAGTAGTCGTTCATCAGAAAGCCGACGGTGCCGCGGTGCATGCCGTAGATTGGCTTGCCCGACATCATGAAGTCATGCAGGGTTTGCAGCATCAAGCCGTCGCCGCCGAGCGCGACGATGACGTCGGCAGATCTCGGTTCGCAATTGCCGTAGCGTTCTTCTAGCCCAGCATAGGCCGCGCGCGCCTCGTCGGTCTGGCTCGCGACGAAGGCGATGTCTTTGACGCGCTGGAGCGGCTTGTTCATGTCGAAATCGAGGGTAACACCAATGGAACGTGCGGTGCTCGTCTATACGACTTGGCCCTCGATTGTCGAGGCGGAGCGGCCGACTTTCGCGCCGCTGAGATCACGAAACTTAACGTAGGGTAGTACGGTTATTTCCTTCGCCTTTGATCTCAATCAATATCTCGCGCGGCCTTGCGTGGAATTCATGCCGCGCACCAACAAGGTTTTTGCCGGAGTAATTTCCATGAATATGCCTCAACGCGCGCGCACCCAGGCGAGCGCTGCCGATATTTTGCCGCACGGCCTGGCGCTGCTGCGGGATCCGCTTCTTAACAAGGGAACCGCGTTCACCGAGCAGGAACGTGACGCCTTCGGCTTGCGCGGCCTTTTGCCGTCGCATGTGCTGTCGATGGACGCGCAGGCCAGGCGCGTGATGACCAATCTGCGCAAGCTGCCGAACGACCTGGAAAAATACGTGGCTTTGAACGGGCTGCACGACCGCAACGAGGCGCTGTTCTTCCGTGTCGTGGCCGACAACATCGACGAAATCCAGCCGCTGATCTACACGCCGACGGTGGGTCTTGCCTGCCAGCGCTTCGGTCATATCTTCCAGCGGCCGCGCGGTCTCTTCATCAGCGCCAACGATCGCGGACGCATCGCCGAATTGCTCGGCAACTGGCCTTATCCGGCGAAGCTGATCGTCGTCACCGACGGCGAGCGCATTCTCGGTCTCGGTGACCTCGGCGCCAACGGCATGGGCATTCCGGTCGGCAAGCTCTCGCTCTATTCCGCCTGCGCCGGCATTCATCCCAAGCTCTGCCTGCCGGTGGTGCTCGACGTCGGCACCAACAATCAGGCGCTGCTCGACGATCCCTATTATGTCGGCTTGCCGCAAAAACGGCTCAGCGGCGCGGCTTACGAAGACTTCGTCGATGAGTTCGTCACCGCCGCGCGCGCCGCTTTCCCCGGCGTGCTGATCCAGTTCGAGGATTTCGCCAATCACGCGGCCTTCCATCTGTTGCGCAAGTATCGCGACACGATTTGCACGTTCAACGACGACATCCAGGGAACGGCCGCGGTGGCGCTTGCCGGCCTGTTCTCGGCCTTGCGCGTGACCGGCGGCAAGCTGTCGGACCAGAAGCTGCTGTTCCTCGGCGCCGGCGAGGCGGCAACCGGCATCGCCGATCTGGCAGTGTCCGCCATGAAAGCGGAAGGCACCACCGAAGCCGAAGCGCGCCTGCGTACCTGGCTGGTCGATTCGAAAGGCTTGGTGGTCAAGAGCCGTTCGGGCCTCGCCGAACAAAAGCTCGCTTATGCGCATGATCATCCGCCGGTCAACGACTTCCTGACGGCGATCCGCACACTCAAGCCCACCGCGATCATCGGCGTCGCCGCCGTCGGCGGCACGTTCACGCCCGACGTGCTCAAGACGATGGCGGAGATCAATCAAATGCCGATCATCTTTGCCCTTTCCAACCCGACGTCGAAGGCCGAATGCTCCGCGGAGGAGGCCTACCGGCACACCGATGGCCGCGCGCTGTTTGCCTGCGGCAGTCCCTACGATCCGGTGACGATCGGCGGCAAGACCTTCGTGCCGCGCCAGGGCAACAACTCCTACATCTTCCCCGGCGTCGGGCTCGGCGCCATCGCCAGTGCAACGCGGCTGGTCACCGACGAGATGTTCATGGCCGCCGCGCACACGCTGGCACAGCTCGTCAGCCAGGCCGACCTCGAACAGGGCAGTCTCTATCCGGCGCTGCCGCGCATCCGCGAAGTGTCCGCGCACATCGCCGCCGCCGTTGCCGAGGTTGCCTACAAACGCGGTCTCGCGGCCGGGCAGCGGCCGAAAGACCTCCTCGCCTTCGTACAGTCGCAGATGTTCGATCCGCGCTACTAATCGACCCCACGCGTCCCGGCCCACGCGCAAGCGGGGGCAGGAATGAGCGGAGCGCGAGTTCGCTTCCAGCTAAGCGTCTAGTAACTCGCCTTGCCGTCGATCACGGATTTGAGCTCGCGGTATTCCTCGCAACTGCTGCTGCCGCAGATCAGCTTCACCTTCTGCAGGTCGTCGAGCGCCATCAGACGATTGCCCTGTTCCATCTGCCACATGCCGTAATAGGACCAGGTGCGCACGTGGTTGGGGTCGGCTTTCAGCGCCGCCTCGTACCAGACTTGGGAATCCTTGAAGTCGCCCATCTTGCGATAGGCATAGCCGATGTAGTTGCTGACGTCGGGATTTTCGTCGCGGCCGAGCGCGTGCATGGCTGCGATGCCGCCCTGGTAATTGCCGGCAAGGATCAGCTGCCGGGCGGCGCGGTAGTCGCGCAGAAATTGTGCGTCGGCCTGCTGCTGCTGCTGCTGCTCGATGAAGCTGCCGTCTTTTTTCTTTCTTCTTGCCGTCGTCGGACGGCGGATTGTCGGTGCCCATGGCATGGACGGTGACCGGCTTGAGGCCGATGGCGGTTGCGAGCAACGCAGCCGCGGCGAAGATACCGATTTGGCGGAAAACTTTGCTGGACGACATGCGGAACGACTCCTCTTGGGGATTGGCTTTGATGGTGATCTTACGACGAAACAAGTGGCTTCGCAGCACTCATTTCGGAGCTAATAGCCGGAGCCATGCGGAGGCTCGTTCGGGTAACCCGGGTTGCCGACCGGCGCCGTCGTGTCTTGCGCCTTTTTGCTCTTGCTGTCGCTGGCGGTTGTTTTCTTCCGATCGGCCTTCGTGTTGTCGTCGACGGCGTAAAGCGGCTCTGCGCCAATGGCTGTCGCGAGCAAAGCGGCGGCGGCGAGCATGCATCCACGTCGCAGCATAAGCGGCATGCGGAAGTTCCTCCTGGAATTGGCCGGACCGGATATTACATCGGGGCGGATCACTACGCGAAAAACAACCCATGAGGGGGCCTTATTCCCATGCCGTCAAACATTCCACGAATCCATAATGCCCGAACGGCGAAAGCGTCGGCAGCGGCGCCGCTTGACTTGGGTTCGCATTGGAGGGAACATTTTCGTGTGTTGGTTCCCCGGATGACACCGGGGACGAAAGAGGGAACACGGAATTCGCCGTAAAGCGAACATCCGTGGCTACCCCCGTAACTGTAAGCGGCGAGCCTTTCGTCCAACGTGGCCACTGGGAAACTGGGAAGGCCGGACCAAAGGCAACGACCCGCGAGCCAGGAGACCTGCCAGCGCGGTCACCCAACCGGTGGACGGGGCGTCCATACGGAGCGGTCTTTCGCAGCGGTGACGACAATGCCGATGCGAAGGCCGTGAGAAATTCCTTTCGCACGACTTTGACGGTGTGAACGTCGCGCGCGAGCGTAAACTGGCGTGTAGCGCTCATTCGTCCTTCGCATAGGGCTTGGTCTCACCCGATGCGCTTCGCATGTCGCGAGGCGCAAACGAAGGAGCGTTGCGTCATGGGACTTCAGTTTCGCATCGCCAGTGCCGCGCTGGCAATGGGCGTCTTGTTCGCGCCAGCGGCATTTGCGCAGGACAACAGGATCACGCTGCCGCCGATCGACGTCACCAGCACGCTCGGCGCCGGCATTGCCGGCACATCGACCACCGTCATCAGCGCCGAGGATCTGCGGCGTGCGCCTGAATCGACCTTGCAGGAAATTCTTGGCCGCGAAGCCGGCATGCAGACGACCAGCCTCTACGGCGGCGTCAACGGCACCGGTTCAACCATCGACCTGCGCGGCTTCGGTGTCGCCTTGCCGTCGAACGTGCTGGTGCTGGTGGACGGGCGGCGCTTCAACGATTCCGATCTGACCGGATTCGATTTCAGCCTGATCCCGCGCAACAGCATCGATCACATCGAAATCACCCGCGGCAACAGCGGCGCGGTGCTCTACGGCGACGGCGCAGTCGGCGGCGTCATCAATATCGTCACCAAGAACGGTGTCGGCGCGGCGTCGAACGCGCGCGTCGAAGCCGGCTTCGGCACCTTCGCCACCGCCGACGGCAAAGTGTCAGCGAGCGCGTCGTCGGGGCCGTTCTCCACCGCGGTGTTCGGCAATGTCTTTCGCAGCAACGGCTACCGCGATAACAACAAGACGACGCAAAGCCAGGGCGTCGGCGACATCTGCTACACGGGCAAAGACGGCAGCGTATTCTTCAATATTTTCGGCGACGATCTCAACCAGCATTTGCCGGGCCCGCGGCTTCATCGCCAATGGGCCGTTTGTCGGATATTTCAATCAATATTTGACCGACCCGACCGGGACCAACACGCCGCTCGACAACACCAGGCGGGAGAATGCCGCGCTGCGCGCCGGCGTCACCCGCAATCTCGGCAGCGGGGTGGAATTAATCCTCGACGGCAGCGTGCGGCACAAGGACACACGCTTTGCCAGCTTCAATCCGTTCGGCGGGTTTCTCGTGCCGAATGGCCCGTCCTCATATAACGCGACGACGCTGAACGCTTTTTCGGTCACGCCGCGCGTCAACGTCGACCAGACCTGGGCGGCGTGCGGACGAAGATGATCGCTGGCGTCGACGTCTACAAGACCATTTACCAGTCGAACCGCGCGCTACTTCAGGGCGCACCACCGAATCATATCTACGACTTCAACCAGCTGACGGTGGCCGCCTACGCGCTGCCGACCTTCACCATCGGCGGCGACACCGACATCTCGTTCGGCGCGCGCATCCAACGCAATTCGTTTCACGCCCGCGACATCTTCGATCCGACGGCGCCGGTCGGCGGCCTCGGCGTCAATCCGCAGGGACTGCCGCTCGATACCAGCGAGATCGATCACGCCACGCATCTGGGCATCGAGCATCAATTTGGTCCGATGTTCACCGTGTTTGCGCGCATGGCGGAGAGCTTCCGCGTACCCAATATCGACGAGCGCGTCGGCGAATCCCCGGTTCTCACGGTGACCAACTTCAATTTGCGCACGCAGAAATCGCACGACTACGAAGCTGGCGTGCGCGTGCATTGGGGCATGGTCGATGTACAGTCGAGCGCCTACGACATGTATCTGACCGACGAACTGCACTTCAGCCCGATCACCTTCGCCAACACCAGCCTCGATCCGACCCGCCGCTACGGCGTCGAGACCACGGCAACGGTGCGCCTGACCGATAATGTGCAGCTGAAGGAAGTCGCGAGCTACACGCGCGCCGTCTTTCGCAGCGGCCCGTTCGCCGGCGATGACATCCCGGAAGTCGCGCGCTGGAGCGGCAGCTCCGGCGTCAGCTGGAACATCGTGCGCAAATATCTGACCTTCGATGCCGTAGCCCGTTTCGCCGGCAAGCGCTTCGTCGACGGCGACGAGGCCAACGTCGGTGCCATCATGATCCCGGCCTATGCGCTGGTGGACGTCCGGCTCGGTGGCGAAATCGACAGGTTCTTCTGGTCGCTGTCGGTGCAGAACCTGTTCAACAAGAGCTTTTACGAATACGCGCTAGACACGAGCTTCCCGGGCAACCTGTTTGTCTCGGTCTATCCGCTGCCGGGGCGCACCGTCATGCTGCGCGCCGGGGCGACCTTCTAGAGCGGGGCCCACATCGCCGGCGCAAGCTCATAGCCGGTCGGCGTCTTGACGATGTGCCCGACGGCCGGGAAGGGGAAGTGATAGGCCTCGACCAGCATACGGTCGGCCGCCGCGCGGTCGAGCATGCGCCGGCGCGCTTTCACCGCGAGCGGCCCGTCCATGTCGAAGATCGGCTGCCAATCGGGATGGCGCAGGAACAGATACGGGTTGCGCACCGTGTCGCTCATCACCAAAAGCGACTCCTTGCCGGAGTGGATGGCGAAGGCTGTATGGCCGGGGGTGTGACCGTAGGCCGGAATCGAAATGATGCCGGGCGCAACCTCGGCGCCCGGCTTGAAACGCCGCACGTCCTTGGCGATGTCGGCAAAGATGCGCCGCGCGTTGAGGAAGTAGCCATGCACCGACTTCGACACGCCCGCCATGTGCGCATCGTCCATCCAGTAGGCCCATTCCGGCTCCGGCACCCCTATCTCGGCATTGGCGAAGACCTTGGCGCCGTCCTTGGTCTTGATGCCGTCGATGTGGTCGGGATGGAAATGCGAGATGAGGACGGTGTCGATGTCGCTTGGCTTGACTCCCGCCGTCGCCAGATTGCCGCTCATGAAGCCGGCGGTGTCGGTGATCTGCCCGGCGGTGCCGGTGTCGATCAGGATAAGCTTTGCTCCGGTGTTGACCAGCAGGACGGTGAAGGTGACCGGCAGCACGCTCGGCGGCAGAAAGGCGGCGGCGAGCGCACGGTTCACCGCCGCGCCGCTCGCATTGCGCACGAATTTGTCGTCGATCGGCAGATACCAGGTGCCGTCGTAAAGCGCGGTGAGTTGATAATCGCCGAACTTATAGCGATAGGCGCCGGGGCCTTGCGCGCCGGAAATGGGCGTCGTGGCGCCGGCCGGCCACATCAGCGCGGCATAGCCAGCGGCGAGCGCTGGTGCGGCGAGAAACGAACGGCGGGAAATCGCTGTCATCCCTGGTCCATCATCGGTGTTATCCGCCGCGCCTTGCCGCTATAATAGGCGCACGGCGACGCGCGGCGGAAGTGGGGAAACGCAAATGCGATGGTTGGTACTCGCTGCGGTGTTGCTGGCCGGCGGTTGCGCGACCGATGTCGGCCCGACCCCGGCGGAATTGCAGGCGCGGTGGGAGGCGCAAAACGTCGTCCCGCAAAACTACAAGCAAGACCTGCTGGCGTTCCTGCGCACCTATCTCAACGATCCGAGCCATGTCCGTGACGCCTCGGTGTCGCCGCCCGTGCGCAAAACGGTCGGCGAAGGCGAGCGCTATGTTGCCTGCGTGCGCTACAACGCGCGCGACAGCAGCCACAAATACGCCGGCATAAAAATCGGCGTAGCGATTTACGTATCGGGAAAGCTCGACCGTTTCCTCGACGGCCCGCACGAAACCGCCGAGTTGTGCAAGGACGCCGCCTACGCGCCGTTCCCCGAGCTGCAAAAGCTGCAACGCTAGCGCGAGCGCACGCGCGACCGCTGCCACGTTGATCGCGGCGACGCATGCGTGCAGTCAAAAAGCCGAAAGTAGCCTCGGGCCTCTAGGTCACTTGACCTTGAGGTTTTCCGCCGACGTCTTTCCGCGGTTCTCGACGAGTTCGAACTGAACGGTCTGACCCTCGTTCAGCGTGCTAAGTCCGGCGCGTTCGACCGCCGAGATGTGCACGAACACATCCTTCCCGCCTTCTTGCGGTTGGATGAAGCCGTAGCCCTTCGTCGGATTGAACCACTTTACGGTGCCCTGAGGCATGCTCGATCTCCAAGTCTTACCAACGCGCCAGTTTGGCACAGTCGGCAATGGCCGAACAAGGTCCCCCGCGCGCAGGGAGGGATGGTTTCCGCGAAATTTTACGAGGTCTGGATGTCTGTTTTTTGGCGCCCGGTGAGGCAATTGCACTCCCGGCCAATGGTCTACAAAACCACTGCTCGGCGGCCGAGCTAACCGCGCTCGGTAACCCAAAGGGTCATTTGGAAATACCAGCCATATCATTGGCTTGCTTGAGCCGCGAATTTCAGCCGGTTGATGGCAGGCCCGGATCGACTGCCGCCGACTGTTGATCTTGTTCCGCTGTCACACCTGTCAGGCTCGGGCGGACCACCGTGACGGTGCACGGCGCCTCGGCGGCAACTTTGGCCGAAACGCTTCCGAGCAGCGCGCGCAACAGCGAGGTTTGCCGCGCACCCATCAGGATGTGATCGATCCGGTTGGCGCGCAGGAATTCGAGGATGGCAGCGGCGGGATCGACGGCTTCAAGCACGTGCATGGTCAGGCGAGGCTTCGCCAGCTTCAGCGGTTCCGCCCAATGGCGCAGGCCGACCAGCCGGTCGATTTGCCGGTTGTGGCCGTGCTCGTCGAGGGTGAGGTCGATGGTCAACCGGCCCTGCTTAAGCACGTTGAGGCAGGCAAGCCGAGCGGAGGGAAGCGTTGCCAGAATGCGCCCGGCCGTGATGCGCAGCGCGTCATTGAGCGCCGCGGAGCCCTCGGCGAGATCGACGGCCACAGCAACGATCGGCGCCGACGACAGTTGCGCGGCGAGTACCTGCTTGGCGTGCGGCTGGGTCAGGTCGGTGTTGAATCGCCGCCGCAGCACGGTGGAGAGCGGATCGCGCCGCCGGCGTTCGGAGCGGGCCGTCAGCCTGACCTTATTCTGGTGGGTCAGGTCGAACGCGAGTTGCGCCGCCGTCGGGTAGCGCCAGCCAGGCTCGATTTCGAGGCAGCGCAGCACGATCTCCTGCAGCCAGGGCGGATAATCGGGCCGCAATCGGCGCGGCGGGATGGGGTCGCGCCAGAGCCGACGGCGCATGCCGCGCAGCGTCTCGCTTTCGCCGAAGGGCCGCACGCCGGTCGAAAAGAAATAGAGCAGCACGCCCAATGCGAAAATGTCGCTTCGCGGATCGTTGCGAATGCCGCGCAATTGTTCAGGCGACATGTAAGGCGCCGTTCCAAACGGCAGGCGGAACTCCTCCTGCATCAGATCGGGAAGCTGATCGTGATGGGAGAGGCCGAAATCGAGCAGCACGGCTTCGCTCGTCGGCCGGAACATGATGTTGCTCGGCTTGATGTCGAGATGGACCACGTGCTGGCGATGCAGGTCGTCCAGCGCTTGGGCGATTTTTACGCCAATCTCCGCCACGTCCGCGTAAGGCAGTGGCAAGTCGGTCAGCCGTGCGAGCAAGGTTTTGCCGGATATGCATTCGAACACGATGTAAGGCTGCGTCGCAAAATCGCTCGCGGCGATGAATTTCGCCACATGCGCGCCAGAAAGCCGCGGCACGATCATCAGCTCCATTTCGAAACTGACGATCGCCGCGGGATCCGCGCCTTCGCCGATCTTGGGCACCTTCATCAGCATGGGCGTTGTCGTGCCCGCGCGCGAGACGCGCCACAGCGACGCCATGCCGCCCTGGTGGGCCAGTTCGTCGAGGCGAAAACCATCGACCACCACGCCCGGTTCGTGCAGCGGCTTGACCATCTACTGTCCCACGAACAGGCGGTCGGCCAGCCACGTCGGCAGACCGTTTTTGCGGATCGCAGCCGCCGCCTGCTCGATGTCATAGGGCGCTCGGCAGTAGGTGAGTTCGCGCTTGACCGTATCCAGCATGGCGTAGGCGGCGGCCGGGTTGCCGTCTCGCGGTTGCCCCACCGAGCCAAGCACGGCGAGCCAGCGGCGCCCTTGCAGCAAGGGCACTGCGGCACCGGTGATCGGAGTGAACGCCGTCATTTTCGCGGTCGCAGATATGCTGTAGATAGCGGGTTGGTGCACGTGGCTACAGAAAGTGATTATCGCCGGATTGAAGGAGAGGCTGTGCATGGCCTCGACGGTGCTGGTCACATAGATCCAGGCCGGCGGGTCGCTCGCTTCGGAATGGACATATAGCCGCTCGCCGTCGACTTGCGTGTAGGGCAAGCCGGCGAGGAATTGCCGTTGCGCCGCATTGAGTTCACCGCGCGTCCATTCGATGGCGATCCTGGCTTCCAGGTTCATCTGCTCGCGTGGATTGCCAATTGCATTGTCGTGATTGCCGAGCACGGCCGAGGCGCCCTGGTCGACCAGCTCCATGACTGTGGTCACCGTCCATTCGGGATCGGCGCCATAGCCGACATAGTCGCCAAGCAGCACGATACGCTGCGCGCCTTGCGCTCGCGCCTGCTTAAGGCAAGCGCTGAACGCCTGCCGGTTGGCGTGAATATCCGCGAATAGCGCAATCAGCACGGCATCACCCTCTCGAGCCAACGGTGGTCCGATTGCGTCCGGAGGCGTTGATCCTGGTCAAACCGCAGTCATGACGGCGAATTGACGCCGGTAAGGGGTGAGTTTTATCGGTTTTACTGGTGCCGGGTGAGAGAATTGAACTCCCGACCAACGGTTTACAAAACCGCTGCTCTACCGCTGAGCTAACCCGGCATTGTTGGGTTTCTTGCATACCACTCTAAAGATTGCCACCCGATTGAGACCCAAAGTTTCTGCGATTTGTGCTCAGTCCGTTCCCAGGCCAGCGAACATCGTCTCCATCAGTTCGGCCGCCTTGTCGTCGGAGCCTTTCATCAGGTGGCCGTAGACTGTCAGCGTGATCGCCGGGGAGCCGTGCCCGAGCCGCCGGCTAATGGTTAGTACGTCCATGCCCGAGGCGATCAATTGTGACGCATGGGTGTGCCGCAAGGGATGCAGGGTGACCCCTTTGATGTTGAGCGCAGCCATTGCCCGGGCAAATTTTTGCGTCAGCCAGTGCGGCGACCGCACCTTGCCGTCCCATCGGGGAAACAGGAGGTCGTCCCTCGTGGCCCTGCCCATGCCGAGCATCAGGCGGCGTTCCTGCGCTTTGACCACATGGGCACGCAATTCGGCCACTAGGAAGGGCGGGATCGAGATCATTCGGCGACCGTGTTTCGTCTTGGGCGGCTTGAATCGCAGCCCAGCTTTGGTCTGCTCAAGGGACCGTTCAATACGGATCGTGGCGGCCTCGGGGCTGAAATCCTTCTTCGCAGGGCCAGCAACTCACTCCTGCGGGCCCCGGTAGCCAGCGCCAGCGCCAAGATCGGCCGCAGGCTGCGCCCCTGGACGTGGCGGAGAAGCTGACCGGCCTGTTCGGGGGTCAAGGTAACCACCTCCTCGACCTCTACTTTGGGCGGCTCCGCCAGCGCGGCAACGTTCTGCTGAACCATTCCCCAAGTCCCGGCATGGCCAAGAGCGCGGTGGAGGAGGCGGTGGACGTGCTTGACCATGCGCGGTGCCAGATCGGCCTTCAATAGCTTGGCGTACAGATCGGCGAGGTGGACCGGCCGCAGCTTTTGCAATTGCACTTGCCCGAGGTGCGGCTTGATCTGATTTTTGACGATCTGCCGGTAGCGTTCGCGCGTCTTGGCGCTCACGTTCACGGCCGCGTAATCGATGTCCCATCTGTCGAGGAATTCGCCGAGAGTAATCTTCGATGGGTCAACATTGTTACCGGCAGCGTGCTCGGCCATGAGCCGTGTCAGTTCGGCCTGCGCCCCGCGCTTTGCCCCCTTGAAGCTGACATTTCTCGGAAGCAAACGTCGATATTGTCGTGGACTGTCTCCGACAGGCGATACCGCAAGCTGTAATCTAAACGGCAGCTCTCTCGTGGTGACAGAGGCGCAGCCCGTCGTGTCATCCGCGTGGTCAGTTCAAATTGCGTCCCATCATCGACGAGAATGGCGGCGGCCCCGGAGTACGGCCGCGCAAACGATCGCAGGCGAAACCCTCCGAGCGCTAGCACGCGGACATCGACACGAATGCCCTCCGGCAAAAGGTGGCCGATGCGATTCGATAGGGACGGCTCAGCGAGGCTAGTTTTGACCGTCGCTGACTCTCCTTCAACTGGATTTCACGTGTTCGGATCGTAAGTAGTGTAGAGCAGCGGTCGACCTACTTGGGAACCTTGCCCTCCACCCGATTGATAATCGCTAATATGGAATCAAGGTCGGGCGGCACCACAACTTCCCCTTTTTTGACAACGCTGCTTTCTCGTCCTTCGTCACCTCGGTGTACTTGTAGCCCAACGCGAGCTCATAGAGTGCCTCGCACAGCTCCTCGGTGTTGGTCTTGTTGGTCGCTTTGTTGACTTCGTTTAGCTTCGAGATCAGTGACCTGACCGGGCTTTTTTAGACCAGGCTTTGTGAGAAAATGGTCTTGGAAAGGAGCTTGGGTCATGCCGAAGAAGAGGTTCAGCGCGGAGCAGATTG
Source organism: uncultured Pseudomonadota bacterium (assembly GCA_963817155.1). Classification (GTDB taxonomy): domain Bacteria; phylum Pseudomonadota; class Alphaproteobacteria; order Rhizobiales; family Xanthobacteraceae; genus Pseudolabrys. Next base: position 548,923 of record CAWFNO010000003.1, read on the forward strand.
TGACGCTGCTTCGCCAGATTGAAGTATCGATGGCGCAGGGAGCCGCGACGCCGGTGGCCTGCCGGGATGCGGGCATATCGCTGCAGAACTACGCGATGAGCTGCTCAACGGTGAAATCTTCTACAGTCTGAAGGAAGCCAAGATTGTCATCGAGCAATGGCGGAAACACTCCAACACGATCAGACCGCACTCAGCTCTCGGATATAGACCGCCGGCACCACAAACATTCGCGCCCTCGGCTAACCATCTAGATGAGATCATGCCGATGCAGTAGTCTCTATCCCGCTGGTACAAAAAAGCCGTCAGGTCACCCGCCAGTGACGCGTCACAACTTGGCTTTGGTAACGCAACCCCAAGCATTTCCTGCAATAGAAGCCCGCACCGGCACCAAACAGTACGCCAACTCGGCGCCCGCACGGGCACCGGAACCAGGGTCGCGAGCCTCCGTGGCGACAAGCCGTCCGGGCAACCTGGACAAACTGTTTTCGCCATCGGCCGCCGTGCTCAAATATGAGTTGCACGTCGGTTTCGATTGCTTTCGTCAGCACCAGACGCGTGATTTTGCCTCCGTGGATTGAGCGCCAAAACCAGGGACGAATAGCACCGGGCGTGAGACCACCACAGCGCCGTAGCTCGAATATGCTGAAATGGCACGTACTATCCGCGGTTGGTGTCATATTGATGCGCCGAAATCATTTGGCTTTTTGTCGCCGTGCTCTCGTGTTCTTGCAGATCTCGGCGGCATTTCGTTCCAAACCCGCGGCGACATAAGCGGCATTGGCGCTTTTGCCCTTCGCTAATTGCTGGGCGAAAATCTCGTGGCGCGCATTCTTGAGCTCGGGCATGGCCTCAAATTGCAATGCGGCCGGTTCGCTCGGAACCGATCAACAAGTATATCACGGCTGCGAAGAGGCGAAAAACGAGGTGGGGGAAACGGTGCCAATAACAACCAATCCCCGCGACATTAGGATTTGTAATTGTCTGCGACGCCAGAAAGGACCCCGTTTGGCACTCCACATCCGGCTCATCATCGAACCACAGGAATGAGGAGTTCTCCTGGCTTGGCGAGGTCCTTCTGGGCGCGATCCGAAATTACTATGCTGCCTCTACCTCATAGGAAACGACAGTCTCAAACACATAATCGCACCTGTCGCATTGCCAAAGGTGCCGCACGCGGCGTTCATCGACATGTTCCGACCACTCCGGCATGAACAGGCTTTGTCCGCATTGGGCGCACGGCATGTGCGTGCGTGACCGTACAGCTTTTGTGGTATTCTTGGGACTAAATGGCATAGGACGTTCCTCGAGCTGGGGATGCCCGCACTTTGTATGCGCGCTTTTTGATGGATTTTTGAAAAGCTCAGGGCGACAATGAGGTAGCAATTCTTAAGGTATTCTTATCCGCTCAGCGAAGTTTTAAATCACAATTTTGCCTTGTGCGATGCTGCCGCCTGAATCCAGATGCTGCTCATTTCCTACGCTGTCAGCCACCATCGTTTGCTTGCGGTTTGTGGCGCCTTCACGCGGCTGCGATGTGATGGTCAACACATCAGGCTATTTCCAGTTGTGGCAAACTATTTGCGCTCGAATTTTTAGCGGTAGCGGACCGGCCACAAAAAAAGGGCTGCGCGGTAATGCCACCGGCAGCCCCAATAGGCCATCGGCAGGGGGTAGCTCTGCCGGTGGCCGACCATTACGAAAATGGCGTCGTGTTTATTTTATGGCGAGATTGTAGTTGCAATCGTTTTCCACAGTGTGGAACTTTGGAGCCTCTGATATCGTGGTTGCGGGGAACGATACAAATGGGGGGTTGTTAGATGACGAAGATCAGCAAGCGAGCGTGGACAAAAAAGGACCTTCGCGCCTTGAAGAAGCACTCGAAAAAGAGAACTCCGGTCGTTAAAATTTCCAAGAAGATGGAGCGCACCGTTGGTGCACTGCGCCAGCAGGCGCACGCTCTTGGTATTGGCCTCGGCCATCAGCGCTAGAAGCAGAATACGCCGTCGCTGGCGGCCTAGCTCGAAATTACATCACCCTCGCCAATTCCGGGCTCTTCGCCCCGCACGGATCCTTCATGTTGCGGGCCTGTTTCTTCGAACAATCAGCGGTCAATTCATCCAGCCAATCGATGACCTTGGCATCGCCGCCACGCTGCTCGATGAGTCGGTGCAGCCTATAGCTGCCATCGCGCCCGCACTTGGTGCAGGACACGCGCAGCATGTCGAGCTTGCCGATTAGATCGCTGAAGATGATTGCGCCGCCGCGGGGCATCGTCTTTTCAAGCGCAAAAATTGCCACCGGAATTGCCACCGGACAGGTCAATATAGACGGGGATTGGGCGGGAAGGGGGCACAAAGCGATGGCTGGAAACACCAACAAAATAAGATGAAAAGGGAAATTAACGGAAGGAGCAGGATGCTCAAAAGAGGTTTACAAAACCGCTGCTCTACCGCTGAGCTAACCCGGCCTTGGTCCTGAGAGCTATCAGCGTCGCCGCCAGCCGACAAGCGCGGGCTCAAGAAAACGCCCCGCAATCCTTGAACGGACGGCGAGGCGTCATCGTGTGAACGGGGCGGCCGGGTCACGGCCGTCCCGTCTATTGGCTTACATCTGTGTGATATCGCGGTCCTTGGTCTCGGGCAGGAAGATCAGCCCGATGACGAAGCTCATTGCGGCAATCACGATCGGATACCACAGACCGGAGTAGATGTTTCCGGTTGCTGCCACGATGGCGAAGGCGGTAGCCGGCAGGAAGCCGCCGAACCAGCCGTTGCCGATGTGGTAAGGCAGCGACAGCCCGCTGTAGCGGATGCGGGTCGGGAATAATTCCACCAGCCAGGCGGCGATCGGCCCGTACACCATGGTCACGTAGACGACCAGGATGGCGAGCAGAATAATCGTCATGAAGTAGTTGATGTCATTGGTGTCGGCGCTGGCAGGATAGCCGTGGGTCTTGACCGCCGCGGTGATGGCGGCGGGCAGGTTGGGCGTGTCGGCCGTGAGATTCTGTTCGCCGATCTTCACGCTTGCCTTGGTTCCGGCGGGGGCTTTGATGTTGTCGTAGTTCACCGACAGGTTTACCAGCGTCGACTTGATGATGTCGCAGGCGGTGGTGAACTTCTCAGTGCCGGTTGCCTTGAACTGGAACGAGCACTGGCTTGGATCGGCGGTCACGACCACCGGCGCCGCCGCCAAGGCATGCTCGAGTTTCGGATTGGCGAAGTGGGTGATGCCCGAGAAGATCGGGAAGTAGGTGATCACCGCCAGCGCGAAACCGGCGAGCATGATCGGCTTGCGGCCTATCTTGTCCGACAGCCATCCGAACAGGATGAAGCACGGCGTGCCGATAGCGAGCGACACCGCGATCAGGATCCAGGCATTGATGGCCGGGACCTTCAGTGTCTGGGTCAGGAAGAACAGCGCATAGAACTGTCCGCCGTACCACACCACGGCCTCACCGGCGGTGGCGCCGAGCAAGGCAGCGAGCGCGATCTTGCCGTTCGCCCAATTGCCGAAGGCTTCGCCTAGCGGAGCCTTCGATGCTTTGCCTTCGGCCAGCATCTTCTTGAACATCGGCGCTTCGTTGAGCTTTAGCCCCATGTAGATGGTCACACAGAGCAGCAAGGCCGACATCAGGAAGGGGATGCGCCAGCCCCAGTCGCTAAAGGCCTGTTCGCCGATGCCGGTGCGGATGCCGAGGATCAAGAGCAGCGCCAGGAAGAGACCCAGCGTCGCCGTCGTCTGAATCCACGACGTGTAGTAGCCGCGCTTGCCCGGAGGAGCATGTTCGGCGACGTAAATCGCCGCGCCGCCATATTCGCCGCCGAGGGCGAGGCCTTGCACCAGGCGCAGCGCGATAAGCACGATCGGGGCAAAGATGCCCCAGGTGGCATAACCGGGCAACACGCCGATCAGGAAGGTGCTCGAGCCCATAAGAGTCATGCACATGAGGAAGGTCGTCTTGCGGCCGATCATGTCGCCGATACGGCCGAAGAACAGCGCGCCAAACGGACGCACGGCAAAGCCGGCGGCAAAGGCGAGCAGCGCGAAGATGAAGCCGACATTGGCCGGCACGTTGGAGAAGAAATATTTCGCCAGAAAGGCACCGAGCGTGCCGTAGATGTAGAAGTCGTACCACTCGAGCACAGTACCGAGTGATGAGGCGAAGACAACTTTCCGTTCTTCAGCCGTCATCCCGCCTTCGCGGCGGACGTTCGCTGTCATAGTTGACATGGGCGTTTCCTCATTCCCCAAAATATTGATTATTTCTTTTTTGGGGACGGGATTCCCCGTCGCATGTTGTGCCGCTGAAACCCCGCCCCGATAACAGAACTACGCTTGGTGGTTGCCCCCGTCTGTGCGACTGCGGTCGTAAGCCTAAAGTATGAAAAAACGGCGTAAACATCCAGCCCGAAAGGAATAAACGGGCCTGAAGTTGCTGCAGAATTCGATCTTAGGCGCTGCCCACTGTCCCTTCCAAGACGGTGATCAGCCAGGCCGCGGCCTGCAGCACCGTGAGCCGCTGAGCCAGCGATGACTTGCGGAAAGTGTCGTTGAGCAATTTAAGCGCGTGCCGGTAACCGGCGTGTCGCTGCGCGGCATCGCCGAGCGCGGCGAGGCGTTCGACCAACTTGGCGCGTCGCGATTCCAGGTCGTCGTAGCGCTGACGGAAATTCAGCCGTGGACGTGCCGCGGGTTTGCTGAGCGATGTTGGCCGGTTGCGATTGGGCAAGACGATTAACTTTAATCACGTTGACGATTTACGCGCGCAATTTACGTCGCAGAATTGCGGCGGTTCCACGACGCAATCCGCCCCCGCCGATTAATGTTACCCCGCGATTGCGGGCGTCACAGTAAAGCCTTCGTATAAAATGCAATCGAATGTTTTTGATCGGAACCACACCGCGGATGCGCGAGCTGGTTGCTCTCGCACTTCTGACGTTCGGCATCGCCGCCATGATGCCGACGCGCGCGGCCGATTTGGTCGAGCCCGATACCGACGGCGTAGCGTATGGCGGCGGCTGGTCGCGTGGCGTTCGCGCCGCGCCGGTGGAGCTCTACGACTACGAGCCGGGCGTCATTGTGCGCGCTTATTGGCTCTCGCCCTGGCGTCACCGCCATTATTTCCCGGTCACCGGACAGCGGCCGGCGGTCGGCCGCCGCGAAGACCTCTCCGCCACAGGCGCCGTGCCGCAACCGTCGGAAACGTTCTACCGCGCCTGGTCGACGACCGACCTGTTTCTGCATCGGGTGCCGCACATCCGCATTCGCGCGCGTGGGCTCGACGACGAGGGCGCGGCGCGGCGTGACGGGCAATTGCCGAATGCGCCGGTGAAGCCATGACAACGATGATCACGAAAACGCGCATCGCAATCATGCTCGCCGCCACCGCATTGGCGACCGGCGCCCAGGCGCAAACTTTTCGCGTCCCCTATGGGCAGGCACCGCTTTATCCGTATGCCGTCGCGCCGCAGCAGCCTTATGCCGTCGAAGTGGCGGTCGGCGTTTATGTGATCCAGCGGCCGGCGCCGTTGCGCGCCTACCCTTATGTGTATGAGCAAGGCGCGGCCAAAGACTCTGGCGTGAGCGGCCCGCCGCACAAGCCGGCCGACCGTGCGCTCATTGATGAACTGCGCAAGCGCTACGAACCGAATGAAACGGCGATCGATACCAGGAAGGTCGTGCGCGAGGCACCCGTGGTGCGCGAGACGACGCGGGTGGTCGAACGCCGGCACATTGTCGACGACGCAGCCGCGCCTGCGCATCCGAAACGCCGCGCGCAAGGCGCGGTCGCCGAAGCCGAAGCCGAAGGTGAAAAGGTGCCGGGAGCCGACGATGGCAAGGCGCGCGTCATCCGCGCCGAGGCCGAAATCACCATCCTGGGTCCCCACCACATGAGCATCCGCCTGTTCCGCAAGCGCCACGGCGCCGAGCCTGAGGCGAAAGCGCAGCCCGACGAATAAAAAACAATTTGCAGCGCTAGCGGGAGCGAACGGCGGGTTTGGGGGCCCGCCGTTTTGCGTTTCAGCCGCCTTGCAACCGATGTGCCGTCACATAAAGCGCGACGGCGGCGGCGTTCGACACGTTGAGGCTCTTGATGGTGCCGGGCAGGTCGATGCGGGCAACGGCATCGCAGGTTTCCTTGGTGAGCTGGCGCAGGCCCTTGCCCTCGGCGCCGAGCACCAGCGCCAGCGGCGCGCGCAAGGGGAGCATCGCCAGATCGGTCTCGCCGCTGCCGTCGAGGCCGACGACAAGGAAGCCGCTTTGCTTGAGCGCCGCGAGCCCGCGCGCGAGATTCTGCACGCTGACGAGCGGCACGTTCTCCAGTGCCCCGGATGCGGCTTTCGCCAGTGCGCCGGTCGCGTCTGGCGAGTGCCGCTGCGTGGTGACGATCGCCATCGCCGCGAAGGCTGCGGCGGAACGGAAGATCGCTCCGACATTGTGCGGGTCGGTGATCTGATCGAGTACCAGCACAATGCCGCGCGCGGCTAAGTCTTCGACCGCGGGCGAGGGCAGCAGGTCGGTTTCCAGATAAAGGCCTTGATGCAAGGCATCCGGCAGAAGCCGTTCGGCGATGGCCGAGGGCCGCACGATCTCCGGCGCCAGCTTGATGCCCTCGTCGGCCAGCCGTCGCGCGGCATTCTCGGTGGCAAGCAGCTTGCGGATAGGCCGTGCCGGGTTGCGTAGCGCGGCCGTCACCGTGTGCCAGCCATACATGATGACCGGCCCGTCGGCCTCGCCACGCAAGGCTTCGCGGCGGGCGCGTTCGAAGCGCTCGCGGCGCTCGATCTGCTCGCGGGTCGCGCCCGGTTTGGCGCTGGAATGGGTGGAACGGGGTGCCATGCCGGTGCCTTAACCGAAACCCGGCAGGCGGAACAGTCTCCATTGACTTAGCAGGGGGCGGTGCCCATAAAACGCGCGAATTCGGCAGGCGAGCGGCCCGTTAATCGTTCGCGATCAATATAGTGACGGCGTCAGGGAGAGTGTCCCGAGCGGCAAAGGGGGCGGACTGTAAATCCGCTGGCTATGCCTTCGTAGGTTCGAGTCCTACCTCTCCCACCAGCCTTCGCTCGCTTCGCGAGTTTCGGCTTGGGAAGCCAGCCTAGCCCTATCGCAGCGAAGCGGGCGAAGGCTGCCACGCAGAAGTTGCGAAGCAACGGAGGCGGGCGGAATCTCTGGTAAACTGGTAGGCGTTTCGCGGGTGTAGCTCAATGGTAGAGCAGCAGCCTTCCAAGCTGAATACGAGGGTTCGATTCCCTTCACCCGCTCCATATTTTTCATCATTCGGGGCTGTTTAGATGCCCGATCCGCTTGCAAAACGAGCCGGCATAATGCATGACAGCGCCGCGGCGAACCCTTATTAGGTTCGCCGTTTCCGCTTCCGGAGGAGTGTAGCTCAATTGGTAGAGCACCGGTCTCCAAAACCGGGGGTTGCAGGTTCGAGTCCTGCCACTCCTGCCAGGCGGGGATCAGCGGTTGAATTTCGTGGCGCCGGCGCGGCAAAACGCGACGGCAGGGATTAGATGGCGTCAGGGCTTAACGATTTCGGACAGGCTGTAATGGCAACGTCTCCATTCAAGTTTCTGCAGGAGGTGCGCGAGGAGACCAACAAGGTCACCTGGCCCTCGCGCAAGGAAACCATGATCACCACCGGCATGGTGTTCGTCATGGTGGCATTGGCGTCGGTCTTTTTTATGGTCGCGGATCAGGTGATCCGCGTCATGGTGACTTTCGTACTCGGCATTGCTGGCTGAAGGCAAAACGAAGATGAGCGATATCGCCGCAACGACGACGATCAAACCCAAGCGTTGGTATATCGTCCACGCCTATTCCAACTTCGAGAAGAAGGTGGCGGAATCGATACGCGAACAGGCCAAGCAACGCGGCCTCGCGGGGCACTTCGAGGAAGTCATGGTGCCGACCGAAAAGGTCGTCGAAGTGCGCCGCGGACGCAAAGTGGACGCCGAGCGCAAGTTTTTCCCCGGCTACGTGCTGGTGAAGATGGACCTCACCGACGAGGTCTATCATCTGATCAAGAACACGCCGAAGGTCACCGGCTTCCTCGGCACCGACAAGAAGCCGATGCCAATTTCCGACGCCGAGGCCGACCGCATCCTGCATCAGGTGCAGGAAGGCATCGAGCGGCCGAAGCCCTCGGTCTCCTTCGAGGTGGGCGAGCAGGTGCGCGTGTCGGACGGGCCGTTCGCCTCGTTCAACGGCGTGGTGGAAGAAGTGGACGAAGCCCGGTCGCGGGTGAAGGTAGCGGTGTCGATCTTCGGCCGCGCAACGCCGGTGGAGTTGGAATTCGGACAGGTGGAGAAGCTCTAGGCAATACTATATAAGTCGTGAGTTCATACAGGCGTGGGAGGTGAGGCGGCCGCCAACCGTCAAGATCCGCACCACTAACGGAGAGTAGAATGGCGAAAAAAGTCACTGGATTCCTCAAATTGCAGGTGCCCGCGGGCGCCGCCAACCCGTCGCCGCCGATCGGGCCGGCGCTGGGCCAGCGCGGCTTGAACATCATGGAGTTCTGCAAGGCGTTCAACGCGCAGACCCAGAAGATCGAGAAGAACACACCGATCCCGGTGATTATCACCACCTATCAGGATCGCTCCTTCACCTTCGAGATGCGGACGCCGCCGGTGTCCTATTTCTTGAAGAAGGCGGCGAAGCTCGAAAGTGGCTCGAAGACGCCGGGCCGCGACATGGTCGGCGAGGTCACCAAGGCGCAGGTCAAGGAAATCGCCCAGCAGAAGATGAAGGACCTGAACTGCGACACGGTCGAAGCGGCGATGAGGATGATCGAAGGTTCCGCCCGCTCGATGGGCCTCACGGTGACGGAGTAACGGTCATGGCAATCGGAAAACGCACCAAGGCCGCACGCGAAGGTGTCGACCGCGACAAGTCCTATTCGCTCGCCGAAGCGGTGAAGCTCGTCAAGGAGCGCGCCAAGGCGAAATTCGATGAGACGATCGAGATCGCGATGAACCTCGGCGTCGATCCGACGCACGCGGACCAGATGGTGCGCGGCGTGGTCAATCTGCCGAACGGCTCCGGCCGCACGTTGCGCGTCGGCGTGTTCGCGCGCGGGGTAAAAGCCGACGAGGCGAAAGCCGCCGGCGCCGATGTCGTCGGCGCCGAAGACCTGGTCGAGAAGGTCAACAAGGGCGAGATCGATTTCGACCGCTGCATTGCCACGCCCGACATGATGCCGCTGGTGGGGCGCCTGGGTAAGGTGCTCGGTCCTCGCGGCATGATGCCTAACCCGAAGGTCGGCACCGTCACCATGGATGTCACCACCGCCGTGAAGGGCGCCAAGGGCGGCTCGGTCGAGTTCCGCGTGGAGAAAGCCGGCATCGTCCAGGCCGGCGTCGGCAAGGCCTCGTTTACCGAGGACAAGCTGGTTGAGAACATCAAGGCTTTCGCCGACGCGGTACAGAAAGCAAAGCCGCCGGGCGCCAAGGGCCATTACATCAACCGCGTGGCGATCTCATCGACCATGGGGCCGGGGGTGAAGGTCGAACCGTCGTCGTTGTTTGCGGCGGCGAGCTGGTCGGGCTAGTTTTCGCCTTAATTGGCCCTGTTTCGCGGTGGATTCTTACGAAAAAGGGCTTGGCAAAGGCTCTTAGACGCTCTAAATACCCGCAATCGGGCGTGCCGGCCCTGTTTGTCGGCGCGCCTTTGTGCGTCCTTAAATTCACTCGTGATCGGAGGCTGCAATCTTTTGGACATCCCGGCGGGACATCTGAAAGGAAGGGTCGAGGTCGCGTTCGAAGATGAGGGCACGCAAGGCCGGTTCAGAAATGAATTGGCTGACCTGTCCGAGACTGCCGGCGCCGCGGCGAGAGCCGAGGCTTAATCCCGGCCCGCCCTCGCGTCAGCGAGGTCGGGCTATGAAAACGGGGCCAGCATAGACGGGGATGAGACCCGAGCTTGCGCGTCGCGAGACGCGCCAAGTCGGTTCGAACCTCGGATACCCGTTCGCGGCGAAGTCACCGTGATTGGGGGCAGGATCACAGGAAGCGTCGTCCTGCCTGGTTTGCTTCGCGTGGAGCTCATTCAGCGGGACGGCTGGTAACAACCCGGCGGTTCCCGTCTCACGCCGGACAACCGCCATACCGGAAAGAGCTTGCAGTGGATCGAGCGGCAAAAGCAGAGTCCATCAGCGAACTGAGCGGCGTCTTCAAGGCAGCGAACGTCGTGGTGGTGGCTCACTATTCCGGCCTCACCGTCGCCCAGATGCAAAATCTGCGAAAACAGATGAAAGGCGCTGGCGCGCAGGTGAAGGTCGCGAAGAACCGTCTCGCCAAAATTGCTCTCAAGGATACCGACGCTGCCGTCATCGCGCCCCTGTTGAAGGGGCCGACCGTGATCGCCTTCTCCGGCGATCCCGTGGCGGCGCCGAAGGTGGCCGTCGATTTCGCCAAGACGAACGAAGCGTTTGTCATTCTCGGCGGGTCGTTCGGCAAGTCCGCTCTGGACCTCAACGGCGTGAAGCAGCTCGCTTCGCTGCCGTCTCTCGATGAATTGCGCGCCAAGATCATCGGCCTCATTCAGGCGCCGGCGACCAAGATCGCGCAGCTCGCCAACGCCCCGGCCGCCAAGGTCGCGCGCGTGATCCAGGCTTATGCGTCCAAGGCACCTTCCGAGAGCGCTGTGGCGTGATGGCTCTTTCTTAAACAAACCCGACTGGTTCGAACCTGATAGGAACTGTTAAAATGACTGACTTGCAGAAGATCGTTGATGAATTGTCGAGCCTGACCGTCATGGAAGCAGCGGATCTGGCCAAGCTCCTCGAAGAGAAGTGGGGCGTGTCCGCAGCTGCCGCTGTGGCGGTTGCGGCCGGTCCTGTCGGCGGCGCTGCTGCCGCGGTCGAGGAAAAGACCGAGTTCACCGTGGTTCTCGCCGCAGCCGGCGAGAAGAAGATCGAGGTGATCAAGGAAGTGCGTGCGCTCACCGGGCTGGGCCTCAAGGAGGCCAAGGACCTGGTCGAGGGCGCGCCGAAGAACGTCAAGGAAGGCGTCAACAAGGACGAGGCGGCTAAGATCAAGGCCACCCTCGAAAAGGTCGGCGCGAAGGTTGAGCTCAAGTAAGCGGATGCTTACGTGAGCGAAATCCCCTGCCTCGCGCGGCGAGACCCGGGGATCGTCAGAGATAATCGGTACCCCCGGGCCTCTTGCCCGGGGGTACCGAGGCTAAAAAATGTGCAGCGGCCAGCCAAGCGGCCGCGGTGGAGGCGGAACCCGAATGGGGCGGTCCGTTCTGCGGAATTGTGAAGTGTGCGGCGGTTCGGGCGAGGCCCGAATCACATAGAAACGGCAAACGCCGACGCCTGTCCTGATGGTCGCGATGGATTGCGGCCGTTCGGAGAGGCGCCCGCGTTGGCCCTCAAAAATCGAATCGAGAGAGAACGATGGCGCAGACGTTTACCGGTCGCAAGCGCGTAAGAAAATTTTTCGGATCAATCAAGGAAGTGGCGGAGATGCCGAACCTCATCGAGGTTCAGAAGGCATCCTATGACCAGTTCCTGCTGGTGAAGGAGCCCAAGGGCGGGCGTCCGGACGAGGGCCTGCAGGCGGTGTTCCGCTCGGTGTTCCCGATCTCGGACTTTTCCAATTCGTCGATGCTGGAATTCGTCAAATACGAATTCGAGCCGCCGAAGTACGATGTCGACGAGTGCCGCCAGCGCGGCATGACCTACGCCGCGCCGCTGAAAGTGACGCTGCGCCTGATCGTGTTCGATGTGGACGAGGAGACGGGCGCCAAGTCGGTCAAGGACATCAAGGAACAGGATGTCTACATGGGCGACATCCCGCTTATGACTAACAACGGCACCTTCATCGTCAACGGCACCGAGCGCGTTATCGTCTCGCAGATGCATCGTTCGCCCGGCGTGTTCTTCGACCACGACAAGGGCAAGACGCATTCGTCGGGCAAGCTGCTGTTCGCCGCCCGCATCATCCCCTATCGCGGCTCCTGGCTCGACATCGAGTTCGATGCCAAGGACATCGTCTACGCGCGCATCGACCGCCGCCGCAAGATTCCGGTGACGTCGCTGCTCTATGCGCTCGGCCTCGACGGCGAGGAAATCTTGCGCACCTTCTACAAGCACGTGACCTATAAGCGCGTGAAGGATTCCTGGCGCGTGCCCTTCGATGCCAACCGGCTGAGGGGCTACAAGGCCGTCAATGACTTGATCGACGCCGACACCGGCAAGGTGGTGGTCGAGGCCGGCAAGAAGCTCACCGTGCGCCAGGCCCGCCTGCTCTCCGACAAGGGCCTCAAGCATCTGCGCATGGCCGACGACGAGTTGATCGGCCATTACGTCGCCGAGGATCTCGCCAACGGCCGCACCGGCGAAATCTACATGGAGGCCGGCGAGGAGCTGACCGAGAAGAATCTCAAGATCTTGATCGAGGCCGGCTACAAGGAACTGCCGCTGCTCGATATCGACCACGTCAATGTCGGCGCCTACATCCGCAACACGCTCGCCGTCGACAAGAACATGACGCGCGAGGATGCGCTGTTCGACGTCTACCGCGTCATGCGCCCCGGCGAGCCGCCGACCGTGGACACCGCCGAAGCGATGTTCCGCTCGCTGTTCTTCGACAGTGAGCGCTACGACCTCTCGGCCGTCGGCCGCGTCAAGATGAACATGCGCCTCGACCTCGACGCGCCCGACACCATGCGCGTGCTGCGCAAGGACGACATCATTGCCGTGATCAAAACCTTGGTCGATCTGCGCGACGGCAAGGGCGAGATCGACGACATCGACCATCTCGGCAACCGCCGGGTGCGTTCGGTCGGCGAACTCATGGAAAACCAGTACCGCATCGGCCTCCTGCGCATGGAGCGCGCGATCAAGGAGCGCATGTCGAGCGTCGATATCGACACCGTCATGCCGCAGGACCTGATCAACGCCAAGCCCGCGGCCGCCGCGGTGCGCGAGTTCTTCGGCTCCTCGCAGCTCTCGCAGTTTATGGACCAGACCAACCCGCTTTCCGAGATCACGCACAAGCGGCGTCTCTCGGCGCTGGGTCCGGGCGGGCTCACGCGCGAACGCGCCGGCTTCGAGGTGCGCGACGTGCACCCGACGCATTACGGCCGCATCTGCCCGATCGAGACGCCGGAAGGGCCGAACATCGGCCTGATCAATTCGCTCGCCACCTTCGCGCGGGTGAACAAATACGGCTTCGTCGAGAACTCCCTACCGCAAGGTGAAGGACGGCCGCGTCACCGACGAGGTTGTCTATCTTTCGGCGATGGAGGAGGGACGCTACGCGGTCGCGCAAGCCAATGCGCAAATCGACAACAAGGGACGCTTCACGGAAGACCTGATTGTCTGCCGCGCCGGCGGCACCCGCGACGTTCACCTCGTCCCGCGCGACAAGGTGGACTTCATGGACGTGTCGCCCAAGCAGCTCGTTTCGGTTGCCGCCGCGCTCATCCCTTTCCTCGAGAACGACGACGCCAATCGCGCGCTCATGGGCTCGAACATGCAGCGCCAGGCGGTGCCGCTGGTGCGCTCGGAAGCGCCGTTCGTCGGCACCGGCATGGAAGGCGTGGTGGCGCGCGATTCAGGCGCGTCGATCTCCGCCCGCCGCTCCGGCATCGTCGATCAGGTGGACGCCACCCGTATCGTCGTGCGCGCAACGGGTGAGATGGACCCGACCAAGCCGGGCGTCGATATCTACCGGCTGATGAAATATCAGCGCTCGAACCAGAACACCTGCATCAACCAGCGTCCGCTGGTGAAGGTGGGCGACATGGTCGACAAGGGCGACATCATCGCCGACGGTCCCTCGACCGATCTTGGTGAATTGGCGCTCGGCCGCAACGTGCTGGTCGCGTTCATGCCGTGGAATGGCTACAACTTCGAGGAACTCGATCCTGCTCTCCGAGCGGATCGTGAAAGACGACGTGTTCACCTCCATCCACATCGAGGAATTCGAGGTGATGGCGCGTGACACCAAGCTCGGCCCCGAGGAAATCACCCGCGACATTCCCAACGTCTCTGAGGAGGCGCTCAAAAATCTCGACGAGGCGGGCATCGTCTATATCGGCGCCGAGGTTAATGCCGGCGACATCCTCTGCGGCAAGATCACACCCAAGGGCGAAAGCCCGATGACGCCGGAGGAAAAGCTCCTGCGCGCCATCTTCGGCGAGAAGGCCTCCGACGTGCGCGACACCTCGTTGCGCGTGCCGCCGGGCGTGCAGGGCACCGTCGTCGAAGTACGCGTGTTCAACCGGCACGGCGTCGAGAAGGACGAGCGTGCACTCGCCATCGAACGTGAAGAGATCGAACGTCTGGCCAAGGACCGCGACGACGAGCAGGCGATACTCGACCGCAACGTCTACGGCCGTCTGGCCGAGTTGCTCGAGGGCCGGCAAGGCATCGCGGGCCCGAAGGGCTTCAAGAAGGACAGCAAGATCACCAAGGCGATCTTGGATGAATATCCGCGCTCGCAGTGGTGGCAGTTCGCCTCGCCAAACGACAAGCTGATGGGCGAGATCGAGGCGATCCGCAAACAATACGACGAATCGAAGAAGCTCCTCGAGCAGCGCTTCCTCGACAAGGTCGAGAAGCTGCAGCGCGGCGACGAACTTCCGCCCGGCGTGATGAAGATGGTCAAGGTCTTCGTCGCGGTGAAGCGCAAGATCCAGCCCGGCGACAAGATGGCCGGCCGCCACGGCAACAAAGGCGTGGTGTCGAAGATCGTGCCGGCGGAGGACATGCCGTTCCTCGCCGACGGCCAGCCCGTTGACATCGTGCTCAATCCGCTTGGCGTGCCGAGCCGCATGAACGTCGGCCAGATTCTTGAGACGCATCTCGGCTGGGCTTGCGCCGGCCTCGGTCTCAAGATCGGGCAGGCGGTCGATCTCTACAACAGCAAGCACGACACGCGTCCGCTCAAGGATATCCTCAAGAAGGTCTATGGCGACGACGAAACCATCAAGTCGCTCTCCGAGGACGAGCTGGTCGAATTGAGCGGCAACCTGCGTCACGGCGTGCCGATCGCGACGCCGGTTTTCGACGGCGCCAAGGAGGCCGACATCGAGAAGATGCTCGATCTCGCCGGCCTCGACCATTCCGGCCAGGTCAGCGTGTTCGACGGCCGCACCGGCGACGTGTTCGACCGCAAGGTCACCGTCGGCTTCATCTACATGCTCAAGCTGCACCATCTCGTGGACGACAAGATCCACGCCCGTTCGATCGGCCCTTACTCGCTGGTCACCCAACAGCCGCTCGGTGGCAAGGCGCAGTTCGGCGGCCAGCGGTTCGGCGAAATGGAAGTGTGGGCGCTCGAAGCCTATGGCGCCGCCTACACCTTGCAGGAAATGCTCACCGTCAAGTCGGACGACGTGGCCGGCCGCACCAAGGTCTACGAAGCCATCGTGCGCGGCGACGACACCTTCGAGGCGGGCATCCCGGAAAGCTTCAACGTGCTGGTCAAGGAAATGCGCTCGCTCGGCCTCAACGTCGATCTGCACAATTCCAAGCAGGGACGCGGCCAGGGTGGGGATACGGCGGAAGCCGCGGAATAATCAGAGTGCGGAGCGGCGAGACCGCCGCTCCGCGGTTTTGGATTTAACGACAGGTTGGGGGAACGGCGATCCCCCGGTCGAGGAGAATGCGATGAACCAAGAAATCATGAATCTTTTCAGCCCGCAGGTGCCGGCTCAGGTCTTCGACCAGATCCGGATTTCGATCGCGAGCCCGGAAAAGATTCTGTCCTGGTCGTACGGCGAGATCAAAAAGCCGGAAACGATCAACTACCGCACGTTCAAGCCCGAGCGCGACGGCCTGTTCTGCGCGCGCATCTTCGGGCCGATCAAGGACTACGAGTGCTTGTGCGGCAAGTACAAGCGCATGAAGTACAAGGGCATCATCTGCGAGAAGTGCTCAGTCGAGGTCACGCTGTCGCGCGTGCGGCGCGAGCGCATGGGCCATATCGAATTGGCCGCGCCGGTCGCGCATATCTGGTTCCTGAAGTCGCTGCCGAGCCGCATCGGCTTGCTGCTCGACATGACGCTGAAGGATCTCGAGCGCATCCTCTATTTCGAATATTACGTCGTGCTGGAGCCGGGGTTGACCCCACTCAAGGACCGTCAGTTGCTGTCCGAGGAGGAGTATCTCAAAGCGCAAGAAGAGTTCGGCGCCGACTCGTTCACCGCGACTATTGGCGCGGAAGCGATCCGCGAGATGCTCAAGGCGCTCGATCTGGACAAGATGCAGGCCGAGCTGCGCGGCGAAATCGTCGAGACCGACAGCGACATCAAGAAGAAGAAATACGGCAAGCGGCTCAAGCTGATCGAGGCCTTCATCGCCTCCGGCAACAAACCGGAATGGATGATCCTCACCGTCGTGCCGGTGATCCCGCCCGACCTGCGGCCGCTGGTGCCGCTCGATGGTGGGCGCTTCGCCACGTCCGACCTGAACGACCTCTATCGCCGCGTCATCAACCGCAACAATCGCTTGAAGCGGCTGATCGAGCTGCGCGCGCCGGACATCATCATCCGCAACGAAAAGCGCATGCTGCAGGAAGCGGTCGATGCGCTTTTCGACAACGGCCGCCGCGGCCGCGTCATCACCGGCGCCAACAAGCGCCCGTTGAAGTCGCTCGCCGACATGCTCAAGGGCAAGCAGGGCCGCTTCCGGCAGAACCTGCTCGGCAAGCGCGTCGATTATTCCGGCCGCTCGGTGATCGTGGTCGGACCTGAGCTGAAATTGCACCAGTGCGGGCTGCCGAAGAAGATGGCGCTCGAACTGTTCAAGCCGTTCATCTATTCGCGGCTCGACGCCAAGGGCCTGTCCACCACCGTGAAGCAGGCGAAGAAGCTGGTTGAAAAAGAAAAGCCGGAAGTCTGGGACATCCTCGACGAGGTGATCCGCGAGCATCCGGTGCTGCTCAACCGCGCGCCGACTTTGCATCGCCTCGGCATCCAGGCGTTCGAGCCGGTGCTGATCGAGGGCAAGGCGATCCAGCTTCACCCGCTGGTTTGCGCCGCCTTCAACGCCGACTTCGACGGCGACCAGATGGCCGTGCACGTTCCGCTGTCGCTCGAAGCGCAGCTGGAAGCGCGCGTGCTGATGATGTCAACCAACAATATCCTGCATCCGGCGAACGGTCAGCCGATCATCGTGCCGTCGCAGGACATCGTGCTCGGGCTTTATTATCTCTCGCTGATGAGCGAGGGCGAGCCCGGCGAGTGGAAGCTCGCGCTGCACACCGAAACCCAGCTCAAGAAAGACCCGAAGCTGATCAACACCGTGCGCAGCCACTACACCAGCATGGCCGAGATCGAGCACGCCCTGCATGAGAAGTCGATCGGCCTGCACACCAAGATCAAGTACCGCTGGGACGGCGTGGACGAGAAGGGCAAGCCGTACAAGAAATGGTACGAGACCACGCCCGGCCGCGTCATCCTGGGCAACGTGCTGCCGCTGAATCCGAAGATTTCGTTCGATGCGGTCAACAAGCTCATGACCAAGCGCGAAATCTCGTCGATGATCGACACCGTCTACCGCCATTGCGGGCAGAAGGAGACGGTCATCTTCTGCGACCGCATCATGGCGCTCGGCTTCTATCACGCGTTCAAGGCCGGCATCTCGTTCGGCAAGGACGACATGGTGGTGCCGGAGTCGAAGTGGAAGATCGTCGACCGCACGCGCGATCTCGCCAAGGAGTTCGAACAGCAGTACAACGATGGCCTCATCACCCAGGGCGAGAAGTACAACAAAGTAGTCGACGCCTGGTCGAAGTCCACCGACGAGATCGCCGACGCGATGATGAAGGAAATCTCGACCACCAAGAAGGACGCGAGCGGCCGCGACATGCAGGTCAACTCGATCTACATGATGGCGCATTCCGGCGCGCGCGGCTCGCCGGCGCAGATGCGCCAGCTGGCCGGCATGCGCGGACTGATGGCCAAGCCCTCGGGCGAGATCATCGAGAGCCCAATCATCTCCAACTTCAAGGAAGGCCTCTCGGTGCTCGAGTACTTCAACTCGACGCACGGCGCCCGCAAGGGTCTCGCCGACACCGCCTTGAAGACGGCGAACTCGGGCTATCTGACGCGGCGTCTGGTCGACGTGGCGCAGGATTGCATCATCACGACCGAAGACTGCGGCACCAAGAACGGCATCAAGGTGCGGGCGATCATCGACGCCGGCACCGTGGTGGCCTCGCTCGCCATCCGCATTCTCGGCCGCACCTCGGCCGAGGACGTCAAGGACCCGGCGACCAATAAGACCATCGTCAAGCGCGGCACCCTGCTCACCGAGCCGGAGGTCGAGGCGATCACCAATGCCGCGGTGCAGGAGCTCAAGATCCGCTCGGTGCTGACCTGCGAGGCGGCGAACGGTGTTTGCGGGGCCTGCTACGGGCGCGATCTCGCCCGCGGCACGCCGGTCAACATGGGCGAGGCGGTGGGCGTCATCGCCGCGCAGTCGATCGGCGAGCCGGGTACCCAGCTCACCATGCGCACATTCCATATCGGCGGCGCGGCGCAGATTTCCGAGCAGTCGTTCATCGAGTCGAACTTCGACGGTACGATCAAGTTCAAGAGCAAGAACGTCGCCACGAACTC
The DNA here is from genome assembly GCA_963817155.1 of uncultured Pseudomonadota bacterium. Classification (GTDB taxonomy): domain Bacteria; phylum Pseudomonadota; class Alphaproteobacteria; order Rhizobiales; family Xanthobacteraceae; genus Pseudolabrys. The sequence goes on from CAWFNO010000003.1 coordinate 567,514, forward strand.
GGACAACGACATCGTGGCAATGGTGCGCAACATGGTGGTGGCGGTGCTCGATGCCGACGGCACCGAGCGCGCGCATCACCGCATCCCCTACGGCGCGCGGTTGCGCGTCAAGGACGGCGAGAAGATCAAGCGCGGCCAGCGCATCGCCGAGTGGGATCCCTACACGCGGCCGATCCTCACCGAAGTCGAAGGCACCATCGCCTTCGAGGACATGGTGGACGGCCTGTCGATGTCGGAGGCGCTCGACGAGTCGACCGGAATCGCCAAGCGCGTGATCATCGACTGGCGCACCGGCTCCTCGCGCAACCAGCAGGATCTGCGCCCGGCCATGGTGGTCAAGGGCAAGGATGGCAAGCTGTTGAAGCTCAGCCGCGGCGGCGAGGCGCGTTACCAGCTTGCGGTCGACGCGATCATCTCGGTCGATCCGGGCGCGCATGTGAAGGCGGGCGACGTTATCGCCCGCATCCCCACGGAAAGCGCCAAGACGCGCGACATTACCGGCGGTCTGCCGCGGGTGGCGGAGCTGTTCGAAGCGCGGCGGCCGAAGGAGTCGGCGGTCATCGCCGAGATCGGCGGTACCGTGCGCTTCGGTAAGGACTACAAGAACAAGCGCCGCATCACCATCGAGCCGTCGGGCAAGAATGACGAGCCGAAGGAATATCTGGTGCCGAAGGGCAAGCACATCCATCTGCAGGATGGCGACGTCATCGAGAAGGGCGATTACATCGTCGATGGCAATCCGGCGCCGCACGACATCCTCGCCATCAAGGGGGTCGAGGAGCTGGCCGCCTATCTGGTGAACGAAATCCAGGAGGTGTACCGACTGCAGGGTGTGGCGATCAACGACAAGCACATCGAGGTGATCGTCCGCCAGATGCTGCAGAAGGTCGAGATCGACGACGCCGGCGAGACCGATCTGTTGCAGGGCGAGCAGATGGACAAGACCGAGCTCGACGAAATCAACGCGCGGATCGAGGCCGACGGCAAGAAGCCGGCGACCGGCCATCCCGTGCTGCTCGGCATCACCAAGGCGAGCCTGCAGACGCGCTCGTTCATCTCGGCCGCTTCGTTCCAGGAGACGACGCGCGTGCTCACGGAGGCTGCGGTCAACGCCAAGATCGACACGCTCGACGGCCTCAAGGAGAACGTCATCGTCGGCCGCCTGATCCCGGCCGGCACCGGCGCCATGATGAACCAGTTGCGCGAGGTGGCGACAAAACGCGACGCCCTCATCTTGCAGGAGCGGGAAAAGGACGCGGCGAAGGTTGCTGCCGCGGCCGAGGCTGCCGCCGAAGCCGCCGCCGCTCCGGCGCTGCCGGCGGCGGAATAACGCCACCGCGTCACGTCAATCGAAAGGGCCGCTCCGAAAGGGGCGGCCCTTTTGCTGATGAGTGTCCGGCTTCACGGCCGGGCTTGTCCCTGCCATCCGCGTCTTGCTTACTTTTGAAGAAAGGCGTGGATGCCCGGCACGAAGCCGGGCATGACGGTGGACTATGCACTGGTGGCAACCGTCCATTCTCTATCAGATCTATCCGCGCTCGTTTCAGGATGGAAACGGCGACGGCGTCGGCGATTTGCCCGGCATCGTCGCGCGCCTGCCGTATCTCGCCGAGCTCGGCGTCGACGCGATTTGGCTGTCGCCCATATTCACGTCGCCGATGGCCGATTTCGGCTACGACATAGCCGATTATACCGCGATCGATCGGCTGTTCGGCACCCATGAGCCACTCTCGACGCGTTGCTTGCGGCGGCGCATGCGCAGCGGCTTGAAAGTCCTGCTCGATCTCGTGCCCAATCACACGTCGGAGCAGCATCCGTGGTTCGTCGAGAGCCGGTCGTCGCGCGATAACGCGAAACGCGACTGGTACATTTGGCGCGATCCCGCGCCAGACGGCGGGCCGCCCAACAACTGGCTGTAGGAATTCGGCGGCTCCGCCGGGAGGAAGCGAGGAGCGTACCGGCCAGTTTTATTACCACGCGTTCCTGAGCCACCAGCTCGACCTGAACTGGCGTAATCCCGCAGGTGCAGAGGCGATGCTACGAGGTGCTGCGCTTCTGGCTCGTCGCGGCGTCGACGGCTTCCGCGTCGATGCGATCTGGCATCTGATCAAGGACGCCCGGTTTCGCGACAACCCGCCCAATCCTGATTTTCGCGAGGGCAGAGACAAGCCATATCGGCGGCTGCTCGCGATTTATTCGACCGACCAGCAGGAGGTGCATGACGCGATCGCCGGCCTGCGGACCGTGATCGACGAATTTCCCGAGCGCGTGCTGATCAGCGAAGCCTATATGTCGGTGAAAAAACTTGCCGCCTATTACGGTCGCGATCTTGGCGGCGCGCATCTGCCGTTTAACTTCGCCCTGATCGGCACACCGTTCGAGCCGCGCGCCATCGCCGCGCTGATCGCGCGCTACGAGGCCTCGCTACCGCAAGGCGCCTGGCCGAACTGGGTCTTGGGCAATCACGACCGGCCGCGGCTTGCGAGCGCATCGGTGTGGAGAATGCGCGGCTGGCCGCCATGCTGCTGCTGACGCTGCGCGGCACGCCGACCCTCTATTACGGCGACGAGATCGGCATGCGCCAGGTCGATGTGCCGCCCGGGCGGGCAGCGCGATCCGGCCGCCACCGACGTGCCCCCGCCGCGACGGCGCGCGCACGCCAATGCAGTGGGACGCGAGCGCCTTCGCCGGTTTTTCCGTAGTGGAGCCGTGGCTGCCGCTGCCCGACGATTTTGCCACACGCAACGTCGCAAGCGAGCGTGCCGATCCGGGCTCGCTCTACAATCTCTTACCGGCGGCTGATCGCTCTGCACCGCGCGCCCCCGCCAGGCGCTGACTCGCGTGGACCCTACCGGCCCCTTAAATCCTCCGGTTGAGGTTCTGGCTTACGCGCGCGAAGCCGACGGCGATCGCCTCATCGTCGCGCTGAATTTCGGCGCAGCTGTCCGCCGAAGTGCCGCTGGCGGACGGGGTTTGGAACTATCCTGGTTGCGGACCGAGCCCGGCCGCGACGGCGCGCCGCATTAACCGCCTCATTAACCCTGCCGCCACGCGCCGGCGCGGTCATTGGCGCCGCCGCCTAAATCGCAGAAACCCCGATTTTTCAGGCACTTTCGCGCTTGACACTCCGCACCCCCGCCGATACATACGCCACACTTTACGGCAGGCGGTGAGCTTCGCTTGCTCGGA